>JBMFQZ010000001.1:0-287414 GCA_049968335.1 Verrucomicrobiia bacterium
GGCTGAGCTTGCCGCTGATGCCGCGCTGGAACGGGCAAAAGCAGAAATTGTCTCCCGTATGGTTTCGGATAATAGTTTATTGAGTTTTGGACTGCTTGTTTCAACAAATCAGGATAAATACCCGCCAAATCCAACTCCTGCAGACCTCGCAAATTTAATAAAAGACCCGCGCGCTCCGGTATTTATGGATGATGTTGAATATGGAGGCGAAGGTCGTTTTTATCTGGATTTGAATCGCAACAGGTTATTTGAGCAATCGTATCCCGGTGACCTTGGAGACCCTGAATGGATTGGCATCCTTGAAGACCCGCGCTATCCACACTCTGGAACAAACCGATTCCGCCAACGTTACTGCTACATTGCAATCCCGATAGGCGATACACTTGATATTAACGCCATACACAACCATGCAATTTTAAACCCGCAACCCGGGTCAACCGGATTTTTAAGAAATCAAGGCGTCGGTTCCTGGGAGATAAATCTTGCGGCTTTATTCCGTTCGTTAAATACGAATATTTATGGACTGTTAAGCTATAATTATACACCGCTCGCGCCATCATCAATGGGGGCTGCGTTTGAAGACGCGCGAGATATTCTAATGTATAGATATAACCGCAATTTGATGAATTTGCCTAGCGCGCTTTCCTTTATTGGCGGCGGCGCTGTAGCATATCAAAATGACTGGTTTGACACCTACTCAGACGGACCGCTGATGCTCGGTCAATATCTATCAAATCTGGATTCTCCGACGCCGGACCAAATTGCCAACCCCTGGTCCGGCTCGGATAATCCAGAGGCATTCTTTGATTTAACAAGCGAACTTTTTGATCCAAAAAAAGTTTCAACGAACTTTGTCTGGCGTTTAACAAGCGCTTCAACAAACGTAAACAGCGAATATGATCGGCGCACTTTTTATAGATTGCTTTCGCAACTTGCAACTGACTCAATTCCACTGCCCGACACAAATAAAATTCATCTTAATTATGTGAACCTTCCGCAATCAAATATCTTTTATACTAATTTTTGGTCCTGGCGGTCAGACCCGGAACTTACCTTGATATTTTTTACAAACGTTGCCAATAGAATGCTTTCAAATCAGATTGCAGAAATAAACACGGCGCTCGGGTATCCTTCAAATTATGTAATTACAAACGTGAGTTATATTCCCGTTAGATTTTACACGCCAGAGATTCACAGATTTTTGCAAGTTGCGGCAAATTTGTTTGATGCTAACTGGAATGGCGGAATATACGACGCGCCGTATCCAACAGTATTCCGCCCTCTATTTACATACGACACAAACTTTGATTGCCCGGCGATTGCAGGCTATGCGGTTGAAACCGACGATTCATTCATAAAAAGCATAGGGACAAACATCTTTTCCGCAAATGACCCTAAATTAAAAAACTTGCTCGCAGGAACTATTGCAACGAATCTGCTGATTTACAATGTTCCGCCAATTCTTGGGGCGCGAAAGGGTTATCCGAACTTTAATGAATTTACTGTTAAAACCTATGTTCAGGTGGAACGAAAACTTGCGTTTATCAAGCAATCTGCAACGCCCCGTTCCTTTACAACCAATCAGATGTATATTATCGGTATTTCAAACTCATTCGGAGTTGAATTTTGGAATTCTTACAGCCGTCCGTTCCCGAGAGACCTGCAACTTTTTATTGCCTGTTCATCCACAATGGTTCTGACAAACGAAACTGGGAATGTGCTTTACACGAATATTTTTGCGACCAATTTTGGACCGTACAATATCCCGGCAAATATGTGGCGTGGCGGGGCTTTTGTTCAGACGCCGCCGAATAATCTTGTTGTGCTTACTAATGGTATTTATTTCAACAATCCGCCCCGTTTTATGAATATAAATCCAAACCCTGGTTATGATACAGGGCTTGGGTTTAATATGCCGATGTGGTGGATGACTATTTCTAACCGTATTCTCTGTTATTTGGTTGATACAAGTTCAAGGCGGGTTGTTGATTTCGTCTGTATGGACGGATTAGGAAGCCACATCGATTTATCTTATGAATTGATGAGCAGACCTGCCGCTGTGAGTCTTGCGGATGCCGGTGTGAATGACTCTATGTTCTGGGATACAAACAGGGTTGGAAATCCGACTGATCCGAATTCGCCAACTCGCGGCATTTATAACCAGATTCTCGCCTCAATGGGACGGCTACCGGCAAACTGGAACAGTTACGGTCCAAACCCGTGGGGACAGAATAAAGAAACCGCGATTGACACATTTTGCGTCCGTATGGGCGAGCCGCCGGTTTATAATCCCGGCGGTTCATTCAGCACGAATGTTCCTATATTTCAAGCGCCGTTTACGCCAATGAGAAAACTTTACCGATTTACAACATGGCAGGTCAACGATCCGCTCATACATCATATTCCTAATCAACTTTACCCAAGCAACTACTGGCAGGCTGTTTCACCGGTCATCGGCGCTGAAATTCCGACAAACAGCAATCTAGGTTTGACAAATTATGCCTATCGTCCCTGGGGCGGAAATCCGCATTATAGCGATGTGAACGATGGCACTGCTTATGATAGGCGGTTAAAAGACCCGCTTGTGTGGAGTTCTGATGATTGGGATTTTCCGATGGATGAATTTGCGACAATTGGATGGATCGGCAGGGTTCACAGAGGGACGCCGTGGCAAACAATTTACTTAAGAAGCGAAGGGTCAGGAAATGAAGTGGATGATTTTACCTGGGTCAGATGGTCGGGGTATCCGGGCTCACGGCTTACACATCCGACAAACGACTGGAAACTTGTGGATATTTTTATAACCGCTCCGCACCCGAACGCCACACGCGGATTGTTATCTATAAACCAGACAAATACCGCGGCATGGTCTGCGGTTTTAGGCGGCGCGCTTGTTTTAAAACCCGATGATAAATCAAATCCTCCAGAACCGGGCGTAGCCCCGAATTATTTAGACACAACAATTGAACCAGAATCGCCGGAGATTTATAAGATTATTAACGGCATAAATAATTATAGGGACGCAAAACCGAACAAACGATTCACACGATTGAGCGAGATTCTTGAAGTGCCTGAACTGACAACGCGTTCGCCATTTATCAATTACACAACGGCTGTTGATACGATGCAGGTAGCGAGCGACGCGGCGCTTGAACGGATACCAGTGCAAATCCTCTCTTTGTTAAAGGTTGGCGAACCGCGATTTTTAATTTACGCATACGGTCAATCTTTGAGACCCGCTGCAGGCTCAATCACGTTTGGAACGGGTTCAATGTTTCAACTTTGCACAAATTACCAAGTGGTCGGAGAGGCAGTTATAAGGTCGGTAATCCGCGTGGAAAATGAATATATTCCTGGCGAGACAAACCTTGTCCCGCGCGTTATTACCGAGTCGTTTAACCTGCTTCCTCCACGATAGTTAATAAAACGCGCCTTGACCGGGCAGGATTGAATGCCGGTTAAAAAAGGCGATATTATGTTTAGATAGAGTATAATTGCGATGAGGAGAAAATATGCGCGATAATCCGAGAATGTGGGCGCTTATAAGTTTGCTACTGTTCATTGCCGGCGCCGTCTGCTGGCGATTAGGCGATTGGCATGAACGTCAAAAATTAAAACCGAATCAGCCTTCAAACACAAACGACCAAACTATTTTGACCTCTAAGGTAGAAAGGGTATCAACAAATTCTGCCAGTGTTGTCGGGGTAATTGACAGCGGGAAGAATTTGTTCGGCTCAAAAGTAATGCCGTATAGATTGACTAACAGCGATAAAAGCCTTGCTGAGTTAGCAAAATCGCAGTCAACGCTTTTACTTCAGAACGCGATAATTGATACTTCAAACGGAAAGCCGTTGCCATTGCCTGTTTTGTTACAGACGACAAGCACGCGCAGTTTCATTGTTCAGGCTCGCGGCGCCCTCAACGATACAATCCGCAACGCGCTCAAAATGGCAAAGGCAGACATTGTCTCATACATACCAAACAATGCGTACCTTGTGAGGGCAAATTCGTCTGATCCGAAAATTCTGGCTCAAATCCCCGGTGTTCAAGCGGTAGTTGCTTATGAACCCTATTTTAAACTCTCCAGCGAGTTGATTGATTTGATGAACCAACCTGTTCAGAATCAAGATTCGCTTATAATAAATGTGCTTGGATACAAGGGAGAGGCGAGCAGTTTGAAAAACGAACTGACACAACTCGGCGCGCGATTTTTAGCAGAACAGGAGAATCCATTCGGTCCGCAATTTACGGTAGAAATTGGAGTAAATGTCCTTGTTGATGTTGCCCGTTCAGATTATACGCAGGTTTTAGAAAAGGCGCATAAACGGGCGAGCGCAAATGACCGTTCGCGCGTTATGGTAGGTGTTTCGTTAAGTTTGACAAATGATGCTAACCCGCTTGGTTTAACAGGAAAAGATGTATTGGTGAATATTAATGATACAGGCGTTGACGCAAGTCATCCAGACCTTGCTGGAAGAGTAACGGCGCAGGTTCCAGCGCTTTTAACCGATGCGGCAGGACACGGAACACACATTGCAGGGACGATTGCCGGAAATGGTTCAATGTCAAGCACGGTGAAATATGCGCCGGGTTCTCCGCCGGGCTCAAACTTTAAAGGAATGGCTCCAGAAGCCCGTCTTTATGTGCAAGGCGCTCACACATTGATGGGACCGTTAACCACCGATCAGGATTTACAATCCGGCGCGGCAAGGACAAACGCGAGAATATCAAATAACAGCTGGTATTATATTGGCGATTATTCCTATAGTCTCGCCTCTGCCAGTTACGATATGGCTGTGCGCGATTCGCTGCCAACAGAGTCTGGAATGCAGCAATTGATCTATGTCTTTGCCGCAGGCAACAACGGTTCTGGCGACCCTTACGGCGCCGGCGGAAATCCAAATACAATTTTAGCCCCCGCGACTGCTAAAAACGTTATAACCGTAGGCGCTACCGAAGCAGCAAGAAACGTGACAAACACAGTTGTTATTGGCAACGAGACAAACGCGCCATTTGTTGCTCTTACCGATAGCGACAATCAGGTCGCGGCATTTTCAAGCAGAGGCAATGTTGGCATTGGCATTGAGGGAATATTTGGAAGGTTTAAACCAGATGTCGTTGCGCCGGGCACATTATTGATCTCAACCAGATCGCAACAATATCAGGACCCGACAAACAGTGTTAGCAGTTACGGTTCATTTATAAGAAATATGTTTGCGCAACCCGGCGGGACAAACACCCATACAATCTATGTTCCGCAGAATGCACAGGATGTGATAATTCAAATTGTGCCAAACCCGACAAGTCCAAACCCGTTTCCAACGCTTGCGATTGAAGCTGACCCGGGAACAAACGCGACAACCTATCGGGGAAATAATCAGGTTATAATCCAGAATCCGGCAGAGGGGAACTGGAGCGTGGATATTATTAATTCAAGCCAGATGACGGTCGGTTATGATTTGAGGGTAATCATTGTATTGAATGACCAGACTGCGGTTTTAACAGAGGTGGTTTCAAATTTAAACTCGCAACTCGGTCCGTGGTACCGATTTGAAAGCGGCACAAGTATGTCTGCCGGTGTTGTTTCGGGCGTGCTTGCGTTGCTTGAAGAGTTTTATACGCAGCGCGGTCATACCAATAGCCCGGCGATGATGAAGGCTTTGCTAATAAATAGCGCCCGCAGGTTGGGACCTAATTACGATTATGCTGTTAAAAGTTATGTAAATCATCAAGGCTGGGGATTGATTAATCTTACAAATGCTGCCCGCGCGTCAATGGCGACTGGCGGCGAGCCGTCGTGGTCAATTCAGTTATTTGACCAGGACCCGACTAATGCCATCGTTACCGGGCAAACCCATACACGAATCGTTACGGCAAGTCCGGCTACAAACAATGCCGGTAGCGCGCTTAGAATTACTCTTGTCTGGACTGATCCACCGGGAAATCCTGCGGCTGCTATAAAATTGGTCAATGACCTTGACCTTGTAGTAACAAACCTTGACACCGGAGAGGTCTATGTCGGGAACAATTTTGAACAGCAAGGAATTTATTCTATACCGTATCTGTTTTCTTCAACTAATGCGACAAACGCGGTCCTTGAGTATGATTATGTGAATAATGTTGAAAACGTATTTGTCAAGTTAAATACAAATAGCGCGCGATTTTCTGTATCGGTTATTGGTCGCCGGGTTAATGTGAACGCGGTAACGGCGCATCCAGACGGCATAGCGCAGGACTACGCGCTTGTAATGTCGGTTGATGAAGGAGGCTCTTTATCTGTTAACCCTCCGCCTCAATCTCCCCCACAGATAATAACCGATCCGACGCCGTTTATAAAATCTCTCACAAACGGCGTTGCTATGATTCGCGAGAGGGTTGGCGCAAATTCGCCATTGCTTGTTTATACAAACGGGATGACGAACCAGTGGAATTTCTATGTGTTTACTAACAATCCGGCGGTTGCTTCAATGATGATTGGCACAAATGTGAGCTATGTTACAAATAACGTCGGTTCAAACATTATGTTTATCACCTTTATTCCTCCGAACCTTTCACGCGCGCGCGCAATTGACGCAGATATTGACCTTTATGTTTCAAAAAATCCTGCTTTAACAAACCTTGATGAAAATGTGATTCGCAATGAGATTTTCAAGTCTGTAAAACGCGGTGGCACAGAGGCTGTTATAATTTCAAACGCAGTTGTCGGAGCAGGAGAGGTTTATTATGTTGGCGTTAAGAGTGAAGACCAGCAAGCCGCAGAATTCGGGCTTTATGTGAGTTCGAGCGACAATCCGTTTTATAATACAGACCAGCAGGGGAACTATATTCTTACTATGAGTTGCGCTATTCCTGATGGGACTGCGGAGCAACCGGGGGCAGGGCTTGGCTTTGCGGTTATGCCGCAATCGGTAATCATCCGCAGACTCGTTGTTACAAACATTCTCGTTCACGAAAATCCCGGCGATGTGCTTGAAAATTTGAGTCATAACGAAAATTACGTTGTGCTTAATAATCACAGTTTTGAATCGCAACTACCGCCGCCATCGCCAATTACATTGCAATGGATTTATGAGGACAATGATGAGGGTGATATCCCGGGCAGTCAGCATCCGGATGGACCGGGCGCTTTGCGCGATTTTGTTGGCGACGACGCTATTGGCGCCTGGCAGTTGACTGCAATTGACAGCGCGTATTGGCACACTGGAATGGTTCAATTTTTAAGCATTCGGATTGAACCATCAGATACAAATCAAAATTATAGCGTTTATATTGACCAATTAGTTCAGCCGGGACATTTCAAATACTACCATGCGAATGTGCCAACCTGCGCAACAAATATGCGCGTTGTTGTTGGAAACAACAGTCTGCCGTTATTCTTATTTGTAAAACAGGGGGATTTTCCAACAACGAATTTGTATGACCTTTCGGCTTCTATTCCTGTAAACGGAGGCGAACTTGACTTAAGCATCTTTGACAGCCCACCACTTACACAGGGGCGCTATATAATCGGCGTTTATAACCCCGATCAGGTAAACGCCGCAAACTTTAATTTAAGCATAATCTTTGATATTGATCCGAATTGCAGCACTCAATTGCACGATTTTGCCTCATTCTCTCAATTAACGGCATTTGACGACGCTACAACTAATTCTACAATATTTGTTCCGGTTGCGAGAGAAATAGCCGATATTCAAGTCGGAGTTATTATTGAACATCCTCGTTCATCAGACCTTGTCTTACATCTGATAAGCCCACAAGGTACACGCGTATTGCTTGCAGAAAATCGCGGCGGTCCAACAAACGCAAACTACGGAATAGGACAGTTTACGACAAATGTTGTCCCGAG
Source organism: Verrucomicrobiia bacterium (assembly GCA_049968335.1). Lineage (GTDB taxonomy): Bacteria > Verrucomicrobiota > Verrucomicrobiia > Limisphaerales > JAKPVM01 > JAKPVM01. The sequence goes on from JBMFQZ010000001.1 coordinate 7,847, forward strand.
AAATTCTACCGGCGGTCCCGCAGAAGATAGAAATATAATAGGCGCTTCAACAAATATGGGATTTGTGCGGGTTGACTATGACTTTTACTCAATTCCCGATACTCTGCGAATCTATTACGATGGCAATTTGTTATATGATAGCGGATTAGTGGCAGGCAGTAATTCTGTGCTTGTGAGTTTCGGTCCCGGTCTTTCTACAAATATTGAAATAGTCGTTAACGAGGGCAATAATGGAAATACCAATACCCTCTGGCAATATGTTGCCACAGTTTTAAGCGGGCAAATTGTCTATGCAACATTCACTGAAAACACAAACTTTGCCAAAGTTCCGATAAAATTTGCGCCGCCGCCATTTACAAAAACGAATTTCATAACTACGGAGCAAAGTTTCTTGAGCGGATTTGAGACCAACGCACTCCCGCAGCCGACTAACCAGTTCTGGGTTGATTATCCGCAGGGGAGCATAGTGGACGGATGGGAGGTAGTGTCAAATCAGGTTGCTATTGTTACGGATACAAATATTGCCGTTTCAGGGACGAATTTTTTGGCGCTTGGCAACGGTGTTATAAGGCGAACCTTGCCAACTGTGGGCGGTCATACTTATCGTCTGGTCTATTTAACAAGAGACCCGGGTGTTGTAAGCTGGTGGCCGGGGTTAATAATATCAAATACAGTCGTAGATGTCTTTAACAGGAATAACGGTACAGTGAGCAGTTTTCCCGCAGGAATGACTAACACAGCGCCGGGTAAAATTGATGACGCATTTTATTTTAACATAAACCCGTTAAGCGGGATTCTTCTTCCGGATAACGGGAGTTTGCGAATGACCAATTCCTTCACGATTGAAGGCTGGTTAAACACCTTTTCAAACTTTTATAATACTGAGAGTGTAATCTATAGTTGTTCACAAGGTCTTGAATTTTTCTATAGAATTGGCTTTGACACAAGCGCAACAAACGCCCTTTTCTTTGAAATTTCAAGCAACGGAATCAGTCATAAAGTATACTATGAAATTGAAACAAACGTTTGGTATCATTTTGCGGCTGTGCTCTCCGATGCTGATAATTCAATCAGATTGTTCCTGAATGGCACAAATGTTTTAACAGATTACACACCAATAAAACCGCAAATGCCGGTTAATCCAGAATTTATGATAGCCAACGCTCCTTTTGATATGTTTTACCAGTATGCAGGACTAATTGATGAATTGGCTATTTACAATCGCGCGTTGTCCGGGGCGGAGATTAAGGGAATTTACGATGTCGGTTTGCAGGGCAAGAGCAAATGTTCGTCATTTTCCTGCCTGCCATCGGCGTCAATCTATCTGGACGGCGCGCTCCTTACAAACAATGTAATGTATAATCAGGGCTGGGTTACCAACTTCTTAACATTTACAGCCACAAACGACAATTCAGTCATTGAAATTGTCGGCAGTCCGATGGGCTTGCTGCTGGATTCAGTTTATCTATTTGATATCAGCGACAGCGTTTATTATCTGCCAGAAGAGCCGCTGAGCGTTTTAAACGGACAGAATTCCTACGGTTTATGGAGACTTGAAATCTGGGACAACAGGGTCGGACAGGTCTTAACAAACGGGCATCTTATCAGCTGGCGGCTTCAGATTGGATTTGTCAATACGAATTATGGAATTATTGTATTAACCAATCATCAACCATATTCAAGTTCACTGGCGAGCAATCAGGTCCAATATTTTGCGGTTGATGTTCCATTGAATGTATTGAGCGTTACAAATTCAATTCAAACGACAGGGCCGGTAACCGTTGTATTCAACCAGACTGAGTTGCCGTTGCCGGGAAGACCTGGAAATGTTATAATTATAAATGGCGTTACAAATGGGGTTTTCATCCTTGATACTAATTCTGTTCCAGCACTAACCACAGGTCAGCGCTATTATCTGGGCGTGTATACTACGAATCCAACGACAAATACGAATAATTTCATTATTCAAGTCGATTACGATGTGCCATCTGCAATGCCACTTACTATAAATGGGGCTGCTGTAAAGGCTAAATTACCGGGCGGCAACGGATATGCATACTACTATTTTGATGTCCCATCAAACGCGGTGTCGGCTTCTATTGAACTGTTTAATTTAAGCGGCAATGCCGCAATGTCTGTTGGTTATGCGGGCGTTGGCGCGAGCGGAAACAATACAGAACTTGCTTATTCGGCTTTTGATTTTTCGCCAGACGACAAACAAATTATAATTTCAACAAACAGCAATAATTTGTTGAGAACAGGGCTCGTTGCCGGTCGCTGGGTAGTAGCGGTCAAAAATTCCGGAAGCGCGGTTGATTATCAGATTAGAGTATTTGTGAACACTAATGTTATTGATTATGGATTGATGAAAGCCCCCGATTTCATAGCTCCGCCGCAATTTATCAAATCAGTTGGAACAGTGTTGCAATTCAATACGGATATTGGAAGAGAATACAATGTCCTTGTTTCCGAGGACCTTGAGAAATGGCAATTGTTGCAAAAGATTACTGCCACAGCCGTTACGACAACTGTTGTTGATATGACGCCGCCAGAGACCAATCACAGACGATTCTACAGAATTGTTCCGTCAAATTGATAAAATATACAAATTAGTAATCCTTGTTCCCGAAAGAACTAAGGGAAAATGAAATCTTTACTAATAGTCAGATATTTGACCTCTAATTTGTTCTAAATTAAAATTTTCTTAAATTTGTATGGAAGAAGTAAAATCATATTTTAAAAGATTGCCGCCGATAATTTTAGCCTCGGCTTCTCCAAGAAGAGAAAAATTACTGCGAGAAGCAGGGCTAAACTTTACAGTTGCGCCGGCAACATTGAACGAGCCGGAATACGATTATCTAACTCCAGAAGAACAGGCATTATTTCACGCTTTTAGAAAGGCAACAGCAGTTGGACGGAATTATCCCAGACATCTCGTTATAGGCGCCGATACCATCGTCTCTCTTGAAGGACGGATTTTTGGGAAACCTTCCTCTATTCAAGAGGCAAAGAATTTTTTAAAAGAATTATCCGGTAAAACTCATCAAGTTATAACCGGCGTATGTTTGAGATACAATAATAAATCCGAACTTTTCTCTGACATAACTGAGGTTGATTTTTATCAGCTGGACGATAATAAAATTAATCTTTACTTCACATATACCAATCCGCTGGATAAAGCCGGCGCTTATGGAATTCAAGATAGAGGAGAGATAATTGTTAAAGAGGTTCGCGGTTCCATTTCAAACGTCATCGGTCTGCCAGTTGAAAAATTGATAGAAAAGTTAAGTAATTTTAGTAAATGACCGCCGATACTCGCACAGTATTGTGACCCTATCAAAAATTGCGTTCTATTTCACTCGGTTTCAAAATCAAACACTGAGTTCAATGTTGATAATTCGGGAATAATCAGAAATTCATATTAATTTTTCTTGGAAAAATATGAATTTTTGTTATCTATAAATTGATAAACCCAAATGTGGCAACTAATAAAAGAGTTATTTCAGTTTGCGGTAAAAGAGAAAAAATGGTGGCTCATACCGATGTTTATTTTGCTTTTGGTATTAAGCGCGCTGGTTTTGTTAAGTTCGGGTTCTCCGCTCACCCCGTTTCTATATCCGTTATTTTGAAAAATACCGCTTGTTATTACTAAGATTTTTTCTGAAGGACTTCTTGTTCTGATTGAATAATTATTTCATACATCTGTTCTGCATTTTCTGCTGAACGGAGAGATTCAAGCATACTGGAGTTGAGAGCCATCATACAGACGCGCGCCAACGTGTGAAGGTGTAGTTGGTCTTCTTTGCAGCAAATTAAGAAAAACAGGTCTGTGGGCTCGCCATCAGGGGCTCCGAAAAAGATTTTTTGAATAGACCGACCAATTGCAATAAATGATTCTACAAACATATAAGGATGACGGTTTCTTGTATGAAGGACTGCTATTCCGCCGGGAAGACCTGTCGGGCATAGTTCTTCGCGTTCAATCAGTTCCTTAGCCAGTTCATCAGCGTCGGAAACAAGACCTGTGCCTGAGGCTAATTTTGCCATCTCCCGTAATACAGATGGTTTGGTTTTAGCCGACAGGTTTGGAAAAATAAATTCTTTTTTCAAAAGCGCGGGCATAAGCGCTTCGGCAAACGGCGTTTTTTTCGCTTTGTCAGAACTGGTTTTATGATATTTCGTTAATTTCTGTTTTTCCATTCCGATGATTCTTTTTGAAGCCCAATCATCAATTTCGCCTCGTCTGAAAACGATCTTATTTCCTCTCTGTTCATAAGGGATTTCCCCGTTTTTAACGAGAGTTTTTAATTCCGACAGATCAATGTTTAAATATGCCGCCGCTTCTTCTAAATTAAATGTCCTATATGGCATAAGAATATTCTCTACCACAACCTGGTCTGAATAAAATATTAAAATCTTCTCTTTTTGAATTTTGATAAATCTGATATAAGGCTTTTACAAATGGTTTATCAGCGAGAGATTAATTTAAAAACGTGCGGACACGGCGAAATGCATAATTTGACCGAGCAGGTCAAAAGTATTGTAAAAGATTCCTGCGTCCGGAATGGTATAGTAAATATTTTTAATATTGGCAGCACTGCCGCAGTTGGAACTATAGAGTTTGAACCCGGTCTTGCGCAAGACCTGCCATCAATTCTTGATAAACTCATACCGCAGTCTTGTGAATATGCACACGAGCGCGCCTGGCGCGATGGCAATGGACATTCTCACTTGCAGGCAACAATGTTAGGTCCATCATTGACTGTCCCGATTAAAAATGCCGAACTTCTGCTGGGCACCTGGCAGCAGATTTTCCATATTGAATGCGATGTAAAACCCCGCAACCGAACAGTCTTTGTAACAGTAATCGGCGATTGCTAATTAGGGCAGGGAATCTTTCAATACTATAATTTAAAACCCGAATTACTATAACGAACAATTTCGCCGCCCGATTTTCTACGAAAGAGAAAATCTTTCACCATACAATTGGAGATAATCCACTTTTAAATCTTCTCTACAGACCTTATTTTGCCAAAAGCCATGTCAATCCTTGCTTTGCTGATATGTGGAATTAAAGTGAAATTTAACCTTGAATATAGAAATGATATAGGCAATAATAATACTTGCTTTTGGCGTGGGGTCGTAGCTCATTTGGTAGAGCACCTCGTTCGCAACGAGGGGGTAGGCGGTTCGAATCCGCTCGGCTCCACCAATTTAATTTCTTGTCTTAACCATCGTGTGATTTAGAGATGTTATCACTGGCGGTCTTTTAGAAAATTGTTTTTTCCGGAAACAGAAGAAATAATTTCCTTTTATCTCAGATACAAATAATTAAGGATTAATGATAACGAGAAATTTGAAAGGACTTTATGAAATGCAATGATTTACAGTCATTAATAATCGCGCTTTTTATGATTTGTTTATCAAGTTTTCAAATCATTTCTGGTGAGTGGAGAATCGCAAACGCCCCGTTGTTGACGCGCTGGGCAAAAGATGTTTCTCCGGATAACTGTCATAGAGAGTATCCCCGCCCGACAATGGTCAGAAGCAACTGGATGAATTTAAACGGTCTCTGGGATTATGCAATCACACCCACAAATTCTGTGTCGCCTGATAAATTTGAAGGACAGATTCTTGTTCCATTCCCGATTGAATCCGCGCTCTCCGGGGTTATGAAACGATTGGATGAAAAAAGCCTGCTTTGGTACAGACGTAAATGTGAAATTCCGTCATCGTGGAATGGAAAACGGGTGTTGCTGCACTTTGGCGCAGTTGATTGGGAAACAGTGGTCTATGTGAACGGCAAAGAGATTGGCAAACACAGAGGCGGATATGATGGTTTTAGTTTTGACATCACACCAGCGCTAAAACCAGCAGGCGAACAGGAAATTGTAGTTAGAGTTTTTGACCCCACGCAGGCAGGTCAGCCAAGAGGCAAGCAGGCGCGCAAACCCGAGGGCGTCTTTTACACACCTACTTCTGGTATCTGGCAAACAGTCTGGATTGAATCTGTTTCTGATGATTACATTCAGTCTTTAAAAATTATTCCCGCGTTTGATGATTCTGCCGTTAGCGTAAAAACGGATATTGTTAAAGCAAACGGCGATATTGAATTGCGCATTGATGTTCTTGATAAAGGAGATGTTATTAGTTCAGGAACGTTAACCATAAAAGCGGCGGATAAAAAATTCATTTCTCCAACAATCATTTTGCCAATGGACAAATTTAAACCCTGGACGCTGGAGTCTCCATACTTATACGAATTGAAGATTCAACTTGCGCGGAATGGTAAAATTGTGGATGAAGTTTCCAGTTATTTCGGGATGCGAAAAGTTTCCATTGGACAAGACGAACGCGGAATTACACGTATTTTGCTAAACAACAAGTACGTGTTTCAGATTGGTTTTCTTGATCAGGGATTCTGGCCAGATGGAATCTATACCGCGCCGACGGACGATGCTTTGAAGTTTGATATAGAAATTACCAAGAAAATGGGTATGAACCTTCTCCGCAAACATCTCAAGGTTGAACCTGAGCGTTGGTATTACTGGTGCGACAAACTCGGTCTCTTAGTCTGGCAGGATATGCCGCTGGCGGACAATTATACCGATGAAAATAAAAAGCAGTATGAGACAGAATTAAAACGAATGATTGAGAGTCGTTTCAATCATCCAAGCATAATAATGTGGGTGGTTTTTAATGAAGGTCATGGTCAGTTTGACACCGAACGACTTGTCCAGACAGTTAAACGGCTTGATCATACAAGGTTGGTAAACAGCGCAAGCGGCTGGGATAACAAAAATTTTGGCGATGTAATTGATATACACAATTATCCGGGACCTGGCTCGCCGGCGCCAGAGACAAACCGCGCCGCTGTTCTCGGCGAGTATGGCGGATTAGGATTAAAAATCGCGGGGCACTTGTGGTCGGATACCGGTTGGGGTTATCAGGGCGTTTTAACAAGAGCATCGTTGACGCGCAGATATGTTGAACTTCTTGAAAAGGTTTATGAACTTCGGGATAACCCCGGTTTGAGCGCCGCGGTATATACTCAAATCACCGATGTTGAAACCGAATGCAACGGATTGTTAACCTACGACAGAGAGGTAATAAAACCCGATATTACTATTGTTTCAAACGCAAATCGCGGGATATTCCCGCCGTCGGCTAAAATAACCCATATTCAAGTGACTTCAGAGAAGGAGCCACAGGAATGGAAATATACTTTTGAAAAACCGTCTGATGACTGGTTTAAACCAGATTATGATGATTCAAAATGGCAGATTGGGCAGGGCGGATTTGGGACAAAAGGAACCCCGGGCGCCGTTGTCCGGACAATCTGGAACACATCCGACATCTGGTTGAGGAAAGAATTCATTCTGGACGAAATTGACATCAACGACCTTTATCTGGTCATTCACCACGATGAGGATGTTGAAGTGTATATAAACGGCGTCATAGCCGCGCGTTTGAAGGGACACACCGTCCGTTACATTGACGAAGATATGACTGATGAATCCAAAAAAGCGCTTAGAAAAGGCAAAAATATAATTGCAGTTCACTGCCATCAAACCGCCGGAGGACAATACATTGACGCAGGAATTGCAAGAATTGTGAGGTAAAATATTTTGAAAATAATTGATCTTGCTAAGGAATTATTAGAGTTATTATCAGGGGTTGCGCACGATAATTCGAATAATGAAATTATTTTTAAGCATCTCAATGTGAATACGGACTGTTTTTTGCTATACGATTTTTTCACGGTTTTACCGGGATAGTTGTTCCGCAGCCGGGTCCAAAAACAACGGCGTTTAAGAAGACTCGCATTGGACCGCGTTCTGTTCCTCTAAAGGTTGGTGGGGTAGCGAAGATTATTATCTGTCCGCGTCCCAACTGTTCGCGGGTAACCCACGCGCCGTGAATAATTCTATGGGCTGCTTCTTGCCATAAAAGTCCGCTCATTCGTAGATAAATAACGGTATTAGGAATTGGCATACACCATCCTGTTCTTTGATTTACATTCTGGTTATTATTTTTGTCTGACGAATGATTAACTTCCCGCTCATCAGAATTTTTTGGCAAAATGTAGCCGTATCTCACTGGCGCTTCTACTCCTTCAGCCGCCATTAAAACCGCCTGTCTTCCAACGAGAACGGGCAAGTAATTTCGGCAGCCTGCTGTTAGCCAGTGATTTGTATCAACTCGCCCAGCTATGAATGCGCCTTGTGGCATAAACATTGATTGCCACAAATCGCGTTTTTTAAGTTCCTTCTCGTCTATTTGCGGGACGTTTTCAATCTGCCAGGGGTATTTGATTTCAGGAACGAATTTTGTTGACCATTGAGTTTCATTGTCTGGCAGTTTTTCATTTTGTGAGAGCCACTCTTTTAAAATCTTTATTTCATAGTCGGAGACATTAGATAACGCTTCCGGGAGTTTTCTTACTTTGCTGAAATCATTTTTATCATCAATGAACATAGTTGCCGAGCCGGCTATTGCGATTAATGTTCCGCCGGCTTTTACCCATTCTTTTATTGCATTGATTTTGTTAGAGTTAAAATTTGGAGAACCGTCCGGGAGGATTAGAACATTGTATCTAAATAAATCGGGAGATTCATAATCGTCGATTCTGGAGTGCCTGATGCCGAGGTGTTTTTCAACTGTAAACCAGACAGAGCCATAATCTGTGGCGCTAAATCCTTTTTGTCCCATTATTGCAATGCGAGGATATTCAAGGAGTTTAAAATAATGTCCACCGAGGTCGGGCAGGTCTCCGATGCCAAAACCGGTGTCAACAAGGGTTGTTTTAACTCCAATCTCTCTGGCTGATTTTTGCGCTTCGCTGAACAGGGATTTTCCGCGCTGACGGTTGTCAAGTTCGGTAATAACAATTGAACCGCGACTGAAGTTTTTGCCGGAAATTTGGAAATCTTTTTCTGCCACTCTTACTTTGAAACCGAGTTCAAGCAACCGAGCGGCTGCCGATACTGAAAGATCATCCGTGCCGTCAATAATTGCGGCTACAGGATTGACGGTGTTATCGTCATTTGCAGAGACATCCTTTAATTGTGTTTCACCGGTTATTCTAATTCTTTCAACCTTTGGCTCATTGTCTATTGTTACTGCGTCAAGGTCATACATCATTGTAAGATTCCATGCCGTTGTATCGTAAATTTTAGAACGATTTTTTGATAAAATTTCCTGTCTCTCATCTTTTAACGCCGATTCTGACATCTTCGGGTCAAATTCAAGCATAGCGGTAACAAGCGCTCCAGCAGGTTGTTTTTGCGGTACAAGGAGCGCCCCGGATGGAATGTTGAAATTTTTAAATTGTCTGCCGAGCCGGTCAGTTGCGTTTGCTTTGAAACCGGATAATGTTTTATAAACCTCTATATTGTGAATTAGCAAAGTATTAACAAAATCATTTAAACGGGAATTGTTCTTATCTGGAAGAATTACATAAGTTTTAGATTTTTCTAGATTCATTGAATTGTATCGTATTTGATAAAGATTTTTTAACAGGCTTGTTCTATTGGAAAAAACTGTGTTTAAATTTGCCATTGATGCAATTACGTGGTGAAACAGAGATTCTTTGTAAGTAAGAATCCGTCCTTCCGGTCTGCGAACTCCATCAGCCGCAATACTTGCCTGTTCATGAAGAATACCGACCGCGCCGCGCAATGAGGTATAAGCATCGCCGTAACCGGGAAAAAATTCTTCATGCCATTCTCCGCTGTAATAGAGAAGCCCGTGTTTATCAAAAGTCTTAGCAAGGTTTGAAGCGAAAATGTTATGCCATACCAGTCTGGTTTGCGGGAAATTAGGATTACGCGGTTCACGCGGCGGAGAAAACAGATGCGTATCAAATGCCCACATCCCGTGAGCATCCATAAAAAAAACAGGGTTCCACTTATTAAATTCTTTAACACGTCCTCTGGTTTCCGGATGGATACAATAGAGCCAATCGCGGTTTAGATCAAATAGGTAATGATTGCCGCGTCCCTGTGGCCAGTAGCCGGAATGAATCAGGTCCTGGCTATCAATGTCAGGCATCGCCCCGCGGTTTTCTTCAATCATTTTAACGAACCTGTTTCGCCCATCAGGATTCATTACCGGGTCAATAATTACTACTACTTCGTTGAGAAGATTTTTTACCTCTGAATCTTCAGATGCAATTAAGTGATAGATTACGGCAAGAGCGGCATCTGAGCCTTCGGTTTCTGTGCCGTGGATTGTATAGGCAAGCCAGGCTGTTGCGGGCAAATCTTTAATAATCGCGTTGGCTTCGGATTCTGATAGACTTGATGGATTTGCAAGTCGCGATGTCTTTTCCTGTATCTCATTTAATCTCTGAATATTTTTTGAAGAAGAAATTACGATATAAAACAGCGGCCTTCGCTCATAAGATTCCGCATATTTTATTAACATTGTTTTTTCAGGCGCTGATTTATTCCAGTTGGTCAGACAACAATAGATTTGTTCAGGACTTACAGCCCGCTCGCCAATTGAAAAACCGATTAGTTGTTCCACAGTGGGGATTTTTGCATCATATTTTGCCCCAGGAAAATAACTGTTGGTGAACTTCATTTCAGGGAGAACTGTTGGCTTGGGAAAAGAATTCGGTGAAATCTCTTCGGATAAAAGCAGGTTCGTAGCTAAAATCAAAAAGGCAAAAGCCAGAATTTTTTCAATATGTTTCATCAGAAATGAATCTTTTAGATTATGTAAAAAAATTCAATCCAAAATTTGAAATGAACCACGGGACTCAATTAATTCTTTTATTCAAGATATACTTCCATTCCCAGGTGCCGTCCCACTTCCGCGCTGGTTTTGTTTTAGAAGAGGTTTTTCGTTCGCCTGCATTTTGCATCTGATTGTTCTCAACAATCCAGTGCTTTATCCTGTATGCGGCAATTAACCGCTTATCCGTTATTTGAACTACCCAGAATCCGTTTTCCGTCTGGCCTGTGTTGATGCACTGGATTTTCTTTGATTCGCCCGGCGGAGACCACTGCTTGAGTCCTGTCCCTGTGTGTCCGTACATATATAGAACGACGTTGTATGGTTTAATGACATCGTAAAAGGTTTTCCAGTCGTTCGTATGCCACCAGTCAGTATCAAATCCACAGTGAGCCATTATGACGACAGGTCTTTTAGACGAACCAACGTTTTTCTCAAGGTCGCTTTTTACAAAATCAAGCGCATTCTGCGGATTGTGCCAGATAGGGTTGTATCTTTTTAGCAGCGGATTCTGAACGTTCGCGGGATAAATCCCAGCAAATACAAAATGGACATCATCCCAGTCAAATGAATAATGCAGATTGTTTTCAGAAAGGTTAGAAATCAGATGCTTTTGAAGCCGTAGTTTATTTCGATTTTTGATCTGCGCTTGAACGCTGAACCCGCATTTTTCTGCGCCCTCTGGTGGACCATCATGATTGCCCCAAGTCTCGTAAACGATGTAATCAATTAGACCATCTGTGCCATCAAAACCAAAGTCCGCCTCCCAGTATCTCCACTGAATTTTAGTGATACTCTCGCTGTTTGTGCATCTGTCGCCATCATCAACCATATCGCCAAGTACCATTGCTCCACGCGGCCGCGGAATCTTCCCGCCGCCGAGTTCATCAGGAAAGGTTAGATTCGTAACGACGTTTATGTGCCTGATAGTTGCCCGATTGCGGTCGTTCCTATCCTCATTCTCCCGATAATCATAATGACAATCCGATGTAACTAGAAAAATAACATCCCGAGCGTTGCAAAACCATAAAGATAAAATTAAGAAAAGGATTGATAAATTGTATTTTGGTTTCATTTGTTTGAACTTTAGAATATTTTTGAAATTTTTGAAGAGAAAAATGGAATGCTTTAGTAGGCTGAACTATTGGCATTGAAATAGTTGTTTGATTTTGAAATTGAATTAAATTGAACGCTGTTTTTGAAATGGACGAGAGACTGCGGAACTTCGGTTTTTCTGTGATCATCTGTGTTCTCTGTGGTTTATTTTTTCACTACAGAGCGCGCAAAGGAACCCATAGAATGATTGTTTTGTTTAACCAATTGCGGGTGCTTCTCATTAATATTGCAAATAGTTTAGGATAAAAATCCAAGACCCTGAACAGATTGCACAAGCCAGATGCATGCATTTTTGTCTTCCTCTTTTGTCCCGCCAAACCACGGAGCGAGGATTTTCCCGAACCGCGTCTTGACAATTGTTGATGCGTAACTTTGCGGAGTCGGTTTTTTCTTCAAGAGAATATATCAGTTGCTTTTTTAGAATCGCATTTTCGTTGTCGCACTAGGCGCTAATACCAATGAATATTATGACCAAACAAATAAAAATTGTCGCTAATCTTGATAAAAATTTGAGCATAAGTTTTTTCATAAATTCTTTTTTCTTTTACTCGTAGTTAAGCGAGATTGCCCGTTCAATAATGAGTAACCCGAGTTCTTTTGAATTGACCATCAACAGCGCAGACCTTGCTGCGGGTTCATCGCCTTCAATCTCAATCCGCGTTTCTTTTTCAATATCCGCTTTTAATTTTAATCTTGCTGTGTCGCTCTGCGCTGAGACTTCAACAATATTCCCCTCTCGTTTTACAACGGTTTTTACATCATTGAATTTTTTGATAAAGTCCTGAAAACCGGCTTCGTCTAAATCTTCTGCGACCCTTGAATAAACAGCAATAACCGCGCGTCCGTTTTTCGGCGGCGTTTTAGAATGAATACAGGTTATTCGCCGGGCGTTAAACTCAGCGGTATCATCAACAATCTCTACTTCCGCAGGCTTTTCATCAGGAGTTGTGGCATACAAAATCTTGAATGCGGCAACCGAGCCAGTCTGTCTGACAAAAATCGGTTCGCTAAATTCCTTTAATTTTAAATTCGCATCAATCTTTGCTGGTTCAGCGGAAGCGCCGGTATATATGGTAAGCGCGGGAGGAATGACAATATGCGATAGCCAGCAAGTAATGTTTGTTCCTGAACGTTGAAATGCTGTTTTTGATGAAGCTGACGCGGCAGCAAGGAACAACGCCTCGTTTTTATTTTGAACGCTTGTGAAAAATGGATAAATATGGTGCGCTTTCAGGTGCCCGCCGCCGGTTGGATATTTCTTTTTCCCGTAAGGGTCCATTCGCGCATCCATTAAAAAATAACAGGTCGGCAAGTTCGCTCCGCTGAAAAGGACAACAAAAGTTTTGTCCATTGCATCGTGATAGGCGGCGCCAGCTGTTCCGATTGCAATTGTTTTCCCGAGCCATTGCGAGCCGATTTTCCAGGGTTCAACTCCCCATCTCTGCCTAACCATTCGCGGATATCTTTCAAGCACATCGGATTTAATCCAGTTTTCCGGCTCTATCCAGCATTCATTATAAAAGGAGTAATTTGACGGTTTTCTGAATGTTGACCATCCAGCGCGCGCAACCCATTCATCAAGTCCTCCTCTTCCAAAAAGATAATCGTAATCGCGGCTATGCGCACCGCCGAGCCGTTCCGCTGGCGCAAACCAGTTCGCCGCAACTTCTGTCCAGACATACTGCATTGCAAGACGCGCCTTTTCTCTGATGACAGCATTTTTAGAATGCCGCGCGATTAAGCCAATGTTCTCCATATCAACGGCGTAGTATGTGGGACTCAGGTATTCAGAAATCCCGTTTGTTTTTGTGAAGTTCAACCAGGTTTGAAGCATTTGATAGCCTTCCTTTGCAAGGTCGTCCCTGCCTGTGGACTCGCCAAGCGCGATGCAATTCCAAGTTTTCTTAAGGTAAATGTTAGAATATGATGGTGCGACGCGATGCAAGCGAATGCCCTCAACGGCATATTTAAAAATCTCGGTAAGAATCTCGCGCGACCCGGGCGTCAAACGGTCTTTATATAAAATCCATAGAAGCGCGCCTTTCTGCATACAAAATTCCACACAATTTCTATCGTCTGGATTTTTATCCTCCCAATACCATGCAAAGTTGCCGTAGGTTTTTGATTTTGGATTTGTATCCTGTTTTGTAGCCGCAAGTTTCAAGGCGGTTTCCACCCTTTCTGGATGCCAGTTTGCCGCTGTGGCTTCAAAGGCGAAGAAGAAAAAATCCCGTGTGCTAAATCGCGGCTGCGGTTTTTCAACAGCAGACCACTGGCGGTCTAAAAATGATTTGCTGTCTTGAGAATAGACCTGATTGAAAGGTAGAAGTGACAAAACAAATATCAATACTTGACCGGTATAAAAATATATTTTTGTGGAAATCATAAAAGAATTCTAAAAATATTACGGGAAAACACAAACTACTTTTTGAGAAGCGGTTTTTGAATTTGATTGAGATGTTTAAGTAAATGGCGGGAGCGGCGGGGCTCGAACCCGTAACCTCTGCCGTGACAGGGCAGCGCTCTAACCAGTTGAGCTACGCCCCCGCATTTAGCGCTTTAAAAATTAGTTAATTTCTGCCTCTTAGTCAACAGAAAATTTTTATAATCTGAAAATATATTAAGATACAATCTATCTTGAGTCAAGCGTTACAGATTAAACCGTTCTAAAATTTAATTTTTCCGCATTTTTAATTTATTAATCTGGCAATGATGGATTTTGCAAATCGTTGACAAAATCGTCCATTATGCAATCCTTGAAAGTTATGAAAGCAAAGTTGTATTCTCTTTTGTTCGTTTTGGTAATTCTTGTCGCGTCTTTCACCTTTGGGGAATCTGTATCGGGGCTTCAAAAGAATTTTTCAACGCCGCCGGATTCTGCCCGTCCATGGGTTTACTGGTTCTGGTTGAACGGAAATATCTCAAAGGTCGGAATTACTAAAGACCTTGAAGCTATGAAAGAGGCTGGAATTGGCGGGGTTTTGATTATGGAGGTTGATCAGGGCGTACCAGTAGGGGATGTGGACTTTATGAGTCAAAAGTGGCGCGACCTTTTTAAACATGTGGTAAATGAGGCTCAACGACTTGGTCTTGAAGTAAATATGAATAATGACGCAGGATGGAACGGCAGCGGCGGACCGTGGATAAAGCCGGAGCAGTCAATGCAGAAAGTCGTCTGGAGCGAGGTCAATGTGGAAGGACCGCGCGAGTTTGATGAAACTCTGCCACAGCCTGAAACTGTTGCGAAATTCTATAGAGACATAGCAGTGCTTGCATTCCCAACAGTTGGCAACTACCGGATTGAGAACATCAAGGCAAAGGCGGCTTATGTCCGCGGCAATGTAAGACCAATGCAGGATAAACAATTGCCGAAAGAGATGGTCATTGAACGTTCCTCAATTACAAACATTAGCGCGTTGATGGATGGTAGCGGCAGGTTAAAATGGAGCGTCCCGCCCGGCAAATGGACAATTATGAGGTTCGGACATACTTCCACCGGAGTTCAAAACGCCCCTGCGCCTGCGTCAGGCAGAGGTCTTGAATGCGATAAACTGAGTCCTGAAGGGATTGAAGCGCAGTTTGAGGGAATGATGAAGGTTTTGATCAAAGATGTTGGCGCTGCTGTTGGTAAAACGCTCGTGGCAACTCATATTGATAGTTGGGAAAATGGATCGCAAAACTGGACTGCGCGGATGCGTCAGGAATTTTTGAATCGGAGAAAATACGATCTGTTGCCATTCTTGCCAGTGTTTTCCGGTCGCGTTGTGGATAGTCTGGAAATCTCCGAGAGGTTTTTGTGGGATTTGCGTCAGACAATCAATGAACTTGTTGTTGAGAATTATGCTGGCAGGATGCGTCAACTTGCGAATCAATATGGTTTGAGGCTATCTATAGAAGCCTACGACGGTCCTTGCGACGATATAACCTACGCAGGAAGGGCGGACGAACCAATGTGCGAATTTTGGATTGGCGGCGGCGCATTTCACACTTGCAAAGAGATGGCATCCGCCGCGCATATTTATGGAAAACCAATCCTTGGCGCTGAATCCTTTACCGCAGGCAACCAAGAAAAATGGCTTGAACATCCTGCCACAATAAAGGCGCTTGGCGATCGCGCGTTTTGCGAAGGTGTGAACCGTTTTGTTTTTCATAGATACGCAATGCAGCCGTGGGAGGTTGATTGTAAGCCCGGTATGACAATGGGTCCATGGGGCCTACATTACGAGCGAACGCAAACCTGGTGGAATTGGTCTCGTCCGTGGCACGCTTATCTTTCACGCTGTCAGTTTATGTTGAGACAGGGGCAGTTTGTTGCGGATATCTGTTATCTTCAGCCAGAGGAATCGCCGCAAGGATTCATCGGTCATACACGTCGCGGATACGATTTTGACAACGCCTCCGCTGAAGTGGTGATTAAACAGATGTCGGTAAAAGATGGATATTTTGTCCTGCCAAGCGGTATGCGCTATCGGACGCTTGTCTTGCCAGATGAAACGAGGATGACACCGGAACTTTTAAGAAAAATAAAAGAGTTTGTCCTTGCTGGCGGAGTTGTAATAGGCAACACCAAGCCTCAAAAGGCTCCAACCCTTACAGGTTATCCGCAATGCGACGAAGAGGTGAAAAAACTCGCCGATGAATTGTGGGACAGCGGAAAGATTATAAAAGGCAAAACGGTGGAACAGGCGCTTAAAGAGATGAATATCCCGCCTGATTTTGTAGCGCCTTCGTTTGTGAGCTGGATACACAGAAGGACTTCGGATGATACGGACATCTACTTTGTCGCCTCAAATCAAAAAGTTCCAACAGAAGTTACCTGTGGCTTCAGAGTAAATAACAAAATTCCTGAATTGTGGTGCCCAGAAACAGGCGCAATTGAAGTTCCCGCATATTACAAGTCCGATGAAAAATTCACATACATACCGATTCGCTTTGCGAATTCAGGGTCATGGTTTGTTGTATTTCGCGAGAAGAAAGATACGTCTGATTCCATTGCGAGTGTTTCAAAAGATGGCGAGGTTGTGTTTCCGCCGGTTGAAACGAACAAATCTATAACGATTTTAAAAGCAACTTACGGGGTGCTTGACGACCCGAAGAGGCCGCGCGATGTTCGGAAAAAATTGCAGGCGCTTGTGGACAAGGGAGAACTTACATTTCAGGTGGCTCGTATGGCTGAAGGAGATGATCCAGCTTATGGCATTGTAAAAACGCTCATTGTTGAATACACTGCCGGCGAAAACACTCTCACTGCTTCTGGAAAAGACCCCGAGTTTATTACACTCAGTATCAGCGGCGACGAACCTGTCGTTACGGCTCGTCGAAACAGTGGAGGAAAATTAATTGTAGAGACGCACAAAGCCGGAAATTACACGCTGAAGACCGCAAAAGGTTTGACGAAACAATGGAACGTTGAAGGGCTTGAGCATGTTCAAATTAAGGGCGAGTGGGAAGTTAATTTCCAGCCAAATTTAGGGGCTCCGCCAAAGATTACACTGCCTGAATTAATCTCATGGAGCGAACATCAAGACACGGGCGTCAAATATTTTTCAGGAACCGCAGAATACCGTAAGACATTTCAGATGCCAGCAGGTTTAATAGCGAAAAATCGCAGAATTTTGTTAGACCTTGGCGAAGTCCAGATTATGGCTAACGTAATCCTGAACGGCAAAGATTTAGGAATTTTGTGGAAGCCGCCTTATCGCGTGGATATAACAGAGGCAATTAAATCAGGCGAGAATTCGCTTCAAATAAAAGTAGTAAATCTCTGGGTAAACAGGTTGATTGGCGACCAGCAGTTGCCGCCGGACAGCGAGAGAAACCCCGATGGCACGCTTAAGAGATTTCCAGAATGGGTTTTGCAAGGCAAGCCAAGTCCTACCGGTCGGTTCACATTCACCACATGGGAGTTATGGAAAAAGGATTCCAAACCTGTTAAATCCGGACTCCTCGGACCTGTTAAAATCATACCTGTGGATGTTCAGCAGTTGTAAAAAACGTAATCATATAAACCAGAGTCGGATTCATTAATTATTACTCTACTCTTGATGAGAGAGGGCAAGACGCAAGATTGTGATAATTAACTCGCGACGGAAGGCATTTGCCTGGGAATACGTCAGCATTTGTAATTTTATCCGATAATTCAATTTCTTCTGTTTTTATAATTATTGAGGTTAGAATTTAACGATTAGAATGTAAAAACGATTATTTTGATAATTTAATTAAAAAACTCTTGCACAATTCAAAACCTTTTAGAAAAATTAACAGCAATATGAAATGGTTGAAAATTATATTATTAACTCTAATATCGTTTGCGTTTGCTAAATCTAACGCTTGGGAACCTGCAAAGGCGCCAATAATGACCAGATGGGCTAAGGATGTCTCGCCTGAAAAGGTGCATCCTGAGTATCCGCGACCGATGATGGTTCGCAAAGATTGGATGAATCTGAACGGTCTGTGGGATTATGCAATTACCCAGAAAGGCGCGGAAAAACCATCAAAGTGGGACGGTCAAATCCTTGTGCCATTTCCTATTGAATCGGCTTTGAGCGGGGTGATGAAGAGGGTGAGTGAAAATGAAAACCTCTGGTATAGACGGACATTCAAGATTCCCGCGGCTTGGAAAGGCAAGAGGGTTTTGCTCAATTTTGGCGCTGTTGACTGGGAAGCAACCGTATGGGTTAACGGAAAAGAATTAGGTTCGCACCGCGGCGGCTATGATTCATTCAGTTTTGATATAACGGAGGCGCTTACGGATTCTGGCGAACAAGAGATTGTAGTTCGCGTTTGGGACCCAACGGATGCCGGGTATCAACCTCGTGGGAAACAAGTCCGTCGTCCGGGCGGCATCTGGTATACGCCAACAACAGGCATTTGGCAGACAACTTGGCTTGAACCAGTCGCTGATTCTTATGTTGAATCTGTAAAAATTACACCTGACTTTGATAAATCAGCAGTTTCAATCACAGTTAATACAATTTTAAAAGGCGGAAATTACAGTGTTAAAGTTGACGCGCTTGATGGCAATTCGGTTGTTCAGAGCAAGAGCGCCGATTTTTCAGGAAATGGAAAAGTTGCAAGCACGGTTACTTTGACAATCCCATCTGCAAAGCCGTGGACTCCTGATACTCCATTCTTGTATGGGCTAAAAATAAGTCTTTCCCAGAACAAAGAAACAAAAGACGAAATAGAAAGTTATTTCGGAATGAGAAAGATTTCGCTGTGCAAGGATGAAGACGGTATTTTGCGTCTCTGCTTGAACAACAAACCATTGTTCCAATATGGTCCGCTTGATCAAGGTTTTTGGCCTGATGGTCTCTATACTGCGCCGACAGATGAGGCGTTGCGTTACGATATTGAGGTTACGAAAGCGCTTGGTTTCAATATGGCGCGCAAACATGTAAAGATTGAGCCGCAAAGGTGGTATTACTGGTGCGATAAATTGGGATTGCTTGTTTGGCAGGATATGCCCAGCGGCGATAAATACATTGGTCCACGCGACCCGGATATTACCCGCTCTCCTGAATCCGCGGCGCAGTTTGAGAAGGAATTAAAAGCGATGATTGATGGTCGTTACAATCATCCCTGCATTGTTATGTGGGTTCCATATAATGAAGGTTGGGGACAATGGGATACTGCCAGAATTGTCAATCTTATCAAGCAGTGGGACCCAACACGCCTCGTAAATAACGCGAGTGGATGGACAGACCGTAAAGTTGGCGATGTCCACGATGTTCACATTTACCCCGGTCCGGGCGCGCCACAGCGTGAACCAAACCGCGCGATTGTTCTTGGAGAATTCGGCGGGCTTGGTTTGCCGCTGAAAGGTCATACTTGGCAGGATGAGAAAAACTGGGGATATCGCACTTATACAACCCGCGAAGAACTAACAGATGCTTATTTGGCGCTGTTAGATAAACTTCATCCATTGACCGGTAGCGCTGGATTATCTGCCGCAGTTTACACACAAACTACGGATGTAGAAGTGGAAGTCAACGGGTTAATGACTTACGACCGCGAAATAATCAAAATGGACAAAGACTTAATCGCAGCGGCAGCGAAGAAACTTTACACCCCGCCACCGAAGAGAACTACACAGGGAACAAAATTAGTACCGCCTTCAACTCCGTTGGTAGCGTGCGATCCGTATTTTAGCATCTGGTCGCCTGCTGATAATTTGACTGATGCAAACACAGTCCACTGGACAGGTCGCCAGCATAGTTTAGGCGGATTAATTCGCATTGACGGAAAGACCTACAGAGTAATTGGCGCTGAACCGCGCCGGTTGCCGGCTCTACCGCAAAAGAATCTAACCGTGTTGCCAACACGGACGATTTATGAATTTGAAGGCGAGGAAATTAATCTTGTCCTCACATTCACAACGCCGGCGTTGCCAGACGACCTTGATGTTCTTGCAAGACCGGTTACTTATATTGAATGGGAGGTTCGTTCCTCAGACGGCAAGGAACACGAGGTCTCCATTTATTTTGATGCTTCAAGCGAACTTGCGGTAAACGAAACTCGTCAGGAAGTAGTTTGGGCTGCAGAGGATTTTGGCTCTGTTGAAGCCCTTAAAATCGGTTCAAAAGACCAGCCTATTTTGGCGAAAAAAGGCGATGATTTAAGGATAGACTGGGGATATCTCTATCTCGCAGCGCCAAAGGGTGTTGCGGCTAAAACCATCGCTTCCAGTTCTGCTTGCCGTTCTTCATTTGCCGCAAACGGAAAATTGCCCGAGTTTGACAATAGACAGCCGCGTGCTGTTCGCGAAGAAACTCCGACAGCCGCTATGGTCATTGATGCCGGCAAAGTTGGTAAATCCGCGGTTAATAAATGGATTATGATTGCTTACGACGACCTTTATTCAATCCAGTATATGAAGAAAAACCTTCGTCCATACTGGCGACGGAATGGATGGGAAGCGGCAGATTTATTGAAGGCTTCGGCAAATGAATACGAGCAGTTAAAGAAACGCTGCATCGCCTTTGATAATGAATTGATGAAAGACCTCACAAAAGCCGGCGGTGAAAAGTACGCAAAAATCTGCGCCCTTGCATTTAGACAATGTTTTGCCGCTGGAAAGTTTGTTGCCGATGATAACGGCAAGCCAATCTCCTTTTGCAAGGAAAACTTCAGCAATGGTTGCATTGGCACATCTGATGTGTTCTATCCAATGGCGCCGCAGTTCTTACTTTTCGGACCAACGCTTGCAAAATCATTCCTTGTTCCATTTATGAATTATGCGGCGTCACCGCGCTGGAAATTCCCATTCGCCCCGCACGATTTAGGCACATATCCGCATGCGAATGGACAGGTTTATGGTGGCGGCGAGCGCTCGGAAGATAACCAAATGCCTGTGGAAGAAAGCGGCAATTTGTTGATTCTCTTTGCAGCGGTCGCTGAGATGGAAGGGAATGCCGACTTTGCCAAACTTTACTGGAAACAACTTGAGCAATGGGCAAATTATTTGAAAGAAAAAGGATTTGACCCTGAAAACCAGTTGTGCACAGACGATTTTGCCGGGCACCTTGCGCATAACGTCAATCTTTCGGCAAAAGCCATCTGCGGTATAGCATCATTCGCCAAGTTGTGTGAAATGACAGGTCAGAAGGAAAAAGCAAAAGAGTATATGCAACTTGCGCGCGAGTTTGTTAAAAAGTGGCTCAAAGAAGCAGACGATGGCGACCATTATCGGCTCGCATTTGATCGTCCGGGAACATGGAGCCAAAAATATAATATAGTCTGGGATAGGATACTCGGATTTAACCTCTGGGATAAATCTGCCCTCAGAAAGGAAATGGATTTCTATAAGAAGGTTCAAAACAAATACGGTCTGCCTCTGGATAATCGCGCAAAATATACCAAACTTGACTGGATTCTCTGGACTGCCACGTTAACTCAGAACCGAAACGACTTTGAAGCGCTTGTTGACCCAGTCTTTAGATTTTTAAATGAGACGCCAAACCGCGTTCCAATGTCCGACTGGTATGATACAACGGACGCGCGTCAGATTGGATTCCAAGCGAGACCAGTCGTAGGCGGTGTTTTCCTGAAAATGCTATATGATAAGCAGCTTTGGAAGAAATACGCTTCTCGCGATAAGACAAAGGCGTCTGGTTGGGCGCCGATGCCAACTCCACCCGTCGTAAAGCCAGTGGTTCCGACCTCTGAAAATCAAGGTATCGTCTGGCGTTATACAACTCAAAAGCCGCCTGCCGACTGGATGAAACCAGAATTTAACGATAGCAATTGGAAGCAAGGCGAAGGCGGATTTGGAACACGCGGAACGCCGGGGGCGCGTGTGCGCACAGAATGGAATACATCTGACATCTGGCTCCGCAGGGAAATTACATTGCCGGATAAGTTGCCTGCCGAAATGTTCATTAGACTTCATCACGATGAAGATGCTGAAATTTACATTAACGGAGTCCTCGTACTTACCACCACTGGTTATACGACCGGTTACGAAGAGTTCCCGTTAACTCCAGCCGCAAAATCTGCTCTAAAACCTGGGAAAAACATCGTTGCAATTCATTGCAGACAGACAGGCGGAGGTCAATATATTGACTTCGGTTTGGTTGAATTGGAACGGAAGTAATATTTCTAAAATCGCTGAATTTTATGCTTATGGTAGATAAGAATCTTACCCTAAATGAACTTTTTGACATTGCGGTCAAAGGTTTTTCTGAACATTACGGGAGAGAACCGCAGTGGGTTGTTGCCGCGCCCGGAAGGGTCAACATCATTGGCGAACACACCGATTATAACGACGGCTTTGTATTGCCAATGGCGATTGAGAAATATACCGTCATTGCAGCAGACCTCGCCAATTCAGGAAGTGAAGGGCAGATTCAATGGACATGCGGTGTTACAAAAAAGAGTGCTGTTATAAAGATTGAAAATCCAGTTGCAAAAGCCGAAAAAGGGAATTGGACAAATTACATCAGAGGTGTTATTAACGGCTTCATCGAACTGGGCGCTGAAGTTCCATCGCTTGATGTTTATATGTTTTCCACCGTGCCGATTGGCGGTGGTGTTTCAAGCAGCGCTGCGCTTGAAGTTTCTGCCGCAACCTTATTGGAAGCAGTTACTGGAAAGCAACTTGATAAGGTTCAAAAAGCGCTCCTTTGTCAAAAGGCAGAACATACCTACGCCGGTATGCCGTGCGGGATAATGGATCAGTTTATTTCTGCGCTTGGCGAAAAAGACCATCTGCTCCTTATTGATTGTAGGGATAGAAGTTACAAACTTATAAAGATGAACGACCCAGAAGTTTCAGTGCTTGTCTTCAATACAAACGTGAAGCACAAACTTGTGGGAGGTGAATACGCCCAGCGGCGGAGTCAGTGCGAAAAAGCGGCGCAAGTCCTCGGCGTAAAAGCGTTGCGCAATGCTACTATGAAATTGTTAGAAGAAAACAGGTCAAAACTGGAGCCCGTTGTTTACAATCGCGCAAAACACGTCATAGAAGAAAATGAGAGGACAATTGCCGCGACAAAATTGATTGAATCTTCAAATTGGAAAGAAACCGGCGAACTACTCTACGCAAGCCATTATTCATTAAAAGACCTGTATGAGGTCAGTTGCCGCGAACTGGACGTTGTGGTTGAATCGGCAAAGAAGATCGGAATAGACGGCGGCGTTTATGGTTGTCGGATGACAGGCGGCGGTTTTGGCGGATGCGCCATCGCGCTTGTTAAAACTACTCTTGTTGATCTGATTGCAGAAAAACTGATTTCAGAATACATAAAACAAACCGGCATTACTCCATCGGTTTTTGTTTCAAGACCTTCGCAGGGCGCAACGGTTTTAAGGAAATAAATTGACTATATGCAATTCAATTCTGAACAGCATCCACATAGGAGATATAATCCGCTTTTAGGCGACTGGATTTTAGTCTCGCCGCATCGCACAATGCGACCGTGGCAGGGACATCGCGAGGCATCAGCGGTTGAACAGAGACCCGCTTATGACCCAAAATGTTATCTCTGCCCAAATAACAAACGGGCAAACGGCGAAGTTAATCCTCCATATACAAGCGTGTTCGTTTTCAAAAACGATTTCTCGGCGTTGCTACCGGATGTCCCGATGGATAATCCGGACGGGAATGATTTGTTTAAAATCCAGCCTGTTCAGGGCGAGTGTCGGGTAATCTGCTTTTCGCCGCGTCACGACCTGACGCTTCCGGAGATGGAACTTCCCGCCATACTTGAAGTTGTTAAACTCTGGATTGAGCAGTTCAACGAACTCGGCGGCAAATACAGATGGGTTCAAATCTTTGAAAACAAAGGCTCCATAATGGGCTGTTCAAATCCGCACCCGCATGGCCAAATCTGGGCGAGCAATTTTATCCCGCGCATCCCGGAGATTGAAGATTTAAACCAAAGAGATTATAGCCAGAAAAACGGCGGCGTTTTACTCGTGGGTTATGTGAAGCAGGAGATTGAGTTAAAAACGCGAATTGTGGAAATCAACGACCATTGGGTTGCGCTTGTGCCATTCTGGGCGCTCTGGCCTTATGAAGTTCTCCTTGTTCCACGGACGCATAGACTACGGTTATCCGACTTAACAGAAAGCGAGCAGTCAAGTTTAGCCACAATACTCAAGAAATTATTAACCCGATACGATAACCTTTTTGAAACAAGTTTTCCGTATTCAATGGGCTGGCATAACGCGCCGACAACAGAGGGGGATTTTTCCCACTGGCAACTTCACGCCCATTTTTATCCGCCATTGTTGCGCTCAGCAACGGTTAAGAAATTTATGGTCGGTTATGAGATGCTCGCAGAACCGCAGCGCGATCTAACGCCAGAACTCGCCGCCAAACGACTCACAGAACTCCCATCACAACACTATAAAGAAAGACTAAAAGCGATGAAATAGGATTAATGAAAGATTGATAAAGACTGTTTGTTAAAAATTTCTCCGGCATTAAAAATGGGAGATTGCAAAACGGTGAAAATTCCTTCATCTAAAGTCTTGCGTAAAGAATTGAGAATTATATAAGAAGCAGGGAATTTGATAGGAAATAATAATTAGTGTTAAATTCTGGAAGTGAGTTTGGAATCATATGGAATGGATGCCTTTCCCTATAGTACTAAATTTCGGTTTGAATGATCGGCTGCGAGAGGGGGCTACATCCGTAAAAGTGTTAATAAATACGAATTCATTTAAAAATTCATTTTTCGTTGAAAATTATTATTAAGCGGTATCAAAGAAATGCAAAAATTCTATTGACAAAATTCTCAAGTGAATTTAATTTAAATATTGAATAAACAAGCGTTATGAAAACGACTATTTATTGTATAAAAGGAGAAGAGAATGAATTCCTCTCTCTCTCTCTCTCTCTCTGGGAGAATAAGCGTTATTGTTTTAAATTCGTAAAATATTTTACAAAGAATCTTGTAATGGCATTTATTATTAACATTATTTTCCAATGGAATTGCCAGAGCCAGGTTGATAATACAGTTCAAAATCAGGGACAAACTTTAACACAGCAACAACTTGCAGAACGCCGCTTGAAAGAAAAACAATCTGTCGAAGAATCGTTAAGATATCTTAATGATTTAATGAAAGAAATGGAAAATGAAGCAATTAAATTAAATGCGGTTAGACCAAAGCAAAATCCAGAGGACTACGTAAAAAAAGTCAATGAAATATATCAACAAAAAGTTCAAAACTATTTAAATTATTATACTAAATGGAAACATAATGGAATTTATGATATTAATGGAATGCCAACAACGCGCCGCGGATGGATAGAAGCAAAACAACGTAATGCATTACAAACATTAAATAATATGCGTCGTGCTGAATCTGATGAACAATTAGAAGTTGAAATATGGAAA
Source organism: Verrucomicrobiia bacterium (assembly GCA_049968335.1). Lineage (GTDB taxonomy): Bacteria > Verrucomicrobiota > Verrucomicrobiia > Limisphaerales > JAKPVM01 > JAKPVM01. The sequence continues at coordinate 33,547 of JBMFQZ010000001.1, forward strand.
ATATTAAATAATGATTCTGGAGAGTTAAAGTTGCCAAATGGTTCCGCTGCAAGATTAAAACGAATATTGAATGGAAATCCAATATTTGTAGCGCCATTTTCGTTAAATGCAGCAGATACCATTTCTACAGACGAAGTTTGGCCTGGAGGTTCGACAGGATTAAATCTGACTGGTGCCAATTTGCTTGTTGGAATCTGGGATGAATACAATGTAAGAAGTTCTCACTTTGAGTTTATGTTTCCGGGACCCGCCACGAGAATAATTCAAAAAGATTATACTCAATATATTGGGGGACATGCGACAGCAGTTGCCGGTGTCATCGCTGCATATGGAATAAATTGGGGTCCGCCTTATGGCAGAATAGTTGCGGGTATGTCACAAAATGCAATAGTATGGGCATACGATTTTTATGCTAATGAATTTCAAGAATTAGTTGAAGCGTCTATTGAGGGTTTAAGATTATCTAATCATTCGTATGGAATTATGGGCGGATGGTACAATTTTAATAATACATGGTATTGGTTCGGAGATACGTCAATAAATGAAGAGGAAGATTATAAATTCGGCTATTATTCTGTTGACACGCAAAGATATGACCAGCAAATTTATGAAAACCCCGAATACCTGATGGTTTTTGCAGTAGGAAATGACCAAAGAGAAGGACCTGTAAATCAACCTGTCAAGCACAAAGTATGGAATATTAATTACTGGGATGATTCTGATCGAATTAGACCACTGGATGGTGATGAAGGTGGTTTTGATACTATTTCAATAAATGCAACAGCTAAAAATGTTCTTTCAGTAGGCGCAGTTAATGATATTATTGGGGGATATAACGGACCTAATTCAGTCATACTTGCAAATTTTAGTTCTTGTGGTCCTACAGATGATGGACGAATAAAACCCGATGTTGTTGCCAATGGTGTAATGTTAAATGTCGTAGCACATACGGCTGATAATAAATACTGGATTGATCAGAATTCTGTTTCAGGAACAAGTTTTTCTGCCCCGTGCGTAACCGGTTCAATTAATCTATTGATAGAAAGATACTATGAGCTGCATCCTGGCGCGCCACGCTTACTTGCTTCTACTTTAAAAGGATTAGTAATTCATACAGCAGACGAAGCAGGGCTATATCCGGGTCCGGATTTCAGATATGGTTGGGGATTAATGAATACTTTAAATGCAGTCCAATTAATAAATAATGATGCGTCAAGCGGGTCACATTCACACTTAAAAGAAACTCTCCTTGAAAATGGAGGAGCAATTGAATTCCCTATTTTCTGCGATGGGAAAGTTCCTCTGCGAGTTACTATTTGCTGGACTGATCCGCCCGGTCCTATCGACCAGATTCTAACACTGGACCCACAAACGCCAAGATTAGTTAATGACATTGATTTACGTGTTATCAGTCCAAATGGGATGACAAATTTTCCTTGGGTTTTAGACCCTGATTTGAATAATGAGTCATCTGCCAGGCGGTCTGCGCCAGCCATAACCGGTGATAACACGAGAGATAATATTGAACAAATTTATATCGCTAATCCCGGTGCCGGGGTTTATATTGTTAGAATAACTCATAAGGGAATTCTTTATAACAATGAAGCCCAATGGGTTTCTATTTTTATAAGCGGGAATATACCGCAGCCAAAACCTCAACTAAAAATACTCCACCAATTTATTACACCAGAAGGTAAACTGGCATTAATCTGGAATTCAGTTGTTGGACAACGCTATCAGGTACAGTATAAAGATAAAATAGATGACAACCTGTGGTTAAATATAGGACCAGAAATTAGCGCATCTAAAACCAACGTATTATTTGAAATTCCGATAGACCAGAATCAGAATCAAAGATTTTTCAGAGTTATAGAAACACAATGAAAGGAGGAATTATGAAAATCAAAGTTACTATTCTTTTGGTTTTTCTGAGTGTTTTAATTAAATTTAATACTGCTCTCGGACAACACACAATAAATTACTATAAACCGGATAATGAAATTTATTGTTTCTTCTTCAACTTGCTAAGGGAAAGGGGAGAAAAAAAGATTGATATTAACCTTGATGGGGTCTATGACTACGCATTTGTTTCCGGTGTTAACTGCGTAAATTTTAAGGCATTGGGGAATAACCAGTTTATTTTAAATCAAATCGGTGTTGTCCCGATTGTAGATGGTCAAGAAATTAGCGCGGTTTTAGATGATGGTTTTTACTGGTCTACTAATTCAGCATTGCTTGGGGCGCTTGTGTTCGGCGGAGTATCAGATAGTAATTTTGAGTTTTTCAGTCAATTCCATAACTGTGAAAATGAAAATTGCACAAACTATATTGGGATTCGTATTTATATGTCAGATGGATATCATTACGGGTGGATAAAAGCTAAGTCGATATTTATGATGCCTGGTGTGCAAGTTCTGGATTGGGCTTTTGAGAGCCGACCAAACAAATTTATTAAAGCCGGGGCAAAGCCGGTGGCTGCTTCAATGACATCGCCGCAAATTTACAGAAGTAGTTATCTTAGAATAGGATGGCAAGCCGAGACTGGTAAAACCTATCAGATTCAATATAAAGATGATTTGAATTATCCATGGTGGACTAATCTTGATTTTGCCGTTCCTGCTACTTCGCAGGAGATGTTCATTGAGTTGCCACTTGATAAAAATGCCCGATTTTTCCGCGTGATTGAAGCAGAACCTGAAATACATCCAGCACTAGAAACTTTAACACCACCTAAAATTATTCCTTTCAAATAGGTCAGAAAATACTCTTAAAAACAGAGCAGAATATGCTAATATCAACAGTATTAACTTTACAGAAAGTTAGGTCAAATAATCAGAATATAGCCAAGCAAAACTTCGCGATGCTTGAGTAATTGTCACTATCAGGTGTAATTAAAAGCGGATATGTGCATTCGCACTTAGCTAAGCCAATGTCTGTCTTAATGTGTCATCTTAACACACAACCAAACCATTAAACTAAGAGCAAAGGAGTTACGAATATATTGGATTGGCAGTTGACAATGAAAGAGGAAGAAAAGTAGTAGAAATTCTCTAAAATAGGTTTACAACCTTAGGTATTTCTGGACGAAAAGATATGCCTGAGGAGATAATGCCGAAAGGTGTTGTTAGAGGTTCGCTTGAACACATTTTGTTAATAACTTTGACAGTTTCAATAGATTATCAAAGAAATGCAGAAAAATTATGGAATTCTTCAAGAGAGACTTTTGAAGACCCAACAACGAGATATTTATTTGACTATAAAGCATTATACGAAACTCCCCTTGAAAAAGTTATTGAAAATACGCAAAAACATAAACTATCACAAAAACATAAAAAAGACGCCAAAATATGGATGACGGTTGTAGTAACATTTTATGAAAAATGGAGTGATGACCCAAGGAATTTTCTTTAAAACTGAAATTGGGATTCGCCAATAATTTTAAAACGATTGAGGAATGAAAAGCATCTGGATAATGGTTTGCCTAAATCTGATTATCCCTATCTTCGCGGAGATAAGATAGGTTCTTTATGGTTGAGAATGCTCAGGGATAATGTCGGTATTGCGGAATTAAATAATATAGATAGAATCCCTATTCCTGTGGATATTAATATAGCACGAGCCACTTTAACTACAGGCGTTGTAAGAGGAGAGTTCAATCGTAGTCTTTATGAATTGTTCAAGAGTATAAGAGAAGCATTGTTTGAAAGTGTTAAAGGTTTGAATGTTAAAAATAGACCTATAATTGCTTTGGATTTAGATGAACCACTCTGGCATTTATCTAAAAACAGATGCACAAATAGTGATAAAAGAAAAGGTTCATTCCTATGTTTATCAGAATGTGAAGTAAAAGAATACTGTATAGGTGGTAAAATCAAGATTGAGAAAAACAAAGTTGAGTTGAACACTTAAGGATTTTATAAGTCGTTCATTTTTATGGAATTAAAAAATAAGAAAAAAACCAACTTCCGATCTAAAAATAGCAAAAATTATAAAACTCTTAATTAGTAAGAGGTATAAGTATGCAGAACAGTTTTTCAATTTTCTAAGGTGATCCCGCTTGCTAAATAAGAATGTTATCTACTAATAAAAAAACGGGCTGGCATTACCAGCCCGTTTTACATTTCCGAGAACTTTTATTTCTTTTTCACATCAAGAACGACAAGGTCGCCTCTGGCGTTTCTGCAAAAGATTTTGCCGTTAGCAAGAACTGGCATTGTCCAGCACTTGCCGGTAATCGGCTGAGCAGAGGCAAGTTGTTTATAACCGGTTGGTGTTGCTTCGGCTATGACAAGTTTTCCGCCATCCGACAGAGCCACAATCTTGCCATCTGCAATCATCAGACCGCCGGTTTTAAGTCCGCCCTGATTCCACTTAACCGAGCCGTCAGCGGGGTCAATGCAGCGCAAGTCTCCGCCGCCGGTGTTGCCATCAAATCCATAAATATAACCATTGTAATAAACGCAGGAGGCAAAGTGGTTGCGCATATTTTTGTTCTCCCACAGTTTCTTAATCTGAGCGTTCTGAAAATCAAAAAGACCGCAGCCACGGTTATAGCCAGAGGAAACAAATACACGGTTGCCAAAAATTATCGGGTCGGCGGCGTTCACATCATAACTTGTTTTCCATTCAAAATCCCAGACCTTTTTGCCATCAGCGATGTTTACGGCGGTGACTGTTCTTGCTCCAAAAATTGCGGCGGCGTTTATCGCGCCCATTGTGAAGGGAACAGGCGTGGCGTATCCTGCGGCTCCTTTGCCATTTGACCAGACAACTTTGCCTGTGTTTTTATCAAGCGCAACGCCGGCATCTCCAGCATTGTATATAGCAAGGTCACCAGCAATTAAAACTGAACCTGAAAATCCCCACTGCGGTCGGGCTACGCCAAGTTCTTTCATTAGGTCTTTGCTCCAGATTACTTTTCCGCTTTCTGCGTCAAGGCAATACGCATGCGCAAAACGGCTAAATGTATAAACTCTGTTTCCGTCAACTGTCGGGGTTGCCGTTGGACCGCCTTCAAAGTTATCCGCCGCAATTTTGCAGGGATATGAATATTTCCATTTTATCTCGCCAGTGTTTTCATCAAAACAATAGACAGTATCTGTATCGTTTTGATTTCCCATAGTGTAAACTCGTCCCTTGCTTACAGATACAGTGCAAAATCCTGTTCCCACGTTTGCTTTCCATAAAGTTTTAGGTCCACCTTCGCCCCAAGTGCTAACCCACCCGCTTTCTTTGGAAACTCCGTCGTGATTCGGTCCCCTATAGCAGGGCCAATCATCTCCAAGTAAATGCATATTAGCAAGTGATAGCCCGAGTAGTAACTCAAGAAGAATAAAATTATTAAGTTTAGTTTTCATAGTGCTCATTTATTTATATAAAATGGATTTGTTTGTCAAATTAATAAAAGAGAGAGATAAGATTATTCATTTTTATCAAAAGAAGAGTTTTAGACCAAACAATCTCTGATGTTCTGCAAGGGCGAAGCGGTCTGTCATTCCGGAGACATAATCGCAAACAGCCCTATGCCAGCCATCTTTATGCGCCCGTTTTTTGAATTGATCGCTCAATTCGTCCGGATGTTCTAAATAATATTTAAACAACTGCTCAAGCATTCGCACAGCGCGTCTATTGGGTTCGTGAACTTCTGGATTGAAATAGAGATTTTTATACAAATACTTTCTCAACTGGAGATTAAGTTTTGACAAATTTTCGCTATACTGGACAAGCGGTTTTTTATATCTTCTGACGTCGTCAGCGGTTTTTATCCCTGAATCGCGGATTAACTTTTCGGTAGTTTTTACAATATCCTTTACTTCCTGATCAATAATGCAACGAATGATGAAGTAACGACGGCATTCATCTGAGAGTTTGCCATAATTCTTTTTTACAAAACAGTCAGCGTCGCGCCAGATTTGCACCTCTTTTTTTAATTCCTCTTCGTTGAGCAAACCGGTTTCAAGCCCGTCATCCAGATCGTGGCTGTAGTAGGCAACTTCATCGGCAAGGTTAGCGACCTGCGCTTCAAGCGACGGGAATCTATGATGTTTATCAATTTTTATCAATGGTTTGTCATAAGCGGAGTTATGTTTTATCAAGCCTTCTCTTACCTCCCAGGTTAAATTTAAACCGGGGAAACCTGGATATTTTTGTTCAAGAACTTCTACGATTCTTAAGCTCTGCACATTATGTTCAAAGCCGCCATATTTTTTCATTAATTCGTTTAAAACCTTTTCGCCATTGTGTCCAAATGGTGAATGTCCGAGGTCGTGAGCAAGGGCAATGGTTTCGGCAAGGTCTTCGTTTAATTGTAGCGCTCTTGCAATATTGCGGGAGATGCCAGCGACTTCCATCGTGTGAGTTAGACGGGTTCTAAGATGGTCGCCGGTGCCATTAAGGAAAACCTGTGTTTTATATTCGAGCCGTCTAAAAGCGCGCGAATGGATGACACGGTCTCTATCGCGCTGGAAATGCGTCCGCATTTCTGGTGGGTCTTCTGGATAATTTCTGCCGCGCGTTTGGTCGCTAAACTGCGCGTATGGAGCGAGAATTAGATGTTCTCTTTCTTCAAGTTGTTGTCGGGTAACTGGCATTTAATCAAAAATTTTAATCTAATCTTTTAAAACATCGTCTGGATTTATTCCTTTTAACTCAAGCAATCTTACAATGACCTCTTCAATGAGGTTATTTGGACAAGAAGCGCCGGCGGTAATTCCGACGATTGCCTCGCCCTCAGGAAGCCAGTTTTCAGTTTGCACTTCCTTTTGCAGATGCTGGTTGTAATGAACGATCAATCTATCTGACACAATTTTTGAAGCGTTTTTAATGAAAAACGTAGGCAATTTTGCCTCGCCCATTTCTGCAAGGTGAGAGGTGTTGGAGGAATTATATCCGCCGATGACTATCAACAGGTCTAATGGTTCATTCAATAACTTTTCAAGGGCGTCCTGACGCTCCTGAGTTGCGCCGCAGATAGTGTCAAAGTAGCGGAAATGCTTATCAAGGTTTTCTTCTCCGTATCTTTTTGCCATTGCGTTTCTCAATCGGCGTTGGACTTCTTCGGTTTCGCCGCGGAGCATTGTTGTCTGGTTTGCTACGCCGATTTTTTGCAGATGCAGGTCCGGGTCAAATCCGTCGGAATAAGCCCCTTTAAACTTTTCAAAAAATTCAGCCTTATTGCCGCCATTTACAATGTAATTGCAGACGTAATCGGTTTCTGCAAGTGTGAAGACAACCAGATAATGTCCCTTTCCATTTGCGATTGCGCGTGAACTCGTGGCTTTAGTCTCTTCGTGCCAAGCCTTGCCGTGAATAATACTTGTAACGGATTCATTCGCGTATTGTCTGACCCGCTTCCAAACGCTCATCACATCGCCGCAAGTGGTGTCTACGAACCGCACGCCTTTTGCCTTAAGTTTTTCCATTGTGGCAACATCCGTGCCAAAGGCAGGGATGATAACAATGTCGCCATGTTTTAAATCCTCTATATCTGCGTTTTTTTCTTTTCCTGTGAGAAACTTGATCCCCATCGCGCGAATCTGGTCATTAACCTCCGGGTTGTGGATAATCTCGCCGAGAATATAAATTGGTTGATCAGGAAAGACGCGTCTTGCCGCATAAGCAAGGTCGATCGCTCGTTCAACGCCATAGCAAAACCCGAATTCCTTAGCAAGTTTTACCGTGAGTTTCCCGGGGACAACTATTGAATGACCGCGAGCGCGCAGTTTTTCTACAAGTTCGCTTCTGTAATGCGACATTACCTGCGCCTGCACGGTTTCCATTATGTCTGGACGACGCAGATTTATTTTTCCAGACTCTTTCTGCACAGTTTCTGGCATATTATAAAATCCTACAACTACCTTATTTTACCATAATTCAATATATTGGCAATGTATTCAGACGCGGTACAATTGTTCATACATTGAACTTGAACAAAATTATATCGCCATCGTTTACTATATAATCGCGGCCTTCAATTTTGTAATGTCCTTTTTCCCTTGCGTGGCTGACTGAACCGCATTCCACAAGTTTGTCCCAGTGTATAACCTCCGCCTTAATAAAGCCGCGCTCAAAATCTGTGTGGATTTTGCCTGCCGCTTTTACAGCCGTAGTGCCGGCGCGAACGGTCCAGGCTCTGACCTCTTTGTCATTAAAAGTGAAAAATGTTCGCAGACCAAGCAATTTGTATGTTGATTTAATAAGCAGATTAAGACCCGATTCTTTAATTCCCAGTTCATTCAAGTATTGCAAAGCCTCTTCAGGTTCAAGCTCGGCAAGTTCGCTTTCTATTTGTGCGCATACGGCGATTGTATCGCATCCATAATGCGCCTGCGCATATTCTTTAACTTTCATAGCGTAGGGATCATCTAATCCTTTGGAAATAGATTCTTCTTTCAAATTGGTGACGAATATGGTCGGTTTGTCTGTTAAAAACCAGCATTCTTTTATAATTTCTCGTTCTTCATTGGTCAAATTAAACGTCAGGACAGGCTTGCCGCCATTTAGATGAGATTCTATCCTTTGAAGAATAGAGTCCTCAGCCACGGCGTGTTTGTCGTTATGCTTTACTTCTTTTGAAATTCGCTCACGTCGTTTTTTCAATAGTTCTAGGTCTGCGATTATCAATTCATAGTTAACAATTTCTATGTCTCTAATCGGGTCTATTGTTCCGGGGATATGGACTATGTCCGGGTCTTCAAAACATCTAACAACGTGAACGATGGCGTCTACCTCTCTAATATGGCTTAAAAATTTATTTCCAAGTCCTTCCCCTTTAGACGCGCCTTTAACTAAACCCGCAATGTCAACAAATTCAATTGAGGTCGGAATCTTTGTCGTCACTTTAGCAATTTGCGCTATTTTATCCAGCCTTTCATCTGGAACATAAACAGTGCCAAGATTTGGCTCAATTGTGCAAAATGGATAATTTTCCGCAGCCGCTTTTCGCGAACGGGTAATAGCGTTAAAAAGTGTGGATTTTCCCACATTTGGCAGACCAATTATTCCGGCTTTTAGCATAATCAGAAAATTGCTGAAGTTTATATATTATAACAACGAACAATTAGTTATTTTTATATATTCAAACCGATTTATCTATTTTGTCAATTCATTGTAATGGATAATTCAGAGGAATTAGATAAAATTGATTAAATGGATTTTTCTGCCGAGCTAACCCTGCGCTTTACAGTTTTTATTATATCAGGCATATTTTCAACATTATGAAATTGAGACAATTGAATTTATCTGCGTTGTTTTTGCTGGTTCTTGGATATGCGTTCATAAGCGCCGCGGGCGAAAAATGGGCTTATACAAATTTTAATCATACTGTAAAAATTGCGCTTGTTTCTGATGTTCATATAAATCGGGGGACGAATCAGGCTCTGTTTCAATCAAATTTTGAGAAGGCGATTGAACAGGTTAACAATGCTAAGGTTGACGCAGTTGTATTAACAGGCGATTTGACTGAAGATGGAACAAGAGAAGAATACGCCGATTTTAAACGACTTGTAAAAAAATTTAACGCCCCGAGCTTTATGCTGCCGGGAAATCACGATATTGGTAGTAAAAAAATTGGCGGAAAAAAGAACGAAATCACCTTTAAACGGTTGATAGATTATCATCTAATTGTCGGCAGATCGTGGTTTTCTACAGAAATTGAAGGGGTTAGATTGATTGGCGTAAATTCATCTCTGTTTGGCAGCGGGTTTAAAAAAGAACAGGAAATGTGGAACTTTGTTGAATCTGAACTCGGAAAAAAATCTACCAAGCCTCTCTTGGTTTTTATGCATTATCCTCCATTTAGAGATAAACCGGAAGAAAAGGGGGGCGAATACTGGAATTTAGAGCCTGCGCAGAGATTCAGACTTTTTGGACTTTTCCAGCAGGCTGGCGTTAACGCCGTTTTCAGCGGTCATCTTCATTATTCACTTACAAATAATTATAATGGTGTTCTTTATTACACAACGCATCCAACCTCATTCGGTCTCCCAAAAGGGAAACAAAAGCCGGGGTGGACATTAATTACTGTTTCAAACGATGGCATCAAACTTAAACAATTTTCTATTGAGCCTGATAAAAAACAGTGAGGTCTATTGTTTGTATGAAACTTGAAATTATCAATACGGGGACAGAGCTATTATCCGGGTCGGTTTTAAACACGCATCAGCAATTTTTATGCAAAAGATTGTATGAACTCGGTTTTGAAGTAACCCGCCAGATTTCCATTCCAGATACAGCGGATGAAATTAAATCTGCCATTTCTGATTCATTAAAACGAGCCGATGTAATTATAACAACAGGCGGTTTGGGACCTACTTCAGACGATCGCACGCGCGACGCTATAGCAGAATTGATCGGTAAGAAACTCGTTTTTGATGAACAGGTTGCATTAAATATAAAAGAGTATTTTAAAAAAGGAAACAGGTCAGAACCGCAAAGCGCAAAGATTCAGGCTTACATACCCGAAGGCGCAATCGCATTGCAAAATCAATACGGCACAGCACCGGGGCTCGTAATAGAGGTTGATGTTGAAAGAAATGAATTTAAAAAAACAGCAAAATCGCTGTTGATATTGCTTCCTGGACCGCCAAGAGAATTGTATCCAATGTTTGATAAACAGGTAATCCCGCTATTGAAAGATAGGTTTCAGAATCTGACATTCTTTTGCAAGATATTGAGAACTACAGGGATTCCAGAGTCCATTCTTGAAGAGACAATAAAAGAGCCAATTAAACCGTTTGAAGAACAGGGTTTAATTGTCGGTTATTGCGCAAGGATAGGGGAGGTTGATTTAAGACTTGAAGCAAGGGTTAAGGATGCCGAGAGAATTGTGACTGAGGCAGAATCTGTGGCGCGCAAATTGATAGGCGATTTTATTTATGCAGAAGGCGACACAACGCTTGAGGCAGTGGTAGTTGATATGTTGAAAAAGAAAGGGAAAAGAGTCGCCGTAGCAGAGTCCTGCACGGGCGGATGTGTTTCGCATAGAATAACCAATGTTCCCGGGGCATCAGATGTTTTCTGGGGCGCCGTGATAAGTTATTCAAACGATGCAAAAATGCGGGTTCTCGGCGTGTCTGAAGATTCTTTAAAATCTTACGGTGCTGTTAGTGAGCGGGTGGCAAAAGAAATGGCTGAGGGTTTGAGAAAACTATCAGGGGGCGATTATGCAATTTCTCTTACAGGCATTGCAGGTCCTGGCGGCGGTTCGGAACAAAAACCTGTGGGCACCGTTTTTATAGGGCTATGCTCCGGTAGTGGAACCGTTGTTAAAAAGTATTTTAATCCATACGATAGAGAGACCTTCAAGCGGGTTGCTTCTCAACAAGCCCTTGAAATGTTGAGACGCGCGCTGATTGTGTAAATATTTTAAGAGAGGCAGGTTCTAACAATCAGTTTTGTTTTTCGTATTCGGAGGTGGATTGTGATTGTATAAATGAAAACAAATTCTTAGCGATTTCTTCTGCCGTTTCTTCAGTTGCAATTTTAATCCAATTAGCCGGCAACTGATATTTAAACCAGGTCATCTGTCTTCTTGCAAATTGCCAGGTTCGAATTTTAACAAGTTCAACAGTCTCTTCATAGGAACGTTTATTGCGAAGATATTCAACAACCTGCTTGTATCCGATGGCTTGCATTGCTGTGGGATTTTGTTCAAGTCCGAGTTTTAATAGATTTTGAGTCTCATTCACAAGCCCCCATTTAAACATATCATCAACCCTTTCATATATCCGTTTTCGCAAATCATTGGAATCTCTCTTCAAGGCGAATAAGATAAATGGCGACTGGTAACTGGTTTTATTCCAGTCTGCGCGCAACTGGCTGAGCGGTTTACCGGTTGTTCTTATAACTTCAATGGCGCGGACGACCCTGCGGGGATTATTCCTGTCTATCTTTGAATAAGTTGCGGGGTCTTTTTCTTTTAGTTCATTGAGTAATAGTTCAACAGGCGTTGATTCAAGTTCTTTCCGTAACTCTTTGTCTGGCGGCGGCGCATTGCCAATGCCTTTAAGAAACGCTTTAAAATAGAGTCCCGTTCCACCGCACATAATGACATTTTTCCCCCGCGCGGTTATCTCAGCGACTGCTCTGTTTGCCAGAGTTATAAAGTCTGCGGCGTTGAATGACTCTGTAATGTCAAGTATATCAATAAGGTGATGCGGAACAGAACGCCGTTCTTCAATTGTTGGCTTTGCCGTTCCAATATCCATTCCGCGATAGACCTGCATTGAATCAACCGAGACAATCTCTGCGTTGATTAATTTGGCAAGTTCAATCGCCACAGCGGTCTTTCCGACAGCCGTTTGACCGCAGATTAGAATTAATGGAAGTTTATTTCCTTCAAGACCGGACATTGATTATTCTGAGGTTTTCTTTACTTTGAAGTATATTGTTAATCCCGCTATGAACAGAAACAGACTTAGAATTTGCGCAGGTGTGAGAAGCCCGTTAAAAAATAGTTGGTCAGGCGGATAATCTCCTCTTAAAATTTCAACTGAGAATCTTAAAATAGAATAACTGATTAAATAGCAAGCCGTGACGAGCCCGTCTGATTTTGTTTTTTTAAAATAATTCCTGAGATAGAAAAATAAGAGCAAGTTTAGAAATGCCTCGTAAAGTTCTGTTGGGTGAACCGCTTTTCCAAAGGTTTCATGCGGAGAAGGAAAATGAACACCAAATGGAAGAGTTGTCTCTTTTCCATAACAACAACCGTTCATAAAACAACCAAGCCGCCCAAAAAAATGTCCAACAGGAAGTCCGACAGCTAGGATATCTAATAATCGCAGGAGCGGAATTTTCTTAATTTTTGAAAAGATAACCGCGCCGGCTATGCCTCCTAATAAACCGCCATAATAAACAAGCCCGCCTTTCTGGATCATCAGAACTTCATAAAAAGGCTGGTTTGCGAATGCGCTCTTCCAGTTCATTATCACATAGAATAATCTGGCTCCGATAATTCCAGAAATTATGAGCCAGATGCCTGAATCAATAATTGTTTCAGGCAAAACACCTCGCAACTTACTATGCCGGGATGAAATCCATAATCCTGAAATAATCCCGACTGCTACAAGAATGCCATACCAGTATATTGTTAGATTCCCTATTTGAAACGCGACTCTGTGCATTTATCGTTTACTTCACACCGTTTTTAAAATTATCTCAATAAAAACTTTATAGAATTTAATGATTATATTTGCATTTTTCATTTTAATTTAGCATAAAATTTAAAAGTTAACTTTATAAAAAGAATATGAGTCAGAAAACTCGTTTTGTATTAGGGCAATCGGATATACCCGAGTGCTGGTATAATATACAGGCTGATCTACCGGAGCCGTTGCCGCCGCCATTGCATCCGGGCACCAAGCAGCCAATTCCGCCTGAGGCTTTAACGGCGATTTTTCCGGAGAATCTTGTTCAGCAAGAGGTAAGTCAGGAGCGCTGGATAGAGATACCAGAGCCAGTTAGAGAAATTTATGCCTTATGGCGTCCTACACCGTTGCTTCGCGCGGTGAGACTTGAAAAGGCGTTAGATACGCCCGCGCATATTTATTACAAATACGAAGGGGGAAGCCCGCCGGGAAGTCATAAACCGAACACAGCGGTGGCTCAAGCCTATTATAACAAAGTTGCCGGTACAAAACGGTTAGCCACAGAAACTGGCGCCGGGCAGTGGGGTTCATCGCTCGCATTTGCCTGCAAATTGTTCGGGCTTGAGTGCAATGTTTATATGGTGCGCGTCAGTTATCAGCACAAGCCTTACAGAAGGATGTTGATGCATACCTGGGGCGCAACCGTTCATCCGAGCCCGAGCGATCAGACTGAATATGGCAGAAAATTGCTTGCCGAAGACCCGAATAACCCGGGCAGTCTCGGCATTGCAATAAGTGAGGCTATTGAGGATACAATAAAAAATCCGCATACAAAATATTCTCTCGGAAGTGTGTTGAACCACGTTTGTATGCACCAGACAATAATCGGGCTTGAAGCGTTAAAACAGATGGAGATGGCAGGCGAAGAGCCAGATAGCATTTATGGCTGCGTCGGTGGCGGAAGCAACTTTGCCGGGCTCGCTTTTCCGTTTGTTCGCAAAAAGATTGTTGAGAAAAAGAAATACAAGATTGTCGCAGTTGAACCGACTGCCTGTCCCTCAATGACAAAGGGCGAACTAAGATACGATTTTGGCGACACAGCGGAAATGACTCCACTCTTAATGATGTACACACTTGGACACAGATTTATGCCACCATCAATACATGCTGGCGGGTTGCGGTATCACGGTATGGCGCCAACAGTGAGTCATCTTAAAAAATTGGGTTTAATAGACGCCGAGGCGCATCCGCAAACACGAGTTTTTGAAAGCGCTGTTCTTTTTGCCAGAACAGAAGGAATAGTTGTTGCTCCAGAATCAGCGCACGCGGTTCATTCAGTAGTTGAAGAAGCTAAACGCGCCCGCGAAGCAGGGCAAAAACGAGTCATCCTGTTCAACCTTTCAGGTAATGGACTTTTGGACTTAAGCGCATACGAAAATTATTTTAGTGGAAAATTGCAGGATGTTTGATAAAATTTTGTGATAACGGTTTAAGTAAAAATAATATACAAATAATAACCCAAACAGAATAAAATTATGAGAAGAAGCATATCTTGTTTCCTGGCAGGGATGCTAATCATTGGCGCTACACTTATAGTTAAGGCTCAGGTTGGCGGACATTACCCCGTCGGAGTAGAAGGAATTAAAGCCGGCAGTTTACCACCGCCCGGACTCTATTTCCGTGATTATAATCTGTTTTATACAGCAGACCGATTAAGAAATGGTCTGCCAATGGGAAACTCTTTTGAGGTTAATGTATACGCTCAGGTGCCAAGGATAATTTACATAACAGACTATAAGATTCTTGGCGCAAATTACGGGTTTGATGTTCTGGCGCCGTTTATATACACCGACCTCAAAGCGCCTGGGTTCAAAAACAGCGCCTTCGGTCTGGGCGATATCTATGTGGAGCCGGTGTTGTTGTCGTGGAACTTTGACAAATTTGACTTAGGGTTCGGATACGGCGTTTGGGCGCCAACTGGGGAGTTTGACCTTTCCCGTCCTGATAAGCCAGGTTCTGGTTTCTGGAGCCATATGCTGACTCTGGGAGGAACTTATTATCTTGACTCTGATAAAACTCTGGCGATTTCAGCTTTGAATCGGTATGAGTTTCATCACGAGCAAAGATTTACACATATTGAACCCGGACAGACCTGGACACTGGAATGGGGAATCAGCAAAAGCATAAGAAAGACAATTGACATCGGCGTCATCGGTTATTATCAGCATCAAGTCACAGACGATCATATCTCATCAGCCGACCTTGCAGTGTATCGGACAATGCATCCGGCTTACTGTCCGGATGTTCACGATAGCGTAATCGGCATTGGTCCGGAAATTAGCGCCGTTTGCCCAAAATTAGGTGTTATCACATCGCTCCGTTATAATTATGAATTTGGCGCAAACGATAGACCGGAAGGTCATAAAATCGTGCTAACCCTTACAAAACGGTTCTAATTCATTATAGATTAATGTAATTAAAACCTTGTTTGTTTGAGCCGCCTTGGTTATTTAAATCAAAGGCGGCTTTTTATTAACTTAAAAATAAAGATAAAAATGAAGGCAGTTATACTTGCGGCTGGAAAAGGGACGCGGATGAAGGAATTGACAAACGCGCGTCCAAAACCGATGTTATATGTTCAAGGCAAGCCAATTCTTCAACATATCATTGAAGGATTAAAAGGGGCTGGCATTTCAGATTTGTTCATCGTGACCGGTTATAAGGCTGAGGTAATAGAAGATTACTTTAAAGACGGGACTCAATTCGGAGTTAAAATCTCTTACGGAAGGCAGGTCGTTCAAGATGGCACCGGCAGGGCGCCGTTGGTTGCAAGAGAGTTCATTGGTAGCGACACTTTCCTTTTAACTTATGGAGATATTCTCGTAAAACCTTATAATTATATCGGGATTATAGAAAAATATAATTCAGGCGCGTATGACGGATTAATAACGGTTACGCGCGGAGAAGATTTTACAAAAGGCGGTTTGCTATTTTTTAACAACAGTTTTTTGCTTGAGCATCTTGTAGAAAAACCAACCCCTGAGCAGATTGATGATTTGAAAAAGAGCGGATATATCAGCGATGGGAAGATTTATTTTTATAATGCCGGGATTTATATATTTAAACCGATCGTTTTCAACTATATTGACCGGATAGAAAAATCTTCGCGCGGTGAATATGAATTGACCGACGCAATTCTTAAACTTGCGCAAGATGGAAACAAACTCATAGGATTTGAAATTGAAGGACGCTGGGTAGATGTTCGTGACCCGATCGTGCTTGAAAAACTTGAGTCTGAACAGCCGATTTAATTTTAACTACTATCTAATTATGAAAGTAACTGTAAATAATTCACGCAAGGAATACCGCACCGTCAGTTATGACGAGAAATTAAATCAGGTCTGTTTGATTGACCAGAGGCTTCTGCCGCATAAATTTGAAATCGTGCGGACAAAAAATTATATCCAGACAGCAGAGGCTATTAAGAATATGACGGTTCGCGGAGCGCCAGCCATAGCGGCAACAGCGGCGTTTGGACTAGCGCAGGGGATTTGCGAGTATGAAGGAGATGATTTGAACCGCTTTCATCAGCATACGGAAAAGGTATATAACACACTGGCTTTGGCGCGTCCAACGGCGGTTGATCCGCTCAACGCAATGAATTACCTCCTGTGGTGGATGAAACCCGGCGAGACAGTGGAAGAATTAAAGATTTTAGCAAAGATCGGCGCCAATACCTTTGCCAGCAACAGTGTTCAGGAGTGCAAAAAAATTGGAGAATATGGAGTTAAATTAATAAAAGAGCGGATGCGCATTCTTACTCATTGCAATGCTGGATGGCTTGCCTGTGTGGATATCGGCACCGCTACAGCGCCGATTTATGAGGCAAAATCAAAAGGAATCAATTTCACCGTATTTTGCGATGAAACAAGACCGCGATTGCAAGGCGCAACACTGACTGCTTGGGAACTTGCTCAGGCGCGAATCCCGCATTATGTAATTGCCGATAATGCCGCCGGCTATCTTATGAGCAGGGGAGAAATTGACCTTGTGATTGTTGGCAGCGATAGAGTAATTGCAAAAACCGTAGAAGCCATCAACAAGATTGGCACCTACACAAAGGCTGTGCTTGCAAAAAGACATAACATACCGTTTTATGTTGCGATTCCCTGTTCTTCCATAGACTGGAATGCAAGTTCCGCTGATGAGATAGAAATTGAGGAACGGAGCGAAGATGAAGTGCTCGGAGTTTGGGGTTGTATTGCAAAGGCATCAACTGATAGCACAGCATTTGCAGGCAAGTATGTTTACGTTAGAACCGCAAATCCGTCTAGCAAAGCAAAAAATCCTGGTTTTGATATAACGCCGCCAGAATTAGTTAGCGGTATTATTACCCCGTTAGGAATTTTTAAACCAAAGGAGATTTTGAAAAAACAGAGTTTGTTTAAAAAGACAGATTGAGCCGCGCGCAATTACGGCTGAACTTCAACTTTGTAAAACATTTTATTGGTTGTTAATTGCGCGCTGATAGTAGTTGAATTACTTGTTGCCCTGGTCCAGTCGGAAAATATTGTCCAATTAACAAAATCTTGAGAGGTCAAAATTCTATAGCCGTGTCCCGGCGCTGTTGAAATAGTAATAGCTATGCGGTCGTTAAAAACGACAGCAGACTTTATACTAAGCGATGAAGCGCTATCGTTCGGATTCGTCCCGGCAATGAATTCTCCGTAATTGCTCATTCCATCTCCATCCGCGTCAGAATCAGGCTTGTTTATAAGCGAGCCAAAATAATATTGCTCCCACTCATCGCTGATCCCATTTTGGTTTGAATCTGCAAAAGAATAATTGCCGTTGAATATCAGAGGTTGATTTTCGGTTAAATAATTTGTCTGGCTGATTGGCGTTTGATAGAACTGCACAGGATAATAATTTATAATGTATTGACCAAGCGGACAATTCGTGAACACTGTATATTTTCCGCTGCCGGTATAGTTTGCTGTTCCAGTAACACTGAATCTTGCCTGATTAAGATTGTTACTAACGATGATATTGCCCATAGGAAGGTTAGTAACCGTTATAGAAACATCGTCAATCAGCCATCCTGGTCTTGGAATAATATCAAGCGAGAGCAATTGATACTGCCAGACAACATAGATTACCCTTCCGATGCATGGTGTAAGGTCTATTTCTTCTTCAATCCATCCCCCGGATGAATCGTAATATTCATTTACAACAATTGGATCGGAAAGTTGATTTGTAATGATAACCAGACGGCCTAATTCAATTATGTCAAACTCTGAACGTTCGGTAAAATCATAACTATGCCAGAATTTTAAAGTAGCTTTATTTCCACCTGTTAACTGGATCGCCGGGCTTATAAGAAATGTGTCCGCTGTGTCAATAGCGCTTCCCCTGATATTGCTTCCCCACGCGTATGGCGGAGAGTTAGCCGATGTTTCATATCCGTTATCAGGAATATCAATGGACCATTCAGTTTCGCTTTCTTCGCCAGTGTAGACTGTCCATCCATTACTGCTTCCAGTGTCAAAATTGTTAAAATAGGGGGGATATATTGGTGTTAATGTTTCAAATGTATATAGGGCGCCGTTGTTATCGTCTATTGTTGAATTCCCGGCGCTATCGCGGCTGACGATTTGGAAATAATATTTTCTGCCTGGTTGAAGCCCGTTGATAGTAATAATATGGGTGGTTTTAAGATCGGAGCGATAACCGGTTCTACCGAGAAAAGTAGATTCGCCAAATTGCACAAGCGAGTCTGCAGGTTCATCTGTTTCCCAGTAAATAGTCGCCTGTTCATAATCAGGTTCAACCTCTATGTTTGAAATAATCGCGGGCTGTGTGTCAACATCTGCTGCTACTCTAACCACGGAATTTGCAGAGGCGTCAAAATACTCTACCCACACAAGATCGCCATTTCTTGCAGGCAAAGAACTATCGGTTAAGTTTGTTGATAGAATAAACGAACCTAAAAACATTCCCGGACGGATTGTTTCATTTAGAGTTACTAAAATTCCATTCGTGGCAACTGTCGTAAATGCCTTAACGGTTACCGTCTTCATTCCTTCAAGGTCCGAGTCGGCAAGTTCAACCTGAACGCGGGAAGGAACAGTATAGGCTGGATTATCTAAAGTGATAGTTCCGATGCCGTTTGCGCCTGGGGCGAGGAATGATAGTAGATTCCGTATCAGATTTGCCCGATTATTTGGCGGATATCCCGATTTTGGCACTGCGTCAAACGGAAAACTTAAAAACACAACCCGTCCGAGATTAGCCTGACCAAATCTTGGCGATTTTAATCCCACAACATCACCGCTGGCCGAATCAAAGAATATCGGAGCGGCATTTGTAGAGATTATTAATGTGTCCGAGACATCAGTCGTCTGACCTATGAGTTCCCAGAAGTCGGAATCGTAATTTGAATAATCCAGTCCAAGATCAATTCCGCTTGATATAGAATCATAGGGCGAGCCTTCAATAGCCGAGACGCCAGCGTCTTCATTAAA
The DNA here is from genome assembly GCA_049968335.1 of Verrucomicrobiia bacterium. Lineage (GTDB taxonomy): Bacteria > Verrucomicrobiota > Verrucomicrobiia > Limisphaerales > JAKPVM01 > JAKPVM01. The sequence continues at coordinate 53,156 of JBMFQZ010000001.1, forward strand.
CGAGACCACTTGTAGCACATTTGATCTAAAATCAAGGCTTATGGCGCTTGTCCCCATTCGCGAAAGCAATTCCATTGAACTCAATAACAGCGAGCCTCCGCCTTTAACATATGTCTTAAGCAAGTTTTGCTCCGCGGCAGTTAGACCGGCATATCCAACCAATCCTCCCCAGAGACTATCATTAACTCTCCAGAAAACCACGCGATAGACGGCTAAATCATTCGTTGTAGGCAATCCATTTTTATTAACATCCCAAACTTCGTAATTAATTCCCGCTTGATTCAACGGGTCTGTATATTCACTTAGTGGAATGACAGGACTCGGGTCTGATGGAAATGGATAATAGGCGTCAACAAGGAGCATTGTCGCTGGCGGTGTCGCAACAAAATTGAAATATGCCCCGCCGTTATTATTCGTTGAAACATTGCCAGCATCATCAATGGCAATTATTAAAAATTTGTATTGTGTATTTTTATTAAGATTTGCCAGTTCTACAGTTGGGTTGCTTGATAAGGTGTAATTTGTTTTTGAAAAGTTAAGTGAATTTGTTCCGTAAATTACTATGCCTGTTACAGGCTCATCGCTTTGCCATCTTATAAACGCTTTGCCATACTGGTTTATTACTGTGACGTTATTAATCATCGGAGGTTGAAGGTCTGCGATTGCGGTCGCTATTTGTGTGGAAGGGGGAGAAGCGTCTTGGTAGATAGCTGTAATTGTGTTTCCGTGAGAAACCTGCAACTTACCATCAACCTGAGCGCTGCCTGTAACAATGCTAACCTTCCCTGTAAAAAGACCGCTGAAATCTGAAGGATATAGATTTATAATTTCGCCAGACGGTTCGGTATCGCTTGTAATTTTTATTGAAACAGAAGATTGTTGAGCAAGGTCAAGGTCATATAATTTAATCATTGCCGTTGACGGGGCGGTATAAGCGGATTTGTCAAAAAATAAAACCCCAACACCTGGAGTTGCAAGGTCTCCTGAAATCACAAGGGCAAAATCTTGATCAATCACAGGCGTTTCCTGACGGGCATCTTCGGCAATATTCTTTCCAACAACTTTGACAATATAAACGCCCGGTTTAGGGGTTGATATATGGACTGCCTCAACGTTGTTTATATTATCAGAGTTCGGGGTGTCTGGTATTGATTCTCCGTTATCAAATTGATTCCCTCTATAAATTCTGCCGTCCGGGGCAATTACTGTCAGGTCAAGGTCATTCACAAGAGCAGGAATAGCCGCTGGCAACCCTGGAACATCTGTGTAAGCAAGCGTGATTTTTAACGGCAATTCGTCGCTTGCTATAACAATTCGCTTTTCATATTCCTGACCCGTTTGAATAAGAACCGTCTGGTCAAGAAAATCATATTTTATATCCGAGCCGATAAGTTGGGTTAAATCCACACGTCCCCATCCTTCATCATTGTTTGGCGTTGGATCGGTGCCGCCGGTCTCGTCATCAAGGTCAATCGCTGAATTAATCAACGCTGCTTTAACAAGGGCAGGGGAAGGTGTTTTGCCGTTGTTTATCTGGCGGTAATATTGGACAAAAACCGCAGCGGCGCCTGAAACATGCGGTCCTGCCTGACTTGTTCCTCCCTGATACTGGTAATTAGCAGATATAGGAGCCCACGCATATTCATCCGTAGCCGATTCTGATTGGCAGGAGGCAATCCAGGTTCCGGGAGCAACTACATCAGGTTTAATCCTTCCATCTTCACACGGTCCGCGACTTGAAAAATCAGCAATTACATCCGGTCCGTCGCCGTAAAGGATAAAATCCGCTCTGCTGCTCTCCGTTGCGCCGGTTGCAATTACATTTTTTGCAACCGCCGGAGAACCAATAGTTTGAGAACCAGGACCTGCGTTGCCTGCTGAAAACTCAAGTATATATTGCTGGTCACCCGGCAGCATCGCGTTTGCATCCCGAACAAGGGCGTCAAACTCCGCCGCGCTTAAATCATACCGTCCTTGAGTATCATCTCCCCAACTATTTGATCCTATAACTGCTCCGGAATTTACAGCATCGCGCGTTAAAACCTCAAATGTCGGCGGCGGTTCGTAATTGCCGACTCCGTCAAAAATTCTTTGAGCAACAATATGGGCGGCGGGAGCGACGCCGAGCCCGTAAAGGTATCCATTCTCATCTTTTTCTCCAGTTGAAGCATTGCCAGCGATTATCCCGGTAACATGCGTCCCGTGGCTATGTTCATCTGCGGCGTCTGTTAAATTTCCGTAGTAAAAAAAGTCGTCCACCCTTCCGAAAAGGTCTGGATGCATAGTCTGCGCGTCTCCATTGTTTAAACCGCTATCTGCTACGGCGACTGTTACTCCTCGCCCGTCAAAACCAAGTTGATGCACAGCCGCATAACTACCCGCAACACCAGTCTCGCCAGCGACTATTTTTGTAGATACTTCATCATAAAGCCGCATTTTTGGCGCAGGTTCAACCCATAAAACCGAAGCCAGATTAAGCAACTGATTTAACTTTTTTGCCTGTATCTTGCAGTTTATTATTGAACCAAATCTTAATGGAGATTCCCCTTCAATTGAGTCAATTAATCTGATTAACATTAACCTTTCATTTAAATTTAACCCCGGCGCGAGTTGAATCTTTAACTGAAGATAATTATTCGCATCATTGATAATATTGTTCTTTATCAGCCGTTTATCAACTTTATATTCTGGAAGATACTCTCCAACCCATTGTATTAATTTATTCCCGATAAGCGACTTCTGATTATTAATCCTTGCCACATAGCCGTTGTCTGGGATGTATCTTAACAATTCAATTCCGCTTTGTTTTAATCCAGAAATCTGTTCCGATGTAAGCGGTGTATTAAACTGGACAATATAGAGAGCATTTGTTTTCAAGGGTTGCGGGCTTACAGCGGCTAAACTTTTATTCTGGCTTGTGTCAATAGTGGCGTTTCGTAAGCGGATTTGGGATGCGTTTGAACAGGCATAGTTTAACAGAATTATCACCGGCAAAAGCCAGCCCAGAATAGATTTAAAGCAGCGCCTCATTCGCATAACTGTTATAAAGCATTTTTCCTGCCACTAATTATAAACGATAATAATAACTGGAAAATAAACAACAATTCAGAATTTATATATTGAATAATGAATTCTCCGTTATTCTCATTCGCTTCTAATTATCAATGTTGCCTTTCTAACCGCAAAGCAATCGCTATCCGAAAAGACAAGATAGATAGATTTGCCATCTGGTGATATCCACTTGGTAGGAAAATTGGCGCTTTCGCCAGCTTCAATATCCCAGTGGCGCGTAGAAAAGACAGGCGTCCAGCGTCCCCACGGATATTTAGATTCATAGATGGTCAATCCCTCCGTGATTTTCCCATTATCGCCCTGACCTGTTTGAATCAATAAATATCGGTTCAGCGGCTTATTAAATGAAACGCTCATTCTGTAACACTTTCCCGGATTGGATAAAACTGCTCCACGACGGCTAAAATCTTTTGTCCATACCGGATTGCCTTCTATATCGAGGTCTTGAAAATAGTCATACGCAGATTTTTCAAGAATTGAAGTTTTATGAACTCGCGCAAGGATTACGCGGTCTGCAAATTCATAGGCGGAATTGTTGTCAGGCGAAAATATATAAACATAATCATTCGGCGCATCTTTGTAATTTTTTCCGCAGTTTAGAAATGTCGGACATCCAAAACTTTCGGCAAACTTCCATTCTGTCCACGACCAAGTTTTTCCATAATCTTTTGAAAACGCGATTCTGGAATTGCCCGCATTTCTTGCCAACAGGTAAATGAGGTCGTCAACGGCGAGCAAACCGCTGGCTTTTATTCCCGATTTGCCATCACCTTTTTGTTCTATCGTTTTACTTCTGATATTTTCACCGTGAAAATCCGGTGGATATCCGCTAATTCTCGCGATTCCAAGACTTAATTTTTCCTTTAAAAACGGTTCAAATCCATAACCGTCACCGTATGCTGTATAAAGATAATCGTCGCCAGCCCAGGTTATGGGAAAATTATCACTTCCCTTTGCTTTTTTAATCACAGAATTCACATTGTCCCAGATAATCTCTTTTATTTTTACACTGGAAAGAACGGATTGAGCGATGGGAATGAAGAACGGTTCAAGAACGGAGTAATGTTCTTTATCGGTTCTCGGAAATGAATTGCCGGCGCGCGCTACGACAATGTCAAGCGATGGAATCACAAGAATCAAACTATCGTAAAGCCCCCACGACCAGAAGGCCTCGCGCGGAAAATCGGGGAGTGTCCCATCTTGATTGTTCCACCAGAGCAGACCGTAGTGAGAGGGTGCGTTGCCATAAGTTTCCGGATGAAGGGACTTCAATTTCTCATTGCCGTCAGGGACCTTTGTAGCAAGGTTAACATAATCCGGGTCTAAAATCTGCTGGTTTTTCCATTTTCCATTGCGAAGCATCAGCAAGCCAATACGCGCCATTGCGTCAACATTCGCGTAGATGCCAGCGCCGAATTCCCGTCGCGGAACTCCATCAAGGGTTTGTGGACGATATGCGTTCTTACGCCAGAAAAGGTCGGACGCGGTAATCCCGAGCGGTGTAAAAACGCGTTCAAACATAACTTCAGAAATGTCCCGTTTATAAATTGTCGTAAGAATATCTGCAAGCCAATTTGGACCCGAGTCGCTGTAATCCCACATTGTTCCGGGTTTGAAGAGCAGGGGAGTAAAGCCGCCCGGCTTTTCAAAACCTGCGGTTTGCGAGGCAAGCTGCAGGATAGTAATCTGATCAAGCCAGTCATTTGTAAGATTTGATTCCGGCTCAATGCCAATGGATGGCAGATATTTTCTGGCTTTATCATTCAGGTTTATTTTGCCATCTTTGAGCGCAAGCCCGAGCGCGATTGATCCGAAAGATTTTGTGGAAGATTTCAGATCGTAAGTTTTTTTGATATCACCCCATTGCATCACAATTCTCCCGAATCTGATAATTAAGCCTGAACCGCCAGATTTTTCGGCATAAGAGCGCGCTGTCTCAAGATAATTCCTGTCCATTCCAGCCTGCAATGGAGTGTAATAATCCCATTCTCCGGAAGGAAAAACAATATCCTGCGCAATAGTCGGGTAATACATCGAGAAAATCAAGATAAGCAAATATACAGATAAAACGGCTTTCATCTTCTGAATTGTTGTAAAAATCGCAAAAATATCAAGAGGAATTATTATTTCCTGAACCAAAAACGATTAAGGAAAAAGCGGTTTTCTGATTGAAATAGATTTTATGATAGTATTTTTAAAACCAATAATGAACTGGTTGGAAAAACCTCCGAAGGGGGCAAGAATTTTTAGGACTGCGGTTTTGGAGTGCGGTGGCAAGACTGCGCGGAGCAGTCGCGACACCGCTTTGTGAGATTGGCTAATAAAAAATCAAAGGAATGGTTCCAGTATTAAGAATGTAAATCTATTCAAGGTTTTAGATTTTTATCTTAAACCATATGCAAGATTAATGAGAGACGATCGCAATTTACCAAGCAAAATAATCCTTCTCTGTGTTCCTCTGCGTCCCTCTGTGGTAAAAAGAAAAACCACAGAGAACACAGATCAACACGGAGTCCTAATAATCCAGCGCTATCGCTAATTTTAGGTTTTCAGAAATATAAAATATTAGACTATTGAATCAATATCTGAAGAACTGTACTCTGCTATATTTTCTGCTTCCGATGCTTCTAGTCCTTTTCCATCATAAGCAAGAACATCTTCGGTTGGATTTTTAAAATCAATGCCTGCTAAAGAGAGATAGTTATAGAATACATCGGTGTTATCAAGGAAACCGCGGAATTTATCAGACCCCGGACCAAGCGCAGTAAGAGGGACATAGTCTGCGGTATGAACGCCGCCAGTCCAACCTATTCCGATATAGTTTGCCAGCAGTTGCCCAAGAGCGGCGGTTTCGTTATTCATAACCTCATAAAGCGGGAAAGTCTTTTTCTGAAGCAGAGTTCTAAACACTTCGGCTCTACGAGATGAGACATAGGGCAAACCAGTTTTCTCTTTTATTATTTCAACTATTTTTTCTGGCGATGGCAACTCTGTCGTTGATGTCGCAATTGTCTGAGTCCTTCTTGTTTGTGATGAACCGTTAGTATCTGTTGACGGAGCATCATCTTCTTTTTTCTCGCTTTCGTCCGTCGTATCAGATGATTTACCGCTTTTAATTGCCTTTAATATTTCCGGGAAAGAGGCTTTAACTCCGAGCATGTTTGCAAAGAGCCATGAACTTTGACCATAGGTCTTGCCCATACCATTAAGGCCCGGATTTCCGTTCCCGTGGTCTGTGGTGATTATTATTAGAGTTTCAGGATTTTTAGATTGATATTCAAGGCAAACATCCAGGGCTTTATCAAATTCAATCATTTCCTGCATCGCCGCCGGGGCGTCGCAATTATGGCAAGCCTGGTCAACTCTGCCGCCTTCAACTTGGAGTATAAAATTGGGATACCTTGACAGCCATTCAAGCGCCCTTTGAGTCATAAATGAGAGCGTTGGAACTCGCGCCAGGATTTTTTCGCTGTTAATATGGTCAATCATAAAAGGCAGGTGCGATTTATCAAAAATGCCAAGCCATCTTTTATCAACTGGCGCTGTCTTTAAAGCATCAAGGTTCTCCATTACAATATAACCAGCCTTTGTAAATTCATTTTTCAAATTTCGTTTATCTCTTCTCTGCGTCGGATCAAAGAACTTTTGCCCGCCTCCTAATAAGACGTCTATCTGACGTTCAAGATACTGGGAAGCAATCATTGTGCCGGTGTCCCGTTCATCAACATTGGCGGCAAAACCAGCTGGGGTTGCGTGAGTTATTTCGGTCGTGGTTACAAGTCCCCGTTTCCATCCCGCTTGATCAAAAAGTTCATATAGGGTTTTTAAACTCGTTCCATCTGGCAATTGATTTATCGCTCCGTTAAGAACACGAGTTCCGCTACCCCAGCTTGACGCCGCTGCCGCAGAATCGGTGACAAGCGAATTAAGCGAGCGCATATTGACCCAGGCGAAACTGACAACAGGATTCTTCATCAAAGCAAGCCAGCTCAATCCTCTTCCGCGCAATTTATGAGAAAAATGGTCTGCGCAGGTCAGAGTGCCCATACTCATCCCATCTGCGACAAGGTGAATTATGTTTTTTGGTTTCTGGTTAGATAATTTTTGGACTTCTTCTGCGGAGCGGACTGTTTGTGGGATTGCAACAGCTGCCGCCAGTAACCCGGAGCGGTGGAAAAAATCTCTTCTACTAATCATAATTTTTCAAAATATACATATTAACTTGAGTATTGCAAAATATTTTTTTAACCAAGACCGTTTTCCCAATGTTGAAAACTAAGTAAATTTTTTGATTGCATAAAATATTTTAAAATAACATTATTAAAATAGAAGGAGAATTTATGAGAAAACTTTTTAATGTAATTATTTCAACGTTTATTAGTTGCGGGTTTTTATCAATATCAACTGTTTTAGGACAGTCGCCAACGCAGCAAGAGATTGAGAACATAAAGGCGGCATTGCCTGAAAAGGCAACTGTCCAGCCAGCAAAAGCGAGAAAGGTGCTTGTTTTTAACCTGACCCGCGGATTTAAACACGATTCAATCCCTGTGGCTGCGAAAGCAATTGAATTGTTGGGGCAGAAAACGGGCGCCTTTTCTACCGATGTAAGCGAGGATATTTCAATGTTTGAACAGGAGAATCTGGAAAAGTATGACGCCATTTTGTTCAACAACACTACCGGCGACCTATTTTTACCACCAAATTATAAAAATATGACCCCCGATGAGAAAAAATCCGCCGAGGCGCGTTCCAACCTTTTGAAGACTAATTTGCTGAATTTTGTATCCGGCGGCAAGGGAATAATTGGATTGCATGCGGCAACAGATTGCTTCTATAACTGGAAGGAATACGGAGAAATGATGGGGGGCTATTTCAATGGTCATCCGTGGGGAAAGGTGATAGTTAAAATTGATGACCCGTCGCACCCTATTAATAAGGCGTTCAATGGCAAAGGGTTTGAAATCTCGGATGAAATTTACACATTTAAGACTCCTTATTCGCGCGACAATTTAAGAATTCTTTTAAGCGTTGACTGGGAGGAATCAGTAGCAAAACTGAATTTGAAAGGCGGAAACCGTCCAGACAACGATTACGCATTGAGCTGGATCAGAAATTGGGAAAATGGCAGGGTGTTTTATTGCGCGTTTGGACACAGGCACGATATCTTCTGGAATAAACAGATATTGCAACATATTCTTGACGGAATTCAATTTGCGGTAGGCGATTTAAAAGCAGATGCCACCCCAAGCGCCAGACTTAAGAAATAATCTGCCGCTTTACCACTGTCTTATTCTAAAAAACTGCTTTTGTTTTGCGGTATTGTTTGACGGTACTGAGATATTTTTTGAAGTGGTTGTTTGAACTGGAAGGAAAGCGCCGGTTACATCATCGCTTGATTCAATCCTGAATACCCTGCCTTCGCCTTCCCAATTGATATTGAGAAAACCGTTTTCAAATTTTATCTTGCTGATCTTTGGAGGCTGGGTGGTAACCGATAAATCCGTCACGATGAACAGCGCGTCAAGCCCGAAGTCAGCCAAATCTTCAAGCGGCGAGAATGGAGACAGTAAATCAAGATTTTTATAAACCACGTAACCGCTATCGCTTAACAGATCGCCATCAAGGACGGTCCCGACTTTACTGCTATTAAATCCTAATTTTGTTGAAAACCAGATTTCTCCATTGTCCCAGATATAAAATGCGTCAAGCCCATAATCTATACCAGGCTCGCTTGGCTGCAACTGCTGGAGAAGGGTTTTGTTTTTTCTGTATATATACCCGTCGCTTGACAAAATATCGCCATTCTGGATCATTGCGCCGAGTTTTTCAGAAAACGCGTCGCTTCTTGTAGAAAATAATACCTCGCCATTATCCTGAACCTGAATTGCGTCTAACCCGAGTGCAGGCGTTGGTGGCATAAAACCAAATTTAGATAAAAGTTGTTCGTTTCTATAAATTATCTCTCCTGCATCCGATACCACATCGCCTTCATTAATTACTCCGAGCGTAACGCTGGTGACAGCGCTGTCAAATGAAAAAAGGATTATTCCATTTGTAATAATGTCAAGCGCGTCCACGTTTAAATCTTGCGGCGGATTTTGAAGATTAAGATTTTTTATCAAATCCGCTTTTGATTTAATCTTGCTGCCAGTTGAAGAGAGTATATCTGCGGGACTGCCGCTCATATCTCTATTTGCGGAGGTGAACCCGCTTTCGGTTGAAAACCAGATTTCGTGGTATGGCGCAGCGTTTATATTGAGCGTGTAAAATTGAAGCATATCATCTTCGGTTTGAACAAGTTCGCATTGAACCATAGGCGGAGGAACTGTTACAACACCCGGGGTGTTTGTAAACTGGAGGAAACGGTTTGTGCCGCCTTTCCGGTAGATTGTTAGATTGAGTGAAATTCTCTGTACCAAAGCGACTTCTCCGAATATTTCTCCAGAACCCTCGCCAGTGATTAAAATGTCAGGATCGTCTGGCTGTCCTGCATAAAAGGCGATTTTTTTCACGAAAAATCTTGTTCCCAGAGGAGTTTGGTTTGTTATTTGAATGAGAAAATTGCCATTAATTGGTATTGGTATCGTTGGTCTGCCGCAGATTTTGCACTCATCGGTTATAGAACTACCACGGATGAGAGTATAGTAATACTCCTGTGAATTGACACTGAACGCAAAGAGACATACAACGATTGCGGCAAGCAGGATATTATTATAATTTCTCATAACTAACATTAATACTGGTCAATTGTCAGGGGTTGTATAACTAAATAAATTATACATTTGACCGCGGATTATTTCAAATAAAAACAGGTTTGTTAGATATCTAAAGAGAATATGTCGTGGTAACTTTATTTCTTAATCATATATCCGGGCAGGGTTTTTCCCATTTTTGCCATTGCCCGTTGAATCTTATTAAATTTCTTCATCATTTGCTGCATCTGACTGAACTTGTTGAGCATAGTGTTGAGTTCAGCGACAGAAACGCCGCTGCCTTTGGCGATTCTCTGCCGTCTGCGGGCATTGAGTATAGATGGATTGCGTCGTTCTTCAGGGGTCATTGCGCAAATCATTCCTTCCATCCTGCGAAATTCTTTTTCATGTTTTGATACATCGGTGTTCTTCAACACTTCTGAACCGCCGGGAAGCATTCCGAGCACGCTCTCAAGCGAGCCGAGTTTTTTCATCTGGCGCAGTTGTTCAAGAAAATCCTCAAGGGTGAACTCGCCCTTGCGCATTTTTTCTTCAAGTTTTTTTGCCTCTTCTTCTTCAACTGCTTCTGCGGCTTTTTCAACAAGGCTTACAACATCGCCCATACCGAGGATGCGCATTGCCATTCTTTCGGGATGGAACGGTTCAATGTCTTCAAGTTTTTCGCCAACGCCAGCGAATTTAATTGCCTTTCCTGTTACCGCTTTAAAGCTCAAAGCGGCGCCGCCACGGGCATCGCCATCTAATTTGGTTAAAATAGCTCCGGTTATGTTCAGCGCGTTATCAAAGTGTTTTGCAACGTTTACCGCTTCCTGACCGGTCGCCGCGTCAAGGACGAGCAAAATCTCTTGCGGTTTTACGAGGTCTCGCAATCTTACAAGTTCTTGAACAAGCGGTTCATCAATCTGGAGTCTGCCAGCGGTATCAAATAAAATGATGTTGCAATGGTTTTGCTCAGCAAACTGCAGGGCTTCGTTTGCGATTGTTAAAACGTCTGTTGCGCCTTTTTTCACAAAGCAAGGCACACCGACTTGCCGCGCTATTGTTTCCAGCTGTTCCATTGCGGCTGGTCTATAGATATCGGCAGCGACAAGGAGCGGCTGGCGTCCCTGTTTTTTAAGCCATCGGGCGAGTTTTCCGCTGGTGGTCGTTTTGCCTGAACCGTGGAGACCGACCATTAGAATAATGGTTGGATTACCGCTTAAATTTAGCGCTGCATTTGTTGAACCCAGCAATTGAACCAGTTCATCATAGATTATTTTAATAATCTGTTGTCCGGGCTGAATACTCTGGATTACCTCTGTGCCGAGGGATTTGGTTTTTACCCTTTCAATAAAATCGCGTGCAACCTGGTAATTTACGTCAGCTTCTAACAAAGCCATCCTGACCTCGCGCAAGGAATCGGCAATATTTGATTCTGTTATCTTGCCTAATCCGCGCAGGTCTTTAAATACCTTCTGTAATTTTCCTGTTAATGTATCAAACATAGACCGACTAAATAATTTAACCTATAAAGATTATAATACAATTTAAAAACCCGTATTAATTGCATTTAACTTGCAGGTTTTGACGAAAAAGTAACAACCCCTCTATTCATTATCAAGAACAACCGCAAGTCTATAATGCAAATACCGCTATTTCAATTATTTATTTTTTCTGATATAAAATGGAAAATGATTTATTAAAAATGAGCCCTTATATAATTAGCGGTGTAGTAGCGTTTTTTGCAGGATTTGTTGTGATGGTGCTTGAGATAATTGGAGCGCGATTCCTTGCAAAGGATTTCGGCAGCGCTTTTTATATCTGGATAAGCCAGATTGGAGTTGTTATGGTATCGCTTGGAATCGGATATTATACAGGCGGATGGCTTGCTGACAGATTTTCAAAAATAACATTTCTCGGATATTTATTAATCTGCGCCGGTGTTATCACCTTTTTAATACCGCTCTTTGCTTCCCCAGTGATTGAATGGATTGCTGGACGTCATCCAATAGATAAACCAATTCCGAGCCTCTGGCAGAAATTAGACCCTGTTTTAGGGAGTTTATTTGTGTTTTTTATTCCTTGCCTGATTCTGGCTATGGTTTCGCCTTTTATGATCAGAGTTCTATCCCGTGACTTTTCTAAAATCGGCAAGATAAGCGGATTTATAATTGCCATCTCAACTTTTGGCGGCATCTGCGGCGTGTTTGTTTCAGGATTTTTGTTAATTGATATTATGCGAATTTCAAGTATTTTTAAATTAATGGGAGCAATAGTTATCGGGCTTGGATTATTGTGTATGTTTAAAGATTTTAATAAAACCAGAAATGATGTATAAGTTGCTAACCGGTCTGCTCTATTTAGCCCTATTCTCTACGGCTGTCGGTGGGGAAATAGTCTTTGAAGCAACCTCACGTTATCACAATATACGAGTAGTAGATGAAGCTGGTTTAAGGTTTTTAAGTTTTGACGGTTCAACAGAAACCCGAATGTCGCTCGTAAATCCATTAGCCGGACATTTTGAATATACCGAATATTTTCATCTTGTCTGGTTATGGAATGATAAATTGACGAATGTGTTAATGGTGGGGCTTGGCGGAGCAAGCGCGCAAAAGCAGTTTAGATATTATTATCCCGAGTTGATGATTGAGACTGTGGAGATTGACCCTGCGGTAGTGAATGTAGCGGAAAAGTTCTTTTACTTCAAAAAAGGGCAAAAACAGGTAGTGCATATCAATGATGGGCGTTATTTTCTTAACAGAACAACAAATCTTTACGGCGCAATTATTATGGATGCTTACCACAGTGGACGCTATGGTTCTTATGTTCCTTACCATTTGACAACCAAAGAGTTTTTTCAAATCGCTTTATCACGGTTAACCACAAACGGAGTGATTGCATATAACGTTATCGGGACTATAAACGGATTTCAGTCAGATATCGTGGCGGCAGTTTATAGAACAATGAAATCGGTCTTTCCGCAGGTTTATCTATTCCCGGCAAGAGAAAGTATGAATGTGGTTTTAATCGGCACACGTTCAAATATAAAGACAACAAAGGAATCTCTGCGCGCTAAGGCGAATCTATTGTTGAGGCAAAAAGCGGTTAATTTTCCAATGTTGATTCAAAGAGTAGAGGCTTTTTGTCCGCCTCCAGCAAACTTTGATCAAGCGCAATTATTGACCGATGATTATGCCCCTGTTGATGACCTGTTAAGAGCCGCTCAAAGGTAATGAATCGGTGTTAATTTTGCAGCAGTTTATTTTTATAACTATGGCTTTTAAATCTATTAGATTGCAGACAATCAGGGATATTTTCATAAAAACCACGCAAGTTATAATGAAGTTTGCTTGAAAGAAGGTTGTCATTACTCGTTCTCAATGAGCAAAGTTGAAGATAGTTTAAATCACATCACCATTTTAAATGGTGAAATGTGAATTGAGCCTCCTCATTTCCGTTTAAATCAATAGAGAGGGTGCAGAATCCCCCGTCTTTTAATAATTGAATTCCGGATAGCGACGGACATAGTTTTATATTGAAAGATTTCCAGACCTTTGATTTCCGCAAGGCGTGAGTGAGCCGCTTGGGAGTATGTCCCAGAAAATTTATCTGCGGAATACCCGAAAGATACTGGCTTGCTTTAAAAACAGCGTTTGAATGAAGATGTCCGATTAATGTTAGTTCAATTTGATTTAATTTTGATTTTACCGCAGGTTCTTCGGCAAGATAGCATAAGGCAGATGGATCGTGACAGAGCAAAATGATTCGTTTTTCATTCCTTATTTGATTAAAAATTTCAGAGACCGCCTTTAGATGATTTTTATATAAATCAAGCCAGAGCGGTTTTTCATCTACAAGGGTTTCTGATTGGAAAATTGGCATTGCAATCACTGTAGAGGTAATTCCAATAAATGCATATTTTCCAAATTCAAGTTTCCAGTACGGTTCAAGATTAAGTCTATTTATTGCGCGCTGATAACTCGCAAGCCTTAATCCTCCCACACCGCCGAACAGGCTTAACTTTCCGAGTTCATGATCGCCAATCAAGGCTTTGAAATTATCTCCAAATTTGTTTTGCAACTTATTCAGACACTCGTTTGCGCTTTGAAACGAAAGGTCATCTGCAACTCCTATAAACGCCGTATCGCAGGTGTAATCCCCAAGGGCAAAACAGAAATCTGGATTGCCGGATTTTTCAATAAATAAATCAAGCCTGTGATAATGGTTTAACGGGTCTTTTAACCAGACAAATCTTCTATATAGTTTTGCGATCTGACGCAAAAAAGGATTTGGAACGCCTTGTTCTTCGAAATCGTGGCGCGCTCTCTCAGCATGGCAAGAATAGTGAATATCGCTAACTACGGCGATATGCATTTTTGTGTTCATTCAACTTCCTGTGAGAGATAAATCGTTTGATGAATTTTATAGAGTTTCAGCAAATTCAACAAAATTTTTCAGCAGTTTCAGCCCCGCGTTTTGACTTTTTTCCGGATGAAATTGAACCGCGAAAATATTTTCCTTCCACACAGCAGACGCAAATCTATCGGCGTAATCTGTCCATCCAACAACAATAGACTCGTCTGTTGGTTTTGGATAATAACTATGCACAAAATAGAAATAACTTTTATCGGGGATTCCTCTAAACAACGGGCAGTTGGAACTGGCGAGTTCAACCTGATTCCAGCCTATCTGCGGTATTTTAAATTGAGGCTTTTGCGTGAACCTTATCACATTGCCTTTGAAGATTGATAGACCGACTGCACTGCTGTTAAACTCTTCGCTTTTTTCAAATAAAACCTGATATCCAATGCATATTCCTAAAAATGGCATCCCTTTATTGATGCAATTCAAAATAGTTTGAAAGAGATTTTGATGTTTTAAAGCGTTAACGCAATCATCAAATGCGCCGACACCGGGCAAAACAATGCCTTTTGACTCTTCAATCCCTTGCGGCGTTTTAAAGATTCGCACATCGGCGCCTACATAATTAAGCGCCTTCTGAACGCTTCGCAAGTTTCCTGCTCCATAGTCTATGAGCGCAATCATCGGGTAAAAATCTGACTCAATATTGCTGATGAATCAAGTTTAGATTGATCCCTGTTTTAACTCAGATTCGGTTCTCAATCTCAATTGTCCGCAGGCGGCGTCTATCTCTCCGCCTTTTTCCCTTCGCAATGTTGCCGCAATTCCTCTCCGTTTTAAAATATTCAAAAATTGTTTCTGAATATTCAAAGGGGATGGTTTGTAATCGAGCCCCTCAACTCTATTGTACGGTATAAGATTAACCTTTGCAAAAAGCGGTTTTGCTATAGATGCCAATCGTTCCGCCTGTTCAGGCGAATCATTGATTCCTTCAATCAAGATGTATTCAAAGGTTATCATACCTGATTTGTTTTGTTTATAAAATCTGAGCGCCTCTATTAATTGCGCCAGCGGATATTTTTTATTAACTGGCATTAACTTTGACCGCACTTCATCTGTCGCGCCATGCAGTGATATTGCCAGTCGAACCTGCATATTCTCGGCTGCGAATCGCCTTATCTCTGGCGCTAAGCCGCACGTCGATATTGTCATTTTCCTTGCGCCGATATTGCATCCCCATTCAGAGTTGATAATTTTTATAGCCCTTAATAGATTGTCATAATTTGCAAACGGTTCGCCCATACCCATAAAGACGACATTGCTGATAACCCTGTCTCTTGCGGTTGTTGCAGATGTGTTCTGGTTGAGTTTCTCCGATATTGCCCACCGTTCAGTAGCAAGTAACTGTTCAACTATTTCACCCGCTCCGAGGTTTCTGACAAATCCGTTCAAACCGCTTGCGCAAAATTTGCACCTGTACGCGCAGCCAACTTGAGTGGAGACACACAGCGTCATTCTGTCGCTTGATTCACCGTATAACGCCGGATTCGCAGGTATTAAAACGCTTTCAACAAATGATCCATCTTCAAGTTGCCATAGAAATTTTCTCGTTGAATCTGCGGCGCATTGTAATTTGACCAGTTTTGATGTATAAAGATTGAATATCTCTGGCAATTTTTTGCGAAGTTCAAGAGATAAATTGCTCATTTCCGACCATCCTGAAGCGTAGTGTCTGTAAATCCAGTTAACAATCTGGTCGGCGCGATATCGCGGCTGGTTTTCTTTTTCTAAATAATAGATTATCTCATCGCGATAAAGCGATTTTATGTCTGGTTTAATACTGTTTTGAATTTCCATAAATTTAATCATAAAAAATAGCGCGGTTTGGCAGGTAGCACGCCAAGGAGGTGGGGGTGGGGGACCCCGCTGAAGAAACGAGCTACTTCAAACCAAACCGCAATATTAAGTTATTAAAATACAGTAAAAAGTCAATAGACAAATTGCAAAAAAATTCAAGTGAATAACTTTTTGATTTTCAAGAACTTTTTAATAATGGATTGAATTTTTGTAAAATTTAAGTTAATTTCTTTTTATAATCAATTATGAAATCCGGCACACTACCATCAAAAGAAATTGATGAGAAATCAAAGACAAAGGAAAGTTTGGAGCCGGGTTATTTAGTGATTTGCTGGGACGACCCGGTTAACTTGATGTCTTATGTGACACATGTTTTTCAGGTCGTGTTTGGATGGCCTCGTCAAAAGGCTGAATATCATATGTTGCAGGTGCACAATACAGGAAAAAGCGTTCTTACCCGCGAGAGTTTTGAGCGCGCTGAACACTACGTGCATCAATTGCATAAATATGGATTGCAAGCCACAATGGAGCGTGATGAGTGAAACTGCTTGGCAAAACAGACAACAAATTTACCTTTGAATTCTCGGTTGAAGAGAAAATGTTGTTATTTGAAGTTTTAAGACTTTATCCAGTAATTGACCCAGCATTGCAGGAACTCAGTAAATCAATATCAAACAAAGACATTTCGCAGAGCAAAAAACTTTTGCAGGAAGAGTTGTTGGAACAGCAAAAACAGAATAAGGAGATGTTGAAATGTATTTTTGGCGACTCTTCCTTTTTTACACAGCAGGATTATTATTGCAAGTTGCAACTATCGCCCGAGCAGATGGAATGTTTGTTACAGGTATTGAATGATATTAGAGTGGGGACTTGGAGAAATATAGGTTCTCCCGATTATGAAGGGCTAAAGAATTTGCGAATTAAAAAGTCCTCGTTAGTCTCGCTCGTCATTATGGATGTATGCGAATATTTTGAATATCATCTGCTTGAGGCAATGGGAGAATAAAGAATTGTAAGGATTCGCCAATGCATTATTTTGACGGACAATGGTTTTACATTGCCGACGATAAGAAGGTATGGTTCCCAGACCCATATTTTTCACCCAGCAATGGTTTGATTGCAATTGGCGGTTCTCTTGCGGTTGACTGGTTGCTTGCCGCTTACAGGAGCGGTTTGTTCCCCTGGAGCGGAAGCCCTGTAACCTGGTGGTCGCCAGACCCTCGCGCAGTGCTTGAATATGAAGATTTGCACGTATCGCGAAGTCTCCATAAATTCCTCAATAAAAACCCGTTTGAAATAACGGTTGATACGGCTTTTGAAGAGGTAATCAGAGAATGCGGACTGAGAAGACAGAGTGGAACATGGATTACCGAGGAGATAATTCGCGCGTATACAAATTTGCATCGCGCCGGTTCTGCGCACAGTCTTGAGTGCTGGAAAAACGGAGAGTTAGTCGGCGGAATATACGGTGTCAGCATAGGCGGTTATTTTTCTGCTGAATCAATGTTTCATAAAGTAAGCAACGCATCAAAAGTCGCTCTGGTTAAACTAATCGAGCGGCTCAAAGAACGCGGTTTTAAACTGGTTGATATACAGATGTTGACAAATGTCACTAAAAGTATGGGCGGTAAATTAATCCCGAGACGCGAGTTTCTTGACCGGCTAAAAATCGCTTTGCACTCAAACGTTTCATTCATCTAATATTTATATAATAAGGAGGGTTGCATTTTGGTGAAATCAAATTTATCAAAGATACGATAGGTTGTTTTATGCTGCGAGGCGTCCGCAGTGGAAGAGATTGTAATTCATCACTCCCGGCGAAAAACAGCGACATCCTCATCAATGATTTAAATTTTTTACCAGTATTCCACAGGACCGGTCGGGACTTTTATAGTATCATCTTTTGCGTCGCTCAGAAACGATGCTTGTGGGATGAGCGGTTTATACTGTGGTTTTAACTCACCGTTTTCGTCCAGGAATTTTCTTCTCCATTCAAGATAAAACTGAAGCGCCTCGTCAAACTGGTTTTTATTAGATACGAGAACTATCCGTTTAATTAACTCTTTTGATGGTCCGAAACTCCTTGAATACATCGGGACTATTTTGCGAAACATTCTGCAACCGTGCGCCTCGCCGAAGACCTCAACCATAAGTTCAAAATGCTCGCGCATTAACTTTATTCTCTCTTCAAATTTAGGTTCAGGGGGAATTATTCCCGTGTTTAAATATTCCTGTGTTTGTTTAAAAATCCAAGGATTGTAAAAAGCGCCTCTGCCTACGCTTATGCCGGCGCAGCCTGTCTGTTCAAGCATAACTTTTGCCGCGTAAGGCGTGGTTACATCTCCATTTCCGATAACCGGTATGGATTTTACAGATTTAACCACTGCGCGAATACCATCAAGATTCACCCTGCCGCTGAATCCCTGTTCGCGGGTGCGTCCGTGGATAAAAACAGCGCTTATTCCAACATCTTCAAGGGCGCGCGCAAGGTCAGGCGCGGTTATATTATTATCATCCCAGCCTAAACGCATTTTAACTGTGATTGGAACTTTTACTGCGTTCACAATAGCGCTCGCGATTTCTACCGCTTTATTAAAATCTTTTAACAATGCCGCTCCGCTACCATTTGAACAAACTTTTCTTACTGGACAGCCCATATTGATATCTATAGCGGCAGCCCCCATCTCCTGCGCTATGACTGCCGCGTCGCGCATCTCTTCTGGCGATTTTCCGAATAGTTGAACTGCGAGCGGATAATCGTCGGCGCGAGTCTCTATTAATTTTAATGCCTTATCCCTTTTTTCAATCAGAGAGCGGGCGTTTACAAGATCGGTTGTTGCGAGTCCGAGCCCCCCGAGGCGGCGAATGACAATCCTGAATGGCAGGTTCGTATAGCCGGCAAGCGGTGAGAGAAACAGGTTAGAATTTAACGTCAATGTTCCGAGTTTGAATGCCATTGTCCTTAACTAAATTAATGGTTTCAAATTATTCTTCAATATCCGATTCTCCCGAACGTATTGGTTTTCTCCGCTTTTTTAACATATAGGAGTGGTGTTTGATCTCTTCATTTAAAAACTGGATTTCGTTCCGCAGTTTGACGTAACTTTGATGACGTTCTGGCGAGATTTCTCCAGATTCCACAGCGGCGAGAACGGCGCAGCCCTTTTCGACCGTATGCGAGCAATCTCTGAATTTGCAATTTCTTCCAATTTCAAAAATTTCCGGAAAAGCCTCTTGAATCCCTTCGCCAACCGCCCAGATTTGGAATTCGCGCATCCCCGGTGTGTCAATGACAAGTCCGCCGTCGGGGAGGATTATCATTTCCCGCCATGTTGTGGTATGCCGACCTTTTGAATCAGATTCTCTGACTTCAATAGTTGCCTGAATCTCTTCTCCATAAACTGCGTTAATCAAGCTTGATTTTCCTACACCGGAAGGACCGAGAAAGACCACTGTCTCGCCTTCGGGAATGTATTTTTTTACTTCATCAATTCCGATTTTATTTCTTGCGCTGACCACGAGCAACGGGGTTTCTCCAATGGTTTGTTTAACTGAACGAATGGTTTTCTCCGATTCTTTTGCAATATCAACCTTGTTCAATACCACTACCGGGCGAACCCCTCCCTCGTGAACCATAACAAGGTAGCGGTCAAGTTTTCTAAGATTCACGCCTTGATCAAAGGATTGAACAAGAAATGCTGTGTCAACATTTGCGGCAAGAACCTGTTCTTGATTTTCCTTACCCGGTATCTTGCGCGCTATTTTGCTGTATCTTGGCAACAATGTCTCAATTACCGCTTTTTCATCCTTCTCCACAGTTCTAAAAACAACCCAGTCGCCTACCTTCGGTAGATTTGCCAGTTCCGCGCTTTTATAAAGCAGTTTTCCAGGTAAAATAGCGTCTATGACGCCTTTTTCAGTAAATAATGTGTAGGCGTGTTTGTTTTCAATTGCCACACGCCCGATTTCGCAACCTTTTGATTCAAATTTTTTAAATTCGTCTTCAAAAAACTTTTTCCACCCTAATTGCTTTAAATCCATAATATAAAGTTATTTAATAAAAATAATGCACACAGGCGAGCCAACTTCAATCTGAATCCCAGTAGGAGCGAGTTTTCCTGTCTCTTGATTAAGCTTAAATAAAACGATGTTATCTGTTGCTTGATTTGCGGCGAGAAGATAATTTCCATCCGGCGATATGGTAAAGTTTCTCGGCATTTTTCCGCCGCTCTGGCAGATATCTAAAAGTTTTAAGTCCGGTTTTTCCGCCGCGATTTCAAAACAGGCTATGCTGTCGTGCCCGCGATTTGAACCATACAGAAACCTGCCATTAGGATGGATTTCAATCTCCGCTGTTGCGCTTTTACCGGTGAAATCTTGGGGCAACGTTTTTATATTTCCAGATAAAGCAAATGCGCCTGCGTCTGGATTGTATGATAGCATTGAGATTGTTGAATCAAGTTCATTAATAACAAAAGCGCGCTTGCCGTCTGGATGAAACGCAAGATGTCTTGGTCCCGAACCGTCGGGCAACTTAATGTATTCTGGATTATGTGGTTTTAATTCCCCTGTTATGTCATCGAATTTATAAATTAATACCTTATCAATTCCCAGATCGCAGATAAACGCAAATTTGTTGTCTTGAGAAAAACCAGCCCAGTGCGCGTGCGGGGAAGATTGCCTTGCAGGATTGGCGCCAGAACCAGTATGTTGAATTTGCGCTGTTTTATTCCCAATAATGCCATCTTCATTTAGCCTGTAGCAGGCAACCGAACCGCTCCCGTAATTTGCAATTAATAGAAATTTGCCCGTTTTATCAACTGCCAGATGACAGGGGCTTGTTCCGCCAGATGGCTTTTGATTCAATTCTTTGAGTTTGCCATCAATGGGATTAATTTCAAAACCGCTAACTCCTCCTTCATTTTTGCCATTCATCTTTGATGTCTCATTTACCGCGTACAGAAATCTGCCGTTAGGATGAATCGTTAAAAAAGATGGATTAACAGTTTCGGCTGCAACGCCCGATAGTTCAATTTTTCCCTCTCCTGGATAGAATTTTCCATAATAAATGCCTTTGCTTTTATTACCAGTGTAAGTTCCTACATAAAACCGGTAAAAATTCGCTCGCTCTGCCGCCATAGTCTCAAATTCACCAATTCCCATCAGGAGAGTGAATGCAATCATTATAAACTTGAAATATTTTTTCATAATTCTATACCTTAAAAATATTAAGCCTTTGCAAGAAAAAATAAATGATTTTAATTTATACAGAACTGGACTACGGTCAGTGTGAAATAAGAACAAAGTATTAATTTGAGTTAACTTAAGATGAAAAAGTTTTGGGCAGACATACTGTTCACTGTTTTGTACGCAACATTGTGTTGTTTAACGTTAAACGCCCAACTGCAGGTTGAAGAAATAACGAAGATTGCACAATTACGGTCGTTAAAACACGATGAGGCAACAAACCGTTATCCTGTCAATATTACAGCAACCGTTCTTTGGGCAAACAATAATGGCGACTCCTTTTTCGTGTCTGACGATTCTGGCTCAATCTATGTTCGGGTGCTTGTGCCAAAGGTATCTATCAAACCAGGGGCTCTTGTAAAGATTAGAGGTGTGAGCGACCCCGGACAATTAACACCTTACATCCGCGATGCAAGCATAGTTCAGATTGGAATTGCTTCTTTCCCCGTTCCAGAAGTTTATCCAATTGATAGAATATTAACTGGCGAAGTTGATGCTCGTTGGGTAGAGACGGAAGGAACCGTGCGATTTATTCAGCAAACCAGCTGGTTTTTGATAATGGGAATTCAGCAAAACGGGAGAGTCCTTGACATTCGCGTCCAATCGTATCCAACAAATTATTCTGAAGAATTCTTGATTAACACTAAAGTGCGCGTTAAGGGTGTTTGCGGGACGTTAGCAGACGCCAATAAACGTCTTGTTGCGGTTCATCTTAATGTGTCGTCTTGGACAAATATCACCTTTTTAGCCACAAATACTGTTGGAATTTTTGGCGAACCTGCAAAATTAATTTACGAAGTCAGTAAGATGAATGTCGGACAGTTTGCTAAAATATCGGGAAAATTAATCAAAATTTTAGACGACGATGGGTTTTTAATACAGGATAGGTCGGGAAAAATCAGAGTTTATACAAGAAAAATTGTAAATGTTAATGTTGGTGATGAAGTAGAAGTGGCTGGGTTTGTAGATTTAAAAGAGAATGAAATTGTATTGTCTGACGCGATTATTAAAAGAGATTTGCCTTCTTATACGATCAGAAAAATCAAGGAGATCAGGAAATTATCATCGGATGAAGCCCGAAGAGGATATAAAGTAGACCTCTCAGGGACAGTGACGCTTATTGATTTTGCCACGAAAATGCTGTTCGTCCAGGATGAAACTGGCGGGATATTTGTTAATTTCCCTGACACTTATGTTCAGTTAAAGCAATTTCAAAAAGTTCGGGTAACAGGTATAACTGACAGCGGGATACATCTGCCTTATATAAAACAGACAGTGGTCTCAAAAGAGGATCGGATTGAAAAACCTTCGCCGATTAAATTAACAACATATCAGGATATTTTGAATGGTAAAGAAGATGGTAATTTTGTTCAAGTCTATGGTGTTATCAGGACAATATCCGTTAGCGGCAATCAGGCGAGGTTAGTATTCGCCTCTACAAACAGTGAACGGGTAGTTCTTGTAATCCACTCGCCTATTAATCCATCTGTTATAAAATCGCTTGAAGATGCAGAGGCGCTTGCCGAGGGAGTTTGCGGAATTCCATATAATTTAAATGCCTACGAAGAATCGGCTGAAGTTCATATTCAAAACCTTACAAATATAACGATCCTTAAAAAATCTGAACTGCCAGTTGAAAATATTAATCCAGTAAAAATATCCGAGTTGTTTTCCAATGCATTTTATTCTACAAATTTCCATCGGATTGTTTTAGAAGGCAGGGTCTATTTGAATGATCAAGGCAATCAGGTGATTAGAGATGAAAACGGCGAGATAGAGGTTGAATTTGAATACACAGAATTGCCATCAATAACAAACTCCGTTCGAGTTTGTGGTTATCTTGCGAATAAAAGAGGGGGAAAAATAATTGAGAATGCGATACTGCTGCTGCCATCTAATCCCCAACAGAGAAGCGGTGGGGCAAAATCTGGCGAGAATAAAAGTCCGCTGTTTTTGCCTCTTTTGACAAGAGTTGGACAGATTCGTTCCCTATCTCCGGAAGATGCCGCGCGGGGTTATCCAGTCTGGATTAAAGCCGTGGTAACATATTGCGATGGCGAATGGCACGGATTATTTATAAATGATGGGGAACTTGGAATTTATGTGAATTTAACGGGACATTATTATCAATTTGATGAAGGAGAGTTTGTGGAAATGCAGGGGTATAGCGGTCCAGGAAATTATATGCCAGTAATAAGGGAACCGGTTATTAAAAGTTTAGGAAAAACAACCTTGCCAGCACCTCCTAAATATTCGGTTAATTATCTATTAAGCGGAGAACAGGATAGTCAGTATGTTCAAGTAGAAGGTATTGTCAGGGCTGTATCAATAGAAGCAGGTCATCTTTATCTTGAAATGGCTGCTGATAAAAATCGCTTCAGAGTAATTTCCCCAGGATACTGGCAGAAATCCGCGCCTACAAATCTTGTGGACGCCAAAGTGAGAATATCCGGAGTTTGCGGGACAATTTTTAACCAAAATAGATAAATAATTGGGATTAGGTTTTTTGTTCAGAGCACTAATAAGATTGAAGTTATTGAACCGGCTCCTGATAATCCTTTGAACCTTCCCGTTTTAAAAATCAATCAATTAACTCGTTATCAACCCGGCGTCTCTTATGATAGAAGGGTAAGAATTGAAGGGTTTATCACATATTATAAAAAAGGTAAAATGGCTGTGGTAGAAGACAGCACTGGCGGAATAATAGTTTACACTTCATCCACAAACAACTTTAAAATAGGGGATTTTGTAACAGTTTTAGGTTTTATTCTTCAAGAGGGTTATACCCCGAGATTAGAAAATAGCGAAATTATAAAATTAAAAGAAAGCATACCGCCGCAACCAAAACAGGCTACTCCAGAAATTGCATTGAGCAGCGATTTTGATAAAGAAATTATGGATTGCCGATTAGTTAAAATAACCGGCAAAGTAGTTGAAGTAATAACACAAAAAAAATCGGCGACAATTGTGTTGCAAAACGGACGATACATTTTCAATGCGACGGTTGAAGATGTGCCTGATTTTAAATTGCTGGATTCGCTTTCTGCGGGAGATACAGTGGAGGCGACAGGAATATGCGTGGTGCAGACTGATAAATATGGAGACCCGCAGGGTTTTTCCATACTTTTACGCTCGCCAGATGATGTTAAATTAATCGCTTCCGCCTCCTGGTTCACAGAGGAGAATATCGCTAAAGTGGTAAAAGAGGCGGCTATTCTCTTTTCGCTCATTCTCTTGTGGATAGCGTTTTTAAAATGGCAGGTTTCTCGCCAGACGTTAATTATTCAAGAGAGAAGCAAACAACTTGAACAACAGAAGGACGAATTAATTCATTTGACGGAAAAGCTAAAAACCGAGATTCAAGAGCGAATAAAGGTTGAATATTCACTGCGCGAAAGCGAGGAGAAATATCGGAGAATTTTTGAAAGCGCGAGCGATTTAATTCAATGCATTGCCCCTGATGGTTCAATTTTATTTGTAAACCCTGTCTGGCTCAAGACATTTGGTTATAAAAGCCATGAGGAGGTGAAAAACTTAAACTACTTTGATTTAATTCATCCCGATTATAAGAACCATTGTTCAGCCTTGTTTGAAGCGCTGACAAAGGAGCCCGTCACAAAGAGAATTGAGACAAAATTTTTAACTAAAGATGGACGTTCAATAATTGTTGAAGGGAATTGCACATCTCAATTTAAAAACGGCAAAATTGAGGCTATTCACGGCATATTTAGAGATGTGACGGAACAGAAATTGGCAGAGGAAAAATTACGAGAATCTGAAGAGCGGTTTTCAAAGGCGTTTAACCTTAGCCCAGTCGCTGAGGCGATTATATCTCTGGATGGTCAAAATGCCATTATAGATGTTAATAATACTTTTTGCGAATTGCTCGGTTATTCTAAAAATGAACTAATTGGCAGTTCGCTGGTTGAGTTAAAATTATTTAATTCAAAGACAGAGTTTGAACGGTTATTGCAGAAAATGAATTGCGGCGAGCCTGTAGAAAATTTCAAAATTCAAATGACTTCCAGAGATAAATCAAAACGGGAAATATTACTTTTCTGCAAGCCGATTACGATAAAAGAGAAAAAATGTGTTTTAGCAATCTTTAACGATTTGACACGGTTGATGGAACTTGAAGCGCAGTTAAGGCAGGCTCAAAAGATGCAGGCTGTTGGACAACTCACCGCCGGAATTGCCCACGATTTCAACAATATATTAACCGTAATTAAAGGGCATACGAGCCTGATGTATTCAGAAACAACTCTTCCGGAAGAAATTAAGGCTTCAATTCACCAGATTGATGTTGTTGCAGACCGCGCGTCAAGGCTTGTTAAAAAGTTATTAGCCTTCTCTCGCCAGCAACTTGTAGAGTTTAAACCGGTTAATTTAAACAAATTAGTCAGCGATAGTTCAGATATGATCGGAAAACTAATCGGCGAGGATGTTAAATTTGAATTACATCTTAACGCTGATTCGCCGGTAATTCAGGCTGACTCGTCAATGATTGAGCAGATATTAATAAATCTTGCGGCAAATGCCCGCGACGCTATGCCTGATGGCGGACAGCTCACAATTTCCAGTTTTAATGTTGAAATTACCGAAAAAAGCGAAATAAAAAGTCAAAATGCGCAGACCGGCAAATTCGTTGTTCTTGAAGTTAAAGATACCGGTTGTGGAATGGATGAAAATATTAAAAGCAGAATTTTCGAACCGTTCTTTACTACTAAAGAGTTTGGCAAAGGGAGCGGACTCGGTCTTGCAACGGTGTATGGAATAGTTGAGCAACATAAAGGTTGGATTGATGTAGAAAGCGCTGTTGGCGCCGGCACCACGTTTAGAGTTTACTTTCCTGTTGTTGAACAATTAACTTATGAAGGAACGCAAAAAATAAAACCAAAAATCCCTGCATCGGTTTTACCAAATCGCAAGTTCACCGTTTTAGTTGTTGAAGATGAGGGAAATTTGCGATTCTTGATACGTCATTTGCTTGAGCGTAAAGGTTTTACGGTTCTTGAAGCCGCAAATGGTATGGATGCTATAAAAATCTGGAATGCGTATAACGGGAAAATTGATTTATTATTCACAGATATCATTATGCCCGATGGCATAAACGGCAGAGAACTTGCCAGCCAGCTAAAGGCGCTCAAGCCAGATTTAAAAATACTCTTTTCAAGCGGCTACAGTATCTACTGGCAGGACAAAGAGTTCAGGTTAAAAGAAGAAATCAATTTTATACAAAAACCATACAGTCAGGAAAAATTATTAGAAACGATAAATAATTGTTTAGAATTTGAAGTGTAAGAAAGAGAAATAAATCGCATCTGTTTCAGATTAAATGTTTAAAAACATCAATCAGGATTATTAAAGTGATTTTTATTTTCAGACTCATTACCATTGCCGATAAGGCTGCTGACACCGCAACGGAAATATCTTTCACAAAAATATATTTTACTATGATATCCTGTTACAGAGATTGACGATAATTATTCAACTTCTATTTTTAATTTTTCTCCTTTAATGACTCTGTGTAAAGTTTCGAGCAACTCATTGGTGGGAAAAGGTTTTAGAACGATTGCGGAAAGGTTCAGGTCTAATAACTTTTTACCTATATATGGCGATGCCAATCCCGTCATTGCAATAACTGGAACGTCGGGTTCATAAACTCGCAAGGCGCGCATAACAGACGGTCCGTCCATAACGGGCATAGATATATCACATAATACTGCCTTGATAATAGCGCGATGTTTTATCATTGCTTCAATCGCCTTAGGACCATCTGAAGCAGTTATAACTTTATACTTGTGCCGTTCAAGCACGGACTTTGTTATTTCTAAAACCTTTTCCTCGTCATCAATTACCAATATAGTCTCTCCATTCCCCTCATAAGTTTCCTTTTTTGTCTCTTTTGCTTCCATTGCATCCGGAGTGGCGGGTAGCCAGACTTCAAAGGTGCTTCCTTCGTTAACTTTGCTTTTAACTCTTATAAAACCGTTGTGCGCTTTTACAATTCCAAGAGCGGTTGAGAGTCCGAGCCCGGTTCCTATTTCTTTTGGTTTTGTTGTAAAAAACGGTTCAAATATTCTGTCTTTTATCTCATCAGGAATTCCGATCCCTGTATCAATAACCGAGATTTGAACATAATGTCCGGGACTGGATTCTGGTAGTGAAGCTGACATCATCTCATCAACATAGATATTCTTTGCAACGATTGATAATTTTCCGCCGTGCGTCATTGCGTCGCGCGCGTTTATTGCGAGATTTAAGATGACCTGATGTATTTGAGTAGGATCTGCATTTATAATCCATAAATTTGTCGGGATGTTGCTCTCAATAGAAATGTTCTTGGGAAATGTTTCCTGGGCAATACTGATGATTTCTCTTAAAATATGTTTTGGATTTATCATTATTTTATTGCCGGGCAATTTTTTGGCAAATGTAAGCACCTGTTTAACAACATTCGCGCCGCGTGTTGCGCTTTTTTCTATTGCATCAAGCAGTTTTTTACGGGTTGGGTCTTGTTCCTCTTCTAAAAGCATAGAGGCGGACATTACGATCGGCGCCAGGATATTATTCAGATCGTGCGCCATCCCGCTCGCAATAGCGCCAATACTTTCAAGCCGCGCGGCGTGATAAAGTTGTTTCTCATACTCTTTTTGCTCGCTTGTATCTGTCGCGGTTATCATTATGGCGCTTTCTTCCTGCCGCAAAAGAAGTTTCCACCTGGAATGAATTGTGATTTCCTTTCCATCGGGTGATAAGCGAGTTAATTCTTTATCATATTCTCCACTCTTTGATAAGCGGTCCAAAATAGAATTAAATTCCGTTTTAGATATTATATGGAATGACTCAACGAGGTTCTTACCGACGCAATCCACAGGATTTACACCAATAATTTTTTCTGTGCTTTTGTTGCAATAACGTATTACGCCTTCTAAATCTGTGAGCAATATGGCATCCGATGCAGAATCAAGAAGTTCTGCTTGTTGTTTTATTTTTTCTTCATATAGTTTTCTTCCGGTTATATCTGCGAGTATCCCGCAATGCCCGTAAAAGTTGTCGTTTTTATCGTAAATTGATGAAACTGTAATGCTATACCATAAAGAAGCGCCATCTTTTCTGGTGAATTTTATCTCTTTTCTCGGGAAGGCATTTTTCGATCGTTCATTTAACAACTGAATTAGGGCGTCCCTGTTATTTTCGCCAAAAAGTTCAGCAGGGTTTTTATTATCAATTAATTCTGAAGACGAATCAATCATTTGAGCAAACATGGTATTAAAAAATACGATATTATCCTCCGGATTTGTTAGAAAAATTCCAAGATCAGTGCCTTCAACGATTAACCGGAATCGTTCCCCACTCAGAATCAGTTGTTCATTTTGCCGACGTAGTTCCTCTGCTGCTTTTTGCAACAAAGTAGTCTTCTCATTAATTCTTTCCTGCAAAGTTAAATTTAACTGCTTTAGTTCACTACGGGAGTGGGTTAGTTCTTCATTAAGTTTCTGTATCTCAATTAATTTTTCAGCAAGCGCTCTTAAATCCCTGCCGTGAGTTAGATATAAAATCATTTTGGTTTTTAAAATTTCAGGCGGAGACGGCATTGCAATTATATCAACCGCCCCGATTTCACAGGCGATTAATGAGTCTTCATTCACCGAATAAATATCGCTTAAAATGATTATTTGTATATGCTGGTATTTTTCATTTGATTTCAATGAACGGCAAAATTTTGCTACATCAAAGTTTGGAAGGCGTGTGCTTATAAATAAAACAGAAACGGCGAATTTAGATAAAAGTTCATAAGCAGCCTTTTCGTTATTTGCTCCAAGAACAGCAATGTTCTCAGGTTTGGCAATTTGTTGAAAGACGAGCAGAATATCCGGATCGTTGTTTAAAACCAGAATGTTGTCCTGTTTTTCTAATGAAATTAGTTTTTCTTTGAGATGTTTCTGATGACGCATTATCTCAGCATAAGCTGAGGCCCTTGAATAAAGTATTGAATGGGCAACGGTAGCAGGTAAAACATCTATACCATGAAACTCATTTATATTCAGGCTAAATTCTTCATCCATCAGTTCTCCGCCGAGAATTAGTATCGGAGTGGAATGCGACTTTTCATTGTTGTGAATGTTAGTTAAAAGTTCAATTCCTTCATTTGATATGAAGGATTTATCCAGAACAATCAGGGCAAATTCATAAGATTTTATATATTCAACCGCTTTTTGAATCCCGATACAGGTTATAATGTTTTCATCCAATGATTTTAACATTGATGAAATTGCCTCAACATCAGCCACTTCACTCCCTACAATCAATATATTTACCTGATCACTCATTGACCCTCCGAATGAATAAACATAATCGTTAAATTAAAACAGTTAAATTGAGTTGATTTAATGCCTTATAACACTAAACTTTGAATGATGAAAATGTCAACTAATGTCAAAGAATTATTGAATATATTTACTTCTTATTTAATTCAATATGCCTCAAATGTATTAATAACAGTCAAATTGTCTAAATATTAGCCTGATTAAGAACAATTAATTTGATCTAAAAACGCTGAAACTAAAATTGAATTTATCTTATTGTGAATGTCATCAAATTAACAAAATGAAAAATTATAATCCAGTTTCGCGCAGGTTGTTTTTTAAAAGAATAGGTTATGCTGGAGCAATTTTAACGGCTCCGATGATTATCCATTCAAGAGCGCTTGCAAAGGAGGGCATAGTTTCGCCAAACGAGCGGGTGTGTGTTGCATTGATTGGCTGTGGCTTGATGGGGAAAGGACATTTACGACGTCTTGCTGGCGATAATGCCTTTGAACTAATTGCAGTCTGCGATGTGGATAAGGTTAGAAGAGATGAAGCCCTGGATATAGTGAATGCGATCTACGCGTCAAAACGCGCAAAGAATACAAATTCCGGATGCAAGGCTTACAACGATTACAGAGAAATTCTTATTAGAACCGATATTGACGCAGTTGTAATTGTTACTCCAGACCATTGGCACTCGTTGATTTCAGTTGAAGCGGCTAAAGCGGGAAAAGATATTTACTGCGAAAAACCGGTCTCGCTAACAGTGCGTGAAGGGAGAATAATGGCTGATGCGATTAAGCGGCACAGCAGGGTTTTTCAAACCGGCACGCAATATAGATCAACGCCGGTCATTAGACAAGTATGCGAGTTTGTCCGCAGCGGAGGGCTCGGGGAACAAGTTAGGGCTTTTACTTTGCTTGATAAATTGATGGGCTTTCTTGCGGCAGAACGGTTTAAGCCGTACACTAAATATATTGAACGCGAGACCAAAGGGCTTTTATATTATCCGGCTGAGTTTGCGCTTCCTGCTGAGGAGCCGCCTGAAGGTTTAGATTGGAACTTATGGGTTGGTCCGGCAGATTGGCATCCCTATAATAAACTTTACCACATAAACCCGTCGCCGGGTGTTGTGCCGTGGTCTTTTTGCGAGGCTTTTGGCGCTGCGGCAAACACCTGGTATCTTTCTCATAGCGCGGATGTAATCCAGTACGCGCTCGGGGTTGAGAGAAGCGGACCGGTAGAGATAATCCATCCGTCAGACGGTCTTTTTCCAACATTAACTTTTCGTTATGCCAATGGTTGTTTGCTTCATTTTGTAGACCATTGGGGAATGGTTAAAGACCTTTATAACGCAGTGCCAAAAGATGCGCGGTTGGCAGGAAACTTTGGAGGGGTTTTTGTCGGAAAAAATGGATGGATAACCTCAATGTCTATTGGAGGACCAATTGAAGGCGGTCCGTCGTCAATTTTTGATAAAGTTAAATTAAAAACCAGAGAGGTTAATGTTGGGACAAACAATCATCACAGCAACTGGCTGGACTGTATCAGGACGAGAGGTTCGCCAAGCGCGGATGAAGAGATCGGACATCGCGCGGCTTCAGTCGGACATCTGGCAATGATAAGTTATAAATTAGGACGCTCGCTAAAATGGAATCCTGTTAAAGAAGAATTTGTTGGCGATGCAGAAGCAAATCGTCTTCTTTCAAAGCCATTTAGAGAACCGTATAGATTTTAAAAATTAATTTATGCAATGCAGGAGAGGAAAAATGGAAAAGAAAAAATTGATGATATTTATTCTTGTGTTTTCCAGCATTTTGACGCATTTGCCTGCGCAGCAACCGTCGTCAGATACAAATAAAATCTATATAATGGGAACAAATTTGCCGCCTGAAGATTTAGAAAAGATTATTGCGGCTTTGCCATCTGCGGCGCAGGTAAAACCGTTAAAACCGCGCAGATTGTTGATTTTTGATCTGAATGTAAATTACGGCGGGCACCGTTCAGCCGCTTACGCAAACGTTGCTTTTAAATTAATGGGCGAGAAAACCGGCGCATACGAAACTGTTATTAGTCACGATAAAAATATTTTTAAAAGAGAAAGTATAACTCAGTTTGACGCTCTGTTTTTCAACAACAACGTCGGGAATTTGTTTGAAGACCGCGATTTGCGGGAGAATATCGTTGAATTCGTCTATAAAGGCGGCGGATTACTTGGCGTTCACGGTACATCTGTTGCTTTTACAAAGTGGCCTGGCGCAATTGAAGATTGGGAAGAATTCGGGATAATGCTCGGCGCCCGCGGGGCAAACCATCGCGAAAGCACGGAACCTATTGTAGTGAAAATCGAAGACCCATCTAATCCGTTAACCAGTCTATTTGAATCCAACTATTTTCAGTATAGAGACGAGTTTTTCAGGTTTCATCAGGTTTATTCAAGAGAACGTGTTCGGGTATTGTTGAGCATTGACACTAACAGGACGGAATATTCGCAGGATAAAAAGTATGGAAACACTGTTCGTCCTGACAATGATTATGCAATCGCCTGGATTAGAAATTACGGCAAGGGAAGAGTGTTTTATTCAACAATTGCCCATAATCCTTATGTGTTTTATGATCCGTTAATACTCAAATTTTATTTAAATGCAGTTCAATTTGCTCTGGGCGATTTAAAGAGTTCCACAATCCCAAGCGCGCGGCTCAATTCAAGGAATTTAGCATTTGAAAAACTGGGCTGGAAAGTTGGCATCATTGGACAAAGCGCTGATTCATCAATTGAGGAAATATGCCAACTGGCTCGGACAAATGATCTCTTATTTTCAGGTATTGCCTACGGAGAACGAATTTATAATAGGTCAGATACGACATTTGATATAAATACATCGCAAAAAGATACTGAACAATACCGTTTGATGTCCGATAAATATGGCGTTCGTATGATAATCTGCCGGTTAGACAGTCTACCAGAGTCTGAAGAAAAATCTCGTGATCTGTTTGAGTTTTTGGATAAGATGGGGGTTGAAACAGTTGTCATTCCCGCTTTTGAAAATGTAAATAATAAACTCAAAGAATTCTGTCTCAAAACCGGTGTAAATATCGCTCTGGATTTCTCAAATCAAATAGAGACGAAAACTGTAAACTCCACAATTAAAAGATATGGCAATATCGCGATTCCGTTTTTAACAATTGACCGCAATTCATTTAAGACATTGAACCGGAGAATAGAGTCGCTTTCTTGTTCTTCAATCGGATTAATTATTGATGATAGTATAGCGGATAATCCATCCGCCATTGAAAGTCTTCTGAATGCTTTATTTAAGAAGAAATTATCAGAAACGGTAATTATGATAAAGTATGATTCTAAAAATTCAGACAAGTTTTCAAAGATTATTCTCCAGATTGAAAAAACTGCAATTAAACTTAGTGATAGAAAGGACTTATGAGCCATTTGAAATATCCAGTATTTCTCTTTATTTTAATTCTTATTGCGAGCGCGCTCTCAGGAGCCGAACAGAAGCTAAAGAAGATTGTAGTGTCAAAAGATGGAGGCAGGCTTGAGACTGCAGATGGCAAACCATTCATCCCCTGGGGAATCAACTATTTCAGACCAGAAACTGGCTGGGCGCCTAAAATATGGCGAATGTTTGATCCTGAAACAACCCGGAAGGACTTTCAGCTGATAAAAAAGATGGGGGGAAATTGCGTCAGAGTTTTTTTAACTTATAACGAGTTTTTGACATCGCCAGACAAAGTCAACGAAAGCGGACTTAAAAAATTAGATGAATTTTTAAAAATAGCAGAAGAAACGGGGATATATGTTCATCCGACCGGACCGGATCACTGGGAAGGGCTGCCGGAATGGGCGAGGGGAGACAGAATCTGCGATGATAAGGTTCTGCGGGCGCTTGAGTTTTTCTGGCAAACGATTGCCCAGAGGTATAAAGGCAGGAATGTATTGTTAGCATACGATTTATTGAATGAACCGTCCGTGCCGTGGAATTCGCCGCAACTCATACAGAAATGGAAAGACTGGGTTGGTATTAAATATGGCGATTTTAAAAAGGCAGGCGAGGTATGGGGAGTTGATATTTCTACGGTAACCAATTCATTTATCCCTCCGCGGGATTTAAAAGGCTCAAAATGGCTTAAAGACTTTCAAGAATTCAGGGAAGAGATTGCGGTAAATTGGGTGAGACGTCAGGCGGCGGCAATTAAGAGAGCGGATAGCCGCGCGCTTGTAACAGTTGGACTTATTCAGTGGTCAATTCCGTTATTTATTTCAAATCCATCAATGTATGCGGCTTTTAGACCGTCAAAGATATCGCCGTATCTTGATTTTATGGAGATTCATTTTTATCCGCTTGCTGGCGGAGCCTACACTTATCAGAATGAGGAGGCAGAGTTGCGGAACCTTGCTTACGGCGAGGCATTGGTTTCAGAAATGCACAGGTGTAACAAACCGGTAGTGCTGGCTGAATTCGGCTGGTATGGCGGAGGAACATTGCCGGGTTCTAAAGCGCCTGCTGCAACCGAACAACAGCAAGCCCGATGGTGCGAGAATCTTGTTCAGACGACCAGCGGCTGGGTCTGCGGCTGGATTCACTGGGGTTTGTATGACCATCCAACCGCCACAGATGTTACCCGTTCAATCGGTTTGTTCAAATCCAGCGGAGAGATAAAAGAGTGGGGCAGGGCGTTTGAGAGAATTGGCAAGGGTATTTCAACAGGTGAGATCAAAATCTCAAATCCGTCATATTATGCAAAACCGTTTCCATGGGAAGAGGCGGTCGTAGATCCGTCGGCGGCAAATGCTTATTTTAAAGAATATTACCTGCAATTTAAATCCTCTAAAGGGAAGAAATAATATAAAGTTCTCTCAGTTTTAAATACCGGGGTCGTAACTATCCGGGGACTTTTTTATGTATTGAGGAGATTTTTCCAGCATAGAAACTGCGTATTCAGCAAAGAGATTTGGGAAAAATTTTACCGTTCCATATTTGTTAATATACGCGCTTCTAACAATCTTTGCGCCGATATCGTTGCAGAAGGATTGAAAATCCAGTATTGAGCAGAAATGGAGGTTTGGAGTTTTATACCAGGGAGACGGAAGTGATGATGTGACTGGCGCTTTGCCGCAAAACATCATCTGAAGCCGCGCTTTTAAATGAGCAAAATTGCTGTAAGAGACAATTACCCGTTTGCCAACTCTGAATGCCTCGTCAATGACCTTTTGCGGGTCAAGCAACTCCTGCATAGTCCCAATTAACAGTATATAATCAAAAACTTCATTGCCATATTGATCGAGACCGTCCAGCACATCGCCTTGATGAACAACAAGTCCCTTTTCAATACATTTAGTTACAAGGTCTGGGTTGATTTCCACACCCTCGCCCCTGACATTTCGGGTTTTTATCAGACGATCAAGAAACTCTCCGTCTCCTGTTCCAAGGTCAAGAACTGTCGCGCCTTCAGGTATCCATTCGGCAACAATGTCGTAAAGATTTTTACGCATTTGTTCAGGTCTTATTGATGATTATTAATATGGGAATTGTTGTTTGAATTTTTTTGTAAGTTTCTGTATTCGGCGTTTAAGAAATTGTTTAACGCCTTTGAAAATTCAGGATTTTTTATTAAAAACGAATCGTGCCCGTAGGGCGTATCAAGATTTATATATGTGGTCGGAATGTTGCAACGTTTTAAATGTCTGACTAATTCCTTTGATTGCGAAGGCGGATATAGCCAGTCGGATTCAAATGAGACAACGAGAAACCGCGCTTTTACATTTTTAAAAACCTCGCGCGGATGTCGGTTTTCAAGTAAATCAAACCTGTCCAAAGCCTTTGTGATGTAAAGATAGGAGTTTGGGTCGAACCGTTTTACAAAACTCTCTCCCTGATGTTGCAAATAACTTTCAACTGAAAAAAATTCAGGGAACAGGTCTTCGGGTTGCGGCGGGCGTT
Source organism: Verrucomicrobiia bacterium (assembly GCA_049968335.1). GTDB lineage: Bacteria > Verrucomicrobiota > Verrucomicrobiia > Limisphaerales > JAKPVM01 > JAKPVM01. The sequence continues at coordinate 88,658 of JBMFQZ010000001.1, forward strand.
GGAGTTTGCGTCCGAATTTTTTGTGCATTGCATATTCACTTAAATAAGTTACGTGTCCGATCATGCGCGCCACTGCAAGCCCGTGTTCCGGTCTGCAGTTTTTGTCATAATAATATCCGCTATGCCAGTTAGGGTCTGTCATAATTGCCTGACGCCCGATTTCATTAAAGGCGATTTGCATTGCCGAGTGAGCCATACAGGTTGCTATAGGTATGCAAGCATATACGCGCTCGGGATAATCAACAGCCCACACAAGCGCCTGCATTCCCCCCATACTGCCGCCAATCACAGCAAAGATTTTTTTGATTCCAAGGTGGTCAAGCAGCATAACTTGAGCCCTGACCATATCGCGAATTGTTACTGGCGGAAATTCAGTTGCGTACGGTTTGCCTGTATCAGGATTTATGGAAGCCGGTCCTGTGGTCCCGCTACACCCACCAAGAACATTTGAACATATTACATAGAATTTGTTTGTATCTATTGATTTTCCCGGACCAACGTGAAAGTCCCACCAGCCCGGACGCCCCGTTTTTGGATTTATGCCTGCAACGTGAGCGTCTCCCGACAGAGCGTGGCAAACAAGAACCACATTGTCTTTTGACTCAGTTAAAGCCCCAAGCGTCTGATACGATATTTCCAGTTCCTTCAATTCATATCCACTTTGAGTAGTGAACCCGGGAAGCCTGACAATCTGCGCGCGCGTAACTCCAAGGTCAGAGTGATATTTGCTTATCACACTGTCCTGAAGGTCGCCTTCAAGCATAGATTTTTCTTTTTCATCCATTTTATATAAAACCGGTTAATTTTTGCTAAACAATGATATAATAATATCCTGATACGTTGATAATTTCAATCAGAATATCGGAAAACAGAATAACGGTCCCGAAAAATCTGTCAGGCGAAGTTATTCTCCGTTAGAACCCCTGGGTCTTATTATGATTTTATTCTTGAAATATAAAATGCTCAAATCTTCCAAGGTTTTCGCATCGGACGCAGTTCAAGTTTTTTGTTTGCCTCTTTGTCTTTTATAAATTGCTCTTTTTTAGGGTCATAAGTTAATTGCCGTTGCAGTCGTGTCGCAATATCGCTCAGATGGCAGAGTGTGTCAGCAATTACGGCATCTTCAATCGGACAGATGCTCGGTTTGCGGGATTTTACCGAATCAATAAAATTTTTTGAATGGTGCGAGCTTTTTGTAAGTTGAATCTCGTTTGGTCCAATTTGTTGCGTTGCAAGAGATTCTGGAGATGTTCTTATTTCGCCGCGTCTGACCATTATCCAACCTTTTGTTCCGTTGAACCCGGTGCCGTGGTCAGCGATCTGTCCGTATAAATTTTTCCAGTCGCTGAAATCGGTTAATTCGTTCTTTTCATTATACCCGTTTGGCGTTCCTTTGTATTTCATTTTCACACCGCCGGGGAACTCAAAGCTAACTTCCCACGCGACAGCTGTGTTGCAGGCGCCTTCTTTTGGAAAAACTCCTTTGCCATAGACTTGAAATTGTTGTTTCATCATATCCGGATATCCCCAGTAGGCTATATCAAGCGGATGTACTCCCCAGCCGGCGATGAATCCAAGGGCATAATCATAATTAAACCACCAGGTCTTCCAGGTTCCTGGAGGGATGTTGTCAAAGCATTTACCGTCCGTGTATGGAGTAAGAGGAGCCGGCCCGAGCCAGAATTCGTAGTCAAGTCCTTCGGGCGGTTGCGTCGGTTTGGTTGAACCGCCAGGACGGCTCGCCGAACACCAGACATTAATCTGCTTTAATTCGCCAATATACCCGTTTCTAACCAGTTCACACGCCTGTCTGAATTCCCGGCTTGACCGCTGCTGCGTTCCAAATTGAAATATTAATCTCTTTTTTTGAATTATCTTTCTTAAGATTTTATCTTCTTCAAGCGATAGTCCGAGCGGTTTTTCAACATACATATCCTTTCCCGCCTTTGCGGCTGCGATTGCAACCGGGACATGCCAGTGATCGGGTGTGGCAATCAATACGGCATCAATATCTTTTCTTTCAAGCAGTTCTCTAAAATCGTGATAAGTTGCGACATCATTTGTCTGGTATTTTTGTTTAACCATATTGACTGCGGCATCAAGGTTTATTTTAGCCACATCGCAAAGCGCAACTACCCGCGCTTCTTCAAGTCCGAGAAAACCGCTCATTACACCCCGTCCTTGCGGACCGACCCCAATGCAGCCCACATTTACTTTGCTATTTGGAGATATTTTGCCAGCGCCAAAAACATTTTCTGGAACGATTGTCGGTACTGCAGCCAGAAGTGTTAAAGTAGATATGCTGTTTTTTAAAAATATCCGTCGGGTAATTTTATTTTTCATACTCACCATTATTTGCCGGAAAATTATTGAGTCAAATTTAATTTTTATTCTTTACATTGATGTCATCTTTGATATTCTTTTGACTAATAACACTCTGTGAATGAAAAAACATTTAATTATATTTTTATTTGTATCTGGCTGCATAAACTTCCTCTCATCTTTAAAGATACACGCGCAAGTTGATGCCCCACATAATATTGAGAATGGTATTAATTGCTTCCACTGCCATATAACGACGAGTGGTGTAGAAAATTCAATCTCCAATTCTCTTGGGAATGTAAAACTATGCCAGAGTTGTCACACAATTGGTGGTATGGCGTATAAGCATCCAATGTTAAACGTTCAGCAGGCGCTTCCGTCATTCGGGTTGCCGAATGAATTAGTTCCATCCGGAACTTCACATAGATGGGATTCAACCGTTTCAGGACATACAATATTTGCTGGCGGTTCAACTGCCGGGTCATCGACGGGTAAAATTGTTCCCCAAGGGGCTTTAACAAATCGTATGCCGAAAACTTTCACAATTATAATTACTTCAGATGGCGATAGCGGCAGCGCGCTTTTTAACTGGTTTTCTACATCGCCATCTCCAAAAGGAGGGACAAATGTATTAACCGGTACCAATATAGTTTTATCCGACGGCATTTCAGTTACTTTTAAAAACGGGACAAAATCTCCCGCTTTTCGTTCAAATGATAAATGGTATCTCATAATACGACCGAATATAAACTCTCCGACGAACACTGTTCTGCTCTCATATCTTGATGGAGATAAAATGAAATGCTCCACCTGTCATAATCAGCATAGTCAGGCTAACGAGCCGTATGATAAATCGGCGCCAGTTTATCAAGCAAATTCCGGAACAGGAAGACACTATATGAGGATTAATAACGATGTCTGCCAATTATGTGTAGAGTGTCATCAGGCATATAATGTGGATGATTCAACTAAGGGTTCTCATCCAGTAGGAATTGCGGTCACAAACTCCGCTGAATTTAAACATCCTGATTTATTACCTCTTGATAAAACCGAAGGTAAAATAAGATGTTTAACCTGTCATCAAGTTCACAACAGTCCGGTTGCGGATGGCAGTTTGTTGCGGACGAATGTTAATAATTTGTGCAAAGACTGTCATATAAAAGGAGAAAATGGACAAAATTCAGCGCATCTTAATAATACAAATGGAGTATTATTTCCCGGCGGACAATACGGTTCAGCGGCTCCGGCTATTATGGATGAATCATTGCGGGGACAATGTGTGAATTGCCACCGAGTTCACGGTTTTCCTATTGCGACGACTCCGACAAAAATCTATGCAAATTTAACTGTCGAAAGAGAAGAGTTGCTATGCATAACCTGTCATGATGGTTCGCCTGTTTCTCCCGATGTTAGAACTGAATTTAATAAACAATATCGCCACCCTGTCACATCATATACAGGCAGGCATTCTACTTTGGAATACACTGACCCTTCAAGATACGGGGCAACAAATCGTCATTCGGAATGTGTTGATTGCCACAACCCGCACTATGTTGAAAAAGATACAAATTCAATAAACGCTCCATTCGCATCGGCAAAACTTCGTGGGGTTGCGCGAGTTTCTGTGGTTAACGTAAATACGAACATTGTTAATTATGTTTTCCGTTTACCAGCAGACCCGGCGCCCGTGAAAGAGTATGAAATCTGTCTTGTCTGTCACTCGTCATTTACAACCCAACCTTCTGGACAAACGGATATGGCATTAAAGTTTAATACATTTAACGCTTCTTATCATCCAGTTGAGTCTGCGGGAAAAAATGCAAATATCAATCCGAACGCATTTGTAAATAACTGGCGTTGGGATTCAATTATATATTGCACTGATTGTCATTCAGGCGAAGCAGGTTCTCCAAGCAATCCGCACGGCTCTATATATCAATACATTCTTAAAAAACCTTATACCCGCAGTAGCGCGTCAAGAACAATGGCAAATAATGAAATCTGTTTTGATTGTCATAACTATGATACATACGCCAACGATGGCGCAAGCAATACAGTTAAGGCGTATAGCAGATTTAATCCCCCTGCGTATAACCGCGGGCATACCTACCATGTTGGGAATCGTCGTTATCCTTGTTATGCCTGTCACGATACACATGGCTCGGCGGGAAACAGGTTTTTGATAGTAACCGGCAGAAACCCGGGATTAAATAGTTATACTATGACAGCCAGCGGCGGCACTTGCGCCCCAACCTGTCACGGTTCTAAAACCTATAGTTCACTAAATTATGCGCGATAATATTAAAATGTTTCCAGGGTTAATTTCCCTGTCTGTATCATTTTTACTCATCCATATCATATGCCCGTTGATATGGGCGGCAGCGCCGCAATCTGCCTCGGTTGCTTCATATTTCGACGTTTTATCAACTCCAACACGAATGGCTATAGATGAAACCGGGAATATCTATGTTACCGATTCGCTGCGCGGCAAAGTTGCTAAATACAACGGATTTTTCCAACTGATACAGACCAAAGAAGGATTAGAAAAACCACTGGGAATAACTGTTGATATAGCAGGGAGAATTTATGTTGGAGAGCAATCATCCGGTAGCATTACCGTTTTTGATAAAGATTTTAACGCTCTTGGAAAACTCGGAGCCGGGAACGGGGAATTTCTTTTGCCAAATTACATAACGGTCGCCCGGTCTAACGGGAATGATTTGATATTTGTGTCAGATAGCGCCGCGGATGAGATTAAAATATATAGTGGCGGTGTTTTAATAAAACGGTTTGGCGGGCGCGGGGCTTCGTCAGGCCAGTTCATATTTCCATCAGGGATTGCCGTGAATAAAGATAACGAACTCGTAGTTGTTGATCAGGGAAATGACAGGATTCAAATATTTGATTTAAGCGGAAATTTTAAACGGTTATTTTCACTTGCTCCGCCAGGCGTGTTTATGATTTCTGGACGCGGAACGGGGGTTAGGTGCGATTCAAACGGAAGGATGTTTGTTTCCGATAGTTTTGCTTGCTCGGTAAAAGTTTTTGATGGACAGGGTAATTTTATCAGTTCATTAGGAAACACCGGCTTTGGACAGGGCGAACTGTATTCGCCGCTTGACTTAATCATAGATAAATTTAATCGTCTATTCATTGCCTCGCCAAACAGTTCTAAGATGGAACTTTTTGGTCTGGATTGTTATTTCCATTTTAGCTCTTCGCTAAATTCACAGATAGTAAATGCAGGGACAAATATGATTCTGACAATTACATCAAGTTGCAATACTAATTTACAAATACAGTGGTTCAACGGAACAAACGCGCTTTCAGATTCCGACACTATTTCAGGAGCGAAAAGCAATGTTTTAACGGTTAGCCTTACATCTGCAAAATATTCAGGGGATTATTACGCAATTATGACAACCGATGGGACTACTGTAACAACGGCAGTTGCGTCAATCACGGTGCTTTCTGCCCCTGTAATAATTGAACAGCCAAAGGACCAAATTGTGCAAAAAGGAGATACAGCCACATTCAACATACTGGTAGAAGGAAGTCAGTTGTCGTATCAATGGTATTTTAACAACACTCCGATTTTAGGCTCTAATTCTGATAAACTGATTATAACCAATGCTCAGAGTTCAAATGAAGGCGAATATTATGTTGTTGTAACTAATTCGCTTGGAACTGTGACAAGCGCGATTGCAAGGCTGACACTTAGCGAAATAATCAAACTATCGGTTTTTAAGGAGCAGGATGGCTTGGTGAAATTGTTGTGGGACGGAACAACTTCCATTTTAGAGACCAGCACAAATTTGACCGGGGTTTGGGAGCAGATTACAGGCGCTCAAAGTCCGTATATAATTTCTATATCAGAAGTCCGTTCAAATCAGAACCGGTATTATAGACTAAAGAAAAATTAGGTTTAATTTTTAAATTTTATCGCTCCCCCACGATTTAATATAAAACCATTCATCAGATTCAATATCATGTTTGATTAAATAGATGCGATTATCATTGCACAGGACTTTAAAATAATCCGCGATGGGCCACTCTGGGTCAGGTTTTGTCTGATGCCATCTATCGATAACATCCATTACATCAAGCCACTTATCATTTACACAAATCGCCCGCGGGGTTTCATCTGCTTTATGCCCAGAGTAACATCGCGCGCTTATCGGTATGAGCCACATCTATAATTGAACACTATCATTCTACTGTAAAATCATCAAGCGTTCTGACAGAGACAATTTTAAATCTTGAGATTGATGGTAAAATTTTATATTCAATTATTATCATTTATGAAAATTGTAGCTATAGTTGCGGTTTGTCTTTGTTTGTTTCTGCAGAGCGTTTCAAATGCGTTCGGGGCAGGAAGGGAAGTTATTTCGTTAAACGGAGAATGGGAGATTGATGAAAGCGTTGGCGAAGAGCCTTTAAATATGGAGTTTAAACATACTGTTCCCGTGCCCGGTCTGGTTAATCTATCAAAACCGAATTTTAAAGATGTTGACCTGTTTGATAGTATGGAGCTGATCGCTAATAGAATCCGACAGGGAAAATTGCCTGAATCTGCCCGCATTCATACCGCCGGTATTCCGCGACAGCAACGCAATTATTTCTGGTTCAGAAAGACCTTCCACGCGACGGACAAAAGAGACGTGGCGATTCTTAAAGTAAATAAAGCGCAGTTTGGAACAGCGGTTTGGTTAAATGGAGAAAAAATAGGCGAGCATCCGGGCTGCTTTACAGCCGGTTATTTTGACCTGCGTCAGGCAATCAAATGGAATAGCAAAAATGAACTTTTAATAAGAATTGGCGCTCATCCAGGCGCGCTTCCGGATACCTATCCAGCAGGGACTGATTTTGAAAAATTAAAATGGACACCCGGAATCTATGACGATGTTTCAGTCTACTTTTCTGATAACCCCGGTATTGAATATGTTCAAGTCGCGCCGAGACTTGCAACCTCTGATATTTTAATCCAGACAAAATTAAAAAACTATGGCAAGAGTGGCGCATTTACTGTGAGCCAGATTGTCTATGACGGAGATGAAATTGTTGGTCGCGCCTCTGACCTTGTGATTTATCTAAAAGAAAATGAGGAGAAAACAATTTTGCAAACAGTTTTGATAAATAACCCAAAATTGTGGACTCCGGAAACGCCGCATCTTTATAGATTGCTTACTAAGACAAGCGGCGATAGCCTCTATACCCGTTTTGGAATGCGAGAATTCAGAAGCGACGCAAAAACAGGAAGGTTCTATCTAAATGGAAAAGTTTATTACCTCAGAGGCTCAAACATTACATTGCATAGATTTTTTGAAGACCCGCTTTGCGGAAATCTCCCTTGGAACGAAAAATGGGTTAGAAAACTGCTCGTTGATATTCCAAAAAAGATGAATTGGAACAGTTTCAGATTCTGCATAGGTCCTGTGCCTGATAAGTGGCTTGATATTGCCGATGAAGCAGGGTTGTTGATTCAAAATGAATTCTTTGTATGGACTGGCGCTCCTAGCTGGGACAAGAATTATTCCCGCAAATACGATGTTCAGGAAATGATAAAACAATACGGAGAATGGCTGCGCGATAACTGGAATCACCCGAGCGTTGCAATCTGGGACGCAAATAACGAGACGCTTGAGCCACTATTTGGAGAGAAAATAATTCCTGCCGTTCGCGACCTGGATTTATCAAAAAGGCCGTGGGAAAATAGCTACAATCCGCCTGTCAGTCCAGACGATCCGGTTGAAGAACATCCATATTTATTTTATTCAACCGCAATGAGCGGAACAGTTAAGTTTAAAATGTCCGATCTGGAAAAAATGAACGGCGACATTCCGGGCTCTAACAAGACTAATTATGTGCGGCTGATAAATGAATATGGATGGCTCTGGTTAAACAGAGACGGCTCGCCTACTTTATTAACAGAAAAACTCTATCCCTTATTGCTTGGTGAAAACTCAACTGCAAACCAGAGGTTTGAATTAAATGCCTATCTGCTCGCAGGCAAAACTGAATTCTGGCGGGCTCATAGGAAATTTGCAGGTCTCCTTCACTTTGTTTATTTAACCTGCAGTTATCCCGGCGTTTACACTTCTGACCATTTCATTGATGTTAAAAATCTAAAATTAAACCCCTATTTTGAAGACTATATGTCTCAAGCATTCAAACCGCTCGGGGTTTATATCAATTTCTTCCAGCCAGCATTAACCCCGGGCGAGTCAAAGGAGTTTGAAGTTTACCTCGTCAATGACTATGACTTCCCTGTAAGCGGTGATTTGCAATTTATTCTTGAAATCAAAAATGGCAGAAAATTGTGCGGGACAAATCAAAAATTTGCGCTTGAACCACTCGGTTCAGCAGTGTTGAAGTTAAACTTAAAAGTCCCGGACACATCCGCATACTGCGTTTTAAAAGCGATTGCTACTCCAAAAGAAGGACAAATATCTCCGACAATTTGCAGACGATGGGTGAAAGTGGAAAAATAACTATTTAATTTCCATTTAGATGTTGTATAATATTAAATAAGAGTGAACGGGAATATAAAATTTCTAACAATTTTATTCGCATTTGCAGCCGTCAATTTAATGGCTGGCGACCCGATTCAGTTTTCTGCTCCGAGAAAAAGCGTTAAAACGCCAGTTGATGACCCGGTTGAAAATCTGTTAAACAACCCATTACAAAGTTTCAAACCTGGCAATTCTTTAAAAGAAGACATCGCAATGCCATTGGTTGCGCCGCAACCGGTTATTATTATACCTAAAAAGGACGAAAAAGAAGATGCCAATGCCCTTGACCCGTTTTTGAAACGGCAGGACAATTCAAAAAGCGATTCAGAACAGCCTTATAAAGACCAATTTGGCGAGGATAAGAATCGGAAAAAACTCACCGGCGTAGAACAATTCTTGCTTAAACAGGAAAAACAATCTGTCGTGAATAATAAACGACGCGCCGATTCACTGAATCCATCCGATGAAATCACAAACCCTGAGTATGGCAAGAACAGGTTCAATGAACTGAGAAATAATAGTTCACAATACGAGCAAATCTACGGTAAAAACCAGTTTGATCCGTTCACGACAATAAAACGTCAGGAAACATTAACCCGCCGCGATCCATTTGCAAAATTATTGCCGGGCGAGACTGATTTAAAATCTATCCTTGGGAATAAAGATAATGAACAGGCAGAAAAACTTGCTAAAGAGAAAATGGATGAATTCAGGCGGCTTTTAGGTGATGCCCCCGTAAACCAGATAAACGGCGCGAATCCAAAAGAAGCAATTAATAATTTGCCTGATTTAACACGTCAGAATGATAATCCCGTTTCGGTTAATCCTCTGGATAAGTTCGGCAGGGCATCCAAGAACGATATCGGCAGGACATTTGACGATGTTTACAAGTTAAAAAACAAGTCAAGTTTTCTTGAAGATAATAAATCCCCGCTTTTCCAGAGTCGTGGAATGACACCGCAGGATGAGAATTTATCGCCGGAGGCAGAGAGAGAACGTCAGAAGCCAAAACCGCTGTTAAATCCCATCCCCAAGAGGGCATTTTAATGATACTGATTTAAGCCTTTTCTTGATTCTTTTTTAATTTCTTGCGGTTATTAGCGTTGATTTAGTGATTGATTAATTAAAGTTTTTCACTTCCTTCAATGCCTACCCGTTTTGCTGCGCGAGATAACGCTCGGCGTCAATAGCGGCGGCGCAACCCATTCCAGCGGCTGTAATTGCCTGACGGTATCTATGGTCAACACAATCGCCCGCTGCAAACACGCCAGCGATATTTGTAGCCGTACCGTTTTTAGTGATTATGTAGCCATTTTCATCCATATCTACCATACCTTTGAACAAAGAGGTGTTTGGAGAGTGTCCGATGGCAATAAATACCCCAGCGCAGTCTATCGTTTTTTCCTCATTTGTTTTTACATTTTTTACACGAACTCCTGTAACCTTACCTTTGTTTACATCAAGAATTTCAGTAACCACAGAATCCCATACCGGCACTATTCGCGGCGAAGATAAAACTCTATCTCTCATAATTTTTGAAGCGCGCAGTTCGTTTCTTCTATGAATCAAATAGATAACAGAACCAAAACGGGTTAAATAGAGCGCCTCTTCACAAGCCGAGTCGCCTCCTCCAACCACCACAAGCGGCTGATTTCTAAACACCGGCAACGCTCCATCGCAGGTAGCGCAATAAGTAACGCCTTTATTTTCCAGGGCTGCCTCGCTCTCAATTCCTAAATGTCTGTGGCTTGCCCCTGTTGCGATTATTAGCGAAGCGGTTTTTATCTCTTCACCGTCAGCGATAATGGTAAAAGGACGATTTAATAAATCTATTTTTTCCACTGTGCTGAATTGTACCCTTGCTCCAAATCTTTCAGCTTGCTTTTGAATCCGTGAGACGAGTTCATATCCATCAATGCCTTCGGGGAATCCGGGAAAATTTTCCACTTTGCTGGTTGTTGTCAACAATCCGCCCGGCATAGTTCCGGTTAAAACTACCGGATTTAAATTAGCCCTCGCCGCATATAATGCCGCTGTTAATCCTGCGCATCCGCTTCCAATTATAACAACTTTTTCCATAACTATGACTCTGTTTATTAATTTAAATTATTTTAACATAATTATTATTTCTTACAAGGAATCGGTTTAAATATAAGAGCAACCATAATCATTAGCATTAAACACCAGGTTCAATACTAACCATTTGGCAAGCATCATTTAATTAAAACAAAATTCTTGCGTTTAAAGAGCGGATTTGATAAATAATAAAAAACAATACGGGTTTATCCCGAAGAATTAAAATGGAACAGATTAAACCAAGGATAGCCCCAATACCCGGCAGACGCGCTGTAATAGATATCAGCAAGGTTTATAACTTTTTTGACACAGCGTCAGAATATCTTATTTACATTGCTGTAATCTTTGGTCCGTGGGCGTTTGGAACGACGCAGAAATGGTCAATCACAGCAATGAACTGGATCGGTTATCTGCTTGGGATATTTTTTCTGATAAAGTTTTTTATCCGTCATACCGGTGTGTATTATCCAAAACGTTGGTCTGAAATTTTCGCTTATTCATTAAAAGGGAAAAGTTATTATGCAATCTATTTTGATTTGGCGCTCGGAATATTCACGATTTTGATATTAGGTTATTGTTTTATTTCGGCTATTAACGCTCGCGCGGTCTATCGTCCTGAATACTGGCGGCTGGATTATAAAGAGGCTATTATGTGGTTGCCGCACAGTTATGACGCAAATCAGAGTTGGTTTTATTTTTGGATGTATCTTGGTCTTGCGGGATTATTCTGGGGTATAAAAGACTGGCTGACAACTGTTCCGCCAGGAGAAGAGAGACTTGCAGCAGAGATTGCCGACGGCGTCAATCAGAGCGCTATCCTTCCACCAACGCGATTGCGAAGATTATTCTATGTACTTGCAATCAATGGAGCAGTGCTTGCCGCTGAAGGCATTATCCAAAGAGTTATGGGAACAAATAAACTGTTGTTTCTTGTAGAACCGAGGATTAATAATTTTGCCGAAGCAGAGTTCGGTCCTTATGCATACCGCTCAAATGCCTCGCAGTATTTCAACCTGTTATGGCCTTCGGTATTAGGATTCTGGTGGGCTTGCGCCTCTTCAACCCGCCATAGACGTGGCTTTGCAAGAATTCCCGGTTTTTACTCCTCAAAAACATATAATATTTTGCTCCCGTGTGTTCTACTAATGGCTATTTGCCCGATCGTCTCCACGAGTCGCGGCGGCGCAATAATTATGGTTGGGCTGGCAGTTTATTCGGTTATAGTTTTATTGCTTGCAAGATGGCGTGTATGGTGGGGGGCAAAGATTGTTGTGGTTTTAATTGTTGGTGGAGCGATATTATCAGGTCTGCTTCTTGGATGGGAACAATTGGCGCCCCGCCTTGAGATGATAGAGCAGGGCTATAAACAACGAGAGTTTATGTTCGGCGCCGGTCGTCAAATGGCTCAAGATAATCCGGTATTCGGCATCGGACCGGGGGCTTTCAATTCAATGTTCCAATTTTATCGTCGTTTCCCAAACGAATACTGGCCTGCGCAACTTCACAACGATTGGCTTGAAACTTTAATTACATTTGGCTCTGTGGGTATGACATTAATTCTTCTGGCTTTTTTAACCGTATTTCTAAAATGGTTCTTTTCAGGGGGCATTTATGGTGAAAAAAATTTCGTTATGTTGATCTGGGCAGCCCTTGCTGGTTGTTTTGTCCATGCGCGTTTTGATTTTCCATTTCAAATACATTCAATTCTGGCGTTGTTTTTAATTTTGTGCGCGGTGTTATCCTGTTTGACCAGAAAGGCTGGAGAACATTGATTTTTAGATTTTTTTAAATAACCTGGAGGTATTGTGAGAGAGATAGTTAATAAAATACTCAGTTTGGACGCTAAATGGCGGATATCGGTCTTTATACTTTATCTGCTTTTTGTGACCTATCTTTCGCTTGCGCCTGCAGATGCGTTCAGAAATGTCAGGCTTGGCATTCCTTATTCCGATAAAATCGTACATTTTATGATGTATGGATTCTTCGTAGTCGTTCTTAGGTGGGCTATTAATGGAGCCTACAAGATTAAATGGAAATATTTATGGCTATTGGGTTTATCAATCTTTTACGGTATATTGATGGAGGTTCTTCAATGGAGTTTTTCGCCTTTGATTTCAAGAAGTTTTGAAATCGGCGATATTGTTGCCAATAGCCTTGGCGCCTCTGTATTCTGGATTTTTACAAACGGGTTCTTCAATAAACAGATTGTTTCTGAATAATTCCTATTTTGACATTTCTATTGCTTCTGTTTTAGATTAACCAGAATAAGTCTTTATGAGCGGAGAAGTAATTTCAGCATACGTCGGAGAACGAAAGTATCTTCCGGCTGATGAGGTCTTAAGGGTTATTGCCACCGCGATGCCTGCGGAAGATTATCGTGGCAAGCGCGTATTATTAATCATCCCTGACCATACGCGTACGGCGCCGGTCGGGATGGTTTTTAAATATATACACGAGAACATTGGCGGTGTTACCAGAGCCCTTGACATTATAGTTGCTCTTGGAACTCATTCCGCAATGAGCGAAGAGGCAATCTGCGAGCGTCTTGAAATTTCAATACAGGAAAGAAGGGAAAAGTATGGCAATGTAAAATTTATAAATCACGAATGGAACAATCCAGAAGCTCTTAAAAATATTGGCGCAATAAGCGCCGAAGAAATAGACAAACTTACCGATGGTTTATTCTCAATGGATGTGCCGGTTGAGGTCAATAAAGCGCTGTATGAATACGATATTGTAGTGATAATAGGACCGGTTTTCCCGCACGAAGTGGTCGGATTTTCCGGCGGGAACAAGTATCTATTCCCCGGTGTAGCAGGGCCGAGAATTTTAAACTTCTTCCACTGGCTCGGCGCTGTGATTACAAATCCAATGATAATAGGGAGAAAATGGACTCCGGTTCGTCGCGTGGTTGATAAAGCCGGCGCTATGGTCAATGTTCCAAAACTTTGCTTCGCGCTTGTTGTTGACGGGACAAACCTTGCGGGCATTTTCGCCGGGACTCCTGAAGAAGCGTGGGACCGGGCAAGCGACCTATCCGAAAAACTCCATATAATTTATAAAGATAGACCTTACTCTTTGATTCTATCTTGCGCGCCTAAAATGTATGACGAACTCTGGACTGGCGGCAAATGTATGTATAAATTAGAGCCTGTTCTGGCTGATGACGGAGAATTAATCATTTATGCGCCGCATATATCTCAAATTAGCATAACGCACGGCAAAATAATTGAAGAGATCGGCTATCACTGCCGTGACTATTTTCTCAAACAATGGGAGAAATTTAAGAATTATCCCTGGGGGGTGCTCGCGCATTCTACCCACGTTAGAGGAATTGGCGTGTTTGAAAACGGAGTTGAACGTTGCCGCGCAAAAGTAACTCTTGCAACTTCAATTCCAGAGTCATTGTGCAAAAAAATTAATTTAGGCTATAAAGACCCATCAAAAATTAATGTGGATGATTTTAAGAATCGCGAAGATGAGGGTATCCTCGTCGTTCCAAAGGCAGGGGAGATGCTATACAGGCTGAAAAATCCGCCAAAATGGGCTGGAGGCGAAGAATAATTTTTATTAAAAAATCCTGAAAAATTATTCATTTCTTTGAAGAATATCGGCAGTGTAAAAATATTGGAAAAATATCATTGACTATAAAGAAAAAGATGTTAAATTATATTTGCTTTAAATTACGGTTCCTCCTGACCCGGTGAGTTGCATTTGTTTGACCGCCGGGTCTTATTTTTGCTCATTATGCATCTTCCAGCCTTTTTTAACTAAAATTGTCAGCAACGCAGGCAAAAGAGTCAGCGCAATTACCATACACGCCGCGACACCGATAGACATAACATAGCCGAGGCTAATAATCCCTTGATGTTTCCCAAGCATAAGGCTGCCGAATCCAACTATAGTAGTTAGACCCGAAACTATTATTGCCTTGCCTGTGCTTTTTGAAAGTATTGTCGGTGTATGTTCTTCTCCGAATCTGTTGAGTATTTGAATTCCATTGGTTACGCCAATACCGATAACCAGTGGCAGCGTCATAATATTTGCCGGATTAAATTGGACTCCGGCAATTCCCATAAGACCGATCATCCATAAGAATCCAAATCCCACTGGTAATAATGCGAGCACAATGCATTCAAGTTTTCGGAAGTGGATGAATACGAGAATTACTATCGCTATTAGCGCATACCAAGCGGCTTGTTCGTAACTTTGTTTTAACAGATTTGTGTATTCATATAGTTGCACCGGTGTTCCAGTTGCATTTGGCACAACGCTTCGCAACTCTTTAACAAATATTTCCTGTTTGTCCCTGTCCCATACATTTTCTTTAGGATAGACCTGAAGCAAAAACTTGCCCGTTTTTCCTATAAACCTGTTTTTCAACGGTGGGGGAAAATCCTCTGGCGAAAGTGGCACACTGTTGTCTTGATTTTTTATGATATCAAATGTTGTTCGCAGGTCGTTAAAGAAAGCTTGTTGGTATTCGGATAGTTTATAACTTGTTTTTGGTTGCTCTCCGCTAAGAATTACCTTCCTGAATTCCTGAATTTCGTCCCGTAAATCCTGTATAGTTTTTATCAAATCTTTTTCGTTTGGGTCAATTTCTTCCAGCGCAAGTCCAAGATAACCGCGAAAAGACCACAAAACCCTGCTCAATTCCCATACATCCACTAAATTGGTATCCACAGGCGCAAAATTAACATCATTTAGCAACTCTTTAATTTTGCCGACAAGTTCAAGTTTTTTCTTTTGGTCGTCTGCGAGAAAACCAGCCATTGATTCAACAGAGGCCACTGATGGCAGATTTGTTAATTTCTTTTCTAATATTATCGCTTCATTTAAATCTTTTGCGACTACGGCGGCGAATAGAACCGATTTCGGGGTAGATCTGATCAATTTCTTTTCGTATTCAACCGCTGGCAATCCGTGACTTTGCATATTCAAAAGGTTATAATCAAATCCTACAAACCGGGTAAAATAGAGAAAGACTGCAGTAATTATTGTAAACAACGCCACAACAGTCGCAGGTTTTTTTAGCCAGAATTCTTCCACATACTGGCGCAGGTTTTTCTCGTTTGCTATTTTGTGGTCTATAATGTTTTGTTTTCCTTTTAAGAGCAAAACCGGCAGCAACGTCAGCATAACGAAAAGACAGAGCAACATACCAAATCCGCATATTAATCCCATTTCCTGGATTCCTTTAAAATTGGTGATAGACATAGCGATAAAGGCGCCGGCTGTTGTCAGACAACCTGTAACTATTCCTTTTCCTGTAAAGATCATTGCCTTTTGCAATGCATCTCTCTCTGAATGCCCGAGTCTTAATTCCTCTTCATATCTTGTTATAAGATGAACGCCGAAGTCTATGGCGAGACCGATTAAGATCGGCACAAAGGTTATCGTTAATATGTTCAAATGTTTGATGGTTAATGTTGTAAATCCGAGCGTGTAAACCAAACCTATTACAAGACAGAGGGTTGCCTTTAATGGTCTGCCTGTTTCCTGATAACCGTAAATAAAGATAAGAGCGCATAGTAAAAGCGCGATAATTGAGGCAAGAACACTATCTTTTTGGGATTGGACCATTTCATCGTATTCAAGTATCGGAGAGCCCGTGATTCCAACGTTCAATCCCGGCACTTCAAGATTTACTTCTTCCACAAAGGCGCGGAGTTTATTAATTGCAGGTTCGTTTAAAGAGGGGTCTTTGACCTGAGCCGTGACAAGATAAATCTTGCCATCGGCGAATGTAATATACATCTGGCTTTCGGCTTCTTGAGACGCTCCGAATAGCGCAAAAACTCCGGGAGAAACAGGCGTGCCGGGTCTTTTTAATGAATCTCGCCCCATATAAAGGATTCGTCCAAGCGCCGGCAGTGCATTAACAAGCGATTCGTTTTCTGAATTTTTTTCCCGTTTGGCTGTTCTGAATTGCTGGTTGATGATTGAAAACAGACTGGCAAAATTGGTCGCTTTTATAAATTGTGTCAAAAACGGTTTATAATCCTTTAATTCATTGTATAATCCTTCAAGGTCTGATTCCGAGATAAACAACAACGCCTTGTTCCCCATCATTACCGGGTCGCCCTTATAGAAGACGTTTGTAAAAAGCGCTGTTTCAGCCTGAATCTTCTTTGCCAGTCTTTCAACAAATTGTCGGTTTTTCTCCCTGTCTTCGCTCTCAATTAATACAACTATATCGTCAGTAACAGGAAACTCCTTTTTATACTGGAGGTAAATCTGGTGATATTTTTTATTTGGACCGACAAGGTTATCTCTATCAAAATCTGCCTTTAACCAAAAAATAGTAATCAGGGCTGAGATGATAAAAAGGACGGTATGAAGCAGAATAATTTGCTTTGGATATCTAAATACTAAATCCGCTGACTTTGAGAGTATGCTCTCCATCAGGCGATCTAATGCCTGCAAAATCTTTTTCACCTTTTAACGCCACCAATTAATAAACCTGTTTAAAAATTCAATTTCAAAATATAAACTCAAATAAATTAAACTCAAATAACTACTCAAATTTGACGGGGTTGATTTAAAAATGTTCAAATATTATTGCTAATCGTTGGGTAACTCGGCGTTTGTAAAAACCTCTTTTACATCGTCGTGGTCTTCAAGCGCCTCTACCAACTTATTGATTGTGGCAGCAGTTTCTTGATCGGTGATTGGAACTGTGATTGTAGGTAGTTCTGTAATTTGAGCAGAGAGGCATTTAATTCCGTTTGCTTCAAGGTGTTTATGGACAGCCTCAAAGTTTGACGGTTCGGTGATTATTTCGTAGCCTTCCGGTTCAGCCTTAAAATCCTCAGCGCCTGCTTCAAGGGCAAGTTCCATTAATTTGTCTTCATCGGCTGCGTCGCGGGCGACCATTATCTGGCCTTTTCGTTTAAACAATCTGCTGACTGCCCCTTGTGTGGCGATTGAGCCGCCATTCTTGGTCAAAATGCTTCTTATTTCTGCCGCTGTTCGGTTGCGATTATCGGTGCTGACTTCAATTAAAACGCCAACTCCGTTTGGTCCAAACGCTTCGTAAGTAAGGTCTTCGTAATTTGCGGTGTCATCGTGTCCAAGCCCGCGTTTTATCGCGCGTTCTATGTTGTCGTTGGGCATATTGGCAGCCCTGCATTTCAACAAAACCATACGCAAACGCGGGTTCATATCAGGGTCGCCGCCTTGTTGTTTTACCGCAATAGTGATCTCGCGCGACAATTTCGCGAATATCTTGCCGCGTTTCGCGTCAATAGCGCCTTTAAAATGTTTAACCTTTGCCCATTTACTATGTCCTGCCATAATTAATGATAGTTATCTTAATATTAAAAATCTTATCCTAAATAAACACGATTTTACAAGCATTGGCAATTATTTAATTGGTTCTACATATACCGCAGTGCCATAACAGAGCACTTCAGTTATGCCAGCGCCAATTTCTGTCGCGTCATACCGGATTCCTATTACCGCATTTGCGCCAACTTCTCCAGCATGAATCAACATTTGCTCAAATGCCTCTTCGCGCGCCTTCTCGCACATTGAAATATACAATGTGATACGACCGCCAAAGATAGTTTGAATCCCAGCAAAAAAATTTCCAACTATTGATCGTGAACGCACTACAATGCCACGGACAACACCGAGATTTTTAACAACACGATATCCAGGAAGGTCAAAAGTTGTCGTTGTTAATGGATGAACTTGCGCCATAGACGGTATAATGGTTGAATTGCCTGAAATAGTCAAAATATATCCATAAAAAAATATTTGCATTAAAATCGTTGTCTGACAATTATGTCTCTATGCCAGAACAGACCGTTAATCGTGATTCAGGTCTCCCGATGACGAAAAAGTGGGACCCGGAAAAAATTAAACAGGAGGAGGATTACCTCAAAGGATTAAATTCCAGACCTTTATTGGAGAAGATTCGCGGCTACTGGAAGTTAACCGGTCCGGCATGGCTTCAAAGCGCAATGACGCTTGGCGCCGGCAGCGCTGTGGCTTCTGTTGTAGCCGGCGCTTCGTTTGGATACACGTTACTCTGGGTTCAGCCTGTGGCGATGTTTTTAGGCATAATAATGATGGGGGCGCTGGCAAATGTAGTTTTGACAACTGGCGAACGTCCTTATTCGGCGTTTGCGCGGGAGATTCACCCTGCAGTCCCTTTTCTCTGGGCGTTAGGTTCTATAATTGCTTCAATCATCTGGCATTTTCCTCAATACGGGCTTGCCGGCGCAGCGATCTGGGATATTGCTACGCTTGCCGGCGCGCCTCGGGATTCAAAGGCAGTTGAACTGGTTATAAAATTCGCAGGCGGAATCGCTATCCTTTCAATGAGCATATTTGTTACCTGGAATTACGGTTCAGGCACTAAAGGCATTAAACTTTATGAAACATTTTTACGCTGGGTAATAAGAATTGTTATGCTTGCGTTTTTATTTGTCGTTGTAAAAACTGGAATAAACTGGAAGGAACTTTTCAACGGATTTTTTGGATTTAAAATCCCGCCAGGCGAAGGAACAACAACGCTAATATTAGGCGCAATCGGGGCATCGGTTGGAATTAATATGACATTTCTTTATCCATATTCGCTTCTTGCCAAAGGGTGGGGAAAACACCATAAAGGGCTCGCGTTTTTTGACCTGTTCAATTCAATGTTTTTGCCATTTGTAATTGTTACGTCGCTTGTCATTATCGCAATGGCAAACACTGTTTATGACCCGACACATATTGGAGTTAGAACAGATTTAAAGCCTGTTGACGCTGCTAGAAGTTTGCAAACCCTGCTTGGTTCTTCACTCGGCAGGCTCATCCTTGACCTCGGATTTGTAGGTATGGCTTGCGGCGCAATCAGCACGCATATGGTAGTTTGCGGCTTTACAGGATGCGAGATGTTTAAACTCGAATATACAACTAAGAGGTATCGGGCTTTTACTCTTCTGCCGGCAATCGGGATTCTCGGAGTGGCGTTTCCGTCGCCGCTATGGATGCCCATTGTTGCCTCGGCAATCGCATTTTCTCTGCTCCCTATCGCTTATATCACCTTTTTCATAATGAATAATAAACGGAGTTATCTCGGCGACGCAGTCGGTAGGGGCTGGAAACGGGTGGTTGTAAATTTCTTAATGATAACCGCAATTTTGCTCGCATGCGTAGGTTCAGGAATTCAGATAAAAACAAGGGTCATTGATAAACTGTTTTCTAAAAATGTCCAGATTTCAAATCCAGCGTCTGAAAATATCAGGAGATAAATTATGGGTCTTTCAGACTTTTGGATAAATTATAGTTAGAGTTTGTTCATCAGTAAAATTTAATGCAGTCTCAATCTTGATGATCCATAGCATACCGCAAACTAAATAGCTCGGACAAATCAACAATTTTGACTTACAAGTTTTCTGTTTTATCATATTGTTTATCCATTTATGAGCGATGAAATTAAAATCTTGATTTTGCCCGCAGGAAAGACGGTAAGGATTAAAAAGGGCGATTCATTAAGAGAGGTTTTATTCAATGAAGGGGTTGAATTTCCTTGCGGTGGAAAAGGACGTTGCAAGAGCTGCAGAATCAAGGTTTTGGACGGTTTGTGGGAACCGAACAATATTGAAATCAAGGCGCTCGGCAATGAGGCAATTAAAGAAGGGTGGCGCCTTGCCTGTCAGGCGAATGTACAGCGGGACATTACGATTGAACTTCAAAAAGTCCAGGACGAAATCCTTACTGATGATAGGCAATTTAAGTTCGAACCTCAAGATGGTATAGGAGTTGCCATTGACCTTGGGACTACAACCGTAGTGGCTCAATTGATTGACCTTTCAACCGGAGCGCTATTATCAACAACAAGCGGGTTGAATCATCAGGCTCAATTTGGCGCCGATATTATGAGCAGGATAACCTTCGCGTTGAATCCGGAAAACCGAACTATAATCCGAAATGTCATTGTTGAACAAATCTGGAATATGATTAATGAACTTCTAAATTCATCGGCGCGAAACATTTCTGAACTCAAAAAGGTGGTTATTTGCGGCAATACAGTTATGCACCATCTTTTTTGCGGAATTTCTGTTGAATCGCTCGCATTTTATCCGTTTGAAACAGATAATTTAGACCTTCAGATTTTTCTGCCGCGACAGTTAGGCTGGGAAACAGAGAAAGAAATCAAAGTCTATTTTTTGCCCTGCATTGGAAGTTTTGTAGGCAGTGATATTCTTTGCGGTATACTTTCTACATCTATTCATAGCAACGCTAAACTTTCTTTGTTAGTTGATTTAGGAACCAATGGCGAGATTGTGTTAGGCAATAGTGAAAAGATGTATTGCGCTTCAACTGCTGCTGGACCCGCTTTTGAAGGGGCAAAGATATCTATGGGTATGCGGGCGACGACAGGCGCGATTGCGCGGATGAAATTGAATGAGGGAAAGATAGAATATTATGTAATTGGCAACACAACGGCGCGCGGCATCTGCGGCAGCGGATTGGTCGACGCCGTAGCTATCGGAATTGCGCTGGGCTGGATTCACCGCAGCGGCAAGATTAACGGCAATTCGCCGATTCAGTTAAAAGATTCTGTCTTTATCACGCAGGGTGATATAAGAGAATTGCAACTTGCCAAAGGGGCGATTGCGGCAGGGATACGGCTTTTGCTTGATAAATCAAAAACAACGGCAAAAGAGGTAAAACAATCTTTTCTTGCAGGGGCTTTTGGAAATTATATCGGCATTGAAAGCGCAAAGAAGATCGGGTTGTTTTCTCTGGATTTGCTCAATATCTCGCCTGCAGGCAATACGGCTTTGCACGGAGTTAAAACAGTCCTTTGCAATTTTTCTGAAGAAGAAATGAATTTTAAAGAAATAAGGCAAAAAATAACTCATATAAATTTAAAGGAATTGAGCGAATTTGAGGATGTTTTTGTGGATGAAATGGCTTTTCCACCGACGACTTAAACCGAATTTTCATAGTCATTTTATTTTAATCGGATTTAAAACCAAATTAATGCGTGATTTTTTCTATCTGAATGTGTCAAAATAAATATGGTTAAATTTTTGTTTGCTTTTGTTCAAGGCAAACATTTATGGAAATAAAATTATCAACGGCAAAGCCGACAAATAGAGACGTTTTTGAGAAAATCTATAATGAAAACGTCAAAAACGTTTATTATTATGCCTTGCGAATGTTGGCGGACGTCAGCGCTGCCGAGGATGCCACGCACGATGTGTTTTTAAAGGCATACAAAAACTTTGACCAATTTAGAAACGAGTCAAGTCCCCGAACCTGGCTATATCGCATTACCATTAATCATTGCAATAATTTGCTCAAATCAAAGGCGAGGCATTACAATGTTGAACTCAATGAAACCGATATAGAACAGTTAAGCGGTTCATATGACTCGCCATTAAAAGTAATTGAAAACAAGGACCTGGGCGAAATTATCCAGAAAACCCTTGATAAATTGCCCCTTGAATACAAAACCATTTTGTTATTGTCCGCCGATGAAAATTTAAGCTATTCCGAAATTGCAAAATTGACCTCGCAGTCAGTTGATGCTGTGAGGGGGAAATTGCATCGCGCCAGAAAACTTTTTATCTACCATTTTAAAAAGGCAAACTTATGAAAGAGGAATTGCGAAAAAATACAGATGAACAGACGCAGGCGAATTTGAACCAGACATCGGCTTGCGCTAAAACCGAACGCCAGTTTGATTCCGTTGAGGATTTGATTAGATATGATGAGGAGATGGTAAAGGTTCCTGAAACTATTGCACGACGACTTGAAAGATCAATATCTCAGGAAAAATTGGTTCAACCATTCTGGAAGAGATGGTTTAAAGGGCATTAATTTAATTGAATGATTATGAATGTGGTTGAAGAGATTGAAACATTGATACGGGCGCGTTATCCGATTCTGTACATTGTTACCAGCGAAGAGGCGCGCGTTCAAGAAGTCATAGTTTCAATTGCGAACAGGCGTCAAAAAAAGGCTTTTGAATGGAGCTTTAGCACAGGCGTAATACCAGCTGGTGTTTCTATACAATCTCAAAAGACAAGAAGCGCGGCAAGTCGCGACCCATTGATAGCCCTTGATCAGGTCATTGATCAGGTTGAACCTGCGATATTTATTTTCAAAGATTTTCATCCATTTCTTACAAAAAACAATTTTGCCGTAATAAGAAAATTAAAAGAGATAGCAATTCACCTTAAAAATAGTTACAAAACGATAATCCTCGTTTCGCCTGTTCTTGAAATCCCGGTGGAAATAGAAAAGGAGATCACGGTTTTAAACTTCCCATTGCCCGGAAAAGAAGACCTAACAAGATTGCTGGATTCAATAATAAACGAGGTCAAGAAATACAAGAATGTAAAGGTTGATATTGATGAAGCGGGAAAAGAGAGATTGATTCAGGCTGCATTAGGACTCACATTGAGCGAGGCGGAAAATGTGTTTGCCAAAATCATCGTCCGCGATGAAAAATTGAGCGGCGAAGATATTAACGAGGTGTTTTCCGAAAAACAGCAGATAATTAAAAAGAGCGGGCTTCTTGAATATTACAAATCTGAAGATAATTTTGAGAACATTGGCGGTCTTGGAGTTTTAAAAGATTGGTTAAACAAACGTTCGGCAGCGTTCACCGAACAGGCGCGCCTGTTCGGTCTCCCATCGCCTAAAGGTATATTGCTCATAGGAATTCAAGGTTGCGGAAAAAGCCTTTGCGCAAAGGCAGTCTCAAACCTCTGGCAATTGCCTCTATTGCGATTTGATATGGGCAGGATGTTTGGAAGCCTTGTTGGTTCTTCTGAAGAAAATATTCGCCGCGCAATCGCTGTCGCAGAATCGGTATCGCCTTGCATTCTATGGGTTGACGAAATAGACAAGGCGTTCGCCGGTTCGCAAGGCTCGGGAATGACTGACGGCGGAACAACCGCCCGCGTTTTTAGCACTTTCTTAACCTGGTTATCGGAGAAAAAAACGCCGGTCTTTGTCGTCGCCACAGCAAATGATATTTCTCAATTGCCGCCTGAGTTGTTGAGAAAAGGACGGTTAGATGAAATTTTCTTTGTTGATCTGCCATCTTTGGAAGAACGCAGAGAGATATTCAAAATTCATATACAGAAACGGGGTAGAAATCCTGAACTATTTGACCTTGATCGCCTTGCCGAGGCAAGCAAGGATTTTAGCGGCGCCGAAATAGAAGAGGCTATTATAAGCGCTCTTTATGACGCATTTTATTTAAAAACCGATTTGTCCACCGAACTAATTCTAAATTCAGTTAGACAAACAGTGCCTCTTGCAAAGACTATGGATGAACAGGTAAACCGATTGCGAATATGGTGCGAGGGAAGGGCAAGAAATGCAAGCATCCCGCGCGATAACACAGCGCCCGCGCAGGCGCGGCGGATGGAGTTTAATTCTTAGTCTTGCATTATTATCCCCCTCGGTTAAATTAAAAGTATGAAAAAGGTTGCGGTAATTTTATCAGGTTGCGGCGTGTTTGATGGTTCGGAAATTCATGAATCGGTTCTGGTTCTTCTCGCGTTGGACAGGGCAAATGCGCAGGCAATCTGCGCTGCGCCAGACATCCCTCAATATCACGTCGTTAACCATTACACTAAACAACCAGTCCCGGGAGAAACAAGGAATGTTCTTGTTGAATCAGCCAGAATAGCGCGCGGGAATATCATACCTTTAAATAAACTCAATATTGATGAGGTGGATGCCGTAATATTGCCCGGCGGTTTTGGCGCGGCAAAAAATCTATGCAGTTTTGCGCTCGCGGGGGAGAATTTTAACGTACATCCAGAGATTGAAAAAGTACTACAAGAGGCTCACAGCAAGGGAAAACCTATTGGATTTGTATGCATTGCTCCGGCGATTGCCGCAAAATTGTTTGGAAAAGAAAACGTAGAATTTACTATAGGAACAGACCAGCAAACCGCTGCTGCGCTTTCAAAGAGTGGCGCCCAGCACGTCAATTGCACCGTTCATAATGTCGTCATAGATAGAAAATTAAAAATTGTTACCACGCCAGCTTATATGCTAGCTTCAAGGATAACTGAAGCAGAGGCTGGCATAAATAAACTTGTCCAGTCAGTCCTTGAACTGGCTTAAAACATTTTTCCATATAATTTGTAACAATATCAAATGATGACTGTTGCGGGAAATTATTAGATAGCATAATGAAAAAAATAATATAATGGAATACCCAAATACCTATCCCTCTTATCTTACCCTTGCAAGAACGGGCGAATTAAAACTACGCGCCCGAAAAGCCCTTGAGATATTGAGTTCCTGTGTTCTTTGTCCGCATAAGTGCGGGATTAACAGGCTGGAAGATTCACCAGGTTTTTGTAAGATGGGCAGATACGCGTTCGTGGCAAGCTATTTTCCGCATACAGGCGAAGAAGATTGCATAAAAGGATGGCGCGGTTCTGGTACGATCTTTTTCTCTGGCTGCAACCTGCAGTGTGTGTTTTGTCAAAACTGGGATATAAGCCATTACCGGTCTGGTGAACCTGTAGATGCGAATGGACTTGCACGAATAATGATGGAACTTCAAAAGTCCGGTTGCCATAACATTAATTTAGTTACTCCGACGCATATTGTTCCGCAAATCTTAGAGGCTTTAGACGCGGCGGTTGAAATGGGATTGCGATTGCCAATTGTTTACAACACAGGTGGTTACGACTCGGTTGACACTTTAAAACTTCTTGATGGAGTGGTTGATATTTATATGCCGGACTTTAAGGTTTGGGATGAGAATATAGCGGCGCGTTTATTGAATTCGCCGGATTATCCAGAAATTGCCAGAAACGCCATCAAAGAGATGCACAGACAGGTCGGAGACCTCGTTATTGATGAAAACGGTATTGCTAGAAGGGGATTATTGTTGAGACACCTTGTTATGCCTTCAAATCTTGCCGGAACAAAGCAAATTTGCGAATGGATAGCAAAAGAAATCTCAACACACACATACATTAATTTGATGAATCAATATCATCCGGATGGCGATGTGATTTTCTCCCGCTCAAATTTAGTGTATAAAGAGCTTGCCCGTCTTGTAACAAGGGAAGAGTATCAGAAGGCGTTTGAATACGCAAAAAACGCCGGATTGCATAGATTTGATTAAAATTTTCCGCCATTGGCGATTGCGTAAAATTCAAACATAGAGTATCTTTACATCAGAAACCCCGAAGGATGAAAAGAATGAACAAATTCCGTTTTTCCCTGAATTGTCAGGGGAAGATAAGACTCACAAACCCGGGGGATTCAACTGCAGAGGTCGGAAAGGAGCGTGATTAAAAATGCCGTCACGAAGGTTAAAAGAGTATCTGGATAAAAATGGAATCAAATACATAAGCATTCAGCATTCGCCTGCTTATACATCTCAGGAAATCGCGGCGCAAGCCCATATTCCTGGCAAGTTGCTGGCAAAGACCGTGATTGTTAAGATTGAAGGCAAAATGGCGATGGTAGTCTTGCCTGCAAATAGAAAGGTTATCTTGCCTGAGTTGCGGGCGGCGCTTGACGCAGAAAAGGCGACTCTTGCTTCGGAAGAGGAGTTTAAAGAAACATTTCCGGATTGCGAATTAGGGGCAATGCCACCTTTTGGCAATCTATACGGGATGGATGTTTATGTTTCTCCTGAACTATCTTTTGAGCAAGAGATCGCTTTCAACGCCGGAACTCATACTGAATTAATCAAAATGGCTTACAAAGACTTTGAGCGGCTTGTTAAGCCCAAAGTTGTAAGTTTTAGCACTTGATTTAAGCCAGCAAGGGGATCAGGCTCGCTCCATATATTTGCCGGTGCGAACGTCTACTTTAACCTTTTCGCCGGTTTTTATAAAGAGCGGAGCCATAATGGTAATTCCAGTTTCAAGTTTCACCGGTTTCATTACATTGCTGGCTGAATCGCCTCTGACTCCTTCCGGGGCATCAATGACTGTTAACACCACGCTCGGCGGCAATTCAATCATTACTGCCCTGTCCTCAACGAAAGTGACGGTAACCTCACCATTTTCAACAAGATAATCTTTGGCGTCGCCAATAATTTCTGGCGGCAATGTCACCGTCTCATAGGTATCCGGATCAGTGAAAACGTAATCGTTGCCATCCTTATAACTGAATTCCATCTTTCTGGTGGTCAGCGGGACAACGTCAATCTTTTCAGTAGAACTGAAACGGACTTCGGATGATTTGCCGGTTTTAATACTGCGAAGCGTTGCTTGAACAAAAGCGCGCAGGTTGCCCGGAGTCCTATGCTGGGCATCAAGAACTATGGCTATATCGCCATTGTAATTTATAGCCATTCCTTTTCTTAGATCATTTGCGTTTGGCATAATTCAAACTAACAATTTTTATTCTTTTCTTTGATTTATTATCCAATGAATAAAACAAAATGAAAAACAAATATATATACAATTCAATATAAATCAATAGTTAAATTTTTAAAATCCAAAAATTCTTTTATGACATTACATAAATCTTAACCCCGTCTTTTCTCTTTTTCTATTAATTCCTTTTTGGGTCTCGGTTTTGCGATTAAAACAATTGGACAGCCTTCATAGCCGAATGCCTTTCTTATTTCGGTAGCTAAATATTTTTCGTACTGGGGCGAGAATAGTTCTTTTCTGTTTACAAACAAAAGGAATGTTGGCGGGGTTGTTTCAATCTGGGTTGCATAAAAGAATTTAAGAAAATGTCCCTGATCGCTTATCGGTTGTTTGCGATCCACTGCGTCGTGGATGACGCGATTTAATATTGCTGTAGGGATTTTTTGGTTAAGTTGAGATTCCACATATCTAATTGCCTCAATTAATCTGTCCAGATTAATGCCTGTTTTTGCCGATGTAAAAATTACTGGCGCGTAGTACAGGAAGAACAACTTATTTTTAACCCATTTTTGAAATTCTGCAATCGGATCGGGTTTTTCTCCTTTCCCTCGTTTTGCTTTTTCTTTTGCAGCCTTTTCAACGCTATCAACAAATAAATCCCATTTATTGATAACCACAATGCACGGTTTATGATTTTCTATTATTAAATCGGCTATTTTTTTGTCTTGCTCGGTTATCCCTGCTTCGGCGTCTAAGACAAGGACTGCAATATCGCAGCGCATTATAGAATTCTCCGCGCGTTTAACGCTAAAAAATTCAACAGAAGTAGAGATGCTTCTTTTTTTACGGATTCCGGCTGTGTCTATTAGAATATATTTTTGCCGTATGCCGTCAGTTTCAATCTCAAATGGAACGTCAACTGAATCGCGTGTTGTGCCGGGCACAGGGCTTACGATAACCCTTGCGGATTTTGTGATTGCGTTGATTATAGATGATTTTCCAACGTTCGGTCTGCCGACTATGCACAATTTTGTAATTTTTTGAGTTTGGCTGTTTCCAGACTCTTCAATATTTTTCTCTGATGACTCTTTTTTGACGGTTTCCGGGAGAAATTTAATTGCTGCTTTGATTAATTGTTCAACACCGGAGCCGTGCGCCGCAGAGACCGGAAATATGTTTTCAAATCCCAGTTTAGCAAAATCAAATATGTTGAATTGTTCATATTGGTTGTCCACTTTATTTGCGACTACAAAAATTGTTTTCCCGGTTGCCCTTAGATGTTTTGCGATTTCTAAATCCATAGGGGTAAGACCATCTTTGGCGTCAACTACAAAAAAGATAAGGTTTGACGACTCAATCGCGATTTGCACCTGTTGAACGGTTTCCTTTAAAATCTGGTCATCGGTCTTTTCTCCGGGCAAAATTCCTATTCCGCCGGTGTCCACTATGGTAAACGGGATGCCGCGCCATTCAACTTCGGCGCTTATCCTGTCGCGCGTTACTCCCGGTTCATCGTGGACAATAGCGATTCTTCGCCCGGCTATTCTGTTAAACAGGGCTGATTTTCCAACGTTTGGACGTCCAACTATGGCTATGATACCTGACATATAGTTTTAAATTAATTAAACTTATTCAATCTAATGCTGAAAATTCCAAATGCAATTTAATCTTACAAATACATTCAAATATAAAAAATATATTTGAAATACTTCGCAATGTCATATACATAAAAACCAATGAAAAAAAATTACCACATATGTTTTTGTGCGTTGATTCTCATTTGTTTTAATATTGGAATCAATGCCCAGGTGATAATCAATGAAATCCATTACAATCCGGATGTTAAAACCGAATCGGTTGAATTTATTGAGTTGTTTAATAAAAGCACAAACACAATATCTATTGGCGGGTGGTATTTTTCTGAAGGTGTCCAATATACCTTTCCAGCAGAGACAACTATAGCGCCAAGAGGTTATGTTGTGGTTGCTCAAAACCCCACAGCGTTGAGGACGAAATATGGATACAACGGCGCATACGGACCATATTCTGGCGGTTTATCAAAATATGGTGAACGGATTACTTTAAGAGATAATTCAGGCAACATTGTGAACCAGGTTGAGTATGGAACCTCATTCCCCTGGCCTATTGTTGGAGACCCGCCGGGTTATTCCATAGAATTGATTCATCCCGATCTGGATAATACTCTGGGCGGAAGCTGGCGACCTTCAATAGCAAGCGGCAGCGCGCCATTAGGCCAGTCTATTTTTATACAGACAAATTCAGTCTGGAAATTTTTCCGCGGCACAAATGAGCCGTCTGCTCAAATAGGTTTATGGAGAACATTAAATTTTGACGATAGCAGCTGGGAAACTGGCGCAGCGCCGATAGGATTTGATCCCTCTTTACAAATGGCTACTCAACTCAATGATATGAGCGGCAAGTACAGTTGCGTCTATCTCCGCAAAACCTTTGTCGTTGACGACCCTTACGCAATAACAATGCTTTACATTGACGCATTATATGATGATGGATTCAAAGTCTGGATTAACGGGGTCAATGTGTTAAATATCAATATCTCCACCAATGAACTGCCTTATACTGGAACTGCTTTACTGGATAGAGAGACATCTATTTATAATACTTTCGCTATGCCTTTGGCGCCATCGTTTTTAGTCCCCGGGACAAATATCATTACAATACAGGCGGCAAATTCCTCGCTGGATAATAGCCCTGATTTCTATATTGATATCAGGTTGCGGGCACAGTCTGGAGTTCCATTAGTAGGTCCAACGCCTGGAAAAGTAAATGCCGCTTATACTTCAAATGCGCCTCCTCAAATAAGACAGGTAAAACATACCCCTGAGATGCCTTCATCAGGGATGCCTGTTTTAATAACAGCAAAAGTTACCGATCCTGATGGGGTTGCCTCAGTGTTGCTTGAATATCAAATAGTTAACCCAGGTAATTACATAGATATTCTGGACCCCGCTTATACAAACGCCGCAAACTGGGTGAAAGTATCTATGAATGATGAAGGAAAAGATGGCGATGCCATAGCAGGGGATTCCATTTATACTGTAACGATTCCATCTACCATTCAACAACACCGCAGGCTTATCAGATATAGAATCACAGTTACAGATAATCTCGGCGCATCTGTTAGAGTCCCTTATCCTGAAGACCCACAGCCTAATTTTGCCTATTTTGTTTATGATTCTGTGCCGCCTTATAGCGGGGCTATTCAGCCTGGGGCGGCAGGGACTAACGGCGCTGTAATTACTGTCCCCGGAGAAGAAATGGGACGGCTTCCCGTATATCATCTTATTGCAAAGAGAAGTCATGTAGAATATGCAATGGGATGGCAGACGGCAGGCAGTTCGGGAGGCATTAGCAACCGCTATACTGGCGACATCTATTTTTGGCCCGGCACGCTCGTCTACGATGGGAAGGTCTACGATCATATTCATTTCAGAGCTCGCGGCGGAGTATGGCGTTATTCAATGGTCAAAAATATGTGGAAATTTGATATGAATCGCGGACACGATTTTGAACCGCGCGATAATTGGGGAAAAAAGTTGAATACGCCCTGGACAAAATTGAATTTAGGCGCCTGTATTCAGCAGGGGGATTACGACCACAGAGGAGAGCAAGGTATGTTTGAATCTGTCGGTTTAAGACTATTTCAACTTGCAGGAGTTCCCGCGCCGCATAGCGTGTTTGTTTCATTTAGAGTAATTGATGACGCAAATGAAATAGACACAACAACTCAATATGAAGGGGATTTCTGGGGACTCTATCTAGCTGTTGAACAGGAAAATGGCAGATTCCTTGAAGAACACGGCCTGCCTGATAGTAATTTTTATAAAATGGAAGGTGGAACAGGCACTTTGAACAATATTGGTCCCAATGGTCCGACCGATTTGTCTGACCTAAATTATATTCTGAATAGTTATACTGGCGCTTCAGACACCTGGTGGCGAACAAACTGGGATTTGCAGGAATATTACAGTTATCAATCAATCGTTCAGGCTATTCATCATTACGATATTTCAGGCAATAAAAACTACTTTTATTATTATAATCCGACAACAAGGCTCTGGATGATTACCCCCTGGGATTTAGACCTCACCTGGGCTCACAATATGTATTTAAGCACTGGCGGCGGTGTTGACAACATTGCTTCGCGCTTGTTTGGCGCTACCGCTGTGGCAGGCACCGGTTCGCAAACGGGAACTTCAAATATGAAACTTGGCGGAACACGACCGCAAATTGAGATGGAATTCAAAAATAGGGTAAGAGAAATTCGCGACCTTCTATTTAACAATGACCAGGCTTACAGACTTATTGATGAATATGCTGCGCTTTTACGCGGACCGACAAATAGACCTTCAATCGTTGACGCCGATAGAATGATGTGGGATTACAATCCAAAAATGGCAAGCTCCGCTTATACCCCGAATCTCAATAAAGCAGGGCAGGGCAGATATTACCAATTTCCACGAGAAAGCTCAACAAATTCAGCTCTCAAAGGGAGTTTTGAAGCAACTGTGAGATTGATGAAAAATTACGTGGATATCCGTTCTGAATATCTTGATAGTCTGGCTGCTGATCCGCTAATTCCAAATCGTCCCACACTGACCTTTATAGGACCAACCGGTTTTCCAATTAACAAACTCACTTTCAGGTCTTCAAATTTTTCAACCCCTTCGCCGACGAATAGTTTTGGTTTTATTAAATGGCGAATTGCTGAAATCACCGATACCAATGCCCCCGCTTATAACCCATCAGAGCCGTTCAAATACGAGATTGAAACTTTATGGGAGAGCGGAAAGATTACAAACTTTGCGCCAGATATCACTATCCCGCCTGATGTCGTTCGCGTTGGAAAGAGGTATCGCGTGCGGGTGCAGCACGGTGATAATTACGGACGTTCAAGCAGCTGGTCTTTGCCGATTGAGTTTGTGGTTGGAATACCGGACAACTCCGAATTATTAATACGATATTTAAGAATTACCGAGATTATGTATAATCCACCAGCCGGCGGATATGAGTATATTGAATTGAAGAATATTAGTTCGGATGTAATTCTTGATCTTGCCGGTGTTAAATTTACGCAGGGGATTGAATTTACATTTGGTTCTGGCGTTACTCTGCCGCCTGGCGGGTATGTAGTTGTTGCAGACGCCCCACCGGATAATAATTTTGCCGCCTTCAGGGCGTTTTACAACATTGATAACAGCGTTAGAATTGTTGGACCATTTTCAAGCGGAAAGCTTGACAATGCAGGAGAGCAGATAGTTTTAAGAACGGCTGCAGGAGGTTCTGATATAGTCAATTTTTCCTACAATAATAGTCGTGGCTGGCCCTTGCAGGCTGCAGGCGCAGGACACTCGCTTGTGTTCAATGAATATTATCTTTATGAACAAAACAATTATGGAAATTATTCTGGAAGCTGGCTGGCGAGCGCTAATATAAAAGGCTCGCCCGGTTCACAGGAACCTGTTGTTGCAGGTAGTCAATTATTGATAAACGAGATAATTGTCAATTCTGATTCATCGAATACAAACGGTTCAAATAACTGGATTGAATTATACAATCCTTCAGACTCTCCGTTAGTAATAGGCGCGGGATGGTATTTGAGCGACAATCCCGCCCTTTTAACGAAGTGGAATATTCCATCAAATACAATCGTTCCTGCTCGCGGATTTGTTGCGTTTAACCAGGAGTCTGGATTTAATCCTGCAAACGGTGGCTTTTCGCTGAATAAATCTGGCGGGCAGATTTATCTATCATTTATAAACGGAGGAGCGACCGATAGAGTTGTTGATGTAGCAAGATTTAAAGCGTTAAGCAGTAGCCTGTCATGGGGAAGGTATCCAGATGGCAGCCAATATTGGGCGACTTTACCCGCGCAGACACCGGGTTTAACAAACGCACAACCCGCAAGCCCGTTGCTGATTACGGAAATCTTTTATCATCCGCAGAATTTTGCAGATGGCTCAGACGATACCGTAGATGAGTTTATTGAGGCTCTTAATGTTTCATCCACAGCCCTCGACTTAAATCAACAGTGGCGATTGGATGGTGGTATTTCGTATTATTTTCCAACAAATGTTTCGCTTTCTTCTGGAGAATACGCGCTTATTGTTAATTTTGATCCTGCTGATCAAGTCCTGTTAGAAGCATTCAAATCCAAATTTGGAATTACTTCAACAAATCTTAAAATATTTGGTCCATATAGCGGAAAACTGGCTAATGATAGTGAGCGGGTGGCTTTAGAATATCAGATAGTTACCGATCAACTTTTATCCCAGACAGGTTGGGTAATTGCCGATGAAGTAATATACGCCGATCGGACTCCCTGGCCCTGCGGCGCGGATGGATCAGGCAACTCAATTCAACGAATTTCTATTTATAGGAATGGCAATGACCCTCAGAATTGGAACGCTCAAGAACCGACACCCGGAGCAGAACGAACACCTATTCCGCCGGGCGTCCCGCAGATTTCTGCTCAACCGCAATCAAAAATTGTTCCAACAAATGCATCGGTCAGTTTCCAAGTGTTTTTATGCGGGACACCGCCGTTTACATATCAGTGGAGATTCAATGGAGTTAATTTGCCGGGAGAAACCAACGCCACGTTGAATCTTTATAATGTTAGAATATCAGACTCTGGCGGCTATTTCGTAGTTGTTGGGAATGACGCGGGAATGATAACCAGCGCCGTGGCGACATTAATCGTCCAGTTGCCACCGTTTATAACGTTAAATCCTCAGGATTTAATGGCGACAGGCTATACAACCGTTAGATTTACGGTTTCAGCAGGCGGCACCGAACCGCTCTCCTATCAATGGTTGTTTAACGATTTTCCTATCAGCAATGCCACAAATTCTGTTTTAACCCTGACGAACGTGGATAAGCCGAACGAGGGTATTTATAAGGTTATAGTTTACAACAGCGCTGGTTCGGTTGTTAGTTCAGGAGCGTCGCTGTCATTGAAGATGCCGCCAAAAATTATTGTTCAACCTAAACCAGCAACTATACGGGATGGATATACCAATGTTTTCACTGTTCAAGCAACCGGCGATGATACGTTGTATTATCAGTGGCTCTTCAACGGAATACCGATCCCGGGCGCAAATTCAACTAACTATACCAGAGCAAACGTAGGTGAATCCGATGAAGGAGATTATTCAGTGCTTGTAACAAACCGCTACGGAACAGCAATCAGCGAGCCTGCTCATTTGACCGTGCTTGTCCGTCCATATATTACAATGCAACCAACTCCGGCAGTGATATTTGCGCCAGTGGGAAGCGATGTGGATATTGCGATTTCAGCAGGCGGCACGTTGCCTATAAGCTATCGCTGGAGAAAAGGCTCGGTCACTTTAACAAATATAATTCTCAATTCTAATACCTGCGTATTAACCTTAAAAAATGTTCAGCCTTCTGATTCGGGAAACTATAATTGCGCAATTACAAATATAGCAGGCTCGGCAACGCGGTTGAGTTCAAATGCGGTGTTGACTGTTTTATACCCGCCGGTGATAACGAATCAGCCGCGCAGCATTATTGCGGCAATAGGTTCTGATGCTGAATTTTCTGTTGGAGTCTCAGGTAGCGCTCCGCTTTCATTCCAGTGGTGGTTCAATATGACTAACAGGTTAGAAAACTCAACAAATTCTGTTCTGACTATAACCAACTTCACTTCCAATGATATAGGCTTGTATTCGGTTTCTATAACGAATCCTGTAGGCGGCGTTACAAGCGTCGTTGTTAGTCTGGGAACCGATGGGTCGCCAGTAATTACACAACAACCGGCAGATGTGATGGCAAAACCCGGTGAAACAGTGAGTTTTTCAATTGCCGCCACTGGCAATGAACCGCTGGTATGCCAATGGCTTTTAAATAATTCTCCTATCCCGGGCGCTACATCCTTTGTTTATAGAATAAACTCGGTTAATTACAATGATCGAGGCATTTACAGGGCGGTTGTAACAAATTCTTCAGGTTATGCCATAAGTTCTGAAGCAATCCTTAATGTTAGCAGCATTCCGATAGCACTGAAAATAAAAGAGATTTCACTAAGTAACGCGCAAATTGCGCTTAAATTTGAAGGCGCGCCTCAATCTAACTACGTTCTTGAAACATCGCAAAATTTCAGTGCCTGGACACCGTTAAAAACCAATTCATCTGAAAATGGGTTAATCTATTTTTATGATTCTATTATTACCAATGTGAATAAAAAGTTTTACAGGGTAAGATCATTGTGATTGATTGTCAAAAGAAAATACTGGAAAAAAAGTATATAATTTGATATCATATAATGGTAGTCTTGTTTAATCAGGTAGTGGTTGAATAATTGACTTTTAAGATAACATTAAATAAACTTTAGGTGGTAGGTAGCGCGCGTAGCTCAACTGGATAGAGTGGCGGCCTCCGGAGCCGTAGGTTGTGGGTTCAAATCCCGCCGCGCGCACCATCTATCATCTGTCAAATATAGATTAACAATGGAGCCAACAGCAAATCTGACGCAAGGAACCAGAAATCTGGACGAAAAGACCGTTAGGAAGATATTAATCCTTGACGACGACCAGTGGTTTACAAATCTGCTCACAGAATTGTTGCAAACCCAGAAGTTCCAGATAACTACTGTAGAAAATGGCGTTGAGGGCTTGAAGGAGGTAATGAAAACGGACTTTGATGTCATACTTTGCGATATTATGATGCCCAATCTCTCAGGCGATATGTTCTACATTGCCGTTCAAAAGACAAAACCGTATTTGTGCAAAAGATTCATTTTTATGAGCGGACATAAAGGTAACCTGAAAGTTGAAGAGTTTATAAAAGGCATTAACGGGGTTATGCTCTGGAAGCCGTTTGAGTTATACCAGCTGCTTGAAGCAATCAGAACATTAGATACCAAATCACGCGAAGGTTGAATTTAAATATCAGGAGATTCTAATCTTTAAAATACCTGAAATATTTGTGGACAGGTTACATACGATTATGGTCGCTTGACCATTAACAAATAAGAATGAATTTGTTTAGGATTGTTCAACGAACGTTAATAGTTTCTATATGCCAGAAAGCACCTTACAATTGCATTCTCGTCCGCCAATCGCGCGGATGATGTTGATTCATGAAAAACTGAAGGAAAACAAATATCCAAATTGCCAGAAACTGGCTAAAGAAATTGAAGTAGTCCCGAGAACAATCGCCCGCGATATTGATTTTATGAAATACAGGCTCAATCTGCCGATTGAGTATGATAAACAACGACACGGTTATTACTATTCTGAACCGGTAAAACATTTTCCCATAATAAGCCTTACAGAATCCGAATTGTTTTCTCTGCTTGTGGCTCAAAAATCTATTGCGCAGTATAAAGGGACGCCATTTCAAAAACCGCTTGAAACAGCCTTCAAAAAAATAGCAGGCGTTTTAAGCAACGATATCTATTATTATGTTAAAGACATTGATAAAGCAGTTTCCTTTCGCCCTTTTGCCCCTGAAGAAGCCGACGAAGAGAAATTTAATTTAATAAACAGGGCTATTCAGAAATCTGTTGCAATCACATTTGAATACCGGAAACTTGCGGCAAGCAAATCCGGCTATCGCAATGTCTGTCCATACTGTCTGGTTTGCGCGGATAATCACTGGTATTTAATCGGATTTGATGAACAACGTGGTCAGATTAGAACTTTTTCATTGCCCAGAATGGGAACCCCAGCGCTTACCGATAGAAGATTCAAAAAACCAAAAGATTTTAACATAGATGAATATTTGAAAGGCAGCCTCTCTATTTTTAAAGGGACAGCGGATTATGAGATCGTAATTGAACTTGACCGATGGGGAACTGACCTGATTAAGGGCAAAATCTTGCACGCCTCACAACAAATTACACCTGCAGGCAATGGCGGTTCGCGATTGAGTTTGCGGTTAAACAGCATTGAAGAAATTGAAAAATGGATATTGAGTATGGGCGAGCATGCCATAGTTGTAAAACCGCAAATATTGGTTGACCGAATAGTCCAAAATTTAAAAGTGTTAAGTGGAAAATACGGCATTGAGTTAGCTCAAGGTATGACAGAAGAAAAGGGGTATTTGCAAAAACTGCCCGGAATTTATTGACATAAATTTTTGAAATGCAATAATTATTATAATTATAACATTTCTTGTTATAATCTAAGTTCGGAATTTAATTTAACTCGGTCATAAACTATGAACAACAATCAGGTTAACAGTAATTCTCAACAGACGCAACAACCCGGCGGGAATGCAAAACGGGGTAATGGAGTGGTTATTGCCCTTGCCATTGCGTCATTTGCGGCAGTGGCTCTTTGCATCGTCTCAATCGTTTTGAAAAACAAGATGGAAAATCAAAAACTTGAGTATGAAAAGCAAATCTCAGAAAAAACAACAGAGTTAACAAAGACCCGCGAAAAAGTCTCTGAATTGAATGAGGTCAACAGTTCACTAACTCAAACTATAAGCAATAAAACCGCTGAACTAAATACTATTTCAAATGCATTGAATCAGACCCGCACAGAGTTGCAGGAGGTTAAGAAACTCGCAGAGGACAGGGAGAAGGCGCGTCAGCAGGCTGAAGCAACAATACAACAGCTCGCAAGCGAAAAGTCTGAACTCCAAAAACAGGTGACATCGCTAAACGGCAAAGTTCAGGATTTAAACAACGCAATCAATATATTAACCGGCGAAAAGGATAGTTTAACAAAGACAATGAATGACCTTACTAACTCGTTAAAAAAACTTGAATTCCAGATCGCCGATGTCCAGAAAAAACTTGCAAATTCAGAGGGTGAACGAGAATTTTTGTTAAAGGAATTAAAACGACTTCAGGCGGAAAAAGCAGAACTTGAAAAACAGTTAAACGACCTTGCTTTTCTCAAAGAACAGGTTGCCAAACTCAAATCGGAGCTCGCGATCGCCCGTCGTTTAGAATGGATAAGACGGGGCTTGTATGGCGATGAAAAGGGTGCTGAAAGACTGATGAAATTGAGCCAGCCAAAACCTCAGGAGCCAAAGACCAATTATAATATACAGGTTGAAATGAAGACCGATGGCACGATAAAAGTTCAAAGTGGCTCCACAAATGCCCCGCAGCCAGCGCCGCAAAAATAAAAATTAATTTTAATTTGGTTCTGCCATAGATTACAATCTATCCTGATGGAGAAAGACAGACTTTTTGTAATTTTATTTATAGTTTTTTTCCTTGCCGGATGCGCCGCGCGGCAAGAAGTAAAATATGAACCTGTTATTAGCAAGTCGCCTGCAGAACCGGCGCCATATTTAAAGGTCATTAGAGTTCCACAGGAAAAGGTCGAACTTCAGGTTGCTGTCAGACGATTAATTCCAAACAAAGCCAACTCGCCTGAAATCTGGATAGTCGCTGTCTCCCATATTGGAGAATCAAATTACTATCACAATATCCAGTCAATTCTTGATAAAAGCGCTCTGGTGCTTTACGAGGGAGTTGGAATGAGCAATTCAGCAAATAGTATTAAAAAAATACATACGCAAAAAGATAAGTTCACCAGTTCCACAAAAACTGAATCCTCTTTTCAAGAAAAAATAGCAGATACGTTAGGTTTGGTGTTCCAACTTGACGCAATAGACTATTCAAAGCCGAATTTTAAAAATTGCGATATGAGTTTTAACCAGCTCCAGAGAATATTTACAGAGAAAAAAACCGCCGAGAAAATTATCTCTACTGAAGCTGTCAAAGAATGGGAAAAGGTCAAAGACCTATACACAGGAGATTCATTCGCGGTTCAATTAATGGAGATTGCCTTAAAAGTTATCGGGAGCAGTCCAAAGATAAGGGCGATGATGAAGATGGTATTTATTGAAACACTCGGCAAAGTTGATGGCGATTTAAGCCAATGGAGCGGTCTGCCGGAAGGCGTGAAAGAATTGTTTCAGATTTTGATTCGAGAACGAAATAAAGTCATAATAGAGCAATTAAAAAAAGAACTGCTAAAAAAGAAGGGGCATAGAAAAATATCGCTTTTTTACGGGGCTGCTCACTGCCCGGATTTAGAAAACCAAATAGTTAAAAACTTAAACTACCGTCCTCTGGACCAGATATGGTTTAGCGCGATGTCAGTTGATTTGAAGGAATACAAGATAACTGAATTTGAAAGTATGTTTATAGAAAACATAGTTGAATCAATTATTAGAGAAATGCGTGGTAATCATTAATAATTCTAAAAATTAATTATCGCGCTTGCTATTATAAATTATGTTAGTATAATATTAATTAACAGCAGTGAAAAGAAAAACTAATAAACAATTCCAGGCTTATGAACAATACTTATGCAAAATTAGAGTTAGAGGGCAAGGTTTATGAACTCCCCATCGTAGTCGGCTCTGAAGGAGAAAAGGCAATTGATATAACCAAATTAAGAGACACCACTGGTTATATAACTCTTGATGATGGTTATGCCAATACTGGCTCCTGCATAAGCAATATAACATTCATTGATGGCGAGAAAGGGATATTGAGATATAGAGGGATTCCAATTGAAGAATTGGCTGAAAACTCAACATTTGTAGAGGTCGCGTATCTCTTAATCTACGGCCATCTTCCTACGAAAAAAGAGTTGCAGAGATTTTCTGATTTGCTCACAGAAAATCAGTATCTGCACGAAGATATGAAGTTCCATTTTGAGGGATTTCCTACCGGGGCGCATCCGATGGCAATTTTGTCGGCAATGATAAACGCCAGCAGTTGTTTTTATCCAGGATTAATGGTTGGGCGCCCGTTGCCAGCTAGATTTGATGTTCATGCGGCAAGGTTAATTTCACAGGTCAGGACAATTGCCGCTTTCTCCTACAGAAAATCTCGCGGTTTGCCAATTATTTATCCAAAGAAGACATATAAATACACGGCTAACTTTTTGCATATGTTATTTTCCGATGTGTATGAGGACTATGACTTAAAGCCGGAAGTCGTTCACGCGCTGGATTTGATTTTCCTTTTGCACGCAGACCATGAACAAAACT
Organism: Verrucomicrobiia bacterium; assembly: GCA_049968335.1. Taxonomy (GTDB): domain Bacteria; phylum Verrucomicrobiota; class Verrucomicrobiia; order Limisphaerales; family JAKPVM01; genus JAKPVM01. Next base: position 128,919 of record JBMFQZ010000001.1, read on the forward strand.
GTTCCACTTCAACTGTTCGAATGGTGGCATCAAGCCAGGCAAACCTGTTTGCCTGCGCTGCCGCTGGCGTCTGCGCCTTGTGGGGACCGTTGCACGGAGGAGCGAACCAGGCGGTTATTGAGATGCTTGAGCAAATAAGAAAAGAAGGCGATGACGGTTCAAAGTTCCTTGCTCAGGTGAAAGATAAATCAAGCGGAAAACGGCTAATGGGATTCGGACACCGAGTTTACAAAAATTACGATCCCCGCGCAAAGATTATCAAAAAAGCCTGCGATGACTTGTTAAAAGCGCTTAATAAATCAGACCCGTTACTTGATATTGCAAAGAAACTTGAAGAAGTTGCGTTAAGCGACTCCTACTTCATTGAAAGAAGATTGTATCCTAATGTTGACTTCTACAGCGGCATTATAATGCGAGCGATCGGAATTCCTACAGAGATGTTCCCTGTCATCTTCGCAATCGGACGCACACCGGGCTGGATTGCTAACTTCAAAGAAATTATGGATAATCCAAAGAGCCGAATTTATCGCCCGCGCCAAATCTATATGGGTAATAACATTAATCACTATATCCCTATAGATCAACGAGGAGAGTAATAATCAGGATACTTAAAAAGCAAATTGAACAGAACGGGCTAACTACCCGTTCTGTTTATTTTAGTTTTTTTCTATAAATCCACAGAATGCTATATTTGTAGATATCTGTTTTCTCGTCTGCGATGGCTATTAATAACTGTTTTTCTGCCTTTGCATTACGGTTTGCAAAAAACCGCGAATATTTTGATATTTTTAGATAAGAGACATTTATTTTTCTCATATTTAATATTAACTATTATTTTAATATTTAGTGATTTTAAGGTGGTTATATAATGCAAATTTTTTTTAAAAAATTTTTTAAAAAATATTGACGCCTTTTACAAATCATATAATAGTATGGTTTAATACAATGGATTGTATTTTTAACAATTATTTTGTGCTTAAAACCACAATATATAGTAGATGTTGTGGTGGCAGGATCGGGCAGAGCCAACCATAACAACTCCGTCCCGAATTTAATCCATAAACCCAAACTAAAACCAATATTTACGCTTATGATTGACATTCACGAAATGGTCGGCGAATCTTCAGATACGACGCAGGAAAACCTGAAACCTGAAATTCACGAAAACAATGCAAGTATGACAAAGTCAAAAGGATTTTTAAAGGTTGAAAGAGTATTTAGCAAACCCGGAGTGAGCCCGTTTGACGAGGTTGAATGGGAACTTCGGACAGCAGAGATTACCGATGATAGCGGCAAAGCGATTTTCCGTCAGGAGAATGTTGAAGTGCCGAAGAATTGGTCGCTGCTTGCGACAAAAGTAGTGGTTTCAAAATATTTTTACGGCGAGATAGGCACGGCTGAACGGGAGCATTCGGTTCGTCAGCTAATACATCGGGTTTGCAGAACGATAGCCGATTGGGGGGTAGCAGATGGCTATTTTGACAAAGAGAATGGCGAGGTGTTTTACAATGAACTCGTCTGGTTATGCTTGAACCAGTATGGGGCATTTAATTCACCAGTCTGGTTTAATGTTGGTTTATATCACCAGTATGGAGTGGGTAAAAATTCTGGACGCGGCAATTGGTATTATAACCGCAAAAAAGGCAAGGCTGAACGGGCGATGACTCACTATGAATATCCGCAAGCGAGCGCCTGTTTTATCCAGTCGGTTGAAGATAATATGGAGAGCATAATGAGTCTTGCCTATAGCGAGGCTATGTTGTTTAAATATGGTTCAGGAACGGGCACAGACCTGACTCCGATACGATCAAGCCGCGAAAAACTCTCCGGTGGCGGACGCCCCAGCGGACCGCTTTCCTTCTTGCGCATATACGATCAGGTCGCAAACGTTGTAAAATCTGGGGGCAAAACCAGACGGGCGGCAAAGATGAACACGCTTCGCGATTGGCACGGCGATATTGAGGAATTTATAGAAGCCAAAACCAAAGAAGAAAAAAAGGCGTGGGCATTGATTGACTCAGGTTATGACGGCTCATTTAATGGAGAAGCTTATAGCAGCGTGATGTTTCAAAATGAAAATCTATCGGTTCGTGTCAGTGATGAATTTATGCAGGCTGCCATTGAAGGCAAGGAATGGTGGACTCGTTCTGTAACTACCGGGAAACCTCTGGAAAAGAAGGATGCATCAAAGTTGTTGAATAAAATTGCCGAAGGGACCTGGATTTGTGGCGACCCTGGAATTCAGTACGATGGGGCAATTCAAAAGTGGCATACCTGCAAAGGCACAGAACCAATTCACTGCACAAATCCGTGCAGCGAATATGTCTTCATCAACAATACCGCGTGCAATCTTGCCTCATTGAACCTTATTAAATTCAGACGCGAAGACGGCGCTTTTGATGTGGAAAAATTCAAAGCAGCGGTTCGCTTGTTTATTACCGCTCAAGAGATCATAGTTGACAATGCCTCTTATCCAACGCCGCAGATTGCTGAAAATTCCCATATATTCAGAACTCTCGGGCTCGGTTATGCAAATCTTGGCTCTCTTATAATGAGCTACGGTTTGCCATACGATTCAGATGGAGCGCGCGCCCTTTGCGGGGCAATTACGGCAATAATGACCGGACATGCTTATGCCACAAGCGCAATGCTTGCTTCTACGATGAGTCCGTTCAAAGGATATTATGACGCGCGCTGCGCCCATAATCAAAAACCGCTCGCCAAAGACAATGTGGAATCTATGAAGGCGGTCATCAGACTGCATCGCCAGGCAGTTGAGAATATTCAACCTTCTTCAGAATTTAATTATTTAAAGGACGAAGCTCGCAACTGCTGGGAAGAGGCAATCGCCCTTGGAGATAAATATGGATATCGCAACGCGCAGGTAACAGTCCTTGCGCCAACAGGAACGATTGGATTCTTTATGGATTGCGACACTACAGGGATTGAGCCCGATATTGCGCTGGTAAAATATAAACTTCTTGCCGGCGGCGGCGTTCTTAAAATCGTAAATCGCACGGTGCCGCAGGCGCTTCAAAGACTCGGCTATTCACAGGAGGAGATCGAAAAGATAACTGCTCATATTGAGAAATACGACACAATTGAGGATGTGGAAGAGAATGGCGCGACAATAAAAAGCGGATTAAAACCCGAACATCTGCCTGTGTTTGACTGCGCCTTTAAACCGACAAAAGGCAAACGGAGCATTCATTATTTAGCGCATTTGAAGATGATGGCTGCTGCGCAACCGTTTATCAGCGGCGCTATTTCAAAGACGGTCAATATGCCAAAGGAGAGCACCGTTGAAGATATTCGCGACGCCTATGTTCAAGCATGGAAAATGGGGTTAAAATGTGTTGCCATATACCGCGATGGTTCAAAACGTTCTCAACCGCTCTCAACATCAAAGAGTTCAACTGCTGGCGCTCAAGAGGTCAATACACTAAAAGAAAAAATTGCTGAACTTGAAGCCGAGGTGCAACAATTGCGGAAGAAACTTGAAGAGACCTCTCAGCCAATACGGCGTAGATTGCCCGATACCCGTCACGCTATAACGCACAAATTTGAAATCGCAGGACACGAAGGTTATTTCACAGTGGGAATCTTTGAAGACGGACAGCCGGGCGAGCTCTTTATAACAATGGCAAAAGAGGGTTCCACAATCGGTGGATTGATGGATACAATTGGGACATTAACGAGTTTGGCGTTGCAATACGGCGTTCCGCTGGAGGCGCTTGTGAAAAAGTTCGCATTCCAACGTTATGAGCCTTCAGGTTACACCAATAACCCGGACATTCGTCACGCAACATCAATCACCGACTATGTGTTCAGATGGATGGGAATGCAGTTTATTCCAGGGTTTAAGGAAAAATATCTTGGCTCCTCATCCCAGCAGGAATTGCCAATACCGGAAATACAGGAAGAATTGAAAAAAACTATTAATCGTCCGGTTCCAGACCTACTGCCGTTGAAAACCGATACCACGTTTGTGGAAAAGTCAAAATCGGTTTCAACTTCATCCGTGCAGGCTAATATATCAAAGGCAACCACTGCCACATTTGTAAACACACTCGACGCGCCGCCCTGTCCGAATTGCGGTCATGTAACCGTTCGCAACGGCGCTTGTTATAAATGTCTAAATTGCGGCGAAACCACAGGCTGCAGCTAAAATAAAGCGATAGAATAAACACGATTTTAGCTGGGTTAGATGAACAGTCTTTTATTGAAGAAATAAAAATGTTAAAACCAATAGCGCCATCGGAAAAACCCAACTGGCGCTATGTTTTTATATTAATTATTTATTTTTATCCTAACTAATTTTTATGATTATGATTCATAAATAAATCTAATAATAAAATAATTTTAACGAATACTTGACTGAACAGAAATTTTTTTTTTAGATTGCTTTAACAAATATTATAAAAATTGCTCTAATTAAAATTTGTGTTTAATTAAGATTTGTTAATTTAAACATTATAATTGCAATGAATATTCATGAATATCAGGCGAAGAAGTTATTGAGCGAACACGGGGTTCCTGTGCCGCCGGGCGAGGTTTGCACGACTCCGGAAGAGGCAAGGGCAGTTGCCGGAAAACTTTTTGGACTCGGTTATCGGCGTGTTATCATAAAGTCGCAGATTCACGCCGGTGGACGCGGAAAAGGGGTTTTTAAAAATGGCAAAAAAGGGGGCGTTAAGGTTTGCAAGAACCTTGCTGAGGTCTACATCAATGCAAAAAATATGCTTGGCAATGTTCTGGTTACCAAGCAGACAGGACCTGAGGGTAAACTTGTTCGCAAGGTGCTTGTTGAAGCGGGGCTTGACGTTCAGTTTGAATTGTATCTTGGGGTGGTTCTTGATAGAGCAATAGGGCGTCCGGTAATGATAACCTGCAAAGAAGGGGGAATGGATATTGAAGAGGTTGCGGCGCGCAATCCAGAGTCCATAATCAGAGAGGTAATTGACCCTGCGATTGGATTGATGCCATACCAAGCAAGACGGATTTTGATAGCGCTTGGATTAAAAAGCGAACTATTGCCACTCGGGGTAAAATTATTGCACGGGGTTTACCGGACTTGGTGGGAATGTGAAGCGTCACTTGTTGAAATTAACCCGCTTCACGTTTTCCAGCAAGCCAACGGGGAGCAGAGTTTAATTGCGGTTGACGGAAAGGTTGTACTTGATGATAACGCCCTTTTCCGTCATCCGGAGTTACTTGAACTTCGCGATTACGATGAAGAATCGCCACTTGAAGTTGAGGCAAGCAACTACAATCTGAATTATATTAAACTCAATGGTAACATTGCATGTCTTGTAAACGGCGCCGGACTTGCAATGGCAACGATGGATATTATAAAATATTACGGAGGCGAACCGGCAAACTTTCTTGATGTAGGTGGTGGCGCGAGTCCTGAACAAGTTAGCGCTGCTTTCAAAATAATCGCAACCGATCCCAATGTTAAAGCTATTCTTGTTAATATTTTTGGCGGAATTATGCAATGCGATATAATCGCCAACGGTATTATTGCTGCGGTTAATGAACATCAATTAAAGATACCAATCGTGGTAAGATTAGAAGGAAATAAATCTGATATTGGTAAGAAGATGCTTGCCGAATCGGGATTAAATTTAATTAACGCCACAACAATGTCTGATGCTGGCGAAAAGGTTGTAAAAGCAGCCAAACAAGCGCATTTAACAGCTACAATAACCGCTTAAGGAGGAATGAATTTATGTCAATACTTGTTGATGCTTCTACTAAAGTAATGGTACAGGGAATAACCGGGCATTTTGGCGCTCAGCATACCCGTTTGAGCCTTGCGTATGGGACGAAAATAGTTGCTGGCGTTGTGCCGGGAAAAGGGGGGCAGTTATTTGAAGAAAAAGTCCCAATTTTTAATACAGTTTCCGATGCAAAGCGCGAGACCGGCGCAACTGTATCGGTCATTTTTGTTCCACCTGCTTTTGCAGCCGATGCTATAATTGAGGCTGTTGATGCCGGGCTTGATCTTGTGGTTTGTATAACTGAAGGGATCCCGGTTCGCGATATGATTATGGTTAAACGGGCAATGGAGGGGAGAAAGACAAAACTTATCGGACCGAATTGCCCGGGTATTGTCACGCCAGGCGATGGAAAAGATTCTTACGGTGGTTGTAGGATTGGAATTTCCCCGGGTTACATACATAAAAAAGGACACATTGGTGTTGCTTCACGCAGCGGGACTTTGACTTATGAGGCGGTTTGGCAGCTTACCTCGCGCGGGGTCGGACAATCTACCTGTGTCGGAATCGGAGGCGATCCGGTACACGGACTCGGTCATCTTGATGTTGTTAAGATGTTCAATGAAGACCCCGACACCCACGGAATCATAATTATAGGAGAAATTGGCGGAACATCAGAAGAGGAGGTTGCTGAGTGGATTAAACACAACTGCAAGAAGCCCGTTGCGGCTTTTGTTGCAGGCGCAACAGCCCCTCCAGGAAGAAGAATGGGACACGCCGGCGCTATTATCAGCGGCGGCAGAGGGACTGCTGCAGCAAAAATTGCGGCTTTCAGAGATGCCGGTGTCGCCGTCGCCCCGACTCCTGCGGATATAGCCGATACTCTGCTCAAAATAATGTAGACTAAATATATTGCCGCTGGTAGAGATTATTATGATGATGTTTCTATATACCAGACGGCATGAAAACAATTGATTGGTTATTAAACTTTGTCAGTTTGATTTTATGGCTTAAATGGTTGTCTTTTTTTTCTGTTCCTTCACGGACAACTTTGAGCCTTGCGATTGTTATTAAACCGGCGGAACCCGCGCCAAAGCGGGGCGCGCTCCCAGTGATACTTATCGGCTTGATTTTATTTGGCAAGGCAATCTTGTTTCGTTATTTTGGCGCATTGATAAAGTGGAGTCCCACACTTGACCTTATCGCTATTTCAATACCGTTCAGAAGCGATTTTCTCTTTATGACTTTATTATATTCTATACTGAGTTTTTTTCTGTTTCTGATTGTTTTTTATTTCTGGCTTTGCGTCTTGTCGGTAATTAATTTCACGGAAGAATTAGATATTTACCATAGAAAGATTATTCAACACTTAGGGGTGATAGGCAGATTGCCTGCTTTATTTCGGTTTTTTGCCCCATTTATATTCTGCGCGCTCTTATGGCTTTTAATGAGCCCGTTATTTTTTAAACTTGGTATAGTTGTAAAGCCTTCTGATTTTTCAAGAGTGCTGATTCAATCGGGATTATTAAGCCTATGCATTCTGTTTTCTTTAAAATATTTGGTCATTGTTCTATGCGCATTATTCTTATGTTATACCTACATCTATCTTGGAGTTCATCCATTCTGGAGTTTTATTGGAATAACAGGGAAAAGACTATTAAAACCTCTTCGCTGGTTGCGACTTGGACCGATTGATCTCTCTCCGCTTGCTATGTCTTTGCTGATTGCTTATTTATCCCTTTTAGGCGAAAAGTGGTTTCCTTTATTTTACCAGCGGTTATTGATGTAAGCCAACATATCCTCCGAATTGCAAAGCGCTTTTGATTCATTCGGATACAATAGAAATTTCTCCCCAATAAGCGGCTTCATAAGACCAACCGTTTGGCTGGTTAATTAGTTCAACTTTAACCTGTTTACCGGCATATTTTGAGAGATCAATTGACTCGGCTCTCCAGTGATTAGTCGTGGTTTTTGGACCGATTATATTTCTAAAGATTTCATTTCCATTAACTTTTACAATCAAATCAAAATCTCCTTGTGGATCGTTGCCAACGGTAAATTTTAAATAGGTTTTCTTGCCTTGCGGTATATCAACAGTTTTAGAGATTATGCAACCGGTATCTTTGTCAAGCGGATGGGTTACAAGCACATTTTTTCTGCCTTGCCACTCTGATCTCAACCCCGGATTCATATCCGAACCGCAATAAGAGACTGTCCAGCCTGGGGCGAATTTTTCAATCGCCTGATTTAATGAAACGCCGGGCGTATATTTTATCTTGCTCATTTCTTCAGGTGTGAATTTGCTATTTGCGATTGGTCCGGGCGCCCAACTGAGTTCAAGTTTGCTTGGTTTTGGATCGTTGACGGGAATTAAAAATTCTTCTTCGCCTTTGTCATTTTTAACGATTTTGCCGCCGTATTTTACAATAACCTGCCGCGCGAGTTTATCGCATACTTTGATTAACTCCGGGAATGTGTATGGTGTATGGCTGAATTTCTTTGTTTCATCCAATCCAGTTTTGAACTTCTGTGGCAGTTTTGAATAACCGATTGTAGTAAAAAGAACACCTGCGGCGGTTGATGGATTGCAGTCTGAGTCCTGTCCGCACCTGCAAGCGATAACCGCGGTTTTTTCTGGATCGCGATTCCCATATAATAACCCCATCAAGACATAAGCGCCATTGATCTTGCAGTCAATACCGCCGTTTGATGCCTTCTGATATTCAGGATTTTTTCTGTATTTTTCTTCGCATAAATTCCAGGTTTTTTCCCAGTTATCCGGATTTTCGCGATACCATTTAATCATATCTCTGACCATTTCCGCGTACTGGCTCTGTTCAGGAATTGCTGTGAGCGCGATTTGCGCGATTTTTACAGGATCGTTTTCAAAAAAAGCCGTTGCATACATTGCGCCGACAAATTGTCCGGCATACATTCCATCGCCGTAATTCATTAATCGCCCGAATTTCTCGCCTAAATCTATTGGAGCCTGCATTATTCCCGGCGCTATCAAGCCCGAATAATCGGCTTCAATCTGGTAATCAATGTCATTTGGACATTTATTAAAAGCAGGGTGGCTGCTGTCCGGAGGCGCGATTCCTTTTCGTAAATTGTTTCTTCCTGCCGCATTAGCGCACCAGAGCGGATAGCCTGTGTTGGCAAAATCAATACCTGCTTGGCGGATTGAGACTCCAAGCCCATACTCTTCAAGTGTCCTCAAGAAGGTCATCTCAACGTAAAGGTCGTCCTGTCCGAAGGCGTCATTAATCATCTCTGGCTTCCACTGGGGCATTTTATCTGCAGGAATGATTTGGTCTCGCCATCTGAATTCAGTTGGCGCTCCGAGAGATACACCGACTATCTGGCCTATCCAGCCGGCTTTCATTCTATCAATATATTCATCAAGACTTATCCGCTTATATTCTGCGGAGTACGCGGTGGTATAATATAGAATGGTCAAAAGTATCAAAAATCTTTTGCCAGTGAGAAGTTGTTTTATGTTTTTCATAACAACCAGGTTTAATTAATTTCATCTTATGCCAGTTTCGGCGCAAACACAATTTTAAAATAGTCTATTTTTTGACGGATTGGGTTAGTTTCTGTCATTAAAAATATTTTGTGGATTATTTATAGAATATAAACTCATCCGTGGCAGTGGTTGATTAATGTTTAAATTAAGTTGAAACTATCAGGCGATGTGATTTAATTTGAATAAACAGATGGGATTGTATGAGAGGCAATATATGAAGGAAGGCGGCTTTGGAATCCGCCGTTCATTGACTACTACTCTTATCATTCTGAATATCGTCGCATTTATCATTCAAAATATCTGTCTTTACTACACAAGTTTCCCCATCAAAAAATATTTTTATTTAAGTCTCAGCGGGCTTGAATCGGGTTATTTATGGCAACTTATAACTTTTCAATTTTTGCACTCTGATATCTTGCACATTCTTGTAAACTGCATTGTCTTGTACTTTTTCGGACGCCCGATTGAGGATTATCTTGGACGCGCAGGATTTTTAAAACTGTATTTGATGAGCGGAATTTTCGGGGGTTTATTGCAGATAATAATTGGATTAATTATCCCGGTATTTAGATTTCAAGCCGTTGTGGGCGCGTCGGCTGGTGTGTTCGGACTTGTTGCCGCATTTGCCACGTTGTTCCCGGAGCAACCTTTAACTACGCTTATCGCATTTATAATACCGGTTACGATGCGGGCAAAATATCTATTGCTGATAGAAGTTTTGATTACTGTTTATGGACTGGTTTTTCCCTCATCGCCTATTGCGCACGGCGCTCATCTTGGCGGTATAATAATGGGTGTGGTTTATATAAAATGGGGGATTCAATTTGAGCATTTTATCCGGAACCTTCGCCGCAGAAGAATTGCGTCTGAAAAGAGACAATTTGTGACTGTACCTAAATCTGAACCGCGGAAGTGGGAAATTGTTAGCGAGCAAGAAGACGACCTTCCGCCAGAAGAATTTATTAAGCGCGAGGTTGATCCAATACTTGACAAAATTGCCGCTCACGGAATTCAAAGTTTGACCGAGAGGGAACGGAGGATTCTTGAAGCCGCCCGTCAAAAAATGGAAAAGCGGTAATCTTTAACGCTCTTTTTGAATAATTTGAAAAGTTAAATTTATTCTGTCGATAATTGAATAAAAAACCCGGAAATTATTGTGATTAATTCCCGGGTTTTTAAGTTTATTTACTGTCTCTTATGCGCCGAACTTGTCAAACATCTTTGCGTTTGCCATCATAAGGCGGATAAGATATTTTGCTTCAAAAATGCCAAGTGAACCTTGATTTGCACCGGTTTCTGTGAATCTCTGCAATTTATCCGAGCCGCTGTATTTTGAATGGAGCAGCACCGGTTGAGGGTGCCAAGAATGTCCTTTTACCGCTGCCGGGGTGGAATGGTCGCCGGTTATTGCGACAACGTCCGGTTTCTTTTTAAGGAATATCGGCAGGGCTGCGTCAAAATCTTCAATAGCCTTTTTCTTTGCCTCAAAATTTCCGTCTTCGCCATATTTATCTGTGTATTTGAAGTGTATAAAGAAAAAGTCGTAGTTATCGTATTCAGCAAGGTAGCGTTCAAATTGTTCGGCGATTGTTTGCGGTCCTTCAATTTTTGTCATACCTACTAATTGAGCGAGCCCCTTATACATTGGATACACCGCTATGGCTGCCGCTTTCATACCATAACGGTCCTGGAATAGCGGTATTTCTGGCTGATGCGCTATGCCGCGAAGCAAAAAGGCATTTGCCGGCGATTTTTCGGCTAAAAGCGGCAAAGCTTTTTTGTAAAACTCGGCAATAATCTTTGCGACTTTCTTTTGTTTAGCGGACTTTGGGTTTGTTGGTTTAACGGTTGCGATAGGAAGACCTTCGCGATTTGGATCGCTATCGGTTAAGGGTCCTTCCAATCCGGGCCCGCGGAAGATAACCACAAATCGGTGTTCTTTTCCTGCTTTTATAATAATATCAACATCATCAATTTTTTTAATTTTGCTTGAAAGGATTGAGCAAAGTTCCTCGCAAACGTTAGTCGGGATTCTGCCTGCGCGACGGTCTGTTATAATTCCATTTTTATCTATTGTGCAGAAATTTGCTCTGGCGCAAACATCGCCTGCTTTTAACTCCAGACCGAGACCGAGCGCTTCAATAACTCCGCGACCAACTTCGTATTCGAGCGGGTCGTAGCCGAACAGGGCAAGGTGTCCGGGTCCGCTGCCGGGAGTTATTGCCGGGGCAACCGGGATCATTCTGCCTTGCGCGCAGCCTTGAGCGACGAAGGCGTCAAGATTCGGTGTGCGCGCAGCCTCAAGCGGTGTCATTTCGCCGTTTTCTTTTGTGGCAATGTCGCCCACGCCATCAAGAACGATAAGCGCCATTTTGGCGCCCGTTTTCACCAGTAGTTTTGAGTATAATGCGTCAAGGTTCATAGTCTTATTTACCAGATTTCGTTTTCAATATCATTTATATAATTCTCCGCTTAAATAGCAGAAAACTGTAATGACTATTTGACGCCATAAAATTGATTCAGTCAATTAATAATAATTTGCTGAGTGAGTTAATTATGTTTCTCGGATTAAATTATTATTGAGCAAAAACGGCGGTGAATTTTATTTCTTACGGATAAACAGCGCATCATAGTAACCACCACCTTGCGGGTGTTCGGCAAATTTATGACGGGCGTATTCAACAAATCCGAGAGAATTTAAAAACGAGGAAATATCTTTTAACTGCGAACAGCCTTCATAAGCCTCAAAGTCAGGAGCCTCTATTTTAATATATTTAAATCCTGATAATACAGGTTCAGCCCCTTTTAGGACGAGCAGTTCAGAGCCCTGTGTGTCAATCACAAGCGCGTCGTATTTGCTTAAATCTATTGATTCTTTTTTAACTACTGTTGCAAACGTGGCGCTTTTTAGTTTAATCGTGTTTTGATAAGCAACATCGGGCCAGATGTCTTTATGCAGTTTAATATCGTAAATTGAAGAGGACGCGCCTTGATTGTTCGCGATGTAAAAAGTATATTCAACATCATCATTGTCGGTTATCAAATATTGATAGGCTATCTGTTCTGGATAACTGCTGATATTTTTTTTCAAAACGTTGAAGATATCAGGGATTGGTTCAATCCAAACAACATTTAGTTTGTGTTTTGAATACAAATCCCGTTCTTGTCCTTCATTCGCTCCAATATGCACCACTCCGCGCGCTTTTTTTAAAAAGTCATCGGGATTTTTGCAAAAAATATTTTTTACTTTATGAAAAAATTTTATGAATTCTGTTCGCGATCCCATATTACATATAGCAATTACAGGAAAAGGGGAATTACGCAAGAATTCAATTAATTTGTTAAACCAAAATCTGGGAGAGTAATCGGTGTTTATAAAACAATTTTGAATAAAATTTGACAATTACCGTCAAAGACTTAAAAATGCGTTGTATTATGAATAGCTCAAAAAGAGATACGAAGGGAATCTTTGTTTGTTCCTCAAACGGTCGGTCATCAGAAGGATTGAGCAGGAGGAAATTTTTAAATCGTCTTATTACAACAGCCGGGATATTGGCTGCGCCTGTTATAATACCCGCTACTGCGATCGGGCGCAACGGTCGTGTTCCGCCAAGCGAAAGGATAATAATGGGCGGAATTGGCATTGGCGGGCGAGGCAGTGCGGATTTGAACTGGATGTTGCCGGAGCCGGATGTTCAATTTGTAGCCGTGTGCGATGCAAAGAAGAGCGCGCGTGAAAATGTTAAGCGAATAATTGATAATCGGTATGGCAACAATGATTGCAAGACCTATCGGGACATTCGCGAATTTTTAGCAGAACGAACAGACATTGATGGCGTGCTTATTGCGACCGGCGACCGCTGGCATGCCCTTGCTTCTATTATGGCTATGCGGGCAGGAAAAGATGTTTATTCTGAAAAGCCGTCCTGTATGACTATCGCTGAAGGACAGGCGGTTGTTGAAACCGCTAAACGTTATGGGCGAATTTATCAAACCGGGACACAACGATTGAGCGAGGCAAATTTTGTTTTTGCAATAGAACTTGCGCGCAGCGGTCGGCTTGGAAAAGTTCATACTTGTTATGCGCATATTGCCCCGTGGGATGCGGCAGAGATGCGTTATGATTGGCTGCCTGCGGAACCGGAACCGCCAAAAGATGAGGTGGATTGGGACCAGTGGCTCGGACCCTGTCCGTGGCGTCCGTATAATTCTTCTTATGTTCGCGGCGGCTGGCGCGGATTTTATGATTTCCATACAAGTTGCATAGGCGAGTGGGGCGCGCACACTTTTGCGCAGGCTCAAGCAGGTATTGATGCCCTTGATACTTCCGGCGTTTACTATGAATATGTAAACAATCCCACTGGAGATGGAATGACAGTCCATTTTGCAAATGGCGTTAAAATGATCTTAAGTCGGGGAGACAAATACTGGCACGGCTCTTGTGGTATGCGTTTTGATGGTCCAGAGGGCTGGGTTGCTGTTGCGGACGGTTATTCAAAACCTGAAGTTTCAAATCCTGCATTGCTTTCGGATTTTAGAAAAATCGTTCAAGAATATCAAACGCGCACTCAACGGCCAATGAGCCACGTCAGGGACTTTTTTGATTGTGTGAAATCGCGGCGCCAGACGGTAGCAAATCCAGTTGTTATGTATCGTTCAATGACAACTGTTCATTGCGCTAATATTTGTATGTGGCTGAAGAGAAATATGCGGTTTGACCCCGATAAGGCAGAGTTTATAAATGACCCCGAGGCAAACAAACTTCGTTCAAGGGCAATGCGCGAACCGTGGATAATATAGTTAAAACAGAAAGTTTTAATGGAGGAAAAAGATTTATGAAAAGCAGAACAAGTTCAAAGTTAATGAATATAGTAAATCTAATAGGCGCGCTGACAGTAGTTTTTGGACTGTTGTCAAGTAGCGTTTTATCGGCTGCCGAGAGCAATGCGGAAAAAGAACAATCTCTCATTGCCATTCTTAAATCAAACGCAGGACAAAAGGAAAAAGCAGACGCCTGCCGCGAACTTGCAGTTTACGGCACAAAAGCCGCAGTGCCAGTTCTTGCGCCGCTGTTAGAAGATGAAAAACTCTCTCATATGGCGCGTTATGCGCTTGAACCGATACAGGACCCATCTGTGGACGAAGCTTTTAGAAATGCATTGAAGAAGGTCAATGGTCGCTTGCTGGTCGGAGTGATAGGGAGCATTGGAGTAAGACGCGACGTAAAGGCTATTGATGCCCTCGCCGTTTACTTAAATGACCAAAATGCAGAGGTTGCTCAGGCAGCGGCGCGGGCGCTTGGCTCAATTGGAACAACACAGTCGGCTAAAGTATTGCAAGCAGCGCTGGCAAAAGCGCCATCAGAAAATATTCTGGCGGTCTGTGAAGGTTTGTTCAGGTGCGCCGAGTCTCTTGCGGCTGCAAAGCAGACAAAAGAGGCGCTTGCTATATATGATATGTTGAGAGAGTTGAAAAATGCCCCGCATCAAGTTACTACTGGGGCGGTTCGGGGTTCAATTTTGCTCCGTCCTCAAAAAGAGTCTTTAGCGTTATTGGAAAAATCTTTAAAGAGTCAGGATTATCTGATTTTCAGCGCGGCAGTAAGGTCGGCGCTTGAGATGAAGGGGCAGGAAGCGGGCAAGGTTCTGGCGGCAGTTTTAGCGACGCTCCCTGTTGATAACCAGGTCGAAATACTTAATGCTATTGCTAACAGAGGCGATGCTGTGGCGTTGCCAGAGGTAATTAAACTATCTCTATCAGGAAATAAAACAGCGCGGATAGCAGCCATCAAAGCAATCGGGTCAATTGGACAGGATAAAGCATTGCCAGAACTGGTCAACCTTACTACGGAATCTGATTCTGAAATATCAAAGACAGCGCAGGATGCGCTTGCGGGTTTTGCCGGCAAAGGCGCCGACGCGATAGTGATGAATATGATGAAAGATTCTGATGTCTCAAAGAGGGTAATCGGCATTGACTTGGTTGCGCGCAGACGGATGATAACCGCTCTGCCGACATTGGTTGGTTTAACTTCAGACAACGATCCGAAAATTCGTCAGGCTGCATTGAAAAGAATTGGCGAACTTGGCTCGGTTTCTGAAATTGACTCGTTGCTCGGATTGTTGAAAAAGAGTGACAATGATCAGGATATATCAGCGATTGAGCAGTCTTTAAGCACAATTTGCGCAAGGGCGCAGAATCAAGAACTTGTGGCTAACAAAATAATTGCCGCTTTTTCTTCGGTTGGCGCAAAACAAAAAGGTGCTCTATTGCATATCTTGAGCGCGATTGGAAATCAAACGGCTCTCGCCGCGGTGCGCGAAGCGGTTAAAGACCAGAATCAGCAGGTTCGCAACGAGGCTATTCGTGCTCTTGGCGATTGGAAGAGCGCGGATGCCGCCCCCGACTTGATTGAACTCGCCCGCACCGCTCAAAACAACTCCGATAAGACGCTTTGCCTGCGGAATTTCTTCAGGTTGACAGGTCAGGCGGAAATTCCAGTCAATCAGCGCATTGAATTATGCAAAAAAGCGGCTGAAATTATCAGCAATGTTGAGGAAAAGAAAATGTTGCTTGGCGCACTTGGTAACATAACTGCGACGGACGCCTTTGGTCTAATCATTCCGATGTTATCTGATGAATCTACGGCAAATGAAGCCGGCGCCGCTGTTGTCAGTGTTGCTACAAGGCTTTTGCAAAATAAAAGGAATTTGAATAATCAGAAAATAATTCAAGCCCTTGAAAAAGTAACAACCGCAAAGGTCAACGACACCATTTCAAAACAGGCTTCGGCTTTATTAGAAAAAGCCAGAGGCAAGTAATTCAGGTTTTAAAAATAAACAGAATTAAATTCCCATTCTCTTGACTGAGATGGGAATTTAATTTTATTCTGCCTTTTACCCGCTTCTTTTTATAATATGGGGCAGATTATGTTTTGAAATGAGTTTAGAAAAATTAAATATCGCCATATCAATAGCCGATTATTGTTTTGAGCGGACACGAACAATCGGTCAGATGAATTTTGCGCTGGGGTTAATAAAAGCCCTTGCCTGTTCACCTTATATAGAGCGATTAGTGGTTTTAAAAAATCGCGCAATCAGATTTGATTTTGAAAATCCAGATGTCTGCTTTATTGATTGCGATGAAGCGATAAGGAGTAAAGTCTCGCGGATTTTTTGGGACCAGATTGGATTGTACCGGATTGTTAAAAAAGCCGGAGTTAAATGGATGTTTTTACCAAAAGGTTTTTCATCTTTTTTATTAAAACCGCCGGCGCGGCTTGCAGCATATATCCACGACGCTGTTCCTGACTACTACAGGACGAAATATCCGGAAGATTACAATCACCTTGAGCAGATATACTTCAACACGGCAATGAAGGCGTCGCTAAAATATGCGAAAGTTATTTTTACAAACTCTGAATTTGTAGTCGGCGAGGCAAAAAGACTCTGTGGGAAATGGGGGATTACCAGAACTATCCCGATGTTTAGCATTGGAGTTGGATTTGAAAGACCCATTTCAATTTTAGAGGAAAAAAATGGCAGGTTGTTTGTCCTTATAAGCAAATGGCGGCATAAACGTAGCGACCTTGCAATAAGTTATTTAAAAAAGTGGCAGGAAGAAACCGGTTTTAGGGGCGGAATTGATTTTGTCGGCGAGTTGCCAGCCGGCGTATCTTTTCCAGATATGGAAGGTTGGAAACATCATCTGCGATTGCCAGAGGAACAATATCGGAAGATGTTTTGTTCAGCCTCTGTAGTGGCATATTTTTCGGAGTATGAAGGATTTGGTATGCCGCCAGTTGAAGCGGCGATAAATGGAGTCTGCCCGGTCTATTCCGATATCCCTGCTTTAAAAGAGGTTATGGCTGGATGCGGTTATTCATTTGACAATAATAGTTATCAGGATTTTTCGCGGGTATTAACAGAAGCTTTAACGACTGATAGAGAGATAATCAAATTATGGGGCGAGCGATTATTGAAGATTCATAGCTGGAATTCAAAGATTGAAAAAATCGTAAAGGCATTATCTGAAAATGGGCAGCGTTAGATACATAATATAATCAGATTTGAATAAAAGATGGATTTTATAAACAACTGGGTAAAAGAACATCCCGCGCGGGCTGCCGCTATTGCCGGGTGGTATCAGCAGTTGTGCGGGATATTGCCCGCAATAATTACCATACCTTTTATCTTGAAGAAACTCGCCGCCGATGAAGCCGGTCTGTGGTTTGCTTTTCAGGGATTTCTTGCGGCAATTACTTTAACAGACTTTGGATTCAGTTTTGTTATCTCGCGTCAGGTTTCATACACGCTCTGTAAGGGGAGTGGAGACGATAGGGGAAGAAGAGACGACTTTATTGAAACTGCGCCGGGCTGGGAAGGGGTTAGAATAATTTATAAGGCAGGGAAAGTGTTGTTTCATAGGATTAGCGGCATCGGTATTCTGTTATTGATAATACTCTATGAACTGGTTCTGCCACATACGAAGTTAGCTTCAATGCAAAATTTAAAGACCGCAGTCGCTTGGTATCTGCTTGGACTGGCAACGATTATCTCATTACAGGCAAAGTTAAATCAATCGGTTATTGAAGGAGCCGGAAAGATGTATCTGACGAAGTTTATGATCGGAACATTTCAGATATTAAACGGCGTTTTTGTAATTGCTGTTCTTCAAATTGTTCCAACTTTGCCCGCTATTTCACTTGTCGTATTAACAATCGCAGTCATACAATATATGTCTTTGAAATTAGCGCTTAATATAATATCGGAAAATAAATTAAAGGGTAATGTAACGGTAGAGAATGCAATTATTTCAAGATTATGGAGGGTTGCGGCGCCGGTTGGCATAGTAAGTTCAGCCAGTTATTGCATAACCTCGGTTCAGGTGCCGATGGTTGGCGCAATTTTAGGGGCTGAAAAAGTAACACCGTTTTATCTTGCTCAAAAGATAGCAATGGTGATTATGCAGGCTGTTGTGCAGTTGTTCCAGCCGCAACTCCCGCTTTTTACAATGGATTATTCCCGCTTGGATTTCAACGCGGCGCGTCGCAGGATGAAGAGAATTATCGTCATTGTTACTGCCGCTGTATTACTCGGATTTGCGTTTTTTTATTTTGCGAGCCCTACAATTGTCAAACTCTGGGTTGGAGCGGGTAAATATGTGACCGGCGATGTGCTGTTTATAATGACAATTGATTATTCAATTCTCGGGGCAGCCACAGTATGGGCTAATTTTGTCCTTGCAAGTGGGAGAAATCCTTTTGTTGTTTCAACAATTATCAATGCTGTTTTGAATTTAATTTTAACTGCAACACTCTGCTCGTTATATGGATTAATCGGGCTTCCAATGTCAACTCTGATCTGCGGTTTGTTAACAAATTACTGGTATAGTCCGTATCAGGGAATGAAGTTATGGCGAGAAATTAATAGGAAGGTTTAAAATATTTGCAACAAAACCATTCTCAAATGTGTTAATATATTAGAAAAATTATGAACACAGAATTTCCCGGTAATGAATCTGAAAATGTTCAAAGCTCATCGGAGAACGTTCAACCGTCGCAACAAGTTGAAGCGGCGCCGATTAAGAAAAGACGGCGATGGTGGTTTTACCTCATAATCGGTTTTGGCGGACTTTTTCTGCTTGCATTAATACTCTTCATAGCAGCCTTTTCTTACTATAAATCGCTGATTAAAAATTACACCGAAACAAAACCAAAACCGTTGCCAGCGATTGAGACTTCAAAAGAACGGTTTCAGGGTATTGCCCAGCGCTGGCAGGACTTTTGCAAAGATTTATTTAATAAAAAGGCAAGCGAACCTTTTAGACTTACCGCTGAAGACATTAATCAGATGATTGCTAATTTTGGAAAAGCCAAAGACTTTGTCCGTGTTGAAATAACCAATAACCATTTAATCGCCCATATCACAGCGCCATTAAGCAATACCGGAAAGAAAGAATTGCAGGGACGCTATATAAACGCCGATGTAAATTTAAAACTTCAGTTGGAAGATGGATTCTTAACGCTCAGGGTTGATTCCGCGATGGCAAATGGTAAACCGGTGCCAAAGTGGATTTTAAATAGAGTCAAAGAAAAGAATATACTGGAAGGGCTGGAAAACAATTACGAATTTCTTCAAATATTGCAGGAGATTGACTCGGTTGAGGTAAAAGACGGAGCAGTTGTCTTCACGCCTTTAAAAGCGGGAAGTTGAGAAGATAGATATTTTAAATCTTAAGCCAGTCAATGCATTATTTCTCAAATATTGGAGCAATTATATTAGTTATTTTTTATATTAACAACGGCGGGGGAACTTGTTATAAAACATTTAATGAACTCATTTACGAATATTTCATCAGTTTGTAGCTATCTGTTTGTTTGTATTACTCTTCTTCAAGGTATTGTAACCTCTTTTGCCCAGAAGGGTGAACCAATGGGACGGGGTTTTATAGCAGTTCCCGATTCAAATGGAAATGTTTATCTGGGATGGCGGTTGCTATTGTCTGATAAAGCAAATGTCGGTTTTAATGTATTTAGAAGTATGGATTCTAATAAGGGTTGGGAGAAGTTGAATCCTGTTCCAATAGTTGATTCCTGCAACTTTTTAGATAAATCTCCCCTTAACCGTCCTTGTTTTTACGGACTTGGTATTGATTCAGATAATACTAATTCTGTGAGATGGAAGATAAAATACGACCCGATGAGCGCAAACGCGGGATTTATTAAGATAAAACTAAATGGTGACTATTTATTTAGCAAGGTTGGGATTGCGGATATTGATGGAGACGGCGAATACGATTTTGTAATAAAACAACCTGAACAGGTAACTGACCCCGGAGTATGGCAAAGGAGCATTACTACATTCAAGGTAGAGTCATATAAGTCTGATGGGCAATTTTTATGGCGTTATGACCTTGGATGGAACATTGAGCAGGGCGTATGGTGGTCGCCAATGATCGTTTATGACCTTGACGGAGATGGCAGGGCAGAGGTGGCGCTAAAGACTGCTCCTACAGACCGCGATTACCGGAATGCCGAGGGCAAAGTTACTGAAGGACCGGAGTATTGTTCAATTTTGGACGGGCTAACAGGCAAGGAAATTACAAAAGTTAACTGGATTGAGCGCGGAAAAGTTTCTGATTGGGGAGATGATAGTAACAATCGCGCTTCAAGACACTTAATTGGAGTTGCGTATCTTGACGGTAAAAGACCAAGCCTTATCGTATTGCGCGGAACATACACCCGTATGATTGTGGACGCGTATAATTATGAAAAAGGGAGATTAAAATTGCTCTGGAGATGGGATGGGGATAAAGAAAGCCCGCCTGTTCGCGGTCAAGGTGCTCACGGCTTCCACGCTGCCGATATTGACGGAGACGCTCGTGATGAACTTATTCTTGGTTCAGCGGTTTTGGATGACGACGGTAAATTGCTATGGAATACTGGTCTTGGACATCCCGACGCTTTTTATGTTACCGACATTGATCCGTCGCGACCGGGACTTGAAATCATTTATGGAATTGAACCGAGTCATAAATCAAACGCAATCTGTCTTGTTGAAGCAAAAACAGGAAAAATAATTTGGGGCTGCCAGCATCCAACAACACACGTTCATAGTCAGGGGCTTCTTGCAGATATTGACCCGCGCTCGCCAGGACTGGAATTTTACTGCGGCGAAAAAAATCTACCCGATAAATGGCTTTACAGCGCCAGAGATGGAAAACTTCTGGCAAAGGATATAAATCTCGGCGGCCTTGCTCCTAACCCAATATTCTGGGACGATACACCCTATAAGGCATACATTAGCCGCAACACTATTGTAAAATATACAAAGGAGCAGTATGGCAGAATTGAAGGTAGGGTAATTGCAATCGCGGACATAATTGGAGACTGGCGCGAGGAAATTATTACTTCGGTTCGCGGGGAATTGAGAATCTATACAACCACAATTTCATCAAAACAACGTCGCGCCTGTTTAATGCAAGACAGACTTTATAGAACCGATGTGGCAATGGAAGCGATGGGTTATCTTTATCCGCCGCAACTGGGAGGCTATTATTTTGAAAAGTAGGTTATTGAATCAGAAGTTATATTCTTTAAAATCTTTAATCTGTATGGATAAATACAATCATAAAAAGGCGCGCTTATTGGGAGTTTTTAAATTTGGTATTCTACCAGCTAATCTCATTTTTCAATCTATTACTACATTGATTCTTGCTGCATCAATGCCGGTATTTATGGCGTCTGGAATTGATCCGATCAAATTTGATTTTGGCGATGGCTCTACGGCAGCGGGATATATTAAGATTACTCCAGACAAAGTGTATTCTGATAAAATTGGTTATGGATTTGAACCCGGGCAAAACATTTATTCTACTAACCGAGATCATCCTGACGTCATCCTTTCGGATTTTGTCTTTTCGGATAAACCGTTCTATTTTTCTGTAAAACTTCCCGAGGGCAATTACGAGATAAAGGTTATTTCTGGAGATTATAACCAGCCTGCTTCAACGACAATCAAAGCGGAATTAAGGAGGTTGATGGTTTGGAACGCAAAGACAGAGGCTGGCGAGTTTATAACTAATCTGTTTTTTGTAAACATAAGAACGGCTCAACTTTCCACAGGCGAGCAGGTTAAATTAAAATCAAGAGAGAAAACCGACGAATTTTTAAATTGGGACGATAAATTAACGATTGAATTTAACGGCGCGCGTCCGGCAATTTGCGCTGTTGAGATATATCCGCGGAGCGATGTGAGGACGATATATCTTTTAGGCGATTCCACCGTGTGCGACCAACCTTTTGAACCGTGGTGCAGCTGGGGACAGATGTTGCCGCTGTTTTTGCGAGGCGTTGCTGTTGCTAATTATGCCGAGTCCGGCGAGTCATTACGTTCTTCGTATAATGCTCTGCGATTGGCTAAAGTACTGGATGTTGTTAAACCGGGCGATTTTGTTTTCATCCAGTTCGGTCATAATGACCAGAAAGACAAAACCCCCGGGGCAGGGGCATTTACCACTTATTCAGAATTTTTGCGACGGTACGTTAAGGCAATAAGAGATAAAATGGCAAATCCGGTTTTAATAACTTCAATGCACAGACGCACTTTTGACGAAAATGGAAAAATAACAAATAGTCTTGGAGATTATCCTGACGCAGTACGCGCTGTGGCAAAAGAATTGAAAACGCCATTAATAGACCTTAATAATATGAGCAAATCTCTCTACGAGGCGTTCGGCAAAGAACGTTCAAAAGTTGCGTTTCAGGATAACACTCATCATAATAACTATGGGGCATTTGAACTGGCAAGATGCGTTATAAAAGGGATTGAAGAATCTATCCCTGAATTGAGACAAAATATAGCCCCGGCATTTGAAAATTTTGACCCTTCAAAACCAGATTCACCGGCGCAAATTAACATACCTACAAGCCCTTCTATATCTTTGAAAAAACCGGAAGGCAATTAATCAAAAATCAAATGTTGTATTTTATTACCAAATTGATTGAATTTGTTAATTGTTGAAATAAGAATATATTGGATTAAATTTTAATGTTATCTCGATTATTATGGCGAAAAATGAGAAAAGCAAAAGTCCCGATATGTATAACGACCTTTCTTTTGAAGAGGCGTTAACGCGTCTGGAGACTATTGTAAACGAAATGGAGAGCGAAGAATTGCCTCTTGAAAAGATGATTGAACGGTTTGAGGAAGGGACAAATCTGGTGAAAATATGCCAGAAAAGACTTTCAGAAGCGGAATTAAAAATCCAAGAACTTGAAAAAAAGATCGGTGGGGATTTCAGTCTGAAGCCGATATCGTTAACAAACGCCAATGAAGATAACGTTGGCGAGGATAATAAGGAAAACGACGAATAAAAATTAGCCTGTTGCGCTTATGAGCCGATATCTTGATATGGTTGATGATCCGTCTCATTTGAAAAAACTGACTCTTGAGCAGCGGATTCAGCTTGCCGCTGAAATAAGAGAAGAGTTAATAACTAAATTAGCCGTTACAGGCGGACACCTCGGTCCTAATCTCGGCGTGGTTGAACTAACGATTGCCCTTCATAGCGTTTTCAACACACCAACGGATAAATTTGTCTGGGACGTCAGTCATCAAACTTATGTCCATAAACTGCTTACAGGCAGAAAGAACCGATTTCATACAATTAGAACCACAGACGGATTGTGCGGATTTGCGTCCCGGGCTGAAAGCGAGCACGATTGTTATGGCGCAGGACATGCCGGTACCGCCATTTCGGCGGCTCTTGGAATAGCGGCTGCGCGCGACCGTCTTGGAAAAAATGAACACGTTGTCTGCATCGTTGGAGATGCCGCGCTTACTAACGGAATTTCGTATGAGGCTTTGAATAATATCGCCACCACTACAAAGCGATTTATCCTTATACTCAACGATAATGAATTCAGTATTTCAAAAAATGTGGGCGCGATGGCAAATTATCTCCATAAACTGATTACAAATCCCAGATATAATAAGTTTCAAAAAGATTTTATCAATTTTTTAAGCAAATTTTCAAAGGGAGACATCGCTATAAGGCTTAGTCATAAAGTTGAGGAACTTATAAAAGGCGCTGTTTCAAGTGTAACATTGGAACAGACGAAAAAAGACGAGGAATCCGATGGTAAAGGCGGTTACGGAAGCAGCCTTATATTTGAAGAGCTCGGTTTAAGATATCTAGGACCGATTGATGGACACGACCTTCCACTCTTGATAAGCACGCTTGAATTTGCCAAAAGCTGCGAGCATCCAATTGTAGTTCATATATTAACTCAAAAGGGACGCGGCTACGATATTGCGATAAAACAGCCGGAAAAATTCCACGGCGTCGGTCCGTACGACATTAAAACAGGAAATTCAACAGAGATTAAAAAATCCGGCGTCCCGAATTATCAGGATGTCTTTGGTGAGACGATGGTTAAACTTTGCCGCAGAGATTCATCAATTGTGGGCATCACTGCGGCTATGCCATCGGGAACGGGACTCAAAATACTTGAAAAGACAATGCCTGAAAGGTTTTTTGATGTTGGCATTGCGGAAGAACACGCCGTTTTGTTCGCGGCAGGAATGGCTACAATGGGTTTTCATCCTGTGGTGGCAATTTACTCAACATTTATACAAAGGGCGTTTGATTGTATAGTCCACGACGTCGCGCTGCAGGATTTGCCAGTAATATTTTGTATGGATAGGGCAGGGCTCTCGGCAAATGATGGACCTACTCATCATGGGTTATTTGATATCTCATTCTTGCGGTGCGTGCCTAATATCATCGGTATGGCTCCTTCCAATGAAGATGAACTTGTTGATATGATGTTTACGGCAACATTGCAAAAACATCCTGTGTGTATAAGATATCCACGAGGCGCGGCAGAGGGAATTCCAATTAAAGACCAGCCAGCGGTGATTGAAATCGGAAAATCAAAAATTGTCCAAGGATTCAAAAACAATGGAAAATTTAAAGTCGCGTTTATTTCTCTGGGCAATATGTTAAAAATCGCAAGAGAGTCTGCCCAAAAACTTGAATCCGAAGGGATAGATTGTGCCATTATAGACGCAAGATTTTTCAAGCCAATAGACGAGGGAACAATTGAATTTTATTCCCGCGCAGCCGATGTAGTTGTTACACTTGAAGACCACGTTTTAGCAGGCGGCTTTGGTTCTGCGGTTGTTGAGTTTTTAACTGAAAAACGAATCAACATTCCAGTCGTTAGAATCGGTTGGCCTGATAAATTTATAGAGCACGCTTCAACAGTTGATGAACTTCGCAAGAAATATGGCATTACTTCGGACCGCGCCGTTGAACTCATCAAAGAATCTCTTGAACTTCGAAAAGAATCTCAAGATGAAAAAATAGTTTCAAAAAATCTTGCAATAATCTGAGATTTTCCCAGAATTAATAGAAAATTAAAATATTTAATAATAATTAGTAGTAACTTTAAGAAGGAACTAATAGCTATGGCATTTACAACAGTTAAACCGCCGCAGGGCGGCAGGATTGGAATCAAAGACGGCGTTTTGCAGGTGCCCGATGACCCGGTAATTCCGTTCATTCGCGGAGATGGCACAGGACCTGATATCTGGGCGGCAAGCCAGCGGGTGTTTGATGCCGCAGTAAAAAAGGCTTATGGCGGAAAACGAAAGGTAAACTGGTTTGAAGTTTATGCCGGCGAAACCGCATTTAAACAATTTAACACCTGGTTGCCTGATGACACTGTTGAAGCGTTTAAAGAATATCTTGTTGGTATAAAAGGGCCATTAACAACGCCGATTGGAGGAGGAATCAGGTCTTTAAATGTTGCTTTGAGACAGATGTTAGACCTTTATGTATGTCTGCGTCCTGTCCAGTGGTTTACCGGAGTTCCATCGCCGGTAAAACATCCTGAAAAGGTGAATATGGTTATTTTCCGCGAAAACACCGAAGACATCTATGCTGGAATAGAATACCCCGCAGGTTCGCCAGAAGCGCAGAAGATTCTTGAATTTTTACAAAGAGAATTTCCTAAAGATTTTCAAAAAATCCGCTTTGGCACGGTAGAAAAAGGAGAACAATTTTTGGCTCTTGCTGGCAAGGACTTATGTGATGATGGTTCAGCAGTCCGCGTTGGAATTGGCGTAAAGCCAGTTTCGAAGATTGGAACAATCAGGCTTGTGAAAGCCGCGATAGATTACGCGCTTAAAGAAAAACGGAAAAGCGTCACCCTTGTTCATAAAGGGAATATAATGAAATATACTGAAGGGGCGTTTCGGGATTGGGGTTATGCCTTCGCTGAAAAATATTACGGCGCAAAAGTTTATACCTGGGCTCAATGGGAAAGAACAAAAAAGGAAAAAGGCGAAGCGGCTGCGAATGAAGAACAGAAAAAGGCATTAGCAGGCGGCGCTCTTCTAATTAAGGATGCTATTGCGGATATTACGCTTCAACAAGTGCTTACAAGACCTGAGGATTTTGACGTTATTGCAACCCTGAATTTGAATGGCGATTATTTGAGCGACGCTATAGCGGCGCAGGTTGGGGGAATTGGAATAGCGCCTGGAGGCAATATAAACTTCATTACCGGTCATGCAGTATTTGAGGCTACTCACGGAACGGCGCCAAAATACGCGAATCTGGATAAAGTTAATCCGGGTAGTGTAATTTTGAGCGGCGAAATGATGTTTAGATATATTGGATGGACTGAAGTAGCAAACTTGATAATAAAGGGATTAAATGGCGCAATCGCAAGCAAGCGTGTTACTTACGACTTTGCGCGTCTGATGGATAACGCTACCGAAATTAAATGTTCGGAATTCGGCGATAATATTATTCAAAATATGTAGCTAAAACAGTTTGCCGTGAGTTGCAAGTGAACTGAATCAGTTGCATAAGAGTAGCATCGCCGCGCTTTGCGGTAAGAAGAAATTTTTCAACTATTTTCCACTCGCTGCGCTATGCGACCTGGCTTTAAGGCGCATTTGAACAATTTAATATCACCACAAGATTGCGATGTCCTGATTTGCAGGGGTTCAATTTGAAACAAAAATATTACAAAAAAACCTTTGCAATTTATTCTGGTATTTTGTCATATTAGTAAGAATTATAACTTATTAGTAGAAATATGAAAAAAATTGAACTGAGTATACTGAAAATGGTTACAGCGGGAAGTTTGATGGCGTTAGCCACAAACGGATTTGCAAGCGAAGCCGAACTTAAACTCCCCGATCTTCGGGGCGTTGCATATAACAATCTGGGTGGCATAACTGGCTTCCAGTTGATGTTAATTGGTATCGTTGTTTGCATAATCGGCTTAGTCTTTGGTCTTGTTCAATACAGCAAGATTAAAGCCTTGCCGGTGCACGATACGATGAGGAACGTCTCCAATATCATCTGGGAAACTTGCAAGAGCTATCTTATACAACAAGGAAAGTTTCTTGCGATTTTGTGGGCGCTCATCGGAATCTGTATGATTTATTATTTTATGTTCCTGCAACATATGTCAATTGCAAAAGTGATTGTGATTCTGCTTGCGTCCATTCTCGGCATACTTGGCTCTTATGGTGTTGCATGGTTCGGGATGAGAATAAACACTCAAGCTAACTCGCGCTCGGCGTTCGCCGCTCTCAAAGGTCTGCCATGGGCGCCGCTCTCTATACCGATGCACTCGGGTATGAGCGTGGGATTGTTGCTGATATGCGTTGAATTGTTCTTTATGATATGCATATTGATATTCCTTCCGATTGACCTCAAAGGACCATGCTTCATCGGGTTTGCAATTGGCGAATCTTTGGGCGCAAGCGCCCTCCGTATCTGCGGCGGTATCTTTACCAAGATTGCCGATATCGGTTCAGATTTAATGAAGATTGTATTTAAACTTCCTGAAGACGATCCGCGCAACCCGGGTGTTATCGCAGACTGCACAGGCGACAATGCGGGCGACAGCGTAGGACCGACAGCCGACGGTTTTGAAACCTACGGCGTAACCGGCGTGGCGTTGATTACATTTATCGCCCTGGCATTAGGATTGACCAATCTTTCTGCCCAGATGATTGTCTGGATTTTCGTAATGCGTGTTTTGATGATTATCACCTCGCTCGTAGCCTTTTTTATAAATGATAAGTACTTCACGGCAAAATTCAGCACGGTAAAAGAGTTTCACCCAGAACTGCCGCTTACTTGGCTTGTCTGGATTACCTCGGCGATATCAATTATTGTAACATTCATTGCGAGCAAACTCTTGCTTGTTCCTTCAAATGAAATTCATCAAGACCTCTGGTGGGTGCTTGCGGTGATTATTTCTTGCGGCACGATAGCAGGCGCTTTGATCCCTGAATTTACGAAAATCTTCACAAGCACTGAAGCAAGACACACAAAGGAAATTGTTACCGCATCCCGTCAGG
This sequence comes from Verrucomicrobiia bacterium, assembly GCA_049968335.1. Taxonomy (GTDB): domain Bacteria; phylum Verrucomicrobiota; class Verrucomicrobiia; order Limisphaerales; family JAKPVM01; genus JAKPVM01. The sequence continues at coordinate 157,061 of JBMFQZ010000001.1, forward strand.
GGGGCGCTTCTCTCAATATTCTGTCAGGTTTTGTCGCCGGCAACTTTTCCGCTTTCTGGGAAGGGTTGTTGATGCTTTCATTGATGCTTGTTGCTGCGTTGTTGAGCCAGCACGAGGCTATGATGCAGTTGATGCCAAAAGATGTTCCTTTCGCTGCCCCAATCTTTGCTTTCGGTCTGGTGGCATTCGGCTTCCTTGGAATGGGACCTGTGACAATCGCAGTTGATAGTTTTGGTCCTGTCTCAGACAACGCTCAATCAGTTTATGAATTAAGCCAGATTGAGTCTTACAAAGATATTAAGAACGATATTAAAAAGAATTTCGGTTTTGAACCTGACTTTGAAGCGGCGAAGCACAATCTTGAAAAGAATGACGGCGCCGGCAACACATTCAAAGCCACAGCAAAACCGGTTCTCATCGGCACAGCTGTTGTAGGCGCGACCACGATGATTTTCGGAATTATAATGATGTTAAACGCAGAGTTTGGCAATATTGTAGCAAGATTAAGTCTTGTCCAACCACAGATAGTTCTCGGCTTTTTGATGGGCGGCGCTGTGATTTACTGGTTCACCGGCGCTTCCACTCAGGCTGTTGTAACTGGCGCGTATAGGGCTGTTGTCTATATCAAAGAGAATATGAAACTGGATGCCTCGCGCGCTTCTATTGATGACAGCAAAGAGGTTGTCAAGATTTGCACCATTTACGCGCAAAAGGGTATGATCAATATCTTCATTGCGATATTCTGTATGTCATTGTCGCTCGCGTTTTTTGATTCATACTTCTTCATCGGGTATTTGATCAGTATCGCATTCTTCGGTCTGTTCCAGGCAATCTTTATGGCGAATGCCGGCGGCGCGTGGGACAATGCGAAGAAGATAGTAGAAGTTGACCTTCGCCAGAAAGGCACAGACCTCCACGCCGCAACAGTTGTTGGCGACACTGTTGGCGATCCGTTTAAGGACACGTCATCTGTCGCTATGAACCCGATTATCAAATTCACAACATTGTTCGGGCTACTTGCGGTTGAAATAGCAGTCGCTATGCAGAAAGCAGGTAAAATGAGCGCCAAATTGGGTATAGGCATTGTTCTGTTCCTTATTGCCTTAATCTTTATTTACAGGTCGTTCTACTGTACAAGAATTCCTGAAGAGGCGCCGGCAAAGTCGGAGAAGTAATCATAAAATAAATTCTAAATAAAAAGACCGTCCTGTCCAGGGACGGTCTTTTTTATTTCCGCAATTGCATATTCCCTCCAAAATTGAATAATTGATGTTATGAAAAAACTGATTCTCACACTATCTATTCTGTCGCAATTTGCGTTTTCTATAGTCGCGCAGGTTGTTGTTGATGATGGATTTGAAAGCGGGAGTTTTTCAATTAGTTGGGGGCAAACAGCCGGTGTGACGATCAATAACGGTTCGGGAGCCGCAGGTTCAAGCAAGTTTGCAACTCTTTCACCATATAGTTCCACTACCGGACGGGAATTAGGCGCAAGATTTGACAGTGTCTCACCGGATGGCGCCCGCGATTTTGTCATAGAGTTTTATTTTAGAGTAAAAAACACCGCCCAGCGTCAGATTAACATCCACGTTTCTGATTCTACAGCGGCGATTGGCAGCGGCGCCGCAACAATAAACCTGCGTTATCAATCAGGCTGGGCGGCTTACGCAAACAACACGTGGAACACAATCTCTGGATTAAACAATGTGAATCCCGATGCGTGGTATCGTATGAAATTGACAGGCGCGGGGTGGGGGACGTCATCGGCGTCATACTCCATTGAATTATCCGAGGCAAACGGTTCGGCTTACACTTCTTCCGCTACACACCTAACTTATTTTCAAAATGGCGACCCGCGCGCTAACACAGCGCGATTTTTCCTCTTTACAACGGTCTACGGAAATAATCCCGGTTTTGATGTTGATGAGGTTAAAGCGGTTATAACCGCGACTCCTCATCCCGAAACAAACCTGATTGTAAACATCAGCGGAACATATCCACATCTGGCGGTATTTAATAACGACGGAGAATGCGGAATTGGCGCCGTGGCGGAATGGGCTGGTAAGCTGTGGTTTATTACTTATCCGCCGCATGCCCCGAACGGAAGCGCTGATAAACTCTGGAGCATTGATACAAATTTTAATCTCCAACCGTTTACTGCCAGCGTTGGCGGCACGCACGCTTGTAGAATGATACACAAAGAATCCAGCCAACTAATTATCGGCCCATATTTCATAGACACAAACGGGAACATCAGAGTTATATCGCCATCATCAATGCCAGGCAGATTAACCGCGGTCGCTCGCCATTTATTTGACCCGGTCAACAAAGTCTATTTTGCAACGATGGAAGAAGGATTCTACGAGGTTAATGTAAACACGCTGGAAGTCACTACTCTTTATCCTGACATACAAGGAACGGAAAACGCCGTTTTGCCCGGCACTCATGGCAAAGGGGCTTACACCGGACAGGGCAGATTCATTTATTCTAATAACGGCGAACGCGGATGGAACTATAATAACGATCAGAATTTTAATGGTCCAGCAGGCGTTCTTGCGCAAAACACAGGCTTGGATTTCACAAACGGATGGCAAATCCTTGAGAGGAAAAATTTCTGCGAGGTTACCGGACCTGGCTCAATTTACGGCGCAAAAAACCGCAATGATCCGATCTGGACGTTAGGCTGGGACAAACGATCGGCCATTTTAAAACTGCTTGATAACGGCGTCTGGTATTCTTTCCGTCTGCCAAAAGGGAGTTATACCCACGACGCCCTCCATGGCTGGTACACTGAATGGCCTCGGATTCGCGAGATCACAAATGGATTTTATTTAGCCCATATGCACGGATTGTTTTACAACTTCCCGGGAACATTCAGAATAGGAAAAACAGATGGATTAACTCCAATCTGCTCATATCTAAAAATGCCGGTTGATTATTGTTGGTGGAACGGAATGTTAGTGATAGGACGCGACGACGCATCAACCACAGGCGGAAACAAATGGGCAGGTCAATCGCATTCCGCGCCGTGGTTCGGTTCCATTGATGGCCTAAAATCGTGGGGAACGCCCGCTGGGTTTGGCGGATTTTATATGGACGACACCGTTGTCGCAAATTCTCCATCAGAGCCTTTCCTTATTAACGGATTTTCAAATCGCGTCCTTCATCTTAGGCTGACGGGCGGCGCGCCGCTATCTGTCTCTTTGCAATACGATGAACAAGGAACTGGCGAATGGAAAGAGCTCACAAAAATTGACATCCCCGCAAACGGTTACAAATGGTACGCAATTCCGCAGATCAACGGATACTGGCTTCGCATTATGCCTTTAAACGACTCAAGCGGTTTTACCGCGTATTTGCATCTATTTAACAAACCGCGAAAACCAGATTTGAAACTCTTTGAAACGCTCGCCGATGCAGCAGCCACTAATGATTATTCTGACGGTATAATTATGCCAAAATCCGGCAATGCCCGCTGGCTGCAATTTGCCGCAAACATTATTGACTCCTCCGGCGGAATCGCAAAACGTTATTACGAAATCGGCGGCTCATTTAATTTGAAAGCGGTTGACGACCCGACTTCAGAGAATAATTTAAGAACAAATTATTCGCTCTCGCAGCCTGATTTTACCGTGGATTCTTCATCTGTGATATTTACAAGCGGCGGACAACGGTATCGTTTGCCTAAAAACGGAAAAGAGTTTGACGCGCCGTTTGTTACCGGCTGGCCTCGCGGGATTAGAGAAGTTGTAACCGAAAGAAATCTATTGCACGCACACGGAACATTCTATGAATTGCCACGTTCAGACGCTGGAGGCATACGCAAGATTCGCCCGATTTGTTCCCACACTAAACACATCAGCGATTTTGCTTCCTGGCGCGGGCTTTTTGTAATGGCTGGCGTAAAGAAATCGGCCGTTCCAGATAATGTTCATATTTTTAAATCAGAGGATGGAGAAGCGGCGCTCTGGTTTGGAAATGTTGACGATTTATGGAAAATGGGCGCGCCATCTGGGATTGGCGGACCGTGGCATCAAACCAGTGTTATCGCCAATGAACCGTCCGATCCATATCTTTTCTATGGCTACGATAGAAAGGTTGTGGAACTATCTCACAATTTAAGCGAGCCGGTTACCTTCACGGTTGAAGTGGACTTTGCAGCAAATGGGGTATGGAGCGAGTATGCGAAATTCACCGTTGAACCGGGTAAGAAACTCCGCCACATATTCCCTGACAGTTATTCGGCGCACTGGATAAGGTTGAAGACCGATAAAGACGCAGTTGCGACCGCAATCTTTTATTACGGCGATGCCGTCCCTGAAGTTGGATCAATCACCCTGAGCGGCGATGGCATTTTACTAACCTTCAGCGGACAGGTTGGGAAAGAATATTCCGTTCTGACAACAACAAATATTTCAGAACCTATGGATGGCTGGCAGAAACTGGCGTCGGGAAAATTCACAGAACCACAGACGCAGTATCTGGATAAATCCGCAAATAGTAGCCAATGGAAATTTTATGTTATCAAGGTGAATTGACCTGACTCATTAGAATTAATGACAGTGTAGGGACAACTTTCGCTATTTTCTAATTCAAAATCACGGTTTTTCAGGGCTTTTAAACATATCATCTGTCAAGGTTAGTACGAGCCCGTTTCTCCTATATTTAATGCTGATGATTCGGATAAATGATATCTATTATTATTTTTTTCTGATTTCCACATTAACATTGCCGCTTAAAAAGAGTATCAGGTTTTTACCTGAAATTTCCGCGGCTGGCGGTGTTTGTTGGTTTGACGACGGTTTAACCTGAACACCATTAACACTCACAGTTGGCTCGCCTGCGATATTATTCACGAGCGCGTAATAAGGCTTTTTACACCAAGTATCAATGGAGAATTTGACGACATCTGGCTTTGATTCCTTTATTTGAATATTTCCCGGCGCGTGAATGATGAGTTTTGATACCAGAGCCGATTTGCAATCATATACCTGCGGTTTTCTATAATATCTGGCCGCGTTTATCTGGAGTGTTCCCGGATTTATCGCCGGTCCGTCGCTTTTTTGCTGTTTAAGCACATAAGAATCGGGCAGCAACCCGCCGCGGTCTGGATCGTTTGTTTTCCAGGTATGCTGGATGCCTGCCGCTGAGATGCCATCAGCCAATTTTTGCCAGAGTGCGCTGCCTTCGGGATCGATTTCAGCAAGGTCATATAACGCGTCAGAATATACCAATCCACACCATTGCACCGGCAATCCCATCCAGACTGGGGCAACCCAGCTCGTTGCGCCGAACACAGCAATTGTGCTGTATGGGCCGACTTTTTCCTGAGTTGGATTTACAAGATAGACAAATGGAACCCCTGTCCATGCCCAGTATCGAGCGCGGTCAAGAAATAATTTGTCGCCAGTCAAAAGATAGCCGATGACATAGGCTTTAACCAGATGAGCCGAAGCGAGGATATCTGGTGTATGCAACGGGACTTCCCACGTTTGAGCCCCGCGTGGAACGCCGTTGTTGTAAATCTCAAGGCCGCGCAATCGTTCAAGTGAGGCTTTAATTAATTCTTCATCCCCGCTGAATACCGCTGCCTCAAGAGCAGAGACAACCGCATGCGCGGTTAAGCCGTTTGCGTGATTTGTATAATGGGTTTTGCCGTAATCAACATTCCCCGGTTTGTAAACAACGATACCGTCGTTATTGAATCGCAACAGATGATGTTTAGCGTTTTGCGCTGCGGTTTTAATAGCAAGATTGAGATGGTCGTAAACGAGTGGGGCAGATGGCGCGCGGATATGTCCAACTCCTGAATTAAAATAATTTGCCGACTGCACAGCGGAGATGGCTTCTTTCGCGGCAGTTTCTAACTCAGCAGCAAGCGATTGCGGCGCAAACGAGGCAAGCCAATCCTGGTAAACCGCGGCATCAGCCGCTGGCGACAGACCAAAACCCTGCCAGTAAGCATGACGGTAGAGGTTTTTCTCGCGGCATTTTGATTTTAACCATCCGTAACTTGCTAAATTAATGTAGTCAAGAAAACTGACCCTGGTTTCGGGCAGCGGTGGCAACCCTTCGATCTTTACATATTGCTGAACGGCGGGGATTACTGTGTTGCCAGCTCCGCCAATAAAATAGGCGCGAGAAGTGACGCGTCTTCCGGGAAGAATTTGCAAACCTTTCTCAGGCAAAATTTCCCCTTCAGTTCTTCTAACATCCTGCCACCCCGGAAACAGAAGACCCATTATATGGAATCCAGTGTTAAACGTTCTGTCCGGGCTGTCAAAAATCGGCGCGAATTCAAGATTTTTTTCCCAGATAAATCCAGTGTAAATACCGTTTTGCGCAATTGTCATTAAAGGAAATGTAACCTTGTGCGGAGATGGAGTTCTCCTTTTTGATTGAGGACCTTTAATATCGGCTTCTGAACTGCTCGGCTCGTTTTCCAGATATTCAAGACCGGCAAATAATCCCTGTGTTTTATTAGTCCCGAAATCCGCTATTCCTGCGCTAATAAGATGAAGCGGCAGATACATCACTTCACGCGGTTGACTGACTTCAACATCAGTAATCGTCTCAATAACTCCATCGTCTAATTTTCTGAAATTAATATTTATTTTCCATTCTCCACCATTTTTATCCAATGAAACCAGAAGCACTGAGGAATTGTTATTTCTCTGGTTTAACCTTGCGTTCTGCGGTGTAAATTCCAACCATTGTAGCGCCTTGTTATGAAGATAACCGATACGAAAAGGAATTACAGAACGGGCTACGGTTTTGCCTTCATATTTGATTTCATAAGCCAGCGGGTTTTTCTCATTAAAGTGAAGCGCGAGTTTGCCTGCTGTAACCGATGCTTTGCTTGAAGTGGCAAAGGTTTCATACTTCCATTGTGGAAAGACAAATTCCACGCGCGGTTCTATGGATATTTTAGATATGATGAAGTTTCCTGAATCACCCGGCGGGTCTATTCTGAAACGATAGCCGCTGCCTAATTTTGGCAGTGGAACTTCAATCTCCTGCCACACAGCAGGTTTGATATCAAATCTGACCGAGTTTTCTTCGCTGGCATTGTTCCGAAAGTAAAAAATTTGCCCCATCCCGCCTTTTTCGGATTTTAGACGGACAGTCAACCATAAGGATTTATCTGAGGGTAAATCATAAGCCGGACCTGCAAAATACGGGTCCTCGCCATTAACATTAACGCGCAAGCCTTCAGGTGTTGATTCAAACGAACTGATGTGGTGCAACGGTTGCCACATTTTCACAACATCTGGTTTTGTAAAATCAATCTCCAGCAAGGTCGCGTTTGCGCCGTTTAAGCAGACCGCTGAAAATAGCGCGATAAGTCCGATAAAAATAAAACCTTCTTTAATCTTCATACCAATCTTTTATCAGTATTATTCCGGTATGTAAAAACAAATTGAAATATTCTTACAATAAGAATATTTGTCCAAAGAAAAGAATTTTTAGCCATTTAAACGGAAACAGAAGACCGATGGTAATGGTTAATGATCAGTTAGATTTAAAACGACAACAAGAAGATTTAGTTTGACAGGAGAGTGATGTTAACGATGGTTTTATAGGTTGGAGACTGGGAGAAGTTTATCTGCCCATTGTATTTTCTAATAATCTGCGAACAGAGGTTTAGTCCCAAACTGTTCAACCGTTCAATTGAAAATCCTTCAGGCAGTCCAACGCCGGTGTCAGCAACTATGAGATTTAAATACCCTTGCGGATTTGAATTAAGTTCAACATAGATTTTTCCGCTCAGTTTTCCCGGGAATCCGTGCAAAATAGAATTGGATATTAGCTCGCTTAAAACCATCCCAAGCGCCACTGCTCTGTCTATACCAAGACGAAGATGTTCAATATTCAGTTCAATTTTTAATCGTGAGGAATCGGCGCGCAGAGAAGGCAATAAATTATCTGTGATCCTCTTTATATAATCTGCCATATCCACGCTTGCCAGTTCGTCCGCTTTATAAAGCATTTCATGAACGACCGCCATTGCGCCGATTCTGTTTTTGATATTTTCAATTGTTTTTGATGTTTTTTCGTCCTTTGCGCGGTTTAAGTGAATATTCAAAAGACTGCTAATAACCTGAAAATTATTTTTTACTCTGTGATGAAGTTCGCGCAGCAGGACAATCTTTTCTTCAAGCGCCTTTTTCAATGCCAATTCAGCCTCTCGTTTTAAAGATTCAACTCTTGCCGCTTCAATCAGATTTGCGCTGGTTGATAAAAATGGCGTTAAATATTCTATTATATCAGGCGAATAACCGCCGGAACGATTCGCGACGCCGGCAACTCCCACAACTGAATTGCCTTTTCTTAACGGCAGACCCAAAAAGGATTTTAATTCAGGATGTCCCGGCGGCAAAGACTTTTTCGCGCGCGGGTCTTTATCCGGATTGTTTGATATTACCACCTCTCTTGATGTAATAACTGCGCCAAATAGATTGTCAAGGTTATGAAATTCCAATCCATAATTAACATATTCTTCGTATAACTTTATCGTATCAGGGTGCCAGTGGATATTTACAAATGAATGAACCTTAAGATAAGGCTTTCCATACGGGGCATATTTTACCTCGCCAATGAACCCGAATTCGCTTTCGGTTAGTTTTATTAACACTGATAACAAGTCGTTGAAAACCTGTTGTATAGAAACTCCTGAAATGTATTTTGAATTAATCTCGGTCAGAGCGGCTAATAATTCATTTTTCTTTTGCAGATCAACTTCTGTTGCAGAATGAGTATCAACTATTATCAATATCTCTCGTGTTTTGCCATTTCCTGACTTTAAGACAAATGGTTTTAAAACGACCGACTTTTTTGACTGGTCTCCGCAAACGCAGAAAGTAGCAATTTGTTTCTGGGAATCAATGTTCTTCAAAATACGGATTAAATCCTGTTCGTTAAATAACTCTTTGAGCGTTTTTCCTGCGATAGTTTTTTGAGAATACCCGGCTATCTTTAAGAAATGCGGGTTTGCGCAGGTTACTTTATGAGTGTCAACATTTGCGCAGACAATTCCAGTGCTGACGTTCTTGCATATAAACTCATAAGCCTCCTTAAAACAACTTAAATCGTCTTTTGTTTCGTTAGCCATTATCCAAATTGTTATTGGCGTTCTTTGTTGTCGTTATTATTTTACGGTCTCTATATTAGTTGTAAAGGACAAATTACGGGACAAATTTTTCTTGCGCGGAGAGATGAGAATGCAAAACTTTTATCTGTGAAAATAAAGAACAAAGACATTCTAAAATCACCATCGTCGCGTCCGCCATTGGAAAGGATGATAAGAATTCATCAGGCAATTGTTTCAGGCAAATATCCAAATGCGACAAAACTTTCTCTTGAACTGGAGGTTTCAACCAAGTCTATTTACCGCGACATTGAATTTATGCGGGACAGGATGGGACTTCCGATAGAATTTGACGGATCAAAAAATGGCTATTATTACACTGAGCCTGTTGAGAATTTTCCCGCGATACAGATGAGCGAAGGCGAATTTTTTGCGCTGCTTGTTGCGGAAAAAGCGCTGCAACAATACAGGGGAACGAATCTTGAAAAACCGCTAATCAGCGCCTTTAAAAAGATGGCATCGGCTTTGCCGCAAGAGATATCTTTGCACATTTCAGACTGGGAGCAGGCGATATCTTTCCAGTTGCGTCAGACGCCGCTAATGAATCTTGAGATATTTGAAAAAATAGCCTCTGCAGTAGCCTCTAAAAAAGAACTGGAAATTCTTTATAAAAAACCGGGCCAAACCGCGCCCGAGACCAGAATAATCGAGCCATATCATCTGGCGAATATCAACGGCGAATGGTTTTTGTTTGCCTATGATAAGATGAGAAATGATATCCGCACATTCGTTCCATCAAGAATTCAATCGGTTTTACTAACAGGAAAAATATTTAAAAAGAAAATTAGATTCTCGGTTCAAAATTTTTTGCGAGACAGTTTCGGCGTACATTCAGGTTCTGGAAGTTATTCAATCGTCATCCGGTTTAATGAAAAGGTGGCAGATTATGTCCGCGAAAAGAAGTGGCACGAGTCTCAGCAGTTAATTGAACTTCCAGATGGCGGCGTTGAAATTAGACTGACACTATCAAGCCTTGTGGAAATCCATCGCTGGATATTAAGCTGGGGCGGCAATGCGGTTGCGCTTGAACCGCCCGAACTTGTTCAGAGTGTCAGAGAATCCGCCGAAAAAATTGTTCAAATCCATAGCGGCAAAACTAAACAGGTTGAATAATTCTCAACGCTCTGTTATCAAATGTTGTGTAAAACCTTGAAAATGCTGATTAATGCGGATGTTTTTTAATGCGCTCACGATGCGAAACCTTAATAACAGAAGTATATGGATAAAAATCCGAAGAAACTTAATTTTGATTCGTTGTTGAGTGGTATCAATCGCACAAAACTGCTGGACAGGGCGGGGGCTATTATCGGGCTTTTATTTGTTTTCCTTTTATTTGCATTGATAGCCCCTGAAAGTTTTCGTTCTGCGAGAAATCTTGAAACGATAGCGCGTCAGACAACGATAGTAGGAATTGGCGCTCTGGGTATGACGCTTGTTATTATTATGGGCGGGATTGACCTTTCCATTGGTTCAATGGTTGCCCTTGGAACTGTCGTGATTGCCGCTGTGTTAAAGGCTTTTGAAACTCCTTCTCCGCTTGCCGCGGCAATTGCTGCTGTTGTTGTATGCGGAATCTGCGGTTGCATTAATGGGATCATAATCACACGGCTACGCGTCGTTCCGTTCATTGTTACTCTTGGTATGATGCTGCTTGTCCGCGGGGCGGCAAAAGGTCTTTCTAAAGAACAAAAAATGGACGCGCCAGAGACGTGGTTGAATGATTTACTTGCATCGCTTTCACAGGAAAATCGCTGGATGCTTGTTCCCGCCGGTGTATGGATTCTTATAATAATGTCGGTTCTTGTCGCTATATTCATCAAATATACCAGGCTTGGAAGACACACTGTTGCAGTTGGTTCAAATGAACAAACAGCGATGCTTTGCGGAGTGATGGTAGAACGGGTAAAACTGTATATTTACACAATTTGCGGTCTGTTTGCCGGACTTGCTGGTGTTATGCAGTTTTCCAGATTAACCGTTGGAGACCCAACCGTTGCGGTAGGGCTTGAACTTGACGTAATAGCGGCAGTGGTAATTGGCGGCGGAAGCCTCTCCGGCGGTCAGGGCTCGGTGCTTGGAAGCATTGTCGGGGCGTTGATAATGTCAGTGATTCGTTCCGGTTGTTCTCAAATGGGTTTGCCAAATTGGGTTCAGGAAATCCTCACCGGCATAATCATCATCACCGCAGTCGCGCTGGATAGATTGAGACAGAAATCAAAAAAATAATTTTTTATCAACCAATACTACGCTTCCCACGTGTAACCGCATTTCTGGCAGGTTGTCGGTTTTCTGCCTGCCAGAAGACTGAGCAATCCAATAGGGAAAAAGATGATTGAGACTAAATATTGCCACCATCTGTATCCACCGCGTTTGGTGAGCCCATTGCATTTTGGACAGCTGATTTGCGACATAAGATTTGGATTTGAATGTTTTTTACATTCATACAAATACGCCGGCGATTTTAAAAAAGCAACAAAAAAATTCAAATGTTCAAGATGCATCAAAGATGTTGAAAATGTTTTTGACCAGTCTCAATTTTAAATAGGGGAGTAAAATTATAAATTTTTGCGATTTTAGTTTCTTAAGGCAAAATATGGACTCAAAAAACTTCACAGGATAGGATGTTTTTATAGTCTTTGAGAATTGATACGAGCATTATCTTCCAATTCAATTTAAATTCTTGAGTGCAATTTGATAATTTTTGAATTATTATTATTCTGAATATGTCTCATTTTATTCAGATAAAAACGATTATAAAAGAGCGCGATCAATTGATAGAGGCGATTAAAGACCTGGGTTATGAATATCAGACTGGCGAGGAACTTTATGTTGAAAGTTACGAAAAGACGCGGGTAAAAGTTGACATCAAGATACTGACCGGCAGCAAATACGAAATCGGTTTTAGAAAGACAGAAAACGGATACGATATTGTTGCAGATTGGTGGGCAGTTGAGTCATTTACTAAAATCAGGGAAAAAGATTTCATTCAAAAAATTATCAAGCAATATTCTTACAATATTATCAAAGACCATGTTCGCGAGCAAAATATGGTAATAGAACGGGAAGAGACATTGGAAAATGGCGACACAGTTTTAATAGTTTCTGAACGAAGTTAACTATGAAAAAGATGAGAATAATTTTGCATAAAGATGGCACTCAAACGATTGAAGTTTTTGGCGCAAAAGGCTCGGGTTGTATAGAATTTTCCAAACATCTGGAGGAACGGCTCGGCTCTCCAGTGGGAGAACGAGTTTTAAAGAATGAATATTATCAGGAAGAAAACGATGGTTTTATACAAGATTTTGAATCGGAAAAAGAATAGCCTACGTAGCATACTTAAATTTTTTGAGGACTTAAAATTTCATTTCAGAGTTAATTTAGACTGATCAAACAGAGTTTTAATTTTGTGGCTAAACCTGAATTGTTAGAAGAAATGGTAGCCAATCTTGCGTTGCAAGGGGAGAAAACAATATCCGCAAAATAAACGCCTCGCAGGATATGCGAAGCGTTTATGCGTGCAAATATAACGGCCTGCTTAAACTTTTCTTCTAAAAAATGAAAGGTAAGTTCCACGAACTAAAAATAGAATCAATAACAATCCACCTGCAAAGAATATTAAGTCCGGTCCTATCCTGATCCACGATACGGTTCGGATAAAATTGCTGCTGGCGACTTCCGGGCTCCGCGCATACCATAGTCCTTTACTAACCGCGTAATAAAGTTGATAGAATCCAGCTGGTATAAGAGTCAGGATCGTCATCAATATCAGTCCGCCATTCAGTCCCCAGAAACTCCATTTTAACAATGAATCTGACCAAGCATCTTTTTTGAAAATATGGCGTACAGAAAATAACATCAGCGCAATTGCAAGGAATCCATAGACACCGAACAGTGCAGTGTGCGCGTGGATTGGGGTTGTATTGATACCCTGAGCGTAATAAAGGATAATTGGTGGATTAATTAAAAATCCGAACACCCCTGCGCCGACGAGATTCCAGAACGCGACGGCGATGAAGAAGTAAATAGGCCATCTGTATTCATAATTTGTACCTGCTCTATTGATAAGTTTCAAATTCATTGCGGCTTCAAACCCGAGCAGGGATAGCGGAACAACTTCAAGTGCGGAAAATACCGCGCCTAAAGCCATAATCATAGCGGGAGTTCCAGCCCAGTATAGATGATGAAATGTGCCGATTACACCGCTTGCCAGGTATAAGAAAATACTGAAGTAGACGGAAATGTGGGCAAATTTTTCACTTACAGCCCCAATGCGCGATAATATGAATGCAAGCACAACGGTAGCAAACACCTCAAAGAAACCTTCCACCCAAAGGTGCACAACCCACCAACGCCAATATTCAGCGTCTGAAAGATGTGAACCCTTACCATACATCAACCCCGCCATATAGAAAAGTGCTATAGCGACAGAACTGTACAGGAACAAATGAGTGAGCCCGCCTTTGTCTTTTTCATTTTGAAGGGCAGGTTTAATTGCGCGCAAAACAAGCCAAAGCCATATTATCATTCCTACAATTAATAATAATTGCCAGACCCTTCCCAGTTCAATGTATTCATAGCCCTGATGCCCGAAGTAAAATCCATCCTCGCCAAGGTACCCCTGAATAGACATCCATGTGCCGACCAGTGTTCCAACTACAACTACAACTACTGCAGCAAACAAAAAAATTACGAGAGCCTTTTGATTCTTCGGTTCATATCCAATATATGGTCCAACAAACAATCCCGTCGCAAGAAAACAGGTAGCAATCCAGAAAACCGCAAGTTGCAAATGCCACGTTCTTAATGCCGCGTATGGGAGCACACTTGAAATCGGTAAACCAAAGAATTTTGTGCCTTCCACAGTGAAATGTGCAGTAAGTGAACCGGTCGCAATCTGGATAAGGAACAAGACACCAGCGGTAATAAAATAAATAATTGTTGCCTTTTGACTTTGGCTTGGGTTTGGCTCATTAAGCCTAATAAGTGTTGCTACATAATCTTTTTCTTCCAAATACATATTATAGAAAAATAAGACAACGCCAAGGGCGAGTATAAGCAATACGACGCTTACAATAGACCAGATAACTGAGCCCGGTGTAGTTGTATTCCCTACCAGCGGATCATACGGCCAGTTCATCGTGTATGTAACTTCATCGCTTGGACGCAATGTGACGGCAGCCCACGATAGCCATGCAAAAAAACTCGTCATAATGAATCCTTCTTGCTCGGTTTTGACGATTCCCGGTTGAAGCCCCATTTTGCTTTCTCCCTCTTTAAAAAGCTTAGTATAATATTCTTTGAGATATTCAAATGCTTCAGACTGGTTTTGTGTAAAGGTCAATATAGCGGTTGAATTATCAAAACGGTTTGATTTCAATTCTTTTGTGACAAGCGCCTTTAACTGCGCTTGCTTCGCCGGGTCAAGTTTATCAAAATCATTTTGAGAAAATTTGCGTGCCTCTTCAGGAGATAGGCCCATATATTTCGCCGCCACATAAAGTCCGAGCCGGTGAAGATAATCAGCCGACCAGTCTGGCGCAAGATACGAACCATGTCCCCATATTGTTCCAATGTGTTGACCGCCTCTAGTGTAATAATAAGTTTGACCGTGAATGATATCTTCCTTGCTTGTAATGACCTTTCCATTAGGATCGACAATTCTTTGGGGAATTGGCGGTTTATCCTTATGTATTATATAGCCCCCAAAAATCAACACACCAAAACATAAAACAAGCATAAACAATAACGACGCGCGATGATGTGGTTTAATCATATCAAGTTCTCCTGAGTTTTTGTTATGAATTTATTTTTTGTTGTCATTTTATTCATTAAACAATATATAAACCCTAATATAATCCTGCAAATTTGTTTGCTTTAATTTTTTGATTAACATCAAATGTTTTTATTTTTGTTTTATTCCAAATTGACAGAAGATTAATTAAATAATGCGCTAAAAATTAATAATATCCGGTAATCAATAGACAGAAATCCTTGGCATTAATAGTATTCCCTATTTGCACTGCAAGTAGCGTAAAATAATACCGCCAACCGTTGTTACTTTGCAACACAAGTCAGCATAATTATAATTCTCTAATAAGATTTCAACCCAAACATCTTGTTTCTTGAATACCTCTTGGCTAAGAAGGAGATATTGCAATTGGTTAGGCATTGTTGATGAAAGATCCTTATTCCGCAAATTTTGTGCCTTCATAAAAACGAGAACGATATAAAAGGTAAAAATTTAAGAACCGGTTGAATTATTTCTATATCGCGCTCTGAAAAATCTGAAGCGCTAATCATAATTCACGCTGCCGCAGGTAATATAAATGCTGCAATTTAATCGCTTTAAATATTGAGATTCTCAATAGATTGTTATAAAAAAGTGTCAATCTCATTTATATTCAAAGATGAAATTAATAATAGACACAGATAAAAGAGAATTGACGGTTGAAGGGAACGAGCGTTCGCGAACGCTCCCGCTTTATTCAACAGAGGCATTTGAAGAAATCTCGCGTCAGTGGTTAAAAGTTGGATGGAATCAAAAATATCCCTACACATTTACCTGGCTCGGCAGACCTATTATCCAGATTCCTGAGGACATAATAAGAATTCAAGAGGTAATTTACACCGTAAAACCCGATGTGATTATTGAAACCGGTATAGCGCACGGCGGCTCGCTTGTTTTTTCTGCCTCTTTGTGCAAATTGATGGGGAAGGGGCGGGTAATAGGTGTTGATATTGAGATTCGTCCACATAACAGGGCGGCGATTGAAAGCCATTTTTTGTATCCATACATTACGATGATTGAAGGTAGTTCAACCGATCCACAGGTGCTGGAGAAAGTTAAATCTTTAATAAAGCCCGATGAACAGGCCCTTGTGATACTTGATTCTTGTCATACAAAATCGCACGTGCTCGCGGAATTGGAAGCCTACCACGTCTTTGTAAAGCCTGGCTCATACATTGTGGCAACCGATGGTAGTATGCAGGACCTCTATGATGTGCCGCGCGGAAAACCGGAGTGGAAATTAGATAATCCAGCGGCGGCAGCAAGAGATTTTGTCAAGCGCCATCCTGAGTTCATAATTGAGCAGCCAAAATGGTTATTTAATGAAAGCCAGTTATGTAAAAATATCACTCACTGGCCAGACGCCTTTCTGAAAAGAATTAAATGACCTCGTTTCTTACCACAGTAATTCCTGTTTATAATGGGGAGAAATATTTAAAGACAACCCTTGATTCTATTGCTGTTCAAAAACGAAAACCGGATAGGGTTATCGTTCTTGATAATTGTTCTACCGACCGTTCGCGCCAGATTGCTCAAGAATACCGGCGCATCCCGGTTACGGTTATAAAAAATGAGAAGAATATAGGTCTTTTTGGCAATTTGAATCGGGCGCTGAATTTTGCAAAGGATACCGATTACCTGCATATTTTAACCGCCGATGACTTAGTGCTTCCAGATTTTTTTGAAAAATTGATTTCTGTTTTAGAAGACGCGGAGCCAGTATCAATTGCATTCAGTCGGTTTGAATTGATTGATTCCGATGGGGAAAAACTTCCGCCCTGGTGGTTCATTGACTACAGAGATAATGGCGCTCCACCGCGAGAAGTTCCACTTTGCGAATTGCTGGATAAGCAATGCCAGATGCAAACAGTTTTAGTCCCTGCGGCTATTATTAAAACAGGAGGCAGTCAACTTCCCTGTTCTTTTAGAACAGATATGTCACAGGTAGCGGATACCATCTTTTATGCTGAGTTAGCAGCGCATTGTAAAAAAATTGTGGAAGTGAGGGAGATTCTATGTCAATACAGAATTCATCCGCAAAATACCACAGCGCAAAATGTAGGAAAACTTGATGAATTGTCTGCTGAGGAATGGGAGGGAATGCAGATTATAGCGAACTTGTTTAATGAAAATAAAATTTCACACTTTTTCAGATTCATTAAGTTGAAGATATTGCACTCGGCGCGAACTGAAGTCTGTCTGGAAAAATCAGACCTCGCCAAGTCTGAAAAAAGAATTGCCCGTAATAGGTTGATAGACCGCGTTGGAATGTTATTCTGGATTTTTGGATTTATTGCTGTAAAAGCGCGAAATTTATACTGGAAAGCCTTAAGAAAAAAACATACCGGACCTTTAGGAAGAGAGTGAGATGGAATTTTTTTCTTGGAAAAGTCAGGATTATCAGCCGTCAATCTTTTTATATGCAAAAATGCTGAGATTGGTCATTTTGCTTTGCATACATAGTTGCCCGTTTCTTTCAAAATCGCTTTCCCTATTGATTTAGGAATTTGAAATTTCTTTCAGTTTTTTAATTGATTTTTCAATCAACGCAGTATCCATCTTGTCAACTTCTATTGATTTGCCAATATCGGTTATGAGCGTAATAGACAATTTTCCCCCTAAATGCTCACGAAATTCGTCTAATCCTCCAAGCAGGGCGTAATTCCCATTATTATCTTTCATTTCAATCTCCGGTTCGTAAATATTGAATCTGATTTTTTTCAAAAGTTCAACAATAGTGGAGATTGTCTGAAAATCTTTTATCAGTCCGGCATAGTAACAGTAAATTGCGTCTAAGGCGATTCCAATTGCCACTGCCTCGCCGTGTTTAATTCTGAAATTGCTCAGTTGTTCAAGTTTGTGAGCAGACCAGTGCCCGAAATCAAGCGGTTTTGAATTGCCGGTTTCAAACGGGTCTCCACCGTTGACGATGTGCTCAATATGGAGACGCGCAGATTGTATAATCACAGTTTTTATAGAATCTTTATGGAACGAGACCAATTTGCCTGACAGCGATTTGATTGTTTTAAAAAACTCTTCGTCTTTAATCAGGGCGACCTTTATCGCCTCGGCAAAACCGCATCTTTTGTCGCGTTCGGAGAGTGAATTTAGAAAATCAAAATCATTAATAACCGCCGTGGGTGGATAAAACGTTCCGATAAAATTTTTCTTTCCAAATAGATTTATCCCGTTTTTAACCCCTACGCCAGAATCACACTGAGAAAGTGTTGTTGTTGGAAATCGGATGTGTCTAATGCCTCTATGAGCAATTGCTGCGGCGAATCCGGCTATATCAAGCGTGGCGCCACCGCCAATCGCCATCAAATAGGAATGCCTGTCTAAATGATGTTTTTCAATAGCAGAAAGAATGTGAAACAGGCTCCGTAAGTCGTTTTTTACATTTTCACTCCCCGGGACGATTATACTATCATCCACAAGCGCCGTCTTCGTTATGTTTGATTTGAAATATTTTTGTATCTCGGAAAACAGGTCTTTATGATGCGCAATCACAGAGCCATCAATCACAAACAACGCTTTAGAATGTTCATCCGCAGAGTCCAGCAAGTTCTTCAATAGATTGTTTTTTTGAGAAAAAACCTTTTCCGTAAAAAAGACCCTATGTCTGTAATCTATTTTAAATTCAGATTCAATTTTTTTAGTCCCACTCATACAAAATACTTAAATATTTAAGACTACCATTGTTATCTAAAATAAATTAAATACTTCATAAAAACCACTGAGAAATCTGGATTGCCAACGTTAATATTACTTGTTGTCTATTCTCTTTTAACCGCGCAATTGTATGTAAAATATTCAAAAGCTTGTAATGTTTCCTATTTATACATAAAAGATAATTTGATAAATTTTAAAATTATGACAAATCAGGTTGCATTAATCACCGGGGCTTCTCGGGGCATTGGAGCCGGGATCGCAATTGAACTGGCTAAAGAGGGATTTGATGTTGTTATTAATTTTAATACTAATTTAGAAGCCGCCCGAAAAACTGCTGACCTGTGTGTTCAATTTGGTAAAGAAAATGGAAAATCAGTCACGGCGGAGATTTTTAAAGCGGATATTTCAAATGAATATGATAGAAGATTGCTTGTTGATTTTGTGAAAAACCGTTTTGGCAGGCTTGACCTTCTGGTGAATAACGCCGGTGTTGCCCCTCTAAAACGGGTGGATATTCTTGAAGCCGATGAAGAAGGGCTTGACCGTTTGTTCCGAATGAATTTAAAGGCGCCTTTTTTTCTTACTCAAATGGTTGCACGGTGGATGATTGAACTTGTTTCAAAAGATAAAGAGATTAAACCCAAAATTGTTTTTATAACCTCTATAAGCGCTTATACCGCCTCTGTCAACAGGGCTGAATATTGTATATCAAAAGCAGGGCTTTCTATGTGCGCAAAACTGTTTGCAACGCGACTTGCCGATAATGGAATTCTTGTTTACGAAGTGCGTCCGGGCATAATAGAGACTGATATGACTAAGCCCGTTAAGGAAAAATACGATAAAATGATAAACAGCGGGCTTACACCTATCAAACGATGGGGAACACCTGAAGATGTTGGCAAAGCGGTCGCCGCTATTGCAAAGGGTTATCTCCCTTTCAGTGTCGGCGAGGTGATAAATGTTGATGGCGGTTTCCACATTAGAACGTTATAGATTTATTTCTCTATGATAAAAATAGATTATTCGCTTACTCCAAACAGCCTTGAATCGCAATTAACGCGAATGTTTGAACTTTCTGGCAAAAAGATTCTATCAATTGAAAAATCCTGGGAGATTACTCGCGGCGCGCCTGTTTTTACGGTCAACGGGATATATACATCGCGCGGATGGACTGAATGGACTCAAGGATTTCAATTTGGCTCCGCGCTTATCCAGTATGAAGTGAGCGGTGAAAATGTTTTTTTAAAGATTGGCAGGGAAAATACTTTCAAATATATGACCCCGCATCTAACTCATTTTGGTGTTCACGACCACGGGTTCAACAATATCTCTACTTATGGAAATCTACTCCGATTAATGAACGAAGGTTTTATCCCGTTCAACGAAAAAGAAAAAGAGTATTATGAACTTGCCCTAAAAGTTTCCGGCGCAGTTCAGGCGGCGCGATGGACTTCACTGCCGGAAGGATTAGGCTTTATT
Source organism: Verrucomicrobiia bacterium (assembly GCA_049968335.1). Taxonomy (GTDB): domain Bacteria; phylum Verrucomicrobiota; class Verrucomicrobiia; order Limisphaerales; family JAKPVM01; genus JAKPVM01. The sequence continues at coordinate 177,148 of JBMFQZ010000001.1, forward strand.
TATTCATTCAACGGTCCGCATTCCCTCTTCATAGATACAATGAGAACATTGCGTTCGCTATCACTTGCGCACCGTTTAGGACATTCTCTTAACATTGAGCGGGATAAAAAAATCTCCTTATTAGCCCGCCTTTTACAGCACGGCATAACAACAGCCACCTATTCGGTCTATTACGGTTCAGGCAGGGATATATATGATGTTTGCGGACGCGTCGCCCACGAATCTATTTTTGATATAATAGACGGTTCATATCGTTGCCCGAATTCGCAACAGGGATATTCTCCATTTACCACCTGGACACGCGGACTTGCATGGGCAATACTCGGATTTACAGAGGAAATTGAATATCTTGATTCCCTAACATCGTGTGAAACAGAAAATCTTGACTCACATCTTAGAGACCTGAAAAAAATCCGCGTCCTGTTTTTAAAAGCGGCTCAAGCCACAGCAGACTATTACATCCATATCGCGTGCGCCGATGGCATACCATACTGGGATACCGGGGCTCCAAATCTTTATAAACTTGGAGATTGGATGAATGAGATTTCAAAACCGTTCAATGAGTGGGAGCCAGTGGATAGTTCAGCCGCCGCAATCGCCGCGCAGGGATTGATTAGGCTTTCAAATTGCCTATTGAATAAGAAAAAATTAAATGAATCTAAAAAATACAGACAGGCAGGTTTTACTATATTAAAAACTTTATTAAATGAACCCTATCTTTCCACAGACAAACAACATCAGGGACTACTCTTGCACTCTATTTATCATCGTCCAAATGGATGGGACCACGTCCGCCGAAATCAAAAGGTACCAAATGGTGAAAGTTCAATGTGGGGCGATTATCATCTGCGCGAATTAGCGTTAATGATCTGGCGAACTATTCAACGAAAACCGTATCTGACATTTTTTACCGTTATTGATAAAAATTAATCGTTCAGATTAAGCGTCTGTATTAGTTGAATTTGTGAGCAATTGCGCTTAAATTAGCGATAGTTTTCTTGATTGCAGTAAAAATTAAATTTATTTGCGCTTTATAATCAGGCAGTTACGAAGATAACTATCAAAAATATTTTAAAAAATATTGACAGTGTGTCAATTTATTGGTATATAAAAAACTGAAAATGGAATTGCTACTAATTCCAGTAAAAAATGAAAGACAACCGTAGTAATCTATGAAAAAAATTAATGCAGAAAAACGGGCTCAAAAGGGGTTCACCCTTATTGAGATGATTGGTGTTTTGGCGGTTATCGCTATCCTCGCGGGGATGCTCATACCGAAGATATTTGAGGCGATGAGAAACTCGCGTGTAAACGCTACATTGGAGGCGTATCAAACTTTAAAAGCAGCAGTAATTGACAATGTTGCAAAGTGGGGAAAATTTGCCACTACTGCAGGCGCTGCATATACAGGATCATCATTTGATGGTATTCTATTTCAGGAAGGAAGGATAGATGCCCGCGCAGCAGATAAGATCCCGCTTTCAACAATTGGAGGCACGGCAAATGTTTATGTCAGCGTAACTACGGGTCCCGGTGGTATTGGCGGCGCTGGTTATGCCCTTTCGGGTGGCACTGCAATATCAACATCTCAGGCGGCAAATACAGTTGAGCTTATTGTCAAGAGTGTTGCCGCGAAAGATGCTCAAGACTTGAGTATGAGATTGGATGGACCAACTCTTTCAGTTACATCTTTGACATCCGGTGATTCTATCGGGAGAGTTATTTATGGCGCTCCGACGAGCGGTAAGACGGACGTTTATATTTATATAACCCATCAATAAAGTTGATATAAGGTTTTAAAGCGGATGAGAATAAATCTCATCCGCTTTTTAATAAATACGGATAAATTAATTAAATAGATGGAAGATATGAAAACTAAATATATGAGAACATCTCGCGGTTTCACATTGATTGAAATGATCGGTGTGCTGGCGATAATTGCGATCCTCGCCGGGGCTCTAATTCCCAAGATATTTGACGCAATTAGGGATTCAAGAATTAATTCGACGATTGAAACTTATAACACTTTGAAAACCGCCGTGGTTGATCATTACGCAAAGCGCGGTAAGTTTGCGGATACCTCAGGCAATGTTTATACTGGTAGTTCTTTTGACTCAATTCTATTGCAGGAAAATAGGATCTCTGCAAAAGCGGCAGACAAGATACCGTTATCTACTGCTGGCGGCGCTACTGGTATTTATGTCAATGTTGTAACAGGCAAGGGGCGTTCAAATTCAGGATACGCGTTAGCAGGTGATACTGTAATATCAACATCCGATGCGTCTTATACTGTTGAGCTCGTAATAAAGGGTGTTGCCAAACAGGACGCTAGAGACCTTAGCTTACGACTTGATGGACCCGGACTTTCTGCAACTGATCTAAGTTCTGATGATACGAAAGGAATTGTTGAATACGTTAGCAGCACAGATCCAACTCGCGATGTTTATATCTATATTACACATCAATGAGTTTTAAATGAATTAAGATTAACTCAGAGTATTACAGTTTATAACATTAGTTCGTTTAAAAAAGGACTTGCAAATTAAAACATAAATGTTAATTGGAGAGGTTAGATATGAAAAAAATAAATAAAAGCAATAGAAATATGGCTCAAAAGGGGTTCACCCTTATTGAGATGATTGGTGTTTTGGCGGTTATCGCTATCCTCGCGGGGATGCTCATTCCGAAAATCTTTGAGGCGATGAGAAACTCGCGTATAAACGCGACATTAGAAGCGTATAATACGCTTAAAGCGGCCGTAGTAGATAATATAGCAAAATGGGGTAAAATTGCTACTACTGCCGGTACTGCATACACCTCTGGAACATCGTTTGATTCCATTCTATTTCAGGAAGGAAGAATTGATGGTCGTGCTGCGGATAAAATACCAATTTCAACTTCAAGCGGCACTGCAAACGTTTATGTAAACGTGACGGCCGGCACTGGAGCGGCGGCAGGGAGTGGATATTATTTAGCTGGCGCAACTGGCGGTAATTCAACAGCAAATGCCGCAGCGGTAGTTGAATTAATTGTCAGATATGTTGCTGCTCAGGACGCTCAGGACCTTAGTATGCGCCTTGATGGACCAGCTCTTTCTGTTACAACATTGGGCGCAGCAGATACAATTGGAAGAGTTGTTTATAGTGCAGCAACTGGCGGTAAAACAGATGTCTATATGTATATTACACATCAATAATTTTAGGATATGATTTAAAAGCGGATGAGAAAAAAGTTCTCATCCGCTTTTTTTGTAGTTAAATCATAATGTGGGTTGGATAAAATACATTTATTAAGATGTGAGAAATTAACCGGTTTTGTTATTACAATTAAAGGGGGCGACGATTGCTAATTTATAACTTTAAATAAATCCATTTTGCTGATGATAGTTTGAATTATTTCTTGAATAATTTTTTCATTGAAAGGTAAGAATAAATTATTTAAATAGTATTTATCTACTGATATGAAAGCGATTATTAAAGAAGGAGAAAAATCCGGGTTCACATTAATAGAAATGATAGGTGTTATAGCCATACTATCTATCCTTTTTAGTTTATTAATTCCAAAAATTTTTGATGCGATTGAGGATTCAAAAATTGATGTCATCCTTAAGACATACGATACGGTGAAATCTGCAGTGGCTACGCATATTGCGAAGAATAATGGCAAGATAGTGGATAGAAATGGCAACTTGATAACATACAGTAGAACGGTTGATTCAGAGTTAGTGGCGCAGGGTTTTTTGAGTGGACGGATTGCAGACAAGATTGGAATTGGAAGTACAAATCCTTTATATACCTGGTTGGGCATAGGGGTAATTGATGGACAGTTAACACAATGGGATTTTAACGGAGATGGTGTTATTGATTTGAAAGATGATAGTGACAGAATTGTTAAAATAAAAATAGGAAGCCTGCCTAGAAAAATTGCTTGGCAAGTAAGCAAGAGAATAGATGGAGAAACGCTTTCTGCAACTGATATAAATTCCGCAGATACTAAAGGTTCGGTGATTTATGGAGCATCTCACGGTTCAGGTGATGTGATCACAGAGGTATTTATTTACATATATAATTTTTAGTTAAACTATTATTAATTAATCTATTATGGTGGTAATAGATGACCAGTATTAAATTCTCCTCACTTTGGGTCTGTTGATTAAGATTATGATTATCAACATAAGTGTTAGCGAGGAGATTATTAATCCAATTTTGAAATATATATCATCATAGATAAGAACTATTTTATGGTTTCCCTTATCGGCTTCAATGGCGCAAAACGCGGTGTTTGCGGGCCAAATCGTTTTTCTAAAACCATCTATGTAACCTTTCCAGTGATGGTAGTAAGTCTGATTTATTAAAACCCATACCGGGGATTCCGCTTTAATGTCAAAGTCAATAATATGGGCTGAAAATATATTTAAATTAATTTCGGCTTTACCAGCGGCTTTAGCCACCGAGTTTGAATAAGCTTCCTGCGGGATAAATAATAAGTTCTTAAAGTTTAGATTATGAATCAACATTGCTTCCATTTTTGATTTGGTTGTGTCAATAAAAAGTGGTTTATGACCAGCAGTTATGAATGGCAATGCATTTGATCTGTAATTCCAGGTGAGATTGCTTGAAATTAAATAACCAATTGATAAAAAGTCAAGATTTTCTTCTGGAATTTGAACCTTTTGTCCTGCCCAATACATACGGATTATCATATTTCCTATATTTTTAGGATAAAGCGAGAACATACCTTCTATTTTAGGTATTTTAAATATTAGGTTTGCGTTTGCATATAATATCTCTTTTCGCAAATTAGGTTCAACGAATGTGTTAGTAGGCACTGTCATATGAGCAACATAGTTTTCAAGATACGGGTCAATCATCACCCTTCTTACCCCTAATTTGGGCGGGTTTTGTGAACTTAATAGTATGTGCGTTCCGGGATCATAAACAGATTTATTAACTACAGGATTCATTTTGGGGCTGTGAAATGCGATATCTGCCCAGAATAGAATAATTATTAACCAGAACCCCCAGCGGATTTGTTTTTGAGCGGTAATAAGGCTTGTCAGGAAAAATAAAACCAGCAATGTTATGCCGAGCCTTGTTAGACCGTTTGATAAGACCGTCTCGGGTAAATCATAAATCCGTGGATGCTTGAATTCTATGTAAAGCAATAGGCTTATAGCGATGATTACTGCAATTGTAAAACCGATTATAGGTTTTATCAGTTCTTTATATTTAGCCTCAACCAGGAATTTAATTGTAAATGCGCATAGAATTGGAAAGATTATTGTTGTTAGAACAACAAATTTTACAGGAAACCGCATAAATCCGATAAAGGGGAAGGCTTCGCGTATCCATTTATATAAATATCCATCATCTCCAATAGCCATTACAAGCGCGAAGGCAAGCAACAGTGACAATACGGCTATCAATCTGGAGCGAATTTTATATACCGCAGCCATTGCTAAAACGAATACCGCAAGCCCGGAGTAATAAGAACCGGTCCATTGCTGGTCGTATTGATGAAAAACCGCGTCTGAGGCTGGGAAACAATAAAAAAGCGGCAGGATTAAATTTGCCCATCCATACCAGGGCATTGACCAGAACGATTTTCCGTAATCTGAGTGGCGGTCGCTATGAATCAGAAGGTCATAAAACGGGGCAAGTTGAATAATGCAAATTGCTGTGATGCCGATTATGATTATAATAAATCTGCCGAAGAATTTCTTTGCAGTAATAAACTCGTTGCTTTCAAAAGCAGTGTATGAGGGATTATTCTGGTTTGTCTGTAATGGATGTTTCAGTATATCGGACAGCCAAACAAAAAGCGCTAATACTACAATTAAGAACCAGGTGAGAATTATTCCTTCGGGAAATCCACTCAGCATTTGAAATGAACCTGCTATAATAGCTATTATGACATTTTTTCCGCCTTCTTTTAAAGCCTTTTCGGTTGCTAATATTACCCAGGGCGCCCACGCAAGAGTGGCAATATCGTTTGGCCACATTAAGGCGTATTGAATAAGTCCGCTGTAAGAATATGCCACTCCGCCAATGGCTGCTGCGAAGTTGTTTTTTGTCCATTTTTTAACAAGCAGGTACATCCCGAGTCCGGCGAAATACATATGCAGAACGTTAAAGACGCCTAACGACCATTGCGTTGGAAAAATCATATAGAAGAGCGACGGTGGATATAAGAATATTGTGTTCCATTGGGCAAGATAGGGAATGCCGCAGGCGTTATAAGGATTCCAGAGCGGGATTTCGCCGCGCCAGAAACAGTCGCGATTGTACGCAGCAAGCGGGTAACCAAAGGCACTGTAATCCCGGTGCATAAATGTTCCTTGCAGACATAGAACAGTTGGATAAGAGAGGAAAACTAAAATTGCCAGGAAAAGCGCGAATCTTTTAAATGTGAATTCTCTGTTTAAAAACTCTGAAATATTTTCTCTGTATGCCGATGTAGCGTCCATATAATTTAAAAAAATTTAAACTCTTTCATCTTGGTTTAAAATCAAATTCTAATAAAATTAATACGAAAAATTAATTTTTACAAAATATTTAAAAGTGATAATCTAAATAGTAATTAAAAAATTAAGCAAAATAAAATTATGGCTAAAGAGACGAACAAACCCGATAAATCAGCAAAGGAAAAAAATTCATCTGCGGCAAGGTGGATATCTTACAGGCCTGAGATTAAGGTGCTTGACTGCACAATTCGCGATGGTGGATTGATGAATAACCACCAGTTTGACGATAGTGTGGTTAAAGCCGTTTACGATGCTTGTGTTCGGGCTGGCATTGACTATATGGAGATTGGTTATAAAGCTTCGCGAAAGAACATTATAGTTGGGGAATACGGTTGCTGGAAATATTGCAAAGAGGATGATATTCGGAGAATTGTCGGAGACAATCCAACTGAATTGAAACTCTCTGTTATGGCTGATGCTGAAAAATGCGATTATAAACAAGATATTCCCCCAAAGAAAGAGAGTGTCATTGATATGGTGCGGGTTGCTACCTATATACATCAGATTCCGCTCGCGTTGGATATGGTAAAGGATGCTCACGATAAAGGTTATGAAACGACAATCAATTTAATGGCTATTAGCACTGTTCCGGAACGCGAACTAGACGAGGGTCTTGAACTTATTGCCGAGTCTGAGGCAACTACCATCTATCTTGTTGATAGTTTTGGTTCGTTATATAGCGAGCAGGTGCATTATTTAGTGAAAAAATATCTCCGCTACGCAAAGCCATCTGGCAAAGAAGTCGGTATTCATATGCATAATAACCTGCAGCTTGCTTTTGCGAATACAATTGAAGGTATCATTCTTGGAGCGAACAGATTGGATTCAACGATGGCAGGGCTCGGCAGAGGGGCAGGTAATTGTCCAACTGAATTGCTAATCGGCTTTTTACATAATCCGAAATATAAACTCCGTCCGGTGCTTGAATGCGTGCAAAATAGTATTGAACCGTTGCGGGAGAAGTTGCATTGGGGATTTGATCTTCCGTATATGATAACAGGTTTTTACAATCAACATCCGAGAGCGGCAATTAAATTTAAGGCGCAAGAAAAGAAGGGCAATATACTGGAATTTTACGATACCATAAAAGACGAGCAATAAACCTTGACAGGCGTGGATAACATAGAATAAATTTCTGACGCGAATTGATATAGATTTTTGGGTGGCGCGTTCGTCTATCGGCTAGGACGTGGCCCTCTCAAGGCCAAAAGACGGGTTCGATTCCCGTACGCGCTACCAATTTAAGATTTTATGCGGCCATTTCAAATTATATTCAGTCCGACGAGCGCTGCTGAACTCTCTAAAATGCCAAAAGAGTTGCAGCTTAAAATCCTTGGCGAATTTCGCGGGTTGCCTTCCGACGCAATTGCCACAGAGATGGAGAACTACGGAAAATTGCAACGCGGCGGGCGTGTCCTTTACAGATTCAGAGTGGGCGACTATCGCGTTTATTTTGAAAAACACAAACTTGGAGTAATCGTTCACAGAATATTGCACCGCAACACATTGAAGGACTTTTTATTTCGGTCTAAACTCCCGGTTGCTGAAGATGAAACGCTTCAAGAGAATCCAAAATTCTGGGAGATGATAGAATCCGCAAAATAGTAAAATTTTGGCATAAATAGTGCTAATATAAAATCAACATCCCGATTAACGGGATGTATTTTATTAATTGAATTAATTTTAATTTTATTGAAAATATAGCGGTTCTTTGACATATTTGAACAAATAGAGACAGATTTAATTGATTTTTACTATGCAAGCCGACCGCTTACAATTGCAGCGACTTGAATTCAAGTACATCATCACTGAAGATGTTGCACTTGCGATTCGGGATTTTGTGAGTTCATATTTGGAACTTGACGAATATGGCGCTTCGCAGAGGAATCTGTCTTATCCAATACACAGCCTTTATCTTGATACCGATGACCTTGAATGTTACTGGGCTACAATTAACGGTTTGAAAAACCGATTCAAATTAAGGCTCAGGTTCTATGAAAACCGCCCGAATGCGCCAGTTTATTTTGAAATTAAACGGCGAATGAACAATGCTATTTTAAAACAACGCGGCGCGGTTAAACGGGAGGCTGTGCGGGATTTATTAAACGGTCAGATGCCCGGCTGGGATGTGATGGCAAGCAGTGAACCGAGACATTTAACGGCGGTGCAGCATTTTTGTGAATTGATGTGTGAAAAACGCGCAAAGCCAAAATCGCACGTCGCCTATTACAGAGAGGCGTGGCTGAGTCCCGGAACGGCAGACGTCAGAGTTACGCTTGACCGTGAAGTGCGTTGCGAGCCAGAACGAGAAGCAACGCTTGATCCGGAGGTTAAAAAGCCGATCTATCCTTTTGGGAATCACGTTGTGCTTGAACTTAAGTTCACAGGCAGATTTCCAGAATGGTTTAAAGAACTTGTTCACACTTTTGGATTGACACAATCGGCAGCTTCAAAATATGTAGATGGTATTTTGACGGGAGGCGAGAGTCTATTCTCTCCCGAGTATAAAAAAGATGTTGAAAAAGTGAATCCAAAAGTGTTAATAAGAAAAAATAGACTTGAAACTATTTTGGTTAGTTTAAACGAAAATAATAAGAGAGAGTTTGAAAAATGACAGACTGGTTGCTTAGAGGTGATTTTGCGCAACAGCCAATAGACCCTTATGTGTTGCTGTTGTCAATAATCATTGCTTTTCTTGGTGGAAAACTGATTGCGTGGGTGTATATGCTTACGCATTCAGGACTTTCCTATTCAAGGTCGTTCGTTAATTCGCTGGTATTGTTGCCAGTGATAACGACGCTTGTGATGAACGTTCTCCAGTATAATCTGGTTACCGCCTTCGGTATGATGGCGGTGTTTGCAATCGTGAGGTTCAGGAACATTTTGCGCGACACGTTGGATACCTCATTCATTCTTTGCAGCCTTGTGCTCGGAATGGCAACCGGAACCCAGAGATTTCCAATTGCAATTGTTGGCCTTTTCTCAATCGCGGTTGTGTTGCTTTATCTATGGATAACTTCATTTGGAACGCGGCATCGCTACGATTTGATATTAAACCTTCACTGGAGTCGCCCGTTGCGGGATTTGCCAGACTTGATTGCGTTGCTTGAGCGCCATAGCTGGAGGGCTCACCTTGCAAGCCAGCGCGCAAGCGAAGGTTATGAAGGGGCAGACCTCTCTTACCGACTTTTATTAAGAAACCCGGCGCGTCTTGAAGATTTACTCAGCGAACTCAGGGCGCTTGAAGGAGTTTCAAGAGTAACAACAATGAAGGCTGAAGACGAATCGGAAATTTAGCAGGAGATTCACCAAATGAAAAAGTTACCGAAAATTCCAAGTCCACCAACACATTACTGGGACTTCTTCCGACAACACATCCTTCCGGTAATTGTGTTTTTATTAGCCTTGTATGCAGCAGTGATTCTATGGAGGCAACATATCGCCCCCGCAAATATTATTGGCGAAGTTGAGATGACGCGGGCGAATGTTACAACCACTATTGACGGAACCATTGCGGATTTTAATGTTGACTTGCTCCAGCGCATTCAAAAAGGACAGCCAATATGCACAATCGTTGCTTATGATTCTGAAGCAACAAAGGCTTCGCTTGCGGCGATTGCCGCAGACCTTGAAACCCTTCGCACAAGGACAATCATAGACCAGAGACGCAATAATAACGCTTATGAACAATACCGGATTGAACTGCTTTTAACAAAAGTAGAGTTAGCAAACGAACGGGTTAACCTTGATTATGCAAAATCGGAATATGATAGAACTTACAAACTTTTCAAAGAGGGCAGTGATACAGAATATCAGGTCAATTACTGGCGCAGTCAGCGCGATATGTATCAGGCAAAAGTAACCGAATTGGAAAAAGTTGTTACTGACCTTGAACAGACCGTTGAAAGATTAAAACCTTTGTTGACCTCTGATGAAATGGAGAAGTCAATAAACAAAGTCATTTCTGATGGTATTACAGCAAAACAGATGGAGATAGAGGCTTTGCAGAAACCTGTGGTTTTGAAGGCCCCGATGGACGGTTTTGTGAGCGCCATTTTTCACAGAGTTGGCGAAAAGGTACCTGCTGGAAGTCCGATAATTACTATCAGCGCAACTAACGCAACAAGAATAATCGCTTTTGTCCGTCAGCCTTTAAATATTAAACCTGCGATTGGCGATTCTGTCGAAATAAGGTCTCGAACTCATGATAGAACCGTTGGTTACGGCACAGTAATTGATGTCGGCGCCCAATTAGAACCAATTAGCGCTTCATTGCTTCCATATATAACCGGCAGCGTTGTTATCGGACGTGGTCCAGATGGACAGAATATCACAGAATACGGATTACCGTTTCTAGTTACATTGCCAGATAACATGCAATTACTTCCCGGTGAAGTTGTCGTGATGAATATTGTTAAAAGGAGGTAATTGCGCTAACAAACGTTATTTTTATTGGAAAATAATTTTATCGTTTAGTTAGCAATAATTTTCCTTAAACATAATTTTGCCATCATCTTGCCGTTAGGAGCGATTTTTAAGAATTGTAAAAGTTGTTTTTACTTGCGTTGCAACTCAATTTACAAACATTTGCGGTAATGTGAATAAGAAAAATTAGCCGAAAATTGTATCGCTTATAAATACAACATTTCCGTCTTGATTTGAAATTGAGAGCTTCATTCGTCAAAATTTAACCTCTGTATGTAATATTTTTTAAAACAAGTCTGATGATAAAATGCGAAAATCGCAGTTGTCCTTTTAAAATGGGAAAATATTTAGCAAGGTGTTAAAATTCAGTATTGTTAATTTTAAAATAATGTGTACTGTTTTTTAAAAGCTATGAAAAAAGCAATTTCTATATTTTGCGGCGTTGTTTTAATGGTTCAATGCTGGAACGGGTCTGGCGCAGATTCAAATACAATCAACGATGAAGCGCGAGAGGAGTTTATCAAGAATTTTAAGCGAATAGGACTTAATACAACTCCGGGCGATGCAATGATGTTGAGAATTTTAGTTGAAGCCTCAAAAGCAAAACGCGGCGTTGAAGTTGGAACCGCGACCGGATATGGAGCCATAAATATGGGGGTTGGGTTTGAACGGAATGGCGGTCATTTATATACAATTGATATTGACCCGCAGATGGTAAAAACTGCCAGAGAAAATATTAAAAAAGCAGGACTTGAAAAGACTGTCACAGTTATTGAAGGCGACGCTTTAAAAGTATTGCCGACTTTGGAAGGGGAGTTTGATTTTGTTTTTATTGACGCGTTGAAGAGGGATTACTTTAAGTATTTTCAGGCAATCAGTCCAAAATTAAAAAAAGGGGCGTTGGTTGTTGCGGATAACGTAATTCAAAGCGCAAAAGATATGCGGGATTTTTTAGATTATATGGAAAACAGCAAGGATTACGAAAAAGTTATTATAAGGGCTTCAGTGGAAAAGAACGATGGAATGGGGATATATCTAAAGATTCGTTAGAAACTTGCTTGCGTGTTTTTTGCCATAGCATACCTGTTAAATTGGTTAATAGTTGATATATATTAATTAGAAGATCTATGGGTTTATATAGGCGCTTTCTTTTGCATAAAAATGGCAGAGTCTTCCACATTACATTTATTACAACTTCTCCATGATTCAATTTACAAACAGAATTGCGTATCAGATTTACAGAAAATTGCTATCATTAGAAAAAAATCTAATGCTCTGAAAATATAGGTTATCTTTTCTTAAGAGTTACTTCGCCAACTATAAAAGAGGGCGCATTAATGACAAGACGGAAATCAGCTCCGCGGTTTTGCCCGTTTAAAAGTTTTGCTGATGGCATAGAAAAAGTTGCCATTTTATCTTTTTTGTCGCCGAGCAGTTTTACATTGTCTGGCGAGCGTGTGTAGGCGCCGCTAAAGGGCGCGTTTTGGTCACTGCCATCGTATTCAAGTCCGAGGGTGCCCTGAGAGTCATCAATATAATGAACTTGAACAATTAAATCCATTGTGTCTGCGTATTTAAAGGAGTCATCAACGACAAAATAGATATATGAACCATATCCGGGGACTTTCTTTGTACTCCTTGCTGTTTTGCCGTTGATTTTTATCGGGACAGTTTGTCCATCCTCGTTATCGATCTGCGCGATGCCGCGCGAGACATTAGTCTCTCCGAGCAAGATTGAAACCGCATTTGCCCCTGTATATTTGCCTTTTGGAGCCGTCGGTTTGACGCCTTTTTTGAACATATCGGCATATTTTTTGGTTATCTGTATATATTGGCGTCCATATTCTTTTGATTCGCAAACGTCGGTGCCTTCGTGGAATTCATTCCAGGTTTCAACCATAACAAAATTTGAAGGACGGCGCAGAAATTTTAGCCATTGCTGTTCATAAAATTTTCCATTTTCACGCTGCACTATTAGCGGTTGGCGTCCCGGGACAGCGCTGTGATCATATCCCGGACCAAGCGATGCGACACCCGGGTTTTTTAAACCGAGAGCGCCGCCCCAAGCGACGGTGTTGTCTGCTTTAACATGCCAGGAGATTTCCCTTCCGATCCACGGCTCGCGTCCGAATTCTTTTTTGAACTCCTGTTTTGTAAAATCTATCACACTTTGATCATGATTTTTTGCAAATGCCGCTGAATAAAGGAGGACAATCGGCTTATTGTCAATCATCGCCCAGTGTTCTGGAGGGATCATTGAAAAAAAGTCGCGGACTGTGGCATAAAACCATCGGCGTCCAAAATCGGTTGTCAGATCAACGTGGACTTGCCAGCTATTATATTGCAGTGTGCTTGTGTCGTAAAAAAGACCTATTTTAGGCGGTTTTTTCCCCTGTTTTAACAACTCTTCACGCGCCTGAACAAGTGGTTGAATGCCAGCATAACTCCAATGCAGATGAGCTTTTTCCCCTTGTTCAGATGGCGCTCCCCAGAAAACTGGCAAAACAACATCAATACCGGCATCAATCATATCGGTTAACTCTTTTTTGTGCCAGCGAACCGATGTATAGGAAAAATCGGTCATATCCGCTGGATGGTCTGTTAATGCGTCGCTGCCGTCTCCGTTAAGAATATGTTCTTTTGTATAAACGTTGTACCAGTAAAAATAATATGTCCCGACGATTTTATCTTTTGATGTGAAAGATCGAGATTTAGAAAAATCTTTTTCTGACAGGTTAATATATTTTCCAAAAGCAGGAGGGATTTCTCGCTGCTCCGATGCCATTGCGATTTGTTGAATCCAAGTTAATAATGTCCCGATCAAAACAATGTGCAATATGTTTTGCATATTATTAAATTAATTGACGAACAGCATTACCTTTTTATTTGTTTTAATGTAAAAGGTTCAAACAATCCATAGGCTATTGTTGAATAATTCGTTCCCGGCGGCGGACCGGGGTCAGGACCTTGTTGAAACATTGCGGGCCAGGCGCTGCCGGGCGGAGGATTTCCGTGATGAGGTCCGAGTGTGTTTTTTAATGTTCCAATAACTACGACTTCAACGAGGTTTTCGCCGTATTTAATAAATGGCGTGACATCGCATTCCCAAGGAGCAAAACCGATGTAACCGGCGATTTTTTTATTTACAATCACTTGAGCCACGCTGCCATACCAACTATTGAGACAGACTTTGAACTGACACTGTGGTTTATCAACAATAAATTTTTGAGCGTATGAAAATCCTGCTGAGTAAAATGGATGTCCCTGACTATTCCAGCCTTTTGTTACCGTGTCAAGCCCGCTGTTGTCTATGACGTGTTTAACCAATCGCTGATGGGACGATAATTGTGAAGAGAAATTATATATTTTAACACCTTTGATTTCGCTTAATTCTTTTGAGAGAAACTTGACTTCTGCTAAACCTACAAGTCCATTATCCGGCGGGTTATCTTCGCAAGGATAAATTACACCGTTGTAATTTTCCAGTATAACAAATTTTACATATCTTACGCCGCTGCAGTTCAATTTTAAAGATTGCGGTGGTTCTTGGTCTCCACTTGCTTTTCTTAACGTAAACTCGCCAAGGTCGTATTCCAAACCGCCCTTGATTAGGTTACCGGCGTAAATTCGCAGTCTCTTAACGCCGCGTGCGGTCAGGTCTTTAACATTGTTTTCATTATAATTCCAGACCATTGCGGCGGATAGATCGGCAATGCAACCAAGGTCAAAAATAATAAACGGAGTTCTATCATTCTGATTATCAGAAAATCCAACACCGGCTGTTAACCACATTGCCCCATCAGGGTTATTTGAATGTTTCCCGTTTTGATTGCTTTTTTGCAAGACAATTGGCGAATCTTCGGCAATTATGAATCCGCTACTTGCAGGTTTTAAGGAGAAACTTCCCAAAATATAGATTGGCTCAATTTCATTGTAAATTGTCATAGGAGAGGCGACGAGTTTGATTATGTTGTCGCCGCTTTTAGCAAAGCGTGCGATGTTTGCTTTTTTGAACGCCCTGTCAAGCCACCATTCTTTCGTCTTTATTGAGATTAGAGAATTATTGCAGTAGATATTTTTATAAATCTCTGGTTTTTCTATCACAACTGAAAGATCAGGTGGAACCGGTCCATCAATTATAAATTTATAAGCAACCTCAAATCCGCTGTTTTCTGGAAATATATATTTTATTAGTTCATCCTTAAACTGGACAGCGCTATCCCATGGATTTCTTGCCATACCGTTTTTTGCAAAGGCGAACTGGTTGGCTTTGTAAAAGTATATATTGCTGCGGGTTTCTCCGCCTGCAGTTATATAGTTTACATAGTCAAGAGTTAAAACGTTTGGCTGTATCCTTTTAATTGAGACATCGCCTGTAGGATAGATATTGTCAATTGATTCTGCAGGTTTGAGTTTCGGGGTTTCATTATTTGATAAAAGCAGAAGGAGACTGCCTGCTGGCGGAATATCATAAGACAGACTTATGCCGTCTGATTCTTTTCGGTATGAGTAGGGTAGGGCATTGCCATTGTGCGGATTTAATTCTTCTACACCTTTTGCTCGCGACCTAACAATGCCTTTTGATAAAAAATCTAAACTTGTGTTAACTAAAAAGAGCAATTCCCCATCAGCGAGTTTTCTCCGATGGTGAAACAGAATTCCCTTATCATTTTCTTCGCGAAATATCTGGAATCCTGAATTATCCTGTTGTTGTTTTAGAGATTTCGTTAATTCACCGAACGACAATTTTGTTGACGCTTTATTAATTAGCAATGTATCGGGGTTCTGGATTTTATTTCCATCAATCCTGTTTAATTCAACATTGCAACTTATTAAATTTCCTCCGTAAGATACGAATTTTTCCAGCAGTTCAACGGTTTTTTTATTAAGGTTAAATTCTATGTCAGAACTGCTTTTTGAGTTTTCAGATTTTATCGGTGGGATAACGACAGTCTGATAAAGGCGATTGCCGATTTTGAAATACTTATCAACCACTTGAGCGTGGTCTTTGATTACATTTTCGCACCCAAGGTCGTATTCAATTTGAGCCGCTTCAAGCGACATTAAGAAGTTGAAAAATGAATTGCCGATTTCATTTAACTCTTTGCCTTTTGCCTGATACATCCAGGCTGTTGTTGTTGGCTCAATTATTAAAACATTATTTATCTGTTCGCCCTGTGTTAAAGCGGCTGTTAGCCTGTGGAAATAATTTGCGATTATGTGATAGGCATTCCACCAGGGTTCATGATAGGAGAATGACTGTGGATGGTCTCTTTTGCGAGCGCCGCGGATTGAGATGTATGAGAGGTGTTCATCAAGTGTGTTAACGCCGTGAACCTGCAACCAGTCGCCGATTCTTTTCATATCTTCAAATCGCAAATCCCATCCGCCGGCGCCGTATAGTTCTACAAGAGTTCTGGAGCGTCCGAGTTGATTTGCGATGCTGGAAATCTCGCGACAGGAACGTATATTTCCAAACTGCGCGTGAGTGTTCTCTGAATACTGATTCATCAGGATGTCAATGCCCGGTCTGTGCTGCCACGCTGCCATTGCCATATTATCTGGAACAGCGCCGCAATTTGGCCATTCGTGTTCCCAGTAATGACCGGTAAATTCAAGGTTGTTTTTGCTGCAATACTCAAAATAGGGTTTAGCCCATCTTTCAATAAAAAGATCAAGCAAGGTTGAATAATAATTGTGTCTTACGCGTTGCCAGTCGCCGAT
Organism: Verrucomicrobiia bacterium; assembly: GCA_049968335.1. Taxonomy (GTDB): domain Bacteria; phylum Verrucomicrobiota; class Verrucomicrobiia; order Limisphaerales; family JAKPVM01; genus JAKPVM01. Next base: position 193,820 of record JBMFQZ010000001.1, read on the forward strand.
TTCTTTAGTCAATGAAGGGAGGTTATCTATTAAACTATATCCCCAACGTTTATAGAATTGCTGATTGATATCATCTGTCCAGGGCAATCCTCCAGCAGGGCGTAATTCGGGTTCATCTGTAAAAGAACCGGGTATCCGTTTTCCAAATTGATAACCAAATTCTCGTTTATATGCGTTATGCGTAATATCAAGAAATTTCTCAGTGACGCCCGGATACATTAAATCCACATAAAACCGGTTACCGTGCCAGGGAGAATTAACAGCCCATTGTTTCATTGCTGTCAAATATTTCCCTTGAGGCAGAGTTGTTCCGCGCAGAATATCTGCAGTAACATTTTTAAACCCGTCCGATTCAATCTTGTAGATAGCGAGAACGTTTGTGTTCCAACCCGGTGGTGATGAAGATTCTTTGAATATCAAACCTTTTCCGCGAGACTCAGGCATAAGTTCAGGCACCCACCCGCCAGCAAAACCGGAAGGATAAGAATTTTCATCATAAATCCAGACGTTCATATCAAGTTGTTCGGCTTGTTTTAACGCTGTTTTCCAGAGTTTGAACCAATCATCTGAAAGATATGGAGTCATAAGTCCAGGACGTGGATGCACAAAAACTTGCTTTACGCCTTGTAAGGCGAGGTCTTTCATTGTGCTTTTTACCTGTTCTTCGCTCAGCATATCATTCCAGACCCATAGAGGCGCGTTTGAAAATTCCCTCGGGGGATTTGAAAACAGTTTTTTGACATTATTAGAATCGGAGATTGAATAAGAGGCGGCGACTGAGATAAAAATCGCGGCAAAAACGATCAACCCAACCTTAAACAGGGAAAAATAATTTTCTCTTTTCATATTAATCAAAAATATTCGCTTATAGCGATATTGTAATTTGCGCAACAAAAAGATAAACAATTATTTTCATTTTTATCCGAAACCGTGGGCAAAATAAGAAAAATTATGTTCTGGGATAAAATAAAATTTATCAAAATATATTATAATATTGCCTTAATATTCACGCTGATCTTTAAATCTTATCTATGAATGCAAACTTTAGAATAATATCTCTCTTATCCGGGCTAATTTTCGCGATCTCCGTTAACGGGCAAAACTGGACAATACTTTCTCCAGATGAAAAAATACGCGCTGTCATAAAATACGACGAAAAACCTGAATTAGGCACTCTCTCTTATTATATTGAAATTCTTTCCGGCAGTTCCTGGAATAAAATCCTCAACGACTCTCCCCTTGGCGTCAAACTTGACGACCGAGAATTTATTAAATCATTAACTTTCGTCTCTGCCACAGAACAAAAGGTTTTTGAAGATAGTTATGAACTTCCGCGCGGCAAGAAAAAATTTAGAAAAGTTCAATGGAGAGAAATAACAATTTCATTCAAAAATTCTAATCAGAATCGAATTGACCTTACAGCGCGCGTTTTTAACGACGGTGTAGCCTTCAGATACACAATCCCGAATTCTGACCAAAAACCGCATAGACTTGATTATGAATTAACCGGTTTTGCGATTCCGCAAACCGCCCGCTTGTGGATGCACCCGAATGATAAAGTTACAATGTATAGCCCGGCTTATGAAACCTATTACGAAAACGGCGTTTCAACCAGCGCGGTTTCTCCAACCGGCAATGGATGGGCTTTCCCGGTTTTATTCAACGTTAATGGATCATTCTGGGGACTGATTACCGAAGCGGCTGTTATGCCAGATTTCTGTGGTAGTAGATTATCTAACTCTGCGACTAACGGCGTGTTTTACATCCGTCTCCCCGAACCTGCTGAAGGAAATGAAACTGGCGATATTCATCCGGTTTCAACCTTGCCATGGACAATGCCGTGGCGTGTTGTGATTGTTGGCGAAGGTCTTGCCCCCATTGTAGAATCAACGCTTGTTGAAGACCTAAATCCCACATCAAAACTAAAGTCCACAGACTGGATCAAACCTGGCAGAGTAGCGTGGAGCTGGTGGTCGGACCCAATGAGTCCGCAGGACGCTAAAAAGCAGATGAAGTTCATTGATTTTGCGGCAGAGATGGGATGGGAATACATCCTCGTGGATGCAAACTGGACTATTATGGACAACGGAAGCATCCGCGACGTCTTGCGATATGCAAAGAAAAAGGGGGTCGGCGTCTGGCTCTGGTATAATAGCGGCGGTCCTCACAATCTCGTTACAGAAAAACCGCGCGATTGTCTAACTTATCCGAACATCAGGCGGTTTGAATTTGACCTATTGCAAAAATGGGGAGTCAAAGGCGTGAAAGTGGATTTCTTTCAGAGCGATAAACAGAATGTAATCGCACTTTACCACGATATTCTCAAAGACGCCGCAGATCACAAAATAATGGTGAATTTCCACGGCTGCACATTGCCTCGCGGTTGGAGCCGTATATATCCGCACCTGCTTTCTATGGAAGCGGTTAAAGGGGAGGAATGCTATATGTTTGATGAAAAGTTTCCTGACCTTGCCCCCATTCAAAACGCAATCACTCCATTTACAAGAAATGTCGTCGGACCTATGGATTACACGCCAGTCGGTTTTTCAATCCAGAAATACCATCGCAAAACCACATACTGTCACGAACTTGCCCTATCGGTACTTTTTGAATCAGGACTCATCCATTTTGCGGATAAACCTGAGGCGTATATCAACCTGCCAAAACCGGTTAAGGAGTTTCTAAAAATCGTCCCTGCCGCATGGGATGACACAAAGTATGTTGATGGATATCCAGGAAAATACGTAATCATAGCGAGAAAAAGCGGCAACAGGTGGTTCGTTGCCGGAATAAATGGAAAAGCAGAGCGGATGGAAAAAACACTGGATTTAAAGTTTTTATCAGGCAGTAAAAGTTTTAAGTGTCAATTGATTCAGGATAACAATCAGGGAACTGGATTTCTCTCTGAAAAAATTCAGGACGTCTCTAATAAACCGTTGAATATAACCTTGTTGTCACACGGCGGGTTTGTAGCACTGTTTGAATAAGAGGTAAAATATTCTTTTAATAAAATTATAGATTTATTATTCTAATTCTCAAATTCCGATCATTTAGAATAATGAATATATTGCTTAAAGTGATAAATAGCGTGGGGAACAGAGCGGGATTTCCGCTTGCATTATTTCCAGGGGCGCAGATTGTAGGGTGTACGGTGATGGACATTGTAACTAACGCAGAGGCGCAATTTGCCGCTTCAAAAGCCCTTTGTATGAGATATAAAACGCCCATTGTAATCACCGCTATGGATTTGAGCGTTGAAGCAGAGGCGTTTGGATGCTCCACGCATTTTGCAGAAAACGAAATCCCAACGATAAGCGCGCCAGCAATTAATTCTGAATCGGATATAAACTCGTTGCGTATTCCAGAGCCGGGCGAAAAAAGGACCTCTGTTTATTTAAAAACCACTAAACTTTTGAAATCTATTGAATTTAAGCCTTTGGTATTTTCCGTAATGATTGGTCCGTTTTCGCTTGCTGGCAGATTGATTGGTATGAACGAAATATTGTGTATGACAATCACCGATCCGGGGTCTGTTCATAAACTGCTTGAAAAGTGTTCAATGTTTTTATCCCGGTATGCAGAGGCATTTAAAAAAGAAGGCGCTGACGGTTTACTCATAGCTGAACCTGCCGCAGGGTTGCTTTCTCCGCCTGCTGTTGAGGAGTTCTCGTCAAATTATATCAGACAAATCGTCAGCGCGCATCAAGATGATTCTTTTGAAATCGTTCTTCATAATTGCGCCGCAAAACTTCAGCATTTAAATTCAATAATTTCAGCTCAAACAAATGGACTTCACTTCGGCTCGCCAATGAATATTGTCGAAGCCGCAAAGACCGCATCTGACAGAGTGGTATTTGGGAATCTTGATCCGACAAGCATATTTTTAAGGGCAAAACCAGAGGAGACCTTTGAAAAAACAGCAGAATTGCTGGAAAAAACCGCTGGATATAAAAATTTTGTGATTTCGTCCGGGTGCGATATACCGGCAGGGACAAATATAGAAAACATAGACGCATTTTATGATGCTTGCCGCAACGCTATTTTAAAGACCTAATAAAATTAGTTTTTTAACCCTATAACGCGTCTAATTAAAAACATTTAACAATACAGGTGCTTATATGAAATTAGCAGCAATATGCGCATTCCTGTTATGCGTTGGGATGGTTTTAGGAGTTAATGGGGATGAAATTGCGGTTTATGTTTCAGCAGATGCGTCGCCAGATGGTGACGGTAGCAAATCAAAACCATTTAAAGAATTAGAACAGGCGCGAGACTTTGTACGGTCAGCCCGCAAAAGCGGCAAGATAAAAGATGCGGATTCAATTACAGTTTATCTTTTGCCTGGCGCATATAAACGGACGAAGACATTTGAATTAACTGCTGAAGACAGCGGTAAAAAAGGTTCCCCGATAGTCTATAGAAGTGTAAAGCCAGATAGTGTGAATATTTATGGTGGAATAACAATTGCCGCCGGCGAATTTCATCCGCTTACCGATAAAGCGATGTTAGACCGTCTTGTTCCAGAGGCTCGCGGAAAAGTTTTGATTTGCGACCTTGCTAAATACGGCATTTCATTTGAGCCTTTTAAAAATAGATTCAGAGGGGCGCCGGTTGCCCCCTGGCTTTACATCAATGGAGCGCCAATGACGCTCGCCAGATATCCAAATGAAACTCAAAACGGTGGCTGGACTATGTTTTCTAAGGCTGTGGACACCGGATTACCAAAAACGGATTCGCAAAATCCGGAGTTGCAGAAACTTCACCCCGGCTCATTTGTTTTTGAAGACCCGAGACCGGCACGGTGGACTATCAACGAGGGAGTATGGCTATTAGGATATTGGACGCACGACTGGTTTGAAGAAGTTATTAAGGTAGCATCTTACGATAAAGAAAAAAAAGTCGTTACGCTCGCAGAACCACATATGTATGGAGTTGCCGCCGGTACCTGGGGTATGAGCAAACGGAGGTTTTTTGCAATGAATCTATTTGATGAAATTGATTCGCCGGGTGAATGGTATCTTGATAGACAAAAGAAATTATTATACTTATATCCACCCGCAGATTTTAACAACAAATCATTGATAGTCCTTGCAACATTAACACAACCAATTATAAGAGCAAATGGCGCGCAATATGTTAGATTTATCGGGTTAACCTTTGAATACAGTCACGGCGATGGGCTTGTTCTTGATAACACAAAGGGGATAGAAATAGCAGGGTGCAAAATTGCCAATCTTGCAGGCTCTGGCATAAATGTGAACGGCAGCGAAAACACAATCCGCTCTTGCGATCTGTATAACCTTGGCAAAGGTGGAATCTCTTTAAACGGAGGCGACAGAAAGATGCTTGTTGCGGCAAATAACATCGCTGAAAATAATCATATTCATCACTATGGAAGATTTCAAAGAACTTACGCTGCCGGCGTCGGTGTAAACGGCTGTGGACAGATTGTAAAGAATAACAGGATTCACGATGCCCCGCATAATGCGGTGCTTTATGGTGGAAACGAACATCTATTTGAAAAGAACGAGGTTTACCGCGTTGTGCTTGAGACCGGAGATGCCGGCGCATTTTATACCGGGCGCGATTGGACAAGTCAGGGGAATGTGTTAAGACACAACTTTATTCATCATCTCGGCGAGGGAGATACCGCGCACGTCAATACTATGGGCGTTTACCTTGATGATTGCGATTGCGGCGACACTCTTGATGGAAACATTTTTTATCGGGCTGGACGCGCAATTATGATTGGAGGAGGGCGGGACAATATTGTGGTGAACAATGTCGTGGTTGAATGTCCGATTGGAATCCACATTGATTCGCGTGGAACAACCTGGAAACAATGGAATAATCCAGCCGACCCGAGCTGGCATCTTGAAGCAAAAGCGCAGCGGCTCAATTACACCCAGCCGCCGTGGAGCGTAAAATATCCTAAATTGGCGCGAATTATGCAAGAAGACCCGCAATGGCCACTGGGAAATGTTTTGAAAAACAATTTGTTTTTTGACTGCCAGAAACAGATTTACGACTTTGACACTAACACAAGAAAGATACTTGATAGGCTAGAAATCGCGGATAACCTCGTCATAAACTCAACAGGAAACAGCAAAATTGCGATTTCAAAAGAGATTAAAGGTTTTCGCAATTTAATCGGCGCGGCTGATAACCCTGTTGATATTGGATTCAAAGATATAAAGAACGGCGATTTTTCGCTAAATAAAGAGGCGCGTCTATACAAAGAATTGCCAAACTTTAAACCAATACCATTTGAGCAGATTGGCTTGTTTAAGGATGAATACCGCCGTGTAATTCCGCAGAAAAATTAAATAATGATGTTTGGTGGTTAGCGGGTAAAAAAAGCGCGTTAAAAATAATTTAAAATAATTCTTGCAATTTCGAACAAGATGATTGAGATTAAGGCTGTTCCTTGATGGACTTAATGCCGAGGGCATGGTGGACAGCCAGCAGGAAACTTTCAGTTAAGGCAGTCCGAAACCCGATGGTCGGGAACAGTCTCGGTTAATTTGTTCATAAGGAATAACGGTAATAAAAATAATGAGTACTAAACTATTTGTAGGTAACTTAGCCTACAAAACTACGGAAAATGACCTCCAGGATGCATTCTCAGCATACGGCACGGTCACAGAAACAAACCTGATGGTAGACAGAGCAAGCGGACGTTCGCGCGGTTTCGCTTTCGTAACAATGAGCACGCCTGAAGAAGCCCAAAAGGCTATTGAAGGATTAAATGGAGCAACTCTCCACGAGCGCCAATTGACGGTTAACTTAGCCCGTCCTCGCGAAGAACGTCCAAATCACGATAGAAATCGTGGCGGTGGACGCAGAAGCGGCGGTTGGAATCGCTTCTAATCACCTCAGTAATAATTTACTGATCAAAAAACGGTCTCCAGTTTGACATTAAGGTTCATTCAGGAGATCGTTTTATTTTATTTTTTGAAACTTACTGCAATACAACCGGAACTTTTCTATAAGAGTCTGAAATTGCCCAGAGATTTATCGGCGCCAGACTTTTTCCAAATCTAAGAGCCCTTGCACTCCCATCAATGAAAAGATAATTTGAACCGGTTTTATGCCGTTTTTGTTCAATTATTCCAAAATCATCAAGACTAACCATATCCACGTAAAAATCGGTTTCTTCGGTCAATTTTTCTCCCATTGCAATAGTATCCGATGGATAACGGACTGCCGACTCTGGAATAGTAACCTCTTTTGGAATTTGCGCTCCCAAATCAAGATAATAATCATCCCATCCATTCATAACATAACTTCTCGGTGAATAATCCGGTTTAAGATTGTATGCCTCTGCGGGTGTGGCGGTTTTCGGGCCCTCGCCGTCGGATGGGCAGACGATTAACCTTAAATCCTGATAATAACCGTACATCAAATTAGACCAGCGATTTGTCATCCGATTAGGTGGGAATTTATAATCATTCTCATCAACATACATTTTTAACGCTGTGCCGAGTTGACGCAGATTATTCATGCATTTAGAACGAAGCGCTAATTCCTTAGCCCGCGCAAGCGCAGGAAGCAACATACTCGCCAGTATCGCTATTATGGCAATTACAACAAGCAACTCTATCAAAGTAAATCCAGAATTGCCGCAATGCTTTTTTACCCGACTATTGCGCATAAAATATCGGACTAATGATTTTAAATTAATTTATCAAGTGATTTGACGGGTTATACAGAGAAAGTTATTCAATGGTGGGCGCTGCAGGACTCGAACCTGCGACCTACTCGGTGTAAACGAGACGCGCTAGCCACTGCGCCAAGCGCCCACTTGATTTAGATTTTTGCACATCCGACGGGAAATTGCAACAAATTGCTTTGCCATTTTTTAATTTTAATGCAAACTAACTCTATAAAATTGTAAGAGAATTAATTATAATTATGGAACAGAATCAAAAACTGATGATAAGCGATTTACTATCGCCGGAAGCGATAGAACTTAATCTAAACCAGACTGATCGCGATGAAGTGCTGCGGGCGCTTGTTAACAAGATACCCGTGTTGAAGAACCGGCCAGAAAGTCAGGAGACGCTGTTCCGCGCAATACTTGAACGCGAGAGTTTGCATAGCACCGGTATTGGCGATGGCGTAGCGCTGCCCCACGCGAGAAATGCCATAGTAGGATTGGTTGAAAATCCAGTCATCGTTTTTGGAAAACATAAAGAGGGCATACCTTATGGTTCAATTGATGGCGAGCCGGTTAAACTGTTCTTCCTTATCGTTGCCCCTAACGTTACTCAACACCTTCATATACTTGCAAGAATCAGCAGAATATTGCGTCAACCCGGCCTCACAAAAAGTTTACTCGCCGCAAATACACCGGAAAAAATCATCGCAGTTATAAGAGAAACAGAAGAAAAACTCGGCTGATTATTATCGCAGCGCCTTTCTTAAAAATAGATTTTTCAATTTTTGGTAAATTGTTTTTCAGGTTAATTAAGACCTGACAAAGTCATTTAAAACTGAAACGTTTCGCTTGGGAGGCAGTAAATGAATTATGATTCTTTCGCAGTTCGCGCTTTGTGTAGTCTATATTTCTGCAGGGTGGAAATAAAGCCATTCCCTTTTCATAATGACGAGCAATATTGCCAGCCGTATGAGTGTTATAAATGAGTATATGATCAAACTTTCTCTGGCACTATAAATGGAGGGCGATAATCGCGCGTTAACAATTTATCAGCCGCAGGGTTGTTGATAAATTTTTCTTTCTGCGGGTCAAAGAAAAGTTTTGGTCCAACCCATAATGTTGCTTTTTGCGGGTCAACTCCGATGGCTTTGGTGTTTTCAAGCACGGTCATTATGCTTTCGCCAACTATTTCATTGTCGCTAAAATCCGCAGGTTTTTCAAAAGGTTTCTCTTTAGCCAGTCTATATGAAATATTGCCAAGATGACAGAGGGCGCTGGAGAGATGACCTTCTAAAATCTCAGCGTTTAAGTTTTCCCGTTTCCTTGAACGAACGCAATCAATGAAATTGCTGAATACGCCGCCTTCATTTACAACAGCATCCACTTTTGGCAGTGGTTCGCCTTGGTCAGAGCCTTTAGGATAAAATTTATTATCTTTTATTACCCCCTGCTCAAAATAGAATTCATTTGTTACTTTTGGCTGCCATTTTTCATTTTTTCCAACGAGCCCGCGAACCTCAAAGAGGATCAGCGGTCCGCCAAAATCGTAAACCGCTACCATTTGATTTGGGGTTTGTCCTTGGTCTTTGAAGTCCGGCTCGTTTACATAACGGCCGCCAAGACTGACCACACTCTTTGGCAGAGTAACACCGAGCACCCAGCGCGCCACATCCATTTCATGAACTCCCTGATTTCCTATGTCGCCGTTGCCGAAATCCCAGAACCAATGCCAGTTGTAATGGACAAGATTTTCGTGATATGGCTGTTTGGGCGCAGGACCGAGCCATATATCAAAATCAAGATTAGGTGGAGGGTCTTTTACCGGTTTAAAACCAATGCTCCATCTCGGCTTGCAACAATATCCTTTTGATACAAGTAATTTTCCGTATTTGCCGCTCTTTGCAATTTCTGCAAGCCTTGCAAAACTTGCGCTGCCTCGCTTTTGAGTTCCGTGCTGGACGATCCGGTTGTATTTTCTTGCTGCTTCAACACATTTGCGTCCTTCAAAAATATTATGACTGCACGGCTTCTCCACATAAACATCTTTGCCCGCCTGACAGGCATAAACAGTTATCAATGAGTGGGAATGGTTTGTGGTCGCTATTGAAACCGCATCAACCTCTTTGTCTTCAAGCAGTTTTCTGAAATCCTGATATTTCTTTACTCCGGGCATATTCTTTGCCCTGCCTTCAAGAACATTCAGGTCAACATCGCATAATGCAACTATGCGAACGCCCTTGATTTTTTTAAATTCGCTTATATGCGAACCACCGCGTCCGTGAAGTCCAATCACCGCAATTCTAACATCGCTATTCGCCCCCTGAACCTGCGACCACGAACGGGGAGATAACGCAGCCAGCGCTGCTACAGACGATGCTGAAGTTAATAAGAAACGTCTTCTGCTGATATTTCTATTCATAGGCTTTAACAAGAGTTTAAAACTTAATAATTAAGAATCAATTTTATTTTCCTCATTCGCCCTTCAAAATTTTAAATGCTTGTTGTAATTTATAAGCATAGATAAAATTAAATCTATTGTTTATGAAAACTTTATTAATTGGATTTTTAATGATAGTTTTGCTTGTTTGCGGATGCAGCAAAAAGTCTGGCGAATCAAAACCAGACCAGACAAATCAGGTTGGCAATCCTATAACCGCGCCGGTTGATTATATGGGCGCAGTTGCAAAAGCAAAAAAATATTCAGATAAAACCCTTGACCTCGTTTCTTTGAAACGGGCAATCCAAGAATTTGAGGCGGGGGAGGGACGTTTTCCGAAAGACCTGAATGAACTTGTCAGCGAACATTATCTTCCATCATTGCCCAAACCGCCGACGGGTATGAAAATTGAGTATGACGGCAAAACCGGCGAGGTCAAACTCGTTCCTGAAAAATAATTTTTGACTTAATATACTATGCAGGAAACCATTGTTATTCTTGATTTCGGTTCCCAATACACCCAGGTAATCGCGCGTCGTGTCCGGGAATGCAGCGTATTTTCAACAATTATTAAATACGACACGCCAGCCGAAAAAATTGCTGAATTATCTCCAAAAGGCATCATCCTTAGCGGCGGACCTGCGAGTGTTTACGATAAAAATGCGCCGTTGCCGGACAGAAATATATTCAGTCTGGGCATCCCGGTACTTGGAATCTGTTATGGAATGCAATTAATCGCCCATTTTCTTGGTGGCAAAGTTGAGAAAGGATTAAAAAGAGAATATGGCAAAAGCACACTTACAGTTGCCGATTCTTCTTGCGCATTGTTCAAGGAATTGCCAAAAGATTTAATCGTCTGGAACTCTCACGGAGATAAATTAACTGCTATTCCGCCAGAATTCGTTGTTGTTGCAACAACTGAGAATTCCGATTTTGCGGCAATTGAACATCCAGCTAAAAAAATATTCGGTCTGCAATTTCATCCCGAAGTCGCCCATACCCCACGGGGCAAAGAAATTATATCCAACTTTGTCCATATCGTTTGCGGGTGCGGAAAAAATTGGACAATGCGCAACTATATAGAACAGGCTGTAAAACAAATACGTGAGCAGGTTGGAAATGAAAATGTTATTCTTGGATTAAGCGGAGGGGTTGATTCAAGCGTTGCCGCAGCATTAATCCATAAAGCCATAGGAGACCAATTGACCTGTATCTTTGTAAATAACGGGTTGTTACGGGCTAAAGAAGCCGAACTTGTTCAGCAGGTTTTTGGACAAAATTTTAAAATCAAATTAATTTACGAAGACGCATCAGATTTATTCTTAAAAAGGTTAAAAGGCGTTAAAGACCCGGAAAGAAAAAGAAAAATTATCGGCAAAACATTTATAGAGGTTTTTGAAGCAGCCACTAAAAAAGTTGGCAAGGCAAAATTTCTTGCTCAGGGCACATTATATCCCGATGTAATTGAATCTGTTCCCATTGGAGGCAACCCGGCGGCGCTAATTAAAAGTCATCATAACGTTGGCGGGCTTCCAAAACGAATGAGATTTGAACTTGTTGAGCCGCTTAAATGTTTGTTTAAAGACGAGGTGCGTCAACTTGGAATTGAACTCGGATTGCCCCGCGAAATAGTCTATCGCCAGCCATTTCCGGGTCCCGGGCTCGGGGTTAGAATCGTCGGGGAAGTCACACCCGAACGGTTAGAAATATTGAGAAATGCAGACTGGATAGTCGTTGAAGAAATGAAAAAGAGCGGCTGGTATTATAAAATCTGGCAAAGTTTTGCGATTTTAATCCCGGTCAGAAGCGTAGGCGTAATGGGGGACGAACGAACATACGATTACACGATCGCGATACGGGCTGTTGAATCGCAAGATGGAATGACAGCAGATTGGGTAAAACTCCCGTATGATTTGCTTGAAAAACTCTCCAATCGCATAGTCAACGAAGTTCATGGTGTTAACCGTTGCGTATTTGATATCACCAGCAAACCGCCGGGAACAATTGAATGGGAATAAATAATTTCCCTCTTGTTTTTAAAAATCAATTTGCGAAACAATAATTCCGGAATATACGGGTTATAACAACCTATTCATTTTTACCCCGACTTTGATACTTGTTAAAAATGGATTGTTGATGATAAACGACTTATGATCTAAACATTAATTTTTCCTAAAATCAAACAAACTGGAATTGTCCTCGCATATTAATCTGCTATAACGTCTTTACGTTTCTCTAAATAAGCCTGTCCAAGGGTTTCAAGGGTTGTTTGTTTTAAAAACTTTTCAGCCAGCGGGAAAAAGTTTCTTTCTTCGTTGTCAAAGTGCTGTCGGGAATATACAACTGCTTCAAGGAGTAGTTTGCGGGCTTCGCGTACGTTTTGGGAGTTCTGGATATTTTCAAGGCTGCGGTTAATCTCTTCGTGTTCAAAATGGAATTTTTCCAACTGTCCGATATGGGCAAGATAATGTTCCAGAGGAAGGCTTACCAGTTCGTCTTCAACTTTACCGTGCGCGTTGAGCATTGATTTCATTAGCAACGCCATAGATTTTACTTCAGCGATTGTTTTTAATTTAGGCGCAACTTTTTCTATGTGGTCAAAAAGGTTATGAAAGACCGAATGCTCCGCTTGCAAAATGTCGGTTATCTTCATAAGCCCAAAATATCACATCTCTGTTTATTTAAAAGATAAAATGTTTTAATTGAGCAATTATTTTGGCTGATAAGTGGATGGTTAAAACCTGCCGGTTTCAAATCCGCCGGATTTGAATTTTTGTAAAAAATCTTCATACGCAAGCCGAATGCCTGTTTTCAAATCATATTTGGGTCGCCACCCCATTGAAAAGAGTCGTGTGCAATCAAGAAGTTTTCTCGGTGTTCCATCTGGTTTTGAAGTGTCCCATTTAATTTCTCCTGTGAATCCGACAATTTCAGCAACAAGTTCGCTTAATTCTTTAATTGTTATATCGTATCCACATCCGATATTTATAATCTGTTCATCGTTGTAATTATTCATCAGAAATACGCAGGCGTTTGCTAAATCGTCAACATATAGAAATTCTCTACGCGGCGTGCCGGTTCCCCAGCAGGTAACAAAATTTGCCCCGGACTCTTTAGCTTCGTGAAAACGTCTTATCATTGCTGGCAAGACGTGGGAATCCAGTGGATGATAGTTATCGTTCGGTCCGTAGAGATTGGTTGGCATTACGCTTATAAAGTTACAGCCAAACTGCCTGCGGTATGCCTGACAGAGTTTAATTCCAGCGATTTTTGCTATTGAGTACCATTCGTTTGTTGGTTCCAATGAGCCGGTTAACAGATATTCTTCTTTCATTGGTTGTGGGGCGTACTTTGGATATATGCACGAACTGCCAAGAAACAATAGTTTTCTTACATTATGGCGGTGAGCGGCTTCAATAATGTTGAGTTCAATTTTTAGATTGTCCTGAAGAAAGTCCACTGGAAACCTGCTGTTTGCAAGAATACCCCCAACCTTTGCCGCGGCTAAAAAGACATATTCGGGTCGCTCCTTTTCAAAAAAATCGTTAACCGCTTTACTATCCAGCAGGTCTAATTCACTGCGGGTTTTGCCGATGATATTAATATAACCCTGCCGTTTGAGTTCTCTTGTTAATGCAGAGCCAACAAGACCAGTGTTTCCTGCAATGTAGATTTTAGCGTCCTTAGCAATTTCCATAGATTTTATTTAACTTCATATCTTCTGATATTTCAATATTCTTTGAGTGTCAAAATTAACGGAATAAAAAGAGTTTTAATTGTTAAAACTCAATTCAGCGATTAAATTTGTTTTATATGAATAAGAAAGAGATTCTGGATTTATATTTTTTAAGCGCGCGTCATCAATTGATTGAAATTGCGGCGTTTCTTGACAGAGTTGACAGAGCTAACGGGGAAGGGGATTATAGAATTGCCGCTTTTAACAAGGCGTTGGAGGAATTGGCAAAAGATAAACCTGAACGGGCAAAAAGGTTGCTTGAGTTGTTTAGCGACCCAACAAGCGAGCCGATAGAACGTTCTGATTCAAAATCTGCCTCAGGAGCCTATAATCCAGCGCGTTTTCAGAATAAATAACAAATTTTAATAAACAGGAGGAATTATGAAATATATAGAACCGCACGCCCATATGGTTAGCAGGGTGACCGATGATTATCTAAAAATGGCTGCATCAGGATGCGTGGCTATCAGCGAACCGGCGTTCTGGGCTGGATTTGATAGATGTTCGGCAGATGGTTTCAGAGATTATTTTCATCAGATTACAACATTTGAACCTGCGCGCGCGGCAAAATATGGCATTGCCCATTATTGCTGGCTTTGCATAAATCCAAAAGAAGCCGAAGATATAAAACTTGCCGCGGATGTTGTTTCGCTGATACCGGAATTTTTAGAACGTCCTAATGCGCTTGGAATAGGTGAAATCGGATTGAATCGCAATACAAAAAACGAGTTAAAAGTGCTTGAGATGCATCTTGAACTGGCTGCTAAATACCAGACGCTTGTACTTGTTCACACACCGCATCTTGAAGATAAATTAAAAGGGACGCGTCTGACCATAGATGCAATTAAAAACCAGACCAAGATTAAACCGCAAATGGTTATTATAGACCATTGCGAAGAACATACTGTTAAACTTGCTCTGGACGCCGGGTTCTGGGCGGGTTTAACGCTTTATCCACAAACAAAGTGCACGAGCGCGCGGGCGATTGACATTATTGAAGTGTATGGGATTGAAAAAATCTGGATTGATAGCGCCTGCGATTGGGGCAATAGCGTTCCGCTTGCCATTCCATATACAGCCCTTGAAATGCGGCGGCGAGGGCATAGTGAGGAAACTATTGATAAACTTATTTTCAAAAATCCATACACATTTTTATCACAATCTCCAAAGTTTAAATTGAATATTTAGTTAACTGAAAATGAAAATATATCCCAATTTTCACCTGGCCTATTCCACAAATATTCATCCTGCAGAAACGTGGGAAGAGACATTTGACGCTTTAAATAAATTTACCTTGCGCGTTAGAGATGAAATATCGGGGGGGAAACGATTTGGAATTGGATTAAGATTGAGCGCAACCGCTGCGCGTCAGTTAAGAGAAAACGGCAATCTTTCGCAATTTAAAAAGTGGTTAGAAGCAAATAACTGTTATGTTTTTACTATTAACGGATTTCCTTATGGCGAGTTTCATTCTGAAAGCGTAAAGGAAAATGTTTTTCTTCCTGATTGGTCAAGTGTGGAACGGGTTGAATATACCAATCTGCTTTTTGACATTCTATCGGAACTTCTTCCAGATGATTGTGAGGGTAGCGTTAGCACTATGCCGGTGTCGTTTAAAGGATTTGAACCTACCGCAGAACGTATATACAGATCAGTGGAGAATCTTTATAAATGTGTTGAATATATTGATAGGTTATCCAGTAAAAAGAAGCAAATGTTGCATTTAGGCATTGAACCCGAACCGTTAGGTTATATTGAGACAACGGAGGAGTTTGTTCATTTTTTAAACTTTTTCAAAGAAAGATTTCCCGATGAAGAGAGAATCAATAGATACATTGGAATAAATTACGACTGTTGCCATTTTGCTGTTGAGTTTCAAGAGGTGAAGGATTCGTTTAAATTGCTTTCGGATTCAGGAATAAAAATCAGCAAAATTCATCTGTCTAATGCGATTTCAATTATTCCGGACAATGTGGCGATCAATTTTTTGAAATCTTATTGTGAGAAGAGATACCTGCACCAGACTATAATGAAAATTAGAAATGGTCGCCTGATTAAACTGAAAGACCTTGATTATGCGATTAAGATTGCGCTTGAAACCCCCGATTTAGATTCAGAAGAATGGCGCATTCATTTTCATATACCGATTTACGCAAAACCCGAATTGCCAATAAGAGATACCTCATTTCAAATTGAATCTGTGATGGATGAATTGAAAAAAAATCCTGAATTATGTTCGCACTTTGAGATAGAGACTTACACATTTGGAGTGTTACCACAGGGATTGAAAAACAACGATGTTGTTGACCAGCTTGTGAATGAATACAGGTTTGCCTTGAACGAGTTTAATAAACGCGGTTTTTATGTTGAATAAATAGGAAAAATACGAATAACAAAATCGTTTAAGAACTTAACGAGAAATTTATAGATATTCAAGAGATTGAGTTATTTGTTCAGGTTTCTTTAACTTCTCCGAAAATTATTACTCCTGCGCCTGTCTGGACAACTTTTTGAATTTCAACCCGCACGGTATTGCTGATATAGTCCTGTCCGTTGTTAACGACAACCATAGTGCCGTCTTCAAGATAAGCGATTCCCTGTCCGTACTTCTCGCCTTTGCGAACAATTCTCAATTTCATAATATCGCCGGGAATGATAGTCGGTTTTAATAATCTTGTAACATCATTAATATTTACGCAGGAGACAGCCTGCAACTTTGCAAACTCTGCAAGGTTGTAATCGGTTGTGAAAATCTTGGCGTTTAAATTTTTTGCAAGATGAATCAGTTTTGCGTCTACGCTCTTTTCTTCAGGAAAATCGCCTTCATGGATTCGCACGTCAATGCGCGGATTATTTCTAATTCGGTTAAGAATTTCTATGCCTCGTCTTCCGCGTTCGCTTTTTAATGTGTTTGGACAGTCAGCAAGGGATTGCAGCTCTTTCAGAATAAATCGCGGCATAATAACTATCCCTTCAACTAAATTCGCTTCTATCAGGTCTGCAACGCGTCCATCAATAATTGCGCTGGTATCAAGCAGGATATGAATATCTGGTTTGTTTTGTGATACAAATCTAACGTAAGGGATTATTAAGGAAAAATCTTCTTTATTGCTTCGCAGGGCAAGGACCATACCGAGATAACCAAATCCGAGAAATAAACCAAGGCGAATGACCCACATAACAGCCTTTTCTTCAACGTAAGCGAATAGTCCGGAGTTATCAATCAACCAGGCTATAAACATTCCTAAAAAGAGCCCGAATGTCGCAGCGGAGAATGCCCTCAAGGAGATGCCTTTAACCATTTCGTCAATTGCGATTAATAGTCCGCCGAATCCGAATCCGATTAGAGTTCCCTGCCAGCCATTCTGGATAAGTCCGAGTTCCGATGATTGGCTAACGGCATATCCAGATAATGTGCACAGCGCGAGGAAAAAAATTCTTATTACCCACACAGACATAATTTAAAACTCCCGTCTTGGCATTGGATTCATCGGACGCGATGGGATGACTGGTTCTGCTGGTGGTTGATTGGTCTTTGGATATTTTGGTTTCCATAACATCCACCACAGACCGAACCTGTTCAGATTGCTGCTGGCAATACTCAAGTTGGCAGATAAACCGTCCATATTTTTTAAAATTCCACCGACGTCCTGTTTTAATCCTTCGTCTTTTAACAATGCTGTTGCAATTCCCTTTCCGTTCTGCAATTGCCAGAGAAGATTAGTAAAGTCTTTCGTGGCAATCGCGGCGTTTCTTAATGCAAGTGTGATATTTTCTTCATTAGTTGACAAGGTATAATTTAACTCCCCGGCAAGATTGTTTAGTTCATTAAGAAATGTTACAAGGTTTGTTGAAATATGAGTGAGATTGCTGATTATAAGAATGACCGGAGTCGTGTTTGTTCTTAATAGTACTTCAACCTCTTTAACAGCGACCACTGTGGAATCCGAAACCTGGCTCAGATTGTTAAGTGAATGCGAGACGTTTGAGAAGTTTTGCGATGTCAGCAGATTGACATCTATTTTTTCAATCATTTTATTTACTTTTGCGACAGAATCTTCAACTCGTTTTATAAACATTGCCGCCGCGCGAGCGGTTTCCTGCAAATTAAACGGTTCTTCGCATTCAACAACTGTTCCGGAAACAATGTAATCGCCGCTATTTGTGGGATAGATAGCGATATACTGGTCGCCTAAAAATCCAGACTGTTCTATTACAAACCGTGAACCATTTCTAACTTTATATTGTTCGTAGATTTTTAGTTTAATTAAAACATTAAAATTGTCCTCGGTAAGGTTTACCCCTTCAACATAACCGACCGGCACCCCTGACATTAACACAGCGGCCTTTGATTTTATTCCGCCAACGTTTGATGTTTTAAGAAAAACCTCATAGGTTGGTTTTAAAAATAATGTTCCCTTGCTGAAACTGACCATCAATATAGCCAGTATTATCAGACCGACAAAAACAAAAACGCCTACTTTAATCTCAAGTCGTTCCCTGCTCATAAGAATAATACCTCTTTTGGATCAGATTCTCCGTTAACAAACTGTTTAACAATATGGTCTGTTGAATTAAAAATTTCTTCTGGTGTGCCGGTAATGTGAACCTTGCCGTTATGCAACATAAATATTTTTTTGCTCACCCTTCGGACGCTTCGCATATCGTGCGTTACCATCACGCTTGTGACATTTAGCCTTTCACATATTCTCAAAATTAATTTATCTATGCTATCCGACACGACCGGGTCTAATCCAGTAGTTGGCTCATCGTAAAGGACAATTTCCGGTTGATATACTATCGCTCGGGCAAGACCGACACGTTTTCTCATACCGCCGGAAAGTTCTGACGGCATCTTTGCCTCCACCCCAGGCAACTCAACCATTTCAAGGGCAGTTTGAACCTTCTTTTTAATCTCTTCTTCACTCCAGCGCCCTTCACGCCTTAGTGGAAACGCAATATTTTCATAGACATTCATTGAGTCAAATAATGCCGCTCCCTGGAAAAGCATACCAAACTTGCGTCTAACTTTTATCAATTGCCGCTCGTTTAAATTTGTAATATCCTGACCGTCTATTATAACCCTGCCGCTGTCTGGTTGAATTAAGCCAATAATGGTTTTGAGCAAAACACTTTTGCCGCAGCCGCTTCTGCCAATGATCGCAACGGATTCCCCGCGCTCAATCTTAATGCTTATTCCGTCAAGCACCCGCTGCCGCCCGAAACCTTTAACTATGTTTTGTGTTTCTATCATTATCAGGTAAGAATTTTATTCAATACCAGAGTAAGGAAAAAGTTGCTGATAAGTATTGTTATAGAAGCAAACACTACGGCTTCTGTTGTTGCCCGACCTACGCCTTCTGCCCCTTCGCGGCAGGTTATACCTTTATAACACCCGATCAATGATATCATACCGCCAAAGATGAATGCCTTGATTATTCCTGTCAGAACATCATAAGTATGCGTGTATCTTACCATATTATGCCACGAATATGCCGGGTCTATGCCCATTAAATAGATTCCTACTATGTAGCCGGCGAATATGCCGATTGCTATGGCTTCTGCTGTTAACAGCGGCAGGGCAATAGTTGTGGCAACGATTCTCGGCACTACTAAATAATCCACAGGATGCGTTGCAAGGGTTCTCAATGCGTCAATCTGTTCTGTTACCCGCATTGTCCCGAGTTCGGCTGCCATAGCCGCTCCAACTCTTCCAGCAACCATAAGCCCGCTTAATACCGGTCCAAGTTCCGCGCACATTGAAACGCTTACCACAGCAAGCGTGGCGGTGTCCATCTTCACCTTATGGAACTGAAAAAACGTTTGCGCGCACAACACCATTCCAGTAAAAGCGCCGGTTACAAGCACCACAGACTGCGATTTAACCCCGATAAAGTAAATTTGGTAAACAAGTTCGCGCCACCCGATTTTTTGAGTTAAAACAGAACGAAAAAATTCCAGCGCAAGCAATGCAATACCGCCAAGCCCACGCAGATTTTCATAAATTATCGCTTTTATTTTTTCACCAATCGCAACAACCATAATAGTTATTTTGTATTCTTGTTTATTACACGGTTTTATTTTCCATTTTCTTTTATAGCGCCAACAATTCCTTTTGTGTTTATGTTGCTGCTAAATCTATCCATTTTTTCAAGGTCTTTGCGCAAGTTAGAAATTTTTTGCCGTAATCTCTCTGAATCAGTCGCCATTCCCCGGTTGGTTTTACTTAAACCTATGTTTTGCGCATTCGCTTTTGCAAGACCAATATTAGTAATGATTGTATCCAAAAAATCTTTGTTTGTTTCTATTAACTTATCAAGTTCATTTGTGAGACTTGAATATTTAGTGGAAATATTATCCCATTTTACAGTTATTTCATCAATGTTAGAACTAATGGCATCCGCGTAAGGGCGATTGCATTCTATAAGGTTTGTTATATTTTTGAAAATTGCCGAAGACCTCTCAATGAACTCTGTAAATCGGTCTCCGATTTTTTCCGCTTTTTGAACAGTGTTTGAACTGAACATTGTTGAAGTTCGTCTGGATATCTCTTCAATTTTTTGACCGGTTTCTTTAATGCGATTAATCATACCTTGCGATACCCTTGCCGCCTGAAGAAAATCAATAATCTCGGAACTTTCCACTAAATCGCCCTCTTTTAAATATCCCGCAACGCCTGTTCCCTGATATATTGCCACATATTGCTCGCCAAGAAAACCCCGCTGTTCAATGGTGAATTTGGAATTTGATTTGATTTTATAAATATCAAGGATTTGCATCTTAACAGTGGCTGTTCTTAAATCGGGATCAAGATTTATGCTTTTAACATTGCCAACTGAAATGCCGCTCATCAACACACTTGCCCCGGGTTTTAACTCTCCAATAAAACCGGTCCTCATAGAGATTTCATAATACGGCCTAAATACACCTTGTTTATGAGTGAAAAGAAATAACAAACCAATGGTGATACACACCCCGGTTATCAGAAACAACCAGACTTTTCCTGCCACCCTCGCGTTAAACATCTTCAGAATATCTCGTTTACTTAGCCAAGACTATAACTTGATTTAAAATTAGTCAAGTTGATTAGATTTGCCAGTTAGAATTCTTGAGTTAATAATGTGAACTTATGAAAGCGAAAATAATTAAAGTTACAGGATTAATCTGCTTGCTATTATTGCCATTTTTTACAAACGGAGCCACGCGTTTGGATTTAAATGATAAAACCGCATTGCAGACTATTGTTGACCGCGAACCGGGACAGTATCTGGGACATCCTACAACCTGCTTATTAGAAGATGGCAAAACAATACTTTGCGTCTATCCGAAAGGACACGGACGCGGCGCCATAGTTTATAAAAAGAGCGTCGATGGCGGCTTAACATGGAGTGATAGACTCCCAACGCCAAAATCTTGGGAAACAAGCAAAGAAACGCCAACAATTCATAGAATCATAACCCCGGATGGGAAAAAACGACTAATTTTATGGTTGGGTCTTTATCCTGCAAGATTCTCTATATCTGATGATGATGGAGGGACCTGGACTGAACTCAAACCAGCCGGCGATTGGGGCGGTATTGTAGTAATGAGTTCTTTAATAGAACTTCGCACAAAACCGGTCTCTTATATGGCTCTGTTTCACGATGATGGAAGATATTTTTCAAATACTTCAAAACAGCAAAAGCCGGTTGTTTTTACATTATACAAGACATTCTCATCGGACGGAGGCTTAACCTGGACTCTCCCGCAAGAAATCTATAAATCAAGTCAGGTTCATTTGTGTGAACCCGGAGCTGTTCGCTCGCCAGATGGAAAAGAAATTGCCATCCTTTTGCGCGAAAATTCACGCCAAAAAAATTCGCATATTATGTTTACCACAGACGAAGGCAAATCTTTTTCTGAACCTAAAGAAGTTCAAAGTTTGTTAAATGGCGACCGTCATACGGCAAAATATTCGTCTGATGGCAGATTACTGGTCTCATTTAGAAAAGTCAGCCCGGCTGGCAAAAAAGATGAGTTTGAAGGCGATTGGATTGCATGGGTTGGAAAGTATGATGACCTTAAAAATAACTCAGAGGGAGAATATTTGATCAGGCTAAAGGACAACCTTAAAGGAATGGATTGCGCTTATCCGGGTGTAGAAGTTCTGCCTGACGGCACATTCGTTCTTGTAACTTATGGTCATTGGGAAACAAACCAGCAACCGTATATTCTTTGTATAAGATTCAAACTTGATCAAATTGACAAATGGGCAAAAGATAAATACCGTCGTGTGGTGAATAACTAACAGAATGCCTTATAAGTCTTCGCTATCTGTTGCATTTCATCTGCCCGATATGCAAAAGTAGAGTTACGAATGCGAACAACCTTAGCTATTTTTCCTCAAACAGACCACTCTATTTAAAGGTTTATCTTTGGAGAAAAATGGATATAATTACTCCTATGCTTGCAAAACGGGTAATACCTTGCCTTGACGTGCACGATGGAAAGGTGACGCGAGGCGTTAAGTTCGGACGTGCCGAGGCGGGAGAGCTCCGCAACGTCGGCGACCCTGTGGAACTTGCGATCCGTTATAACGAACAGGGCGCTGATGAGATGGTGTTTTTTGATATCACAGCCAGCGCTCATGGCAGGGCAACAATGGTTGACGTCATTGAACGGAGCGCAACGCACTGTTTTATGCCGCTGACCGTCGGCGGCGGAATCCGCACAGTTGAAGATATGAATGTTATGCTCAAAGCCGGCGCCGACAAGGTAAGCATTAACACGGCGGCAATCGCAAATCCAGACCTTATCCGCGCTGGTGCGGAAAAGTTCGGCAGCCAGTGCATTGTTGTCTCAATGGATGTTAAAAAAGTGGCACCCGGCAAGTGGGAGGTTTTTTCGCATGGCGGGAGAAAGGCAACTGGGTTAGACGCACTGCAATGGGCTAAAAAAGCAGTGGAACTTGGCGCTGGCGAGATTGTCTTAAATAGCATTGATGCCGACGGAACAAAAGCCGGTTTTGACATAGAGATTACCCGCCTTATAAGCGAAGCCGTAAATGTCCCTGTTGTCGCAAGCGGCGGCGCGGGTAAACTTGAACATTTGGCAGAGGTCTTGATTAAAGGAAAAGCCGACGCCGTTCTTGCCGCGAGCATATTCCATTTTGGCGAATACACTGTCGGTCAAGTCAAAGAATACCTCGCAAAATGCGGCATCCCGGTAAGATTGCAGGTAAATATTTAATTTTTAAACTGCCTGTCATTAGAATTGATGACAATCTGTCATAATCGGAATTTTGTTAAATTCTTTTCCTCCTTTCCCTTTGACCTCTAAAACGGCCGTTGTTAATCTTGTTTTATGAAAAGCCTTGTATGTCTTTTAATCGTTTTATCAGGCTGCATTATTTCTCATTGCGCTACGTTTTATTGCGACCCGTCTCTCGGTTCGCCGCAGGGTGACGGCGGCAAAGAACGACCATGGAGAAGAATAGAAGAGGTTATTTCATTGCGGTTGATTCAGCTTGCGGACTCGCGCGGTGTAATCCAGAACAGCAACGCGCCGGTAAAGGCTGGCGATACAATCCTGCTCCGTTCCGGTTGGCACGGCGCCATTAGAATCCGAACAGGTTATAATGAAAAACCAATAACAATTGCCGCTGAACAGGGACACAAACCAGCAGTAGGATGGGTTGAAATCGGCGAGGGAAAAAACTGGATAGTCAAAGGACTGATGGTTTCGCCATCGTTGTCGCCTCAACCGCTGCAACGTTTGCCCCGTTGTCTGGTTATGCTCGGCGAAAGCGGCGGAGACTTGAGTTCAAATCTTGTTGTGGAAGATTGTTTTGTATTTACCGAACTGGATTCATCTAAATGGACTGCAAAAGATTGGATGAATGCGCGCAACGGTATCTGGCTCGGACGCCACGGGATTGGACACATCGCGCGGAACAATTACGTGTTGAACACGCGGTTCGGGATTGAACTTTGCGCCACAAACGCGGTTTGCGAAGGCAATGTGGTTGAAAATTTCTCCGCCGATGGCATCCGCGTTACCAAAGACGGTCAGATTGTCCGTTACAACGTCGTAAAGAATGTATTCGTAAGCGCAAAAGATGGGGACGATAATCACGACGACGGTATGCAGGCTTTCCTGTTCAATGTCGGCACAGGGACAATCAGAGATGTTTCAGTCATCGGAAACATAATAATTGAACGCGAAAGAGATGACCTTCCGTTTCCAAATCAGATGCAGGGGATCGGATTTTTTGATGGTCCGTTGGTCAATTTTAGAATTCAGGACAACGTTGTTTGCGTAAATCACTGGCATGGCATCACGCTCGGCGACGCCCAGCACTCGCTGATTGTGGACAACGTTTGCTACAGTCGCTGGGGCGGCGAGGCAAAACCATGGATAACGGTGGGACAGAAGAAAAATCTCGCTTTCGGCAACTCCGTTAGCAACAACTATGCTTTTACATTTAATTTTAAAGCCGATAAACAGATTATTGCGACAAATAACCATCCCGTTACAAAAGAAATCTACTTAAAGAAACAATCCGAAATACTTAAAATCATCAACGAAAAGTTCGGCGCAATCCATCCTGTCGCCCAACGCCCGAGACTTATGGATAGTAATTAGAAAGAACATTATATATTTTCCATCCAAAGTAGATAACTTAATTTGAAGTAATTAATCCCTAACTTCCTATAAAGTAATGTTTAGGTTTATTTTTTAAAAATACTTTTTAAGGTTATGAATTTGTCGTAAATTTTGTTTTTTTAGGTTTGTGGTCTTTTAATCTCCACAAAGCGGTGATCCCGCATGCGGGACCACCGCACTCCACATAAAGCGGTTTTTTATGGAGTGCGCTGGCAAAGTTGCGTCAGCAACGGCGACAGCGCTTCGTGACTTAAGATGACACAAATTCGAATTAATAATACCAGAATGATGGTTGTGAATTTGTCTTAGGTTTTATATTTCTTCTTATGGTTAGCGTTCGTCTAATCTCCACAAAGCGGTAGTCCCGTATGCGGGACTACCGCACTCCAAAGTATTCGCCTTTTTTGGAATGCGTGGGGCAAGTCTGCGACAGCAGACGCGACGCCGCTTTGTGACTTTGGATAACACAGAGTTTAAAGAATAGTACCAAAACGAAGAGTATATATTAATTATGTTTTATTTGTTTATCTGAAGAATAGTTTTTATCTATCGTCCGCAAAGCGGTGATAGAATCACCGCACTCCAAAATAATACCAAACTAAGGATTTTAATTTATCTCGCTTTTTGTTTCTCTCTATAGGTTAGTGGTTGTCTATACTCCACAAAGCGGTGGCGATGCCACCGCACTCCACATAAAGCGGTTTTTTTTGGAGTGCGTGCGGCAAGTCTGCGATAGCAGACGCGACGCCGCTTTGTGACTTTGAATAACACAGAATAAAAAGGAAAATACCAACTCAAAGTTAAAATTTTAACTTTGTATTCTAACCTGAACCTTTTGTTTTGTAGTTTAAAACCTAATCCTGATATTGAGTCTTATTATTGCTTGCTCTATTAAATACCCAAACTTAAATCCTTTAGAATTAAGAAAAGAAAAATTATTAAAAAATCCTTAAATACCATCAAACCATTTAAGATAATGAATATCAATTTGTTTAAATAATTGCTTAACAATCAATAATGTTTCAAACAATTATAGCACCCTTTAAGAACATACTGGCAAAGGATTAATTATAATTTCTGACTTCATCCAGTTTTTTGTATAACAATATATATTACTTAATTTGTGGAATGTTAAAGATACGTATTTCTTAAATGGATGAACTAATTACAATTAATAAAGGGGTAATTATAAAGATATATTTGAAGTGAGAAATCATTGAATATTATTTAACATCATTCCAAAAAAAACATCACGGATTAGCAGTATTATTTGTTAGTGGAAGGCTAATGACACGATAATAGGTTGTTTTAGCAGCAGGAACTTTAATAGTTTTATTTGTTGTTGGGAGCCCCGCATTTTGCCAATCATTACTAATAAGATTTGAGCACGCCTGCACCTGATAGACACCATTGCCGCCACACAAAGATAAAACAACATTCGTGTTATTATCCTCAAGTTTTATATCCTCAATCCATACTGGCAGCGTTGCAACAATGATATCCGAAGTCCTTCCATTGAGTGCATACGCAAAATAACTCCCATTAGGAGCAATATCTATTGCTGATATTGGCACATCACAATTATGTTTTAACAATAACCTTCCATCAGATACTCTCCAGAATTTAAGGGATTGCAGGGTATTAAGATAATCAGTACTATCAATGTCATAGGCTAAGAGAATCTTGCCGTCGGGTGAAAACCTTAAATCATATACAGGACAATCATTTGAAACAACCCATTGAATATCTCCACTTGGGAATTTTCTTACGACAATTTTTCCATCATATCCGCAACTTGCTATTAAGGTCCCATCGGGCGAAAATACAACAGAAAATGCAACATCCAGATGATTGGTAAATTCATTAACCTTCAACAAATTTGTTACGTTTGAAGCATCTAATACTCCAACAGTTCCTATCTCCGTTGAATAAGCAAGATATTGACCATTGGGAGAGTACTTTACTGAATTTGGCGCATACTCTAATTTATAAGTATTTGTCCACGTCAAACTATATGTATAATTGTATCCATCAAAATAAGGACCCCTGAAATATAAAAACCTTATTTGTTTGCAATAATCTTGTGAATAACAAAATGCAATAATTCTCCCATCTTTTGAAAAATCAAGTGACGATATACCAGAACTTTGTATTACATGTTCGCACAAGTCATAATTTTTTGTCGTGTCATAGACCCGAACAAGGCTGTATACATCACCTTGGAAAGAAGATGTAAATGAAGCAGCAACGTATCTTCCGTCTGGAGAATAAACAACACACTCAAACCATGGGTCGCATACTTCATGTTTATTCCAAAGTGTGCGATTTGTAACATCCCACTCCCATAAATACCCGCTTGTAGACCCATACGCAACGACTAACCTACCGGAATCCGGGGAAAACGCGAGACTTTTAACATTATAATTCCAATACACGTTTGTTTTGAATAATTCATTATAATATGCTTCCGTTCTTGCATTAATTGTCAATAAGTTTATCACTGTTGCACAATATATAACAATGAACAGATATCTTGTTTCGTTCTTCATATTAATTCATTTTCTATGGTTGATAAGTTATTCTTATTGTGTCGGTATAACCAAGCGGTTGTTGTTTTTGGTCAAAACCAGAAACGGTGACTACATTTTCGCCCTCGTTCAATATATATCCGATACTCCAGTTTGTCACCGTTGTCCAGGATACATTAGCAAAATTAGTGCCATTATTAATTTTGATAAAAGCAACGTCAATGGGCGCCGTGCCTGTTAGAACGATAAATGAGTTATTAGTTGTAAAATTATTTCCATTGTTATTTGTAATTTCAAACAGGGTTTCCAACTTATTTACCTCGTTGAGAAGTATTTCGCGTCGTCTTTGAATCCATCCTCGCAACGATAATATTGAATTTGTAGTGCATTCAGTGTTTGTTAATATCTCAAGTAATTCGTCCGGGGATAATGGGTTTACAACCTTATTACTGATAACCCTTGTTATCATATTGTTTGTTAAAGCCTTATAGTTTTCATCTAAAATAGGATTAATATTGGCACTCATCAGTGGGCCATAAACTGCGTCTTTTATAGCCCGCCAGTATGCTCGCAAAAATGGCGGGTGTGTATTTAATTTGTAAGCAGCCGGATCTTTCTCATCAAACAACCCATAAGAATCTAATTCTGGATCGCAGCTTAATGCTCCCCCTAATCCATAATCTAAATCGAACAATAACAGATTCCATTTAAGATTATTTTTCGGCAAATAAGAATACATATTCTTACCACCACTATTTCCAAATGAGTCTTTATTTTTAATCACATCCTCAAAGGCAAATACACGCATCCATTGGTCTGAATCAAGAATAGAATTTATAATTGATGTGTAATAGTCTCCAACCACATTTGTATTAAGAGCATCCACCAATTCAAAAAACTTAACAAAATTTGTATCATATTTAGAAATAGTGTCTTCTTTATATTGTGCGCGATAGCAAATAATCTTTTTTTCAACTGTATTATTATATATATTTGTTGTGAGATATAATCCTATTATTGGCGCCTTCCAGCATTCCCAAATATTTGTGAAAGGATTAAACTCAAACCATGCATCAAATTTATAAAGAAAACCTTTTTTATTATTTGAGAACCATTCTTCTATAAAATCATTATCAATTGTTTGCGCGTCCTCGTACACTCTAACTCCTCTCCCAGTACACAGCCCGCGAGTTTGCATAGAGATTCCGTTAACAAATAAATGGACAAATCTACGGTAAGTGTATTGTAATCCCAATTCCCCTGCTATCCAAAATGCAACCTGTTCTCTCTGACCTGTATCATCCCAGATAGGCCAATCCAACTCCATTGAATTTGATCCTAAAATCCTATCATCTTTGGGAAACTTCAATGAATATGCACATATGCGTCCTGTAGGAGAATTGTATCCCGCGCTTCTTCTTGTAGCTGGACTGCCTGTATATCTTGCGGTTGCATTATTAATGACACGATCCTTGCCATAAATAAAGGTTATATCTACAGGGTCGTTGCTCTCTATATCTCTTGTCGCCCAGTTTGTTATATTCTTATAACTTATCCACATTCTGTACGTCCCGAATGTATAATTAGGCTGATATTCCCCAAAACCAATTAAGCATTCTCTATCTGGGGCTTCAGCAGGATATTTGTTTGTATTACCTTTATTATCAATAACGCTTATATAATATGCTATTATTTTGTTTGTCGTACGATTAGTGATAATACAGCTATAAACTCCGTCTTTAGCGAAATGATCTCCGCAATTACCATCGTCCCTCATTATAATTGTTTGATAGTTTGTTAACGGATCGATTCTATAATTTAAAATTACCATATTTACGTCTTTCGGATCATATATCTTTGCACTAATCAAGACAGGTTCTGTTAATAATGGCAATACTGGAAAATGTTTAACATCATTTATTGCAACCCCCACTTTCTTATTAGAACAAGAATTTACATAACCCGGAGTTCCTAAATTTTGCGGCACATCCATAAATCCTATCAAGCCAAGATAATTGCCGTGGAGTCGTATAACAATTTTTGGACAGCCTTTGAGCCATTTTGCTCTTGCGCTAATCGTTGCAATATTTCCATGATTCAATAAATTAGCAGTAATCAACGATCCACATATTCTGTTACCAGCTGTATCGCCGCGCCCATTTGCAACCAAATGCATTGACCCGTTACTATTATAACCAGCATTCGTTTCCCAGTATGTCTTGCTATGATTCCCCTGCAAATACCAGCCTACTAATCCATTCTCGAATGAACTATTTACTACATAATTCGTGCCTCCGACAATTACTGTTACGTCATCAATTAAACATTCACCATTACCCTCAAGAAATATTTCTATTAAATAAGGATATGCTCCTTCCAGACCATTGTCTAAATAGCCTGTATGTTCAAATGATGTCCATTGTGATTTGTCTTCATCATTACTATCACACCAAAAATCACCATATTTGTTATCTTTTAAAGGATTAATTAATTCAAGACTACTCCCGCTGCCATCAGCCCATTCACCCCATTTCCCACCATCAAAATAATTCACTTCGTCAATTATGACCCCTGCACTATCTTTTATACCTATTTTACCCATTTTAATAGGAAGATCCTCTTTCCAATCTCCAAAAAGGTTGACCATTGATATAAGATTAGTATATATCTCGCTTAATTTCTTCGATGACTTACAAACAACAATATAATTAGATATTCCTATACTTACATTATTAGTGAATTTATAGGAAATATCTCCATATATTGACCAACCTGAAATATTAACCGGATTAACCCCAATATTATATAATTCAATGTATTGGTATTCATCTCCAAAGATTGGATGGTACATTATTTCATTAATAACGATTGTTCTGATGAATGGATTAGCGTTTGTTGTCCCGGGGCTTGGTACTGCCAATTCAATAATATTATCTGTTCCATCCGGATATCGGCCTGTTGTAATATTATATGATTGTCCTTCAAATCTTATTGCATCGAGAACGCGCGTTCTACTCGGATTTGTAAATAATATTTGCTCACCACCTTTATCAATCTCAAATGTAAAAGAACCCGATGCATCTTTTATAAGACATAAAAATCCGCGAGCCGGA
This sequence comes from Verrucomicrobiia bacterium, assembly GCA_049968335.1. Lineage (GTDB taxonomy): Bacteria > Verrucomicrobiota > Verrucomicrobiia > Limisphaerales > JAKPVM01 > JAKPVM01. The sequence goes on from JBMFQZ010000001.1 coordinate 223,938, forward strand.
ATAGTTGTGTATTGAGATGCCTCTATTTTAAATTTATATGGGTTATTTGCATTATCACTTAGATAACAACCTGATATATCTATCGGTTTATCGGATAAATTATATAGTTCTATAAAAACATTTGAAGAGCCATTAGCAAGGAATTCATTTATTTTAATATAATCAAGGGCGCTAATATACACTTCGGGCTCAGGAGCGCCAGGCGAACCTCCTATTTTTGCGCTCGCTGCCCATGCCCGTGGATCTCCTTCACCATAAGATGGTCTCGCTAACACCAGCGAATGTCCTGCTCCATCAGACTCTTTAGGCCAGGGTGGTTTATTTGAATACTCAATCTCTAAAAGGACCGCGCCAAGATTATTCTTTAGAGTAATTTTATCTTTCTCAGCAAGATTCACTTTTGGTTTTATTATTAGATAGCTATTTGGATTTATTATAGTGCCATTTTTAAATGAATAAATTTCCTCTTTATTTTTATTAAATAAGCCATATCCATCTAATTTATGGGGCAAATGATGGGAATTATATATTTCTATAAATTCCTCTTTTCCTGATGGCGGATTATACATTATTTCGGATATTACAAGAGGAGTCCGACGACTACATGGACCTATCGGTTCTCGTGGTTTTATAAATTTTAACTCATATAAATACTCATTAATGTTAGAAATACCATCTCCATCATGGTCGTCCATTCTATCATCTGGATCATTTGGATTTATATCATGCAATATTTCCCAGGCATCAGATATTCCATCACCATCACTGTCCCATTTAAGTGGATCTGTATGAGTCACCGTTGTCTCGTAATAATCTAATAGTCCATCATCATCCGAATCACTATATGGTCTAAAATCGCTTATATCTCCTGAATTATACAATCCATCTCCGTTGGTATCTTCATACCAATCTTCGAATCCATCATTATCAGAGTCTATTGGTCTATTATCCTCACCACATGCAACATAATGATAACCAATATCCACTATAGAATTCCCCTCTTTTGCGTAAGGTATTTGTATTGTTGTATAATGATATAATCCCCAGTCGCTTGCAATATCGGAACCAGCATCAATTAATGGGCTATTAGTTATGTAATAATACTTTCCAAGAGGTCCTTTAGCGTAGACAGGTGGTGATTCAAGTATAACATTTCCATATCCATCTCCCGGCAATTTCTGATACCCATAAACATAACCGTTATTGTAATGGATTAGATTCGTTATTCTGTTATCTACATAAATCATTGTTTGATCAAATAAATTATTAATAATAAGCCATTCACATAACATTCCCGGATAATTCTCTAATCCAAAATATCCATTATAAAATAAATTGTTATTAACTTGCCACTGAATCCCTGCATATGTCATCATAATTATATTTACCCTATTAAATAAATTATTAAACCATATATAATATTTTAATACATTATTCGGTTTAAATAACATTTTACCGCCCAAGAATTCACAGTCGCGGATATGCCAATTAGAATTATCACTCCCACACCACCAATTGTCTTCTCTAAAATGATAATACGGTCCAGCCATTAAGAAAAATTTAGTAAATCGGAACCTTAAATCTCCTACATAACTACGAGAATATTTTGTTCCCAATGAAGGGCAGTAATATCCTGGTGGAGTTGGCATTTCCTGAATAGCGGCAAGACGAACAATCATATTAGGTTTTGTTGGCGTTCCAAAGCTATTTAATGCTCCATAATTCTCAAGCCAAATTCCGCACAGTCCCCCACTGGAATAACTTATTCCAATATTTACACCATCTGCTAAAAATAATGTTGCATTGCTAATTATTAGGTTATCTACAATATAATCCAATACAGGATAATGATATCCAAGGTCTATCCCAGGTGAATTGTCGCATAACTCTCGCGGCTGTAGCAATGTATTGGATAGTATCAATTGATTTGTTATCAAAAGAGGGGGAGTTGTTGTTCTTTTCCGCAATTCAGATAAAAGTTCTGGACAAATATTTGTCGTGCCAATTCCTCGATACTGACTATTATCTAAAAGGTAATGATATCCTGCCCCGACATTCTGAAATACTTCTGATGCATTATTAATTATGACATTGTTGACGCCTACAAAATTTGTGTTATTCGTCACAGCGACAAGCAAACAATTAGTTAGATTTGCTGCGATTGATGAAGAATTTAACTTACTTATACGATCAAGTGTTAAATTTACGCCATCAAGACAAGGTCTGCTAAACGAAAATACATCTGAAACGCTGTATATTAGGCTATTGTTAACTAAAATACGATTTGTAGTATATCCATATAAAAATATATTACAATCACTTATTTGTGCATCAGAAACAACTAATGAAGTTCCTGACATCAAAGCGAAAACTCGGTTTAAATATCTTGCTTTGAAATTTTTAAATATATAAACAGTTGATATATCATTTAGCTCTAAAGACCTTGCACTTCCAGATTCACCTTTTTGTGGATTACCAGTTGAGCCAGCAATAATTTCTCCAACGCTATCATCATTTTTGCTTGTAAATATGACTGGATGATAAGGATCTGTTTGACAAACAACAGGTCCAAAAAATTGTAATCTTGGTGCCATATTTGTAAATTTGATTACAGTTCCTCCTTCAAACACAGTTGTTCCTGATAATAAAAATGAACTTGATGGGACGTAATAGGTAGTATCACCTTTAAATACAAAATTTGTTGCCGATTGCACTAATTCAAAATCCGCATTTAGACCATTAAACTCCGGAACAACACTCGCTACAATCATTGTTTTATCAGAATTATTTTTAATCTTTGGACTCGTGGGGAATCGCCGAACAATCTGTCCATCTTTAGGCAAACAAACATCCATACCAACAGGTTTTTCTAAAATTTGTTCTTCATTAACATCACTTTTTATTTGGTCTTTTACTTTATCCCATTCTATAATTTCAATTAGAAATTGTCGGTTATTATAGGTATCCTTATGCCAGAATTTATATATAGGTATTTCCTTTTCATCCCGATTATCAGCAGAATATGCTGTCCCACGAACCATCCGCATTGACCCAAAAATTAATTCCTCATCTATAAAATCTGGAGATACCATCTTACGTCTCTTTTCCGGTTCTAATACCGCTTGTGAAATCCGAACTTTTCTTTCAACTGGAGGGAATTCTATAAACTCAGTTATTATTTCAAGTCTTATGTCTTCAGAAGATTCCCCGATTAATCCACAATTTGCAGGTGTGGGGAGCTGTTGAATGATAATATTCTGCGATAAGCCGCCCTTCGTTACAGAATAGACCACTGATGCCTTGACATTTTCACCATCAAACGCATCCTGGTAAAGAATTTTATTTTGCGGCAGCAAAAAGCCTACACAGTCTTTTAATTTCGAAAAAAAAACAGATTTTCCGCTCGCAGCAGACACAAATGCGAGCCCGATTATGTGGAAGTTTATTTTCTTATTTTCCGGCGTTAATACCTCCACCGCCCCGTATGTATTCAGGTTTGCTGCAAATTTTACTTTAAACGCTGCGTGATCTACGGCAGCACCGCCGGGAACAATTCTTATTGTTTCATCAGACTCAATCCACCGACCATTTTCAAAGCGATGAAGCCCGTTTTCCAAAATTGTATAACGATGATAATTTGTTCTAACCTGCCCAAAGGCATTTGTGTATATAGTTTCATATTGAACAGTCTTATGGTGGTATCCTCTCTCTACGACAGTTAATTGTGGTTGGAATATACTTGCGCTAGCATTAAGAATTAACAAAGGCAACAAGTATATTGCCAATATATTCCCGAATTTTCTCCTTACTATTTTCTGAATATAATGAAATATATGAACAAATTTTAATTTAACCAAAAAAGTTGTGCTAACCTGGCTGTATAATAATCTTTCACACCTTGAACAAATAATATAGCATATGGCTTTCATTTTCTCTCCAGAGTTAATAATAAAAAAATACCAATTTTAAAATTTTGTCAAGAATTTTTAAATATGAGTTTAAAAATCAAGTGTAAGTTATTGATAATTAATAGAATTTATTTTCTCTAAATGGCAAAAATATTTTTGTTTCGCGGGAATCTACACCGTTTTTGATGATTTTTAAATTTGCGTTCGTCTCGATCATTCCGTAATCTCCACGCTCTAAATGAAGTGTTGCTTTGGTAGTTTGCTCGCTGACGTTTGCAAAAATCAACACCGTCTCTTTTCCCAATTGCCATGCGCCGTTGAATAGGGCGCTTGTAGTTACCCACCATTCGCCAGACCACTGCCAGTCAGCTTTAACAGTCGGGATTTCTCCTTCAAGACGCGGTGGACGTGCCATTTCGCCGGAATTAAAGAACGAACGAATCAAAGAGCGGGTTTTAACAATTCTTTTTAAAAACTCTAAATTCTGCGGCTGTGATGCAAGGTCTGGTTCAAACCATCCAAGCTGCTCGCCAAATACAAGTTGTTGAGCGGCTTTCATACGAAAGGCAAGGTCTTTTGTTACGCCCCCGCGATAGGCGCGCCCAAACATCTGAATTGCCCCGCCGTAAATTGCTGGGAACGCGGGAACCTGTCCGTTATGTTGCCAATGCCAGGTTAAATATCCGTCCATCCAACGTATAAACGGCTCTCCGTTGCATTCGGTTGTAAGGGCAGAATTTTCGGGCTTCACGCGTCTGATGTCCTCCAGCATTTGCCAATAGCCTTCGTTCCACCACGAACCACCGCCTGCCGGATGGTTGTGACTTTTATCCGCGCATAAAACCGGCGGAGCGGCAGCAATCTGGTCAATATAGACCGCACGAGTCCCGTTGGTCTTAAGTAGATTAAGAACGATTTCTTTCACCTTGTTTTGCCAGAGTTTTGTCGTCGGACACATTACCGCCAGTCGCACTGGTTCGCCGTTTACCTCTTTACTGCCGTAAGACTCAACGAAAGGTTGCCCATTTTCCTGTTTTGTTGCCGCAGACAGGGCAACGCTGCTGAATTGCCAGTCGTTAGTGCCTTTGTCGCGCGTATCCCATAGCCGCCCATTAATGTAAGGCATAACGTAAACATCGTTTTTCTGAAGTTCTGCCACCGCTTCGGCAAAATTTGTCTTAGCAGGAAAATAATGTGGATAATCGTTATCAAACGGAATTTGATGCCAGTTATACCAATGAAAACCGACTGGCGCATCAATCAGTTTGCGAAATTCTTTAACGCGCGGAACAACCTCCTGCGGCGAGCCAGAAGTCATAACCCAAACATCAAGATTACGCATCCACTCTGGCGTGTCCTGTCGTAATCCATCTTTGAACTTTTCGCCGTGCGGATACCACTTAGCCTCCCGAACAACCCACGAGCGGTAAATCTTTGCTGCATCAAACCAGTCCCCCCTGAACAACTTCCACACCACTTCGCCATTCAATGAAAAATCGTTACCAGCGGTGTCAAAATTCGCCGCTGGCGTTTCAAAAACAATCTTTAAAACTCGCGCCTCTTTGCCTAACGCTATATTCCGAATATCAATGTGCTTTGTTGAACCTGTGGGATTATGATAACCGATATAAAGTCCTGAGGGATTTTGGTCTGCAGAATAAGCAGCGACAAACTGCATTGAACACCATCCGCCGGGATAATTGCCGTGATAATGAAAATCTCCGCTCCAAACATTTTGTTGAACCTCGCCCGGACCGCGCGGAAATAAAGCAACGCCCTTGCCCGGATCGGAAAGATTTAAATAGGGAAACACAACATTCCTGAGCGCATAAATAGCGGACTGATTTTCCACCTCAATCTTCCAATGCAGGGATGATTCCGATTTATCAGCAGTCAAAACAACCTTTACACTTACATTTGTCAACGTTGCCTCTTCTGGCTCTAAAAATCTGAACTCAAAACCGCTCGCAGTTTCAACTGCCGACACTTTCCGCCATCCGTTTGTGGATGAAACTGGATAATCCGTCCTGTTTGAAACGTCCATCTGCCTCAACCACAATGTAAATAGCGGAGTCGGTTTTGAGACGAAAATTTTCTGAATCTTCCCATCTGCCAAACTCATTAGAGTCACACTATTTGGAGCCACATAAAACTCTGCAAACAACTCCCCTGCAATACATTTAACAAGACTCTCTCCTCCGCCCGACGCCTTCTCCGTTTCTGCAGAATACACCGTCATTGCCGAAAGATTAAGAATCGCAATCACAAACGCGAATATCACAAAGCCAATCCCCTTGCGCCGAAATTCAATTAATTTTAATAGAGTCATAAGCGTATGTTTTCCGAAGCATAGTGGAAAATTCTAAATTAATCAATCCACTATATCTTCCACACCCCTGGTATTTTTTCTTTGCAGTGTTTGCAGTGACCATCTATGAGGTCGAGTTGGGTAACGGAGAAGATGTCGCGGTAGATTATCGGTTTTTTACAGCCGGGGCAGTAAGTAGTTTCGGCGTCGTCAACTTCGCGGACGTTGCCAAGATATACATATCTGAGTCCTTGAGCGCGGGCAATTTCTCGCGCTTTGAGTAATATGTCAATTGGCGTTGGGGGAAGGTGGGTGAGTTTGTGTTGCGGATGAAAGCGGGAGAAGTGAATTGGTCTATCCGGTCCTAAATTCTCAACAATCCACCCGCACATCTGTTTGATCATCTCGGGCTTGTCTGTATAGGTTGGGACAATTAGATTGATGATTTCAAACCAGATTCCAAGTTCATTATAAACTTTGAGAATTTTCAATATTGCGCTTAACTTGCCGGAGTTTAATTTCTGGTATATCTGCTCGTCAAATCCCTTTAAATCAACGTGAGCGGCGTCCACATATTGAGCAAGGTCTCTGAATGAGCGCTCTTCAATGGAACCGCAAGTAACGAGAATGTTTTTTAACCCGATTTCCCTGACTTTTTTGCATGAATCGTAAGTGTATTCGTAAAATGCGGTTGGCTCGGAATAAGTGTAGGAAACGGAAGGACAGTTCAGCGCCTTTGCAATTGCGGCGACATCCTCAGGGAACATACTTACGCGGCGGACATCTGCGGCTGGTATTGCGGCGGGCAGTGGCGGACGGAGGCGAATTTCCGCGCCTTCGGGGTCTTTTGTTTCTTCCGGTTTTTTCTGTGAGATTTCCCAATTCTGGCAGTTCAGACACCTAAAGACGCAGCCTGATGTTGCAATTGAGAACGTGTAAGTTCCCGGCAGGAAATGGAATAGCGGTTTTTTCTCCACTGGGTCAACGTGGAACGCGCAGGGATTCCCATACGCCAACGTGTAGAGCGTGCCATCCACGTTAATCTTATTTCTACAATGGCTACGGTCGCCGGGTTCTAAAATGCAGTTGTTGGGACATACCTTGCACTGGACGTTTCTGCCGAGTTTTAAGTAATGACGCGCCTCAACAAGCCATCCCCGTTTTCGCCAGAGTTCAAGTGTTTTTGCGTTGGGGGCGTCGCCCTTAAAAACATCCGCCGGCGCTTCTTCTCCAGCCAATTTTTTAAGGATTGACCAAAATGAACCTCCTGCTACAGCGCTTGCAAAACCAAGTGAACAGAACTTGATTGCCCTTCGGCGTGAAATGCGATCTCCCTGCGATGTATTGATTATTCTTTCATCGTGGCGAATTAATTGTCCGTTCTTTTTTTTCACGGTTTTATCCAACGCCATCTTACCATAGCAAGATAAATCGCACCAATAGAGTGTGTCAACCAGAGAACAATGAGCGGAAGATGGAAAAGACGGTGCAACGTGAGCGCCTCGTTTTCGCTGATAAAAGCCCCCAAACCGTATCTGCCGGTGATTCCATAGCCGGTTAATATAAACATTGCTACCAGAAAGAACAATGGCCAGCCAGTCCACCGCACGACCTTAACCATAATTGGCGATAGGTTTTTCATTTTATCCCGACCGCTTCATTTGCGCTGCCTCTGCGATATCCAAGAACGTCAACAGTCACATAATTGTAGCCAATTTTTTTCAGCGCTTCGCTTATCTTCTTATTAACGCCATCTTTGAAAATATTTGCAATCTCAGATTGACCGATTTCAATCCTTGCCAGACAACCAAGTTTCAACTCATGATGTCGCACCCGCACATCCACAAAACCTAAATCGCGCAAGACATACTCTGCTTCTTCAATCATCTTCAGTTTTTGGGGATTCACTTCATCGCCATACGGCACGCGCGAACTCAAACACGCCATCTGCGGTTTCTCCGATGTTGGCAAGTTCATTTTTCTAGATAGTTCGCGGATTTCTTCTTTGGTAAGACCCACTTCTTTTAACGGAGCGCGCGCTCGGTATTCTTCAGCCGCTTTTGTTCCCGGACGGTAATCCCCAATGTCGCTGGCGTTTTCGCCGTAAAGAACGATATTGTAACCTTCTGCGCGGGCAATCTTTGCTATCTCATCAAACAACTCATGCTTGCAGAAATAACAGCGATTAATTGAATTTGAAATATAGTTTGGATTTTGAAATTCATTGGTTTTAATAACCCGCAATGGAAAACCAAATTTCTTGGCAATATCTATTGCCTCTTCAAGTTCTCTCCGTGGCAGGCTCGGCGTGTCGTCAATCACAGCCAGCATTTTATCCCCCAACACATTATGCGCAACCACAGCAAGAAAAACTGAATCCACACCGCCGGAATACGCAACAATGCAGGAACCAAAACTCCTGATTAATTCTTTTAACTTCTCAAATTTCTCGTTCATTTTATTTTGTCGGTATTAAGTTAATTATTAAGATAATTATGTCATAATTTATTAATTTTACAACGGAGGTTGAACAGGTTTTTAATCTTTAATCGTTGTAAAACCGTAGAAAATATTGTATTTTTTGGATTTAACGATTTCATTAAAATTCGATGCTAACGCTTTATGATGCAAATGAATCTACTTTTTCTCAGAAGATTCCTTTTTCTTGAGTTCATTCTCAACTCCTTCAGCATATTCCGGGTAATATTTCTTTAAGCAATCGGGGCAAAGACTATGTGTGAATTCAACATCTGCGTGCTCTTTTAAATATGACTCTATTGCTTGCCAGTAACCGTTGTCATTTCTTATTTTTTTGCAGCCTGCGCAAATCGGTATTAACCCGCGCAACTGTTTTACTTCAAAAAGCGTTTTTTCAAGTTCCATTATCAATCGTTCTTGTTCTTGCTGGTTTTTCTTTTCGACTGTGATGTCGCGAGTGATGGAATCATATCCTATGGTCTGTCCATCTATGTCAACGATTGGAGAAACGAGTGTTTCAGTCCATAGCAGGTTGCCATTTTTGTGTATTAACCTCAGAACTACTGGTTGGTCTGATTTTGTGCCTTCTTTAAAAGCTTTTTCTAAAATAGGCTTGTCCCCAAGATATACGATCTTTGATAGCAATGATGGGTCGTTGTAAAATTCATCAGGAGTGTAGCCAAGGATTTTGGCTGATGCAGGACTAACGTAAACAAACCGTAATTCTGGCTTCAACATTATACGGCAGACAACATCCCGTGTGTTTTGCATAATATTTGAAACCAGTTGCTCGGTTTCTTCTAATTTTTTGTTGATTTTGTAGAATCTTAACAGAGAGTTAATTGTTGCAATTAGTTCATCTGAATCCACTGGTTCTACAAGATAAATATCCGCGCCGGAATATAGCCCGGCGATCTTATCCGGCAACTTGTTTCTGACGGCAGATATGCTTATTATAGGGATTGAGAAGGTTTTCTTATTTTCTCTTAGAATTTTACATACCTCAAATCCGTTTATATCTGGGAGATTGACGTCTAAAAGGATAAGGTTCGGCATTAGCGAATTAGCCTTTTGAATAGCATCTCCTCCGCTGGTTGATTCAATAACATTAAAACCAGCCTTTTTTAATATTCGCGTTCGCGAATACCTTGCGATTTCATTATCATCAACAACGAGAATCGTTGCTTTTTCATTGTCTTCCATATTTGTAACAAGCAAAAATAGCAGGCATACTATGTATTATAATGAATCACAAATGAGAAATATCAAGAATTATATTCCCGGACTTTTTGATATTGAACCGGGCGAATAATGTCGGATAGATAATTTTTTTATGGAGTGTTTTTAAAATTCTAAAAATTTTGCTTTTCAATTGGATTTCAAATTATATCCTTTAAATATATGAGAGAACCGTTGATGCAAATTGAAATTAACGATGTGCCGGGCGTCAAAAAGGTAAAGAGCGGAAAAGTAAGGGAAATATTTGATCTTGGCGATAGATTGTTGATGGTTGCAACCGATAGGATAAGCGCATTTGACGTAATAATGCCTAACGGAATTCCGGATAAAGGAGTAATTTTAACGCAGATTTCCAACTTCTGGTTCAATCTCACAAAATCTTTTCAAAAAAATCATCTGCTTGAGGGCGATGAGGCAATGTTTCCGGAAAAATTAAGACCTTACGAGAATAAATTAAAGGGCAGGAGTATGATTGTAAGGAAATGCGAGCCGTTGAAGATAGAGTGTGTGGTTCGCGGTTATCTTGCCGGCAGCGGGTGGAAAGAATATAAATACACCCAGAGCGTTTGCGGGATTAAACTTCCGCCAGGACTTGTTGAGTCGTCAGAACTAGCAGAACCAATTTTTACTCCTGCAACAAAAGCAGAAAGCGGTCATGATGAAAATATTTCGTTTGAACAGGCTTGCGAAATCGTTGGAGACGACGTTGCATTGCGCGTGCGCGAAGCGAGTTTAAAAATCTATAAATTCGCGCGCGATTACGCCCGTGAACGCGGAATTATAATTGCCGATACAAAATTTGAATTCGGAATTTGCAACGGAGAAATTATTTTGATAGACGAACTTCTGACTCCTGATTCTTCGCGGTTCTGGCCCGCGGACAAATATAAGCCGGGACATAGCCAGCCAAGTTTTGATAAACAATTTGTCCGGGATTACCTTGAAACACTGCGTTGGAACAAACAACCCCCGGGTCCTGAGCTTCCGCAAGAAATTGTAGCAAAAACTCGCGCAAAATACATTGAAGCCTACGAAAGATTAACCGGTTCAAAATTTATTGTTTGAATTAATGATGTGGCTGGATAAAATGAATATATGCAGCCCAAACCAACCAGTTGTATTTTGTTTTTGGCGGTAGTTTTATTTATCGCTGTTTTAAATTTATCGGTCAGCAGCGCAACTTTTAAACAAACGCGCACTATTTATAGCAAGCAAGATAAACTTGCTATAGATTCAGTAAAGTTGTCCGGTTCAGAAATTCCATTGTTCAAACGACTTGAGATAAAGGTTGATTTAAAAGCGACATACGATAATCCATTTGACAGCGATGACATCAGTGTTGAAGCAAACATCGTGTTGCCGGATGGTGGAACAGTAACCGTTCCCGGATTTTTTAAACAAAATTATTCCAGACGACTTAACCAGAACAATGAAGAACTTTCGCCTGAATCAGAAGGGGAGTGGTGCGTCAGATTTGCGCCATTTAAAGCGGGCACTCACCAAATTAAAATAATTGCCAAAGACAGGACAGGTTCAGTTAAAACAGAGCCGATCAGATTCGTGGCGGTAAAATCCGATGCGCGCGGCTTTATAAGGATTAGCAAAAAGGATAAAAGGTTTTTTGAATATGACAATGGAGAATCGTTTTATCCAGTCGGCGCAAATATCTGCTGGGCAGGCAGTAGAGGCACTTTTGATTATGATGTCTGGTTGAGAAAATTCAGTGAAAATGGCTGTAATTACGGCAGATTATGGCTTGCCCCTCACTGGACAACTTTTGCGCTCGACAGACCGGGCAAGTATGAAGAGGGACGCGGTCTTGGAATGTTAGACCTCGCAAACGGATACAGAATAGATTATGCGCTTTCGGAGGCAGAAAAAAATGGTATTAACCTAAAGTTATGCATCGAATCCTTCAATGTATTGAGAAGAAAGTCCGGATATCCTGAATGGGAACGAACGCCGCATAATATTGCAAACGGCGGTATTTTAAAAGATCCTGTTGAATTCTGGACTAATTCTGAGATGGAAAGGCTATTCAAAAACAAACTTCGCTATCTTGTCGCAAGATATGGGGCTTATGCAAACCTTATGTCGTGGGAATTTTGGAATGAGGTTGATATAATCTCTGATTATAATTCAGAACTTGTAAAAAACTGGCATCAAAAGATGGCAAAATACCTTCATTCAATTGACCCGTATAAACATTTGATTACAACGAGTTTTGCAAACACTCGCGGCGAACCGTTGATAGACCTTTTACAGGAGATAGATTATGTTCAAACACATCACTACGGTAGTCCTGACATTGTTGTAACAATTGATAAAACTCATAAGGTAAAAGCCTCTTATGGCAAGCCTCATTATGTAGGAGAGATAGGAGCAGACGCTGGCGGACCGCGTTCAAAAGAGGATAAGTTGGGGTACCAGGTGCACGATCCAATGTGGGTCTCACTTGCTATTGGTTGTTCTGGCGCCGCCCAGTGTTGGTGGTGGGATAATCTAATTCAGCCAAACGACCTTTATCATTTATATAAACCGTTCGCAGACTTCATTAAAAACATAGATTTTCCTTCTGAACATTTCAAAACCGCAACAGCCAGGGTATACTGGAAAAACCCACCATTACCGCCGGAAAGATACGACCTCATCATAGAAGGCGGACCAATCTCGTGGGGAGAGACTGAATTCAATAGACCAAAAACAGTTGTAATTGACAGAACAGGCGCAAAATCCGGTTTGCCAGTAGCGGGAATACTCCACGGAACAGTTAACCACCCCAGGGAACATAATCCGGTAACTTTTGAGGTTTCATTACCTTATGAGACAACATTTGTTGTAGAAGTTGGCGGGGTTTCTGGCTATGGCGGCGCCGCTCTGGAGATTATTTTAAATGGAAAAAGAGTTTTGCAAAAAGAGTTTCCCGATACCGACAATTCCAATGAAACAATCACAAAATACACAGGTGAGTATCAAATAAAAGTTCCTGCAGGAAAAAACAGTATTATAGTAAACAATCCCGGCAAAGATTGGGTTATGACAAGTTATAAATTTAAAAATGCTGTAGAGAAAAACCGACCGCCCTTGTTTGTATGGGGGTTGAATGGCGAGAAAACATCAATAATATGGATACGGAACGAATTTGGTTCCTGGGAACGATTATGCGCTAAGAAGCAGGAAGAACCCAAAGTAAACTCAACTTATCTGACTATGAACGGCCTAAAACAAGGGACTTATCAGGTTGAAATCTGGGACACCTGGGGCAAAAATCCGCCGGAAAAAACAGAGGTAAAAGTTGGTAAAGACGGAGAACTTAAAATTGACCTCCCTCAAATCCAGCACGATATTGCGGTTAAACTTATCAAACAATCGTGACAATGGAAGATCTGCTTGAAGATTTTTTAGTGCATTTGCGACACGAAAGAGGTTTAGCCGAGAACACTCAAAAAACTTATAAGTTTTTATTAGATAAATTCATTGAATTTGTTAAGAATAAAAGGGGTATAAGCGCCTGGTGTGAGGTGAATTTTGAACATCTGATCTCATTTCTTCAAAGAGAACGAGAACGGGAAATTGAAAATTCCAAAAGCGGCGCCGGGTTAAGCGCGTCAAGTCTGTATCTTGAAATTGCGGCGTTGAAAGCATTTTTCAAATTTGCCTTTTCCAGAAAAGCCGTAAGTCAGAATGTTGCAGAAAATCTATCATTGCCGCGCCGCTGGAAACGATTGCCAAAGGCTTTATCAGACGAGGAGATTAAAGCGTTGTTGAAACCGGAGGAGAAGGAAACTCCTTCCACATTGTGCGACCAAGCAATAATTGAACTTGCCTATTCATCCGGGTTGCGGCTTGCCGAACTTCGCAATTTGCGGCTTGAACAGTTACACCTTGATTCAGGATTTGTGGTTGTAATTGGCAAAGGAAATAAAGAAAGGGTTGTTCCTGTTGGAACAAAAGCGATAGAGGCTCTTGAAAAGTATCTTGCGCGCGGACGTCCCGCTCTTGTTAAACCGCGCTCTCCGGCAAATCTGTTTTTAACAAATCGCGGCACTGCGTTCGCTCATACAACACTCTGGTTGAGAATTAAACGGCGGGCTAAAAATGCCGGGATTAAACAAAATATAACTCCGCATATGTTGCGTCATAGTTTTGCCACACATCTGCTTGAAAATGGAGCGGACTTAAGAATTATTCAGGAACTCCTCGGCCATTCAAGCATACAGACAACAGAAATTTATACCCACGTCGGAAGAAATAGACTGGTTGAAATCCACAGGCGATTTCATCCAAGAAGCTAAAGTTTTTCAACAGCAGGGTGTAGGGATTGCTGGAGGGCAAGTTTTTTAATCTCTTCTTTAAACTTATCCAGCCCAATATCAAACGCAGCCGAGATCGCAAGCGCTTTAACTCCTTTAATCCTACGCTTAAACTTGCGCAAATTAGATTCCGCCTCTGTTTCATCCATTTTGTTTGCAACAACGAGTCTTGGTTTTGCCAGAAGCGCCGGGTCGTATAGTTCAAGTTCTTTTAAGAGATTAGTGTAATCATCCCACGGCGCTCGTCCATCGCTTCCAGCCATATCAATTAAAATTACAATACCTTTGCAACGCTCAATATGCCGCAAAAACTTATGACCTAATCCAACGTTTTTATGCGCTCCTTCAATCAAGCCCGGAATATCGCAAACGGTTACTTTTGAAAAATCTTCGTAATTAACCACGCCCACGTGCGGATGAAGTGTGGTGAATGGATATGGGGCAACTTTTGGTTTAGCCGCAGAGATCGCCGAAAGCAGAGTGGATTTGCCGGCGTTCGGATAGCCAACAAGTCCAATATCGGCAATAATTCTTAACTCAAGCAAGAATTCGCCTTCTTCTCCCGGCTCTCCCGGTTGTGCGAACCTGGGCGTCTGGTTTACCGAAGTAGCAAAATTACGATTCCCCAGACCGCCTTTGCCCCCCCTGCATAAGACAAGACGTTGTCCCGGGGTTGTAAGATCGGCTATTAATTCGCCTTTTAGATTAGAATGACCAATGACTTGTTCTATGGTGTTTTGTTCTTGTAAATCTGTGCTTTTTCGTATAAGCGGTCTATGACTTCCAGAGTAACTTATAACTGGTTTTTCATCAGATTCAACAGGTTCAACCTGTTCATCGTTTTTTCCTAATCTCCAGACCAGAGTTCCGCACGGGACTTTTATTATTAAGTCGCGTCCGCTGCGTCCATCCATTCCTTTCCCTTTTCCATTTTCACCCCGTTCAGCGATTAATTGGGGCTGATAATATTGCGCTATTAAATCATTCACATCGCTATCAGCTTCAAGGATTACATCTCCGCCACGCCCGCCGTTGCCGCCACACGGACCGCCTTTTGGACGAAAAGCCTCGCGCAGAAACGCGACACAGCCGTTTCCGCCTTTTCCAGCGCGAGCATATATTTTTACTTCATCTACAAACATTTTTTAAACTGGTTTCAATATATACACAAAGTCCGATTCTGCAAATACTCATCAGGAATAAAAATAAAAAGGGACGCTGTTTTGCAGCATCCCTTAAAATATCCAATCTACTGGCTATTAGGCTACTGTTTCTGCAACAAGATCGCCAACTTCAGTTGTTGAATATCCCATCTTGCCAGCGGCAAGCGATTTTAATTTTTCGCGAACAACTTTGATAACAGCGTTTTCAATGGCAGCAGCTGCTTTTGTCTCGCCAAGGTAGTCAAGCAACATTCCGCCTGCGCAGATTGCCGCTAAAGGATTTATAACATTCTTTCCAGTATACTTTGGCGCGCTTCCACCGATTGGTTCAAACATACTGGTGCCATTAGGATTAATATTGCCGCCAGCAGCTATTCCCATACCGCCCTGAATCATTGCGCCGAGGTCTGTAATTATGTCGCCAAACATATTATCGGTTACGATAACATCAAACCATTCCGGGTTTTTTACAAACCACATTGTGGTCGCGTCAACGTGGGCATAATCTCTTTTTACCGCCGGGTATGCCGCTCCCATTTCATTAAAGGCGCGTTCCCAGAGGTCAAATGCGTAAGTCAATACATTCGTTTTCCCGCACAATGTTAACTGGGCGCGTTTTCCAGCGGCAATATCTTCAGGTTTGAGCCCTTTCCAAGGCTTTTCTGAATGCCGTCGCAGCGCGTATTCAAATGCATATTTCAAGCATCGGTCAACCCCGCGACGTGTGTTGATGCTCTCTTGAACTGCAACTTCGTGTGGAGTCCCTTTGAAAACAAAACCGCCCGCCCCAGTGTACAGACCTTCATTGTTTTCGCGCACAACAACAAAATCAATGTCTTGCGGCTTCTTGTCCTTTAGCGGACAGAACCGTTCATCATAAAGCCTCACCGGCCTGAGATTGATGTATTGTTCGAGTTCAAATCGGATTCGCAAAAGAATACCTTTTTCAAGAATGCCGGGCTTCACGTCTGGATGCCCAATCGCTCCAAGCAGGATTGCCGGGAACTTGCGCAGTTCATCTATTGCGCTATTTGGCAAAACCTCGCCAGTCTTTAAATACCTTTCTCCACCGAAGTCATACTCAACAAAGTTTAACTTGATTTCGTATTTTTTTGCCGCTGCTTCAAGCACTTTGATAGACTCGCGCACGACTTCAGGTCCTGTGCCATCTCCACCAATTACCGCTATGTTATAACTTTTCATATATTTATTATTTCAACTTTTTGATTTAATTAAATCAACCTAAATAAATTTTAAATCCTAAATCTTGTGCCACAAAAAATAAGAAAATCAAATAAAAATTACAAAACTATTTAAATTTTCCTGAATCATTAGCATAAATGTTAATTATTCAGGTAATGATTCAGGCTTTATTTCTTCGTTTGTTTCTTTATGATTCAGTGATATTTTTCAGTATAAGATTTTTATGGCTATGGATTTGAAAAATAAAAAATGCGACTGGAAAACAAAACTGATTGGGCTTGTTGATGTTTCTGAGTTGCTCCTTGATCCTCAAACCTGCGCGCCGTACGGAAAAGATAAATGGTTCGCCGAAGCAATGCCGGATGCTGTGGTTCTGGCAAATTCGCCGCAGACGGTCTCGCGGGTTCTAAAATTCGCAAATGAAAAAAAAATCCCTGTCACAGCGCGCGGCGCAGGACACGGGTATGTTGGCGGATGCGTTCCAGTGAAAGGGGGAATAATAATTTCCACAGAACGATTGAATAAAATCAAAGAGATTAATCCTGATGATTTTGTCGCTGTCGTTGAACCGGGCGTGCGGACGCAAACGTTTCAAGACGAGGTGGAAAAAATGGGACTTTTTTATCCCCCTGATCCCGCCAGCAGAACAGAGTGCAGTATTGGAGGGAACATTGTCACTAACGCCGGCGGTCCGAGATGCCTGAAATACGGCGTTACGCGGGATTATGTGCTCGGTCTTGAAATAGTGCTTGCTGATGGGACAATCGTTAAACTCGGCGGCAGAACACATAAAAATAAATCGGGGTTTGACCTGCACCGTCTATTTGTCGGCTCTGAAGGAATGCTCGGGATTGTTACAGAAGCCACTTTAAAACTCCTTCCGCTGCCTCCATATCGCGCGCTGCTTGCTATCGGCTTTCCGTCTGCAATGCTATCGGCTTCGGCTCTCAGGGCGGTTTTAAGAGCGGGGTTTTTGCCCTGCGCGCTTGAAATTGCCGATGAATTCACCCTTGCCGCCGCGCGAAAACGAACCGGCAGCAAGCGGCTTGAAGGCTCAAACTCAATGCTATTCGTTGAACTTGATGGTCAGGAAACATCTGTTAAGACTGAGTTGGACTCTGTGGAAAAGATTGTCAGCCAGTTCAATCCGATGTTTATAGACCGCGCATTCGGAGCCGCCGAGTGCGAAAAATTATGGGAGTTACGACGTGAATTTTCGTATGCCTTGCGGGATACTGGTTTAACCAAACTCAATGAGGATGTTGTCGTCCCGCGTAGTCGTTTGGAGGACCTGTTCATCTTTGCCGCCGAACTTCAGAAAAAATATGGTTTCCCAGTGGCTTGTTTTGGTCATGCCGGCGATGGGAATATCCACGTAAATATTATGGTTGATTACGAGAAACCAGAGGCAAAAGAAAAAAGCAGAGAGGCGCTGGATGCGCTATTCAAACAGATAATTGCTTGGGGTGGCGCAATCACTGGTGAACACGGAATCGGAATAGCCAAAAAAGACTGGTGGCAGATGGCATTATCCAAAGAAGCAGTTCAATTGCATAGACAAATTAAAAAAGCGCTTGACCCGAACGGTATTTTAAATCCGGGCAAGTTTATATGAGAAAATCAGATGACGCTTGCAATACCATTTTTCAATTTCTAATATCCCACGAATCAAGTTTCTGTGGTATTTTAAGTTACAAAGCAGGTCCGTTGTCCCCGCACTCCAAAAAGGGTTAGATTTTATTTACCATAGAGAACACAGAGAAACACAGAGGGGAAAGAAAGATGTGATTAATCTATAGTGTGTTGTATATTAGGATTTTAAGGTTTATCTAAAGTCACAAAGCGGCGTCGCGTCTGCTATCGCAGACTTGCCGCGCGCACTCCAAAAATCGCCTTATGTGGAGTGCGGTAGCAACGCCCTTCAGTTTATTCCATTATGGTTTATACGCCGTTTAAGGAAAACTCAACTTCCTGCGTTTTATTTTGTCTCATTTTTTACACTATTACGACGGGTATATATAGAAAAAAGTATTTTAAAAAACCAAACTTAAATATTACTTAATATATGGGAAGTTAAGGATTAATTTTTAATTTTATTTTTTGAAAAAAATTTTGACAATATCAACAAATAATGATAATGTATTTTAGAATTTAATCCCACTTTAAACAAAAGTGATGTTTAATATTAATGAGGAGAAACAGATATGAATACTCAGTCAATTATTCTTCTGAATTTCCAGTGGAAGAAAACAATGGTATTGTGTTTTGGCATACTATTGTTTTGTGTCAAGGTTCATTCTGGTCAATACGGAGACTTTACCTATCAGGTAATAAGTAACGCTTACATTGAGATAACTGGGTATACAGGCAGTGACGTCTCGGTAACAATACCTGATTCAATTGAAGGTAAACCAGTTAAGACTATTGGAAGTTATGCATTTTATAATTGTGATAGTTTAACAACCATAGTAATCCCCGACAGTGTAGAAGTGATTGGGGAGAGTGCATTTGAGTTGTGTGATAATTTAACCTCAGTAACAATAGGAAATGGAGTAAAGACTATTGGAAGTGGAGCATTTTATGATTGTGATAGTTTAAAGACCATAGTAATCCCCGACAAAGTAGAAGTGATTGGGGAGAGTGCATTTGAGTTGTGTGATAATCTAACCTCAGTAACAATAGGAAGTGGAGTTAAGACTATTGGAAGTGGGGCATTTTCTGGGTGTGGGAGTCTTTCTGAAATCAATGTGAACTCTGGGAATCAGTATTATACTATCGCTGATGGTGTATTGTTTGATAAGAACAAGACTATGATTATAAAGTATCCAGAGGCAAAGATTGGTACTACATATGTAATCCCCGACAGTGTAGAAGTGATTGGGAATCGGGCGTTTTATGATTGTGATAGTTTAACGAATATAGTAATTCCCGACAGTGTAGAAGTGATTGGGGATCGGGCGTTTGAGTATTGTGGTAAACTAACCTCCGTTACAATAGGAAATGGAGTAAAGACTATTGGAAGTAGGGCATTTTCTGGGTGTGGGAGTCTTTCTGAAATTAATGTAGACTCTGGGAATCAGTATTATACGATCGCTGATGGTGTATTGTTTGATAAGAACAAGACTATGATTATAAAGTATCCAGAGGCAAAGATTGGTACTACATATGTAATTCCCGACAGTGTAGAAGTGATTGGGGATTGGGCGTTTCAGTATTGTGGGCTAACCTCAGTTACAATAGGAAATGGAGTAAAGACTATTGGAAGTTATGCATTTTATGATTGTGAGAGTTTAACGAACATAGTAATCCCCGGCAGTGTAGAAGTGATTGGGGAGAGGGCGTTAATGTTTTGTTTTAATCTAACCTCAGTTACAATAGGAAATGGAGTAAAGACTATTGGAGGTGGGGCATTTTATGGTTGTCATAGTTTAACGAACATAGTAATCCCCGATAGTGTAGAAGTGATTGGGGAGAGGGCGTTTGAGGAGTGTGATAGCCTAACCTCAGTTACAATAGGAAATGGAGTAAAAACTATTGGAAGTTATGCATTTTATGATTGTTATAGTTTGACGAACATAGTAATTCCCGACAGTGTAGAAGTGATTGGGGATGAGGCGTTTGAATATTGTGATAAACTAACCTCCGTTACAATAGGAAATGGAGTAAAAACTATTGGGAACAAAGCATTTTCTGGGTGTTCAGCATTAAAAGAAATTTATTTTAAGGGAGATGCTCCAGAAATTGGTTCGGATATTTTTTATGGTTGTCCCGATGCTCTTACGGTTTATTACATTACCGGCACATCTGGATGGGAATCAACTTTTGGTGGTAGACCAACAGCAATATGGACTCCAGCGTATTTGAGAATAACTCCATTGTATAATTATTCAACAAAGACTTTTGGAATCAGGATTAGTGGAACACCAAATATTCCAATAACAATAGAAGCAAGGTCAAATCTTTCAATTGGTAACTGGGTACAAATATATTCAACAAACCTCACAAGTGGGGAAGTCGAAGTTATTGATCCCGATGCTCAGAATTTCCAAATGCGCTTCTACAGGGTAAGAGCATATTAATACAATAGTTTTAGATAAAGACTTTTTTAAGTAAATACCTTTATTTTTTCTATCCACGAAATGTAATAGTAGGCTTTATATCAGCGGTGATTATAGTTTTAAGGTATAAATGTTTTTAAACTTTTTAGAGATTGTGGATTACTATCGGTTATGCAGTAAACTGCAGGAGTTTGAGTTCCTTGAGAAATACAGCCCTCTGGACGTTATACTACACTTACAACGCTACAGAAAAGCAAAGGTAGGCGACTTGGGGCTTACACTGGATATCCGGAAAAACAAAGTTTTTGATGGAAAAATTGAACATAAGGATTATTAAAAAACGGAAGTCAAGGTTTAGATTTACAATATTGATATTCTAACCAATTGATATTCAAAGTATTTCAAACAACAGCGTTAAAATTAATCTCTAACATCCCATGAATTAAGAAATTACTATATAATCACGTCTGAATGAATCTTGGTTGTCTGAAGTCACAAAGCGGCGTCGCGTCTGCTATCGTAGACTTGCCGCGCGCACTCAAAAAAAGCGCATACTTTGGAGTGCGGTGGCACCGCCACCGCTTTGTGGAGGATAGATAACCACTAACCTTAAGAAGAAAAATAGAACCTACAACAAACTCATAGCCTTCATTTTGGTATTACTTTTTAAATTTTCACCACAGAGGACACAAAGGAGAGAAATATGTGAGTAATCTATAGGATGTTACGTATTAGCGTCTTAGGTTTACCAAAGTCACAAAGTGGCGTCGCGTCTGCTATCGCAGACTTGCCGCGCGCACTCCAAAAAATCGCCTTATGTGGAGTGCGGTGGTCCCGCATGCGGGACTACCGCTTTGTGGACGTTAGAAGACCTATAACCTTTAAAGAAACAAAAACCGATATAAATTAAGATTCTTAGATTTGGTATTATTTTGGAGTGCGGTGATGAAATCACCGCTTTGTGGATTTTAGATAACTACTAACCACAAGAAGAAATACAAAACTTCCAACAAACTAATAATCTGAGTTCTGGTATTATTATTTTGATTTTGTATTATCCAACGTCACAAAGCGGCGTCGCGTCTGCTAACGCAGACTTGCCGCGCGCACTCCAAAAAATCGCATACTTTGGAGTGCGGTGATGAAATCACCGCTTTGTGGATTTTAGATAACTACTAACCACAAGAAGAAAAACAAAACTTCCAACA
The DNA here is from genome assembly GCA_049968335.1 of Verrucomicrobiia bacterium. Taxonomy (GTDB): domain Bacteria; phylum Verrucomicrobiota; class Verrucomicrobiia; order Limisphaerales; family JAKPVM01; genus JAKPVM01. The sequence continues at coordinate 245,816 of JBMFQZ010000001.1, forward strand.
AACTAATAATCTGAGTTCTGGTATTACTATTTTGATTTTGTGTTATCCAACGTCACAAAGCGGCGTCGCGTCTGCTTACCGCAGACTTGCCGCTCGCACTCCAAATATTTTCACCACAGAGAACCACAGAAAAAGGCGCAAGAAGCGTGCTGGATTTTGTTTTCATACAAAAATTAAAACCGATGTCTGGTTAAGATTCTAAACAAGAATCATTTAACGACACCGGTTTTAACAAAAGATGAATGTGTTGTTTTCAGCGCCTATTATTTAGCTATCCGAAGGCACTTCATCTGTTTTTGATCACGGACGAGCAATTTGCCATCCGCTAAAGCGATCGGCGCCCAGTTTTGCGCCTGCCCACCAATACGTCTTGCCATAGGATCGTTTTCTGTCCCAGTTGAGCCAATCTCAAGGACTTTAGCAGAGGCGATTACTTTAAATTCCGATGGATCAGGTTCAATTAGATAAAGCGTTTCTGCGCCATCTGTGGCAATAATTAATCCATCAGCAAGAATCATGCTGCCTTTATTAAAATCTGGCGAACGCCTTGTTTTCCACATAATCTTGCCATCCATACTCATACAAACCAGACCATCGCGACGATTATTAGTTCCGTATTGAGCGAAGAAATAATCTTTATATCGGATAGGAGGTTTTGTTTGGTCGCCAAATTCGCGTGTAGTGAAAAGTTCTTCGGTTGTGTATTTTCCATCTTCTGTCTTTTTCACCTTAATCATTACAGCGCCGAGCTCATATCCGCCAACAACAAGCACTCTATTTTCGCCGGCATCTACAGCGCTTGGCACACTAACATGACATTGCCATTTTTCATACTTCCAGAGGATTTCTCCAGTAAACGGGTCTATGCCAACAATAGAACCTAATTTATCTTCATCCGGACCTGATCTCATAAAAGGATTCGTGGACGGTGAAACCATAGCCACGTGGTCTTTGCCGTCTATCTTTACGATTGAAGGGCTCACATAGCCAACATATCCAAGTGAAGGGGTTTTCCATTTTAATTCGCCGGTTCGTTTATCGTAAGCGACGACGCCGGCTTGTGGCGCTTGTGAAGCCACAATAACGAGATCACCGTAAATCAATGGACATTGGGTAATTCCCCAGATTGGTATTCTATCGCCCCCAAAATCTTTCCATATATTTTTGTTCCAGACAGGTTTATGGGTATTAACGTCAAAGCAATAAAATTCGCCATTTTGACCCACTGTATAAACACGGTCTCCATCCACTGTTGGCACGCTTCGCGAGCCGGGGAACATCACAGACCCCGGAGACTGATAACCAAAGTTCCATAATTCCTTTCCTGTGTTGAGGTCAAAACATCGCAGGGTATCTCCAACCTTATCGTCCCTGTCCAGAAGATACACCTTGCCATCTTTGACAGCAGGACCTCCGAAACCTCTACCCACAGAGACCGTCCACAGGACTTCTGGCCCATTTGTAGGCCAGTTGCGAAGAATCCCCTTTTGGTCTGAAGTTCCATTTCGGTATGGACCAAGGTATTGAGGCCAGTCAAGAGATGCGCTTAGTCCAGTTGAAATCCCAGCAATGATAATACCGATAGCCAAGTAAATCCCTTTTTTCATACTCTTAAATTAGGACGGAATTATCAGCAAACGGGTTACAAAATTTTGATAAAAGTAGAAGTAGTTTAAAATAAAAAATTGCTCCTTAGTTTATATAGTCTGATTTATATAATCTAATAAACTGTCAGAGAAATTTAATATTTCTGTTTTCCAATATGCGTCAGTTTATTCTTTATCATCCTCGTTTTCTTCACCAGAAGATAGTTCTTCAGCAGGGGAAATCATAACCACAAATTCGCCGCGAGGAGGTCTGTTTTTTAAAACTTCTCTAATTTCTGCTGGGTAACCACGGATAAATTCCTCAAATTTTTTAGTCAACTCTCGGGCAAGGACAATATTTCTTTCCGGCATAATTTCGTTTAACTCTTCAACAAGTCTTTCTATGCGGAATGGAGATTCATAGATGACAATCGTTCCGGGAATTAATTTTAGGTTTTCAAGGATTTTCTTACGTCTTCCTTTTTTATGGGGTAAAAACCCGATAAAATGAAATTCGTTTGTGGGCAAACCGCTTGCAGTAAGCGCAACGACAAGGGCGCAGGGGCCGGGAACAGACTGGACTTTTAATCCCGCTTGTAGAACAGTGGATACAATCCGGTAGCCGGGATCGCTAATTCCCGGAGTTCCTGCATCGGTTATCAACGCCACCTTTTGACCCTGTTTTAGTTTTTCTATCATCTCCTGGGCTCGACGCGCTTCATTATGTTCAAAACAACTGAGGATTGGTTTGGAAAACCCAAGATGTTTAAGAAGAAGTCCGGCTCTGCGTGTGTCTTCGGCAAATATAATATCGCATTCCCGCAGGACGCGGATTGCGCGCAATGTTATATCTTCAAGATTGCCGATTGGCGTTGCTACAAGATACAAAACACCGTTTTCAAGCGGCGGCAGATGTTTTGTTTGTGATTCTAAGTTATTCATTATAAGAATGTTATGTTGCGATTAAATTTCCATCAATTTTTGATTGACGGATTGCCAAAATAAAATGCATTAATATTTTGACTTATTAAGGATTAATAATAAAATAGTTTTTCTTAAATTGAAATAAAATTAACTGAACAGGCTATATGGCGAAATTAACAGTAAGAGACATTAATGCAAAGGGCAAACGCGTATTTATGCGCGTTGATTTTAACGTTCCGCTTGAGGAAAAAGACGGCGCAATGGTCATTACAGACGTAACGCGCATCAAAGAGACTTTGCCAACAATTCAACTTCTCGTCCAACAGGGAGCAAAACTCATACTTGCTTCGCATCTTGGTCGTCCGAAGGGCAAAGACCCCACAGCCTCGCTAAAGCCTGTTGCAGCAAAATTGCAAGAGATGATCGGCAGACCAGTTGCATTCGTTGAAGATTGCATTGGACCTGAAGTTGAAAAGGCGGTCAATAATTTGAAGGAGGGCGATATCCTCGTTCTTGAAAACACGAGATTTTATAAAGAAGAGGAAGCCAATGATCCTGAATTTTCTAAGAAACTCGCCGAGTTTGCCGATATTTATGTAAACGACGCATTCGGTTCTGCCCACAGGGCGCATGCGTCAACAGAAGGCGTTGCCCGCGTGGTTGCTGCAAAAGGCGGATTGTGCGTTGCCGGACTTTTGATGGAACGCGAGTTGAAGTTCCTCGGGGATGAACTTGAAAATCCGCAGAAACCTTTCGTTGTGATTTTGGGAGGCGCAAAAGTGTCCGATAAAATCAACGTAATTGACCGTTTGCTTGACAAGGCAGACGCGCTCCTTATCGGAGGCGCAATGGTCTATACATTCCGCCTGAGCATGGGACATAAGACAGGCAAATCTCTCGTTGAACCGGATAAAACAGATATCGCCCAAAAGGCTCTTGAAAAAGCAAAAGCAAAGAATGTTAAATTCTTGCTGCCTGTGGATGATATAATCGCAAAGCCTGTTCCGACGGATAAATTGGATAAAAAAGGTAAACCGGTAATTGATTATCAGGACGCAAAAGTGAATTCATCTCTGGATTGCCCGGAGGGTTACGCAGGACTGGATATCGGACCGGAAACAATCAAGCAATATTCTGAAATCATTGCTGGAGCAAAGACAATTTTGTGGAACGGTCCGATGGGCTTGTTTGAAAATAAACAATTTGCAGCAGGCACCAATGCCATTGCAAAGGCGGTCGCAGATGCTACTCAAAAAGGAGCAAAGAGCATTATCGGCGGTGGCGATAGCGTCAAGGCTTTGAACAAAGCAGGTCTATCTGATAAGGTAACATTTGTTAGCACAGGCGGCGGCGCGAGTCTCGAATTTCTTGAAGGCAAAGTCCTTCCTGGCGTCGCGGCTCTTACGGACAAGCCAAGCCGTTGTTGCTGCTGTGGATAAAAACTAATTTTATAATTTCAAAAATTTAACTGGGCTGATTTATGGAAAAAGAAAGAAGACTTATTATTGCTGGAAACTGGAAAATGAACAAAACCGTTGCCGAGGCGCTTGACCTTGTCAATGGTTTGAAACGGGAACTTGCCGGAGTAAAAGAGGTTGATATTGTTGTTTGTCCTCCATTTACCGCGCTGTGCGAGGTTTCAAAAGCGATTCTTGATACAAACATAAAGCTCGGCGCTCAAAATATGAGCGAGAATAATGTGGGCGCTTACACCGGCGAAATTGCCGCGGTAATGCTCAAGGAATTTTCCGTTCGCTATGTTATTCTCGGACATTCCGAGCGGCGTCAGTATCAGAAAGAGAGTGACGAGTTGATTTCTAAGAAGGCGCACACAGCGCATAGCGCGTCGCTGAAACCGATTGTTTGCGTTGGTGAAACTCTGGCTGAACGGGAGTCGGGTCAGACTGAAAAAGTCCTTGAACGGCAGATTCGCGGAAGTCTCGCCGGGCTTACCGCTCAACAGATGGAAGAAACAATAATCGCTTATGAACCGGTCTGGGCAATTGGAACCGGACGGAATGCGACGCCTGAACAGGCTCAGCAGGCGCATAAATTCATAAGAAGCGTTCTTTCGCAAATTTTCGGCGAAAACGTTGCCAAAAAAGTCAGAATTCAATACGGCGGCAGCGTAAAGCCATCCAACGCGCGCGAACTTATGAGCCAACCGGACGTGGATGGAGCGCTTGTCGGGGGTGCATCGTTGGAAGTGAGGTCATTCTCGGAAATAATTAAAAATTCAATTTGATTGCAATTATTTTTGCAGTATCATATAGTTTAATTTTTATATGAGTCTAATAATTACATTATTATCAATAATTTTATTTATTGATTGTTTATTGCTCGGACTATTGATCCTGATTCAATTACCGAAGAAAGAAGCCGGTCTTGGGCAGGCGTTCGGTTCAACGGCAACAGATGTGTTGTTTGGAGCAGGCAGCGGCACTGTGCTGACCAAAGCAACAAAATATGCCGCGGCGGTTTTCCTTGCGCTGTCATTGATTCTTTCAATTATGACAAGCAGGATGAATACGCACAAACAGCAGTTAAACGAGTTTGAAAGGGCGTTGCCATCTGCCGCAACCCCTGTCCAGACACAAAAACCTGCAACGCAAAAACCGCCACAGCAGGAAGAGAGCATTCTTAAAACACCGCTGGTCACGGGCACAAATGTTTTACTAACCGCAACCAATAAGCCGTCGCCCGCTCAATCCACTAATAAATAAATATGAGATTATGGATTGAGTTGGTTTGAATGTTTTAAACGGCAGTAATTTATTCAGACTCATCAGCAAACATACGAGATTGCGCCTTTTGCAAAGACCGGGTTTGTTACAGATATTTGAAAGCAGATCGCCTCGCGTTGCGAGGCGATTTTTATAATGTTCTGTTTTGCCGCTGGATGGTGTTGCTTTAAATTTGATATTTAAAATTTATCCGAATCATTAGCGTTGAACTTGATGTTTAACCCTGGATTTTATCATAATAAAATACCTTTTGAGCGAGCGCATACAACAGCATTTCAATAGCCGTTTTCAACCCTGTTGAGTTCTGTTCTAATCAGTGAGTTGTTGGTTATAAAATAAACTTGCAAATTGAACTTCACCTAAAAGCGCATTTTTACCTTAAACGCTAATGATTCGGGTATTTAATTTAACCCGAAAATTGTGATTTTCTGAAACGGTCAGGGAAAGGGTTTTGCAATTAAATTAAATTTTTCTCAACAAGGATGAAAAAGTGATGTAAAAAGTTGGTTTTATTCTAAAGTAAATGGAATAAGATTTGAGTTTGATACAACTTTTAGTTAAAAAAACCGTCAAATAGTTGTAGTATATTAGTTGTCAATGATGTTTTAAAGAAATTGTATGAATGATATAAATGCGAATGGGGAAGAGCGGAAGTTGCTGGTAGCGTCGCAAATGAGCGACGACGATGTTGCCGAGATTGATCGTTTGAGGGATTTGTATCAGCGGATGCGCTCTGAGATTGGCAAAGTAATTATCGGTCAGGACAGGGTGGTTGAGCAGGTATTGATCTGCATTCTTTCGCGCGGTCATTCCTTGTTAATGGGTGTGCCCGGGCTTGCGAAAACAATGCTTGTTCATACTATTGCCAGAATTATGTCTTTAAAATTCAGCAGGATTCAATTTACGCCAGACCTTATGCCGAGCGATATTACCGGCACCGAGATTTTACAGGAGACCAATCAACCGGGAAGGAGAGCCTTTGAGTTTGTAAAAGGACCGGTGTTTGCAAATATTGTCCTTGCCGATGAAATAAACCGAACACCGCCAAAAACGCAATCTGCGTTGCTTGAGGCGATGCAGGAATACAAGGTAACTGTGGCTGGACAGAATTACAATTTGCCACTTCCGTTTTTCGTGCTCGCCACGCAGAACCCGATTGAACAGGAAGGGACTTATCCATTGCCAGAGGCGCAATTGGACCGGTTTATGTTTTTCATCCACGTAAATTATCCAACGCTTGAAGAAGAACGCCGCATAGCCCGCGAGACGACCGGTTCAGGTTCTCCGCAGTTGAATCAGATTGTTAGCGGGGAGGAGGTTATGAAGTTTCAAGAACTTGTTTTGCGCGTTCCGGTTCCAGAACATATTTATGACACGGTTGTAAAACTTGTCCGATTGTCGCGTCCTAAATCAGACGGGGCGCCCGATTATGTAAAGCGCTGGGTTAATTGGGGCGCAGGTCCGCGAGCGGTTCAATATATAATAAAGGGGGCAAAAGCAAACGCGGTATTGCACGGCAGTTATCTTGTAAGGATGGAAGATGTTGAAGCGGTTGCTCATCCGGTTTTGAATCACAGGATTCTGACAAACTTTCAGGCTCAATCAGAAGGGATTACAAGCAGCGAGATAATTGACCGTCTGCTGGAAGAAGTTCGTAAAGAGAATAATTATGAGCAGTGAAAATAGAAGCGGGCTTGATCTGATTGACCCAGATGTATTAAGTCGTCTTTCGCAATATCCGCTTACGACCGGTCTCCCGATGATTGGAACGGTAACCGGACTTCACAAAAGCCCGCACAAAGGGGCAAGCGTTGAATTTGCTGAATACAGAAAATATGTGCCCGGGGACGATATTCGTCGGCTCGACTGGCGCGTTTACGCGAGGACCGACCGTTTTTATGTTAAGGAGTTTGAAGCAGACACAAACCTGCGGTGTTATTTAGCGCTTGATTGCAGCGGGTCAATGGGATTTTTTTCCGAAGGCAATATCAGTAAATTAGATTATGCGCGCAAACTTGCGGCAACGTTGGCTTATCTTGCAATTCAACAAGGGGACGCAGTTGGGATTCATTGCCTGAGCGACGACTCAATTGTTGATATACCGCCAAGGCGCAATCCAACTCATCTTAAAGTGATTTTTGATGTTATGCAGCGCGCAAAGCCATCGGGAAAAACTAATCTTATGCCGCTTTTGCATCAGTTAGCAGAAAAAATAAGACAACGCGCCCTTGTCATAGTTTTCTCTGATTTTTTTTGCGACCTGCGCGAACTGATCAGTTGTTTTCAGCATTTGCGTTTTCAGAAACACGATTTAGCGATTTTTCACCTCATAGACCCGCTGGAACTTGAATTTCCATTTGAACACCCGACAAGATTCATAGATATGGAAGAGGCGGCGAGTTTACTTACCGAACCTAATATAATTAAAAAACAGTATTTAAATAATCTTGAAGAGTTTTTAAACGGAATAAGTGTCGGTTGCAGACAATTTAATGTGGATTACCGTAAGGTAATTACGAACCAGAGTTATGAAAAGGTATTAGCCGATTTTTTACTGGAAAGGAACAATAAATGAGGAGCCGGTTATGCGGAAGAATGGGTTAAAATATGATTTATTCTGAATGAATTAGATGACCTTTCTTGAACCATTAATGTTATACGGTTTGCCGCTGGCATTGTTGCCAGTGGTTATTCATTTATTGAATAAATTGCGGCATCGCTCGGTTCGCTGGGCAGCGATGATGTTTTTGCTTGCTGCGAACAGAACAGCGACGCGTCAAGCGCGGATTAAACAATGGCTAATTTTGCTGATGCGCGTTTTTGCGATAGCAGCGCTGGTGTTTGTTGTCAGCAGACCGCTTGCTGGAGGCTGGCTCGGATGGTTCTTTCAAGGCGCTCCAGATGCAATACTCATTCTCCTTGATCGTTCATTGAGTATGGAAACCAAGATCAACGGAATGACAAAACGGGAGACGGCAATTCAACTTCTTGCAAATTCAACAAGACCTTATCAGGGGAAAAGTCACCTCGTTTTAATTGACACGGCAACCCGGACGCCGCAGGAGATTGGCGATCCGACATTGCTGAACAAACTTTCATTTTCTGCGGCTTCGGACACTGCGGCAGATATAATCGCAACTGTTGAATCCGCCATTGAATGGATTCAGAGAAATAAACCCGGTTCTGTTGAAATCTGGATTGCCTCTGATTTGCAAAAAAGCAACTGGCATCCCGATAATGAGCGTTGGCGCGACCTGACTGCCCGTTTGAACTCAGCCGCAAGCAATTTGAGGGTAAGACTGTTGCATATTCCAAACCCGCCAAAACTTGAAGACAACGCGATTTTGATAAAGAACGCCTCGTTGAAAAAGTTGCCAGAGGGTAAATATGTGACTCTTGAGATCGCGGTTGAGCATACTTCGCCAGAACAGATCAATCTTCCTGTGAATATTTTTATAAACGGTGCGCGTCAATATCTTGAAATTCCCTGTCAGGGACAGTCAACTCGCTACCGCCACAAGGTTCTGATTGAAGATGGAGAAAAATTTTCTACCGGTTGGGGAAAGGTTGAGATTTCACCCGATGCCAACACCAGAAACAATGTTGCTTATTTTGTCTACTCGCCGCCACCTGTGTTAAGAGCGGCAATCGTATCATCAAATAATTTGAGCGGCAGGATTTTGACTATCGCCGCCGCGCCGTCTAAGTCTGAGACAAATAGATTAGCCGAACTGATTCCGGTTGAAAAGGCAGGTTCAGTCAATTTCAGCGATTATGCGCTTGTAATATGGAATGAAAAATTGCCCGCGGGCGATGTTGCTGAAAAACTTCGCTCTTATGTACAGAGTGGAGGCGTTCTGCTCTTTTTTGCAAATTCTGAAGAAGGCAGTTTTGAAGGAATTAATTTCGGACAGTTTCAGCAATCAGAACAGGATAAAGCGTGGAAGATAGAGAAATGGCAGGAGAATAACGGGGTGCTTTCAAGGACAGAAGAGGGATTAAGTTTGCCGTTGAACGAGCTGATTATTAATAAGCGCAGACAGTTAAACAGCAGAGAGGCTCTTGCTCGGTTTGAAGATGGTTCGGTCTTTATTGCGCGCAAGGTTTTAGGAAAAGGGGAAATAATTGCCTGCGCAACATCGGTTGAACCTGACTGGTCTAACCTGCGCGACGGGATTGTGCTTGTGCCGCTTGTCCAGAGATTATTTGAAAGCGGTTCAAGAAGAATCACTCAATCCGCTATGATGGTCTGCGGAGAATCAGGTTTGTTTGGAGATAAAGCAGAGACAGTTGTTCCGATTGATGGCGGACAGGATTACAGAGTAAACGCCGGCGTGTATAAAAGAGATGGACGGCTTGTTGCGTTTAATCATCCAGACGCTGAAGACATTTTTGAAATCGCCGATGAATCGGCAATACGATCAATATTTAATGGAATAAATTTTACGCTGTTTGAGGAGAAGTACTCTAATCACACATCATTCCAGTCAGAGGTCTGGAGGTCATTTTTGATAGCGATGATTTTGTTTTTGATAATTGAATCAATACTTGTTTTACCGCCTCGCGCTGAATTAAAACAACAACCAGCAGAGCGGCAAGACGGCGCATTGGTTGAAAGTGTAAAATGAAAGACGCGTATAACTGGCATAAAATTCTTAACACGGTGTTTATGACGCTGACAGTAGAGACATTTAGATGACGAGATTAGAGGTTTCATATTCATTAACGGTTGTAGGGCTTGCCATACTGGTATTGCTGGTGGCGGGGTATTTATGTTTTGAAAACTGGCGGCGTCGTCGGGGCGCAAAGGGAGTTTTCCTACTTGAAGGTATGCGGTTCATCGTGATGAGCGCTATCGGGTTCACATTATTGAAACCGGAGTTCGTTAAACAAATTACACACAAAGAAAAACCGCAGATCGTCGTTTTATGCGACGCTTCGGAAAGTATGGATACAAAAGATGTTGTTCAGCCGGGAAACAACATTTTTACTCGTCGGCAATGGATTGAACGCCAACTTACGAATAAGTTTTACACAAAATGGGAAAAAGAAAATAAAGTGATTGTGCAGGATTTTTCCGATTATAGGAAGAAGACAAACAACCCTGTAGAATACGCCGATGCTGGAACGGATATAAATTCAGCGCTTGAAGAGGTGGTTAACCAGTTTGGAAATTTACGCGCTGTGCTTTTGATATCTGATGGCGATTGGAATGCCGGTATGCCGCCAACTGCTGCCGCAATGAAATATGCCGCAAGAGGAGTGCCGCTTTACACTATTGGAGTAGGCAGTCAGGAACATCTTCCGGACATAATTGTTGAGCCGCTAAAAGCCCAGAGTTACGGGTTGTTAGGTGAACAGATGGCAATTCCGGTAAGAATACGGAGTTATCTTACAAACAGCGTCAATACATATATTCAACTTTACGACAATAACGTTCCGGATGCTAAAAAGGAGATTTTGCTTCAACCGGGCGAAGAAGTTGCAGAGACGTTGTTGTGGCAGCCTAAAACTATCGGGGAACATACAATCCTTGCAGAAGTGCCAGTCTCGCAGGGAGAGTATTTGCGGGACAACAACAGACAGCAAATCAAAGTTTCAATAAGAACTGAACGGCTAAATGTGCTTGTCATTGAAACCCTGCCGCGATGGGAATACAGATATTTGAGAAACGCCCTCAGCCGTGATCCGGGAGTGGATGTCCGCTGTCTGTTGCTTCACCCGCAGATTGGTGTTGGCGGAGGCAGTAACTATTTATCGTCATTTCCGGAAAGCAAAGAAGAGATTTCAAAATACGATGTTGTATTCATTGGAGATATCGGGATTTCGCAAGGAGAATTGACAGTTGCGCAGGCTGAATTAATTAAAGGACTTGTAGAACAGCAGGGGAGCGGCGTGGTTTTTCTGCCAGGAATTCGAGGACGGCAATTGAGTTTGGTAAATTCTCCGCTTGGAGACTTACTGCCGGTCATCTATGACGAGGCAAAGCCGAACGGATACGGATTATCCACAGAATCATTTTTACAACTTACCACAACTGGTCGCGGTCATTTTTTGACTATGTTGAGCGGCGATCCGGATAAGAACGAGGAGTTGTGGAAAACGCTGCCCGGATTTTACTGGAGCGCTGGCGTATTGAAAAGCAAACCAGGGGCTGATGTTCTGGCTGTTCATTCAGGACTGCGCAATGAACACGGACGGCTGCCATTGCTTGTGACGCGTTCTTATGGCAATGGCGAAACATTATTTATGGGAACTGACAGCGCGTGGCGATGGAGACGCGGCGTTGAGGACAAATACCATTACAGGTTCTGGGGACAGGTGGTTCGCTGGATGGCTCATAAACGGCACCTCGCGGCAGGGCAGGGGGTTCGCCTTGTCTATAGCCCGGAAAATCCTGTCGTTGGCGATACCATTTTCATCCATACAACTCTGATGGATGAACGTGGTATACCGATTGAAAAAGGGACTGCGACGTTGACGGTTAATTACCAATCCGGCAAGGTTGAACATTACGATTTAACTCCATTGCCGGGCGGTTGGGGTGTATTTACTGGCAGTTTTAAATTAACCGAACCCGGTTCGCATAAACTCACTCTCTCATCAGATAAAATCAAAACCGGATTTGAAACAAAAATTATTGTCTCTTCTGAAAAACGGGAGAAGCTCGGAAGGCCGATTAACTCATCGGCTTTAAAGGAAATTGCCGAATTGACAGGCGGAAAATATTCCGGAATTGATAAATTCAGTTCAATAGCCGAAGACATCGGCGCGTTGCCTGAACCCAAACCTGCGGAAATCCGTGTCAGACTATGGGCAAATCCAATCTGGGGCGGCTTTATAATATTTTTACTGGCGGTTTACTGGACTGGTCGGAAACTTGCTGGTATGATTTAATATAGAAAAAATACCGGCGCATTATGAATTGAAATAATAATAGTATGAATTTTCAAGCGGAACATCTGGCGGAATTGCCACCGGAGATAAGAAAGCAATTTGACTTGCTTGAAAAACGATTATGGGTTGTGGATACCGTTATCGCTCTGTCTGGCAGTTTAGCCGGTTTTGTCGCTTCTTTTTTACTGTTATTTATTTCAGATAGATTATGGGATACCCCTGTCTGGCTGCGCGCGCTCATAGCAGCCTGCGGAATTGCCGTTATTGTTTATTTTGCCTCATTCTGGATAAAACATTGGATTCTAAGACGTAGAGACATACGCGCAATGGCTAAAATAGTCCAGAAACATTATCAGAGACTCGGCGACCGATTGCTCGGAATTGTTGAACTTGCCGACGAACAAAAACAGTATCCGAATATTTCCAAAAGCCTTGTCCGCGCCGCTATAAATCAGGTTGCTACTGAAGCGGTAAATTACGATTTCAGGGCGGCTGTGGCTTTGCGGAAGCCGAAGATATATTGTCTTTTTTCATTAATTCTCTTCATCATAGCGGCGTTGCCATTTGTATTTATTCCCGATGCAGGCGCAAATACCCTTACGCGGTTGTTATTGCCGCTCTCAACGATTCAGCGATTTACATTTGTAAACATTGAAGGATTGCCGGATAAACTGGTCGTGCCGCACAGCGAGCCATTTGAAATTGAGTGTGGAATAAAACGACAGCAACTGACGCCTCCATTTGGCGCAAGTTGCCAGTTTAGCGACCAGCCTGTAATAAAGGGAATAGTCAATGATAACAAGGTATTATTTAAAATACCGGGCGTTTCACAAAAGGGGATATTAAAAGTCAGGATTGGAGACGCCAGAAAATTAGTTGAAATTGAGCCAGCGTTCCGTCCGCAATTGCGAGAAATAACTGCAAAAATCACTTATCCAAGATATCTAAATTATCCTGATGCGACAATGATTGTGCAGGGTAGCCGACTTGGCGTTGTTAACGGAGGCAAGGTCGGCATTAACGGCATTTTCACAAGAGAGATAAAAGAAATCAGATATCTTGAAAATAATAACTTATATATCAATACGAATGGCAATACTGTTTATCTTGGTTCATTTGAAATTACGAACGATATAAAACTTATTTTAAACTGGGTTGATAAACTCGGTCTATCGGCAAAAACGCCTTTCACGTTTGAACTGCTCTCTGTAAAAGACGCGGCGCCAGTGGTTGAACTGCCAGAATTCCCAAGACAGATAGCAGTTCTTGAAGACGAGTTGATTCCTGTAAAAATCTTTGCCCGTGATGATTACGGCGTAAAACAGATTGGAGTAAAATTAGAATGTCTATTGCCGCAGACCGAAGAATCGCAGGCTGCGCGGCTTTCATACGCGGTGACAAATGGCGGATACCAGGAGAAAACTGTTGAAGGGATATATCAATTTTCTCCCGCCCTTTACCAGTTGCCTCCGGGAAGTTTTGTAAACCTGCGCGCAACAGCCGTAGATTATTATCCTCAAAGACAGGAGTCAGAATCCGCGTTGCATAGAATCTATGTGTTGAGCAAAGAAGAGCACGCAAAATATGTTTTTGAGCAGTTTGAAAAAATTAGAAACGCGATTGAAGAATTGGCGCGCCAGCAGGAAAACCTTGTTGGAGAAACAAGGCAAACGGTGTCAAAGCCGCCCGATAAGATGATGGACAATGAAACGACCAAACAGATTGGAGACCAAACTTCGGAACAAAAAGAATATCAACGTCAACTTGAACGGCTATCTCAGGAGACTTTAAAAGTTTTAAAGGAAGCGATGCGCAATAGCGCTATTCCTGAAAATCTGCTGAAAGATTGGGCTAACAACGTTGACGAAATGCAACAGATTGCTTCTGAAAAAATGCAGCCTGCGGCAAACTCGCTTGACTCGGCTCGCCAGAGTCAAAACCAATCCCAGCGAGGCGAAAAGATGCAACAGGCTTATCAGAAGGAAAACGAGGCTTTGCGGGCATTGCAGGAATTGCAACAAAAGATGGCTAAACACCTTGATAAATTGCAGGTCAAAGGACTTGCGTTGAGGTTCAGAAAAGTCGCCGAGATTGAACGGGGCATTGCCGAAACGCTTAAGACTAATATGCCAAAAATAATCGGCTTGAGGACAAATCAGCTAGACCGCCAGGTATTGCGGCTTATCTGGTTGTTGTCTGATAACCAGGAATCAATGAGCAAAGAGAGTTCAAAATTGCAGAACGAGGTTGAACGGTTTTATCAACGCACCGATGACGAAGATTACGGCGCTGTGTCTGAAGAGATGAAAACAATGCAGGTGGTTGAGGAACTACTAAAAATCTCTGAAAGGATAAAAGAAAACGTTGCGGCGCAAGCGCTTCAGAATTGTTATCGCTGGGGCGACCAGTTTGAACAATGGGCGAAACGGCTTGAAGGAGAGTTAAAAGAGAGCGAAGGGAATAATCAAAACGGAAGCCAGCAACAGATGAATGAGATTGACCTTGAAAACTTGCTTGCGCTTTTGAGAATTCGCGACGAACAGGAGTCGTTAATTGAGTGGACATCTTTGCTTGAAAAACGAAAGTCCGACGCCGAGAATTACAAACGTCAAACGGCGCGGCTTGCCTATCGCCAGACCGATTTACGCGACGGTCTTGAATCACTGATCCCGCAGCGAATATTCTCAAGAGTCAGACCGCGACTCCAGCAGGCTTCTGACGCGATGGCGGATTCTGAACTTATGTTGAGAAAACCCGATACTGGAAAAGCGGTTGTTGATACGCAAACCGACGCGCTGAATCTGCTTGATGACGCTATACGGCGGATTTTGAACTCAGGTCAAGCGAAAAGTCGCGGCGCAAATGCGGTTGCGCAGATGATGAGCGCCTCAGGGCAGGGGAATCAGGCAGGGGGCAATATCAGCGGAAATCCCACCAGAGGTTCAGGAAAAGGCAGCGGAAACGATATTGGCTCCGGACAAAACGCCGGGCAGGCAGTTGAAAAAACAAGCGGAGCAAGGACAAGAGTTTTGCCGTCTGAATTCAGAGAGGCGTTGCAAAATTACTTTAACGCAATTGAAAAGGTCAATCCGTAGAATTGAGTATGTTTATAAGGCAATATATAAAATTACCCTCAGCGCGGTTAGTTAAAACGGCGATTGGAATTGCTATTACTTTGATATTCGCTTTTTTATTCCTTAATTCAGCGATTGCTCAGGAATTATTTGAAGAAGAACCCGACTCTATACCGCCTGAGGTGGAAAGGATGTATAAACGGGGGCTTGATTTTCTCACGAGAACCCAAACTCCAAAAGGGTTCTGGCAAGATACATACGGGCAACAACCAGCAGTTGTCGGGCTTGCAATTTTAGCTATGCTCGCTCATGGCGAAGACCCTAACACTGGTCCTTACGCCATTGCAATAAAACGGGGATTAGAATTTATTCTTGAAAATCAAAATAAAACAACCGGCTATATTGGAAATTCAATGTACAATCACGGTTTTGCAACGCTCGCCCTTGCCGAAGCCTACGGTATGGTAAACGACGAGCGGATAGGTCCGGCTTTGAAAAAAGCCGTTGACCAGATACTTCTTTCACAAACAAAAAATCCTTTCGGCGCGTGGAGATATTCTCCCGAATCAACAGATGCCGACACTACCGTCAGCGGCGCCCAGATGGTGGCGTTGTTTGCCGCGAAAAACGCAGGGATTGATGTCCCAGATGAAGCGATAAAAAAAGGACTGCGTTTTTTTGAGATGTGCCAGAACCCGGATGGCGGAATCGGTTATACCGGACGCGACCCCGGCAACGCCCCGAGAACGGCTATCGGCGCGTTGGTGTTCGCGCTGGCAAAGAAAAAAAATACCCCAAATTTTCAACTCGCCATCCGCTTCCTCACCTCCGCTATGCAAGAGCAGACCTATTATCACTACTATCTTTATTACGCCTCTCAGGCAAATTTTCACGCCTCTAAAAAGTCGTGGCAGGACTGGAATAGAATTAATGTTAAATCTCTGGCAACAACACAGGGGCAGAGCGGCGCTTGGGACGGACCGTTCGGACAAGCGTTTTCAACTTCAGCCGCGTTGCTTTCTTTAGCTTTGAATTACAGGTTCTTGCCAATTTATGAAAGGTGATTAAATGAATGCTAAATTAAATAAAAGCAAATCCGGTATTTTTGCCCATCCGGCGATAATAATCGCTTCTCTCTTTTTTTTATGCAACGCCTCTTTTGCGGCAATTGACTTGGATAATGTCCCGTTTCCGGCATTTCGCATCTTCAGAGAGGTTTTGCAGGAAACCGCCGAGTCAATCAATAACCGAATTTTCACAAGTCCGCAAACTCTGGACATTCTTCAATTTCAAAATGGCGACACGCTTCACGGCACCCTTGAAGGGATTGAAAATTCCATCGTTATATGGAAATCCCCCGAGGCGCGGAACAATATTGAATTTTTTACCACTAACATCAACGAGATATCGCTTGTTAAAAAAGAGAATCAGACAAATCGGACGATCAGATGCGCCGCAAAACTTGTAAATGGCGACGAGATTCCCGGCAATCTAAAAGAACTTAACGAAAGCGATCTTATCCTTGATACATGGTTCGGTGGAGAATTAAAAATAAAACGGAACACTATAAAATCCCTGTTATTTACGCGTGACAGCGGCGGCTGTATTTATGATGGTCCAACAGGTCTTGACGGCTGGCGCACGGGACGCGGACGGCTTGTATGGAAATATTCAGACGGCGCGTTCATCGCCAATCGCCCGGGACAAATCGGAAAAGATTTAAAATTGCCAGACAAAATAAAGGTCTCTTACGATCTTAGCTGGCAGGGCGGGATTTTTTTCATTATGTCAATCTTTGCGGATAATCCGGAGGAGATGTACAGCAATTGTTATATGCTCCAATTCAACGCCGGTTACATAAATTTGCAAAAATTAAGACGCAACGGCGGTTCAAGAAATTTAGGACAGGCGGAAGCATTGTCGCTTAACGAAAAAAACAAGGCGCGAATTGAGGTCTATGCCGATCGTGAAAAAGGTGTTATAGCTCTGTTTGTTGACGGCTCATTTATTAAACAATGGAAAGACAGCAACGAAACCCCGCTTACAGGCGCCTGCTTGCATTTTCAACAACAAACAGTCAATACAATTAAAATAACAAACCTGAGAGTTGAAGAATGGGACGGCAAGCTTGACACCCGACTTGGAAGCGAAACCGCTCAAGTTGAAAATGATGTGGTTGAACTCGTAAACCGCGATAAACTCTCCGGCAAGTTGCGCTTTATTAAAAACGATAAATTAAAATTCACAACGTCGTTTGCCGAAATGGAAATACCGCTTGAGCGGGTTTATTCTTTTGAACTTGCCACAAAGGATTTAGCTAAGATTAACAGGAAAAAAGAGGAAATTGTCGGCACATTTGCAGGACGTGGAAATGTGAGTTTTAAATTAGAAAAATGGAGCAAAACCTCCGTTGTCGGAAGCAACGCCTGTTTCGGTATGTTTAGTTTTACTCCGGAGGCGTTTTCAAAAATCACATTTAATCCAGCCACATTAGAGGTTGAACCCGAAATACAGGAACCGATGGACGAGGGCGAACAGTAGAAAGAGTAGATTGGTTTTATTAAAGTCTTTTCTGAATCAAATAATTGCGGCGGGGTTCTTATATCGCTCCTGTTTAACCGCTCGGTTTGATTTTCCTTAATACAGGAGAATATTTTAAATTGAATAATAACACGGTTTTAGTATCTAATAATATAAAGACAATCAATTGGTTGTATTTAATATGACAAAAGTTTTGTGCATTCTTGCGCTTGCGATCGGGGTTGCTTCTAATACTGTCTTTTGCGCTCAAAATTTAAAACGGGCTAATAGCGCGAGGCAGAATGCTGTTCAATCGCCATCAAACCAGACGTCAAAATCCGTTTCTACGAACACCCTTTCAAAAACAAATGAGGCGACGTCGGATATATTGGTCGGACCAAACCCCTACGAATCTCAAAACGTTTTCATTCCCGAAACCAAGATTGATGAAATTGTTTTCAAAGACTTAAAAAAGCGCGGCATAAAACCGGCAAGCCTCTGCTCAGACGCCGTTTTTGTCCGACGCGTCTATCTTGATATTACCGGAACCATTCCAACGGCATATGAAGCGCGGGAATTCTTGTTTGATAAAAGCCCGAACAAACGAGCGCAACTGATAGATAAACTCCTTGAAAAAGAGGAATATGTGGATTATTTCACGATGAAATGGTGCGATATACTGCGCGTAAAGGCTGAGTTTCCGATTAATCTCTGGCCAAACGCTGTTCAGGCATATCATCGCTGGATCAGGGATTGCGTAAAAGCAAATCTTCCTTATGACGAGTTTGTAAGAGAAATGCTCGTGAGCAACGGCAGTAACTTCCGCGATCCGCAGGTTAATTTTTACCGCGCAGTTCAATCAAAAACTCCCGAAGGCATAGCAAAATGCGTTGCCCTTACTTTGATGGGCGTAAGACCGGAAAAAATGACCGATGAACAGATAAAAGGTCTTGCGGGGTTTTTCTCAAAAATCGGTTTTAAATCTACAACAGAATGGAAAGAAGAAATTGTTTTTTACGACCCGTTCAATATCATTACACAGGGAAACACAACAGTATCATACAAACCTGTATTCCCCGATGGAACAGCCGCAAAAATTCCTCCCGACACCGACCCGAGAATCGTGTTTGCGAATTGGTTGACAAATCCGAAAAACCCCTGGTTTACGAAAAACATTGCAAACCGTCTCTGGTACTGGATTATGGGGCAGGGAATAATTCACGAACCCGATGACATAAGACCGGATAATCCGCCGTCAAACCCGGAACTGCTTGACTACCTTGAGAAGGAACTGGTCGCCCACAAATATGATTTGAAATATTTGATGAAATTGATTTTAAAATCGCGAACCTATCAACTATCATCAATACCCGCAACAACGAATAAAGATGCCGCAAAATATTTTGCTTATTATCCGGTTCGCAGGCTTGAAGCAGAGGTGTTAATAGACGCAATCAACAAGATAACATCTACAAGCGAGAAATATACAAGCGAGATACCGGAGCCGTTCTCATTTATACCGGAAGATGTTAGGGCTGTTTGCATTGCCGATGGAAGTATCACAAGTCCGTTCCTTGAATTGTTCGGCAGACCGCCGCGCGACACTGGAATTTTATCAGAACGGAACAACCGATTTACCGCCTCGCAAAGATTGCATCTGTTAAATTCAAGCCATATTCTAAAAAAACTTGACCAGAGTAAAATGGTCCAATACCAGCTTCAGGGGAATAAACAGCCAAGAGAAATTATCAGCAACATTTATCTCGGCATTCTATCGCGCTTGCCAACAGAAAAGGAAATGAAGACCGCTGAGAGTTACTTTCAGAAAACAAATCAGAAAAGAGAGGCAACTATAGATGTTGCCTGGGCATTGATAAATAGCGCGGAATTTTTGTTCAGACATTGATTTTATATTTTTGAATAACGGATTTTGCAGATTATATAGAAAAATGATAATGTAAATAAGAGCGCATTATGAAAAACAATAATCAACCTGAATTCAATGTGAACGAATCTATCACACGCCGCGAGGCGCTCAAGAAAGTCGCAATAACGACAGCCGGATTATTGATTACTGAGGAGATTATCTCTTCTCGCGCGGCAGAGGCGAAGGATAATAAACCGAAGGAGCAAGAACCTAAAAAAGCAAAGGCAAAGGCGGTTATTCAAATCTGGATGTGGGGCGGACCGTCTCACTTGGATACTTTTGATCCAAAACCGGACGCTGGTCAAAATTACACCGGACCGTTAAAGCCGATTCCAACCAATGTTGATGGCATTCAGATTTGCGAACTGTTGCCGCTGTTAGCCAAAAAAGCTGATAAATATTCCATTATCAGGAGTATGACTCACGGAAACAACGGACACGAGACCGCGGCGTATATTGTTCAGACAGGACGAATGCCTGGCGGTGATGTGTTTCCATCTATGGGGGCAGTGGTTGCCTATTTTAAAGGATATTCAGCCGGTTATACAGGTTTGATACCACCTTACATTGTTTTAACAACCCCGCAGGGGAGATTCAGCGAAGCTGGTTTTCTTGGCTCTAAATACAAACCGTTCGCCACAGGCGGCGACCCGGCTCGCAATCCATTCAATGTAGAAGGCGTGGTGGCGCAGGGGGTTACCGAGCAACGGCAGAAAAACAGACGCGAATTGCTCCATAATTTAAACACTCTTGATCAACTTATCAGCGACGATCCCGAATTAAACCAGATGCGAGATGCTGAAAAGCAGGCTTATGATTTAATCCTGGGGGATGCAGGAAAGGTATTTGACCTTTCGCAAGAGAAGGATGAGGTTCGCGACGCCTACGGAAGAACGACTTTTGGACAATCCTGCCTTGTGGCAAGAAGACTAGTAGAACGCGGCGTCCCGTATATCACTATAAATTATCCGGGTTGGGATATGCACAAGGAAATATTTCAGGCATTGCGAAGAAAACTTCCCGAGATGGATAAAGGAATGTCCGCATTAATTCAAGATTTGTATGACAGAGGGTTGCTTGATTCAACGATTGTGTGGTGGTCAGGAGAATTTGGCAGGACTCCGAAGATTGATTGGGAACCGCCATGGAATGGCGGACGCGGTCACTATGGGAAAGTTTTCTCTGCAGTTGTCGCCGGCGGGGGATTTAAAGGGGGACGCGTCATCGGCGCCTCTGATGAACGCGGAGAAAATGTAAAAGAAAGACCAGTTCACCCTGCTGATTTAATAGCAAGTATGTATGAACTGCTTGGTATAGACACAAACGCAACAATTCCTCATCCTCAGGGCAAAATGATTAAAATCATCCCCACTCCGGAAGATGGTATTAAAATGTACGGCAAATTAACGGAGATAATGTGAGGCTTTGAGATGAAAATTGGTTTCTTAAAGTATTTGATTTTGATAGGCATATTGTTAATAACATTTCCCTCTTTTGCCCAGCGAGCCCCTTATGTGGGATACGTTTTTCCAGCCGGTGGCAGACAGGGTTCAACTTTTACGGGAATGTTGAGCGGTCAATACCTTGACGGGATAACCAATGCCACCGTCTCAGGCGACGGAGTAAAGGTTGAAATTTTAGATTACATTAAGCCGTTGAGCGGGAAACAATTAACATTGTTGCGCGATAGACTTCGCAATATTCAGGAGGCGCTAAAAAATTCCAGAAAAGAAGACCAGAAGATTTCTTTTAACAACGAGGCTGAAACAAATAAAGTAGAGATTTTGACGAAAGCCGACGCGGAGAAAGAAATCAGTGAAATAAAGAGAAAACTCGCAAACCCAAAAAATCAGCGTCCCCCAAATCCGCAAATGGCTGAGGATGTTCTTTTTAAAGTGACAATAGATAAAAACGCCCAGCCGGGCGAAAGAGAAATCCGTTTTAAAACGGCAGCCGGGCACACAAACCCGTTGAAATTTTATGTTAGCAATGTGCCGGAATACACAGAGCAGGAGACGGTGCCGAACGCGCCCGGTCAAAGCAATTATGTAACATTGCCGGTTTTAATTAATGGCAAAATTTTGCCCGGCGACGTTGATAGATACCGATTTTTTGCAAAAAAAGGTTCTAAACTTGTTTTCATTGTATATGCCCGCCAACTCATTCCTTATGTAGCCGACGCTGTGCCGGGATGGTTTCAGGCAACGCTTGCTATTTATGATTCAAAAGGAAGAGAATTAAAATATTCAGACGATTTTAGGTTTAACCCGGACCCGGTAATCTATTTTGAACCTCCTTATGATGGCGATTATTATGTGGAGATAAAAGACGCTATCTATCGCGGCAGAGAGGATTTTGTTTACCGAATAGCGATTGGAGAATTTCCGTTCATCACAGGAATTTACCCTCTTGGGGGCGAGGTTGGTAGAAAACACAAAGTCTCATTATATGGATGGAACCTACCGGTGGAACAGATTGAAGTTGAAACAAACACGCCGGGAACAATTTATATTACAGTAACAAAAAGCAACTACATTTCAAATCCCGCCCCGTTTAGCGTGGATGAATTGCCGGAAATAGAAGAGAAAGAACCGAACAATTCAATAAGAACCGCCCAATCTGTGGCAATGCCGGTGATTATCAATGGAAAGATCAATTCGCCCGGCGACTGGGATGTGTATGCAATTTCAGTTAAAGAAAATGATGAAGTGGTTGTTGAGGTTAAGGCTCGGCGGCTTAACTCACCGCTGGATTCCATAGTAGAAATAACAGACGCGGCTGGAAAACGGCTCGCGCTCAATGACGACAATCTTGATCTGTCATCGGCTTTATTAACGCATCACGCCGATTCATACATCTATTTTAGGGCGCCGGCATCAAGCAGATATTTTATTCACATTACAGACTCCCAGCATAAAGGCGGAGATGATTTTCCATATCGCCTGCGGATTAGCAGTCCGCAACCGGATTTTGAACTACGCGTAGTTCCTTCAAGCATCGCTCTAAAGGCGGGCTCAAGCGCGCCAGTAACCGTTTACGCATTGAAAAAAGATGGTTTTACAAATGAAATCAAATTGTCTGTCAAATCGCCACAGGGCTTTTCCATAAGTTCTAACCCGAAAATACCTTCTACGACAAATCAGGTGAAACTAAATCTTTACGCTAAACCTGAGACTGCTATTGAATCTTTCAATATTGTAATTGAAGGCTCGGCAGTGATTAATGGGAAGGAGGTTTCACACATTGCCCAGCCAGCGCAAGATATGATGCAGGCGTTTTATTATCACCATCTTGTTCCCTCAAGCGCGTTGATTGCCGATATAACCGCCAGAGTCAAACCGCCACCGCAGCAGCAAAAACAGACCCCGCCAGTAAATAAACCGCAATCGCAAGCGCCGCCAAAAAAATCGGAACCGGCAAAAAAGTAAATGCGGTTTTTATTTTGTGTCGTCGTTTATCCAGACAATTGATCTGCCGCCGCGATTTAACCGAGCGTAATTTGGTATTCCCACAAGCGGCGAGCCATTGTCCCAGACCCCTTTGATTACAACAACTCCATCAAGCAGCTCTTTTCTAAATTCGGCGGTTAATTGAGTTGAAGATTTCAACTTCCGATCAATGTTTTGATCTACGCTCTCAAAATTATAGACGAGCGGCCCGCGTCTTATTGCCACTTTGCCTATATTCGCCTTAACCCGCGAGTCGCATTTCACTCTTTGAACAGGCAGCGGCAATTGAATTTCAACATTGTCTCCCGCACTCCAACGCCGGTTCAAGACCGCATAATTATCTTCAATAACTGGTTTTATCTTTTTACCATTAACAGACAAACTGATAAAACCACGAACCTCTGGAATATTTGTATAAAGAAGGCTGGTCTGGCGGTTTGGTATACGCAGGTAGAGCGCGAATTTTTGCGGCTTTTCAGGCGAGACGGTTATTGTCACTTTTCCATCCCAGGGATAATCAGTCGCTTGAGATAGTTTTACCGCTATTCCGCTCTTTGTTTTAACTGTGGTTTCAATTCCAGTAAAGAGATTCACATAGATTGAATCATTGCCTGCTGCGTAAGTCCAGGTTGGAAGCATCAGTAATGTTCTTGGCAGATTCCCCACACAGCAGGGACAACCGTGCCAGTCATATCGTTTTTGCGAAGAATCAAGCGGATTTGTATAAGTAAAATTTTTTCCGTTAAGGTCAAGTCCGCCAAGTATCGCGTTATATAATGTTTCTTCGCAAAGGTCTGCGTATCTCGCGTCTTTCCAGAGCAGGTTCATTTTATGCTGGAAAAAGAGTTCTCCGCAATTTGCGCACGATTCGCAATAAGAGCCATTTGGTAGCGAGAAGTTTTTTCCAAAACCTTCTGAAGTCTCTCCGCTGCCGATGCCGCCTGTAATGTAGTATTTTCTGTTTACGATGTTGAACCAGAGCGAACTTGTTGCGCTGATGTAATCTTGGTTTCTTGTTTCAATCGCAATATCTGTCATAGCAGAATAACAATAAGCAGCCCGTACGGCGTGGCCAACCGCTTCGTATTGTTTTATTACCGGCAAATGGCTCTGGTCGTATTCTTCCCCATTGCGACGGCAATCCAGCATAAACTTTGCAAGTTCAATATATTTATCGCCTTTTCCTTTTCCTTCAATCTCGTTAATTGCCCTTCCGAATCTCACGAGAGCCTGTTCAATCTCCTCATGCCCATCATACCAGAACATTTTTGGAGCCGGACCGACCGTGTTGTACCACCAATCGGCGAGCCGTTTTGCCGCGTTAAGCATACGGAGGTCTTTTCCATCGCTCATCCAATAGTGGGCTAAAGCGGCTTCAAGAAAATATCCTGCCTGGTACCCTTCGTGGTCCCACTTGTTTAATAATCGTTTTCTGCCGGAAATTGTGATTTGTGTATGGATATAACCATCTTTTTCCTGAGAGCCGAGTATTTTAGGTATCCATTCTTCAATTTTATTTTTAATCATCCGTTGCGCGGCAATGATTTGTTCATCGCTTTGCGGGTCAACCATAAGCGCAAGACACATTGATTCAAATGTGTTATAAACCCAGCCATTTGCAAACACCGGTCCGGTATGTTTAGCCGGTTCGCCCGCGAGTTTTTTGGCGGCTTGAACAAAGTTTTCAATGCCACCTTCCGGCAGTGACGGGTCATCAATTTTTTCTATGCAATGAGGTATCCAGTTTACAATCAAATTCTTAATTCTATTTTTCCAGAACGGGCTGATAACCCGGTATCTCATCGGTTGAACCCAATTAAGCGAGTTTTGAGGGGGCTCTTTTTCCACATAAACAGGCAGAGAATCGCTTGCTTTTTCTGCGCCGTCATTTGCTTCAAGAGTCAGTTTGTAAACGCCACTTTCGGTAAATCTTGCTGTTGTAGAGAGGGCAGTGGGGTTTTCAAAAATCGCCCTACCTTTGCCTTCGGTTTTTAACCAGCGCGTTGACGGAACAGGATTTGGTTTCCCATCATCGCGAACTACGCCATTAAGATAAGTTTTTCCATTAATTACTACAACCCGTTCATCCCCGGCAATTACCTTCGGTGGAACATTTGGCGATTTTCCAGAGTCTATGACGCGCCATTCAAGAATGCCTGTGGAAAATTTATCCTGTCCATCCATTTCAAGCCGTAGTTTTGTCGTGGTTATTTCGTCAAATGCAGTGATGTTGAATTTGTTTTTTTCAACGCCAAATCCTTTTCCATTACGGACTGGGACGAATTGATTTCCATCCCAGTAAAAAAGACGGCATTCTTTTGGCAGTCGCACGCCGCGGCTATCGTCAAACCAGTAAACTTCAATTCTATCTGTGGAAATCGGTCTGTCCCAATCATATTGCACCCATTGAGTTCCAGTCCTTGGCCAATTTCCGTAAGCGCCATGACTTTTATCATCAGAATGCATCGGGATAAAGCCGTCGTTTACAGCGCTCAATGTTTCGTGTCCCGACACAAACGAGGTTGATGGCGTTGCAACAAGGGCAAGATTCGCGCGATTTGTGATGATATCCTGTTGCGAGAATACGACTTGCGAAAATATTAGCAGTGGCAACAGAGGACTGAATGGATTATTTGGTTCTGTTCTTAACATAGTTTTCTTATATATCTAAATTTATAAAAGACAACCTTTATTCACGCTATCAATGTTTCGTTTGAGATCAGACATTACTGAAATATTTTATCCCTGCGAATGTTGATTTGCTTTAAAACTGCCGCTTGATTAGTCTGCTATTTTTAACAACCAGTAGATTACAAAAACCTGACCGAATGTAAGCAAGGTGAGCCAGAACCAGATTATTATTTCGCGGAATATAAAATTCTTTTGTTTAACCTCGGCAAGCCAGAATCTTAATTTAACGTTGCCTGACTGAATGAAATCGCCGTTCTTAAGTCTTGTTTTAGTAATATAGAGGTCATTGACGGCAACAAGGGCAGGTTCAAAAGCCTCAATATAATACCCATCGCCGGGAATGTGTGTTATTTGAAAATGCCTGTCAAAAACCCCTTCTTCGTCAATAGATAAATCCGCATTGTCTGCCCGTCCGAATGTGAACGGGAATTTATCTAATTTAATGCTAAGTCCCTTATTTTTTCCGGAAATTACGGAAAGTTTTGCCATTTAGAAAATTACATCCAGCGTCTTGGAACAATAATTCTATCGCCCGGATAAATAGGCAGATCAAGTTTCGGTTCTTTAATTACTTTGTTATAGTCAAGATTCTGAACTTTGCCATCGCTTCTAATTAGGCGAATCGCTTTCTTATTTGCGTAATCGGTGAACCCGCCTGCTGCGGCGATTGCGCCGGTAAATGTGATCTCGCCGATATGCGGGAATCTGCCGGGCAATTTGACCTGACCATCAACATAGAAGAAGCGGCTCATCTGACGTATTGTTACAGTGGCGCGTTTATAATATTTAGGGACATAAGCGTCGTGGATTATTTGTTCAAGTTCTTTTGGGGTTTTTCCAGCGGCTTTAATATCGCCAATTAAATAAAGGTTTATAGTGCCGTCGCTCTTGACCTTTTGTTCAAATGGCTGAGTTGGAACAGGGGAGGTTGTAGATGTTGAAGGCAGAATTAATGTTATTTCTAATGTATCGTCTGGTTGAATGAATTCGTATGTGGTTTTTGGCACATACGGCTCAACGGATTCGGACGAGCCGCCGCTGGTCTGACATCCCGTTAAAAACCATGCAACAAAACCGAGCCCAATCAACCCGATTAACCCTCTTAACATTGTCCACAACCTCTTGTTCATAACCATCTTATTTATTAGCGAAATATACTTAAAATTTACAACTATTAAATTAGTATTTTTGTTTTATTTCAACATCTTCTTTTTTAGTCTCTTTAGATTTAGATGTCTTAGCCGAGCCGGGTTTAGACCTGATTATCTGGTCATCATCCACTTTGTTATAACTATCGTGATAATAGCCGCCGTAGTAATAATAGTAACTTGCGTCGGAAGTCATCGTAATATTGTTCAAGACTATGCCGACGAGGTTGCCGCCAACCTTTTCTACCATCTGTTTGCAGCGAATTGTCATCGGTTGCGGATAACGGCGGTATTGAATCACCTGAATCGTCATTTCAACAAGACTTGTCAAAATTGAGGCATCGCTGACGCCCATAATTGGCGGCGAATCAAAGAACACAAAATCATACCGTTGCTTAAGGTCTGTCACCAGTTCTTTCATCTTTGGCGAACTTAAAATTCCCATTGAACTGCTTGGCAACTTGCCGCTTGGGAGAAAGTCCAGTCCTTCAAGCGGAGTGGCTTGAATAACTTCTTCAAGACTGTTTTGTCCAAGCAAGTAGTTTGTCAGTCCGATTGAATTAGAAACGCGCAAGATTTTGTGCAGGCTCGGGCGACGCAAGTCTGAATCAACTAACAAAACCCGATTGCCATTTTGAGCGAATATCACAGCCAGATTAAATATGGTTGTAGATTTGCCTTCTCCTGCGCCGGCGCTAACTACCGCAAGTGTATTTGCATTCTGGTTCTTTCTTGAGAATAGAATATTGGTCCTCAAGACGCGATAAGCCTCTGCGTGAGAACTTTCAGGTCCTTCATCAAGCAATGAACCAACGTTCTGCGGTATAACCGCGAGCACAGGCGCTTGCAATGCCCGTTCAACGTCGTCAATCGTCTTAACGCTTGTGTCAAGGTATTCAATAAAGAATGCCAGAGCAATGCCAAGTATCAGACCGAAAATAACTCCAAGCGATATATTTAACACCTTGTTCGGCAGCACAGGCTTTTTGCCCGGTTCCGCCCTGTCAACTATCTTTACAATAGAAGAGTAGGGGACTTTTAAATTTAGCATCTCGGTTGAGACCCGATAAGTGAGTGAGTTTCTTAAATTCTTTGTAGTTTCAAGGTCTTCTTTGGCTGATACGAACGGGCGGAATTTTGCTGCGTTTTGTATAGCTATTCTGCGGGCTTCTTTGACTTTTTGGTCTAACTCTTTATATCGCGATTCAAAAGAAGCGACCTTTGCTTGCAGACCCTCAAGTAATCCATTGAGTTGTTCATCTATCTGGGCGTTAATTGTTTCAAGCAGTTTGTTTACCTTTATGTAATCAGGGTTTTCGTTTCCCACATCCGGTCCAAGAGAAGCCTTTTTCTGTTCAGCCTGCTCTTGCTGTTCAATAAGGCTGACGAGGATGGGGTCGTCCTTTGCCCTGACAACCGCTCTTTTCAGCTGAGCCTTTGTCATATTTGTTAACCGGTCATAGAGCGTTCGCCACTGGATATAATCGGCTTCCGCCTCGGTCTTTAACGCTTCCATCCTTCTCAAAGTTTCATCATCTAAAGAACCGGAAGACCTGCCTGTCATCGGGTCAATTTCGGCAACATCAAGTTCTTGACGGAGCTTTTCAACGAGTTTCTCTTTCTCTTTAACTTCATCTTCAACCCGTTTTAATTCATCTTGAAGCGCCTTCAATCCTCTTTGTGTGGTTTCAAGCCGTGTTTCTATGCGGTAGTTTTTATACTCTTCGGCAATAGCGTTGGCAATTTCAGCCGCCTCGTTTTTATTTTCTTCGCCTTCAATGTAAACCGTGATTTCGATTAAACTCGTATTACGGGTCTGGTTAAGTTTTAACTGGCGTTTTAACAGGAGAAAAGTTTCATCTGTGCGAAGATTGTCCACGCCAAGCCTTTTAGCCCATCTGTTATTTAAATCAAGTTTTTCTATGACTTTATATAAAATGGTCTTTGATTGAATAATTTCAAACTGGGTTGTGATAAAGAACGGGTCGTAAGGTTGAACCGCATACTGGCGCATCTGGAAGGTGTCAACGTCTGGTATATCTTTTTCAACCTCAATCCTTGCTGTGCTGGAATAGGTTTCCGGCATAAAATAGGTAACAAGAGTTGCCGTAACCACCACGAGCAAGAAGAATGGCAGAATTACATTTTTTCTGACCTTGATGATTCTCCAGTAGTCAAGAAAATGCAACTTAGTTTCAACCGGTTGTTGCGCTGTATAGCTCGCCTTTGTTGTCGCTGTCGCTTCCATCTTATTTATAAGCTATTATTTTATCACACTAACGCTGTTTTTAAAAACTATTTTATATATAAAAAGGGAGGCTTAAACATTCCTTATGTCATAGCCTCCCCTTTAACCACTAAATCAATGAACAATTAAGTAATTGTTCAATCAGGATAAATTTAGAACGACCCACGGAGACCCCAGTAAACTCTGTTCCTGTGGTAGCTGCGGAGTGGAACATCCGAAGCCAGAAGGTCGTAGTTGTAACCGACTTCAGCAGATACGAACTTGTTGATTTCATAAGTCAGGTTAGCGCCAAGCATCGTGAATCCTTCATTCTGACTATCCAGAACGCCTGATGGGTCTTCAAACGAGGAGAACTGGTGCATACCGGTAATGCTGCCCTTTAAATTGCCAATAATCTCTTTCTTGAATGAACCATAAACCGATGTGGCTTCAGCGTCCAGCACTACAAGGTCTGTCTGGCTTCTGGCGTGTCTGACGCCGAGTTGAAATTCGCCATATTTCCCTTGATAAATGACCGACGCATCAACAAACGGATTGATTGAATCATCATCAACATTTCCAATAATCGGTCTCAATATGCTGCGGGCATGCTGATATTTTGTATACTCGCCGCCGACTAACACTCTTGCGCGGAACAGTTCGGTAAATCTCCTCTCCACTCCAACATAAGCATAGTGTGAATAATTGTCGCGAAGGTCTGCCGAAACCCATGCGCCGCTGCCGGGCAATTGAATAAGGTCTTTGCTATAGTGATCAATATATCCGAATTGATATCCGATCAAACCGTCGGTGTTTTCAAGCATATTGATCCAGCGAAGGTTTAAATACCCGAGATGTTCGTGGCGGTCTAACAGAGCCGAACGGCTTTGAGGTCCGGTCTGTTGATAGTCAAAATAAGAATAACTGTATCCCGGTTCAATGCCGATTGATTCTGTTGCTTTAAATGCAAAATCTGTTGATACACGATTCCGGATATTATTCCCCTCGGTGCGCAACGGAACGGTGACGCCGCCGAGCGGTTCCAGAACTTGTGGCTCTTGTGCCACAACAAAACTGTCTTCAAAAGCAAGTTTGCAGCGATCGCTGAATGAATGGTTTAATCCAACACTCAATTCATGGCTATGGTCTGCCCTATTGTTGCTCCTATCATCATAATATCTCATACCATAACGATAAGACGCATCTAAGGTGGTCATCTCGCGCTGGATAGAGACCTTTGCTTCAGGGCTAATCTCAAAACCGTAGCTGTCGCGTTTGCCCATTGATTTTGAATAGCGCGTCAAATAGTTGTCATCATAAAATCCCCTCACTGTGGCAGAAACATTCCACGGCTTATCAGCCGGCTGACCAATAACGCGTGAGTTAAGAGCCACCAGAGCGCCGACGCACATTGAGATAGTGATTATTCTTTTCATAAAATCTTCCAATTTTTTACAATTTTATCCTCTTGCAAGTTTTACGCAACAATTTTTACTCAAAAAAACAAACTAAGTCAACCAGTAATTTTGCATTTTTCTATAGTTTATTTAACAGATTAGACACCTAATTTATAAAATCATTCAAAAAATCTAATCAGATATCCTCGTGAACTACGGGAAAGGCATCCATCCCGAAACTCCCGGGCCTCTAAATTAATAATGTTCGGCAGGTTGCCCAACGCAATTGTAATGCCCGTATGAATTTGAATTGGCAAACAATCACGCAGCCAGTGAAACCATACCCCGGGCGTTTGACCTCCCGAAATATGGTTTCATTTTGTTCATTTTTAACACAAGACCTCCAGTTCAAAGCCAATAATTTAGTGTAAAATTTTTTTAAAAAAAGATTGCATAGGACAGCTTTTGTCATACCCTATTTAATAAAATCCCATTTGAAATGAAAAGTTTCATAGAATTTTTTAAGGTGGGAACGGGCAAAGGGCAGCCGTTCAATTACCAGTGCCGTCTTGCGTGCGGCGATAGAAATGAAAGGGAGAACGAATCCCAATGGTTGTCGCGCGGAACAAAGTGCGAGACCACACTTATAAGCATACCTACTGGTCTTGGCAAAACTGAAGCAGTCGTTTTTGCCTGGTTATGGAACAGATTTCTAAGTGTTGATGGTAAAAGCAATGAGAAATGGCAGACCCGTTTGGTCTACTGCCTTCCAATGCGGACGCTTGTTGACCAGACTGCAGAGAGAATTCGGAAATTTCTAAAAAACCTAAATGAAAATGCAAACCAACTCAGTCTTGGCGAAAATGCGCTTTGCGAACTTGAATGGATGACACAAATTTCTCCTGTAGTATTAATGGGCGGCGGCGAGTTGAACGAAACACAACGGCAATGGGACATCTTTCCTGAAAAACCCTGCATAATAATCGGTACTCAGGATATGCTTTTATCCCGGGCGTTAAATCGCGGATATGGAATGAACATTTACCGCTGGCCAGCGCATTTTGGTTTATTAAATGTGGATTCACTCTGGATTTTTGATGAAACACAGTTAATGGGTGTTTCAATGGAAACAAGCGCCCAGTTGGACGCCTTTAGAAAAAGATTCGGTAACGAGACTCTGAATTGCAAATGCTGGTGGATGAGCGCAACATTAGATGAATCCAGATTAAACACCATTGACCAGAAACAGTTCGGTGACCAAAGACGGGTAATAAAATTATCAAATGCCGACCTTTCCGAAGATATTGTGTCTAATAAAGTAAACGCAGCAAAACCGATTTCAAAATGTCCGGTTATACTGATGCCGAAGGACAAAGGATACGCGTCAAAACTAACAAAGTTTATACTGGAAAAACACAAACCGGATTCACTGACTATTGTTATTGTCAATCGTGTGGACAGGGCTCAGGAAATTTTCACAGTGTTAGAGAAAGAGGCAAAAGGCATTAATCTTTCTTTGATTCATTCGCGGTTTCGCCCGGCGGATAGAAAAAGCAGCGAGTCTCTTTTAAATAGCAACGGAATTGTGGTTTCTACTCAGGCAATTGAAGCCGGTGTTGATTGTTCTGCGAAAACGTTGATAACTGAACTTGCTCCATGGTCTTCGCTAATTCAGCGATTTGGCCGGTGCAATAGAAAGGGGGAGGATGCCGACGCAGAAATTTACTGGATAGATTATGATAGCGAAGAGAAGAACGATGAATTTTATCTGCCTTACACTGTAGAAGAACTCAAGGTTGCAAGGGCTAATTTGCGGAAATTAGAAAATGCCCGCATTGTTGATCTCCAGAAAATTTTTTACAGTGAACCCGAAGAGGTCAGGTTTGTCATCCGCAGTAAAGATATTATTGAACTTTTTGACACAACGCCGGACATTTCTGGCAGATACATTGACGTTACACGATTTATCCGCGAAAAGGAAGGGGCAGAGGTTCATCTGTTCTGGCGCGAAAATGTTGCCGAGTTAGTTAAAAATGATGAAAACATTGAACCTGTTTCCGATGAACTTTGCCGCGTTCCATTGGCAAGATTCAAACAGTTCATTAAAAAAGCAAAGGGCGGTAAGCAGGTTGAGGCATATTACTGGAGCTATCTGGATGAACGCTGGGAAATGGCAACAGAGGAAACGGTATATCCAGGTTGCATTTATCTCCTTGACTCAAAATCGGGCGGGTATTCAGAAAAATTAGGATGGACGGGCGAACACGGAACAGTTGTAACTCCGCTCAATGTCCCAAAAATCGACGGCGACGGTATTTCAAGAGATCCGAATTGTAAATCCGGGGTCTGGGTTTTGCTTTCAGACCATTTAAAGGAAACAGAGCGCGTTGCAAAAGAGATTTTATTTAAAGTAGAAAAAATTACACCGGGTTTGTTAGAAAAAGATGATGTCAAAGCTGTTGAAGAAGCCGCTCTGTATCACGATTTAGGCAAAGCCCATCCTGTGTTTCAGAATGCAATTAGAAAAGCGAAAACAGCGCCTGACGAGTCTGCGTTCTACGCAAAGTCTCCGGGAGGTATTTTAAGATATGAACGAAAATATTTCCGTCATGAGTTAGCATCAGCCATCGCATGGTTGATGATTAATAATAACAGCGAGAAAGTAGTTAATCTTACCGCATATCTTATCGCGGCGCATCATGGAAAAGTTCGGCTTTCAATCAGATCAATGCCAGATGAAAAACCGCCTCAGGGCGACCAACGAATTGCGCGGGGAATTTACGAAGGCGACGTTCTCCCGCCGGTATCATTAAACGGTAAGCAAATCCCAGAGGTAAAGTTGGATTTAAGTTATATGGAAATTGGCGTTGATAAAAACCGCGGAGAATCATGGATAGCGCGGATGACCCGTTTGCGGGATGAAATCGGGATTTTTAAACTGGCGTATCTTGAAACTCTGGTTCGCGCCGCCGACGCGCGCGCCTCTATAAACGCAAACAATTCTAAATAAATGGACTTTAACTATGGCAAATATAATCAAATTACAAGGATGTTCACCTGATCCGCTGGCGCATTATTTAAAAGCGCTCGGGGTAATGCGTCTTGTCGCTGAACAAGCCGATGCTGATGTTAAAGGCTTCTGGCAAAACGATCGCTTTTTCATTGAAACAAAACTCACCCAGCAAGAACTCGTTGACTTTTTTCTATATAAATATTGCCCCACACCCATCGTCGCGCCGTGGAACGGAGGAAGCGGGTTTTATCCAAATGATAATCAGAATGCAATAAGAGCAGTTAGATTATCTAAATCCCAGCGATTTTCTCAATATAGAGAAGTAATTGAGGCGGGTAGCGTTGTTTTAATGAAATTTAAAGGCGAAAGGCCGGGCAAAGAAAAGAAATATGAATTTTTAAAGTGTTGTAGAAATGAGTTTCCAGAAGCAGGCTTGAAGTGGCTGGACGCTGCTATTGTATTAACTGATAACGGAGAAAAATATCCAAGCATTCTCGGAACTGGCGGTAATGACGGCAGATTAGATTTCACCAATAATTTTATGCAAAGGCTTGTGGAGTTGATTGATGTTAATGCCGGTAATCCTATAGATAATTGTGAATCCTATTTGAAAGAAGCCTTGTTTACATCTGAACTTGAGACTAAAAAACAAAATTCGCCTATCGGTCAATTTTCCCCGGGAAATACAGGCGGGGTTAATTCAACGCGAGGATTTTATGGGGCTTCTTTAATAAATCCATGGGATTATATTTTAATGATTGAAGGAACGTTGATGTTTGCTTCAGCCTGTTCAAGGAAGTTAAATCCTGAGAGCGCTTCAACCATTGTATCTCCCTTCATAGTTGAAACTGTTGCCGCTGGATACGCAAGTGCATCATTAGCGGATGAAGGTGGAGCAAGAGGAGAATTATGGGCGCCGTTGTGGGAAAAACCTTCAAATATAAGAGAGTTAAGTTACATTTTTGCAGAGGGCAGGGCAGAGGTGGGCAAAAGACTAGCAAGAAACGGACTTGATTTTGCCCGCGCTACAGCAACGCTTGGCATACATCGCGGTATATCATCTTTTCAACGTTTTTCTTTTCAGGAACGGAATGGGATGGCTTATTTTGCTATTCCGCTTAAAAGAATTATCACAAAACGCAACGAACGTGTGGATTTGTTGAGCGGAATTGATAGATGGCTGACAAAATTTATTGGATTACGGAAACAGGATACGACCCCCGGCGCAATTAAAAGGGTTTTCAATAATCTTGATGACGCGATTTTGGATTTGTGTCAACAGAATGACCCTGGGCATTTACAGGCAGTGTTGATTCAACTTGGCAGATGCGAAAAAGCGTTTTCAAAATCTGTAAAGTGGGTGGTTGAAAAAGGAATTGAGCCGTTGCAGGGACTGTCTTTTGAGTGGGTGAAATTATCATATACCAATACCCCCGAATTCAGGCTTGCCTGTTCATTAGCATCTATGTCAGGAGAATTTAGAGGTGAATTTGTTCCCGTTCGTATGAATTTGGAGCCGGTGAATTTTGATAAATTTTTTAGATTCAACTACATAAAAGAAGGTTCGGTAAAAGTAGTTTGGCACGACGGAGATTTTATTGATGTTCTTAACAAGATTTTTGCCCGCAGGTTGATTGACGCAGAAAAATCAGGTTCGGGAAAATTAAATGAAAATGCGAGAACTACCGCAGATTTAGACGATATTATGAAGTTCATAAATGGCGAGACCGATGATGCTCTGTTGTCCGACCTTTTATGGGGATTGAGTTTAATTGACTGGTCAGGAAAGGAACAAAAAATTTTACCGGAACGAGACGATTTTGAAGAAGTAAAACCAGAGGCGCTTTATGCTTTAATGAAACTCTGTTTTATGAAAAGACCGGATGGAGAAACTTCTATTCCGTTAGCGCCAGCGATTCACAGATACGGATCAATTGGAAATGGCGAAGAGGCTTCAAAACTTGCCGCAAGAAGATTGCGAAGCTCGGATATGCCACCGGCGGTTCAAAGGATTTTACTTGCTGGAGATAAAGTGCGCCGTATGGCTGCGGCGTTACTATTCCCTCTTAATGAACGCGATTGGCATCGGCTTGCCGATGCCGTATTGCGTCCGGAGGAACAGCAAGTGTAATTGGTAAAAAACAAAACAAAAGGAACTGATATGAATATAAATCTCGGAAACGAACCACGTTTATTAATAACTGCAGACCTCAAACCAATTGCCGGAACAAGGTTCCAGCCAACAGGATTCCCAGACCTTGGGGCGGCAACATACAAGTCCGCCGACGGCACAGATATGTTGCTCGTTGAGTCGGCTCAAAGTATGGCAAACCGACTTGAGATTGTATGCTGGGATATGAATAAAAATGATTGGGTAGAGCCATTAAGAGGGCTGCCCTGCGTTATGGTTTTGGATAAACAGGGAAAGGCGCTGACCAACTCTATTCTTGAAGCGCACAGGCTTAATTCTCCGTATATCCTGAATGCTACCCTGCCGAATGGAAATGAGAAGTTTTTAAACATACTTGCAAAAGAACTTGAGGTTTCTGAAGAACTACCCGTTGACTTGAGTTTATTAGTAAAGTGTTTGGTCAAATATGATGTGAACGCATTATTGCACGGGATTTTCTTTTCTCAAAAAGAAATTGCCGGCGGCAGAATGCGGCTTGCACGGGCATTAACCTCTTTTATTGAAGCAGAAAAAGTCCAGATTGCATCAAGCGGAGGAACAAAAATTGACCGCGTCAATCCTTCCGGCGATGCAAACGCGGGTTTTGGCAACGTGCCATTTCATCGTGATGAGTACAGTGGATTTATAAAAGCCTATTTCATTCTTGATATCGCGCAAATTAAAGGATATGGACTAGGCGAGAA
The DNA here is from genome assembly GCA_049968335.1 of Verrucomicrobiia bacterium. Taxonomy (GTDB): domain Bacteria; phylum Verrucomicrobiota; class Verrucomicrobiia; order Limisphaerales; family JAKPVM01; genus JAKPVM01. Next base: position 282,287 of record JBMFQZ010000001.1, read on the forward strand.
GTTTGAAAATCTACTGATTGGACTTGCCTTATTCAAGATTAAAAAGTTCTTAAAAGAGGGTTTGCGTCTTAGAACCGCCTGCGACCTTGAGTTAGCAAATGAATTGAAGATTGAAAGACCTGCGGGATTTTCATTGCCATCTTTGAGTGAATTAGAAACTGCTATGCCGCAACTAATCGCGGATGCATACGGAGATAATAAAGACAAAAGGTTCACAGTAAAATACAACGGAAAATAATATGGTCCTCATAGAATTTACCTTTCCTGCTAAAAGGCTGCATACAACGCCCTGGGACAAGCAGGTGAATGAAGGCGTCGTTGAATGGCCTCCTTCGCCATGGCGCATTCTCAGGGCGTTGATTTCCACGTGGCATATAAAATGCAAAAACGATGTGCCAGAGGAGAGGTTCAGGGGCATTATAGATAAGTTGACCGAGAAGTTGCCTTCTTACGAACTGCCGCGGGCAAGTCTGGGGCATACAAGACATTTTATGCCGACCATTGAAGGACCAAATATCAAAAAAGCGAAAATTTTTGACACCTTTGTTGTTGTTGACGGGGCGTTAAAAGCCTTGTGGGATATTGAACTCTCTCCAGAGCAAATTAAAGACCTTGAGCTAATATGTGGTCGGCTAAGTTATTTAGGTCGGGCAGAAAGCGTTGTGGTCGTTTGTTTAAAAACTAATAGCGATGGATTTAAACCTAATGCTATCCCGCTGGCGGAAGATGAACATATTCCGCCGGGAAAAGAAATTGTACGGTTATTAACGCCGATGTCTGCCTCGCAGTATCAAACATGGAAAACGTCCCTTGAGAAAACCGAGCCCGGGGAATTCAAATTAGAAGCAGGGGCAAAGGAGGCAAAAAAGAAACGAACAAGCAAGAAAAAGAAGAAAGACAATGTTTTGCCGTCAGATATTTTCTCCGCTTTGCACGCGGACACTGCAGACCTTGAGGCGCGCGGATGGAAAACACCGCCCGGAGCTAAATTTATAGACTATGCGCGTCCGATGAATTGTTTTGAAGTAAAACGCATTTTAGGAAAAATTGCAGAGGCGCGTCCGGTTGTAGCAAGATTTGAAATCGCAAGCGCGGTGATGCCAAGAATTGTTGATGCTATAAAAATTGCCGAACGTGTCCATAGATACATTTTATCGCGATTTAAAGGAGAGATTGCTCCTGGGGTTTTAAGCGGGTGCGATGAGAATAAAAAGCCGCTCACAGGACACAGACATCTGCATATTTTTTGCGAGCCTTGTGGAAAACGCGATGAAATAACAAATATAACATTGTTCGCAGAAGAAGGATTTGGACGCGAAGAGCAAGCGGCAATTCAGAGTATAACAAAACTCTGGGGCGAAGGCGGACACGATTTGCAACTGGTGTTCCTGGGCTTCGGGGACAAAGATTACTTTATTGATTCACTGCCATTCGGTGAGTCGGACGAATGGTATTCCCTGACGCCGTTTGTTCCAACACTGCATCCAAAGTTTTATCGTGACGGCAGACCAAAATACGACGCCGAGGGCTGGCACATAGGCTCGCCTGAATACGATCTGAGGCGGTTGATTCTGGAATCCGGAAAACCATTGCCGCAGAAGATTGAGAGATTGAAATCAATTGTTATTAATGGAAGAGAATTAAGATGGCTGCAATTTTTCTCCAGACGAATTTATGGCAAGGGAACATCATCTGGGCAGCCGCCAGTCGGTTTCCGAATCAAATTCCCGGAAAAATTACAGGGACCGCTTGCCTTTGGTTACGGCGCCCACTTTGGTATGGGTATGTTCGCAACAAAAGAAAAATTGGAGGCTGCTTCAATAAAACCAATTAGATATCAAGTTTAACAGGAATTAATAAAAACGACAAAGTGCCGATTCTTATATTGATATCTGTTTGTAAAAAGGCGTATAATAACCGCCGCAAACAGAGGTTAATCCTTAATTATTTTATGAATCGGCGCGATAAAGAGGAAGGGAGAGGACAGACAGAAGGTAAAGATTTGCCATTAAAGAGTCCTCAAATTATCGTTAACCAAGAAGGGGATGGAATAAGTTCAAGCGATTCAGTCTCCGAAATTTACCAGGAAGCACTTCGGATATTGCGGTATAAATTCCCAAGACCAAAAAATAAAACCCCAAACAATACGACAGGCTCTAACCCTACCTCTCAAATTGAGATTGAAAATAAAACCGATGAAATAAATGAGGAGAAAAAGCCGGAAAAAACAAGTGATATTGAAGAATATATTCCGGCAAGAATGATAAATGAATATGTATACTGTCCGCGCCTGTTTTACTATGAGTTTGTTGACGGGGTGTTTAAAGAAAATGCCGATACTTTAAGAGGTTCTGCAATTCATTCCCGCGTTGACAAAGGCAAGGGTGAAATGCCCGTAAACGGTGGCGGGACACCGGGTAACGGTGGAGACTCTGAAAAACGAAAACCAGACAATAATGAGAATAACCGAGATACAATACATTCCCGATCGGTAACCTTATCTTCTGATTCTTTGAAAGTAATTGCAAAGTTAGATTTAGTGGAAATAACCGCAGTCAAAGAGGGAGACGATAAAAAGTACGTTGTTTGCCCGGTTGATTACAAAGCAGGAGAACCCAAAAAACAATCCGATGGATTGGAAATCTGGGACGCTGATAAAGTCCAACTCGCCCTTCAATGCCTTCTGTTAAGAGAGAATGGCTATGAATGTAATGAAGGGATAATTTACTATAGTTCAACAAAACAAAAAGCGCATCTTCAAATAACAGATGATTTAATAAAATGGGTGATTGAACAGGTTAATAATGCGCGACTGGCTGCGAAGGGTGAAATCCCGCCACCGCTGGCTGGTTCTTCAAAATGCATTCGTTGTTCCCTTGCGCCAGTCTGTTTGCCAGACGAAACAAATTTTCTAAGAAACAATCCATTCACAGAGGAACAAGAAAATAAATTTAAAATATTATTTGAAAAAGAAACCGCCTCCTTAAAAAGAGATAGCATAAGTACCGGCGAAGAAATCCGGCGATTAATCTCGCCGCGCGACGACACTCGCGCCCTATATCTTACAACACAGGGGTTAAAAGTTGGCAGACGCGATGAAACACTTGAAATCAAAGAAGAGAACAAACTTGTTGAAACGGTAAGATTAAAAGACGTTTCCCACGTTGCGCTGTTTGGCAATATTCAAATAACAACACAGGCAATTCAGGCTTTGTGTGAAGCCGATATCCCTGTAACATATTTTTCAACCGGTGGCTGGTTTTATGGAATCACAAGAGGACACAGCATCAAAAATGTTTTCCTACGCATAAAACAATTTCAAGTTGCCGCTGATGAACAGAAATGCAGTGAGATTGCTTCAAAAATCATATTCGCAAAAATTCGCAACCAGAGAACAATGTTGATGAGAAACCACGTTGAGCCTCCTAAAGATATTATCAGAAAATTGAAAATACTATCGGATGAAGCGCTGAAAATTAGGAATGTTGAAGAATTGCTTGGAATGGAAGGGATTGCCGCAAACTTGTATTTTGAAAACTTTGGCGGATTAATAAAAGTTAATGATGAAATCGGTTTAGTTGTTGAAAACGCAGAACAAGTATCGCAAGAACAGAAAGAAAATTCCAATGATGCGCCGATGACTTTTGATTTTCGGAATCGCAATAGACGTCCACCAAAAGACCCGGTGAATGCATTGTTATCGCTCGCATACAGCCTGCTTGCGAAAGATTGCACAATTGCCGCGCTTTCTGTAGGGTTTGATCCATACGTTGGATTCTACCACAGACCAAGATACGGACGCCCGGCGCTTGCGCTTGATCTAATGGAAGAATTCAGACCATTGATTGCAGAGTCGGCCGTAATTACTGCGATCAATAATCGGGTGATATCATTAAAAGACTTTGTTCGCGCCGGCAAAAGCGTGAACTTAACCCCCGAAGGTAGGAAAAAATTTTTCTATATTTATGAACAGCGGATCAATACATTAATTACACACCCGGTCTTTGATTACAAAGTCACATACCGACGCTCACTTGAACTGCAAGCAAGAATACTAGCAAGAACATTAATCGGAGAAATATCTAATTACGTGCCGTTTCTAACGAGATAATTGTGATAAAATACTTAGAATTAAGATTAAACAAAAATAAACAAGGCTTTGAAATGAAAAACTTAAGAGAATTAGAAAACAATAAATATGTTGCCGATTGCGTGCTGGTAGTGCGTAAAAAACAAGACCGTTACTTTGACGCGGACGAATGTCTTTGCGAAACTATTAGTCATTACTTTTTTGATAAAATAATGTTCCGCCATAAGACAGAGAAAAACTTTATGAGCAATTTATTTATTAAAATATTTTTTGGTTTCAACCAGAACAATCTTTGCAGAATATGAGAAAAACATATTTAGTCTGCTACGACGTATGCGATGAAAAACGGCTGCGACGCGTGTTTAAAATATGCCGCAATTACGGTAACCATTTACAGTACTCGGTTTTTGAATGCGACCTAAACGAGTCCGAAAGAATAAGCCTTGAACAAGAATTAAAACAACAAATCAACCACGACGAAGACCAGGTACTGTTTGTTGAACTTGGACCAGCAGAGGGCAGGGCAGCCCGCGTGATTACCGCTATCGGAATTCCTTATACAAAAATGGATGCCCCCTGTTTTGCTTTTTAGCCTGCATTGATTCATTTTCCCGCTTGAAAAACGCGGTATAAAACAACATTCGCAGGCTCGTTCTTTGACAACTTGATGATGCGAGAGGTTAGGTGATAACAAAATACCAGCCGGCTCTCGTATTAAAAATATCCAGAAAAAATAATAATGGGGAAATTTAAATTTTAAAAATTATATTGGATGATTAAAAAATTGAACAGGCGCTCGGAAAAGAGTAAAAGGAATATTGAATATGAGCGAGTTGTGAGATCGCGATTTCCGCGCTTGAAAAAGCGCGGCCCCATTGAAGCTGAGAAGAAGTAAATCAAACACCGACTGCCCGGTGAATAATTTCCGCGCTTGAAAAAGCGCGGCCCCATTGAAGCTCCTTTCAGCCGTCGTAACCTTAACGACGTTGCCCGCGATTTCCGCGCTTGAAAAAGCGCGGCCCCATTGAAGCAATGAGC
>JBMFQZ010000002.1:0-246938 GCA_049968335.1 Verrucomicrobiia bacterium
ACGCTTACTGGCAGTGATGTTGATGGGGATACACTGAGCTACACAGTTGTTACCCAGCCAGCGCATGGGACACTTACAGGAACTGCTCCGGCTCTTACTTATACGCCTAATGCGGACTATAATGGTTCAGACAGTTTCACATTCAAAGTTAACGATGGAACGGTTGACAGCGCGATTGCCACGGTGAGTATCACGGTTAACTCTGTAAACGATGCTCCTGTAATAAACAATCAGACATTCAGCATAGCTGAAAATTCTGGTAACGGAGTTCAGGTAGGCATTGTTGTAGCTTCCGATGTAGATGCCGGACAGACATTAACATTCTCAATTATTTCCGGTAATACAAATGGCACATTCACAATTGGCGCATCAAATGGTAAAATAACCATTGCGAACAATGCTTTATTAAACTATGAAGCAATACAGACGTGGCAATTACTAGTAAAGGTAACAGATAATGGAACACCTTCATTGTCAAGCACTGGAACAGTGACGATTGCGGTTATCGATGTCAATGAAGCCCCTGTAATATCACCGCAAACATTCACAGTTCCAGAAAACTCCGCTAATGGAACAGCCGTTGGAACCGTTTTAGCGACTGATCCTGATAATGGGCAGACACTCAATTACCAGATCATTTCTGGCAATACAAATGGGGCGTTTGCAATCAATTCAGCAAACGGACAAATTACTGTTGCGAACAGCGCGATGTTGAATTATGAAACGGCACCGGTGTGGACATTAGTCGTGTCAGTTACAGACAACGGCTCGCCTAATTTAACATCAAGCGCAACTATTACAATTAACTTGAGCAATGTTAATGAACCGCCAACAGTCAATTCTGCTACATTTAGCATAGACGAAAATAGCGCGCCTAATACTGTTGTTGGCACTGTAACGGCAACTGATCCGGATGCCGGTACATCATTGATATATTCAATCGTGTCCGGGAACACGAACAATACATTCAATATAAGTCCGACAAGCGGTCAGATTACTGTGGCTAACTCTGCTTTGTTGAATTACGAGGTGACACCGGTTTGGACGCTAACGGTTAGAGCTACCGATAATGGCACGCCGCAATTATATGGTGAGGCAACTATAACCATAAATCTGAATAATGTTAATGACCCACCGACTGTAATAAGCCAAACATTCAATGTTCCAGAAAACAGCAACAATGGAACAGTAGTGGGCACTGTTACTGCTACGGATGAGGATTCCGGACAAACTTTGACCTATTCAATCAGCGGTGGAAATACGAATAGCGCATTTGCGATTAATTCTGCAAGCGGTCAGATTACTGTCAATAATGGTAGTGTGCTGGATCATGAAACAGTTCCAATATGGCAATTAACGGTTCAGGTTACGGATAATGGAACGCCGGTGAATAGCAGCACGGCAACCATTACTATCAATATTACAGACGTGAATGAAAAACCGATTGCTAATCCGCAAAATGTCACAACTGCTGAAGACACAGCAAAGGTAATAACCTTGACTGGCAGCGATCCGGAAAACGGAACATTGACCTATACTATATTAACTCAGCCAGCCCACGGCACCTTGAGCGGGACGCCTCCAAATGTGACCTATACGCCTGCTGCTAACTACAATGGCGCTGATAGTTTCACATTCAAAGTCAATGATGGTACATTTGACAGCGATCCGGCTACAGTGAGTATAACAGTTAACTCTGTTAACGATGCTCCTGTAGCGAATCCGCAAAGTGTGACTACGGCGGAGGATACGCAAGTTAATATTACATTGACTGGCAGTGATGTGGAGAACGATCCGCTTACATTTGCGATAGTGACACCACCAGCACATGGCACCTTGAGCGGGACACCTCCGAATGTTACCTATACGCCTGCGGCAGACTATAATGGCGCTGATAGTTTTACATTCAAGGTTAATGATGGTCAGCTTGATAGCCTCCCAGCAACGATTAGTATAACTATCACGGCTGTTAACGATCCGCCTGTGGCGAATTCTCAGACTTTGACTACTGATGAGGATATACCGATTAACATCACATTGACAGGCAGTGATGTGGATGGTGACGACTTGTCATTTGTAATAGATACTCCGCCTGCTCACGGCACATTAAGTGGAACAGCTCCGAATATTGTATACACGCCGGGCGCAAACTACTTCGGTAGCGATTCATTCACATTCAAGGCGTTTGATGGAACGGTTTACTCAGCTCCGGCAACAGTGTCAATTACTATAAATTATTTAAATGATCCTCCAACAGTTCAATTTAGCACTAATTTAGTAGTTGTTGAAGAGAACTCTGGATTGACGAACATCGCTGGATTCCTGCAATTGCTATCGCCAGGAGAATATGAGACTAACCAGACGATAATCTCGTTCAGTATAACGAACAACACACCGTCATTGTTCGCAACTCAACCGACAATAGACACAACAAACGGAACATTGACATTCAGGCCGTATCCGAGCACTTATGGCACAGCCGTAGTGAGTGTTGTTGCAATTGATAGCAGCGGTGAGACTAATAATACAACCTATACCCAGTTTATGATTATTGTGTCTAAGTACAACAATCCGCCAACCATTACACCTATTGGCAATCAAGTGATTACTGAAGATTCTTCAATGGCGCCAGTGGCATTTACCATCGGCGATGTTGATTCTCCAATAGGTAATTTGACGGTGTCTTATACTTCAACCAACACTGCATTAATACCGCTATCATATATTACAATCGGTGGCAGCGGGGCGAACAGGACTGTTTCTGCAACACCGGTTTCAGATGGAAATGGGGTTACCAAGATTACTATTACTGTAACTGACAACCATCCGTTCTTCCCGAAGACAGCATCAACGTCGTTTATTCTGACGGTTCAAGCAATAAACGATCCGCCATCGTTTACAATGGGACAGAACATTACTGTTTCAAAATCTCCAATAAATCGCAGCTATGCTATGTGGGCGACAAATATTAGTCCGGGACCGGCTAATGAATCGTTCCAGTCGGTAGTGTTTATCCTAACGGCCGACAATCAATCGTTGTTCTCAACCCAGCCTGCTGTTAGCCCGAGCGGAACATTGAGCTTTAAGCCGGCTGGTGTAGCTGGAACAGCGACTATTACAATCTATGCAAAGGACAATGGTGGCAGTGGTTATGGTGGCGCTCCTTACTCAGCAACAAATACATTCACCATTACTCTTACCCCATAAAAATTGTATAATCGTGGTTTAAACAAAAACCCGTCCGGAGAACCGGACGGGTTTTTTATTGTAGAGAATTTTAGTGAATATTAATTGTTATAATTATCGTTTAAACGCATAAATCATCATTGATTGCCATTTGCTTGAATAAAACTCATTTGGTTTCCTGTATGCAAACAGATTGTAATTAAAACCATTAGTTTCAAGCATTTTTAAAAATAAACCAAGTTGCGCTTTGTCTATGAAAAGTCTGTGATGATATTCAATAGATAGTTTTTTAACTTTTTGAATTTTTCCTGTTTTTATTAAGTTTTCAAGAGTTTCAAATTCAGCGCCTTCAATATCCATTTTGATAAAACTGATTTCGTCATTCACATAATCAGATAGAGCGATTTTTTTCACCCTTATTGTTCTGGATAAATTGCTATCATAAGAACTGCTTGAAAGGGAATATTGTTCGTTAATAGAAAAGTCAATCTCTTCATTTTTTCCACCGCATGCCGCATTGATCAAAGTGATATCAGAGAATTTATTTATCTCAATATTGCTCTTTAATAATTTAAAAACTTCAGGATTTGGTTCAAAGACTGTTATTCGCGCTTGCGGATACATCATTTTTAGATAAACGGTTGTGAAACCACAATTTCCACCACAATCAAAAATTATAGGGGATTTTTCATCAATGTCGGATATATAATAGGTATTTACAAGGAATATCTCATCAAAAAGTTCGCAAAAGTCGTAGTAACTCGGTGAGGATAACTTTAAATTTCCGATTTTCTCGAAAAACGGTTTTTCTTTTTTGTGGGTTGAAAATTGCAGACGCAGCCAGCAATTAGCTAGGCTAAAAGAAGATACCGGTGGATATTTCAACCTTAATATCCTCAGATACTCTTTAATTATTCTTATTGGGCTTGACATTTTTAAGCATTTTTATTTTTGTCTGCGGAGCAATTATTGCATAATAAATTTGATTTATTTAATAGCAAAATTTATTCTAATAAAGCCTTAGATACATTGGAAGGTTTTTATGAATTATAAACATATTTGAGAAATGAATGGTTTTTATGAATAACTGGTTTAAGGGAATAAATGAAGATGTTTTGAAATTATTGCGCTATGAGATTTCTATACCTTCGCTTGATTCAAAACCGCGAGATGATCGCCTGGATGTGAAGGTTATTGATGATGAATTGCTTCGGCTATGGAAAGAGGGTAAACTTCCGTTATGGTCGGAAAAACAGGTTAAATGTTTTTTTCTTCTATGGTATGATTATTTAGAGCCTGCCCATCAACTGGCTCAGGATGAAAGAACTCCAGAGTTTAATTATTTTCACGCTATAGTTCACAGAAGGGAAGGGGACTTTTTTAATTCCAGATTTTGGTTAAGACAGATTGATGATCGTCATATTGCTATGATTGATATAGCGAAAGAGGTCAGGACTTTTTTAAATGAAAAAGGAGAACTGCAGTTACTTGACGAGATAGTCAAGGACGATGGGTGGCTATCTTTAGAATTTCTTGAAGAAGTTATGAAGGCTTCAAAACTGGAGCGCACTTCACCTCAAGTGAAACTCTTAACTCAAATTCAGACGATTGAGTTTGCTTGTTGGCTTAGATTTATCTGCTTGTCTTGATACCGATATCCATAGTTATTCAAGCAGTTGCGCCGATATTTATACTCGCGCTTGGCGGGCTTTTTATCCGTCGTTATAACCTGTTGAGCTCAGAAGCGGATTCAAGTTTGTTAAAGCTTACAATAAACGTATTCTCGCCCTGTCTCGCGTTTGATTCTATAGTCGGAAATCGCGCATTGCACATTCCTTCAAATCTTTTAATCGCTCCTGTAATTGGATATTCAACTGTCGCCATCGGGGTATTACTCGCTTTGATGAGCGCGCGCGTTTTTAAATTTAGTGATGAAAAGGTCAAAGGAACATTTGCTCTAACAGTTGGTTTATACAACTACGGATATGTTCCGCTTCCGCTTGCCCTTTATTTATTTAGCCGTGAAACCGCAGGGGTCTTATTTGTCCATAATATTGGAGTTGAAGTTGCTCTCTGGACTATTGGAGTTTTATTGCTGACTGATAAAAGTGGCAAAAAAATAGATATTTCTAAAATCATAAATGTTCCGTTGGTATCAATCTTGTTATCGGTAGCGTTAAACTTTTTAAATGCCGAGCAATGGATACCTAAATATGTTTATATTGCAATAACGATGCTCGGACATTGCGCAATTCCGATGGGAGTTATTCTTATAGGCGCAACAATCTACGATTACCTTGACGAGTTTAACCCTCAAAAGGGAACAAAGATAATTTTGAGTTCGTTTCTGTTGAGATTGTTGATTTTACCGATGATTTTTCTGGCTATAGCGTATGTAATTCCCTGCTCAAGGGAACTTAAATCCGTGATAGTTTTGCAAGCCGCTATGCCGTCGGCAGTTTTCCCAATCGTGATGACAAAACATTACGGTGGTGATATAAAAACAGCGCTACGTGTGGTTATTTCCACCTCAATAGTTGGACTTTTCACCATACCATTCTGGATTCAAACAGGGGTCAAATTGCTTGGATTAAAAAATTAGGGACTTTTCCGGTATTCACACAGGTAATTCTCAACAGCGTTAACAAGCCCGTTGATATTGTGTTCTTTGGCAACAACGGTCGGTTTTAATCCTAAATTCTCAATCGTTTTCCCAGTCTCAGGTCCTATTGCTGCAAGTCTGATATTTTTGAATTTTCTTAATAACTCACGTAAATCAAAACGAAGATTAAAATTTTCTACAGTTGAACCGCTGGTGAACAAAATCCAGTCGGCTCCCTCATCAAGTAACCTTTTTCCGGCGCCGGCAGAATCGTCAGTCTCCGGGATTGTGCGGTAACAAGCAATGTCATCTACAATTGCGCCTAAATCTTCAAGCGCTTTGGGCAACTCCTGGTTAGCAACCTCGGCACGCATTAAACAGATTCTTAAATTTTCAATACTTTCATAAGCGGCAAATGCCTTTGCGATTTTACTACCGAGCGATTCTTCAGGCATCAGATCAATACGTAGATGAAATTCTTTTAATTTTGCCGCAGTTCCCGGTCCTATTGCAGCGATTTTTGTTCCTCCGATATCGCGCAGATCATCAAATCGTTTAAAGAAATGGTCAAAAAATGCCGTAACGCCGTTTGGACTTGTGAATACAAGCCAGTCATACTCGTGCAATCCGAGCAAGGCATCCATAAGGTCTTCGGTTTCGGTAGGTGGAGCGATTTTTATTGTTGGGACTTCAAGGACATCTGCGCCGCGCTCTCTGAGCAAGGTGGATAAATGGCTGGATTGCTCTTTGGAACGGGTTACAACGATCCGCTGGCCAAATAAAGGGCGAGATTCAAACCAGTTAAGTTTCTCTCTGAACTTTACTACCTCTCCGATGATAAGCACTGTTGGAGGCGATATTTGAGAATTCTCTACCAGATCGGCGATTGTTCCAAGCGTGCCGACAACAGTTTTTTGTCTCCCTAATGTTCCCCATTGAATTACCGCAACCGGTGTATCTGGTGATGATCCGCCTTTTATAAAATCCTGAGTAATTGCGCGAATTTTCGCTGTTGCCATTAGGAAAACTTTTGTGCCGGGAATAGTGGCAAATTGGGAATAATCGTAAGTTTCAGCATTTTTTTCGCAGTCGGCAATATGCCCGCTGACAACAGTCAGTGCTGAACATAGATTTCTGTGGGTAATAGGGATTCCGGCATACGCAGGTACTGCCTGAATACTGGAGACTCCCGGGACTATTTCAAATTCTATCCCATTATCGGCAAGAAAAAGAGCCTCTTCTCCGCCACGTCCAAAAGTGAATGGGTCTCCTCCTTTCAACCTTACAATGGTTTTGCCTTCAAGGGCATATTTTAATAATAATCCGTTAATTTCCTCTTGTGGCATCTTATATTCACGTCCCCGTTTTCCAGCAAATATTTTTTCCGCAGTCGGTTTTGCGTAATTTAATATAGATGGATTAACAAGGGCGTCGTAGATCACAACGTCAGCTAATTTTAAAATCTCTGCGCCGCGCAACGTAAGAAGTCCAGGATCGCCCGGACCTGCGCCAATCAAGAATACTTTTCCTTTGCTTTTATTTTGCATAAATTCGTTTTTTTCAAATCCATCAGTTCAATTTAAAACATCTAAATCTAAAATCCATTTTTACTTGAATTAATTTATATATCAGTTATAGTTTTTCCAGAGAATAAAGATGTTAATGGCTCTTTGAGAATTTAATAAAAGGATTTCCCTGCCGGGTGCGTGATTACAAACTAAGTCCTTGAACCGTAATAGAAAAAATATGGGAGCCTTAATACCGGTCGTAGCCGACAAGCCTTCACTGGAAGTCGAAAGCGGCTGTGCGGGCGCCCACCTGTACTTAAATAGTTCACAGGAACAGTTGTCACACGGCCACGGCGGGGATTTTTTTCTCTTGTATAAAAATTCAAATTCATTTTCCATTGTTTTATGAATCCAATGACATCAAGAGAAAGAGTTAGAGCCGCCATAAATCACAAACCTTCCGACAGAGTTCCAAATGATTTAGGAAGCACCCCTGTTACAGGCATACACTGCACAACTTATTCCAGATTAAGAAAAGCCCTCGGTTTACCACACTCGCCGGTTAAGGTCATTGAGCCGATGCAAATGCTTGCTGATGTAGAAGTGGAGGTTGCTGAGATACTTCAATTAGATACAATCGGGCTTCAATTGCCATCAACTATGTTTGGATTTCCAAACAAGGGATGGAAACCATTCAGGTTTTTTGATGGCACTGATTTGTTGGTGAGTGAGTATTTTAACGTGACAGTTGATTCAAATGGCGATCTCTTGATGCACCCGGAAGGCGATTTATCTGCCCCGCCATCGGCAAGGATGCCGAAGGATGGTTTTTATTTTGATGCCATTGTTCGCCAGCAACCTGACGCCGAGAAAAATCTAAATCCCCGCCAATTTGCAGAAGAACAGATAAGATTGTATAACGATGAAGAATTAAATTTTTTACAATCTACAGCAGACTATTATTATAAACACACAGACAAGTCTATAGTTGGCTGCTGGTGGCAGGGCGGACTTGGCGATATAGCGCTTGTGCCCGGTATGTCAATTCGCAATCCTCACGGAATACGCGATCCTCAAAGGTGGTATGAAATGTTGGTCGAAAATCCTGATTACATTCGCGATATATTCGCCATTCAAACCGATATCGGGATCGAAAATCTGAAATTATATAAACAGGCTGTAGGAGATAAAATAGATGTAATCGTTGTTAGTGGCACAGACTTTGGCTCTCAACGAGGACCGTTAGTATCGCCTTCTTTATTCAGAAGTTTATGGAAGCCATTCTATAAGAGGATAAACGATTGGATTCATTCTAATACAAATTGGAAGACATTTTATCATTCTTGTGGCTCAATTGCTATGTTAATGGACGACCTGATTGATTGTGGTGTTGATATAATAAATCCAGTTCAATGTTCCGCTGCGGGAATGGAGCCAGAAATATTAAAGCAGAAATACGGGGAAAAAGTAGTATTCTGGGGTGGCGGTATAAATACTCAACAGACGCTCCCATTTGGAACTGCAGAAGAAGTAAAAAGAGAAGCGGCAGAACGGATCAGAATCTTTGGAAAAGGAGGCGGATTTGTATTTGCTACAATTCACAATATTCAGGCAAACACGCCAGTTGAAAACATAATAGCAATGTATGAAACTGTTTTAGGAAAGAATTTAGTGGATTGATTTTTTACTGAGTAATTAGCATTAATGGTGAAGCCGTTCATACTGCGAGCAGAGGAAAAACACGATTAATTATAATCATCCCGCAGCGCTAAGCGATTACATTAATTTGTGATGATTCTAATTTCATCTCAAAACAATTTTTTCGTTAATGATGTGGGTTTTTAATAATTTTTTCTTGATTTAATAGTGTAAATTTCAATATTTTAGAGTTTATTATGGAAGACCTCAATAAATTAAGCGATGCTATTATTAATGGAGACGTTCAAACTGCTCGTTCAATTACCGAATCTGCGTTGTCTGAAGGTATGGACCCGGTAAAAATCGTTCATAACTATATGGTTCCAGCGATGAACGAGGTCGGGCGGCGATTTGATTGCAATGAATATTTTGTTCCAGAACTGTTGCTTTCAGCTCGCGCTATGAAAGCATGCCTTGAGCTTGTTAAGCCAAAACTTGTTGCTGGCGGGGTTAAAGCTGAAGGTCGTGTTGTTATCGGCACAGTAAAGGGAGACCTGCACGATATAGGTAAAAATCTTGTTGCCGCCATGCTTGAAGGCGGTGGATTTGAAGTTATAGACCTCGGCGTGAATGTTTCTCCGGAAAAATTTGTGGAAGCGGTGAAGAATATGGACGCTAATATTGTCGCAATGTCCGCGCTTTTAACAACCACGATGCCTTCAATGAAGACCACTATAGACGCTCTTAAAAGTTCTGGACTTCGCGACAAAGTGAAGGTTCTTGTTGGCGGTGCCCCTATTACTCAAAAGTTTGCAGAAGAGATTGGGGCAGATGGTTATAGTGAAAATGCCCCTGGAGCTGTTGCGCTGGCAAGAAAATTAGTTGCCGCATAATATTTTTGCAAAAACTAATTTGCCCACTGGAAAATAGACATTCAGGTAAATGAATTGATATTGTGAATGCATAAATTTTTTGAAAATTTATTAAAAAACGCTCCTGTAATATTGGATGGCGCGTGGGGAACACAACTTCAACTTAAAGGGCTCCAGCCGGGGGACGTTCCAGATGGCTGGAATCTAACACATCCAGAAAAAGTATTTGAGGTTGCTGAATCGTATGTAAAAGCCGGGAGCAAAGTTATTTTAACTAATACTTTTGGAGCAAACAGGGTGCGTCTTGCCGAAGCGCCTGAACTTGTTGAAAATGTGCGAGAGATAAATAAGCGGGGTGTTCAAATTTCAAAATCTGCCGCCGGAAATTCTGTGTATGTTTTTGCTTCAATCGGTCCATCTGGAAAGCTGTTAATGAGTGGCGATGTTTCAGAAGAAGACCTGTTTAATGCCTTTTTAGAACAGGCACAGGCATTAGCTGAAGCGGGGGCAGATGCTCTGGTAATTGAAACGATGTCAGATATTGAAGAAGCAGTTATCGCTGTTAAAGCCGCTAAATTAACGAATCTCCCGATTGTAGCCTGTATGGTTTTTGATTCTGGCAAAGATAGAGACAGGACAATGATGGGGAACACACCGGAAGAGGTTGCTCAAAAACTGATCGCTGCTGGGGTAGATATAATTGGTTCTAATTGCGGTCAGGGAATAGAAACGTTTTTAAAAATATGTGAAAGACTTTATAAAGCCTCTTCCAGACCAGTTTGGATAAAGCCAAATGCGGGACTTCCAGTGATTAGCGATGGGGGAGTGTGTTACAAAACTACTCCTGAGGAATTTGCCAGTTGTGTGCCTGCTTTATTAAACGCAGGGGCGGGATTTATTGGGGGATGCTGCGGCACTACACCGGATTTTATTATTCAGATCGTTAAAACAGTTTATAAATAGTAGACAAGAGAGGCTCATCATTCAATTATTCAAATAGTCAAATTAGGAATAATATCGGTTTTTAAATCTTCAGCGCAGTCTTCTACCTGCATTGTAAATGGTGTACGCGCCAGCGCGGTGGACTGAATAGGCTGGTATATACGTTGGATTATACGGATATGGAACAGGATAAATTCTGTAAGCAGACGGCGTTCCGTAAGAATGTCCCATTCGTTCGCCAACGGTTTTATAACTTGTGCCGATGACTAATGGCGGATTGTATGTGGCATAATAGGGATCAACCACGCACGGAGGCGAATATACAGCCTGCTGGTTAGCCGATTGGCTTTGAATTGCCGTAGCAAGAATCATAGTCTGCGCAAGTTCATTTTGCATTTTTGCAAAGGCAAGAATATTGTCGCTATCCCGTTTTGATGTCCCGTAATTTTCAGATTTCACCAGTTCTATAATCTCATTTTGCCCTTTCTGGATTGATTCAATTTCCTTTACGACATTTTTGATCTGTTCAATGAGTTCGCGGTTTTGCTGACGGGTTTCGGCAATTTCAAGTTGATTTCTAAACTGTTCCGTCATCTCTATCTGTGCCTCTAAAAATTGAAGATTTTGGGAAAGTTCAGAGTAGAGATTTTTAAGTTGTGAAAGCTTACCTCTCTGGCTTTCGTCAAAAATATCCGTTACGGAAACTTTATGTTTTTCTATTAACCTCCCTGCGTCATTTGCGGCTTGATCAAGTATCTTTTCAATATCATACAATGTCATTTTTATTTTTCTTAACTGCGCTCTGTATGGACCTAATTTTATATCTGAAGGTTTTTCTATGTATTGATAAGCGGAGAGGTCGGTCTCAAGTTTTGTTATCTGCGGCTGAATTTTTTGAAGTTTTGCTTCTATTTCCTGGCTGAACGTATCAAACAATTTTGCAACCTCCATCCTTGCAATCTCTATTCGTTTTTGTTCGTTATGTTTATAAATTTGATGAATAATAGACACACCGGCAATCAGGCCAGCAATGAGACAAATTGCCGCGATTAATGTGTATTTTGTGGTCGGATTTATACAGTTAGAAGACCGGCAATTTTCTTGATTTGTTTTCATAAACCTTCATTTGTTTTGACGTTTTAATTTAAAAAAAGATTCATTAAATTTTGTAACAGGATAAAATAAGTAAGGGTGCTAACCTTAACTTTAAGAGCATTCAAAATATGAGTTCAATAAATATTGGCATTATCGGTTGCGGCGGCATTACGTTACAGAACCATATACCGGGATTCAAGTTATGTCCGGATACAAAAGTGGTTGCCATTTGTGATACCAACCAAGAACTTCTTAACGATGTTCAGTCAAAATATGAAATTCCGTTTGCGATTACAGATTGTAATGAATTTTTACAACGCGATGATATTGATGCAGTAGTTATTGCTACGCCAAATTGCACGCATTATCAGATTGCAATGGCTGCAATTAACTCTGGAAAACACGTTTTATGTGAAAAACCGATTGCAATGTCTTACAGCGAGGCAAAGACAATGGCAGAGGTAGCAAAAATGGCAGGTGTTCGGAATATGACCGCTTTTACTTATCGGTTCGTTCCGGCTATGCGTTATATGAGAGAACTGGTTAAACAGGGTTTTATAGGTCTACCGTATCATTTTCGTTCTTGTCGGTTGCAGGATTGGGGAGACCGATATCTTGGCTGGAGACAGATAGAGCGATTTGCAGGAACTGGCGAATTAGGCGATATGTTATCTCACAGAATTGATTTTGCCCACATTTTATTCGGCGATATAGAGCAGTTAGTCGCAAATATGAAAACTGTTTATAAAACAAGAGGCGGACTTGTCAATGAGCTTGATGATTGGGTCGGGGTAATTGCGGAATTTAAAAACGGGGCGACAGGAATGCTTGAGAGCAGTAAACTCGCTACTGGCAGAGGAGAGAGTTGGAGAAGTCTTGATTATGTTGAAATTAACGGTAGCGAAGGAACAATTGTTTATTTAACAGAAAAATGGAACGAACTTTTAGTATCAAAGAATGGTGAGGTTGAACTTAAACCAATGCCTGTCCCTGAAGAATTCTGGAAGTTGCCCGGAAGCAAACGCGACCCGCTGGTGGGCAATCCATTGATAAGTTTTAGATATGATCAGGCGTTTGAGTTCATTGACGCAATAAGAAACAACAGAGATTGCGACGCCACATTTGAAGATGGGGCAAAAGTACAGGCTGTTATGGACGCAGTGGTTAAATCTGCAAAAACAAGACAATGGGTGAAAATTAAGGAGATTATTGAATAATCGTCATAGGTCGGAGCGTCAAATTCCAAACCGTTGGGATTAAAAGTATTGACAAAGCGGTGTTATTTAGATTATTGAATAAATTAAGTAAATTTAATAACTAATTAATCGCGAGAATAATATGAAAAGTTCAACCCCGTTTACGATTGGAACCGCCATTTTAATTCTGGCTTCGTTAAACTGCTATTCCGCAGATAAACAACTTGTAAAACTGCGTAGGGTCTCGTTCACCGATGTTGAAATTACCGATAAATTCTGGAAACCAAGACAGGAAACTAACCGGATTGCTTCAATTCCTGTCAATTTAGAAAACCTTGTTAAGGCAGGTAATATAAAGAACTTTGAACTTGCCGCCGCAGGCGCCAGAGCAGGATTTCAGGGACCTGTTTTTATGGATTCAGATTTGTATAAGGCGATTGAAGCGGCATCATATTCGCTTGCGACTCACCCGGATAAGGCGCTTGAAAAAAGGCTTGATGAAATAATCGCAATCATAGCAAAAGCCCAGCAGCCAGACGGTTATTTGAACACTTATTTTATTGTAAAAGAACCGGATAAGAGATGGACAAATCTTCGTGACTGGCATGAACTCTACTGCGCCGGGCATCTATTTGAAGCCGCAGTCGCTCATTATCAAGCAACCGGTAAACGTGATTTATTAAATGTTGCAACAAGACTGGCTGACCACATAGATTCAGTGTTCGGACCAGGTAAGCGGATGGGGTATCCTGGACATCCGGAGATTGAACTTGCCTTGATAAAACTCTGGCGGGTTACCGGAGAAAAAAGATATTTTAACCTCGCAAAATTCTTTATAGAAAACCGCGGGAAGAAATATTTTGCCGAAGAACACAAGACACCGCTTGACAGGTATGATGGTTCTTATTGGCAGGATGATGTTCCTATTTATGAGCATAAAAATATAAAAGGTCATGCGGTTAGAGCAGCGTATTTAATGTCTGGCGCAACAGATGTTGGAGGTGAACTTGGCGATGAGCCGTTGTTGAAGATGATTAATCGCGTATGGAACAACACTGTTACTAAAAATATGTATATTACAGGTGGCATCGGACCTTCTGCCCATAATGAAGGATTTACAGAAGATTATGATTTGCCAAACTTGACCGCTTATCAAGAGACCTGCGCTTCGGTGGCTCTTGCGCAATGGAATCATAGGCTTGCGCTTCTTTATGGCGACGCTAAATACGCAGATGTTTATGAACGGTCGTTATACAACGGCGTGCTCGCGGGAGTATCGCTGGACGGGACCAAATTTTTCTATGTAAATCCACTGGCAAGCACAGGCAAACATCACAGGTCAGCCTGGTTTGGTTGCGCTTGTTGTCCGCCGAATGTTGCGCGAACTCTTGCGTCGTTAGGTGAATATATTTATGCGGCTTCAGACAACGCTATCTACGTGAATTTGTATGTTGATAGCAAGGTCAAGACATCTCTAGCGAACGGAAAAACCGGGTTAAAGGTGACCACTGACTATCCGTGGGATGGGAAGGTTTTGATTGAACCGCTTATTGAAAAACCGTCTAAATTTTCCCTTTATCTTAGGATACCCGGATGGTGCGAAAATCCTTCATTGTCAATTAACAAAAAGAAGATTGAAGCGCCAAAAGTTGAGCGCGGTTATTACGTGGTTGAAAGAGAGTGGCGTTCAACAGACCGCGTGGAGGTTAATTTCCCAATGACGGTAAAGAAGGTGGTCGCAAATCCCAGGGTAAAGGCAGACCATGGACTTGTTGCGCTTCAGAGAGGTCCCATTGTCTATTGTCTTGAAGCCTGCGACCACGACGCCCCGTTGAGTTCATTATATCTTCCGTTAAATTCTGAATTAAAGTCTGAAAAAGCAGATTCGTTGCTTGGCGGCGTAGTTGTTATAAAGGGCGAAGCTGAAATGATGCCTGAAATGAAATGGCGAGGTCTCTTGTATCAGCCGGTTGACAAACCGCAGAAAGTGAAATTAACCGCAATTCCTTACTACGCATGGGATAACCGTAAGGCAGGCGAAATGACGGTCTGGGTGCCTGTAGCGCCGCCAATTCCTGATATTAACGGAATTGAGAGCGAGGCAAAAGTTTCTGTAAGTTTTGCGAATAACAATAGTCAACCATACGGCATAAATGACGGAGTTGAACCAAAAAGTTCTGGTGAACAACCGCGAGCAATGTGCCATTGGTGGCCCCACAAGGGAACGGAAGAATGGGCGCAGTATGATTGGAAAGAGCCGATTGCCATTGAAGGTTGCAAGGTTTACTGGTTTGACGACACAGGTCGCGGCGAATGCAGATTGCCTCAATCCTGGAAGATTCTTTATCTTGAAAATGGTGAATGGAAACCGGTTCGGAATAAAACTCCTTATACGGTTAAAAAAGACCAGTGGTGCGAAGTAAGGTTTGAACCTGTAAAGACAAAGGCGCTTAGGCTTGTTGTTCAAATGCAAAACGGCTGGGCTGCTGGAGCGCATGAATGGAAGATTATTGAATCTGAAGAATAAAGATTGAAGATGATATGAGAAGATTAACATTCGCTATTGTTTTAGCGCTGCTGGCTAATTTTTCTGTTAGCATATTAGCGCAGGATTTAAATAAGCCTGTGTTATTATTTTCATTTTTCAGAGGTAACGGAGAAGATGGACTGTTTCTTGCATTCAGCAAAGATGGGTTAAGATGGGATGAATTAAAGCCGCGGGGTAAATCGTTTTTAAAGCCCGAGGTTGGCGGCAAATTGATGCGCGATCCCTGTATTTGTATCGGACCAGATGGCAGGTTTCATCTTGTATGGACGACCGGATGGGGAGAGCCGCCGGTTGTCGGATATGCATGGTCTTCAAACTTAATTGACTGGTCTGAACAAAAATCTATACCGGTAATGAGTTATGAACCGAAAACGAGAAACGTCTGGGCGCCGGAATTATTTTATGATTCGCGGAAGGGACAATTTTTGATCTTTTGGTCTTCAACAATTCCGGGAAAATTCCTTGAAACCGCCGGCACCGGAGACAATGGTTACAATCATCGTATTTATTACACTACGACAAGGGATTTTAAAGAATTTGCTCCGACAAAATTGTTTTATGATGGTGGATTTAATGTTATTGACGCGACAATGCTGCAGGATAATGAAAAGTATTACCTTATTGTAAAGGACGAGACGTTAAAACCGGTGAAGAAACATATAAGGATAGCGGTTGGCGATTCTCCGGAAGGTCCTTTTGGAAAGGCAGGAGAGCCAATTACGGTTAGCTGGTGCGAAGGACCTTCGGCAATAAAAATTGGCGGTGAGTATTTTGTTTATTTTGACCATTACGGGAGACCTCAGTATTATGGGGCGGTGAAATCAAGAGATTTAAAAAACTGGCAGGACATCTCAAAGGAAGTAGTTTTTCCAAGAGGGGCGCGACATGGAACAGTCTTGCGCGTTCCCGAAAATGTAGTTAAAAGTTTATTAAATAACTTATGAAAACAGGATTTGAACTTGCGCTTGCGATTGGCTTATCTTCTTTGCTGGTCGGTTGCGCTCAACAGAAGACTTTTATAGAAAGGAAACAATCAGCTATGGAAAAACCTGAAATTCAGAAAATTAGTTTCGGTCAAACTGAAGAGGGGAAGAATATTGACCAGTATGTTTTAAAGAACAATAAGGGGATGACGGTTAAGATAATCACCTATGGTGGGATTATTACTGAACTGCTTGTTCCTGATAAAAACGGCAGGGTGAATGATGTCGTGCTTGGATTTGACGATTTAAAAGGGTATCTCAAAGGACACCCTTATTTTGGCGCAATAGTTGGAAGAGTGGCAAATAGAATTGCCGGGGGTAAATTTAAACTTGGAGATAAAGAATATACTCTGGCTAAGAACAACGGTCCAAATCATCTTCACGGAGGTATTAGAGGCTTTGATAAGGTAATTTGGAATGCTGAACCGATTTATAGAAGCGAGGGAGTAGGGGTTAGATTATCTTATTTAAGCCCCGATGGCGAAGAAGGATACCCTGGAAATTTATCTGTAACGGTTGTCTATCTGCTTAGCAACGAGAATGAGTTGAAAATTGAATATAAAGCAACCACTGACAAAGAGACTATTATAAACCTTAGCAACCATAGTTATTTCAACCTGCTTGGCGCTGAAAACGGACTTATTCTTGACCACGAACTTTTCATAAACGCAAATTACTATACACCGGTTGATGATACACTAATACCTACTGGCGAAATAAAACCGGTAGAAGGAACGCCTTTAGACTTTAGAAAACCGACCAAGATTGGAGCGCGAATTGAACAGGTCAAAGTAGGCGATAACCCGAGCGGTTACGACCATAACTATGTTCTCAATGGAGGCGGTGTAAAGTTAGACCTTGCGGCGCAAGTCTACGAGCCGACAACTGGAAGGTTTATGGAGGTTTATACTACCGAACCCGGTATCCAATTTTATTCAGGTAATTTCCTCGATGGCACATTAACCGGCAAAAAGGGTGTTATATATAAAAAACATCACGGTTTCTGCCTTGAAACCCAGCACTTCCCTGATTCAATAAATCATCCGAATTTCCCTTCAGTCGTGTTGAAACCGGGGCAGATGTATACTCAAACCACAGTTTATAAATTCTCAACTAAATAGCGGTTACTGCTTTTGGAAAGTTATGAAATATAATCCAATTGATCCTGCGTTTTTCGTTGATAATAGAAGACGCCTCGCTGGGTTGATGGAGAGAAATTCGCTTGCCGTATTGAACGCAAACGACATTATGCCTACCAATGCCGATGGGACAATGCCGCTGAAACCAAACTCGGATTTGTTTTATCTAACCGGCATTGAGCAGGAAGAAACGATTTTTCTGTTTTACCCAGACGCATTTGATAAGGAATTTCGTGAAGTTTTGTTTTTGAGAGAGACAAATCCGACAATTGAAATCTGGGAAGGACATAAGTTGACAAAAGAGGAAGCAAGGAAAATCTCCGGAATACGAAACGTTCAATGGCTCTCGGAGTTTCCCAAGATATTTCACAGATTGATATGCGAGTGCGATAATGTTTATTTAAATACAAACGAACACAAGAGGGCGGTGATTGAAGTTCAAACAAGGGACGCAAGGTTCATTGAAGAATGCAAGAGAAAATATCCGCTTCATAATTATTTAAGACTTGCCCGTCTGATGCACAGGCTCAGAGCGGTAAAGTCTCCCGTCGAAATTGATTTGATTAGGAAAGCTTGCAAATTGACAGAGAGCGGATTTTTAAGGGTCTTAAAATTTGTGAAACCCGGCGTCAATGAGATGGAAGTTGAAGCCGAATTTGCTCACGAGTTTATACGGCAGGGGGGTTATTTTGCCTATCAACCGATAATCGCCTCAGGATTAAACTCCTGCGTTCTGCATTATGTCAAAAATGATAATGTTTGCAAAGCAGGCGATGTTTTATTGCTTGATGTTGCTGCTGGTTATGCGAACTTCAATTCTGATCTAACAAGGACGATTCCTGTGAGCGGCAGGTTTTCGCCAAGACAGAAAAAAGTATACAACGCTGTTCTGCGCGTTCTTAGGCAGTCAATTAAGAATCTTAAGCCGGGCAAATTAATCAGGGATTGGCAAAATGAGGCTGAACAATTGATAGAGAAAGAATTGGTTGACCTTGGACTTTTGAGTGTTCGACAGATAAAGAAAAAGTCTAATGAATTGCCGGCATTCAAAAAATATTTTATGCACGGACTGGGTCATCCGATCGGACTTGATGTTCACGACGTGGGGATAATAACCGAACCAATTCAAGCAGGGTGGGTTATGACCTGCGAGCCCGGAATTTATATAAGGGAAGAAGGATTCGGAATTCGTCTTGAAAATACAGTATTAGTAACTGAGGCTGGCGCTGTTGATTTAATGGAATCTATACCTGTTGAGGCTGAGGCGATTGAATCATTGATGCAACGGGGATGTAAATAACGAATAGGTAACAAGCCGCTTATTGTTGGACATCGCTCTGTTCCTGAGGGCATTCATCGTCCACAATTTTCCAGTATTGTTTATAAAGCATCTTTGTAAAATTAGAAGCGCGGATATCCTTGTTATTTATCTTTGTAATTTCAATTATTCCCCATGATGACATCGAAATAAAAACACCGTCCATATTATATAACTGATTCAATTTTATATTTGATTCACCATAATGAATACCCATTTCTTTGCATAATTTGAAAATAGTTTCTCGAGTGATTCCCGGTAGAGCGCCACTTTCAACTGGCGGAGTTAAGATAATATCCGAATTTATGAAAAATAAATTTCCGGAACTTGTTGAAACCACTTCATTATCCGTGTTTAATAAAAGCGCATCATCAGCGCCATTAAGTTCAGCCTCCTGTTTTGCGAATATATTTGTCAGTTTGTTGCAGGTTTTAAAGTTCATAAGTGGATTATTAACAGGGACTCTTGCGGATGCCGTAATCACGCTCCACTGGATTGGCTCTTCAGGATCAATGACCGGCATTGGATGAATTGACATTGTGATAATTGGATTTTTTGTTCCTCTGGTTGAGTAACCGCGAAGACCTGCGCCGCGCGTTACTTGAATCCTCAACATTCCCTTTGGCATATTATTGACATAAGATAAATCTTTAGCCGCTCTATGAATTTCTTCATAATTTATTGAGTATGGTATTTTTAAAAACTCAATCCCGCGTTTTAACCTTTCTAAGTGTTCAACGAGTTTGAATGGACGATGATTGAAGATGAGGATAGTTTCAAAAAGTCCGTCTCCGTATAAAAAACAACGATCAAAGATTGAGACCGTTGCTTCTGATTCATCAACATATTTTCCGTTAATGTAGACTTTCATTTTTTAAAACAAAATTCTTATTTGAAATAGCGCCAATTGAAAGGAGAAAGCCTTTAGCCTTTGCGATAGTTTCATCATACTCGGCTTCGGGTATTGAATCAGCCACGATGCCGGCGCCAGTTTGAAACCAGATTTTTTTGTCTTTGCAAATGGCTGTTCGGATTGTAATGGAGAGTTGGCTTTCTTCATTGAATCCAATGTATCCGTGCGCTCCGGTGTATATACCGCGCGCGGTCGGTTCAAGTTCATCTATTATTTGCATAGCGCGAATTTTTGGAGCGCCGGTTATACTGCCGCCAGGAAAGCAAGTCGCTAAAGATTGAATATGGGATAGTTCTGGTTTGAGTTCACCCTGAACTGTTGATACTAAATGAAAAATATGAGGATGTGTTTCAATTTTTAACAGTTCATTGACCTGCACCGACCCGTATTGACATATTTTTCCTAAATCATTTCTCAACAGGTCTGTTATCATTATTAATTCGGCAATTTCCTTCTGGCTTGTTTTTAATTCATATTCCATTTGAACGTCTTCTTGATGATTGATGCCCCTCGGGCGTGTTCCCTTAATTGGACGGGTAAGAATGTGCCGACCAGTAAGTTTTAAAAATAATTCTGGCGAAGATGAGACTAGTTGATAATCGCCAAAGTTAAAATATGCCGCAAACGGGGCAGGGGAGGCTTTAAGTAAATTTAAGAATGCGGAAAAAGGATTTATACTATTAAAAGCAGCTTCAATTCTGTGTGAAAGATTGACCTGATAGATATCGCCTGAGTAGATATATTTTTTGGCTTTATGGACGGCAGATATAAAATATGAACTTTGCATATTTGAAGATATCTCTACTGGAGGCTCTATAGGTTTTCTCATCAATTCTAAATCTGATTCGCAGGGGCTGCTTTCAATGAGTTTAATCCATTCGTCAACTTTTTGTTTTGCGAGCGCAAGATTGCGCGCTCCGTCAGCATTCATTCCGGTAGAGATGATCCACATCTTATCTAATAGATGGTCGTAAACCAGAAGGCTGTCATAGAACAAAATATTGCAATCCGGGGTATCAATATCTTTTTTTGCCTTTGTTGTGATGCATTTTTCAATGTGGTTTTTAAGGTCGTATCCCCAGAATCCAAAGGCGCCGCCTAATGGAAATGGTAGGTCAATTTCATTTAAAAGTTCATATCTTTGCAATAATTCGTCAATGACAAGCCATGGGTTTCCGTATAAACGAATTGTTTTAATACCGGTAGTTATCTCGCATATTGATCCGTAAGAACAAAATTCAAGGAATGGCTTTCTGCACAAGAATGAATAACGTGAATGGGCGTGAGCGGACAGCGCGCTCAAAAGCAGTGTGGAACCTGGTTCGTTCAGCAATTTTTCATTTGCTATCGCAAGCAGATCAGGCGGCGAATCAATTTTTTTTACGATAGTTTTCACTGCTCAAATTTAATAATTGAAATGCTATCTGAAATTTAACTTATTATTTTGAATAAATCTAACAATCCTTTGTCGGATTTTAACGAACTGACCATCGCAAGCGCCGCTTTTTGCGGTTTGATAAAGTCCCTTGCCACCTGTTGAACGTCTTCTGGAGTTACAGCCGCTATGCTGCTTACAACTTCCTCTGGAGCAAAGATAGTATTGTATCCGACTAATTGTTCGCCGAGCCAGTTCATCTGGTTTTCTGTGGATTCTAATGAAATCTCTAACTGCCCGATTAAATAACTTTTTGCTGTTTCAACTTCTTTTTTAGATGGTGGGTTATCCTTAATGTTCTTGAGCTCTTTTAAAATAAGTTTAATTGTTTTTTCAATATTTTCTTCATCCATACCGGCAATAATTGTCAAATCTCCGACGTCATCAAGAAAACTCGGGGATGAATAGATATTATAGACAATCCCGACATCATCTCTCAATAATCTGAACAGGCGGGATGTCATATTTTCCCCAACGATTGCGTTTAAAACACGAATAGCATAACGGCGACGGTCGTGTCTGGAGCAAGTTTTAAAAGCAAGCGCTAAATTTGTTTGTTCAACCTTTCTTGTGCATAGACGAATTGACAACTTTTCAGGCAATAAATTTGCCAGTTCGTATTTAAGCGGGCGTTTTTTATCAAATAACTGTATATATTTTTTAGATATTTCTACAGCATCGCTATGGGATATTGCCCCTGCAACGACCAGAAAAGAATTTTCAGCCCCGTAGTTCTGGTTTTTAAATTTAATAATTTTTTCCCGGTTAAGATTGTCCACTGTTTGTTCAGTGCCAGTGATAGGTCTGCCGAGCGGATGATTATCCCATAACGCCACGTTTAAGAGGTCTTCTACGTGCTGATTCGGTTGGTCACGATACATCGCAATCTCGTCTTTGATCACTTCTCGTTCTTTATCAATGTCGGCTTTTGAAAATTTAGAGAAGTGGAACATATCCATCAGCACATCGGTTAAATTCTGAAAATATTTTGCGCTTGCGATAGCGTGAAAACAGGTTGATTCCTCGCTTGTCCAAGCATTTATATGTCCGCCTAAGGATTCTATTTCCAGCGAGATATCGTATGCTGAACGGGTTTTAGTGCCTTTAAATAAAAGATGTTCAATAAAATGAGTAGCTCCGTTTAGGCTGGAAGGTTCGTATCTACTCCCTATTCTTGTCCATAAACCGACACAAACGCTCGCCATATAAGGCATTTCAGCAGTTGCCAGAACAAGCCCGTTATCAAAGCGCGTTGTTTTATAGACTGGTGAATCAGACATTTATCAGGCGAACGCCTTTGGAATTGTTTTTGGCGGACCAACTCTGCGCTGGTAATCCAGAATTGCATCAACTGCTTCGTCTACTTTGTCTGTAATTATATATATTTCTGGATCGTTCGGCGAAATATATCCTGCAGAAACCATTGAACTTTGCATCCATTTCATAAGGCCGCTCCAGAACTTTTTACCAAACAAAATTAACGGATAACGAGGTATTCGCTGGGTTTGAACTAAAGTTGAAATTTCAAAAAATTCATCAAGCGTTCCAAAACCGCCCGGCATAAATATAAAACCCATACTGTATTTTACGAAGCAGACTTTTCGCGAGAAAAAGTAATGGAATTGTATTGGTATATTGGCGTAAGGATTCGGTTTTTGTTCAAATGGCAGCTGAATATTGAGACCGACGGACTTCCCGCCTGCCTCTGCAGCTCCTTTATTTGCCGCTTCCATAATCCCGGGACCTCCTCCGGTGATTACTGTGAAGCCCTGTTTGGCAAGTTTTTGCCCCAGTTCAACAGCAGATTTATAATATTCAGAATTTTGTTTCATTCGCGCGGAACCGAAAATGGTTACCGCAGGACCCACTTGAGACATAATTTCAAATGAGTCAACAAATTCAGCCATTATGCGGAATATCCGCCAAGGGTCTTCCTGTATAAAAGATTGCGCTTGATTTAACATAAATACGGTTAATCAAAATAACTTATAATTAGTTCATAGCAAGAATAATAATGCGGCGCAAAATTGTGAAGTTCAAAGGCTAATTGAATTTTAACCCTGAATTATAGGTATTGATGATAAAGCCACTCATACTGCAAGCGGCATAAAGCGATGTCTTAAGCAATAATTTTGCGTCGTATATTAGCGACATGTTTTTGATTCTATTTTAAGAATCCAATTTTGTTTGCAATTAAGTTATTCTTTATTTTGTCCCAGAATCAGTCTGATAATTTAGATATTAAATTAGAACGCTTTTGTGCTGCCCGGCATTGCGATAGGGTAATTGCCGTTTTCATCAGGACGCGCGCTTTCTGGCGGAGGAGAGTCTATTGTGTAGTTATCCAATCCCGGAGCAAGTTCAAGGTTTGAATTGAAAGCCTCCTCCCAGGTGACTAGTTTGCCGCTTTCGCAAGCCATTCTGCCCATAATCGCTGTAAAACAGGATTTGGCGCACCGTTCGGTTTCATTATAAGGTTTGTCATTTCGTATTGCGTCAAATAGAAGATCATGTTCCCTTTGGTATGCGTCGCAGGGCGCACCTGTGTATTTCCATATAACATTTTCGGTTGTGCTTTTATGACTTTTATAAATGAGCGGTTTAGGAATTCCTTCTCCCAGCACAGCGCAACCGGTTGTTCCGTGTACTATATCTCCGAAGAAATCATAACATTGGCTTATATGTCGTCCCTGGGCGATTAATCGCGTTCCGTCCGGAAAAGTATATTCAGCCATATAGTGGTCAAATAACTGGTCTTTATCTTTGCGAACCTGTCTGCCGCCCATTCCCTGGACAGAGACAGGATACGCATTTTTAACCCAGCAGCAGACATCAATATTATGGATCAACCAATCAACTATAAAACTTCCGTTTAACCAGGTAAAGCAACTATAGTTTGCAATTTGGTGTTCAAGTTCCTTCATATTTGGTCTTTTTGGTGAAAATCCGACAGGACCGTGCATCCTGTACGCATATTCGGTTATAACATCGCCAATGATTCCGGAATGAATTTGTTCAATCGCCTGTTCTAATGGAAGGTAATGTCTGCTCATCAAACCGCCTGCGACTTTTAGATTTTTTTCTTTTGCTAATTCGCCAGTTTTTAGCACCCGTCTGATACCCGGGGCGTCAACCGCAAAGGATTTTTCCATAAATACGTTCAGACCTTTATTGACCGCATATTCAAAGTGGATTGGTCTGAATGCGGGTGGTGTGGCAAGTATGACGACGCTCCCTTTGTCCAGGGTATCCATCGCCTTTTTAAAACCATCTAAACCTAAAAACTGTCTTTCCGGTGGAACGTCAACTTGATCTGAATACCGCTGTTTTAAGGAATTAAAACTTGCTTGCAATCTGTTTTGAAAGACATCAGCCATTGCCCAGAGGCGTGTTGGACCTTTTGTGGAAAGCGCCTGTCCTGCGGCGCCGGTTCCTCTACCGCCGCAGCCGATGAGCGCTATTTTAATCGTATTATTTTCCGCAGCATGCACAAACGGCAATGCTGAACTTCCCACAGCAACCACGGCAACAATCTTTGCTGAATTTTTTAAAAAATCGCGGCGCGACTCCTTTTCAGGTGAACCCTGGCCAAATTGGCCAAAACTAAATGCATTGTGTTTTTTCATAAGCGAGATTTGATGACATTATCTGAGGAATTTGGTTAAACAACAAGAAATTATTTGAATTAAAATGATGCGATAAATTAATTAACCTATTTCTTATTTATCTGGAATAAATCCAGTTTCTTTTTAACCTCGTCGTTGCTTTCTAACTGAAGCGATTTTTTCCAGAACTCTACGGCTTTGTCCCATCGTTTTAACGCTGCATAAATATCGCCAAGGTGCTCGTAGATTGTCGGATCAGGCTCTTTTGATAAAGTTGCCGCTTTTTCTAAATAATAGAGAGCGCGGTTGAATTTTTTTAATCTGTAATAAACCCATCCCATGCTATCAAGATATGCTGCGTTGTCCGGTTCTAATTTGAGAGCCTTTTCTATCAAGATTTTTGCCTTATCAAGATTTATGTTTTGTTCTGCCCACATATAACCAAGATAATTTAAGGCTTCGGAAAATTTCGGGTCAAGAGATAGACATTTTTCAAAATATTTTTCTGCCTGTTTAAAATCTTTGTTTCGTTCTAATGTGGCGCCCATCTGAAAATAAAAGGCTGCTGTTAATCTGTTAGTTTCTGTTGTTTTTGCGATTACCTCCGCTTTGGTCATAGATTTTAAGGCGTTTTGATAATCTTTTTTCTTTATATAAGCCATAGCGGAATAGAACTCTAATAAAAACTGTTGTTTTTGAAATCTATTGCGAGCCCTGTCTAAAGTCTTAAGGGCATCATCTGGTTTATTGGCATTTATTAATGAACCGGCTATATCGTAATAAACTGGTTCAAAATCGGGATTTAAAATAAGTGTTCTCTGGAAAAATTCAGCCGCTTTTTCATAATCTTTCTCATCAAAATAGATGCTTCCTAAATAATAGTAAACCATCGGATTTGTCGGTTGATCGGCTATAATCGCCTTGAGTTGTTGAATGGCGTTTTTGCGTTCGCCGCTTTTCAAGTAGATATTCATCAATTTTTCTCTGATAGCCATCCGCAATTCGGGATTATCAGAGTTTAATTCCATCAACCGTTTTAATATTTTTACTGTCTCTTGCGATTCACCGCAGTTGTCATAAATTTCTGCGAGTTTAACCAAATTCTGCGGAGTTTCAGCCAACTCGGGCTTAATTTCTTTAAGCAAATCTAACAACTTTGGCTTCAGTTTGTTCTTTAAATAAGGCGATTGTTTAATGGTGTCGCTAATTAAACCGGCTATTTCAACGTGAAATACAGTATTAGTTGTTTTTATCCGTAACGCTTTTAAAATTAAGTCTGTCGCCTCGTTAGTTCTTTTTAAATTGAGCAGTGTGTAAACCAGATTTTGGTAGCCACCTATTGAAAACGGGTCTATCTTAATTGCTTTTTTGAAATTTGAGATAGCCTCGTTTGTCTTGCCAAGTTGTCCCTGCACCCAGCCTAATCTTACGAGAATCTGGGAAGAAATATTTGTGGATTGCGCGGCTTTTTCAAGCAGTTGACCTGCCTTTTCAAACTCGCGCTTTAAGATTAAAACACGGGTTATATCCAGAGCTAATTGTTCATTTTCCGGATCAGCAAGCGAAGCCTTGAAATAGTTATCAATGGCGTTCGTCAGATCATTTTGCAATTCAAGTGAGAAACCGGTTGCAAATCGGGCAAGTGCCTCTGAACGATTTTCAACTGAGGAGTCAGGCTTATTTATCTGATAAAAATTTCCGCTCTCATCCCAATGAGTCGGGACACGCGTAGGTTTTACCATTAAATTTTTATCTGCGCCGCTGTGTGTTTCGGTTTTACAACCAGCAATAAAAAATAATCCTACGCCAAGCAGTAACAGATGAATTGCTTGACTCCTGATCATAACACGCCGCTGGCAGGTTGTTTTGCCTGCTTGCTTTCTTAACAGCGATATATTTCAATAATTTAAAAATAATTACTTCTGCCAGGTTCGCTTTTTATGGCGATGCATCTTAAGCTTCTTACGACGTTTATGTTTATTAATCTTTGCTTTTCTCCGTTTCTTTAATGATCCCATAATTATATTTCCTTTCTATTAATTATTATCTTAATATACCACTTTATTTAGAGGATATTCAATAATTCCCTCCGCCCCAAGCGCTTTTAGTTGCGGAATTAATTCCCTGACAATCTTTTCGTCAATAACCGTTTCAATGGCGAACCATCCTTTCTGGCTCAACGGAGAGATTGTTGGATTCCGCAATGCCGGTAGCGAGGAAATTAAATTCTGTAAATTTTGTTCCGAAACATTCATCTTTATCCCCACTTTTGACTCAGCCTCCAGGGCGCCGCGCAGCAGCAGCGCAATAGTTTCAATTTTCTTTCTCTTCCATGAGTCTTTCCAACTATTATGATTCGCAATAAGGCGGGGGGTAGAAACAAGAATGGTGTCAATTATCCTTAATTTATTTGCTTTTAAGGAACTTCCTGTTTCGGTTAATTCAACTATGGCGTCAACAAGTTCATGAGCCTTTACCTCAGTTGCGCCCCAGGAGAATTCTACTTCTGCTTTGACTCCATTCTTTTTTAAATACTTTTTAGTTATATTGACAACCTCGGTTGCGATCCTTTTGCCATTTAAATCTTTAACCGATTTTACTGAAGAACTTTCGGGAACACATAACACCCAACGAGCCGGTTTGCTTGTTGCCTTGCTAAAAACAAACTCACCGACCTCGTGAACTTTTGAGTTGTTCTCCAGAATCCAATCTAATCCTGTTATTCCGCAATCAAGATAACCGTGTTCAACATATCTGCTAATTTCTTGAGCTCTTATTAAACGAACCTCCAATTCGTCATCATCAACATACGGAATATAGGAGCGTTCATTTACCTTAATGGTAAATCCTGCCTTTGCCAGTTTTTCTATAGCAGCCTCTTGAAGACTGCCTTTTGGCAGCCCGAATCTAAGTTTATTCTTATTATTTCCATTATCGTTATTCGCGCTCATATTACAACTCGCATTATAAACTTAATTTTACATTTCTATTCCAGATAACTTTTCGTCCATTGACTGTAATTTCGCCACGAGCAAAGCCATCAATTACTTCAGGATACAGACTCCATTCTGCGTCCTGTATTCTTTTATGCAACGATTCAGGGGTGTCGTCACACATTACCGGAACCACTCGTTGCGCAATGATTGGTCCGGTATCAATCCCCTGGTCTACAAAGTGCACCGTGCAACCGGTTACTTTTACACCGTAATCCAGAGCCTGTTTCCATGCTTCCAGACCGGGAAACGCTGGCAGTAAAGAGGGGTGAATATTTATCACCCGCATCGGAAAGGTTTTTAAAAATTCGCCTTTCAATATCCGCATAAACCCTGCCAGCGCCACAAGATCGACCCCGGCATCCTGAAGCGCTTTTATGTATGCGGGTTCTGATGTTTCGTCAAGCTTTGTTTTATATTTTCCAGGGTGAATATAACGTGCTTCAATTCCCCGTTTGCGAGCCTGTTCAAGTATTCCCGCATCAGGCACATCGCTGATCACAATCGCGACTTCAGCCAGGATGTTCCCGTTAGCGCAGGCATCGGCTATCGCGACAAAGTTGCTGCCTTTGCCCGAACCGAGAACACCTACCCGGCATTTTTTCTGTTCCTTCATTAAACAAAAATTCTATTTCTTTTATTAACTTTATTCAATCATTCTCTTATCAACCAGAGATAGAAATAATAATCCCGGGAAGTTAATTTTCAACCATTTATTAACAACCCGGGCAAATTTTGTAGTTAACGGAATTGGTTACAGCGCTTTTTTCAATCTGCTGTTTACAACATCCCAATCAATATACTTAACAAATTCATCAATGTAGGCTGCGCGGGCTGTGTAAAAGTCGGCATAATAAGCGTGCTCATAGACATCAAGAGCCAGCACTGGATGAGCGCCCCAAACAGGATAGGTATTTTGCGCGTCGCCTATATAATTAAACAACAACCCGGTTTGCGGGTCGTATGCAGTCCAAACCCAACCTCGCGCAGCGATTCCGGTGGCTTTAAGGTCTTTTTTATAATTTTCAAAACTTCCGAAACTCTTAACAATCAGTTCGCCAATTTTGTCTTTTGGTTCGCCTTCATTTCCACCAAGATTCATAAAATAAAGTTCGTGATTAATCACACCGCCCAATGCAAATGTAAAATCAACCTTTCTTGAGCGAATTTCACTATAGATTTGATTTGCATGGGCTGGATTTGACGGATCAAGAGTTGCTGCCAATGCTTCCAGTTCCTTGAGGATCGCGTTTGTTTTGTTCACGTAACCCGTGTAGAGTTTCAGATGCTCTTCATGGGTTTTGTCGGTTATCTTTCCGGTTTTTCCTTTAACCTTTTCAAACAACTCATTTTGTTTATTCGTGTATTGATATGCCATAGTCACTATTCTTTGTTTGTTTTCTATTTCTTAGTTTTCACTGATGGTCTAAAAACCATCAGTATAAATATATATTATATACATAATAAATCAAATTTATGATGAAGATAAATAATGCACAGTATAAATGTTTATAATTATGCATATCGGAGGATTTTTAAATTCAGATTTTGTCTGTTTTAGTTGAAAAATATTGCATTATTACGAAAATAGTATGATTATGTTGCGCAAAAATAGTTTAGAATGCTGACTGAGTTAATAACAAAGATTGCAATTTATATCCTTGATACGACAGGGTATTTTGGGGCGGCCTTTTTGATGGCTCTTGAAAGTATGATAGCGCCTGTGCCGAGCGAGGCTGTTATGCCATTTGTGGGATTTCAGGTTGCTGATGGGAAATGGAGTTTGATTCCTTCTATTGTAGCTACAAGCATTGGCTCAATAACGGGTTCTTTAATTTCATATTTGATCGGATATTACGGCGGCAAACCGTTTGTTTTGAAGGTTGGAAAATATCTATTATTAAATAAAAACGATTTAGAAAAAACGGAGAGATTTTTTCACGCAAGAAAGGGAACGATCACGCTTTTTTTAAGCAGATTCATACCGGTTGTCAGACACTTTATTTCAATACCTGCGGGCACTGGAAAGATGCCATTGATTCCATTTATCATCGCTACGTTGATTGGAGCAACAATGTGGAACAGTTTTTTGCTATTCTGCGGAATGAAATTGCGGGAACACTGGATGATTGTTCAGAGATATTCTCATCAAATAGATGTATTTATTGTTCTTGGGATGCTTGTTACAATTATTATTTTTATAAAAAAGAGGATTAAAGAGAGGGGAGCGAAGATATAAAAAAACAGGACTTTGCAGTTCGCAAAGTCCTGTTCAACAATTTCTATAATAGCCGATTATCCGTTTTTGCTTTTTTCAGAAATCGGTTTTGAACTCACCAGTTCTTCATTTGTGGTTTCGTTTATTATTTTAAACTGTTCTATATGGCAGGATTTATCGGGAGTTAGATTAATTTTGCAGAAATATTTTTTCTCCAGTTCAATTAATATCTTTTCGTCTTCATAATCCATACGTTCAATGACCGCTGGATTAGCAACGATTTTGATGTTGAAGTCCAATTCTTCTCTCTGCCGTTTTTTGAGTATTTCAACTAATTTGCGTTGTATTTCTACGCTCATTGTAAGGGTGCTTTTAACCTTGCCCCTGCCGGCGCAGTAGGGACAATCTTCATAAATTGAGGCGCGAACGCTTTCTGTGTGTCGCTGACGTGTCATTTCCATCAATCCAAGCGGCGATATGGGGAGAATGTGAGTTTTTGCGCGGTCGCGTTTTAGGTTTTGTCGCATTCTGTTATAAACTGCTTGCTGGTCGCGGCGAGACTTCATATCAATGAAATCCAGCACAATCAATCCCCCCATATTTCTCAGCCGGAGCTGGCGACAGATTTCATCGGCGGCTTCAAGGTTTACTTTAAGGATTGTAGAATCCTGGTCTTTAGGGTCTGTCTTATGTTTGCCGGTGTTTACATCAATTGCAACGAGCGCTTCGGTCTCATCGATAACAATGTAACCTCCGCTCTTTAAATTCACTTGCCGGGCGAATGCTTCGTCAAGTTGTTTGGAAATTCCGAATTTATCAAACAGAGGTATAGCTTCATTATAATATTTTATTTTCTTAGTCGAACGTTTTGAAATTTTGCCGACGATTTGTTTAACTCTTTCATACGCCTTTAAATCGTCCACTACAACACGTTCTATATCTTCGGTGAGAAAATCGCGGACTGTTCTTTCTATAAGATCAGGCTCTTGATATACGCAAGTGGGCGCATTCATTGTTGTAATTTTATTTTGTATCTCTTGCCATTCTTCAACTAACAGGGCAAGGTCTCTGACGAAATAACGGTATTTCTGTCCCTCACCAGCGGTTCTAATTATCACGCCCATTCCATCGGGGATTTCAAGTTTTTGGAGAATCTTTTTTAGTCTCTGTCGTTCTTCGTGGTCTTCAATTTTTCTTGAAATACCGCACTGTTCGGAATTGGGCAAAAGCACAAGGTAGCGACCGGGCAGGACAAGATTTGTAGTTACGCGCGGACCTTTTGTTCCAATCGGACCTTTTGTAACTTGAACCACTATATCGCTTCCGACAGGATATAATCTCGGGATGTCTTTTTGGGTAATTTTAGGTTTTTCTTTATCTTTTCTTCTCCCTTCTTTTTCAACCAGTTCGTAATTTGCGTCAAGATTGCTCGGTATAATATCCCAGTAGTGAAGAAAAGCGTTTTTTTCGTAACCGATATCAACGAATGCCGCTTTTAATCCGTCTTCAAGGTTCTTCACTTTGCCCTTAAAGATGCTGCCTGCTAAACGTTCCTGGTTTGTTCTTTCAATGGTGAATTCCTCCAGTTTGCCATCTTCAAGCACTGCAACTCTTGTTTCAAGAGACTCAACATTTATTATGATCTCTTTATGAATTCTTCGTGTTGGGGCAATGACTTCGGATATTCCTCTGATAATCTTTGAGACTGCGTGAGCAACCTTGCCATAAATGGTTTTAGGAGCTTCTTCTTCAATATCCACCATTTTATATGGTTCGTTTTCAGCCGGTTTATTTTCAACTGGCTCTTCTTTAACACTGGCTGGTTCGCTAACTTTTAATATTTCTTCTTTTTCAGCCAAAATACTTTCCGCCTTTTCAATTTCGCGTTCGTGGCGTCTTTTATCAAAGACTTTGTCAATTTCCAGTTTATCTCCTAATTCTTCAACATTTTGTTCATTCTGTTGTTGAAAAGAGAGTTTACCGTGACCGATCCCGCCTTTTGGACGGAAATGTATTACGCTGCGTCTTCGTGAGAATCCTTTATTTGAATCACTCATATATTAATTCCTCCGATGTATATAAACGTTTTCTAATAAACCTATGGCGACCATAAAACAGATAACCGATGATCCCCCGTAACTGATTAATGGGAGCGGGACTCCTGTTACCGGCACGAATCTGATATTCATACCGATATTAATGAATATATGGCTGAATATAAGAACGACAACACCAACGGCTATCAGCTTCCCGAGCCGGTCGCCTGCGCTGGAAGCCACAGTTATTCCTGAAAAGAGAATAACTCCGTATAATGCCACAACTACTATGCTGCCCACAAACCCGCTTTCCTCGGCTATGACCGAGAAAATAAAGTCGTTATGGGCAACAGCGCGGGGGAGATAGCCAAGCGCGGTTTGCGTTCCCTGGCACCAACCTTTGCCAAGAATCCCGCCAGAACCTACTGATATCAGCGCCTGCCTGATATTATAACTATCATTCAACTGTTGGAGTTGAAGGCGCTTCCGCTCCGCCGGTGTGGCGTCGGCTGGAGCATAATCCTTTCCAAAATACACCAGCAATCGCCGGCGTTGGTAATCCTGCAATTTAATCTGCCAGTTTGGTGGCGCAAACAATATATCAACAAGAAACAAACCTACAATCGCCACCACACAGATTATTAAAGTCCTGAGAAACCCAGTCGGCGCTTCAGCTACATACAACATTGCCAGACATACGGGTAAAAAGACTATAGCAGAGCCTAAGTCAGGTTCCTTAATTATTAATAGAAAAGGCAACACAGCCATACCGATTGCTCCCCATAATATTTTGGGTCTTTTTAATTCTTCAATTGGACGGCTTAAATAATTCGCAAGCGCAACAATAAAGGCTAATTTAGCAAATTCAGATGGCTGGATTTGAAAGAAACCTAGATCAAACCATCTTTTGGCTCCATAACGCGTTGCGCCCGCAATTAGCACGAGCGCAAGCATAGCAATAATAATCCAGTAAAAAAGGTAAGACCACCTTGCTATGCTGTGATAACTGACAATGCAAATGGCTCCGCCAGCGATCGCCCCAAATATATACCAGACAATCTGCATAAAATATCGCTGTTTATAAAATGGCAATGAACCCGTCGATTCATTACTAACAGTGGCGGAGTAAATAAAAGCCACTCCGATAACGCCGAGCGCTATCGTCGCTATTATCAGCGACCATACAAGTCTTGATTCTTTCTTTTTTAATCCCGTTAATTCCATCTAAAACAATTTTTCAATTACAAAAACGTCATTTAATATAGCATTGATTTATCTAATAATTTGCTGCTACCTGTTCTGTTTTTATTCTTTTTTGCCGCTCAAGGTCCATAATTCCGCGGTATATCTGTCCGGCAACAGGCGCGCAAGTTCTACCGCCAGATGCGCCGCTTTCGATCATTACCACTACAACATACTTTGGTGATTCGTAAGGGGCAAAGGAGGCAAACCAGGTAATCTTATCAACAGTCAGCGACCCTTCTTGAACTTCTGCAGTTCCGGTTTTGCCTGCTATTTTTAAACCGCTAACAGAAGCGGCTCTGCCCGTCCCTTCAGGGTCGTCAACATCATCCAGCATTGCCCGTTTAACAAATTCAAGATGTGGAGATGGCACATTAATCTCACCTCTCAATCTGGTTGGAAATTCAATTCGTTTAGATAAAGAAGTTCCTAACTCCATAGGTTCTATCCTCTGGACAAGACGTGGATAATAGACTTTGCCCCCGTTTGCAACAGCGCTAATCATCGCGGCAATTTGAACGGGATTTACAGCAATATAGCCCTGTCCGATACAAAGATTCGCTGTATCACCATCAGTCCACGGATTTCCGCGTCTTCCCTGTTCTCTGATCCAATTTTCATCCGGTAAAAAGCCTCTATCGCTCTGTCCTGTTGGCAACCCGACAGGCTCACCTAAATGAAACCGTTTTGCCATTTCAAGAATTCTATTTAGACCGGCTTTTAATCCGTAATGGATAAAATATGAATTTGATGATTTGACCAGTGCCCTGCGCATATCATATTCACCCGGCGAGGCTGTGTCTTTGATCTTGCGATTTCCGATATAAATACAGCCGTGAGAAGGATTTGATGGGTCAGGCATAACAGAAAACTTCTCGGTCGGGTCAATCCCGGCGCCAAGACAGGCGAGGGCAGTGATAATCTTGAAAACCGACCCGGGTGCATATCTTTCCTGAGAAGCGCGATTAATCATCGGTCTTAACTGCGGATCATTAAGATATGCCATTTCCTGGATTGAAACTTTAGGAATAAAGTTATTCGGATTAAATGAAGGCGAAGAAACCAGCGCAAGTATGTCTCCATTAAGTGGGTTCATCACAACAACTGCGCCTTTTATATTTTGGTATTCAGATTTAAGAGCTTTTTCAGCGATTTCTTGGATTTTTAAATCAATCGTCAGAATAACATTATTCCCCGGTTCGGCCGGGGTCCAGATGCTTTCTGATTCTTTATATCCAAGGTTATTTACCATAACAGATTTATATCCTGCTTTTCCACGAAGGTACTCGTCAAAAACGCCTTCAATGCCGATTACGCCTTTATAATCCGGCATCAAATAATTAAAGAACGCGTCTTCGCCTTCTACTGGTTGGTCATATCTTGTTAGATGTCCGACAACGTGAGCGGCGACTGTTCCTTTAGGATACATTCTGACAGGTTGGACCTCAATATCTACGCCGGGTGGAATTGATGGCGCCTCTTGAATTATTGCCAACTGGGTAACGGTTAAATCTGAAAAAATTGTTAATGGCGTTGCCAGTCTCTCGCGATAATGCTGTTCAAATCTTGATTCATCAAGTTCAAGTTGTTTTCCTAATAATAATCCAGCGCGATAAACCGAATTGCTCGCAACCCAGTACCTTACTTTTTTAGAAATAAACTGGCGTTCGGGATTTGTTAATCTTCTGCCGGATTGTTTTAACAAGCGAGCATTTTCATTGCTAATTGTTAATGAGTAAGCCATTTTGAATAGCGGACTTAATTCTTCTAAATAGAGACACAGATTATAGCTTGGTTTGCTTTCTGCGAGCGACTGGCCGGTTGAATCAATAATTTTACCGCGCACCGCGGGAATGCGAACGCTTCGGGAAGATTGCGCAACCTGCTGTTCTAAAAACTCACGGCCTTTTACAACCTGGATAAACCAAAGACCGCCGATGAGAATTGCCAATCCCCCAGCCATCATCAATGCAATTGCCCGAAGGCGCTGTTCAGGTTGTTCTATTGCTGCCATTTAAATCTATTTAATATCTCTTCCACGTTTAATTTCTCTATCCTGTCTAAAACTTGATGTTTTAACCCGGCTATAATTAAATGTTGTATCCATCCAGTTCAGGAATTTAAAAACTCCTGGAGTTATGAATCCACAAATAACTGCGGATATACTTATTAAAAAAACTGAATCTACTGAAAAGATTGGTTTGTATCTCATAGTTATTAATAAGAATAGAGATATAAAAGGCTGTAAAGCGCCGGCGAATACACCGCTTAGAAATTGCGTTTGCCATTCTTTTTTTACCAGAATACCCTGTCCGAGGTGAATCAACAATCCCGGTATAGCAAGGGAAATGGCAGTAATACCCAGCGGGTTGGCTGAGATTGAATCAAACATAAATCCGAGTATTAGAGAGACCAGAATAATTGTTTCAATCGGGGAGAGTAGTCCGCTGCAGGCAATGATTGCCGGCAACGGGTCTAAATTTATTCCTGTAAAACCTCTAATTGTTGCAAATAATGTTGCTTCCAGCGCGATAGCCAGATATCCAATAATAACTAAAAATATTGTATGCGAATAATTCATTGCATTATAACCCAAACAACATCTAAAGAATTTAAATTTG
Source organism: Verrucomicrobiia bacterium (assembly GCA_049968335.1). Taxonomy (GTDB): domain Bacteria; phylum Verrucomicrobiota; class Verrucomicrobiia; order Limisphaerales; family JAKPVM01; genus JAKPVM01. The sequence continues at coordinate 36,091 of JBMFQZ010000002.1, forward strand.
CCGCTAATTGAACTCGCGCTTCAAGGTATAGTCCATCGGCGCTTCTAATATCTACAAGCCTGCCGATAAAGATTCCTTTCGGGAAAATTGCGCCCAAACCGCTTGTATAGACTGCTTGACCTGGCTTTAACTCGCTACCGCGGGTCAGGTAAGTTAAATCTATGTATTTACCGTTAAAGAATCCGATTTGAGAAGGGGCTATGATACCGCAATCATTAGCCTCAGGAACAATCGCAGATACTCTGCATTTAGGGTCTCCTATTAATACAACCATTGAGCGGGTTAACCCGACTTCTGATGTCCTTCCAATGAGCCCATCCATTGTTATTACTGGCAGGTTAGGTCTAATCTGGTCTTTTGAACCGACGTCAATTTGAACTCCTCGCCACCAAGACGAAGGGTCGCGGGCAATCACGCGCGCGGGTTTTAATTTCCAAGGCGATTGCGCTGCCCAATTAAGGTTTGACCTTAAAATTCTGTTTTCTTCGGTGATATTTTGCACTTGCATTAATTGAATTTTTAGCCTCTGATTTTCCTCCTCTAACTGTTTTAATTTTGAAGATAATAATTCGCTGGGGAGTATTGCTTTGGTAATTGTATCGGCGGTATTTTGAACGCCTGCTGAAACGCCGAAAATAGGTACAAAAATACTTCCTACGATTAATTTTAAACGTAACGAAACATTTTCAGGCAAATAGCGGATTACCGCTAAAGCCAGTATAAAAACTAACACAATTATGTAACTTCTTTTTCTAAACATCCCGTCGCTCAAATTTAATTAACGGCTTGCGGCGAACGGGAAATTAACCTCTTACACGTGTGGCTACGCGTCTCAAGAAATTTATCTCTTCTAATACTCTGCCGGTGCCTTGCGCAACAGCGATTAAAGGATTATCTGCGATAAAGACCGGCAAGCCGGTTTCATCAGCAATAAGCCTATCAATGCCACGCAAGAGCGCGCCGCCGCCTGCAAGAACAATACCTCTATCTACGAGGTCTGCAGAGAGTTCAGGCGGGCATCTTTCAAGCGTGAGTCTGATAGCCTCTAAAATCGCGGAAAGCGGTTCTTGAAGCGATTCGCGGATTTCTTCAGAACGAATCGTTACTGTTTTCGGCAAACCGGCATTGAGATCGCGTCCCTTAACTTCCATGGTTAATTCCTGTTCTAGAGGATACGCCGACCCAATCCGGATCTTGATTTCCTCTGCCATTCGTTCGCCTATCATTAGATTGTAGGCGCGTTTCATATGAGCGATGATTGTTTCGTCAAATTCATCGCCGCCCACCCGTAGACTTCGGCTGAATACAATGCCGGCGAGAGATATTATCGCAATTTCAGTCGTGCCGCCGCCAATATCTATAATCATATTTCCTATTGGCTGTTCTACTGGCAGACCGACACCAATGGCTGCTGCCATAGGTTGTTCAATTAAGTATACCTCGCGGGCGCCAGCCTGGGTGGCGGATTCTTTAACAGCCCGTTTTTCAACCTCAGTTATGCCAGATGGCACAGCGACTACCACCCGGGGAGCGATTAATTTGCGGTTATGAACCTTTTGTATAAAATACCGCAACATCGCTTCGGTGACTTCAAAATCGGTTATTACCCCATCTTTCATCGGGCGAATTGCGACAATATTGCCCGGGGTACGGCCGAGCATCTTTTTCGCGTCTTCGCCTACTGCAAGAACATTATTAGTTCCTGCCTCAATTGCAACCACTGAAGGCTCCCGAAGCACAATTCCGCGATCCCGCACATATACGAGTGAATTCGCAGTGCCAAGGTCTATTCCAATATCATTGGAAAACAGGCTCTTTAACCACTCAAACATGAACGCTGCCTTTCATCTCTTTACCTATTACTATTATTTTAACAAATTGTCTTAAATTGACAATTATCACTAATATACAATGTTATTTATCATTTCTTGATAATAATCAAGATTGTTCTGAAAATATTTATTCGTTTTCCTGAAATGCTAATAATTCAGTTTCCTTTTTCTGACAATTGATATTTGTTGATAAGCGTGGTAGTGATTAGTAAAATACGTTATACTAATCTCAATAAAGGTCAATTTATGGATGAATATGTTGTAGTTGCTACTCTGGATGATGAAGTTCAAGCAGAACGATTGGATGGAGTCCTTTCTCAAAGAAATATACCGTACCTGATAATAAGTTATCACGATTCTGCCTTTGATGGATTGTTCACAGGTTATAAAGGATGGGGGTGCGTTAAAGCCCCCTCTAATTTTAAGGATGAGATATTAACAATTTTAAACGATATAAAGTCCGAGAGAGGGTAATAGGATTTAAACAGATTAGTATTTTGAACCTTTAATTCTTATGGAAAGGTTGATTTCAAGAAGAGACGCGCTTAAGAGAATCAGCGCTGGCGTGCTTCTCTCATCAGGATTATGGGAAGGCGCCCTTTCTGCTTATGCTAAAAATGATGAAGAAAAACCGTTTAAATTTATTGTTGTGAATGACATTCATTGCCTGAGCAAGGAATGTGAGGAGTGGCTTGAAATGGTTGTCAGCCAGATGAGAAAAATTCACAACATTGAGTTTTGTATCATAGCAGGCGATTTAACAGAGAAGGCGGAATTGAAATATTTTAATGCAGTCAAAGAGATATTTTCAGGTTTAGGTTACCCTGTTTATGTCCAGATTGGAAATCACGATTATATTACTTCAACAAGCCGGTGGACTTATGAAAGAGTCTTCCCGCATAGGTTGAATTACTGGTTTGAACATAGAGGATGGCAATTTGTCGGCTTAGACACTACGGATGGACAGAAATATGAAAAGACAAAAATCCATTCTGATACCTTTAAATGGGTTGATAAAAATATAAGAAAGATTGACAAACGGAGACCAACAGTAATTTTTACTCACTTTCCGCTCGGGGCAGGGACGAAATATAGACCTTCTAACGCTGATGATCTGTTAGATAGATTCCGCGAACATAATCTCAAGGCGGTTTTTAGCGGGCATTTCCATGGTTTTACTGAGGTTAAAAAAGGAAATACGATCATGACAACAAACAAATGCTGCGCGCTAAGAAGGGGAAATCACGATAAAACAACCGAGAAAGGCTATTTTGTAATTACAATCAGAGATGGTGTTATGTACCGCGAATTTGTCCAGCACTATATACCGGACAGATTTCAGAAAATCGCAAAATTATAGTAATTCACATTATTGTATTAAGAGTGGGATTGGACATTCAAGCGCATCTGCTATAGCCCTTATTAATTCCGCTTCATAAGCAGTTATAAATCCATCGTCAGATGCAACCATAACAGAGGCATTTAACAATCTTTCTCTTGATAATGGTTTTAGGAGCAGGCAGTTGTTCAATGCTTTGTCAATCTCGCCAATATTGCATTGTTCAATTTTCAAAAGGTTTTCATTAGAAAACCCAAGAATCTTCATACCATTATCATAAGCCTTTTGAGCGGACTTTAAATCCGAAGTCCCTGCCAAGGCAATTGCTGATAACAATATTTTGCATTCTTCCTTTAAATTATTAAAGGATGTATAAATTGGTTCGACTTGCTTAACTTTGCGATATCGAGGTTCAAGATAGCGTTTGACCATTTTTGTTATCATAAACTCAAACAGGTCAATCTGCTCATCGGCGCGAATCAAAATATCAAGCGCATTTTCAAATATGGCAAATTGTTGCGCCGACATTCCTTTCAATGCATTGATTGAAACCTGAACAAGCGGAAGTTTTTTCTCTCTCGGAATAGTTTTTACAATTGGATAAAGCCTTCTGACTTCCTCAATCATAGCGGGAGTGACAACCGAAGATAGTTCGTGGATCTGTTTTTCCCGCACATTTTCATCCTCATCTAACAGCAAAGCATAAATCATCGCCGCTGCGGAAAAACTGTTTTCAATTGCTGCTGATATTTCTTTAGGATATGAGGCGAGAATTTTTCCGGCAGAATTTATACTGTTTGAATTTAACATCCCGGCAAATCCGATTAGGGATTCTGCCTGTATTTTTTGATGCGGCTCGTAAGTTATTGAAGCGGCTGGTTGAGCCTGATTTTCTATCTCATAAGCATATTCTCCTTCAATTGCCTTGATCCTTTTTTCAATCGGAGGATGCGTTGCAAATAAGGCGCTTAATAATCCCGAAAACGGTTCGCTAAAAAATAGATGCGCAGTTTCTGATGTTGATGGAGCGCGGACGGTTGAACCTGAAATCATTTTAGCAATTTTTCTCAATGCCCCTGCGATTCCAGACGGATTGCGGGTAAATTGAACAGCCGAGGCGTCTGCAAGATATTCCCTTTGTCTTGAAATTGCCGACTGTATAATCCTTGCAAAAAACGCGCCGCAAAAGCCGATTATCAAAAGCGCAAGACCTATTAGTTTTATCTGCCCGGAGTTTTTTCCGCGCATTCTCAATCTCAATATATAGTAGCCAATTGTTGATATTGTTAATATACCGGAAATCGCCGCAATAAGATTGGTGTTCAGACGCATATCGCCATTAAGAATATGGCTAAATTCGTGGGCTACGACTCCTTGTAATTCATCTCTATTGAGATTTTTAATCGCTCCGCGGGTTATACCTATTACCGCGTCTTTTGGAGACCTCCCTGCGGCAAAGGCATTTATCCCATCTTCTTCTGTAAGGATGTAAACCTCTGGCACCGGTATGCCTGCTGCAATCGCCATTTCGTTTACTATGTTTAACAACCTTTTTTCCTCAAAATCTTGGGTGAACGGATTAATCTTTGTTCCGCCAAGAGATTGCGCTACTGCTTTTCCGCCTTCAGATAGTTCAATTAATTTGACTATAGAACCTATAGTTATGATGAATAATGTAACCGCCGCTACAGGAAGAAATACATCTGGATTAAACCAGTTAGTATAAAACTTTTGCTTTGAAAACAATAACATCACCACCACATAAACAGAAAAAACAGTTCCTGCAACTCCTAGTAAAAAACAGAGTATGAGAAATTTTGTATTTTTGCGGGCTTTCTCTTGCTGTTGAAAAAAGTTCATATTAATTCAGACAGTTCTATTTGCACCAGCCCTGTTCTTTGAGAAAGAACAGGAGGTCATTTGCCCACGGGTGAACATTTTCAAATGGCGGTTTTGATTTCAAACCCATTCCATGAGGACCTTTTTGATAGATATGAAGATCAAATGGAACGCCTGCTTTCCTCAGAGCCATTGCAAAGGCAAGAGAATTTTCAACCTTTACCGCGCTGTCTTCCCAGGTGTGCCAGATAAAGCAGGGCGGGGTATTTGTTTTTACTTGAAGTTCATTTGACAGATATTTGATCAATTCAGGGTCTGGATTTTTTCCTAAAAGATAGTTTTTTGTTCCCTGATGTGTATTTTCGCCCATCGTTATTACTGGATAGCATAGAATGCCGAGATTGGGGCGGCAACTTAATTTGTCAACCGGGTCTGAGGCATTCGGGTTTCCATCGTCAAAATGTGTAAGCAGTGTGGATGCAAGATGACCGCCGGCGGAAGAGCCCATAATCCCGATTTTTTCAGGGTCAATTTTCCATTTGTTTGCCTGGCTTCTTACCAGCCGCACAGCCCTTTGCGCATCCTGTAACATTGCTGGATGTCTGTAGCCGTGAGTTCCTAATCTGTATTTCAGAACGAAACATGTAATTCCAAATTTATTTAAAAACAGCGCGTAATCATTCCCTTCGTGTTGAGCGAGACCGGCGTATGCTCCGCCCGGGCAGATAACAATAGCGGCGCCGGTCGCCTTGTCCTGTTCAGGAAGATACGGAGTTATTGTTGGTGTATCAACGTCTTTATTTCCAAGCGCGCCCGGAGCGCCCGATTCCCATAATGGAATTGGTTGCAATATTTCGCCTCTCAACTGGAGTGAGATCAGAATAATCCCTAAAATCGTTATGCTTTTGCTGTTCATATATCGATTTTATAAAGATTTTGATTAAATATTTCAATTATTTAATTCTTGGATTGAGACCGTTAAAAATGAATATATAATGAAGTTATGAAAAATACCCGTATCAGTCGCAGGTCAATGCTGGGCTTATGCGCCGGCGCAGTTAGTTTGCCGATATTCGCCGCTCAACAGAGCGAGCGGGAATTTTACAAAATTCAGAAAGGCAGGATAAACCAATCTGTTGTTCACTGGTGTTATAGTCCGATGACAGTGGAAGAACTGGCTCGCGTCGCGTTAAAAATGGGTATAAAGTCGGTTGAACTTGTTGGAACAGAACACTGGAAGACTTTGAAAGAATTAGGAATGACCTGCGCGTTAGCAGGCAGTCACGGATTTTTAAAGGGATTTGCCCATAAAGAGGAATTTGATGAATGTCTCACCACGTTGAGAAAACGGATTGATGAATGCGCTGCGGCAGGGGTGCCGTCTGTGATCACTTTTTCGGGAATGAGACGTGGAATTTCTGATGATGAGGCAATGAAGAATATGGTTGAAGGCTTAAAAAGAATTGCCCCTTACGCGGAAAAGAACAAAATTACCGTTTGTCTTGAAATGCTAAATTCAAAGGTAAATGAGGAAATGAAAGGTCATCCGGATTACTGGTGCGATAATATTGACGTTGCGGTTGACATTGTTAAAAAGGTTTCTTCTCCTCGCGTTAAAGTTTTATTTGATATCTACCACGTTCAAATAATGAATGGCGATATTATCAGGCGAATCAGGCAATATTCAGAATATATTGGACATTACCATACTGCTGGAAATCCGGGAAGAAATGAGATTGACGATTCGCAAGAGATAAATTATGCGGCAATAATGAAAGCAATAGCGGATAGCGGCTATAAAGGTTTTGTTGGACACGAGTTTGTGCCGTTAAAAGATAAAATTACTTCGCTAAACGAGGCGGTAAAACTGTGCGATGTTTAAATATTAGCATTTTTATTACATTTATTTTTAAGCATAATCTCCAGCGGTTCTAAAGGCTGTTTCTCTATCCATTTGCTAAACTCGGGAAGAGTAATATTGAGTGTTTTTTGGATTTTTTCGCAATTCAAAGAGGTGTCAAGCGGTCGTGGTTCTGCGGTGTAATCTATTACTGAGATTGGACTGATTTTTGCGTCTTCAATTTGTAGTCGTTTTGCGATTAGCAATCCGATTTCGTATCTTGATAATTTTTTTGTTCCGCAAATGTGGAAAATGCCTGTTAGATTCTTTTCAAGTATTTTAACAATGCATTCAGAGAGGATAGATGAAGGAATTGGCGAGCGATATTCGTCTGTAAAGAGTTGTAAGGTTTTGCCTTCAAGCCACTGATTAATCATTACTTCATTGAAACTGCGGTTGCCATCTAATGAAAACCCGTAATTTAATGAGGTGCGAACCACAGTGTGAAGTTTGTTTGTAAGAACAATCTGTTCAGCCAGATATTTAGTTTTGCCATAGACATTTATTGGATTTGGTTTGTCCTCCTCGGAATAATTGCCTGTCTGTCCATCAAAAACAAGGTCGGATGAAAGAAAAATTAATGGAATTGATTTAGCAAGTTTTGATAACCGTTCGGTTACAGCTACATTTATCTGAAAGGCTAATTGTGGATTTTTTCTGCATTGTTCTGACCTGCTCAATGCCGCGCAATGGATAATTGCGTCTGGCGGATTAGTTAAGAAAAATCTTTCAACTTCACTTTGATTTGTTAGGTCAAGATTTTCTCTATATAATGTAAAAGGCTGCCACTGCTGATAGGAGGATTTGATTTTCTGAAAAATATAATTTCCGATTAATCCTCTTGCGCCCGTTATCCAGATTAACGGCTTCATAATACGAATTAAGATTCATTCCACCGCAGCAACAAATTCTGGTAAGAATCTATTCTTCTATCTCGTAAAAATGGCCAATGAGTTCTTGTGCGGTCAACCAAATCAAGGTTGATATCCGCTGTTAATATTTGTTCCTGCGAGTTTGAAGCTTTGGAAATAATGTTTCCGAACGGGTCTGAAATAAAGCTTTGTCCCCAAAACTCAATGCCATCTCCACCTGCGGGCGCTTCTGTGCCGACCCTATTGCAAGCGGCGACAAAACATCCATTGGCTATAGAGTGGGAGCGTTGAATTGTTTCCCATGCATTTGCCTGTTCAGAGCCGAACTGGCTTTTCTCAGATGGATGCCATCCGATTGCAGTCGGGTAAAATATGATTTCCGCTCCTTGAAGCGCTGTGAGTCGTGCCGCTTCAGGAAACCACTGGTCCCAGCAAATCAGAACGCCAATTTTGCCATACTTAGTCTGAAATGCTTTGTAGCCAACATCACCGGGAGTAAAATAAAATTTCTCATAATATAGAGGGTCGTCAGGGATATGCATTTTCCTATAAATACCGATTAATTGCCCATCGGCGTCAATCACAGCGGCGCTATTATGATAAAGTCCCGACGCGCGTTTTTCAAAAAGCGATACTATTGAAACAACCTTGTTCTTTTTTGAAAAATTTTGAAAAACTTTTACTGTTTGCCCGCCCTGAATCGGTTCTGCAAGTTCAAAATACTTGTGGTCTTCGCTCTGGCAAAAATATTGAGTAGCGAATAACTCCTGGGTGCAAATAATTTTAGCCCCATTTTTTGCTGCTTCTTCGGCATATCGCAGGGTCTTGCCAATATTTGCGTTCTTATCTTCTCCGCAAGATGTCTGTATTAAGGCGATTTTTAATATTTTGTTTTTCATAAGATTCATTCGTTTCTTCTGAATAAAAACGGGTCTGTTGCCGGGCTCAACGCTGATGGCAGGTTTGGATGATCAAATAGGTCTCTGACAAATCTTCCCAACGTTTCTGTCGTTGGACCGTAGCCTGAATGATAAATATAATGTTCAAGTTCATATAACATCTCTTCTCCGTTTTGATATCTTTGCGAAAGGTCGCGTGAGAGCGCCTTCTGGAGGATAAAGTTAAGACGCGAATCAACTCTCCTGTCAAGCGTTGTAAAGTCAGGAATCGGAAGTGAAAGGATTCGCTCCCTTGATTCTTTAGAACTTTCGGCTTTAAAAATATTATATCCAAGAATCAAACTTGAAAGAACAATTCCCGCAGAAAATAGGTCTGAACGTTTATCGGTGATTTTAAAATCTGCCTGTTCCGGGCTCATATATTCCGCTTTGCCGGCAATGACTTCGCCTTCGTTATCCTTCAAAAAGCCGCGCGCCTTTGCTATTCCGAAATCTGTCAATTTAACATCGCCCTCAAACGCTATCATAATATTCTTAAAGCTCACATCCCTGTGAACGATGCCGAGCGGCTTGCCGTATTTATCAGTTTTTGCATGCGCGTAAGCGAGTCCCCGGACAACGCGACTGACTATGAAAACCGCAAGTTCAATCGGCAGCGATTTTTTCTTCTTCGCGAGTTGTTCAGTAAATTGTTCAAGATTGACCCCACGAATTAATTCCATTGCGATGAAATAAATCCCGCGTGTTTCTCCCAAATGGTAAGTCTGAACAATGTTTGTATGAATCAGGTCGGCGACTAGTTTTGCCTCGCCAATGAAGTTTTCAATGAACATCTTTTCACCGGCATAATGCTGACGGATAACTTTTATCGCTACAGGTTTGACAAACCCTTTTGTGCCGTGTTGCTCTGCTTCATAAACAACCCCCATCCCGCCTTCGGATATCTTGCGGATGATTTCGTATCTGAACTCTTCTTGGATTGTGAATAGACTCATTGTTAAAATTTTTTGATATTTATTCGCATAAGTCAAGAGCAGGCGGATTAAAAATGAAAATATTTTATGGTGTTTTAAATAGGAAAAGCATAGAGAGGTGAAAGAATATCTTAAAAAATCCCAAAAATATTGAATTTTTCTCTTGCTTAATAACAAATATTTAATAAAAATCGGGTTGTTAGTTGAAATTTAAACCATAAACAACAAAAAGATAAAACTATGGCGACAAACAAACCACTCTCCAAATCGCAGATTGTTAGTGCGCTTGCCGAAAAGGTGGGTGTTACTAAAAAACAAGCCAATCAGATGTTAGATGAATTGGCTGCGCTGGTTTACAAAAACGCGAAAAACTCGTTCGTCTTGCCGGGTGTCGGCAAGATTGTGGTTGCAAACCGTCCCGCAAGGGAAATGGTTATGCAAATAGGTCCAAAGAAAGGACAGAAAGTAAAAATTCCTGCAAAACGCGTTTTGAAATTCCGTTTTGCAAAGGTTGCAAAAGAAGCAATCCTCGGGAAGAAATAAGGGTTGGGTTTTATATAAACGGCGCTCTGAATTTCAGGGCGCCTTTTTTATTGTTCTTGATTCTATCTATCCGCAATAATAAACAGAGTATGAAGATTACTATTGTAGGTTGCGGAGCAGTGGGGTGTTTTTATGGCGCGAGGCTTTATCGCGCGGGTTTCAACGTCAATTTTCTCGTCCGTTCAGATTACCAGACGATTAAGGAGAATGGAATTTTCATAAAAAGCGTTGATGGCGATTTTCACATAAAGCCGATATGCGCAACAGAACCATCGCAATTGGGAATCGCAGACCTTGTAATTATCGGTCTAAAGACTACTGCGAATAACAGATATAAAGAACTGATTTCTCCATTAATCGGAGAGAATACATTGATTTTAACGTTGCAAAATGGGCTCGGTAACGAAGACTTGCTGGCTAAAATATTCGGCAGCGAGAGGATTCTTGGCGGGCACTGTTTTGTTTGTTTAAACAGAATCTCTCCGGGGGTGATTAATCATATAGCACACGGCAGGGTTGTAATCGGCGAGTATAACAGAAGACCGCAAAAAAGAACATATCAGATAGCCTCATTTTTTGAAAAAGCCGGTATTCAATGCGATGTAGTTGAAAATTTAGAAAAAGCCCACTGGGAAAAACTTGTCTGGAATATTCCATTCAATGGATTAGGGGTTGCTGGCGTCGCCGGACTGGATGCCGTGTTAACAGGAAAAATTCCGCAAAACACAAATTTTGGCAAAACGCTAACTACCGATATATTGCTCAAAGATAAAAACTGGGAACAATTATTGCGCGAACTTATGCACGAGGTCATTGCAGTTGGGAATGCTAAAGGGCTCGGAGTTGACCCTGATTTTGAAAATGAACAGATTGAAAGAACGCGATTGATGGGGGCATACAAAGCCTCTACGTTGCTTGACTTTGAACTTAACCGTCCGCTTGAACTTGAAAGTATGTTTTTAGAACCGCTGCGACAGGCGCAACAGATAGGCGTTAAAACTCCAAGACTAAAAGCGCTCTGTGATGTGTTAGTTGCGCTGGATAAAATTAGAGAAAACAATGCGGGTAAATAACAATTCTTGTTGAACTACGATTGGTTTTACAGTTTAATACAGGAGGGTTTAATTTTATTATATCAGGATTCGAAAAATGAAAGTTAGGGTAAGATTTGCGCCAAGTCCGACGGGCTATCTTCATATTGGTGGAGCCCGAACGGCGTTATTTAACTGGCTTTTTGCAAAACATCATAAAGGCACATTTATCCTTAGGATAGAAGACACAGACGTTGCCCGCAATACCGCGGAGGCTGTAGAGGTCATATTGCAGGGATTGCACTGGTTGGGAATAGACTGGGATGAAGGTCCGATTACACCTGAGGCAACCGGACCTTATAAAGGAAGTTATGGTCCATATTTCCAATCGCAGCGGAAGAAGAATTACGAACAAAGGGTTGAAGCGCTTCTCTCTCGCGGACTTGCTTATGAACACGAAGGGGCGATCAAATTTAAAATGACACGCGAACCGATTGTCATTGATGACCTTGTTGTCGGCAAGGTTGTCCGCCAACTCACAGACCGCGAGGCTCAAGACCCTGATTTCGTTATTGTTCGTTCAGATGGACAGCCAGTCTTTCACTTTGTAAATGTAGTTGACGACCTTGAAATGAACGTAACTCACGTTATAAGGGGAGAAGACCATCTCTCAAATACCGCAAAGCATATTGCATTGTTCAGGGCTTTTGGCGTTGAACCGCCAAAATATGCGCACATCCCGTTAATCTTAAATCCAGATGGTACAAAGATGAGCAAACGGGATGTTGGCGCGTCGCTCACGACCTATATAGATGAAGGTTATGTTCCCGAAGCGGTCGTTAATTACTTATGCCTGCTTGGATGGAGCCCGAAAAACAACCGCGAAATAATGTCCATTGATGAAATAATTGAACTCTTTGATCTGCCTCAAATACTGCGTCATAACGCAAGATTTGATATGGATAAACTCAAATGGATGAATTACGAATATACAAGATTGATGAGTCAAGAGAGATTCTATGAACTCGCAATCCGGGCGCTTGAAAAGGCAGGATTTAATTTGACAAATTATTCTCCTGAATATGTGAAAGCCGCACTGGATACCTGCAGAGGAAAGATTAAATTGTTTTCTGAACTTCCCGGCTACGGCGGCTTTTATTTCAAAGAAGAGATTGATTACAACCCTGAAGCGGCAAAAAACTGTTTTGTTCCAGAAAACAAACCGCTCATTACCCGTTTAAGAGATGCATTCAACGAACTGGACGAATTCAAAGCCGATAAATTAGAGACTTGCTTGAAGTCAATTGCCGCTCAATCAGGAGTGAAAGTCGGGGCTCTGGTGCACCCGATAAGACTTGCCTGTACGGGCGCAACCTCAGGACCAAGTCTATATCATTTAATGGAGGTGCTTGGTAAAGATAGAGTTATTCAACGGATTGACAAGGCGCTTAATATTATGGGTTAATAGCATTTGGCGGCGATCATTAGATTGATTAATTTTACTGAATTTCACCATTTTTTTGATTTTTAAGAGTCCTTGCAATTCTTTACTTGAATTTTTAATTTTATAAAATAAAGTATCAAGTATAATTCTATAATTGATTGTATGATTTAAAATGTTTAATATAGCAATTTATTATTTTTAATATTTTCTTGACTGACTTTAAAATTTTTAAAATAATGCAATTTTTATTATTCGTTAGAAAATAGAATAAGAATTGAGGAACAGATTTGAGTTAAAATGAACGACAATTACGAAATATATTATCTGCTGGTATTAATGTTGACGGGCATAGGCTACGTGCTTGGCTCGTTTTTTGTCGCGAGAATTTTAGCGCCGAGACACAACGACCCTGTTAAAGAAATTCCTTATGAATGCGGTGAACTGCCTTATGGTTCTGCGTGGAAGCAGTTTAATGTTGGGTATTACATTTTTGCGTTGTTGTTCCTTATCTTTGATGTGGAGGTAATCTTCTTGTTTCCCTGGGGGGTTATTTTCAGAGAATTTGGTGCATTTGCTTTGATAGAGGGAGGCATATTTCTTTTGATTTTGATATTCGGCTTAATTTTTGCATGGAGAAAGGGCTATTTAGTGTGGCAATGAACGAACTTTCACAAAACAAAAATCTTGAGTTGCCGGAGCATCGGTTGCCGATGCCTGATGGTGGCTTTCTTTTGACAAAACTTGACGCGCTGCTTAACTGGGCGAGGTCAAACTCTCTCTGGCCATTGACGTTTGGCACAAGTTGCTGCGCTATTGAGATGATGCATACAGGGGCGTCCCGTCACGACTGGTCGCGATTCGGATTTGAGGTTGCCCGCGCTACGCCACGTCAGGCTGATATGATTGTCGTTGCAGGGACTATATGTTTTAAAATGGCAACACGGCTTCGCACGTTGTATAGACAGATGCCCGAGCCTAAATGGGTGCTTGCAATGGGCGCCTGCACTGTCAGCGGCGGACCGTTTTATTACGAGAGTTATTCTGTTGTAAAAGGGGTAGATAAGATTATACCTGTTGATGTTTACTTGCCCGGTTGTCCGCCGAGACCTGAAGCATTATTGCACGCATTGATGATGTTGCAAGAGAAGATTAAAAAAGAGGGCGCTTTCAGACACCAGCCGCGTCCTTTGCCGGATTTTCCATTTGATTATGAACCTTTAGACCCGCAAAAAGATTATTTTGAAGAATGATGAATCAGGAGACAAAAAACGTTACTGCTCCGCCCGCAATAGATGAAAATTTAGAAAAGTTGCGGACGCAAATACAGACTTTGCTCGGAGATGAGGCAGTTTTTGAATTAAATGGCAAGCTGCCGGCATTTAGAATTCCAGCGAAATCAATTCACTCTGCTTGCAAGAAATTGAAAGAGAATGGTTTTGACTTTTTGCTGTTTGTAACAGCCGTTGATTATCCGCAAGAAAATAAAATTGAGATGGTTTATATGATTGGCAATTATTCCGATCAACGTCAATTGGCGCTTGTCGCCGATATTGATCGGGCAAATCCGGAGATTGAAACTGTGTGTGATATATGGGCTGGAGCGAACTGGCATGAGCGCGAAGTCTATGACCTTTTCGGGGTTAAATTTATAAATCATCCGTTCCTTCGCAGAATTTTGCTTGATGACACATGGGAAGGACATCCTTTAAGGAAGGACTACGTGGATAAAGTCCATAACGTCGTGAAACGACCGTACTAATAGGAGGGAAAATGGAAATGACTGAAAAATCAACTTCGCCTGCGGCGCCGACATATCAAGATTACTTTGTAAATATGGGACCGCAACATCCCTCCACTCACGGCGTTTTAAGACTGATCGTTAAACTCGCTGGGGAAACGGTTCTTGGGATAACACCTCACATCGGATATGTGCATAGGGGAATAGAAAAAATGGGTGAGGCGCAAACAGTTATTCAATTTACTCATTTAACCTCCCGTCTTGATTATCTTTCTGCCCATATTAATAACTGGTGCTGGGCAATGACCGTTGAAAAGGCGTTTGGAATCGAAGTCCCGGAACGCGCTGAATATATAAGAATAATAATGGCGGAACTGACCCGTATTGCCTCGCATCAGCTCTGGTGGGGTGTTTTTGGAATGGACCTCGGGGCGTTTACACCGTTTCTATATGCCTTTAGAGACAGGGAGAAGATTAATGATATTTTTGAAAAAAATTGCGGCGCGCGGCTTACAATGAATTATATATGTCCCGGCGGTGTAATGGAAGACGTAGAGCCGGATTTTGAACAGGATGTGCGCGCTTTTTGCAACTATTTTAAACCTATCATTGAAGAATATCATAAACTGTTGACCGGCAACATCATTATCCAGGAAAGGACAAAAGGCGTAGGCATTCTTACACCTGAAGTTGCAAAATCTTATGGAGTTACTGGACCGACACTACGCGCGAGCGGTGTAGATTACGATGTAAGAAAAAATCATCCTTACGGATTTTATCCAAGAATTGATTTTAAAACTGCCGTTGCGACCGAAGGGGACAGCTGGGCAAGATATCTTGTAAGGCTGGAAGAGATGCGCCAGAGCATAAAGATTATTGAACAGGCGCTTGACCAGATGCCGAAAGAAGGACCTGTAAGGGCAAAAATACCGGCTGTGCTCCGTGTTCCACCGGGGCGTTACCTTGCAAGGGCAGAAGCGGCGAGGGGTGAGATTGCCTTCTTCCTTGTGGGCGATGGAAAACCACTGCCATACAGGCTAAAAATAAGGTCGCCGAATTTTTCAAATTTAGCGGCTTTTCCAAAAGTAATAAAAGGTTGGCGTGTTGCTGACATAGTGGCGGCAATGTCAACGTTTGATTTGGTAATTCCGGACATTGATAGATAGAAAATTTTAAATCAGTTTTAAGTTCAGATGAGTAATTTAATTTACAATACGGAGAAATTTATTGAAGACCTCAATTTGTGGTTAGAGAGGTTTTTATACGAGCCGTGGCTTGTAGAGCTGGTTAAAATGATAATTGCCGCGGTTGCACTTGTTGCCCTTGCTTCAGTTTTAGGGTTAGTGCTGGTTTACATTGAACGAAAGGTTGCGGCGCACTTTCAGCAGAGACTTGGACCAATGCGGGTAGGTCCGCACGGAATCCTGCAAACTATTGCTGATACGTTAAAATTGCTTGCCAAAGAAGACATTGCGCCAAAGGATGCAGACCTGCTGATTTATAACATTGCTCCACTGATAACCTTTGTGGCTTCATTTGTATGTCTTGGCTTTGTGCCGTTTGCGCCTGCTATTGAAGCGTTAAAGTTCAACGTCGGGTTATTGTTTCTTGTTGGTATATCATCGGTTGGGGTTCTTGGCATTCTTGCAGCAGGATGGTCAAGCAATAATAAGTGGTCAATCTTAGGTGCAATGCGCGCCGGCGCTCAGATTATTTCTTATGAACTTTCTGCCGCTCTGGCGCTGCTTACCGCTGTTTTATTCGTTGGCTCGCTGGATTTTCAAGAGATTGTAAAATCTCAACAGGATGGATGGTGGATATGGAGAGCTCCTGTGGTTGGATTTGTTGCGTTTATAATTTATACGATCGCTTCCACAGCCGAATGCAATAGAACGCCGTTTGACATTGTTGAAGGCGAAAGCGAATTAACCGCAGGGTTCCATACAGAATATTCAGGGATAAAGTTCGCAATGTTCTTTTTGGCAGAATTCTTAAACGTTTTCATCGTTTGCTCAGTATCGGCAACTCTCTTTTTAGGCGGATGGATGCCATTCCACATTGGAGGCTTGGACGCGTTGAATAAAATATTTGATCTGATACCGCCCTGGATTTGGTTTTTTGGAAAAGTTTCATTTCTCATTTTTGTTGTAATGTGGTTTAGATGGACTTTTCCACGATTGCGCGTTGACCAGCTGATGCGTTTCGAATGGAAATTTTTAATGCCGTTATCGTTTGTAAATCTTGCTATAGCCGCCATCATTGTTTTCGCAGGTTGGTACTTTTTCCCGATTAAGTTATGAGTATTATTAAAAAGACATACGAAGGTTTGAAGGGCTTGATTTCAGGTATGGCTCTGACGGTCTATTACTTTGTCAGATTTGACAAAGTAATCACTCAGCAATACCCTGAAAACCGCGATAAATTAAAACTACCTCCGCGCTCCCGCTCGCGAATTGAACTTGTTTTTGATGAAAAATCGGGAAACTTTCGTTGCATCGCCTGTGGACTTTGCGTTCGCGCCTGTCCAAACAATTCAATTGAAGTTGTCCGTGGAAAAGACCCCCAAACTCAAAAGCCAAAACTTGAAAAGTTTGTCTATCATTTTGAAAGATGTGTGGTTTGCGGGTTGTGTGTTGACGCGTGTAAAAGCGACGCTTTAACAATGAGCAATAAGTTTGAAAATGCTGTTTATGACTCATCGCAATTGACGGTTATATTGAATGAACTTCCAGAATCATTCAAGAAAAATGCTGAGAACAAAGCTGAAACAGTTGCTGCGCAAAAATCTAATGATACAGAAAAAGCTGCTGAATCTAAACCGCAACAGACAGGAAATGTTCAAGAGAATTTAAAACCTCAACAAGTTGATTCTTCTATAAAAGTTCAAAAATGAAAACAGTTCTTTTTTACATAATTAGCATATTTTCGTTGTTGTGCGCGATATTTGTTGTCACGACCCGCAATCTTTTCCGCGGCGCTATGGCGCTTATAGGAGTGTTGGCTGGAGTTGCCGGAATGTATCTATTAATGAACGCTCAGTTTTTGTCCGCCGTTCAGGTTGTTGTCTATATAGGTGGAATCGTGGTATTGATTGTATATGTGGTAATGCTTGTATCTGATGTTACGCAAAAAGGTTTTGCTAAAACGCCGCCATTAAGAAAGGCAATCGCTGGAACGCTTGCTGCGATGCTTTTCGTATTATTACTAGTTGCGTGCGCGCCACTCGGGATTGTTAAAGATATCGCCGCTCGCTCGGCAACAGTTACCGAGATAGGCAGGGCGCTCATTTCGCCAGACAAGGGCGGATTTGTTCTTGCGTTTGAATTGATATCAATTTTACTAATTGCGACTATTATAGGCGCCTTGACTATAGCCTTTCCTGGAGATTCAACCGATAAAGCGAAGAAAGAGAAGGAACTTGAGGAGATTAACAAATGAACGAACCGAGTTTAAATCAATTTTTAATATTTTCTGCAGCTCTGTTTTGCATAGGCATATACGGGCTTTTGAGCCGTCGGAATTTGATTGCTATGTTGATGGCGGTGGAATTAATCCTTAATTCCGCTGCGTTGAATTTTGTCGCCTTTCATCATTATAAGTTTGGCGGAGAAGTTGGCGGGGCGGTATTTCCGGTGTTTATAATTGCTATCGCGGCTGCCGAAGCCGCTATAGTGCTGGCTATATTAATCTCTTTATTCAGGCATAAGAAAGAACTGGATGTTGAACAAATTGACACATTAAAACATTGATTGATTTTATATGAGCGGGAGTTGGTTTATAGATCATTTATGGTTAGTGCCTTTGTTTCCGTTTATCGGATTTTTAATAACCGGACTCGGGACAAGAGGGTTTAAACACGCGGTGTCCTCAACGATCGCGATTATCGCTGTGGGTATGAGCGCTGTAGTAGCGTGGGGCGCCGCTATTGATTATTATGGCAAGTTCGCCGGCAAAACTTTAGTTCCCTGGCAATATACATGGCTAAAATTTTCTCCAACTCTTCAAGGAAATATCGGCGTTTATGTTGATGATATTTCAATGTTGTTAACTATTGTAGTGACCACTATTAGTTTCTTCATTCATATTTATTCTCAGGGCTATATGCATGGAGACAAGGGATATCGCAGGTTCTTTGCATTTTTAAACCTGTTTACATTTTCTATGCTTGGTCTTGTACTTGCGCCTTCGCTTATTCAGATGTTTGTATTCTGGGAATTAGTAGGATTGAGTTCGTTTTTATTGATTGGATTTTACTGGGAAAAGCCATCCGCTGTTGCTGCCTGTAAAAAAGCGTTTATAGTTACAAGGTTTGCAGACCTTGGATTTCTCATAGGTTTATTGCTCATAGCCTATTATGCTAAGGGGCTTGATTTTCTGCATATAAATGATCAATCAACAATTGAGAATTTAAATGGCATAAAAGTGCCGTTCCTTGGTATCAGTCTTTTGCCTCTTGCAGCGGCACTGGTATTTATGGGGACTGCTGGGAAAAGCGCAATGTTTCCGCTGCATATCTGGTTGCCGGATGCTATGGAAGGTCCAACACCCGTTAGCGCTTTGATTCACGCAGCAACAATGGTTGTGGCTGGTGTTTATCTTGTCGCAAGGTTATTTCCAGTATTTGCGGTAGCTAAAGAAGCCGTAGCGGTGGTTCTTGCTATCGGGACGTTTACCTCGCTTTTCGCGGCAATAATTGCGATGACTCAATTTGATATAAAACGCGTCCTTGCATATTCAACATTATCGCAACTTGGCTATATGATGCTTGCGCTTGGAGTTTCTTCCTGGGAGCATCCGCTTGGCTTTACTGCCTCAATGTTTCATCTTACCACACATGCCTGTTTCAAAGCCCTTTTGTTCCTCGGCGCAGGCAGCGTAATTCATGCGGTTCATACAAATGATATGCGGGAAATGGGCGGGTTACACAAACGGCTTCCAGTAACACATCTAACCTTTCTAATCGCCTGTCTCGCAATTGCAGGTGTGCCGCCGCTGTCTGGATTCTTTTCTAAGGACGAAATTTTAGCCGCTGCCTGGTATAGCGGCCATCATCTTCCTTTCTTTGTTGCGCTATTTGTTGCTGGTTTGACAGCGTTTTATATGTTCAGACTTTATTTTATGACATTCTGGAGCGAACCAAAAGATATTCAACGTCACAATCACGCTCACGAATCTCCAGCAAGTATGCTTATCGCTCTTGTTGCGCTTGCAATACCGTCAATTGCGGCGGGTTTTATCCCGTTTGGACATTATGTTTATAGAGGAGAATTAGAACATCACGGGATTAACTGGATTATAGCAGGTTCATCAATAATTGCTGGACTCTGTGGAATTTCAATTGCATTTGCTCTTTACTTTAGGCCTAATGATTTGCCATCGCGTATTGCTTATGCCTTCGGGGTTTTTCACAAAGTAGTATATCACAAGTTTTACATTGACGAACTTTATCTATTTATAACCCATAACATTATTTTTAAATATATATCCGCTCCATTTAACTGGTTTGATCGCCATTGCGTTGACGGGTTTATGGACCTAACAGCGCAGGCAACGCTTCAAGCTGGAAGGTGGACAAGGAGAACGGTTACAGGACATCTACAAACGTATCTTGTATGGGTAATAGCGGGAATTATTTTGTTAAGCCTGATAATATGGAATTTAAACGAGATGATAATTTGGGGACTTGCTATTATTGCGCTCTCTGGCGTTTTAGTAGCGTATGTTTACCAGTTTGTTTGCACTTTATTGAAGAAAACTGAACCACTTAAAAGGATAGATAGAGACTAAGATGGGACCACTTACTACAATTGTTTTAATACCGTTTGTAACTGTAATCATACTGATGTTTCTGCCACGTTCGCAGGAACAGTGGATAAAACGCGTTTGCCTGTTTTCCACAGGATTGACGCTTGGGCTGTCAACATGGCTCGTATTTGACTACTTGGCGAGAATCGGCGGCATTCACTCTTCACAATTGCCTGCCGGCGTGGATTTGCCGCTTGAATATGTAGAAAAAGTGCCCTGGCTCAGCAATCTTGGAATTGAATATTTTATGGGCGCAGATGGCATATCAATCCTTATGCTGTTCCTTACAGCAGTTGTAATTTTTAGCGGCGTATGCGCCTCGTGGTATCATAATTATAGAACAAAAGAATTCTTTATTTTCTTGATGCTCCTTGTAACCGGTGTATTCGGGGTATTCGTAGCAAACGATATGTTCCTATTCTTCTTATTTTACGAACTTGCAGTTTTGCCGATGTATTTGCTGATTGGAATCTGGGGGACAGGACCGCGCGAGTACTCCGCAATGAAACTTACCCTTATGCTTATGGGCGGTTCGGCGCTTATAGTTGTTGGCATCCTTGTTCTTTATTTTGAAAGTGGCGGGCACAGTTTTGCGTTTTCAGAAATTGCGAAGGCAAAAATCCCGCTCACTACTCAAGCATGGCTCTTCCCTGTGATGTTTTTTGGATTTGGAACTCTTGGCGGTCTGTGGCCATTCCATACGTGGTCGCCCGACGGTCACGCATCGGCTCCGACTGCGGTATCAATGCTTCACGCCGGTGTATTGATGAAACTTGGCGGTTACGGTTGTTTGAAAACAATTTATATGATGCCCGAAGGAGCAAAGATGTGGGGCACATTTTTTATGGTTTTAACTACAATAAATATTTTCTACGGGGCATTAGTCGCAATACAAAAGACAGACCTTAAGTATATTACCGCCTACAGTTCTGTCAGTCACTGCGGGTTGATTTTGTTCGGGCTTGCCTCGCTAAATCCAATCGCATTTCAAGGCGCAGCAATACAGATGTATGCGCACGGGATTATGACAGCTCTGTTCTTCGCGTTGGTTGGTATGATATACGGAAGAACTCATACCCGTTATATTACCGAAATGGGTGGACTTCTTAAAGTGATACCATTTTTAGGAGTTGCGTATATGATTGGCGGACTCTCAGGACTCGGTCTGCCGGGGCTTGCCGGATTTATTGCTGAAATTCAGGTTTTCATAGGCGCCTTTACGCTTGATAATTTAGGACACCGGATAATGACGATTTTAGCCGCTGCAAGCGTAGTTACATCGGCAGTCTATATTTTACGGGCTTTAACAAAAATGCTTTACGGCCAGATGGTTGATTCACATCACGAACACATTAAAGACGCTACCTTTATTGAAAAAGTGCCACTTTCATTGCTTGTATTTTTACTGGCATTTTCTGGAATGTTTCCGGGTTGGATGGTCAGGCTCGTTGAATATTCGCTTGCGCCAGTTGTGTATCAATTGCAACGTGGAGCATTTTAACATTTTATTCAGGATGATTTGATATGCTGGAACAATTAACAATTATTGGAAATGAACTTCTGCTTGTGGCGCTCGGCATAGCCGTTGTGTCAATCAGTCTTATAAAAGGCAAAGAGACAGAAGGAGAACCCGAAACGCTTCTTGCCGCTGGCGGTTTAACTATGCTTTTTATAGCTGTTATAGCAGGGGTATGGGGCGATGGCGGAGCTTTTGGCGGCACTTATTATTCCGGCGCGGTTGAAAGAGTTTTTAAATCTATTTTCTTACTCTCAGGCGCTTTAACCGCTCTGATTAGTTATAACCCGAAATCAACGGTTCCCCAGATTCCTAAAAATAGAATCGGCGAACATCTCGGGTTGCTGATAATGTCTATACTTGGAATGTGTTTCATCGTCTCGGCTAAGGAACTTGTCCTTTTGTATATTGGAATGGAATTAACAACAATGCCGATCATTCTGCTTGTGGCATTTAATAAAAATCAATTGCGGAGCGCTGAAGCCGCAACAAAATATGTATTGTTTGCCGCGCTCTCATCCGGCTTGCTTCTATACGGATTGTCTTATGTTTACGGCGCAACGGGAACAACCGTTATTTCAGATGCGACCGCTAAACTGGAATTCTCGTTTACAACTTTTATAGCGCTCATTTTTATCCTTGCCGGGGTAGGATTTAAAATGTCTGCTGCGCCGTTTCATCTATGGACGCCGGACACTTATGAGGGGGCGCCAACTCCCGTGACGGCGTTTTTGTCAGTCGCTTCAAAGGCTGCCGGGTTTGCGCTGTTTTATAAATTCATCGTCAGCCTATTCCCTTACGGTGAACAGATATCAGTTATCATCATATCATTACTAGCGGTGTTAACGATGACGATTGGCAACCTTATTGCGTTATATCAAAAAAATCTTAAGCGATTTCTCGCATTCTCGTCTATTGCTCAGGCTGGTTATATTATGCTCGGGCTTGTTAATCCGGACCAATTAGGTTTAACCGCCGTTCTATTCTATTTGATTGTCTATCTTGTCTCAAATATGGCAGCGTTTGGCGTTGTTACTATAGTTGCGGCACAGACCGGAAAAGAGGAGATGCAGCAATATGTGGGATTTTCTCAAACTAATCCATTCCTCGCCTCTGTTATGATGCTGGCAATGTTTTCACTGGCTGGAATTCCTCCTCTTGCCGGATTTTTAGGAAAATTCATATTATTTGCCTCTGCGGCTAAAATTGGTTTATATTGGCTTGTTCTGATAGCAACGGTTAACGCCACCATTTCATTATACTATTATCTTATAATTATAAAATGGATGTACCTGGTTAAAGCCGAAGACATTCCTGCTGAAATTGGCAAAATAAAATTACCGTTAAGCGGGACAATTGCGCTCGGAGCAACAAGCGTCGGAATGATTCTTGTCGGCGTTTTACCGCAAGTTATTCACTGGATAGAGATTTCTACACGGCAGGGATTTTAACCGTTTCTAACTTTTACAATCCGTATATCATTTTTCGCAAGTTGGCTAATATTGCTGGCATTGAAGCCATTTTAATTGCAGAATTTTTCATTAATTTCTCAAATTATAAATTGAAAAATTTAATCATTGAAATAAACTATTTTGATTGAAAATGGCTTAAATATTAAGCCGATTTGTTTCTATTTAAAGATTTTTTGTGTCGCTTTGAAATGTCGGTAACATTTTTAATATTATCTATTTTATTAGTTGCCAGCGCGGTAGCGGCAATGACTTTAAGAAATCTTATCCATTGCGCTCTTTCACTGGCTGTTTCATTTGCTACTCTCGGTTTTATTTTTATCTATCAAGGGGCTGAATTTGTTGGATTAGTTCAAATTCTCGTCTACGTGGGAGCGGTCGCAGTATTAATTTTGTTTGCGATTATGCTTGTTAGAGGAAACAAGTTCGGAGAAATGCCAGCATTTATAAGTTCATGGAAAGTCGGCCTCTTCATTGCCTTATTGTTATTTTTGACGATTTTATTTTGCACATTGATGAGCAAAAGCCCGCAATCTCAGCGGATTTCGGGCGAGGTCTCAGCAAAAATTATCGGGAAAGAATTGATGACAAAATATGTTTTGCCGCTTGAAGTTGTCGGGTTGCTTTTAACTGCAGCATTAATCGGAGGTGTGTTTCTTGCTACTAAGAAGGAGAGGGCATTATTGAAAAATAAGGAAAAAAATGAGTGATTCAACAGGCTATATAATACTTTCGGCAATCGTTTTTTCTATCGGGTTTGCCGGTGTTCTTTTACGGCGGAACGCGATAATTATGCTCGCTGGAATTGAACTGATGCTGGCGGCTGCAAATCTGAACTTCATAACCTTTTGGCGGGCGAATTCATCTTCGGCTGATGATATTTCAGGAATTATGATTGTGTTGTTTGCAATAGCCGTTGCTGCCGCTGAGGCTGCTGTGGGGTTTGCCCTTGTCCTTGCAATTTACAGACATTATAAAAGCAGCGAGGCTGAAGATTACAATTCGCTAAAAGAATAGGGTTTTGATGGATTGGATAATTAAAACATTCTGGATCATCGCTATCCTGCCAATAGTTGCGGCTGGTATAATCTCGCTTCTTAATAAATCCCAAAAAAAGATTGCCGCAGGTCTGGCGCTAACATCGTTAGCCTGTTCACTGTTGATATCAATTGTTGCGTTAGTAAAAGTTATAGAATCTAAAAATTCAAGTGCCGCGACTACGTTTATAACGAATTTTGATTGGTTGAATATATCTGGATTGAAGATAGAGTTTGGTTTTATCCTTGATCCTCTCTCTTCATCGGTTGCTGCAGTCGTTTCACTGGTTGGATTTTTAATCTTCATTTACAGCGCTGGGTATATGAAATCTGACTGGAACTTTACTCGGTTCTTCTGTTTTATGTCGCTTTTTATCGGCGCAATGCTTGGTTTTGTCATCTCAAATAGCATTTTACTGCTGTTTATTTTCTGGGAACTTGTAGGGCTTACTTCTTACTTGCTAATCGGCTTCTGGTTTAATAAACCTTCTGCGGCGGCTGCGGCAAAAAAGGCTTTCATTACTACAAGGGTAGGGGACTTAGCCTTTTTTATCGGAATTTTGATTTTATTTAAGACTACTAAAAAACTGCTACTTTATGACAACGGCAACGGGTGTT
Source organism: Verrucomicrobiia bacterium (assembly GCA_049968335.1). Taxonomy (GTDB): domain Bacteria; phylum Verrucomicrobiota; class Verrucomicrobiia; order Limisphaerales; family JAKPVM01; genus JAKPVM01. The sequence continues at coordinate 60,947 of JBMFQZ010000002.1, forward strand.
TAGAGCAGCATAATTTGGATTTAATTTCAAGTTCTACAATCTTTGGAGGGATGTTTACCGGAGCTGCAATATCAATTTTAATTTTTATTGGGGCAATGGGAAAATCGGGGCAAGTGCCGTTACACATCTGGTTGCCTGACGCAATGGAAGGACCAACTCCCGTGAGCGCGTTAATTCATGCCGCAACAATGGTTGCCGCAGGCGTTTATCTTGTGGCAAGGATGGAACCGATGATGATCCTTGCACCGAGTGCAAATGGAGTTTCTGTCGTTTCAATCTTCATTACATACACGGGCGCTATTACTGCGTTAATCGCCGCGCTGATCGCTGTTGCCCAGTTTGATATAAAACGAATACTCGCATATTCAACTATTTCTCAATTAGGTTTTATGATGATGGGTTTTGGAGCAGGCGGTGTAGCAGTAGCGGTTTTTCATCTAATAACTCATGCGTTTTTTAAAGCGCTGTTGTTTTTGGGCGCAGGTTCGGTAATTCACGGTTGCGAGGGAGAACAGGATATAAGGTTTCTGGGCGGTTTAAAAAAGTATATGCCGACTACTTATGCGGTTTATGCAGTTGGAATGATGTCGCTTGCCGGTGTGCCTCTGTTTTCTGGATTCTGGAGCAAAGACGACATCCTGCATTCAGCCTCTATCTGGAGTCTTTCAAAAATCCCATTCTACTTAGGACTTTTCGCGGCTTTCTTAACTGCGTTCTATATGACCCGTCAGGTCTGCTATGTGTTCTCAGGTAATTTTCGCGGCAAGATTAACTCTGAGCCACATTCAACCATCGCGCATCAGCCGCACGAAAGTCCTTCTATAATGATTTATCCGATGATAATCCTCGCGCTGTTTGCCTTTGGGATCGGTTTCATTGGTTCTCCGTTTCTGCCGTTGCTTCAAAAATTCTTATCAAATACGCAGGTAGAACATAAACCTGATTTTTCTATAATGCTGCTTTCATCTACAATTGCTTTGTGCGGGATTGTGGCTGGATGGTTTTTATATGGAAAAAATCCAGTAAAATCCGCGCAACAAGCAGACATTCTGGAACTTAAAATAAGTCCTGTGTTCAGTCTGTTAAATAAAAAATTATACTTTGACGAATTTTACGAAATAACAGTAATAAAATTAACAAACCTGTTCTCTAAATTCTGTCTGTGGCTTGATGTTTATATATGGGATGGGATAGTAAAACTTTTTTCGCGCCTCACAGTTTTATTCGCCTGGTTTGGAAGGCTCTGGGATGAATATGTGATTAATTCTGGTTTTGACGGAGTTTGCAGCAATTTGCGTTTTGGCGGGAGTATTTTAAGTCTCTGGAGAAATGGAAAAATTCACCGCTACCTTTGCGCAATCGGTGTTGGGATTATTTTGCTGGTTATCTGGACAATCTGGTTGATTGGTTGAATATGGAGCATTTACCTATAATTAGTATTATGATATTTTTGCCGCTTGCAGGCGCGGCAATTATAGGTGTTTTTGACAACCAATCTCTGCCACGTATCGCGACCCGAATCATTTCTCTCATTGAAATTATCCTGACAGTATGGATGTTTGTTTCATTTAATACCGATAACTCACAAATGCAATTTGTTGAAAATTTTGTCTGGGTTCAATCTTTAAATGTAAATTATCATCTGGGCGTTGATGGGCTCGGGCTGTTGATGGTAGGAATATCGGTTTTTGTAGTAACTTTTTCAATCTTCGCCGCGCCATTAAATTTGAATAATCCGCGACTTTATTACGCGCTTGTTCTTTTATTATTAATAGGATTGTTGGGCACATTTACCGCGCAAAATTTTGTGCACTGGTTTTTATTTTGGGAGTTGAGCCTTGTCCCTGCATATTTTTTAATAAAATTGTGGGGAGGTAACGAACGGGTTCGGGCGGCTACGACTTTTTTCATCTATACTCTTATCGGAAGCATTGCGATGTTTTTATGTTTTTTGGCAATCTATGCCTCCTGTGGAACTTTTGAATTTTCAGAACTTGCAAGGTTAGGTGAATCAAACAAATTACAAGAGTTGATTAAAGTCAAATATGGTTCATTTATATTTAATGAACATTCTCTAATGATGATACTTTTCATCGGTGTATTGAGCGCGTTTTTAATAAAAATACCGTTAATACCTCTTCATATCTGGCTACCAGTTACTTATTCTGAATCTCCATCTTTTCTCACAATGATCCTCACCGGTGTTATGTCAAAAATGGGATTATACGGAATATTGAGAATCGCTCTGCCTATTTTCCCAGAACAATTTGCGATCGCCAGAGACTGGTTAATATTCTTAGCGGTTTTAACTATCGTGGCTTCCGCCGCTGCTGCGTTGACGCAGAATGATCTTAAAAAGATATTCGCCTACTCGTCAATAAATCATTTAGGTTATTGTATGCTTGCAATTTTTGCGTATGCTGGTTGCGAAACTTCCGCGCAGTTCAAATCAATGGGTATGAGCGGTGTGATATTCCAGATGATAAACCACTCAATCAACGCTGCTACGTTGTTTTATTTTGTTGGAGCGCTTCAGAACCGCAGCAATGGGATTTCAGATATTAATGCCTTCGGTGGAATTAGAAAGGTTGCGCCTGTTTTATGCGGATTAATGGGAATTACTATGTTTGCATCGCTCGGTCTGCCCGGGTTAAATGGTTTTGTAGGGGAATTTCTTATCTTTGTTTCTGTTTTTCCAGTACAGCCTCTTGCAGCAATTGTATCGGTAACCGGCCTGCTTTTTACAGCGCTATTTATCTTAAAAATTATTCAAAGGGTTTTTAGCGGAGAACTTAATAATAAATGGTCGGCGATGCCCGATCTGAGAATGACCGAGATTATGCTTGCCATCCCGTCTATTATATTAATTTTTGCAATCGGAGTTTATCCGTCATTTGTAATGAGATTTATAAACGCGACAATCGCAATTATGAAATAAGATGATTAATCTGGCATGGACAATATACATAAGTTTTTTAAGCGCGATATTGTTGATTTTGTTGCCGCTTAAACGGGATAACTACGCGCGCTGGCTTGCCATAATTACAGGATGCGTTAATCTTTTAATATCTTTTTGGGGCGCGGTGACTCATCCCGGTGGCGAGAAGTTAGTAGAATACACAAGGATTTTATGGATAAAATCTCTCGGGATTGAATATTACCTTGCTGCAGATGGTATTAATATCGTTTTAATCGTTTTGACTTCTATTGCATCGTTAGCCGGCATATTTTTTTCTTTAAATATAAATCATCGTATTAAGGAATACTTCGCGTTTTATTTTCTTTTAATAGGAAGCGTTTATGGCGTTTTCCTTAGTTATGATTTATTCACGCTATTTGTTTTTTACGAACTTGCAATAATTCCAAAATACTTTTTGATAGCAATCTGGGGTTCAACAAATCGTGAATATGGAGCGATGAAACTGGTGATTTACTCGTTTGCTGGTAGCGCTCTTGTTTTAATTGGTTTAATAGCAGTCTATGTTTACGGAGGCGGGAAGACAACAAATCTAATTCTACTTTTGCAAAATGTAAGAATTCCAGCAAACGTTCAAATCTGGTTGTTTCCCATTGTTTTTGTCGGTTTTGCTATTCTTGCTGGTCTTTTTCCATTTCATACCTGGGCGCCGACTGGTCATGTTGCGGCTCCGACGGCGGCTTCAATGTTGCTTGCGGGAGTGATAATGAAACTTGGAGCTTATGGATCTCTGCGAGTTGGTTTATTGCTCTTTCCAGATGGCGCGCTTTACTGGCAAACGCCGCTGGTACTGCTTGCGCTGGCTGGAATAATAGTTGGCGGAGGGATTGCGCTTACGCAAAGAGATTTCAAATTTGTAATCGGTTATTCAAGTGTTAGCCATATGGGATTTGTCCTGCTCGGTTTAATGACATTAAACAAGATCGGAATTTCTGGAGCAGTTTTTCAAATGTTTTCTCACGGCATCATTGCGGGACTATTATTTGGAGTTGTTGGCAGAATGGTTTACGACAGAACGCATACGCGCGAACTATACGAATTAAGGCAATTAGCCCTTAATAGAGCAATTCCTTATGCAGCATTCACCTTTGCAGTTGGCGCTTTTGCCTCAATGGGTTTGCCCGGGTTTAGCGGATTTATCGCTGAATTGCAGGTGCTAATTGGCAGCTGGAAGGCTTTTCCAGTTGCGGCAATATTGGCAGGCGCTGGAATTATAATAGGCGCAGGATATATTTTAAGGGCAATGCAACTTGCATTCTTTGGCGAGCATTTTCGCGATGGCGAGAAGAATGTTCTACAACTTGAGCCGATCTCAATTTATGAAATAATTGGTTCTGCAATATTAATATTTTCAACATTGACTGTCGGTTTATTCCCAAATTTGTTATTAAATTGGATTCACCCAGCGCTTAATTCGCCTATGTTTAATAATCTCTGGAAAGGAGGCACTGGCTTATGAGTTATATTAAAATCATTGAATTAACGGTGCCGGAAACGATATTAGCAATTACGATTTTTATTATTCTATCTGTTGATTTGTTTTTTTACCAGATGGCGGAAATCAGGAAGCGATTACTGGTTTCATCAGTTTTATCAATTGCCGGATGTGTTGCCGCTATTGTATCAATTGGATTACCGGTTTATAACGGTGAGTTAAACAGCGGGGTTTTGGTTTCTTCATCGCTTACGAACTGGATAAAAATTGCCCTCATTTTGTGCTCTATCTTTACTGTTCTGATTTCTTATGAATCATTATGGATAATCAATGTTAGCGAATATTATTCTATGATTTTGCTGGCGCTTGTTGGAATGCTTTTTCTTGTTTCATCTGAAAACCTATTAATGATTTTTATATCATTAGAACTTATAGGAATCTCGCTCTATGTGCTGACGGCATTTTATAAAGGAAACAAATATTCTCTTGAAGCAGGGTTTAAATATTTTATTTTCGGCGGTGTAACATCAGCATTCTTTTTATTCGGTTTGAGTTTGATATACGGGATAACCGGCTCAATTGAATTATCAAAAATAGTTAAGGTACTGCCTGTTCGGGGAGAAATGACTCTTTTGATGCTTTCTCTTGCAATGATTATAGGGGGATTTGGTTTTAAAATAGCCGCAGCTCCATTCCACCTCTGGACGCCAGATGTTTATCAATGCGCGCCGATACCGTCAGCAGCCTTTATTGCATCGGGTTCAAAACTCGCTGCGTTTTACTTTTTCACAAAACTAATGGTTGTCGGTTTTGATAATATTTCTGGAAGGGGAGAGTGGGGAAGATTTATTGCAGGCTGGATACCAATGTTATGCTCGCTTGCCGTTGCTTCTATTTTAATTGGGAATCTTGCGGCGTTAGTTCAACGAGAATTTCGCAGATTGATAGCCTACTCGGCGGTTGCCCACGCAGGCTATATCTTGCTTGGAACAATCGCCTGTGGAAATTCTTCATCAAGAATTAACGCTATGAGCGCTGTTGTGTTTTATACTGTAACTTACGCTTTAACAACTATTGGAATTTTTGCTGTGGTTTCCGCAATAGAAAAAAACTATCACCACAGCAGCTTTAAGGAATTCTCTGGTTTGTATAAAAAATCGCCTCTGCTATCTATAGCGATGGCAATATTTTTATTATCGCTTGCAGGAATTCCGCCACTTGCCGGTTTTTTTGGGAAATTTTATCTTTTTTCTGCCGCAGCGAGTATGGAGCCAGCGAGACTTGGAATGGTCTGGATTGTTGTCATTGCTGTTGTTATGAGCGCGGTAAGCCTTTACTACTACCTGCTTGTGTTAAAACAAATATTTGTAGTAGAACCAGAAAATAATTCGCCATTTACAGAATTACCCTTAATTAGATTGGTGGTAATTATCCTTGCCATAGTTATTCTGCTGCTTGGAATTTATCCTGATTTATTACTAAATACTTTGGGTCTAAACCTAATTGTAAAAGGCTCTATTTAACTAAATAAATCACCTAATGCCTTACGCCTTAGGTTCTGCTGTTGTTCGTTAAGTGCAAGAGAATTCAAATTCACTTTTGCTATTTGATTCAATTCTTTTAGATCAAGATTCACAATAGATTCAGGAGAATCAGATTTTATCAGAATATTGATAGTATCTATCATTTTACCTGACCTGTGTTTTTCGGGTATTTGAAATTCTCCTGATTCAATCAACAATTTTGTTTCAAGCCATAATACTGGCGCAAAAGAATCAGAGTGGTTTTTTAGATAATTTAAAAATGTTGAAAAAAGAGCGAATATATGGGGTATAGGTGTGTTTTTAGGAATTATTTTTTCAATTAATATTGCTGCGTAAGAGGCTTTATGCAGCGCGGATATGTTTTCGCGAATCCAGAAACAGGCGTCTATCAGGTCAACTTCTTTTAATGAATAAAGATCGGATTTCTGACTTTTTTTAAACTCAATATTCGCGCAGTAGAAAAGGTCAATTCTGCCGTAAAATTTTGAATTTTGTCTGAACACTCCTCGGGCGATCGTGGAAATTAGTCCGCTGTTTTTAGTAAGCCAGTGGATTATCAAGCTTGTTTCTGAAAATGGATATTTTTTAATTACAAAGCCTTCATCTTTTTCATCTGACATAGGGAATTTGCGTTCTTAATCTAATTTGCAAGTTTATTTCCAATTTGTGCTGGTTTTAATTCATCGTCGGATTCTGGGGCGATTGAACCAAGACTTATTATAAATTTTATTCCTTCTGGAACAGTCATATCAAGTTTGATTATCTCGTTTTCAGGAACAAGCACAATGAACCCGGTTGTTGGATTGGGCGTCGTTGGCACGAAAACACTTACAAGTCTCTTTTTAGTGAGTTCAGAAAATTTTTCATTATTTTCTGCTGTAAGAAATCCAATTGAATAAATCCCCGCTTTTGGAAATTCAATTAACACCACTTGTTTGAAAGACGATTTTTTACTTGAAGTAAAAGCCTGATTTATCTGTTTTACTGTTGAATAGATTTTGTTTAAAAGCGGAATTTTTAACATTGTGTTTTCAATAAAGAGAATAAATTTTCTACCGATGTAATAACGAGCCAGATTGCCAATTGCGCATACAATAAGTACGGAAACAATCAAGGATAACAAACTCCAGTACCAGTAAACCGGACCCGTTCCGTTATTCTGGTGAGTCCACTCTTTTGGAAGAAAAAATAAAAGGACATCAGTCAACCCCGCAATAGTTCCAAACAGCCATAACAATATACCGATAGAAATTACTCCGGGCAGTACTATTGCGAGTCCCGTGAAAAAATTGGTTCTAAACCAGTGTAATATTTGTTTTCTATTTATCATTTTGCAATAGGTTTTTAAATCACATCTAAATAGTAATACAATTAATATTTTATTAAATGTTTAAAGATAAACTCTTTTTTCAATTGAGATATGACTTTATTTTCCATTTTTCTCATTTTCTTAAGTTCTATAGAGGTCAGATCATCATATCCTTTTAAATGTAAAATTCCATGAATTGCATACCGGACGATTTCTTCTTCTGTTGTAGTATTAAATTGTCTTGATTGTTCTTCAGCAACATGCGGGCAGATGTAAATTTCACCATATAAATAACTATCTGTTTTGCGCTGGTTTGATAGAGTGTTTATTTCGGGATAATCTGAATAGTCAAAACTAATAACATCAGTTACTCCATCGTGGTTTAAGAATTGCTTATTTATCTTCTCAATAGTTTTGGGATTAACAAGAAAAATAGCCAGATCAAAATCCTTTTCTTTCAGAATATTAATCAATCCGTAATAAATGATTTTCTTTAGAAAACGAGTATTAATCTTTTTTGATGACTTGTTGCGAATTGTTAATTGGTCAGGCATTTTTCTTTCCTCTATGTAACTCGTATGCCTCAATTATTCTTTGCACAAGCGGATGGCGGACAACATCCCGTTTTGACAATTCTACGATGGCAATTCCCTCCACACCCTTTAACGCATCCCGCGCTTCAAGTAATCCCGAGCGTTTATGGCTCGGAAGGTCAATTTGAGTTATATCGCCGGTAACGACAGCCTTAGAATTGAATCCTAAGCGGGTTAAAAACATAAACATCTGCTCAACAGTTGAGTTCTGCGCTTCATCCAAAATAATGAAGGCGTTGTTTAATGTTCTACCGCGCATATACGCCAGCGGGGCAACTTCAATCACGCCGCGCTCCATATTTTTCTGAATCTCTTCCGGGGGCAGCATATCGTGAAGGGCGTCGTATAGTGGTCTCAAATACGGAGCAAGTTTCTCGTATAGATCGCCCGGGAGAAACCCTAACGCCTCGCCCGCTTCAACTGCAGGTCTTGTCAAAATAATCCTTGAAACCTTTTCAGCCCGCAAATTTGCCACTGCCATCGCCATTGCAAGATAGGTTTTACCTGTGCCGGCAGGTCCAATTCCAAATGTAAGATCGTATTTTTTAATTGCCTCAATATAGCGGCGTTGTCCCACTGTTTTTGGAGTAATGGAGGCTTTTTTAGGCGATACCTGAATTTTTTCACCAACGAGGCTTTTTAACGCGTTCACGCCATCATGTTTTGCCACATATAGCGCCTGAAAGAATTCTCTGCTTCTTAATTGCCCCCCTGATTTGAGAGCGCCTTCCATTATTTCTAAAAACTGCTTTGCGTTTTCAACAGAATCGGTCGGACCTTCAAGTTTTATCCATCCATCTCTGGCTGTTGCCTTAACTCCAAGTTCCTCTTCAACCGCCTTAAGGTTTTTGGAGTCGTTGTTCAACATCTGTTGAACAATGCGGGCATTTTCAAAATGCAATGTCTGTGAAGAAAATTTGCCTTCCTGTGTACTCATTTTATAAAAACAGTCATTTGTTTAAAATAGAACGTAATTTATTTGCAAGGTCGGATAAAGCCTGCGGAACAACGCTTGTATTCGCAATGACAGGCATAAAATTTGTGTCGCCATTCCAACGCGGGACAATGTGAATATGAAGATGTTCCTCAATTCCAGCCCCCGCAACCTTTCCTATGTTCACGCCAATATTGAAGCCGTCTGGTTTCATTACCTCTTTGATGGCATTCTGGCAACGACGGGTAAGGTTCATTAAATCAAGCAACTCCTCTTCAGTTAGACCGTTAAAGTCCGGAACCTGTTTATACGGAACAACCATTGTGTGTCCGCCATTATACGGATAACGATTTAAAAGCGCGAATGAACTCTTTGAGCGCGCAATCACAAGATTTGATTCATCCTCGTTTGAAAGAGCAATCATAGTGAATAACGATTTTTCAGAACGAGGAGGTTTTGGCGCAAGAATATATTCAATCCGCCACGGTGCATGTAAAACTTCCATCTCAAACTCCATTGATTTGGTTTCTGATATAGATTCCCATCTGTTTAATTTAAACAATAATTCTGTTTCATATAATTAACCTATATTTCCATTTTTTCAAGATTTAATCACGATGCAATACTACTGCCAGAACCCTAAGCGTTGATCTTAGTATTTGATTTTGAAACCAACCGAAACAGAAGGCTATTGTTAATAAGGCTGCAATACTATAGAATTGTGATTATTTTGTGCTCTCTGTGGTTTGTTATTTCATCACAGAAACCCCAAAGAAACACAGAAAAAGCCATTTATATTTGACCCATTCGTAGCCCTTACAGCCAGTGAATTACTGGTTATAAAAACACTTTAATAAATCTAATTTCACCCAAAATTCATTTTTTTTGAAATATTCAGGGTTCAGATAATTAAAGGGTTTAACTCAAAATTGTTGACATATCTTCCAATTATTGAGTATTAAATACTTATGAACCCAAAAAATTGTTTAGGGCAAAGGAGTGACGACGGCGGACGTCATATGTTCCCACATCAATCAAATATTCAGTTATTATTAAAATAAAAAATATAAAATTTATGACAACCGATTGGAAAAGAAAATTAGAGGCTTACTTGCACGACCCACCCAGCAAAGCGCTTGACATTAGAACCCACGAGGAGCGTTCTGAGGCTGCGTTCAGACAGGCTGGTTTCATAGATGAAGAAATTGGGGTTTATTTCCAAGAGTCAGATTGGGCGGCATCTGCGGCAGACAGGTTACCATTCCCTTCATCACAGGCGGCTGGATTGCAATGCGCTTTTGATGGAGTCAGAAATGCGTTTATTCATCCGCTTGGTCATCCTGAAGGAAAGAAACTCTATTTAAAATTTACGCAACCGTTCCCGAGCGCTGAACTTGGCATAGAAGGCGAAAACTCGGTTCAACCGTGTTTAAAAGAAGAAAATCTAAAAAGCCTGGGCAGCGATGAAGAGAGTTGGCGGGCAAGGTTCTTTGCCCACTGGCGTTTATGGCAGGAAGCTGCAAGAGAAAAAGATTATAGATTTGCGTTTTTGCCAGCTGATACACGAATTCCAGACCATACTATCTGGACGCATATTCAGATTTGTTCAGCATTTGCCGGGTGTTTAGAAGATGAGGAGTTTAAACCCGCCTTCTTAAAATTTCAGATCGGACCTGTGCAGGATTTCATCGCTGCGGCAAGAAGTATAAGGGATTTGTGGAGCGGTAGTTATTTACTATCGTGGTTGATTGCCGCGGGATTGAAAACCCTTTCGGAGGAGATTGGACCGGATAGCGTGATTTATCCAAATCTGTGTGGACAACCATTGTTTGATTTACACTGGCGCGATGAGTTATGGAGCAAGATTTATATTGGTTCAAATCCGGTCTGGCAGTCATTTAAATATAATGAAGAAGAATTACTGACTCCGAATTTGCCAAACGTTTTTCTGTCGCTTGTTCCGCAAAACAGGGCTGATAATATAGCAAAAAAGGTAAAAATGTCTATTCAAAATGAGTGGAAGAAAGTCGCGCGCGCCGTATGGGATATTTGCGAGTCGGCTGGTTTGATGGAGGACGAGGGCGGTATAACAAAAGATAAGAGAAGAGAAAGATATAACTCGCAGGTTGAAAGGTTTCTATCCATTTCTTACCAAATAACGCCTTGGAGCAATACGATAGATGAAGCCCTTGAACTTGCTGATTATTTTGAAGAAGAAATGCCAATTCAGGAGGCTAAAAAACGCGTTGAAAATGTAGTTAGAATGGCTACCAAATTAATGCCAATAGACCACCGCGATGCGAGGTTTTATACCGATAGTAAACGAAAAGATAAACTCAAAAACATCGGAATCGCCTGGCCTATTTATGTGGCTTACAACAGTTGGTGTCTTGACGCTGTAAGGCATACGCGCGCGTTTAACACGGCGAGCGGCGGATGGGAGGTCGGTGTTTTTAATAATAAAGATTCATTAACTGGTAAAGAAGAGGCTGTCGCTGGCGGAAGGGTTTGGAAAGAAAGATGCGACAAACTTGCTGGAAAAACAGAGGGCGAGCAGTCTGATTCTGAATATGGCGAAATAGGGGCGTTATTTAGACATGATGACTGGCTTTGCGCTACTACATTAATTAAAAGAATCTGGCATTTAGCCTATTTGGCAAAGGAACCATGGAATCTCAAAGTAGGAAGCGACCATTTCAAAATGCCAAATACCTATGGCATTGCCGGGCACACGCCATTTAAAGATTGCGGTCGTGATCACGACGCGGAAGAAGTGCCATTAGAAGAAAAGTATTTTGCAGTGCTTTCCCTTGATGGAGATGAAATTGGCAAATGGATCAGCGGAGAAAAAACACCACAATTCCTTAATCAACTTGCGGGATACACGGATGGAAGCGGAAATCCTTGTGGAGCGTTGGAGTATTTTACAAGAAATTCAAATCCAGATGGTGAGGGGAGTTTAAAAGATAGATTTAAATCATTCTTAGAAACCAGGAGACCGCTCTCGCCGAGTTATCATTTACAGTTCAGCGGCGCGTTGAGCAATTTTGCGTTGTATTGTGTAAAGCCGATTGTGGAGGTATTTGACGGAAGGTTGATCTACGCCGGCGGCGATGATGTTCTGGCATTGTTGCCGTTTGATTCTGCGGTTCCTTGCGCTCAGGCGTTGCGAATGGCTTTTAGAGGCGATCCTAATCTCAAGAATTACTTAACAAAATACGCTCATTTATTGAGCAAAAAGAATGTAAATGGAAATTACCGACCCTATTACCAGAAGTTGGCGAAAGAGGGAGCGCTGCTTGATGTATATTGCGAGGGATTTTTAATAAGGTTGGATTATACCGATTACAACGATAAACCTATCCCATTTATTGTTCCTGGTCCTGCCGCTGATTGTTCAGTCGGTGTTGCAATAGCGCATTACAAAGCCCCTTTGCAAGATGTTGTCAAAGCGGCAAAAGCAGCTGAAAAACGGGCAAAGAAGCAATTGGATAGGTCAGCCATTGCGATTACATTATTTAAACGTTCTGGCGAGATACTTGAATGGGGATGCAAATGGGAAAGCGGAGGGCTTGAATTACTTATAGATATTGCCACTGCAATTGAAAATAAAAAATTGAGCGCGCGTTTCCCTTATAAGGTCTGCGAGTTTGTGGAAAAATACATTTCAAACACTTCAAAATACTTTAGAACATCTGAAACAAATGACGTCTATGAGGAGTTTGAAAAAAATGTTTTTGAAATCATAAAGGCAGATTTCTCCCTCGCGCTTGATAGACAATGTTTAATAAAAGTCGAAGAGGCGCAAACATTAAAGGAGCACATTCTTGCAAAACTTGATTCGTATCTAAACAAACTCAATACCTACCATAAGGAACACAAACCACCAAAGCCGCTATTATCCAAATATGTTTGCCGAAACATAATTGGACTATGTCAGACGATCGCCTTTACGTACAGGGCAGGGGATTTGTTGGAGAAACACGAAGATAAAATCGCTACAGAAAACAAACTAACAACTCAGCCGATAGGCAATTTATGAATACAATATTATTGCAACCGATAGATGTATTATTCTTCCGCGACGGAAGACCTATGGAAGGTTCGCTTGCCGGGCACGGCGCGGCATTTCCACTACCGACTGTCATTAACGGGGCGTTTCACGCCGCGTTGCACAGGGCAGGTTTTACAGAGGTTCATTTGCACAGAAGGGGCAAGAGCGGACGTTACGATGATAAGCAGCGGGATAGAAAATATGGATGTTTGAAGACGGCAGGACCTTTTCCCGTTAGGTTAGAGAATGAGGGAGAAAACAATCTCAAATGGTATTTCCCGCGTCCGCTTGATTTAACCGATAAAACATTGTCCCCGACACTTTTGCCAACAGATATGTTTGATTCTCTTGAATCAAGTTTGCCAGACCCGCTTGAATATGCGGTTGCCAGTATTCGCAAGCCAGAGAAGGAATCGGATGCAAAGAACTGGTTATCAATGCAAGCGTTTGAAAAATATGTTAATGGCGAGGATTTGATTCCTGATGGACTTGATGCGGCAAATGACTCTGATTTTTCTGAAGCCGAACATTCAATTGGTATTGCAATTGACCCGGAAAGCGGCACTACTGGGGGAGAAGAAGCAGCTGGGAAAATTTATTCCGCACATTATTTAAGATTGAAAGAAGAGTGGAGATTAGGTGTTTTTGCCGAGGCGAAAGATAAGGATTTTAATCACACTCAATACGGAAACGACCTTGTTAAAGCGCTTCTTAACGGCGAAGGAAAATTAATTATTGTTGGTGGACAACAGAGGATGTGCACAGCAAGAATGGTTGAGATTGAAGGCTCGCGGTTGCCTCTCCCTTATGGGAAAGCAAACAGTTTTAACCAATATGGAGAAAAATACCTTGTTAAGTGGATATTACTCACGCCCGCTGTATATCCTGAAATTCCGAATGATGAGTCAAAGGGTATAAAGTATCATCCGGGCGGTTGGCTTCCAAACTGGATTGATACTGAAACAGGCCGCGTTTTATTAAAGGCTGGGGATACAGAAAGAAGAGAATCTGAGTCGCGGGAGGAATGGCGGAAGCGAGTCCGCGAACTGCCAACAATTTCTGCAAGGCTTGTTGCAGCGCTTGTTCCTAAGCCTGTTGTTGTTACCGGGTGGGCGATTGGTGATGAAAATGCAGGTGAAAAGGCAGGCGCTATGTCTGCTCATTTGGCTGTGCCAGCAGGCTCCATTTATTATTTTGAAGCCGATTCCGAAGAAGACGCAACCAATCTTGCAAACGCGTTAAACTGGCACGATAGACCGGATGCAAAGGATTTTGGGAAAACAATAAAGAATTGCAGAAGCACGCTATTGGGCGAAAAAGGATTTGGTTTAGGTGTTTGCGGAACTTTTACATTTTTTTCTAAAAGTAATAGTGAAAAAGGACATACCAGGACGTCATGAAGATTTAGAATTTAAAGGACAGAATAAACTAATGGATAATAACAAAACAGAAAACAGGAGAACATTATGGAAACGAGATTGATGATGATATTCACGCGCACCCCGTTGCATATTGGAACTGGCGCAAGCGTCGGGGCAATAGACCAGCCGGTACTTCGCGAACGCCACACAGGATTCCCAGTCATTCCGGCTTCATCGCTGAAAGGTGTTTTTGCAGACCAGTGGAATGATAAATTGGTGGAATTATCCGAAAAGGACAAAAAGAAGAAAGTCAGAGTTGCAGGAGAGAATAATTGTAGCGAAGCCGCATGGCTTTTTGGTTCGGACAACAACGACTTTAGTTTTGCCGGTTCAGTCCAGTTCTCAGAGGCTAAATTGCTGGCTTTTCCTGTGCGGTCTGCAAAAGGGAGTTTTGCATGGATAACATCGCCGTTGATTTTACACCGCGCAGTTAGAGACGGAGTGATTAATAAGGATGATTTGCCCGATTTTAAAAAGTTGGATTTAAAGGACGGTGTTGCGATTGTTGAGAAAGATTCAATAGTTATTGTGAATGATAAGATTGTTCTTGAAGAGTATGCGTTCAAGACGATCTGTGATGAGAAAGTTAAAACTCTCGGCGAAAAACTTCAAGGATTGATGCCGGAGGAACTTGTCTGGGCAGATGTTACGAAAAGGCTGGTTGTTTTAAGCGATAGTATGATGAGCTACTTTGCGAAGAATTCTTGCGAAGTTTCGCAGCACGTTCGCATCAACGACGAAACAGGAACAGCAGAAGGAGGAGCTCTGTTCAATCAGGAAGATGTCCCGAGCGAGACAATGTTTTATTCAGTTGTTCACTTCTTGAATGGACGCGGAAGATTATTTAAGGATAAGAAACCGATTGAAGCTTACGAGGTATTTAAAGGCGCGATAAAGGAAAAAATGTTTCAATTCGGTGGCGATGCATCAACGGGTCTTGGTTGGTGTTCAATTAAATTAAGTTAAGGAGGAGATATGCAAAACCTTGAACAAATCAGGGCAACGAATGCCTTAAAATACGCGAACGATATCTCAAAATCCGAAGTCAATCGCATTCCCGCGTTGATCGTTAATAATGGCTTAATGGCAACGTTGGCGTTTGCAACCGAGAAAAGAGAAAAAGATGAAGGAATGGTATTTGCTCGCGAAAAGATGAAGCAGATTATGGACTGTGTTGCAGCGCATTTATCGGACAGCAAAGTGGGTATTGATGTTTTGAACGGTTGCGCAAATGCGGAAAACTTGTTGGCAAAATTAGTGACTGTTTCATTCTATGATCTTCAAAAAGCAACGGATGAAGCGCTGCAATATTTGAGTTATCTAAAAAGATTCGCAAAGGACAACACTTAGGAGTAGAGGTTATGAAAATGGATGAAATCCGCTATATCGGGCTTCAGGAGACATTAGCCTGTCTTGGAAACGATTTAATAAAATGCCAGAATCGGTCATTATTCTACAACCGATTTGTTGACCCGCGCTGTAAAAAAGAAGACAGAGAAAGTATTTACAACCAGTTTATTAGAAAAAGCGCCGATCTATCTAAGGCAAATATCTGGAATCTGTGGGTTCACGAAGTCAGTAAGAAAACACCGTTATCGGAATTGATATACGCCCAACAGAAATCAAGGATGATGATTAATATGAGCGGCGGAGTAATGGAGAACGCCGGTTTGTGCCTTGACCGATTTGGAATTCCTTATATACCTGGCAGCGCAGTGAAAGGCTGCGCGAGAAGAATGGCTATTCAGGAGTTATATGAATTAAGAACTTCAAGGGCTAAAACTGACGAAGAAGTTGCCGAAATGCTCGTAAAAATTGCGATTATTTTTGGCTGGGGAGAACAGGATTGGAATGGTGGGAAAAAGAACGGTGTTTTTATCTCGGATTTTACATACGCGATTGGCGATGAAAGATGGGAGAATGTCAGTAACCTTGCAGCGAAAAAGTTAGTCTCACTCGGTATTCTTAAAAAGGAACCTAAAAATTTCAAAGAATTTGGCGCTTATGCCGGCACCGTCAGTTTTATGCCCGCATACCCGCTTCATTTTGATTCGCTTCAGCTTGAACCATCAAGTTTCAGCGCTAATTTATCAAAAGTCGCGGAAATTGAACTTGATGTGGTTACTTGTCATCATACAGAGTATTATAATGGAGAAAAACCTGTTGCCACTGATGATGAAGAACCCAATCCAGTAAAGTTTCCTGCAGTCGCGGCTGGCAGTGTGTTTGTTTTTCCGATTTTCCCGTTAAAAAATTGTTCAAAGGAAGCGGTTCAATCTGCAAAAAAGTGGCTTTCAGAGGGATTGAAGAATTTTGGAATAGGCGCAAAAACCGCCGCTGGTTATGGATGGTTTGAGGATGTAACAGAGCAGTTTAATAAAAAAGTAAGCGAGGTATTTCAGGCTCAATTACAAGAGTATAAAAAGAAAATAGTAGAGATTGAGAATGCTAAAAATCTTAAGCCTGAAGATAAATTGAAAAATGAATACTTGAAATTAAATGATGAGCAATTCGCGGCAAAAGCAAAGGAGCATTCTAAGATGAATGATGAGGAGAAAAAGGCATTTTTAACGGCTCTAAAAGAGAAAAAAGAGACTGTTAAACGTTGGAAGAAGAAAAAACCGGAATTGATTAACCCATGGATTGAATACGGCAAAAAACTAAACCCGCCTGTTGAATTATGAAGACAAAAACATTTACTATCCATTTTTTGACGCCCTGTTTTTGTGGCGGCGCAAACCCGAGCAAAGCAGAGATAAGACCATCTGAAATTCGCGGACAGTTACGCTGGTGGTTCAGAGCGCTCGGCGGCTTGCGCGATGAAGAAGAAACAATTTTCGGAGGCGCTGCAGGTAATACCGGAAAAGCCTCAAGCATTATAGTAAGATGTGAAAGAACGGGAACAACCGCAAACAATAAAAACAAAGATTGGTATAATAAAATTCCAAAGGACGGAGTAAAACCGATAACTTATTTACTCGGGTTTTTCTGTGGAAGGACTAACAGACTAACAGAAAACGGGGGAATTGCTCCGGAAGAGACTGCAAAAATATTCATCACATTCCGACGCGAGTTAAGCGAACTGTTAAATAAAAAACTTGATCTCGCTTTGAGAGCGTTCTTTTCAATCGGCGCTTTTGGTTTTAGAACAACCCGCACAGCAGGCGCTTTTTATTCGGATGAATATAGATTGAATTTACAAAAGTGGGAGGACCTTAAAAAGGACTTAGAATCAAGAGGATTTAATATTTATCTTTTTGAGAAAGAATTTAGTACCTGGATTGAGTTATGCAGGTTTGCCGGCGAGAAGTTGAAGGCTATAAGAAAAGAACCAGAGTTAAAACCCGAAGATGGGAAGAGGAGTAGTCCGATTGGTTCAGCAGACCCGCGACAGACAAGCGCGCTGCATTTCAGACCTGTGCTTATTGATTCAAAATTGAGACTTGCCCTTATAGAGGCGCCGCATAACAGGGTTGTTGGTAACAGGGCAAAAAAATTGCCCAGAGATAAAAAATCAATTTTAAATTATTTAGAACAGAAAGAACCATCCATATTTGAAAACCATCTATAATTGATTCAAAAAACATTTTATGCAAAAAGATGTTCTGTTATGCTCTTTAGGCACCTCGTGGGCTATTGTTCCTGAAGCCTTTTTACTGCCAGGCGTTAAGTTCTCAGAAGTCCATATAATCACAACAGATACCGATAAAGTAGAAGTGGATAAGGTAATAGAATTCTTTAAATCCGAGGCTTTAGAGGTGAAGTTATCAATAACTCAAGTTGAAGGTTTCAAAGATTTTAAGACCGAAGAAGACCATTTTAAATTTGAAGAGGTTTTGTATAGGTGGATGATTGCAAAAAGACGGGATAACGCAGACTTGCCATATATTTGTTTATCTGGGGGTTTTAAAACTATGTCCGCGGCAATGCAAAAAGCGGCAGAACTTTTTGGCAGCAAACTTGTATTTCACGTATTGTGCAATAGACCAGCAAATCAGCAGCCAAATACAATAAATGATATCTATGATGCAAAAAATAAAAATGAACTAATTTGGATCCGACTTGGTCCTGAAAATGGTTGGAGCCAGTTTAAAAATATATCTCCGCAGGAGTATCCTCTTGATATAGTTTATGAAAAGGATGGGGTTATTAAAGCAAAAGCAATTGGAAAAAGTTTAAGAGATAGAATCAAAGAGGTAATAGAACGGAGCCAGCGAATTACCGAATCGTTTGAAACAATTCGTGAATTGCCATTCACTGTTCTGGCAACCTGGACGAAATCGGATTTAGACTGGTTAAATCAGCCGCTTGAAGCATCGGATAAAGATTGGATAAGAAAATTGCCGAAGATTGAACTTCATTGTCATTTAGGAGGGTTTGCTACGCATGGTGAATTATTAAGAAAAGTAAGACAAGCGGCAGAATACCCAGATAAACTTCCACCGCTTGTTGAGCCGCAATTTCCAGAAGGGTGGAATCTCCCCGCAAAGCAGATTTCATTAAGTGATTATGGAAAACTTGGCGACGCTACTGGCACGAACTTGTTGAAGGACCCCGGTTGTTTAAAAAAGCAATGCGAACTTTTATATGAACATCTATTGAGTGAAAATGTTGTTTACGCGGAGATAAGATGTTCACCGGCAAATTATGCTGACCCTTCGAAAAATCGTTCATCCTGGGATGTCTTAAAAGATATCAGAGAAACATTTCAGAATTGTATGAACAAGGCGAAGAATTCTAATGCGTCGCCATATTGTCATATAAATTTAATTTTAATCGCTACGCGACGAGAGGGTGGAGATTATAGGGTTGGAATTTCAAAACACCTTGCCCTTGCTGTTACTTCTTTTGAACACTGGAATAATGAAGATGAATGCAGGGTGGTTGGAGTTGATCTTGCCGGATACGAGGATAAAGACACCCGCGCAAATTATTATGTTGATGAATTTGTGTCTGTGCACAGGTGCGGTATTGCCCTAACCGTTCACGCAGGAGAAAATGATGACGCAGAGGGGATATGGCGGGCTGTGTTTAATCTAAACGCCCGCAGGCTTGGACATGCATTGAGTTTAAGAAAATCGCCTGACCTTCTCCGTTCAATTGCCGATCGTCAGATTATTGTTGAGATGTGTCCATACGCCAACTACCAGATAAAAGGTTACAAACTTGAAGCCAATGAATTTCCTCAGGATAAAGATGAATATCCATTAAAATATTATTTAGACTCAGGAATTAAAGTAACAGTAAACACAGATAATATCGGAATATCTTCTGCGTCTTTGACTGATAACTTTATGCTGCTTCGGCGCTTGAATCCATCTATAACGCGAAAAGAAATCTTGCGTATTATAAGAAACTCCGTTGATGGCGCGTTTCTATCATCTAAACAACGTTCTGCTTTGTATACTAAGGTTGAACAATTAACCTTGCCTCCTGAAGGTAAGTAAAATCGTTTCTGATTTGTGAAAAATACAAAAGATATTTAAAAAACCCTTGAATTCTTGTTTGCGCGATTCGCTCTGAGTGTCGGAGTTAACATATTTTTTCTTGCAAGCTCCATTCTCTTGTTATCTATAAGAACTTTGCACTGTGTAAATACCGGCATATAATTCAACGATACTTCGTAATGCTTGAGCGATTCTTCAGTATGCCTGATAACATTAAGAAAGTTTGCATAGTTATAATGTATTTGCCAGTCATCTGGTCTTTCCGAGAGCGCAAGTTCATAGGCGGTGATTGTCTCCTGCATCTCTTTTTTAGAGAAGTTATTTAACCGCGTTTGCAATGAGTTTTCAGCCTCGGCTTGTCTTTTTGAATGATTGAGTTGTCCTTGAAATAGTGGTCTTGCCGTTAATTTAACCATTGCTGCCTCAGTATCAAGTTCATCCCATAAAGTGAAGGCAAGGCGAAGGGCGCATTCCTGTTGTGTTGGCAGGTTCATTCGGTTATTTGCATAGTTTTCTTTATCCTTAATCTCAATCGCCTGAACAAGGTTGCTATAGAAGGTTCGCGCAAGTATGTAATTGCCCGTAAATTTGAAATGAACGTATTCATAAAAATAACGAGCGCCCGGAAATTCATTGTAATTATTTAAACTGTCATTTATAAACGTCTGTTCCGAATCAACAAGCCATACCCCTTTTGATTTGAAACTATTGGCTACATTTCTAATAACGTTGTTGATTCTTGAATCAGACCTGAACGGCAGAGCGTCATAGTCGCAGGCAAGTTGATAATATTTCTTAGCGGTTTCAAGATTGCCAATCGCTTTGTAACAATTTGCTATTTTATAATTCAATTCAGCATATTCAGGGTCTATTTGAAGCGCTTGTTCATAATATTTAATTGCTTCGTTATGATTCTCGCCGGACTCTGCCGCATCCCCTTTTGCTACAAAATTATTCCATTTTTCCAGTTCATTTTTTGACAAACCGTTTTTATGTAACGAGCCAAACGGAGGCGAATCCTGCAGATTTACCGATACGGTAGATAAGAAAACTTTTGCCCCGTTTTTGGTCGCAACATCGCAGATTTTTTTCAAATTTGATTCAAAGTTATTTACAGTAGCAAGTCGGAATTTGTTATTGAAAGCAATTCTATGTTGTTGAAAATAATCAAAGTCCTGAACGACTGGCTTCTTCGGTTTTGCTATTTTTGAAATTACAGACTCAACAAGTTGCGATAGTTTTGTTTGCGCTGCAAGGTGCTTTAATTTTATCAAAGCAGGATATTGAACAATATTGAATTTATTCGGTTCCGGGGCATATAAGCCAACCATTTCGTTATTACCGAGATAGATGAGAATTGCGTCTGCATCGTATTTGGCGCATTCTTCCGCAATTGGGATTACAACGTGTGAATTTATTCCCCGCATAGCAGCGTTTACTACTTCAAATTTTTTTCCGGGGAATTGGTGCTCTAACATTACTTCAAGAATACGGGAGAATCCAAACGTCGGTGATGGTGTCCCTTGCGCGGCAGAATCGCCAAGAACAAAAATTCTTATTGTGCCCTGTGGCTTTTTAACGGGTATTTTGAATGGCCAGGCGGTTTTAACTGCGCTCGGTGGAAAGAAACGCTTTGAAAAATCAGGGTTAGGAACAAGATACTCTCCGTCATAAATAGCAAAGAAATTAGTAGAGTAACCATAGTTAATAATTCTCAACGAAATCTCCGCTAAAATTAAAATTCCAATCGGCACTCCGAATAGAATAAATAACTTTAAAAAAATTGTGCGGATTCTGGACTTTCCCGTTGGTTTTTTGACAGTTTTCTGTTTGATAGACAAACCTTCCCTCTCTGACGGCATATGAACGCGTCTTTGATTGGTCTGGTTTTTGGGCATAAGTAATTATTACAATAACAATTAAATTATGTAAATATATTTTTTCCATAGCCATCTATCCTGAATCTCGGGCAAAACGGTGAAGAATATATTTTCGCGTGAAATTAGATTTATGAAAATGTTATAGAGGAATGAATTAATCTCCGTTCGCTTTGGATTTAAAGTAAAATCGGTCGCGAAGGTAGGTGAACATTTCAAAAATAGCGTTGCATTTATATGTTTCAAAATCAATCTCTGAGTCCAATTTCAGAAGTCCGAATTTTCTGCTGGTTAATAAAAATATGTTTTTACTGAAAAAACGTTTAAACAATTTCTGCTCCTGCATTTTTCATTGTTTCAATTGCGTTTTCAACATCGCGCGGATTTAGGTTTACCCCGCGACATCCACGCAGGAATAGAAAAGTTTTAAACCCCAATGAAAGCCCGTCCAGAACTGTAAATTTTACACAATAATCGGTCGCAAGTCCTATGACATAAATCATAGAAACATTCATTGATTTTAGAAAAGACTCAAGACCGGTTGCCTTTTTACGCGCGTTGTCAAAGAACGCGCTATAACTATCAATATTGGAGTCAGTCCCTTTCTGGATAACCTTAGTGATACGCGATGCATCGAGTTTGTGCGAGAGTTCGGCGCCGTGGGTGTTTTGAACGCAATGTTCAGGCCATAATATTTGCTCAATTCCCTCGATTATAATCTTGTCTCCCGGTTTTTTTCCGGGATGATTGATTGCAAAACTTTTGTGGTCTTTTGGATGCCAGTCCTGAGTTGCGACGACAATTTTAAATTGTTTTATTAATTCGTTTGCAACGGGGATTACAGCATCACCCTCCGGAACAGCAAGAGCGCCACCGGGTAAAAAATCATTTTGCACATCAACAATTATCAGCGCCTTTTCCATAATCATTTACATAGGCATAAACACTAACCGATTAAATTTATCCTTTTCTTTTTCAATTCAATATATTTTTCAATATTAAACCGGTACAATTGGGCGGGTTTGTTTTTTTTGATTTGTTCTATTTCTCCGACAGGGATAACAACTTGCTGTGTAAACAATTTTTTTCTGAAATTCCTTTTGTCAATCGATTTATTTAAAATGTCTTCATAGACATTTTGCAGTTGGGAAAGTCTAAATTTTTCTGGCATTAACTCAATCCCGAACGGTTCAGTTTCAACCTTTTTTCTCAAGATATCTAAAGCGTTTCGGATAATATCGTTGTGATCAAATGCAAGAGGCGGAAGATTTCTAATATAGAACCACTGGTAATCTGCGGCGTCAGAGCCTGCTCTTATTTTCATACCATTTGTTTTTATCATTGTATAGAAGGCGATTGAAATGACTCTTTCTCGCGGGTCTCTATCCGGTTTTCCAAATGCTCCAATCTGTTCCAGAAAATCGGCGTAAATGTTAGTTTCCTCAAAAAGTTCACGCCTTGCTGCATCTTCAATATCTTCATCAATATTCACAAAACCTCCAGGAAGCGCCCAATGATATTTAAAAGGCTCGCTTTTTCTTTGAATTAACAGGATTTCTACACAATTTGAAACAATACCAAAAACCACGCAGTCAACTGCGACTGCCGGATGCGGATATTTATATATGTATTTCCTGTTCACGTATTATTTTATAATTTTACTTTGCGAAAGCGTTTCTCTTAATTCTAATAATTGTTTTTCAGTCCTTACAGGGTAGATATCTGGATTCTCAATAGATTTTATTCCAGGTTTTAACCGTTGCAACTCGGTTTTAACATAATCCCGTATCTCTTTAGCCTCAGGCGGATTGTATACTTGAATACCGTTTTTAATTACAGGGATTAACAAATCTTCATATTCACAGGGACTGTTTTCAATTTCATTGCGCGGTCGAACACCGCTATAGTTATTTTCGACTTTTGAAAAAATATTTTCATTACAACCTAAATGCGTGTCGTATATTAAATCGCCAGTGTAATAATTATTTTGTTTAAATCTTCTAATTTGAAGCATACCGGGCAGTGAGGATTTTTCGGTGTCACTGGATATCTTCATTTTATAAACCCATTTTCCTTTTTTGTCTTTGACCATAGAGAGTTTATAAACACCGCCAAGAGCCGGCTGGTCAAATCCGGTGACCAGTCTTGTTCCAATGCCCCAGATGTCAACTGGCGCATTGTTCTTCTTAAGGTTTAATATCTGGTATTCGTCAAGGTCGCCGCTTGCAATTATCTTTGTTGTATTAAAGCCGTTTTCATCCAACAATTTTCTTGCTTCTCTGCTAAGATTTAAAAGGTCGCCAGAATCTATTCTTATGCCAAAAAAATTATAGCCATTTTTTACAAGTTTTCTGCCAGCCATAATCGCGTTCTTGACGCCTTCAATTGTATCGTAAGTATCAACAAGGAAGACACCGTTATTAGGCATAACTTCTGCGTAAGTTAGAAATGCCTCCAGTTCGTTCTCAAAACACAATACCCAGCTATGAGCGTGCGTGCCTCTGACGGGGATATTAAATAGCTTTCCCGCTAAAACATTTGATGTGCTTTCGCACCCGCCGATATATGCGCTCCAACTTGCGCCAATCGCCCCGCCGAAACCGTGCGCGCGTCGCATACCGAACTCTATTACAGGATTATCTCCGGCTGTCTCACAAACTCTTGCCGCTTTTGTAGCTATTAAGCTATGAAAATTCATTATGTTCAATAAAGCGCTTTCTAATATCTGCGCCTGTATAATTTTCCCCTTTACTCTAACAATTGGCTCAAGTGGAAATACAACCGTTCCATCTTTGACAGCATCAATATCGCAGTCAATCTTTAATCCTTTTAAAAAGTTTAAAAAGTTTGAATCAAAGAGCGGTTTGTCATCATTTCCTTTTAGTTTGGAGAGATAAGTCAGGTCATCGTTTGTAAATTTGAATTCTGATAAAAACTCAATCAAAAAAGTTAGTCCTGCAGAGATTGTAAAACCACCGTTAAATGGATTTTTTCTAAAAAAGAGATTGAAAACTGCCTCAGTATCCTGCAATCCGGCTTTCCAGTATCCCTGCGCCATTGTCAATTCATACAGGTCTGTGGCAAGCACGAGTTCTGTTCCATAGATTTTTTGAAGATAGTTCATTACACAGTTCTTTTTTGGTTTTCAAGAAATCTTTGACAATCTAATAGGTTAAATTTATTCCTGTCAAGGTAGATGCTTCTGAACGGGCATAATCTCTTGAATCTCCAACATTAAAGTTCATCAGTTGGCTATGTTGAGTAAAGGTTTGAAAATGACTCTTTAAGGATACAAATTAATGCGGATATTTTTTTAAATTAAATTGTTTTCTATAAAACGCGTTTTTTAAATCACGATTTTTATAAATTATTAATCTACAATCAGAAATACTGTAAGTTTTTTTGGACCATGGGCGCCGAGCACAAGGATTCTCTCAATGTCGCCCGTTCGGCTTGGTCCGGTTATAATTGAAATCATACTGGGTAATCCACCGCTATATTTCCTTTTGATAAATCCTATTGCATCAGGCATTGAAGGGAGTAACTGTTCTTTTTTTGCAATTATAATATGATGCGGAGGCAATACAGAAATTGCCCTGCCGCCATTGCTATTGCTGCTTACAATTACGCTTCCGGTTTGCGCGACGAGGCAGTCACACTCAGTAATGGATGCCGCGCATTTTTCAAGTTCGGCAACATCATATCCAGAATTGGTCCGCACTACTGGCAGGCTTAGCTTGCTACAAATATTATTAAATAAATCATCTGAATGTGTGGCTATGGACTTCCATTGTTCACTCTCCTTTAATCTCTCAAGATGCTGGACGATTTCATCAATTGATTTAACAGTATAAAAATCTGTTTTTAACTCATCTGAATTCTTTTTAAATAGATTTAAATTTTCTTCAAAATTATTTCCTGTTGCAGGCAAAACATTACTGATTTGCGACCTTAAATCGCCTTTTGGATTAAAATCTTGCCTGTGCGAAGGCTTTTTCAACGCCTCTTTTATTGAGGAGAGTATGATTTCTCTGTCATTCATAATTATTTTTTATTCTTTGACTTCCACCATTCTTTAAATGTTTGCTTTGCTATCGGGGGCAAATCTCTGTTTTTTGTCCATGCATAGGCTGGGTCAAGTTTTGTTCCAAGTACAAGTGGATGGAGTTTTTGCAAGACCCGACCGCATTTAGTAACAATTGCCCATAATGTGGCGCACGTTGAAATCTTTCCAAAGATTTTGAAGGCAATCTTTTGAATGAACGACGGTGTTTTAGTAGCCGCGAGTTTTCGATTTTTTAAAAGATGATGATGAAGGTTAATCTTAACAGGGCAAATTTCTGTGCAAGCCCCGCAAAGACTTGAAGCGTACGAGAGATGTTGCCAATCTTCAATGCCCTTCATAATCGGAGTTATTACAGCGCCGATTGGTCCGCAATAAGTTGTTCCATAAGAATGTCCGCCGATGGTTTTATATATTGGACAGACATTTAAACAGGCTCCGCACCGGATGCATCGCAAGGCGTCGCGTTCAATCGGGTCAGCAAGCAATTCAGTTCTTCCATTGTTCAAAAGGACAACGTGATACTCCTGAGGTCCGTCAGATTCACCGGGTTTTCTCGGACCTGAGTAAAAAGTATTATATCCGCTAATAGTTTGAGCGGCGCCTGCTGTGGCAAGCATTGGCAGAAGCAAAGCAAGGTCTTCAAGACGAGGGATTACCTTTTCAATTCCGATAAGCGTTATCATCACTTTTGGAAGCGCTGCGGTTAGCCGCGCGTTTCCTTCGTTCTCGGTTATAGAGATCATCCCGGTTTCTGCGACGGCAAAATTTCCTCCGGTAATCCCGATATCAGCCTTAATATATTTATCCCTTAAAACCTTTCGCGCAACCATTGTCAGTTCTTCTGCCTTTTCAGTGGGCTGACTGCCGAGTTTTTGCGAGAAAAGGTCGCTTATCTCATATCTTGTCAGGTGCATTGCAGGGAAAACGATATGGAATGGAGGTTCATTTCGCAATTGCACTATAAACTCGCCCAGATCGGTTTCAACTACCTCGTATCCGTTTTTTTCAAGCGCTTCGTTTAAATGGATTTCTTCAGCCGTCATCGCCTTTGACTTTACAATAAGACGAGCGTTTTTCTCTTTTGCAATTCCAATGATTATATTCCGCGCCTCTTCCGCTGTTGACGCCCAGTGAACGATTGCGCCATTCTTTTTCAAATTCTCTTCCAGCCTCTGGATGTTGTTATATAAATTTTCTATCGCCTCCCATTTTAATCCTGCAGCAATGTTTCTTGCGTCCTGCCAGTTTTTGAATTGAGCGACTTTTTCATTCCGCTTGACTTCAAATTTGCCAAGCGCGGTTTTTACCAGTTCTCTGCGTTTTATATCCGCGGCGGAACGGGTGGCGTTTTTCTTAAATTCTAATGCTATTGCATTCATTGTTGAGCAAGAATCTCCGCTATGTGGATTGTTTTAATATTTTTCTTTTGACGCGATATAAGCCCTTGTAAGTGCATCAAACAACTTGAATCGCAAGAAGTAATGAATTCAGCCCCTGTATCCAGCGCAGAGGCGCATTTTACATCGCCCATTGCAGTTGAGATCATTGGAAACTTTGCGGAAAATGTCCCGCCGAATCCGCAGCATTGTTCTGCTGCCTCCATCTCAATTAGTTCAAGCCCTTTGACTTTTGCTAATAATAACCTCGGCGGTAGTTTGTTATTCAATTCCCTTAGACCGTGACATCCATCGTGAAAAGTAACTTTATGTGGAAATTCAGCCTTCAAATCGGTTACACCGAGTCGGTTTACGAGAAATGAAGTAAATTCAAAACATTTTGCTGATATTTCTTTTGCAAGCGATTCCTGAGGTGTTCCTTCAAATAGTTCTGGATAAAACACTTTTATCATTGCGCCGCAAGAACCGGACGGGATTACTACAACCTCTGCATCCTTCATCTGTTCCATCAGTTTTATTGCCGCTTCTTTGCTCTCTTCCCAGTAACCTGTGTTGAATGACGGTTGCCCGCAGCACGCCGGCGATTCTGGCGCCTCAACCTCTATCCCGAGTCGCTCAAATATCTTTATAATGCTAATACCTACATTCGGATAAAATAGGTCTATATAGCATGGTATAAACAGAGTAACTTTCATTCTTAACTATTTATATCAAATAACAGAAGATTTGAAAAGAGTTTTCAAAACGCCCCTTCCAGAATCAATTCTAATTCTCTTTCAGTCAGTTTAACTGGGTTTCCTTTCATACTGCTTGCCTTTTGAGCCTTGATGATTAACTCTGAAAAGTCGGCGCGTTTCATACCAAAGTCTCTTAGTTTTCTTAAACCGAACATTGAACAGGTTTGTTCAATCCATTCAACGGCTTCATCGGGTTTTGCATTCGGATTTGAAGTTAGCAAGCGGGCGATTGTTTTAAATTTTTCCAGAGTTGGACTATCATTTTCACGTTGACGCAAAGCCTGAAGGTTTATTTTTAAAACCGGCGCAATTAATGCCGCGCAAACCGCGCCGTGCGGCGCACTGTAGATTCCGCCTATTGGAGCGGCAAATCCGTGAACAGCCCCAAGACCTGCGTTTGCTAATGCTATGCCGCTAAAAAGGCTTGCAATCGCCATATCTTCGCGCGCCGAGATATCATTTCCATTAAAAAAAGCCTGTCTTAATGAACAACCTGCGCGCCTTATCCCTTCAACGGCCAGCGCGTCTGTCAACGGATTTGCCTTAACTGAAATAAACGCCTCAATCAATTGGGTTAAGGCGTCAAGTCCAGTTTCTGCTGTCAACCTTGGCGGGGTTGTCAATGTCAATTCAGGGTCAATAATTGCAAGTTTTGGTAGTAAAAACGGATGACGCAAACTTGCCTTTACTCCCTCTTTTTTTGAGGTAATAACAGCATTTTTTGTAACTTCAGCGCCGGTGCCGGAGGTTGTTGGGATAGCGACAAATGGAAGCGGCATTATTGCAAGCGGCTTTGCAAGACCGATAACTTCAAGATAGTCAAGAAGGCTTCCGGGATTCGTTGCCATTGCTGAGACTGCCTTGCCGCAATCAATAACACTCCCACCGCCAATCCCGATTACCAGACATACTGAGTTTTCACGCGCTATTTGCGCTGCAGACTTAACAAGTTCAATGGTTGGTTCGCCCTCTACTTGAAACAAAATTGTTTCAATCCCATTTTGATTTAATAAATCAATAAGAAATTTGCTTCGCGACCATTCTTTTCCGGTTAACACAAGGACTTTACCTTTGCGACCTTCAATCAAAGTAATTATGTTTTGGATAGAGGTTACAGATACTCTTTTCCCGAATATTATCCTTGTCGCAGTAGCGAATTCAAATTGCATAAAAATGAATAGCGTTCTTTTTTGAACAATCCATTTAGCGAACTACTTTGTTCTTACCACCCACTGTCGTCGGGGTAAATATTGTTATATTTTACGCTATAACGAGGTTCTGCCATCATTTTTTCAACAGCATCACGCCACTTTTGATAATGCGCCGTTTCTTTGTGAGCCTTTGTGGCTTCAACAGAACGGTATGCCTCAACTAAAACAAATTTTGTAGGGTCGTCTTGCTGTTGAATTAGGTCAAACCGCGCTATACCCGGTTCTTTAATGCTATTTTGGGCATTTTCAATTGAAGCCTGTTTGAATTCTTCGATAAACTCTGGCTTCACCCGCACATAAACAAGGACAATTAACATAAGGCTATTATTATATAAGTCTTTGAATTCAAATATCCAATTTTATCAATTAATTTCAAGAATAATTGAGGGTAAGATTTAGAACAATATTCGTTCGTGTTACCGGTAAAATTCGGCTTCACATTGATTTACGGACATATTAACCGATAATATTTGTGTCCATTTAGGTTGCCGATTTTGACGCCAGATATTTATTTTAAATTATTGATTGCGCTGTGCTCGCGCCCTTTTATTTGCCCGGATTATTTGAATTAGTCTGTTTTATATAATGGACTTGTGTTGGATATGCGAATTCAATCCCTTCCTGATTAAAACGTTTGACGATGTTAAGATTTAGTTCCTGCATACCAAGGAGATATTCCTTGTAGTCAAGTCCATCCCACCAATGAACAACGCTTATATTAAGAGAGAAATCATTGAATTTGTTAAATCCGATCAATACATCTTTTGTCTTTGGATGAGCGCGGTAAACCTCTTCTAAAATCTGAGTGGCGCGTTTTATTTTTTCCGGCGGCGTTTCATAAATAATTCCTATATCCATAACTGTTCTAATGTTTGGACGGCGAGAAATATTAACAACGGTTGCCTGAGAAATGGTTTTGTTTGGCACTGATATAAGATGTCCGTCAAGATTTCTTACCAGTGTGCTGCGCAGACCGATTTTTTCAACAACACCGTCATAGCTGTCTAATTTTATTCTTTCGCCGACGTGGAATGGTCTGTCCAGAAAGATAGCAACCGCGCCAAATAGATTAGCAAGTGTATCCTGTGCGGCTAAGCCAATTGCCAGACCGCCGATGGATAACGAGGCAAGCAAGCCTGTGATGTTTATTCCCAAATTTTGGGCAGTAACAAGCGCAGCTACGATTCCGATTATAATCTTAAGCCCCTTTCTTAAAACCGAATACAACTGCATATCAAACAACTTATCTGGCTCTGCTGATTTATCTTTGATAAATTGCATCAAAACATCGATGGAATGCATAGCCATTATTGTGATTGACCATGCAACAACGATCTTTAAACCTTTTGATAAATAGGCTTCTATCCAGTCAGGCCAGTCAAATACATTAAGACCGATGTGGAGGAAAACAACAATCACTACAACTTTTGTCGGTTTGCGAAGAAGGTCAACAAGCAGGTCATCATATTTTGTTTCCGTTTTAGCAGTGAGCCGTTTTAAAATCTTGATGAACAGAAAATCTATCGCCATAGTCGCTAAATAGGCGAGAATGATATAAATAACAGAGGCTATATACTGGAAGACCGGTCTTCCAAGAAAATTGGTTTTGAAAGATTCAACCTGGTCCAGACCAAATGTCAAATTATAGTTGATATTCGTTTCGCCCGAAATTTTAGATGAAAGCGCTAAATTTGTGGAGACGTCGGTAGAATTGGTTAAGGTCGTTTGAGCGTCAGCCCAGACGGCGAACAACAAAACTAACAACATTAAACCAATATAAACCCTGAATAGATGTTCAAACTTAATTTTCATAGTCCTGTATAAAATAAAGAATTTAACCTCCCGCAACGATTTTTACAATTTCAAGCCTATCGCCTTCGTTAATTGTGCGATGTTTGAATTCAGAAGGCGCGACGGCTTCTCCATTGTGTTCAACAACAACACTACGGGGAAGAAAATGGTTTGCAATGAGGAACTCCTCTATTGTGCAAGGCAGCGTTGCCTTGACCTGTTCCCCGTTCGCGATCACATATTTTTCTCCGCGTTCTTCCATCGGAATTAATTTTATAAAAATTATCCTAAAATCAAATAATTAAATTATACCAACGTTTCTGTATTTTCAATTATATGCTATAAATAAATGTGTGCTGGACGATTTTGAAAATACTGGTTTGAAGAACGATGCGATAATTGTTTACGGGGCGCGGGAACATAATCTGAAAAATATTAATGTTTCAATCCCGCGCGGGAAGTTTGTTGTTATTACCGGAATTAGCGGTTCTGGGAAAAGCACTCTGGCGTTTGATGTCCTATTTTCAGAAGGACAACGTAGATACCTTGATTCCATCAGCGCATACGCGCGGCAGTTTGTTGAGCAATTGCCGCGTCCGGACATTGATTTAATAATCGGTCTTCCGCCAACCGTTAGCATTGAACAGAGAATCTCTCGCGGCGGCGGCAAAAGCACGGTGGCTACGGTTACTGAAATATATCATTTTCTCCGTCTATTATTCTCAAAAATTGGAACGCAGTTTTGCCCTGATTGCAATCTTCCGGTGCAAACTCAATCACTGGAACAAATAATTGAGCATCTGGAAAAAAATGCCAGAGACGAAATAACCTTGCTGGCTCCGGTGGTCAGAGGGAGAAAAGGGTTTCACTCCGATATAGCCCGCTGGGCAAAGAATCATAACTTTTCAACAATAAGGGCGGATGGGAAATATTATTCAACCGAAAAACCATTTCGTTTAGATAGATATAGAGAACACAACATTGAAATTGTGACAGGGAAAATCAAAGTTAAAGGCAGGGGAGGGGAGAAAACCAGATTTTCTTTTAAAGAGCGCGAATTAATAAAGCAAACACTTGATATTGGTAATGGTGTGCTTTTTGCGGTTGATGAAGACCAATCTTTATCCGTCTATTCAACTCATAGAAGTTGTCCGGTGTGCGGAAAATCGTATGAACCGCTTGATCCGAAGATGTTCAGTTATAATTCTCCTTCGGGTTGGTGTCCGCGATGCAAAGGTTTTGGAGAAATATTTTATCTGCCCGATGTAGACCGCGGCGCAAGAGCAGGCGCAATTGAAGAGTCGTGGTTTGAATGGATGGAAGGGGAGAGGGAAATATGTCCTGAGTGCAACGGCGCGCGGATAAATAAAATAGCCCGCGAAGTTCGTTTAATGTTAGACGGAATTGAAGAATTGCCGCAGTTGCATAAATTTCATAAATATACTTATCCATCTATTGACGATTTTGCAAAGGCAGCGGTGATTCAGACATTGCGTTTTTTTGAAAAATTTAAACCGCAGGGACGCGCCAGAATAATCTCGCGTGATATTGTTCCCGAAATTTGCTCGCGGTTGAAATTTTTAAATAGAGTGGGACTTGATTATCTACAACTTGGACGCGCGATAACCACTCTTTCAGGCGGAGAGGCGCAGCGGATACGGCTTGCGGCGCAATTAGGGTCAAATTTGTGCGGAGTTCTTTACGTTTTAGATGAACCGACTATTGGTTTGCATCCCAGAGACAACGAGCGGCTAATTAATACATTATGCGAGTTGCGTGACAGAGGAAATTCAATAGTAGTTGTTGAGCACGACGTGGCTACTATGCGGGAGGCAGATTATATCATTGATCTTGGACCTGGCGCAGGCGTAAATGGAGGCAATATCGTTGCTGCCGGGACATTAAAGGAAATCTTGCATTCTGAAAATTCAGTCACAGCCAGATGCCTTAAAACGAAAATCGTTTATCCTTCAAGAGGAACAAGACGCCCGGTGGTTATTAAGTCAAAGAGAAGCAAATCTGCGAATATTCCCGAGCGCTGGCTAACGATTAAAGGGGCGCGATTACATAATTTAAAAAACCTTACAGTCAGTTTCCCATTAGAAAGGTTTATTGCAATTACGGGCGTTAGCGGTTCAGGAAAAAGCACTTTAATTCACGATTGTCTTCTGCCTGCTGTAAAATCTGCTATTCAGGGTGATAAACCACCTTGTGGAATGGCGATAGAGGGTTTTGAAAATGTGAAGACAGTTTATGAAATTGACCAGTCGCCAATCGGCAGGACACCGCGTTCAATACCGGCAACTTATATAGGATTTTTTGATGAGATCAGACGATTGTTCTCCATCGTCCCTGAGGCGAGAATGCGCGGATTTGGACCGGGCAGGTTTTCATTTAACAGTTCGCAAGGCAGGTGTTCTGAATGTAATGGAATGGGAATTGTAAAAATGGAGATGAGTTTTATACCGCCCGCCTACGTCAAGTGTTCAAGGTGCAATGGAAACAGGTTTAATCCTGAAACTCTTGATATTAGATACAACGGAAAGAGCATTGCCGAGGTGCTGGAAATGAGCGTGAACGAGGCATTGGAGTTTTTCAGTTCAATTCCATCCATACGTCGCCCGCTATTTGCCTTAAAAGAAACCGGACTTGATTATTTAAAACTTGGTCAACCAAGTCCTTCATTGAGCGGAGGCGAAGCCCAACGGATTAAACTTGTTGCGCATCTGCTTACAGGTTTTTCCGAACAGGATCAAAATGTAAACTCGCTTTCATCATCGAAAAAGACAAAATTATTTATTCTTGAAGAGCCAACAATTGGATTGCACAACGCCGATGTTGTTAAATTAATACAAGTTATTCAAAAACTTGTAGACATTGGCAATACAGTAATCGTGATTGAACACAATCTTGAACTGATTGCTGAGGCTGACTGGGTAATTGACCTTGGACCCGAAGGGGGCGAAAGTGGCGGAAATATTGTAGCCTGTGGCTCCCCAGAAGATATTGCAAATAACGAACGTTCATATACAGGAAAGTATTTGAGAGAATTGTTGAAAAAGTAATTGTTCAAACAGGCGAATAGATTTAAAATACGCCTTGTCAGATGAGCGAGCCTTATGAAGAAATCATTGAAGGGGAACATTATGCAAGATTTGCCCCGAGTCCTCTTCACGAGTTAATATGCGAGAGACTTTACAATAAAATCAACGCCTGCATAACCGATCGCTCTCCGGTTAAATTGCTCCCGATCCGTTCCACTTTAAAATTCAAGCAAAATACAACCATAAAGCCTGATATTACTCTCCTAACATTGAAAGGCTTAAAGATATGGCTGATCGTTGAGGTAATAGATTCCGCAGACCATAAAATTGATACAGTTATCAAAAAGGCTATTTATGAAGAAATAAAGCCCCCGCGATTATGGATTGTTGATCCGCGATACGATAACATTGAAATTTACCATCAAACTCCGTATGGAATTGCGCTTCAGCATATCCATTGTAACAAAGAAAAAATTACAGACATTTCATTGCCAGGATTTGAGATGACAGTTTACGATCTTTTCAACAATGCGAATCATTAGCATTGTCAGAATTGCTTCCAGATTCACGGCGAAACAATAACTTACACCGTTACGCATCGCGGCGTTGTTTTTCTAAAGATATGGCTAATAATTTGGATTTTCTGGATTTTAAAATTGTTTTCTTGCAAATTCTTATAAAATTGAGAAACTTAAACTTCATTATGAAAAACGGAAAAATAATTGCTTGTTTGGCATATTCAGTTTTTTTGGGTTATGCCTGTTACGGTGGCGAAGCGCCAGTCGGTTATACAGATACACCGATGTTGCCGGGACAGAAATGGCGGGTTCACGATCCAGATCGTCCGCAACCCCGTGTGGTTACTCCGGGCGAACGATTCAGTGAAATGGCTGCTCCACCCTCTGACGCTGTGGTTTTGTTTGATGGGAAAGATTTGTCAAAATGGATTGATGGTAAAGGGCAACCTGCGGCATGGAAAGTTGAGAATGGGTATATGGAAATAAATGGTAAGGGAAGTATAAGGACGAAGGACGAATTCGGCGATTTTCAACTCCATCTTGAATTTGCCACTCCTTCAGTTGTTAAAGGGAATAGTCAGGAAAGAGGTAATAGCGGGATATTAATATATGGAAGGTATGAGGTTCAGGTTCTTGATTCTTATCAGAACCGCACTTACGCAGATGGTTCGCTTGGTTCTCTTTACGGGCAATGCCCGCCACTTGTCAATGCCGCAAGAAAACCGGGCGAATGGCAGACCTACGATATAATCTTTGAAGCGCCTCGCTGGGATGAAAGCGGAAAACTTATTAAACCGGCTTATGTTACAGTTATATTAAACGGCGTGGTATTGCATCATAAAAAGGATTATCTCGGACCGAGTCTTCACAGAGAACTTTCTAAATACGGAAGACCTCAACCGCCGCGTGGTCCGATTATGTTGCAGGATCACGGCAATCCAATCAGATTCAGAAACATCTGGATTCGTTCATTAGGCGAATACGACCAGCAATAAAATTTATCCATATTCAATGTAAACCGACGTTAGGCACCTGACGTCGGTTTTATTTTTTATAAAATCTTATATAACACAATGCGGCAAAGTCATAAAATGAATGACATAACATCGCTATTAATAGATTGTCTGTGTAATGTAAAATAGCGCTTAGGTAACATCCGATTAAAAATGCGATTATTCCATAAGTTTGCGTTATTAAATGAAGGGCGCCAAACGCAAGGTTTACCAATAAAATTCCCGGAAGGATTCCTATATGATTCACTAAAATCCCCTGTAAAAATCCCCTGAAAAGCGCTTCTTCACCAATCCCTGCTACCAGCGAAAGGAGCGCAAACTGATAGATCGAACAGGAACCCAGATACGAGTTTACAAAGTTATAAAGAATTTCTTGAATCCTCTTAAAAGGAGTAAAGTTGCTATGCGATACTATTAATAGCAAGAGGAATGGCGGGATTGCAAAGGCAAGCCCCTTAAAAAACACCAGTGTATTAATTTCAAATTTCTTGAACAAACTGTATTTGAAAAGCAGACTCAAAATAAACGCTAAACCAAAAACAAGTGATTCTATAATCAAACCTGAAACGAACAGATTTGTCCGGTTTTTCAATTTGTTTAACATAAAATTAGTTTACACTGTGATGATTATAGAGACAATTAATTGTATCGAATTTATGATGGCTTTTCTAATGCATAGAAAGTTATTAAGATGGAAAAATCCGTTGATAATTATGCCAAATGTTATAAATTTTGATGTAGTGGCGACAGGCTCTATAAAATACCGGTTGTATGAGACAATATTGACCGGGGCGTTAAAATAACGCTTATCCCCGCGTTATATAAATGATTGGGTTGCTATTTGCGCCCGTTTATCATTTTTGCGGGAGATATTAAAAAGATGATATTATCATCGTGTTATCAATCACGCCGTGTCTCAAATTAACGCCGTCGCCACTATTTTTAAATTCTTCTTTAAAAACTCTGCTAAAAATTGTTTAATTCCATCTTAAATTGTGATAACTAAATCAAGTGGTGATTTTTAAAGATAATTGTTCCGTAAATGAATAGGGATTTTTTGATTAACAGATATTCTTGGTTTTGCCTGAAAAGCGCGTTTTTTTGCGCGTGCATAATGTTTTTGTTTATATTCCGTTGTCTTTGCGGCGAATCTGTAAGCAGTTCAAATACCGGTGAGATCATAATTAGGGCATTAGACCCTGAAGGGGTTGTTGATTACAATGTAAACACCGGCGAGGCTACTGCTGAAAAAGGAGTACGTGTTTTTTACGGGAATTCAGTAATAACAGCAAAAAGAATCAAGGTAAAGGAGGGGGAGGGCAAGATTTGGGCAGAGGGCGACGTCTGTTTTGTGACTGGCGGACAGATATGGCGCGCAAACAATGTTGAATGGAATTACAAAGAACAAAAAATAGAAGCAAAGGATGTGCGTGGCGGAGCATCGCCGTTTTTTGTAAAAGGCTCATCAATCACCGCGAACCTTTCTAATAATGTTTACAGTCTGAACGACGTTCAGATAACCACCGATGATTTTGAAAATCCTGCCCAGAAGGTGCGCACGAAATATCTTAAAATTGTTCCAGAAAAATATCTGGAGGCTCATAACGCCTATTTATATGTTGGCGATGCGCCTGTGATGTATTTTCCCTATTACAGACGACGGCTCGGGAGGCATTCAAATTATTTCACCCATATTCCGGGTTACCGGGGCAAATACGGTCCGTATTTGTTGAATTCATATAACTGGTTTTTAAACGACCAGATAGACGGGGCGCTACATCTTGACTACAGACAACGGCGCGGAGTTGGAACTGGCTCAGACGTTAATTTGCATTTAGGCCAGTATGGCGAGGCAGATTTTGAATATTATTACGCTCACGATGAAAACCCGAGCAAGAATTCATCGGGAAATCAAGTTTCCTCAGACCGTCATAAATTTAATTTTAATTACAGAGTCGGTTTGAGCAGCAACACTATTGCAAAGATTGTGGGGCGGTATCAAAGCGATCAAATGATGTTGCACGACTTTTTTGAGCACGAATACCGCCGCAACATTCAACCTGCCTCTTATCTGGAATTGAATCATCAATGGTCAAATTTTGGTTTAGATTTTATGGATCAACCGCGCATCAACCACTTTTTTGAAACTGTTGAACGGTTGCCCGATATTAAATTGACAGGATATAGACAGCAAATTGGCGAGTCGCCATTTTATTATGAGAGCGAAAGTTCCGCCGGCTGGTTCAGGAGAAAATACGCAAATAATGAGAAGCCAGAGTACTCAGCCTGGCGAGGCGATACGTTTCATCAGATACTATTGCCTCAAACTTATTATGGCTGGTTGAATATAACTCCAAAAGTTGGCGGAAGGTTTACCGCATATAGTGAAGCCGAAGGAAGTGGCGCCACAACTAAATCCGAAGCCAGAACCGTATTCAACACCGGAGTTGAATTGTCAACAAAAGCCTCAAAAGTCTGGGCAAATTCTAAAAGCAAATTACTGGATGTTGATGGTTTAAGACATATAATTCAACCTGTGGTTAATTATGTCTATGTTCCATCTCCTTCTGTTAAACCGAATAGACTTCCTCAGTTTGACTATGAAGTATATGGATACAGACCGTTGCCAATTGATTACCCCGATTACAATTCAATTGACTCCATTGACAGTCAGAATGTATTTCGTTTTTCACTATGGAACAAACTTCAGACAAAGAGAAAAGGGGAGATAGATAACCTGTTTGACTGGCAAATTTTCACCGATTGGAGGTTAAGCCCGCGTCCTGGACAGGGAACTTTTTCGGATGTGTATTCACAGTTTGACTTTAGACCGAGGTCATATCTTATGTTGAGTCAGGATGCGCGGTTTGATATCAACAGCGGTTACCTGCGCGAAATAAATCATCGTATTACACTCTCTCCCAATAACATCTGGAGTGTTACAATTGGGAACCGTTATATCAGAAATGATCCGTTATTAGCGGCGGATATTGCGCAAAACATTTATTATACAAGTTTCTACTATAAGTTTAATGAAAACTGGGGCTTTCATATGTCTCAACACTTTGAGGCGCGCGATGGGCGTATGGAGGAACAATATTATTCGATATTCAGGGATTTGAGGAGTTGGACTGCCGCGCTTACATTCAGATTAAGATCGGAGCGTTCTGGTCCTGACGACTTTACAATTGCGCTCGTTTTATCTTTAAAGGCTTTCCCGAGGTACAGAGTTGAGCGAATGCTTGATGAACGCAGACCTTATGAAGGGCTCACAAGAATTGTTGATTCATAATTCCAAGCCGAAAATAGCATCACAGTTTTTATATCCTGAGACATAAGAATACCTTAATTTTCATAAAGGAGTCTCTCATATTCAAAAAAATATGATTGACTGGTTAATTCTGTATGCAATGAATAACATCAAAATATGGAAAAATCAGCCAATCGTACCGCTATTTCAAGCGCTTGCCTATCATTCTGGTTTATAGCCGCATTATTGATGTTGTTGCCAGATATAAATAATTTAATGGCAGCGCGTTATGAGTATCCAATTCCGCCAAACGTTCCGTCTTTAAGAGTTGTTGTGAGCAAAGAGTGCTCGCCCATTGAACAATTTGCTGCCCGAGAGTTAAGAAGATATGTCTATTTGAGAACCGGGACATTGGTAACAATAGAAAAAGCAGAGCATTATCTTCCAGAATATGGAGACTTGATTGTTCTTGGTAATAAAAACCGGGACATTATCAAACGGCTCGCTATGGAGGGATGGATTGAGTCGGAAATGGTAGGTTTAAAACCGCAATCATACATAGCAATAGAGATAATTCAAATTGGTAGAAAAATTCAACTACTTGCCGGTGGCGATGATATTGCGGTTTTATATGCAGCATATCGTTTTGTGGAGAATATGGGGGTAAGATTTTATCTGCATGGCGACCATTTTCCCGAAGAAAGATTAAGAATAAGTGATAAGAATGTAGAAGTTCCGAAAGGCTCAGAATTGTTAACCGGGAAAAAGGAAACAGCACCGGAGAAGTTGAAGTTTTTTAATGAGATAGGAAAACCTATGTTTGCGCTTCGCGGTATTCAGCCTTTCCACGATTTTCCTGAAGGACCGGATTGGTGGAATTACGAAGATTATGCGGCAATACTATCTCAAATAGTAAAGTTAAGAATGAACTTCATCGGTTTGCATACTTATCCAGAAAAGCGTCCAAACGCCGAGCCAACTGTCTGGATCGGATTGGCAGAAGACGCGGATAAAAATGGGAATGTGAAATTTTCATACCCGGCAAGTTACCAGAATTCATTGCGCGGGAATTGGGGATATAAAGCGAAAAAAACCGGTGATTATACCTTTGGCGCAAATCAATTGTTTGAACGTGATGGTTATGGACCAGATGTTATGTATGGTCTTATGCCAGAGCCGACCGAACCAGAGAAATGTAATGAGGTTTTCAACAGAACCGGCGATATGTTGAAAAAAGTGTTTGAATATGCGCGGGGGGTGCAGGTCAAAGTATGCGTTGGCACCGAAACGCCACTTGTAGTTCCAAAACTGGTCGCTGAACGTTTAAAGGCAAAAGGCAAAAACCCGGCGGATAATGAAGCTGTCAAAGAACTTTATAAGGGAATATTTAAACGAATCATAGATAAATACCCGATTGATTATTACTGGTTCTGGACACCGGAAAGTTGGACGTGGGAAGGAACAAAACCAGAAGAGGTCACGAATACAATAAATGACTTAAATGCCGCAATTAAGGCTTATAAAGAAATCAATCCACCTTTTGCGCTTGCCACTTGTGGCTGGGTTTTGGGACCGCAGCAGGACAGGGCATTGTTTGACAAAGTTTTACCGAAAGATATTGCGGTAAGTTGCATTAACCGGGATGTCGGACGAACACCAGTTGATAAAGGATTTGTCAAGGTTAAAGAGAGGAGTAAATGGGCCATCCCATGGCTTGAAGACGACCCTGCGTTAACCTCGCTTCAACTCTGGGTTGGAAGAATGCGTAGAGACGCTGCCGACGCATACCGCTACGGGTGTGATGGATTGATGGGAATTCACTGGAGAACAAAGATTCTGTCGCCAAATATTCTCGCGCTGGCTCAATCTGCGTGGACACAATATCCCTGGAATACGAACATCACCCGAATTGAAACTCTCCCGCAGGTTGAAGGTCCAGTTGGTGGAAAGTATGCGACTTTTGATAAAGCAGAGATTATTGGCGCTGAAGACTCGGTCGTTTATCGCTCGGTTCGCTACGACGTAAGCGAATACAATTTTAAACTTCAGAATGGAAAATATGCTGTTACCCTGAAATTTTGCGAACCGCATTATAACGAGAAAGGAAAACGAATCTTTGGTGTAAAATTGCAGGATAATGTCGTTATAGATAAACTCGATATTTTTGAAAAGGCAGGCAAAAACCACGCGCTTGATTACAAGTTTGAAAACATTCAGGTAACAAATGGATGGCTAAATATATCGTTTATTTATATAAAAGAATTTCCTGCTATAGCTGCGATTATGATTGAAGGGGAAGGGGTGTCAAAGAAGGTTAATTGTGGCGGTCCTGCTTATAAAGATTATGCCGCTGACTGGAAACCATCAGAAAAAGTTGAGGAGCCATTTGCGCCAGTTAGCGATTTTTATTCTGATTGGGCAAAACACGAGTTTGGCGCCGATGCAGGTTTGTTAGCGGCAAAGATTTTTGAAAAAATCGATTGTAAGTTACCTCGCCCCTCAGATTGGGTGGAAGGTCCTGGCGGAATGCGACCGGATAATCGCCAATGGGAGGCTGTCTCAAAGGAATATCAATTTGTCCGCGAGTTTGAATTACTAAAGCCACTGGTTAAAGGAAAACTTTACACAGAAAGATTTAATTACTGGCTCAATACATTCAAGTATATGGAATCAATGGGACGGCTAAGATGCGCTTGGGGAAAATTCACAAATGAATTCGGCATTGCGTTGAAAGAAGGCAATGAACAGTTGAAAAAAGAATTGATAATTAAAAATGTTTTTCCTGCGCGACGCGAGATTATAAATTGCCTTGCTGATGTTTATAAATATCTTCTCGCCACAGTGAGCACTCCCGGGGAATTGGGAACAGTAGCAAACTGGGAACAACATATTTATACTGATTTGCTTATAAAACCGGCGGATGAAATAGAGAAAATACTTGGAGAGAAGATGCCTTCTAATCTTTATCCTACAAAGATTTACACAGGTCCAACAAGGGTCATAATTCCTACTGTTAGAACATCGCTTTTAAGGGGCGAGAGTATGCGTATAAAATTGATTGTTCTATCTAAAGCGCCACCAAAAGAGACTGTGATTTTTTATAGAAAATTAGGTGAGGGTGGATTTAAAAAACTCAATTTTGCTCATTTAGACCGCGGGGTTTATAATGTTGAAATCAACGATTATCCCGATGACGATATAGAATACTATATCCGCGTTATTTCTTATGATGGCGGTGTTAATTTCTTTCCATCAACCGCGCCAGTTGTAAATCAGACTATTGTAAGAATGGCAAAATATTGAATGATTAAGCAATCTGATTTTAAAACTCTGTAAAGATTTTAATATTGAGGCAGATGAGAGTTTGCTTATGAGTTAATATGGA
This sequence comes from Verrucomicrobiia bacterium, assembly GCA_049968335.1. GTDB lineage: Bacteria > Verrucomicrobiota > Verrucomicrobiia > Limisphaerales > JAKPVM01 > JAKPVM01. The sequence continues at coordinate 102,950 of JBMFQZ010000002.1, forward strand.
TTAAATTAGTTATAAGAATTTTAAGGTTTTAATGAAAGACAACTATTCAAATAACAAAGATTTAGTAAATAGCCGCTTGGACAATTTGTCGGCAAAAGATGGGGATAACGAGGTTGTAGAAAAGAGTCTTGGGGCTGTTTCTTTTGAGGAAGAGTTTGGATTTTCAATAAGGAAGCCGCTTCCATCAAATACCTCCATAGTTGACTTGCTTGGTGTAAAGTATGCACATTTCAGGACCGAGGATGGCGGGGATTTATATCTTACAAAACACGGCGTGAAGTTTTGGGAGCATCTGTTGCCGGATAATTGGTATGCAAGGGAATGGTTCGAAACAAAGAGCGAACGACTTATCGGCACAAGCGTAGTTTATAAAGTTCCAACTCGTGAAGTTGACGGGCGGGTATTGCAACTTGTTGTGAAGTGGTCGCGAGTGGGAGAACAGGTGCCGCTTGACACACTTACAATTAACAAATTTATAAATGCCGAATTCAATAGTCCGTTTGAGGAATTTTCGCTTGTTAGTGAATTGCGAGAGAGTAAGAGCGGTCCGTCAGGTATCAGAATAAATGTTCAAAGACCGCTCGGGATTTTCGTTCCCAGTCAACGTTTTCAGTTGTGGCAAACAGGCAGGAGCGAGACAAAAATTGCCGCAAAACTCGCACAACATCCTGGAATTGAATTAGATATATTGCGCCAGTATGTTTTGCTCTTTGAATGGATTAGAGGATATGACGCTGTGGAAACCGCTGAGCGGTTGGGGCTTAAAGGGATTGACAGAGATGAATTTCTTGCCCGAGTAACGATGCTGGCAATACATGAAATGGAACAGAAGGGCTATAGGGTAATCGATATGAAGCCCGAGCACGTAATTTTACGATTAAAACCAGACGGCACGCTATTGAGAGACAGAAACAATCAAATTGTATATGCAGTTGTAGATTATGAATTGTTAGCAAGAACTCCAGAACACGAGCAGGCTGTTAGAAGCGCAAACAGAAAATATTATCTCCAGCATATGGCTAAGCGGTTTGAAATACAGGATAAAAAACCGATGCCAGTTCATCTGAAGGCGATGAATATTCTCGGAGTTGATTATATTTACGGCAGAGCCGAAAGCACAGGCGGTTTGTTGTGGGTCGTAGGAAGGGACCCTGATCTATTTAATTATTTCTTGCCAGAGAGATGGAGAAGAACGCCCAAGCGGGATTTATCACTTAAAAATCGCGTGTTTTATACCCAGACTAAAGACGATATTAAACTTGTCTGGCGCATTTCAAGAATGGGCGAACGCCCTTCAAGGGTGGCAGAGCCAAAGATGTTAAAACGCGCTATTATTTATGGCTATAATTCACCATTTGAGGAATTTGCGTATGCCCTGCGATTATCAAAGTCCGGATTTAGGACAATTTATCCACGAGCCATTTACCGAACAGGTAGTCTGCGCAAGAATATTGAGTTGATTCAAGATTTAAGCAGGTTTGAATTAATGGAGAATATGCGAACTCCAGATGGCTTTCCCTTGCTTGAAGTAAATCATGAATATATAACCGTATGGGGATTTTGGAACGGTCCGGATGAATACCTTGTTGAGAAGGATGGATTGTACTATAGAGGACTCAACGCAAAACAGGCGCTGGAGGGAGGCTTAATTACTGAGGAACAGATTAACGATTTGTTAGAACATGCAAGAGCGCGAATGACACGCTGTGGATTTGAAGATTTGAATCTTAAACCAGACCATCTCTTGTTAACTTTTGATCCGAATGATGAGTTGCTGATTGACACCTTTGGGAAACCTGAGGTCAGACTCTGCAATTTTGAACTGGTTAAACCTATTGGTATTGAAAAACCATCTGATATTTTGCAGGGCAGGTTGTTTTAATTTTCGTATTTAATTACAACGATATCCGTTTACCATTTAATAAAACCCAAATGCCAGTTCAGTATTAGTATCGCAATAATTATCGCAACTATTATCCAGAATGCGCCATATTTCCTAAAGCGGCGATTCTTAGTCCCACCAAATTCTTCTCTAACGAATTCATCGTAATCAAACTCATCATCTGGCAGGTCCAACCGTTGTGAGTAAGCCCTTTCAGACCAACCAGTTTCATAATCAGACCCGCACTCAGGGCAGGCAAGCGCATCTTCAGGCACATACGCCCCGCAATTTGGGCAAATTTCAGGCGGTTTTCTTTTGTTTTTCATTATTAAGAATCTTTTTTTAAGTTAATTTATAACAGATGGAACATCAAATACATCGTGAAAATAATTTGGTTACACAAGGTGATGATAAAAATTTATCTTTATAAAATCAGCAGTTTTAGCCATTAAAATTACGGCAAGGCTACAAATTAATCAATGCATTTAGGAATTTAGATTTCCAGTAAAGAATTCCAAGAATATACGAGAATTATAGAATCCGAATTATTGATGAATTCTGGTTTTGCAAAATCGCGTAAAATTTGCTTTTAATACCATTGTGATAATCAAGAGTGACAGATTGTTTAAAGGATATGTAGAGTTCAGCGACTGGTTTAAACCGCGTCCTGATGTGAGTCATATTCTTGTTGATTTTGACGGCACGTTGTCATTGATAAGGGAGGGTTGGCCTGATGTGATGATTCCGATGTTTATGGAATTTCTTCCAAGACTGCCGGGCGAGACAGATGAAGAGGTCAGAAAATTGATGACAGAGGATGTGATGCGGCTTAATGGAAAACAGACGATCTATCAGATGATTCAATTTTCTGAACGCGTTAAAGAGAGGGGCGGAACGCCAGAGGACCCGTTATGGTATAAGTATGAATATTTACGACGACTTGATCAAAAGATTGCATGTAGAAAAGCGAGATTGAGAAATAAGACTGCTTTGCCCGATGAGTATCTTGTATATGGCGCGCGGGATTTTCTTGAGTATCTGCACAGCAGAGGTTTTAAGATGTATCTGGCAAGCGGCACGGATGAATTTTATGTCAAAGAAGAAGCGGATTTGCTTGATATTTCAAAATATTTTGAAACGCATATTTATGGCGCCCTTGATAACTACAAGTCTTATTCAAAAAAAATGGTTATTGAGAGGATATTGAGGGAAAATAACATAGATGGAAGCCAATTGCTCTCCATTGGAGATGGATATGTTGAAATTCAAAATACAAAAGAGGTTGGAGGCATAGCGATTGCCGTCGCCAGCGACGAGGCTAACAATGGCTCCGGCAAAATTGATGAGTGGAAACGAAATAGACTGTTATCAGTGGGGGCTGATATCGTGATACCTGACTACAGAGATGCGATAACAGTTTTAAAAATGGTAAAAGGAGAGATAAGTTAAAACATTTTTGAAAAATGAAAAATTACCCTGAACCATTGAATCTTGATATACTAAAAGTTTACCCGTTGCAAACCAGACAGCATAAGAGCCGTCTTAAAGAAATTCTGGTTGAACCAGCGGATTTTCCAAAAAGGTGTGATGGTAAAACGCAAGAACAGATATTGGATTGCGCTGAAAGAATTAAAAAAGCGCAACGCAATAAGGCTTCTGTGATAATAATGTATGGCGCTCATCTGATAAAAAATGGGGGACAACTCTTGTTAAATCATTTAATGGACAGAGGATTTATTACACATCTTGCAACTAATGGAGCAGGGACTATTCACGACTGGGAATTTTCTTACTTAGGATGTTCTACCGAAGATGTAAAGGCAAATGTTGCAATAGGCTCATTCGGCACCTGGGATGAAACCGGTCGGTATATTATGCTTGCCATACTTGCAGGCGGAATTCGGGGCGATGGATATGGCAAATCGCTCGGTAGATTCATTCAGGAGGATGGAGTATATCTGCCGCCTTGTGATGATTTGGTTAATCAAGTTAAAGAGAATCCGTTTGACGAATTAAATGCCGCGCGTATGGATCTGGTTAATACAATGAAGAAATATAATATAAAGTCTGGTCATCATATTGTAATTCATCCATACAGAAATGTTTCAGTGCTCGCCCATTCCTATTTACACAGAATTCCTCTAACAGTACATCCCGGAATCGGTTACGATATAATAACAAATCATCCGATGTATAGTGGATCGGCTGTTGGCAGAGCAGCGTATATGGATTTTAGAATGATTTGTAAGGCGATTGATAATCTTGACAATGGCGTTGTGATTAGCATCGGCTCGGCTGTGATGGCGCCTCAGGTTTTTGAAAAAGCGATGTCCTGCGTAAATAATTTAAGGTTGCAATCATCGCGTCCAGTCGTTTCAGGTCATACGATTTATGTAGTTGATATTCAGGACGGAGGCAGATGGGATTGGAGCGCTGGAGAACCGCCAAAGGATAATCCAGCCTATTATTTAAGGTTTTGTAAAAGTTTCTCCCGTATGGGCGGGGCAATGCATTATGTGCAGTGTGATAATATCTCTTTTTTACATAATCTTTATCATACGTTAATTAGAGAATAGCGAGACGAAGCCAATATTTTATGAACATCCAGAACGATCGTTTTACAGAATTGACCGTCCGTTATAAGGACTTGCGGATCGCTGTCATTGGTGATTTTTGTCTGGATAGGTATCTTGAGATTGACCCTGAATTAAAAGAGCCATCTCTGGAAACTGGATTGGATGTTTATAATGTTGTAAATGTTAGGTCTCAACCCGGCGGCGCGGGAACAATCCTGAATAATCTCGTGGCTCTGGGCATCGGAAAAATAGTTCCTATCGGCTTTTACGGAGCAGATGGAGAAGGATATGAACTTTATAACTCATTGTCGTCGCTTAAAAATGTTGATTTAAATTATTTTTTAAAAACTCATTTACGGCGGACTTTTACTTATTGCAAACCGTTGCTTATGCTAAAAGGCAAGCCGCCTGAAGAATTGAACCGGCTTGATTTTAAAAATTGGACTCCTACCCCCCAGGACGTTGAAGGTAAAATAATTGATTATATCTCAGAAGTTTTAAAGAATTGCGATGCGGCAGTGGTTTTAGAACAGGTTGATATTGCCAACACAGGAGTTATCACTAAAAATGTTTTAAAAAAAATCGGTGAGTTTTCCTCGCAAAATCCAGATTTGCCAATAATAGCCGACAGCAGGCGCGGATTAAAGGATTATCCGCCTTTAATTTATAAAATGAATATAAATGAATTGTATAAATTAGTTGGCAGAGAAATTAGATTGGAGATTCAAGAGATAAGGGATACCGCGCTGCAACTGTCTGGAAAGACTGGGCGTTTGGTGTTTGTAACTATGGGTGAGCGCGGGATGGTTGGCGTTGACAATTCAGGCAGAACTTATTATCAACCTGCATTGCCACCAAGAGGAGAAATTGACATTGTCGGGGCAGGGGACGCAGTAACCGCAAATCTAATATCCGCGCTATCGGCTGGCGCAACGATGGCTGAGTCTCTTGAACTTGCAACAGCAGCTGCATTTGTCGTAATTCATAAATTAGGGACAACCGGCACTGCGTCAATTGAAGAAATCAGTTCGGTTTTATTTTAATAATCTAAAATCTAATAGGTAAGTCGTTGATATTCCTATTGAGAATGAAACGGAACTGTTTTTAGCTTTTTCCCCGTCTTTGATATTTGTTAAAAATAGAATTATAATAAGCAACGACTTACGAGAATATCCTATTTTGTGCCACTAAACATTTATGAACTTTTTCTATGTCAATCACCTTCAATGGTATCTTTATCCCAAGCGCAAATAATAACTTCCCTCCATCTTCTTTTATTTCCTGAGCGCCAATGCGGGTGATGAAATTCTATAATTTATTTGCTGATTAATTTTTTTAGATTACAAGCAGCGCAATTATCTCAAAGGCGCCGTGCTTTTTCTAATTACAAGTTCGCCATTTAATTTTACTGAATTCGGTTTTTTGCCTGCCAAAATCTCATTCATTAATGCAATTGCGGCAATTCCAAGTCTGTATTTAGGTTGATTTATTGTTGTTAATGGGATTCTAAAATGTTCGCTGAGAAGAATATCTCCAAATCCTACTATCGAAACCTGTTCGGGAATTTTATAATTATGTTCTAAGAGAAAGTTTGCGGCGCCAATAGCAACCGGGTCATTTACAGTTTGAATTGCTGTAAAGTGTAGTTTTTCGCTATCCAGTTGTTTTGCTGTATTATAGCCATCTTCAATTTTGCTTCCTGCTGTGAAAATCAATTTCTCATCAATTTCAATATTAAATTCTTTTAGCGCCATCAAATATCCGTTCAAACGTTCACGAGACCACGGGGCTGCGGATGGACCTGTAAAAAACACAATTTGCCTGTGGCCAAGTTCAAGAAGGTGCTTTGTTGCTAAATAACTGCAATAGGTATCATCTGTAGCAACTGATGGAAATTGTTCGCAAAATGTTGATGTGTGTCCAAGGATAACTGTAGGTATTTTATTTAATGCGATTTCGTTGTAGATTTTAGCGGTCGGTTCAAATCTATAAACCGGTGAAATGAACAAACCATCTATCTGTCGCAGAATAAACCGGCGTAATACTTTTTCTTCTCTTTCAATATTGTTATATGTCTGGGCAATTAAAAGATCATAACCAAGTTCGTAAGTCTTTTCTTCAATTCCCATCACCAGACGGGCAAAATATGGATTTGTAACTGCTGAAATAACCAATCCAAATAACTTCGTTTTACGACTCCTTAAACCTTGCGCTAACGTATTTGGGACATAACCGAGTCTATCGGCAATTGCCCTTATTTTGTCCTTGGTGTTTTTTGAGATATCAGGCGCGTCGCGCAATGCTTTGCAGACGGTCATAACCGAGACGCCCGCTTCTTTTGCAATGTCTTTTAGTCGCACCATCGTAGTAATTATTTCACATTTTAAAAGCTTTACGGCTTAGATATTTGAGCCGCTCCAGTTTAACTTTACCCGAAGTGTTTTAAAAAATGTATCGCCTTCAAGATGAAGAAGATGAAATGAGTAGTTGCTCTTTTTTACAACAACAACATCGCTTTCTTTGAGAGGATGTTCTATCTGCCCATCTGAAAATACGAATGCGCTTACTTTTTCTGATAAAAACTTTATTTCAATTATTGAACCCAGACTAACGACAACAGACCTGTTGGTAAGGGTATGCGGGCAGATTGGGGTTATCGTAAAAACGTGCGCATCGGGGCTAACAATTGCCCCACCGGCTGAAAGAGAATACGCAGTTGATCCGGTAGGAGAAGATACTATTAAGCCGTCGCAACGATAACGGGTTAGATAGATGCCGTTGACTTTTACTTCAAGATCAATCATACGCGAAGTGGCGCCGCGACTGATCACAAAATCATTCAGCGCTAATTGCTTTTTGGCAAATGGAGTCCCACTGCATTCAATAAGCGGGCGGGTTTCAATAACTGCCCGCCGATTTATTATTTTATCCACAGCGGTTTCAAGTTCTTCAGATGGGGCTGTTGTAAGAAAGCCAAGTTTCCCGAGATTAATTCCTGCAATAGGGATTTTTATGCCTGCGGTTTCTCTTGCCACGCGCAAAATTGTGCCATCTCCCCCGAGAACGAATAATATATCAGATTTTTTTGCCACCTCGCGTGTGTCTGCGAAAGTTTTTACCTGAATTTCGGCGAAATTTGATGTGATCGGATCGGTTATTACCTGCAGACCTCTTTCTGCGAGCAAATTCGCAGTCTCCTTAACATATTTTGCGCAGGAGGTTTTTTTCACATTTGCGATAATGCCCGCAACTTCAATTTTTTTAGATAAGTTTTTCAAGGTAAACTAAAAATTCTTTATTTCCAGACTGACCTTCAATAGGGGATTCAATTACTCCCCTCCATAAAAGGTTGAAATTAGATTTAACAAAATTTTCTAAATCTGCAATAACCCTTTGATGAATTAACGGGTCTTTAATTATCCCCCTATGGAGATCAGCCTCTTTTTTACCGGCCTCAAATTGTGGTTTTATCAAGGCAACAATTTTGCCTTTTTCAGCAAGCAACTGTATGGCTGACGGGATTATCAATCTCAGTGATATAAATGAACAATCAATAACTGCAATATCAGCGTTGTTAAATGTCTGTGGGAAGTGCGAACGATTTAAATAACGGGCGTTAATATTTTCCATAACCACAACTCTCTGGTCATTACGCAACTTCCAAGCAAGTTGTCCTTTACCGACATCAATGGCGTACACAGTTGCAACACCGCGTTGTAACAAGCAATCTGTAAAGCCCCCTGTTGAAGCGCCAATATCCAGCGCAATTAAACCTGTCACGTCTATTTGGAAATAATCAAGCGCGCGTTCAAGTTTGTATCCGCCGCGACTTACATACTTTTCCTGAGTTAAAACTTCAATAATATCGGTAGGCTTTACGATGTCTCCGGGTTTACAGACTGAACGTCCTGAAACACGCACATAACCTGCTAAAATAGCCCGTTTTGCCTTTTCCCGGGACGGGAAAAATCCTAATCTTACAAGTTCCTGGTCAAGCCGTTGCATTGGGAAGTTGTTTATACCTTGCCTTGTTTAATCCGCAGTTGTGTATCGCGGAACACATCAAGGAATAGGTCGTTATCGGCAACAACTTTCTGGATTATTTTTGAAATTACCTGAATATCTGCGCCATTGACAACGCAATGAACGCTATTGGCAAACGCTTGCAGTGGATCAAGTGTTTGAAAATTGTTGCCTACGAGAATAATCACAGAATGACGCCGCATATTCATCGGCAATATTTGAAGATATTTTAAAGAAATATTATCATCTAAATTTGTTGCGGCAAAAAGTTCTTCAATTACTACCACCTGATAGTGATATTGTATAAACCTGTTTTTAAAGTCTTCGTGATTGCTTGCAGAGTGGACTTTATAGCCAAGTTCTTTAAGAGCCGCTGTTACGAATGCCTGCCATTCCAACGTGTTTAATCCAAGCAGGGCTGGTTTATCTGATGGACTTAACAACTCATGCTCTAATGTGGTTGCCATAGGAAAATTGTTCAGTTATTTAAGTTTCAAAGTTGGGGGAATAGGGGGAGATGATGGGCGTTTTGATTCGTCGCCTTTTTTAAGTTGCAAATCAATTACAGAAGTCGTCGGCTCGCCGCGCGCCTTTTTCACATTGTCAATTGCCCGACTCAACGGACCTCGTTTACTACAATATTGAATGGCGACTTCTTCAGTAATGACCCCGTGCTCCCATGCTTCAAGAGCAGAATGATTGAAATGCCTCCAGCCAAATGGATAGTTGGCTTCTATAATTTCATAAAATGATTTGCCTTCGCTTTCGCCGTGAATAATGCTGTCTTTGGTTCTTAAATTTGACCCCATAATTTCAAGCAGGGCGTATCTTCCTCCGCCGATTTTAGGAACGAGCCTCTGGCTTATAATCCAACGTAATGTGTCGGCTAACCTGATTCTTATTTGTTCTTGTTCGTCGCTTTCAAACATACCGAGTATGCGGTTTATCGTTTGCCCGGCGTCAATAGTGTGAAGGGTGCTTAAGACAAGGTGACCGGTTTCAGCGGCGTTTAATCCGATTTCAACTGTTTCGCGATCGCGCATTTCGCCAACCAAAATTACCTTTGGTGCCTGGCGCAACGCAGCGCGCAAACCGTTTGAAAAGGTGTCAAAGTCTGTTCCCATTTCTCGCTGGTTAAAGGTGGCTTTTTTAGGCGTATGAACAAATTCTACCGGGTCTTCAAGTGTTATTATATGGACCGCTCTTGATTCATTAATCTCATCCAGAATGGCGGCAAGTGTTGTGGATTTTCCTGAACCGGTTGCGCCGGTTACAAGAACAAGCCCGGTTTTTTCTTTTGGAATTTCCTTTAAAATAGGCGGCATTTTTAATTCATCCAGTGTTGGAACGCGCGTGTTTAATTTTCTCAATACACAGGAATAATTTCCTCGTTGTGAGAAAACGTTTACCCTGAACCGCGCTTTGTCACCCAACGAATAAGAGAGGTCGCAAGAACCGGTTTTCTGGAGTTCTTCGGTTAACCGACGGTTTCCCCCGATCAGATTCAGGGCAATCATCTCGGTTTGATATGGCGTAAGCCTTTCTATTGGGGGAACAATATTAACAGGACGCAACTCGCCATCCAGTTCCACTTGCAAGGGATGGTCTACGGTGATGTTTAAGTCAGACACATTTGGATGATACTCCAGCATCTTGCCGAGTATATAATCAAGTTCTGTGCGTCTCATAATTTTAATTATTCTTCATCTTCTGGTGGATGTGGTAAGAATGGTCTAAACTTCTTTTTGTCCAGACATTTTTCATACGCTTCTTCTGGAGAAATTCGTTTCATTCTCAGATGCTCCATTATAGCATCATCTAATGGTTGATTGCCAAGTTTTTTGCCAACCTGAATCATACCGGGGATCTGGTGGGTTTTGCCCTCACGAATTAAGTTAGAGATCGCCGTTGTTACTACAAGAATTTCAAGCGCAGCGACTCTTCCTTTTCTGTCAATTCTTTTGAACAAGTTTTGAGCAACAACACCTCTTAAAACCTCAGATAGCGTGGCGCGGATTTTGTTCTGCTGGTCTGCGGGGAACACGTCGATGATACGGTCAACTGTTTTAGCGGCGCTTTCTGTGTGCAATGTGCCAAAGACAAGGTGTCCTGTGCTTGCCGCAGTTATCGCAAGCTCAATCGTTTCAAGATCGCGCATTTCTCCAACCAGTATGATATCCGGGTCTTCACGCAATGCTCCACGCAACGCGGCAGCAAAAGATTTTGTATGGACACCAACTTCGCGATGGTTTACCAAACAGTTTTTGCTCTCGTGAACAAATTCAATAGGGTCTTCAACTGTAATGATATGGTCTTTGCGGTTTTTGTTGGCATAATCAACCATTGCCGCAAGCGTCGTTGATTTACCTGAACCTGTCGGACCAGTTACAAGGACAAGGCCCTTATGCAACATTGCAAATTTTTTCAATACAGGGGGCAACGGGGCGTCCAATTTCTCAAAATCGTCAAATGAAAGAATCTTTGTCGGGATTTGTCTGAAAACCGCAGCAATGCCATTTCTCTGGTTGAAAAAGTTTGCTCTGAATCTGGAAACCCCGGGAATTTCATAACCAAAATCTACATCTCCGGTCTCTTCAAATATTTTGATTTTATATTCTGGCGTTATTTCATAGAGCATTGTTTTCAATTCATCATTATCTAACGGGGGGTAATCCACCTTATGGAGCTCGCCGTTAATGCGAAGCATCGGGGGATTGCCCGACGACATATGAAGATCAGACGCCTTTTGCTCAAGCATTAAATTGAAAAATGCATCTATTTTAGCCATAGCAGTTAAAGAGAATTTAAATTATAATTAACTCATTATGTCCAGCACTTCAATAATATGAATGAATTATTTGAAATAATTAAGAAAAAAATTGAAGAAAATAACGGCTTCATAACTTTTGAAAAGTTTATGGAAATGTGTTTGTACCAGCCGGGACTTGGCTATTATGAAAGTGTTGAGAATTCACCCGGCAGGGAAGGGGATTTTATAACAAGCGTAAGTGTGGGTTATCTCTTTGGTTATCTATTGGCTTTTAAATTCAATAAATGGTTGGCAGAATTGGAAGCCAAAGTCAATTACGGAGATAATCTGTTTCTTATTGAAGCGGGCGCTCACGACGGATCGCTTGCCTTAGATGTTTTGAACTGGTTTTATAATTACAGTAAAAAAAGATTTGATGGTTTAAAATATCTGATAATTGAGCCGTCTCCGGTTAGAAGAGAATGGCAAAAATACAGATTAAAACAATTCTCAGAAAAGGTCCTCTGGTATAATTCATTCAATGACGCCGCAGAGAGTATTAACGCAAATGAAGGTAAATCACGGGAATTTACAGGGATCGTTTTTTCAAATGAGTTGCTTGACTCTTTTCCCGTTCATAGACTGGTATGGGACGCAAGATTGAAGAGGTGGTTTGAGATGGCGGTCTGTTGTGAAAATGAATCATTTAAGTATGCTCGTGTATCGTTATCCGATGAGTGCGCTGAATATGTAAATAGGATTGATAGTTCTTTGCTGGATTTTATCCCGGACGGTTTTGTGTGTGAGTTGTCTGTAAAGGCGCTTGATTGGTGGAAAATGGCGGCTGCGTTTTTAAAACGGGGCAAATTATTAACTATTGACTATGGCTATAATGAACCCGGAATATTAAATCCCCATTATTTCAATGGCACTTTGAGGGCTTATAATAGACATCGTTCAAACACAGATTTATTAACAAATTTTGGACAACAGGATATTACATTTTCGGTTAATTTTTCATTATTTATTGAGACAGCGGAGAGACAGGGAATGAGTACAGAATATTTTGGGAGTCAGGAAGAATTTTTTGTTCAGATTATAAAAGAATTTGTCGCAGGAGAAACTCCACACTGGTTTGCATCAAATTTATCTCAGTTTAAGACGCTTGTGCATCCGGAGCATTTTGGAAGACAGATGAAAGTGCTCGTCCAATCTAAAAACTAATATAGAATGTCAGTTAGTATATGGCTAAAAAGAAATTTCAACCAAATAAGAATAAAGAAAATTTACGTGAAACATCGGATGAATCTGTCAACTTATATTCTATAAAAGGACCAAAAAAGGCACTCTTTCTTGCGATTCTCGTATTGTTGCCTTTGTTTATTTTATTTGTTGCTGAAATGGGATTAAGGATAATTGATTATGGTTATCCGACGAGTTTTTTAATCAAGAAGGATATAAATGGTCGTCAGTATTACATTGAAAACCAGGAGTTCGGATATCGGTTTTTCCCAAAATCAATGGCAAGGACGCCAGAGCCGCTATTATGTTCAGTGGTGAAACCGACAAATACATACAGAATAGTTGTATTTGGTGAATCCGCAGCGCTTGGAGACCCAGCCCCTGAGTTCGGATTTTCAAGAATGCTTGAAACAATATTGAGAACCTCAAGAAAGGATATAAATTTTGAAGTCATCAACGTCTCAATGACCGCAATTAATTCGTTTGTAATAGAAGAAATAGCAAGGGATTGCAAAAAGTTAAATGCTGATGAGTGGATAATTTACGCGGGCAACAACGAGGTGATTGGTCCGTTTAGTCCAGGAACGGTTTTTGGACCAAGAGTACTGCCAAGACCTTTGATTAAATTTTTAATATGGTTTAAATCCTTGCGGATATCACAGTTAATTGGAGCGCTTGTTGAAAAAATATCGCCCGAAAGCATTTCAGAGAAAGAATGGGGTGGAATGGAAATGTTTTTAAAAAATCAGATACCGTTCAACACTCCAACGTTGAATCGAGTTTATAATAATTTTGAACAGAATTTGATTAACATAATTCAGATAGGGAGACGCTCTGGTGTAAATGTGATTCTGACGAGGGTAATAGCGAATTATCGTGATTGCGCCCCATTTTCATCCTTAAATAAGAGGTTGACAGACCTAGATAAACAGAGATGGGAGGTATTATATAAAGAAGGAATTCAGGGTGAGGAAAATAAAAATTTTCCTAAAGCAATTGAATTGTATAAAAAGGCTCTGTCAATTGATGATACCTATGCTGAAGCAAATTTCCGCATAGCAAAGTGTATAGAAGGAATGCAACAAAACGCTACGGAATTGGCAAATAATTATTACCAGAAAGGCCTTGATTATGACACTTTAAGATTTAGACCCGACAGCGAAATTATTGCAGCAATTGAGTCTGTGGCAAAAAGGTTCGGCAGCGATATTTGTTATATAGACCCAGTTAGGGAATTATATCAAAAATCCAGTATAAAACTTCCTGGAAGGGATTTGTTGTGGGAACACGTGCATTTGAATTTTGAGGGGAATTACAAACTCGCTTTATTGTTTGCAAGAGAAGTTCTTAAAAATGTGGATAAAAAATATGGTTTTCGCTCAGGTATTGAATTTAAACCTGTTTCAAAAGAGATTGTCTATTCTGCCCTTGGTTTAACCGATTGGGACAGACTTGAAGTTGGAAATGAAATGCGTAAGCGACTGCAACTGCCGCCTTTTATAAACAGGTGTAATCAAAAAGAAGAAATGGCATATCTTGATAATTTGGTTGCTGGATGGGAGATGTCTGTTAAAACCAATTCAATTGAAAAATATATTCATATCCATAAAGAATCTGTAGATTCGAGACCGGATGACTGGGTATTGAGGAAGAAATACGCTGAGATTCTGGAATATGCGAACGATTATCAGTTGGCGTTAGAACAATGGAGCGCGATTACAAATTTATTGCCACACTGGGGAGAGAGTTACTACAGGATTGGCAATTTGCTTGATCAAACCGGGCGGAGCAGTGAAGCCATTGATTATTTTAAAACAGCTTTAACGCGCAATCCCAATTCGGTGGAGGCATTATCAGGACTCGGCCTCTGTTTATTAAATCTTAAACAATATCAAGAAGCTATTGATGCGCTCAAATCAGCGGTAAAAATAAAGCCGAATTTTGCCGCGGCTTATGTTAATCTATCCCTTGCTTACGCAAATATGGGAAGGATTGAGGAGGCGAAGCAACAATGTTATCTGGCTTTAAAAAGCAGAACAAATTACGCGCCTGCTTTTATAAATCTTGGTAAAATTTATGCAAGCGAAGGGAATTATGAACTCGCCCTGACAAACTACATTCAAGCTTCTATTGCTGAACCGAATAATTCAGTTGTTTTTTATAATCTTGGGAACGGTTACGCGCGACTTGGCAGGCATAATGAGGCAATAACAAACTATCTCAAGGCAATTGAACTAAAACCAAACTTCGGTGAGGCAATATTAAACTTGGCAGTTGAATTATCAACGATTGGCAGAACAGGTGATGCTTATGAAAAATTTGAAAGTGCCGTAAAATTGATGCCAGAAAATCCCGATGCAGTTTTTAACTACGGGATTGCTTGCGCCCGGCTTGGCGATTATAAGAAGGCTTTACTCTATCTTGAAAAATCGGCAACACTTACGCCACAAAACCCCAATGTGTATTTCAATATCGGCCTTGTTTATTTAAAAACCGGCGCAAAAGATAAGGCTGTTGAGGCGTTTAAAACAGTTCTGAATATTGATCCTAATAATGAGGCGGCAAAAAGACAATTGAGTAGATTGATGAACATTCAGTAAAAAACTTCTTTTAATTACATTTTCAATGTTGTTTAATCAACGGCTTGAAATATAAGATAGAAATAATAGTTTTAAAGACTTATGCGAATATTGTCAGGAATACAGCCGTCAGGCGCTCTACATATAGGTAATTATTTTGGAATGATGAAGCCTGCAATTGAATTGCAGGACAAGGGAGAGGCTTTTTATTTTATTGCAAACTATCATTCGATGACGACACTGTCTGATCCGCACAAAAGGCAGGAATATACACTTGATGTTGCGTTAGATTTTCTGGCTTGCGGATTAGACCCGAAAAAAACTGTTTTTTTCAAGCAATCCGATGTTCCGGAAGTAACCGAGCTTACCTGGATATTAAGCACTGTTACGCCTATAGGGCTTCTTGAACGGTGTCATAGTTATAAAGACAAAAAGGCAAAGCTCGCCGCGGACGATTTAGAAAAGGTGAATCACGGTCTATTTGCATATCCGGTTTTAATGGCTGCTGATATTTTAATCTATGATTCAAATATTGTTCCTGTCGGTCGCGATCAGCAGCAGCACCTTGAAGTTACTCGCGACATAGCGATTAAGTTTAACAACATATATGGTGAAACGTTTGTTATTCCGGAGGCAATGATCCGAGAAGAAGTCGCTGTTATACCGGGGACGGATGGGCAAAAAATGAGCAAGAGTTACGGCAACACAATTGAAATTTTCCTTGATGAAGCCACCGCCCGTAAGAAGATTATGAGCATAGTGATGGATAGCCGCACTGTCCAAGAACCTAAACCTGACGCCGATAAAAATATTGCGATTCAACTATTGAGACTTTTTACCCCTTCTGAGAAGGCAAAAGAGTATGAGGAACGGCTTAGGGCTGGCGGTTTTGGGTATGCCGAATTAAAACGGACGCTCTTCAGCCATTACTGGGAATATTTTGAACCTATGAGAAAGCGACGCGCCGAACTCGTCAACAATATTGATTACGTTTACGAAATATTGAAAAAAGGGGCTGAAAAGGCACGGGCTCAGGCTTCAATAGTTTTAAAACGGGCGCGCAAGGCTTGCGGGGTAGATTAATCTCTTACACTCAAAAGATATTTTATTATCTCGGTTTCAGACGCGATTTTGTTTTTCAAAACCGCAAATAGCGCAGGCTTCCAGGGGTCTAATGTGAACTCTAGTTTGTCGCTGTTTCCTAAATATTTTTGATCTCTCAAATTATAAATATGACCGCCTTCGGTAAATCTGGCAGTTATTTGAACTGGGATTTCAAGGGATTCATTGCCGCCTGCCTGTTTTAATTCCTCACTCATATTATAATCAATTCCCCGTTCAAAGGCATAAAGACGCGCTTCGCCGAGTGTGTATCTAAAAATTCTTGTCCTTGTTTCAATGGGGCAGGAAACTTCTTGTGGGAGTTCATTTGGTATTGATGAATTTAAACAATCTCTGACCCAAATTGTCCAATCAAGCGCGGGCGGGGTTTTTAATCTTGCCAAAGAATATGATGATATATCACCTTTAAATACAGATAGTCTCTTATTTAGCGAGTTTATGCAATAGGATGTATCGCTGGAATTAGAAGGCGGAAAATATTTTTCAAGGGCTGGAGATGAACGTAATTTCCCGTGTTCATCAAACAACCCCGGCGTTCCATCTGAAAATATGCACCTATGTCTTGTTGAATCTTGAATGAGATTTTCCACAGAACGCAACTCTTTTTCAGACATTGCAAGCGATGTAGGCAGGATCAAAACCTTTATGTTATTATCAAGGTTTTCCATCTGTTCAGATGAAATGAAAAACGGGGTAAAACCTAAATCCTGAAATATTTTCAGCCAGCTATTCCTGACTTTAGCCATTCTATTGTGAGAGGCTTCATAACTTGAAAACCTTCGCACCCAGGTTGCGCCATCCACTGTGGATTCAATTAACCAGTCAACCTGTATACTTGGTTGAGAATATAATATTGCGATAGGATCGCGCACGGGGTTTGCTCTTAAAAAAATTTGCGCAATCGGCGATGTTAGTTCTTTTAACACGGGAGCGAGATTTTTTGCTTTTTGAGTCAGCGGATATTCAGGATTATTCCAATCAATGCAATCCTCGCTCCACCAGATTATACAACCTCTATCCCCTGACAACAGAAGGTGCCAGAGTCTTCTAAATGAGGGGTTAGTTTCTTTTTCAAATACGGTTGTCAAAAACAATTTGCCATTCATAAAAGAGCCAAAAATTTCACGGGAATTCCCGATATCATACGGTTCTACCCAATCAAGGACTTGCGAAAGTCTCCACAGATCATAACCACCATAAGCGTGCGGCATCTGGGTTCCTTCAATACCGACAGGCGTTACCGGGTCTAACGTTTTTGCTGCCGATCGGATATCTGCAAGCGCTTTTGCAAGAGAAATGTCCATATATGTGCGAAAATCGCACCAGGGCGAAAAATTCCATCGCGTTAATTCATTCCTTGATTTAACAGGATCAAACTTTAATCTTTGCAATGCTTGCCAATCTGGTTTTCCTTGAGGTTTTGATTGGCCGCTCGCCATTCTATTTTTGATTAAATCGGTGGAAAATGGTTTGACATCGTTCCACGATCTAAAATCGGTTTCCCATTCCTTATTAAGGTTATCAAGTGTTCCGTAAACAAACTTTAACCAGTTTACAAACGCCTGTATGGCGATAGGGTTGAAGTCGTAATCAAAAGGATTTGCCGACACAGTCACGGATAGTTCATCTCTTATATTATATGCGAGCGGATTTTTATTTAAGTTTCTTTTCACAACCCGCTCCATTTCTTGAGCAGCCCAATTTTTCCATTGCGGGTCGTCAAGACAATAGTCACGAATGAAATCAGATTCAGACCTGGTAGCCATCCATCCCCTTATGAATTTATCCCAATCAGTTACTTTAGAATTCCATTTTAGACATAGCCCACGGTTAATAATATTCTCAACGTAGTAGTTAAAATTATTTGTAATTGCCACAGATGGGTCACCCCAGCTGCTTATTGAAACAGCCGTGACGCCAAGTTCTTTCATCCTGTTGAAAAATAACGGTATTTTTTCCTTGTTTTTGAACGGGCTATCGCCAACCCACATAATAGTCTGGTAATTCGTCCATAAACTTGAATCTGCATACATGGCAGATGGACATAATCCAGCGAGCGAAATAAATAAGGAAATTGTTACACGTAGATTCATTTTTATAATTTCAATTCAATAACAGAATTTTTCAATTCAAAAACAAAAACGCCGGGGCTACCCCGGCGTGCTTGTTCAGAACGTTCTGAATAACTATTCTTTTTCCCAAGGAACAACCCATTTATATATTGTACGAGTCCATCCATTGTCGTTGTCTTTGAGATGAATCACTTCCGCAGGTTTAGCGCCGCGCATATCAAACTGGTAAGAGATGATTCGCGTACCGGGTTTTAGCTTCGCAAGTTTAGGCATTAACTTTACATTAAGGTCCGGGAGCAGATAGAGGGTGACCACAGTCGCCTCGCTTATGTCTTCTTCAAAAATATCTCCTTCTTTTATAGTGGCAAGTTTCTCAACGCCATTTGTTCTCACATTTTCACGGGATTCCTTAATCCGCTGCGGATCAATGTCTATGCCAACAGCCTTGATGCCATATTGTTTTGCCGCTGTTACCACAATCCTCCCATCCCCGCAGCCGAGATCATAGAGAACATCGCCTTTTTTGATCTGCGCGGCTTCAAGCATTTTTTCAACTGCGTCCATCGGCGTGGGAACAAATATTACATCGGGACTCCGTTTTGGCGCTGTTTGCTGTGTGTCTGCCGCATAAGCGGAAATATAATTAGGCAGACAGAGGGCTACACCGATAATAACACACGCTACTCCTTTGTGAATTAATCTAGTTTTCATAGGCTTATTTAGTTTATATTCCTGTTAAGGATTAGCGTTAAATTAACTATATTTTCAAAAATATGCAATATCTTTTTAAACCGATTTACTGCTTCACAATGAAGTTCTAAAAAATTAAAATATTGTATATGAAAAAATACTTGATAATTGCCTTCATTATTGTCGCAAATGTAATCCTTGCAACCTTTTCAAATGCCAATGTTTTAATACTTGCCGATGAATTTCCCGCTATGGAAATAATTGCAAAACACATCAAGTCAAATGCCAATGTAAACTGCAAAATTGTGGGTCAGTCTGAATTACCCGATGATCTCAAAGGGTATGAAGCCATAATTGTGTATATACATCGCAATCTTGATCAAAAGGTTGAAAAGGCATTGATTGATTATACAACAAATGGAGGAAAATTAATACCGCTTCATCATTCAATAAGTTCAGGGAAACGGAAAAATAAATTCTGGTTTGATTTTCTCGGTGTCTCTCTGCCAGAAGGAGATGTAGCGAATGGCGGTTACAAATGGATCGAAGGGGTAAAATATGATGTGGTTAATCTTGAGCCTGATCATTTTATTACATCAAATGGTATAAAATATCCGGATAAAATCCAGTTTGAATACGAAGGGAAGATGAAGACTTTGCCTGCGTTTCGCCTTGATGAAACGGAAGTATATCTTAACCATAAATTAACACCCGATCATAAACTTTTATTTGGATTTAAGTATATTGATGATAAAAGCGGAAAAACCTACATACAGACACATTGTGGTTGGATTAAAAAAGCAGGGAAGGGGATTATTATTTATTTGATGCCCGGTCATAGTATAAAGGAGTTTCAAAACCCGATTTATAGTCAGATTGTTTTGAACGCAATCTTATATAAGCCGTAAAATTAGCATTATTCTGTTATTATTGATTAAAGTCAAAACAGAACCAGCGCCCGGGCTTATATTAACAATGTATGACAGACTACACACAAAAACATTTTAAGGAATCAGTTAAAACGTCTGAGACGCCATTTAAGTTAACCGACTGGGCGCATTATCAAACCGGCGCAATTGTTAGCCGTGAAATAATAAGAAAAGCGACTGGTACTGTAACAGTGTTTGCTTTTGATTCTGGACAGGGACTTAGCGAACATACTTCTCCGTATGACGCTCTTGTAAATGTAATTGAAGGCGAGGGGGAAATTATTATTGGCGGGGTTTCTTACAAAGTTAAAGCGGGCGAGATGATTTTAATGCCCGCAAATAAACCCCACGCGGTGAAAGCAAATCAGCCGTTTAAAATGGTTTTGATAATGATTCGTTCATAAGGTGATAATTGAACTTTTAAAAGTAATGTTCGTCAAAAAACGTAAGAATCTTGGCGGCAATGGTTAAAAATCAACCGGGTGGCCAGCCCATTTTTCTTCCGCCTAAAATGTGTATGTGAAGGTGCGGCACAGCTTCACCGGCGTCCGGTCCGTTATTAATGACAAGTCTAAAACCATTGTTTAAACCTAAAGTTTTTGCAATATCTTTCGCTTTAAGCAGTAAATGCCCCAGAGTTGCCTTGTCTTCATCCGACGCTTCGTCAAGGCGTGGAATTGGTTTTCTCGGGACGACCAAAATATGCGTTGGCGCCTGGGGGTTGATGTCTTTGAATGCAACAGCGACGTCATCCTCGTACACTATTGTTGCCGGGATTTGCCTCGCTATAATTTTTTCAAATATTGTCATACCTAAAATTTGTATATTTTAATTTAATTTTTCAAATCTAAAATTGGTTATGTTCGGTTTTAAACTGGTTGATTTTTAATTATGTATAAATGTATATTAGTCAGACTATGATTAACAATATGTCAAATATAAGAAAACGTCATTTTGCAAGTGATAATTATGCGGGCATTTGTCCTGAGGCGTTTCAGGCAATTCAGGAAGCGAATCAAGGTCATGAACCAAGTTATGGTGATGACAAGTGGACTGCGATGGCTTCGGATTTAATCCGTGAGATTTTTGAAACCAACTGCGAGGTGTTTTTCGTTTTTAACGGCACTGCGGCAAACTCGCTTTCTCTCTCATCCTGCTGTCACTCCTACCACAGTATTTTGTGTCATGAAACGGCGCATATTGAAACTGATGAATGCGGAGCGCCTGAATTTTTCTCAAACGGAACAAAGGTTTTATTAATTCAAGGCGAGAATGGAAAGATTGATCCCTCCGGCATTGAGCGAATGGTTACAAAAAGAACGGATATTCATTATCCTAAACCTCGTGTGGTAAGCGTAACCCAGGCGACAGAACTGGGAACAGTTTATACACCCGATGAATTGAAGGCTATTTGGTCAAAAACAAAATCGCTTGATTTAAAACTTCATATGGACGGCGCTCGTTTTGCGAATGCCGTTGTTTCTCTTGGTGTGTCTCCAAAAGAGATAAGCTGGCAGTGTGGAGTGGATGTGCTCTGTCTTGGGGGGACAAAAAACGGCATGGCAATCGGAGAGGCTGTTGTTTTCTTCAATCAACAGCTTGCATACGAATTTGATTACAGGTGCAAACAAGCCGGTCAACTTTGTTCTAAAATGCGGTTTCTTGCTGCGCAATGGGTTGGAATGCTCAAAAACGGGGCGTGGCTTAAGCACGCAGCAAATGCAAATAAAATGGCTGAATTGCTTGAATCAAAAATAAAAAATATCCCGGGCGTTAAGATACTGTTCCCGCGCGAAGCGAATTCAGTTTTTGTTCAACTACCGCAAGATGTTATTGATGCCTTGCATTCGCGCGGATGGCTATTTTATACATTTATCGGACAGGGGGGCTGCAGGTTTATGTGCTCATGGGATACTACTGAACAAGATATCAATGACTTTGCAAACGATATTGCGAGCGTAATGGCTGAGAAATTTAAAAAAGAAGGCGTATTGAAGTAAAATTGAATAGAAAGTAAATTATCAATAATTTTAAGCGCAATGAAAGAACAACCTAAAATTGGAATGACCGGGCAGGTTGAGTTTGTTGTTGGAGAAGATAATGTAATCAGGTTTGATTCAGATAAAATGCCCGGAGTGCTTGCCACACCTTCATTAATAGGCTTTTTAGAACAAGCAGCCCGCGTCGCTATTGAAAAAATCCTTGAACCGGATGAATCATCAGTTGGTATAGAGATAGAGGTACAGCACCTTGCTCCAACTCCGCCAGGGCATAAAGTGGTCTGCTCGGCAAAAGTCATCTACGTTGATGGTAATATAATCAGTTTTCACATTGAAGCCTCTGATCAGATAGAACTGATTGCGCGCGGCACGCATAAACGGGCGGTCATCAAAGTGGATAGGTTTAAAAGGCGTGTTGAAAAAAAATCTAAAATATAGGTGTTAACTATAATAATTAACTAATCTAACACGCTATTTTATAATTTTATGTTTCTTCAATAACTGTCCAGCCGATGAGTTTTGCAATTTCCTGAACGTGCGGTTTTAAATCGCCATAAAATGTTACCCTATGCCACCCCCACTGATCCCACATTGTGAATAATTTTTCATAATCACCTATTGGCTCAGCAACTAATTTTGTCCTGCAAGCCCGGTCATCGGGATCGTTGCCGACTGCTTTTGCCTGATGAATTAAAATTTGTTTGCGTCCCGGTTCAATCTGGAGCGTTGTTACAAGATAACCGTCAGGGAAGATAGACCTCACTGAAGCGCCCTGTCTATCTTCAGAGTGTGTTAATATTTGATAAGGACAACGGCTCTCTTTTGGACCAAATGGACGATTATGAGCAACACAATGGGCGTAGATAATCTGGCGCTTTGATGAATCAAGAACCGGGTCGCTGATGAATCCCGGTCTTCCTTTTGTGAGAATGCTAAATGCTAAAAGCACTGCAGTTGACCTCACATCGCATTCACATCCTCCTACGAGTCCTTCATTTAATAACTGATGGAATCCAAGACAGGGATAGGCGTGAATATGCCCGCCGTAAAAGCCGCCAAGACAGTTAATCGTAATGGCGTTGGCGTCATATTTGTTCATCAGCGATTTCTGGGCAAGATACATTGCCGCCGATTGAACCAGAGTCTCCCAGTTTACACCTTCAACCTTAGCCGCATTCAATTCCCAATCAGCGGCAATAAGACGAGCCTCTTCTTTGTTAGCCTTTTGATATTCATCATTCAGTTCAGCAAAAGAAACGTGAAAAACAGGTATACCCATCATTTCTCCCGCATAGCCTGATTGAGTTCCGCGAATGGCAAGAATCCTTGATCTCTTTAACTGGGCAATCCAATCTTTTAACGCAATCGTCTGGAGATTGTCGGGTTTAAATGTCATTTTACCCGGTCTTGGAGTTGATTTAATTCTTACTTCTGCAACGAATTCGCTGAAATGTTCTGCGTCTTCGGGAGATTGTATTTTATCAAAGCATTTGACCGCCTCTATTAGGTCGGACATTCTTGATGATGATATAAATCCTATATTTTTTGATGTATAGTTAGAACCATCTGTTTTTGAAAATTGACGGATGAATGAAGCCGTGTAGGTCAAAAAACCGCCGCTGCCGCCATATTTAAAATCTACATACAGGACAGGTTTGTTTGTTTTTGCAGCAGACTGGACTACACGATTCCAGCAGTTCAACTGAAAGACGATGTAGCCGTCAATATTTTGATTCGCATCATCTTGAATTATTTTATCCGCCTGCTCAGGTCCACTGGCAGTTGAGACTAAAAAATCGTATTGTTTAAAATGTTGCTTGAGCTCACGGCTTGTTTTCTCAATCACTGGCTCAAAATTAAATCCTTTATTGGGCCAGTCCGGTCCTTGTTGCTTTAGCGCATGGAGTGAATAAATTGTACGAATTTTTTTCTTCGGCTGGTGTTGCCCTGCGATTAATTCATTGTTTAATTCGTTAATCAGACAGCCGCTTAACGCAGCGCATCCAACGATGAACCGCCTCCTGTTTAAATAATGCAATGGACAACTGCCGATGTGGTTTGATTGGATTTTTTTCATAGAATAATTATTAGAAATATTAAAAATATTTCAATAAAAATAAGTTTTTTATCGGGGTTATTGATGTTTTTAGGAACTGGTTTTATTTTAATATTCGGATTTAATGTGATTTGCGCAAGTGGAATATATTAATGAAATAGTAGAAAATCTAAGTTTTTTGCGGCTTGATAGCGACAGCCTTAAAATTAGTGGGATTCATCCGGCTGGCTATGCCTTTTTGTGCGCTGTTTTAAATAAGAAATATCCTGATAAAAACTTGGTAATTGTGCTGCAAGATCAAAAGACTCAGGAATCATTTCATAGCGATTTAAAAACATTTTTAAGTCTATTGAATTCAAATAGCAACCAAGGCAATAACAATCCAGATGAGCCGCTGTTTTATGCTGGATGGGATATTTTGCCCGGTGACGGAAAATTACCGCATTCTGATATCTTAAGCGATAGGTTGAACACGTTAATTAACCTGTTAAATAGTAAAAGTCATTCGGTGTCTGATAAAATTTATTCAGATAGAACTAACAATGGAGGGAAAATTGTCGTTGCATCGGTTGTTTCGTTAATTCAAAAGACATTATCTCCGGAACTATTGAGACAATTGTCCTTGAAATTAAAAACAGGAGACAAATATGATCTATATGATTTTACAGACTTTTTAATCAAGTGCGCATATTCTCGCGAGGTTAAAGTTACGCAAAAGGGTGAGTTTTCACAACGAGGCGGCATAGTTGATGTATACCCACTGACAAGTCCGTTCCCTGTAAGGGTAGAATTTTTTGGGGATCAGATAGAATCAATACGGTATTTTGACCCAGTTTCCCAGGTGTCAAAAGAGGATATTGAATCAGTTGTCATTCCGCCTGGAGGTGAATACGCAATTTTGAAAAACCTGATTTCAAGCGCAAAACAATTAGATATTCAACCGTCAAACCTTCATATTTGCGGGGATGGCAAAGTTTATGACGCAACGTTGCTGGATTATCTTGAAAATGCGATTTTGGTTTTATGCAGTCCGGAAAAATTAGACGAAACAGCAGAATTGTACCGAACAGATTTAATAGATGAGAAGCCGTTGTATGTTAAGTGGGAAACTCTGTTGCAGAACGCAAAGGAAAAAGATTTTTCAATTATAGAGATTTTGTCTAATGATTCTGATGAAGCAATTGCATTTGGTAAAGATGAAGAACAGGATTTTTTAGAAAAAGAGCAAATTGCAAAAGAGGACAGTTTTAACAGGACAAAGTCAAGCGGCTATTTAATAGACTCCCTTGATGCGATTAGACCAATAACTGAATATGGGGTTGAATATGAAGTGGCAAATGTTCAACGACGGTTGTTCTTTGAACAGATTCAAAAATGGCTTTATGATAACTTTTCAGTGATTTTAATTTGTCCAAACGAGAGTCAGATTGAAAGGTTTAAGGAACTCTGGGCGGAATACCAGCTTGATTCAAAATTTTTAAAAGGCGATAAAACAAATAAAAGGCGAAGAAGACTATTATTTTTTCAAGGACTGTTGACAAGGGGTTTCATTGCCGATGGTGAATACAAACTTGTGGTCGTTACAGATGCCGAAGTTTTTGGCAGGCTGCGATATTTGAGACCGCGTCGGTTAAAATCTACGGATTTTGGAAACCAATACGTTCAAACAATAGATTTCACCGAACTTGAAGAAGGTGACTATGTCGTCCATATAAATTACGGAATTGGAAGGTATATCGGGCTTGAACGGATAAAGCCTTCAAACCGGGTAAAAGAAGAAGAGGGTCAGGAATGTCTGGTAATTGAATATGCGCCTTCAAGGAAAGGCGAAACACCGCCTAAACTTTATGTTCCGGTAAGCGAGGCTCATTTAGTAACAAAATACATTGGTGCAGGGAGGGGACATCCGCCACTGAATAAACTGACAGGGAAAAAATGGCAGCAGGCAAAAGAAAAGGCGGAAAATGCGATCAAAGATTTAGCATCTGAACTACTCTCTTTGCAAGCCGAGCGGATGAGTTCTGAAGGATTTTCATTTGCCCCTGATTCAACCTGGCAATGCGATTTTGAAAATAGTTTTGAATTTGAAGAAACCCCGGACCAGTTAAAGGCGATTCTTGATACGAAAGCCGATATGGAGTCGCCAAAACCGATGGACAGATTAATTTGCGGGGATGTTGGTTATGGCAAGACAGAGGTTGCATTAAGAGCGGCGTTCAAGGCTGTAATGAGCGGAAAACAGGTTGCTGTGCTTGTTCCTACAACCGTTCTTGCGCAACAACATTATAACACATTTCGTTCAAGGATGGCGCCTTTTCCAATCAATATAGGGCTTTTATCAAGATATAAAACAAAGGCAAAACAAGCAGAACTAATTCGCCAGATCGCCGAGGGACGTATTGACATTGTTATTGGCACCCATCGTTTGTTGCAAGATGATGTTGTTTTTTATGACCTTGGACTTTTAATAATTGATGAAGAACAGCGATTTGGCGTGCTTCATAAAGAGAAATTGAAACTGATTAAAAGAAAGGTCGATGTTTTAACCCTTTCCGCTACCCCGATTCCGCGAACACTCTATCTGGCATTAATGGGGGCGCGCGATATGAGTATTATTGAAACTCCGCCGCAAGACAGATTGCCGGTAGAAACAATTGTCTCAAAATTCGATGAAAACCTGATTCGGGAGGCGATTCTTAGAGAACTGCGCAGAGGTGGACAGGTCTTTTATTTGCATAATCAGGTTTACGATATAGAACAGGTTGCTGAAAAACTCAAAACAATTGTTCCCGAAGCCAGAATTGTTATCGGTCACGGGCAGATGTCTCCCAAAGAATTAGAAGATTCAATGACTAAATTTGTAAACGGAGAGGCAGATTTACTTTTATCAACAACAATAATTGAGAATGGACTAGACATTCCAAATGCAAATACAATCATCATTGATAGCGCAGATAGATACGGACTCAGCGATCTTTATCAACTAAGGGGCAGGGTGGGGAGATATAAAAATCAGGCTTATGCATATTTGCTACTGCCGCGTCATACAGAATTGCTATCCGACGCGCGGAAAAGAATAAGCGCCATTAAGCAATTCTCAAGCCTCGGGAGCGGGTTTAAAGTTGCTATGCGCGACCTTGAGATAAGAGGCGCCGGTAATATACTTGGCGTGGAACAAAGCGGACATATCGCTGCTATTGGTTTTCATCTTTATTGTCAGTTGCTGGAAAAAGAAATTAAGGCTTTGAAAGGGGAGAAAGTAAAACCTTTACTGCCGATTACTGTTCATTTTGATTTTATTGCAACAAATCCGGCAGAAGAGACAGATTCAATTCCACTAAGAAAACAGAAAACAAAAACGGATACCAGAGGCGGCATATTCGTACCACGAGAGGTTGCGTATTATGTTGGTAAAAGCGATAGTTCAACAGAATCCACAGAAGAACCAATTATTCGCGCCCCTGCTTATATTCCGATGGATTATATTAACGACCCTAATTTGAGAACAGAAGTTTATCGTAAAATCGCCAGAGCAACAACTGTTGATGAATTAAAAAATGTGGAAAAAGAGATTGAAGATAGATTTGGAATCCTGCCCGACGCGGTAAGGTTATTTTTGCTAATTGCGGAGATAAAAATTTTAGCATCGGAAAAAGCCGTTACGAAAATCGAAACTAAAGCGGATAAATTAATTTTAATCAGAAACAATGATTATATAATGTTAAATGGTAAGTTTCCGCGATTAACAAAACGCAAACCAGAGTCCAAATTGAGAGAAATAAAATTGTTATTGAAACAATTGTGAAAATTTTGTGATCAAAGACGCAGGATGCGCTTTTAATTAGTTAAAAAATCTCAACCCTGTCTGTATGTGATTCGCGCTTTGCCAAGATCGTAGGGCGACATCTCAACAAACACTTTATCTCCGACACTGATGCGGATGAAGTTTTTACGCATTTTGCCGGAAATATGCGCAAGAACTTCGTGTCCATTAGGTAGCGCCACACGGAACATTGTCCCGGGCAATACCTGTGTAACAACACCCTCTAATTGAATTGGTTCTTCTTTTGCCACAACTAAAATATACTTGTTTTATAATCAGGTTTTTTTCCTGGTTAAAATTCTAATGAGAATCCCGATAACAACAATATAAAAATTAAATGCAAATTATCAAAATGCAAGTCAATTTTAAACCCTGCTCGTCCGTAATGAATCTAAATTATAAATATTCAGTTAGCCCCCAGACCCTCCTCTTAATATTAATTCAGGGGTAAGACCATTAATAAAACTCCATTCTATTTTAGTCGGTTTCAAAATTGATTTTCGGGCTCAATGCTAATGATTTTGGGGATGATTACAATTCGAGCGGCATAAGAATTGATGTGAGTAGCCGGGAATTTGCGCTGGTTTTTAATTAAAAAAGATAATTAAAAAACCTTAAAAATTCAGGCTAAATAAAACCAAAAATTCTCAATTTATTATATTGACTTTTTGATTATCTCTATAAATATTTAAAAAAACCCAAAATGATAAGAAGATTCAAAAACCAGGCTTTTAGGGCTTTGTTGAATGTTCATAACAATGGGGGAGAAAACTATATTCTGTTTAAAAGAAAGCGCGAGTTGTCTTCTTATCTCAAAAACTTGAGGAGGAAAGTTTATGAATAAAATCAGTAAAATAATACTTACAACGGTTATTCTTTCTGTTGGATTGTTGGCGTCATTTGCGCAAACAAATCTTGTCATAACTGAATTTATGGCGAGCAACCAGCGCTCTTATCTTGATGATGATAAGGCCTCTTCAGACTGGGTTGAAATATATAATCCCAATCCATTTGAAGTTGATATTGGCGGATGGTTCTTAACGGATAATGCGAATAATTTGACAAAATGGCAATTTCCGCAAACGAATATACCTCCTTATGGATTTATGGTTGTATTTTGTTCAGGCAAAGACAGACGGGTTCCCGGGATGCACCTTCATACGAGTTTCAATCTTGCAGCTGAAGGAGAGTATCTCGGACTTGTTGACCCCAGAACAAATATAATTTCCCAAATTGCGCCCGCATATCCGCAACAATATCAAGACATTTCTTATGGCATTGGAAAGACAATCACAAATATTTTTCCGAGCGCAACTGCGAAAATATTTATCCCAACTAATGGAGATGTGGACGGAGTCTGGATGAAATCAAATTTTGATGATTCAAACTGGATTTCCGGCACAAATGGCGTCGGTTTTCAAAAAGCGACGTTAGGACAGTTATATGTAAAAACCATTAAAGCAAACGTCACTGTTGACTCGCTTGACAAGGCGTTGCAGGTGCTGACGAATTCAAGTATGCAGAGTTTCACGGCGGACGGTTACTTTTCATCGATAAACTTTTTCAATAGCGGCTCAGAAGGGCATTATGCAAATAATCTCTCGTTTCCTGGGTTAACATTGGGGGTTGATACTGATGACTATATAGTTGAGGTGAGCGGCGCTGTTTATATTCCATCTGCGGGGACTTATTCATTTGGTGTGAATAGCGATGACGGTTTTGGAATGCAAATTGGTCCATTTGAAATGTCATATCCAGCGCCAAGAAGTCCTGGTGATACGATATCCACATTTTTATTTCCTGAAGCAGGATACTATCCATTACATCTTGTTTTCTACGAACGCGGCGGTGGATCGGAGCTGGAAATATTCGCCGCTCGCGGGACTTACAGCGCTTGGGATTCAATCAACTTCAGACTTGTTGGTGACACTGTAAATGGTGGATTGGCTGTATTGTCATTCCCGCCACAAAATGACAATCAAGATTCGTATTTGTTGCGGATACGGTCAAATGTAGAGAATGCAATGTTTAATAATGCGGTGTCTGCTTATATCCGTATACCATTCACAGTGACAAACAAAAATGATGTTGAATCGTTATTCCTCAAAATAAGATATGACGATGGTTTTATTGCCTATTTAAATGGAGTTGAAATCGTGCGGGCAAACGCCCCTCAAAATGCAGGCTGGAACACACCCGCAACTGATATCCACAACGGCGCGATGCAAGAAATTTACCCTGTATTAAATCCAAAAACAATCTTGATTGATGGTGTCAATGTTCTGGCTATTCACGGGATGAACGCGCATCAAACAAACGCCGATTTTTTGATTGAAACGGAATTGGTTGAATTTAGACTTTCAGGTTCTGAGTATGGCTATATATCACCTCCTACACCGGGTCAGGTGAACGTAGCCGGTTATCCAGAAGTTGCGCCAAAAGTTCAATTTTCACTTGTTGGCGGTGTTTATACAAACGACGTTCTATATCTTGACTTATCTTCAACTATTCCTAACGCTGCCATCAGTTTTACTCTGGATGGTTCAAACCCGACAAGTAGTTCAATGATTTACACAAACGGAAATCCAATAAGGATTACAAATTCCGCTCTTGTTGTTGCGCAAGCGCAAGCGCCCGGCTATTTCCCAAGTCTGTATAAATCGGAAGGCTATACTCTGCTTGATTCTACAATGACAAACTTCACTTCAAATCTGCCTATATTAATCCTGAGCACTTATGGATATAATATAGTGCCCGATATGGCTGAAAGGGCTCCCGCGATGATCACTGCATTTGAAGTTCCAAAAACTACAGGTCGCGTTAGCGCCTATGCTAGACCACAATTTCACGGTCGCGCAGGGGTAGAGGGCAGGGGGCAAACTTCTTGGGGGTTCCCAAAGCGTCCATATAATATTGAACTTCGCGATGACAACGGAGAAGACCTGCCGGCGCCGCTGCTCGGTATGCCTGCTGATTCAGATTGGGCATTGCTGAATATATACAATGATAAAAGTTTTATGAACGATTTTCTCGGACACGAATTATTCGAAAAGATGGGGCATTATGCAATAAGGCGGCGTTACGTTGAGGTGTTTTTGAACGGAACAAGAGGCGATGGAGGCTCAGATCCATCATGGAGAGTTGGAACAAATGATTATGTTGGAGTTTATTTGCTGATTGAGAAAATTAAAATCAGTCCCAATCGCGTTAATATTTCTAAACCTGAAACCGGTCTGCCGGGCGACCCAATAACCGGAGGCTATATATTCAAAAAAGACAAGGCGAGTCCCGGTGACGTTGTGTTTTATACTACGAGCGGTCAGGATATCCGTTTCCACGATCCAAAACCGGATAAACTCTCTCCTATCCAGCAACAGTGGTTGAAGGACTATCTAAATGAATTTGAATCTGTGTTTTACGGAGATAACTGGAGAGACCCGATAAATGGTTATGCGAAATACATTGATATTGATTCATTTGTTGATAATCACTGGATTGTTGAGTTCACCAAGCAGATTGACGGTTTCAGATTGAGTAATTTTATGCAAAAAGACCGGGGTAAAAAGATTAAAATGGAACCAATCTGGGACTGGAATTTGAGTTTTGGCAACGCGAACTATCTTGAAGGACAATACACAAATGGCTGGTACTGGCCATTGATTAGCGCAACAGAGCATATCTGGTTAAGACATTTAATCGCCGAACCTGGCGACCCTGACTTTAAACAGCGATTGATTGATCGCTGGGATGAATTAAGAAGAGGTCCATTTGCGACTACGAATATCCATAGTCGTATTGACGAACTTGCCGCTTATTTAACAGAAGCGGTTACCCGCGATACGAATCGGTTCCCGCGAATGAATACTTACATCTGGCCTAATCCCGATCCAATTACAAATGTGACTTTTGTAGATATGGTTAAATGGATTAAGACATTTGTTGCCGGCAGAGGCGATTGGATAGATAAACAGTTCTTACCGGCGCCGATTTTGAGCAGATATTCAGGCTCGTATGCGGCTCCACTATCTATGAGGACAACAGTGGGAACAATTTATTACACTCTTGATGGGAGCGACCCGCGATTGCCGGGTGGCGTAATATCTCCAAACGCTGTTCCTTATACAGGGGAATTTACACCGCCGCCGAATTCAGTTATAATGGCGCGCGTTTTTTACACTAATCAATGGAGCGCTCCGCGAAAGGCAATTTTTGGATACCGGACACCACAGATTGCAGTTTCTGAAATTATGTATAATCCATCGGACTTCCCGTATGCCTCTTATAACGCGCAAGAATATGAGTATATAGAATTCACAAATACAGGCACTAATGCTGTTGATATTGGTGGAATGAGAATTGCCGGAGGAGTTGATTTTATATTCCCAAGCGGGAATCCTCAGCAGGTCGGAACTGCAACGACAAACAATTTTGATAGCGCCGGCACAGAATACACAGCGAGCGCGCTCGGTAGCGGACCCGGGGCGCAAGTGTTAGCTGGCGGTCCTTCAGAGAGTTTTTTAAGGCTGACATCGCAGGACACAGGAACAAACAGAAATCGCATTGCGTTTAACCAGACTGCGCAAGGATTTTATGACAGGGTAACCCTGGAATTTGATTTCAGGGGCATTAATTTATCTCCGCCGCCTGCAGCAGGCACGCCAACTCTTCAAGATTTTGATACTACCCCTGCAAATTATGTATTAACTACTGGTTCCACTCCGCCTCAAGTTATGCCTGCAGATTCAGGTTCGCAAGGCAAATTCTTAAGGTTAACGCCGCAAGTTGGCAACTTAAACAACGGAATCTACTTTGACCGCACGGCAATTGGGACTTACACTACGGTAACTATTACATTTGATTTCAGAATGACACCTGCCGCCGGAGCAACGCCGGCTGACGGCATTGGCGTTGTGTATATGCCTACAGCTATATACGGAGTAAGCGGTGAATCAGGAGCCGCGTTTCCAGAAGAGCCAAATCTTGCAAATGCGATCGGTATAGGGTTTGATAACTATAATAACGGCGGGACAACCGATCCGAACGCAAATCACGTCTCATTACACTGGAATAATGCATGGTTGGCTTCTATGACGCCATCGTTTTCTATGACGTCTGGGAAATTCCACCGGGCTCAGATTGTAATTAATTTTGAATCCACACGCGCTCTAGTGACTGTCAGAATGGCTCCAGATGTTTACGGCGCCGGCGGACCGACTGAAACATTATACACAAATTATGTGATAAATGGAGTTACACCCTATGAGGGCAGGGTTGCATTCAGGGCGAGAACCGGTGGCGCAAATGCAAGCCAGGATATTGATAATGTTAATGTTCAATATGGAGTAGGACAGTTTCCGCCTGCTGCAGGATTATCGGTTGCTTTTCTGCCAGCATCAAAATATGGAACGAACGGAGTCGGCACGAGCCTTGCTGATTATCTTGATACACCGGATGCGGCGAATATTTTCGGTATCAACTTCAATATGCACAGCGCAGATTATGTGAACGATGTTTCATTGCACTGGAATGGAAAACCGGTAGG
The DNA here is from genome assembly GCA_049968335.1 of Verrucomicrobiia bacterium. GTDB lineage: Bacteria > Verrucomicrobiota > Verrucomicrobiia > Limisphaerales > JAKPVM01 > JAKPVM01. Next base: position 136,235 of record JBMFQZ010000002.1, read on the forward strand.
TTCCACTTTTATTCCGCCATCTACTTTAAACCTTGATAATGGAGAATTTCATAGAGCGCGGATTGTTATAGAACCATTCCTTGATGGTTCTAAAGTCAATTTTGTTTTACTTCCAAACTATTACAGCAACCCGGGCGGTCCAATTGTTGTCTTCTCAAATTTGGTTGTTAGCGGCTACGCGCCTAATGATGTGAGACTTGAATTTGCCGGGCGCTCCGGCGGTATGAATATAAACATTGACGTGGATAATATAAAAGCCGTGTTTGAAAAGTTTGCCCCAATATGGCTCAATCCGGGACAGAGCGTGCTTGTAGTAAAGAATTTGCAAGCATTCAGTCTAAGATATGGAACGAATTATTTCATCGCCGGTGAATATTCAGGATATCTTGACAACAATGGCGAACGAATAAAACTTTACGGAAGATTTGGCGAGCCAATACTTGATTTCACTTACAATGACAAGTGGTATGATATTACTGACGGGCTTGGGTTTTCGCTTGTTCCTAAAAACCTGAATATTCCAGCAAATGAATGGGATAATCCGGAAAACTGGCGTCCAAGCGCTCAGGAAGGCGGCTCGCCCGGTAGACCTGATGGAACGCAAGCGCAGATATTTCCGGTTTATATAAACGAAGTCCTTGCTAATTCAAATCCAACTAATCCACCGGGAATGGATGCGATCGAACTTTATAACCCAAATGATGTTGCTGTGGATATTAGTTACTGGTATTTGAGCGATGATTTTAAGACGCCAAAGAAATATCAATTTCCACAAAACACAATTATTCAGGCTGGCGGTTATCTTGTGGTTTACGAGACTAATTTTAACGCCAACCCGAATTCACCTCAATCATTTGCCTTCGGCGCTGACGGCGATGACGTCTATATTTTCTCCGCTGATGTTAATGGAAATCTGACCGGTTATTATCACGGTTTTGATTTTGGCGCTTCCGAAGAAAATGTGACCTTTGGCAGATATGTAAAGAGTGATGGGGATGACGCCTTTGTTCCGCAAATAACCCCGACTCTTGGTTATGCTAATTCGGGTCCAAAAGTCGGTCCGATTGTTATAAATGAAATAATGTATCATCCGCAGGATTATCCAGATGGTTCAGACAACACGGATGAAGAATTTATTGAATTGTTCAATAATTCGGATGTCGCAGTTCCGCTGTACGATGTAAACGCCCCAACAAATACATGGAGATTAACAGGGGCAGTTGACTTTGAATTTCCGCAAAATGTTGTAATTCCCCCGCACGGATATTTGCTCGTCGTGAGTTTTAACCCAATTCTTGATATACAAATGTGGAGTTTGTTTAAATCTAAATATAATCTCCCTGACAATGTGCAAATCCTTGGTCCGTGGGATGGGAAATTGAATAATGCTGAAGATACGGTTGAATTGAAAAAGCCGGGCACACCGCGCGCACAGCCAGGGGCGACTGATTATATCCTTGTTGAAAGGGTAAGGTATACGGATAATGTTCCGTGGGCTTTATCGCCGGATGGTATGGGACATTCTCTGCAGAGAATTAATCCCGCTGCTTATGCCAATGACGTGGTTAACTGGACTGGATTGCCGCCAACCGCTGGCAGACAGAATGGAACGGCTAATCCGCCGGTTATTACGGCGTCCCCTGTTAATCAGACTCTGTATGTTGGAATGGCGCTTTCGCTAACCGTTGAAGCCACAGGAACTCGACCGCTGTATTATCAATGGCGATTCAATGGAAACAATCTAACTGGCGCAACAAATAAGACGCTTGCTATACCGTATGTTACCGCTGAAAATTCCGGCAAATATCAGGCAGTAGTGTATAATGATTCCGGTTCTGTAAGCAGTGATATAGCAACAGTTATGGTGTATCAGGCTGCTACGGTACTCTCTCATCCTCAGACAATAGCCGTTTATGTGAAGACAAACGCCACAACAAATGCCACCTTCACAGTCTCTGCGTTTGGGAATGGTCCTGTTTCATATCAATGGGTAAAGGATGGTGTGCCAATCCCCGGGGCAACAAACACAAGCCTTACAATAACTAATGTTCAAGTTTCAGATGATGGACAATACGCTGCTCTGGTTACTGATGCAATTGCGACCATCTCATCTCTACCAGCAAGGTTAATTCCTATGGTATCGCTTTCAATTGTTCAACCGATGAAAAGTGTAACTAATTTTTCCGGTTCGGATGTTACATTTTCAATCGCAATTTCTGGTTATCCGCCACCATTTGGATATCAATTAAGAAAAGGTTCAATACCATTGACACCTTATATATTGTCAACCTCAAGCAATTATACATTTACGTTAACAAATATTCAGGCAACAGATGGGGGCTCATACAGGATTGTAGTAACGAATTTGGCAACTCCGGGCGGTGTTGCCGGTTCTGCTACATTAACTGTTTTATCGCCTCCGGTTATTACAGTTCAACCTCTCAGCAGGACTGTTGACCCTGGAACCACAGTCAACTTCACCGTTACCGCAGTTGGAACGACTCCTCTGGCTTATCAATGGTATAGGAACGATGAGCCAATATCCGGCGCAACTTCAACAACATTGAGTGTGTCAAATGCGCGCGCTGGTGTAAATGATGGCGCTTATAAAGTTGTTGTAACGAATATTTACGGAGCAGTCACAAGCCAAGTTGCGATGTTGATTGTAAGACAGCCTGTGTTCATTGTTGAGCATCCAACCAATCTCACAGTAGGTATTGGCGCAACTGCCACATTCACAGTTGTCCCCGGCGGCGGCGAGCCTTATGTATTCCGATGGTTCTTTAACATAACCAATGAAATCGCAGGGCAGACAAATGCCACGCTTGTTTTAACAAATGTTCAACTTTCGCAGGCTGGATATTACAACGTGATTGTATCAAATCCAATGGGTTCAGCGACAAGCGCGGTGGCTACATTAACCGTCGGTATGCCGCCTGTCATTATCACTCAGCCTTCAAACCAAACAGTAAATGTCGGCGCGTCTGCTGAATTTGTGGTTGTGGCGACAAGCCAGGAACCAATAACATATCAATGGTATTTCGGAAATTCACAATTATCAGGGGCGAACAACAGCGTATTACACATTGATTCGGTCAGGCAGAGTGATGTGGGGTCGTATTATGTTGTTGTAGAAAATATTTACGGTAAGGCAACAAGCGCGGTGGCAAAATTGAGCATAGCGCTTTCAGATTCTGATAACGACGGAATGCCTGATGATTGGGAGACTATGTACGGATTAAATCCTCATGATCCTGCGGATGCAAATATAGATTCAGACAACGATGGTTTGAGCAACTTGCAGGAATACATTGCGGGAACAAATCCGAAAGATTCAAATAATGTATTGAGACTAAGAGCAATAAGCGGAACTGATAGAAATATTGTAATTAACTTTGAAGCCCAATCCAACAAGACTTATTCGGTTTTGGTTAATACAAATCTGATTGGCACTAATTGGAATATTCTCACAAACATCAACAGCGAGGCTACAACTCGTGTAATTGAACTTAAAGTTCCGCCTGGTATTGATAAATCGCGGTTCTATCGAGTGGTTACTCCGCAAAAGTAAAAATAAAGTTGAATAACAAACAGTTCACGGGAGTGGGTCAGACCATTTCCCGTGTTCTTTTATTAATTCAACAAGTTTATCAACAGCTTCTTCCTGCGGGATGTTGAATTTAACCGGCTTTTTGCCTACATAAAGATTTACTTTTCCAGGAGCTCCGCCGACATAACCGAAATCGGCATCAGCCATTTCCCCTGGTCCATTTACAATACAACCCATAATAGCGATTTTAACCCCTTTTAAATGACCGGTTCTTGCTTTAATTTTTGCTGTAACTTCTTGAAGATTAAAGAGGGTTCTTCCGCAGGATGGACAGGCTACATACTCGGTCTTGAATGAACGACAGCCAGCAGATTGCAGAATATTATAAGAAAGGGTTAAGGCTTTGACCGGATCGGTTTCAGAACGAATTAATATAACGTCGCCTATTCCATCGCAAAGCAGCGAACCTATGTTGACTGATGAAAAGAGCAAGGGATTCTTAATTGTCTGACGGGTTTCTTCGGGGTTTAACGTGTCTTTAAGAAGAATGGGATTTCGTTTATTATGATTTTTTAATCGCGCAGCAAGCAGTCTGTATGCTGCTATTACAGGCAATGGAGTGTTGTCTGAAACCGTTACGATTTTATTTTCAGCTATATCAGGCAATTCGCTTAATGGATTTAGTTCAATTATTGATGAATCTTCATAAACTCCTTCAGGTCTTATATCGCCAGACTCTTTGTATCTGGCTGGAAGATTAGAATATTGAGATTGAGTAACAAACACCCGTATCAATTCCGCCCCGCCTATGGCAAATCCGAGAGAAGAATTTACTGTATATGACTCTCTTCTTTGAAATTGATACGGGTTAAACGGGAAGTCAAACTGGCTTAATAAATTAATGGTTTCTCCATTTAGTTTTTCGCGCTGTATGGTCAAATGTTTAACCAGTTCAATAAGTTCATAGCATACCGGGATTTCATAAACAGAATCTTCTGTTAGAGAAACGCGGATTGTATCGCCAATGCCATCACACAATAATGAACCGATGCCAATAGCGCTTTTAATTCTTCCATCCTCGCCTTCACCGGCTTCTGTAACACCGAGGTGCAACGGATAGTTCCAGTCTTCTCCGAGTTCATTTAAACGCGCCACAAGCAATCTATAACATTGAATCATTATTTTTGGATTGCTTGACTTCATAGAAAATTTGAAATTATGAAAATCGTTTTTACGGGCGATTCTGGCAAATTCAAGCGCGCTTTCAATCATTCCCTGCGGGGTGTCACCGTAACGATTCATTATTCTATCGCTAAGTGAACCGTGATTTACGCCGATTCTCATCGCTCGCTTTAAATCTTTGCATAGAAGAACAAGCGGCGTGAATTTTTCCTCTATTTTTTTAAGTTCTTCCTTGTATTGATCATCTGTGTAGGCTTTCACCGCAAATTTCTTTGAATCCGCATAATTGCCCGGATTAATTCTGACAACTTCAACCCATTTTGCCGCTTCTATTGCCGCCTCTGGTTTAAAATGAATATCGGCTACTATGGGCACCTTGCAGTTGCGCTTTCTTAATTCATTAACTATATTTTGCAAATTTGCTGCGTCTTTAACGGTCGGGGCCGTGATTCTGACGATTTGGCAGCCGGCTTTTACAAGGTCAAGTGTTTGCTGCACGCATGAATTAGTGTCCATCGTGTCTGCCGTTAACATTGACTGAACCACGATCGGATTGCCCCCTCCGATGATTACTCCACCGTCAGACGGATTGCCGACGGTTAATTCGCGAGTCTTACGCCGGTTATAAATAAAAGGCGACTTTGTGAATGTTTGCATCTTTATGAAAAACTACTTCTGCGTTTTTTCCACCTGTTCAACAGGCGGTTTAAACTCAATTTTTGTTCGCTTTTTAGGACTCAGTTCGCTTGTGTCAAAAATTGATATATAGATGATGTAACTGATAAGCAACACGGCGCAGGCAGTCTGAATTTTTTCAAGTATTTTAATGTTTATAGGTTTTCTACGGAACATCTCAATAACGGACATAAGTATATGCCCGCCATCAAGCACCGGGATTGGTATTAGATTCAACAGCGCCAGATTAATATTAAGAATTACACTGAACCAGATTGCTAATCTCCAGCCATGCTCGCTCTCAAATAAGCGATAGTAAATTCTTATAATCCCAACCGGACCGCTTAAATGTTGGAGTTTTACATCGGATTTTGGAGTTGCTACAACCTTTATTGTGCTGACCATTGCCTTTACGCCGGTTCGAATCTGTTCAACTGGGTTTGGATGGTCAATTTTTACAAGCCCTCCTTGCTCCCAGATAATCCCGAGCATCGGTCTGATTTCATCTTTTATAGCCTTTGCTGTCTTTTCATCCGCCGCAATTATTTGAGGAATTACCGGTTTAACCTCTTTTGTTAGGATTTGATCGCCTCGCTTTATTTTTAACGAAACTGGACGATTTGAGTTTGCCATTACAATATCAGATAAAGAAGCCGGGCTTAATAGCTTTATGCCATTTGCTTCAAGTACGATATCATTGGGTTTCAATCCGACCAGGGCCGCTGGACTATTCTCAAATAGTTTTGCCACAATAGGCGTTTCCTTTGGCAACATCTGCAACTCTCTCAACCCTTTTCTCTCGTAGAATCGCGTTTCCTCAATATAGGGCACTGCTTCTACATTTGTTAAAATGCCGTTTCTTAAAAGTGTCAGCTTAATTTTCTCTCCGCGACTGCTCACTATTAACCACTGTACGGTGTTACCGATTCCCGACCATCGGGTAACGGGCTGTTCATCAATTTTAACAATTTCGTCCCCCGGTTGAATTCCAGCCTTTTCAGCAGGAGAACCTTTTAACACATATCCGACAACGCGCGTCGTTTCGCTTTCTCCAACAGGTCTTCCTACACCCCATAGAACAAAGGCAAATACAACCGCAAGAAGAAAGCTAAACAATGGACCTGCAACGGCGACGATAATCTTGTCTATTGGAGAAGCTGAAGGCAGGTTTTCAACCTTTTTTTCAACTTTTCCTTCAATTGCCTCCATAGGCGCCATTTGTGGAATAGAAACGAATCCGCCGGCAGGTATGCAGCCTAAAGAATATTTGATGCCCTTTATTTTTTTCTGCCATATCGGTTTCCCAAACCATACACCGAACCTATCTACATATAAACCTCGCCAGCGCGCCGCAAGAAAATGCCCTATCTCGTGGACTATAATCAGAAGATTAAATAGCACGAGGACTTCAATTAATATTAAAACAAATTTTAAAATATCCATTTTTATTACCTAATTTTTATTGAATATATCAGTTTTTTGGTTTTAAGCAATATCTCTGAAAGCCTTTAAATGATATAGCGATGGAATTTACTGCAAAAAATTAAATTTTACAGCGGTGTAATCTGTTGCGATTTTTACCAAATTGATATAGATTAATTAAAATGAAGCCGGTCTTTAATAAGCGGTCTTTTACGCTTATTGAATTGCTTGTTGTGATTGCAATAATTGTGATTTTATGTTCATTATTGCTCCCCGCAATTAGCGCAGCGAAGGAACGAGCGCGGCGGATAACTTGTTTGAACAATTTAAAACAGATTGGTACAGCGTTTAAATTGTTCGCCAATGATTATGGGAAATATCCCTGGAGATTGCCGGCTAATGAAGGTGGTTCACGGTCTAAAACAAATGTTTATGCAACCTTTCGACTTTTAGAAAATGAACTGGCAACACCGCGAATACTCAAATGCCCAAGCGATGAAAATCGCAAGTTTGCTGTGAATTTTAAACAACTTTTTAATTCAAACATTTCATACTTTATAGGAGTAGACGCAAAAGAAACCAAGATTAGTATGATGCTTGCAGGCGATAGAAATCTTGAAGGGGGGCGTCCGGGCGCTGATTGCCCAATTGCGGATGTTAAAAAGGTTGCCTTTGAGTTTACAAAAAAAAGGGCAGATTTAGCATACTGGACAAATACAATCCACAAAGGAATAGGGGTAGTCGTTATTGGAGATTCAAGCGCGCATATTGTAAATAATAAAAAGGTTCAAAAACTCATTAAATACACAGACGATGACGCAAACGCCTTTAATAATCATATTTTAAAACCCTGATTAATTTGCCAGAATTATTTATATTGAGTATTGAGCCCCTGCCTGTTAGTTTTTAATTCCTGTTGGAACTGTTAGACAGGTGAAGACTATTTATAAATATATAACAAGGGAAGTGCTCATCACATTAGTGATGACTGTGTTCGTTTTCACCGGGATTTTGATGCTTGGCAATATTATTCGGGAAGTTTTTACGCTGTTGTTTAATGAGTCGGTTACAATAAAGATGGTTGTTAAAGCTATCCTGTTGCTTATTCCATACATTTTAGTTTTTGCACTGCCAATGGGAATGATGACCGCCTCAATTCTGATTTTCGGCAGGTTAAGCGCCGAGCAAGAACTCATAGCGATAAAATCGGGTGGCATCAACCCGCTGGTTCTAACAATTCCAGTTATCATTATCAGCATTTTGTGCAGTCTTTTTTGTGGCTTTATAAATCTTTACTGGGCTCCGAAGTGCAGGGTCGCATATAAAGATATGTTATATGAAATTGGCTCACAGCGACCCACGACTATTTTCACAGAAGGCAGATTTGTAAAAGATATCCCCGGATACATAGTTTACGTTGGAAAGATTAACGGGAATGAATTGGTTGACATTATGATCTCAAAGGTTGAGGGGAATGGAATAATAAGCGGCAGTTTAAGGGCTCCAAAGGGCAGGGTACAGCGAACCGAGAAATCCGATGAATTCACACTCACACTATATGAAGCCAGAGGGGCAACAATTGAACATGGCGGTTGGCAACCGTTATTTTTTAAAGAATGGTCGCAACAGATGAAATTGCCTCAAAAAGGGTCGCGGCGACTCAAGTTGAATGAATTGACATTTTTGCAGCTTCAGGATGAGGTTAACAAGATGAAAGACCTTTTAAGGGCAACACCATCAGTTCCGCATTTATTGCCCGGCGAATTAAGAGAGAAATTAGATGAATTTAATAAACCGATTTATGATTTTGCCTGCCCGATAAAGGTTCAAATGCATCAGCAGGTCTCCTTTTCATTTGCCTGCATAGGATTTACATTGCTCGGTATCCCGTTGGGCATAAAGACGCACCGCAAAGAAACAAGCATCGGCGTTGCAATTGCTTTGGTTCTCGTCTTGATTTATTACAGTTTTTACATTTTATCTTCTTCAATTGAAACTCAGAGCCAGTATGCCCCTTATTTAATTGTATGGATACCGAATTTTTTGTTTCAGATAATTGGCGGCGTTTTATTGTGGAGAGTTAATAAAAGTTAATTTTGGCTTGGTTTAATTTCACCGGACTTTAAAACTTTATTCAACTTTTCTAATTTAGGCTTAATCACCGCCTGACAATAGCCATATTCAGGATTGTTTTTGAAAAAATTTTGATGATATTCCTCAGCTTTGTAAAATGCGGTAAAAGGCACAATCTCTGTAACAATTGGTTTTGAGAATTCCTTTGCTATCCGCATTCTTGACGCTTCAGCAATTTTTCTCTGTTCGTCGTTATGATATAAAATTATAGAACGGTATTGAGTGCCGATGTCCGCGCCTTGACGATTTAGAGAGGTTGGATCGTGCGCTTTCCAGAAAACATCAAGAATTTGACTGTATGAGATTTTTTCAGGATCAAACTCAATTTGTATAACCTCGGCGTGTCCTGTATTGCCTTCACAAACTTGTTTATAGGTCGGATTTTTTGTAAATCCGCCAGAGTAGCCGCTTGTGACGGACATCACGCCGGGGATTTGTTCAAAAACGGCTTCCATACACCAGAAACAACCGCCTCCAAGCGTTGCCAGTTCAGTTTTAGCACTATTACTCATAGATTTGTTTGAACAACCAATAATAAATGTTAATAAAATAAAAACCGGTAGCTTAATTTTGATGAATCTCTTATTTTTTTCATTATTATATGTCTTAATACGCGACATTATTTATCTCTATTGCGCAGTCCATCCACCATCAATCAAAATATCTGCGCCGGTTATAAAACTCGCCTCTTCGGAGCAAAGAAATAGCGCAAGCGCGCCAACATCTTTTGGTTCTCCCCATCTCCCGAGCGGTATTCTTGAAAGGAAAAACTGCGTAATCTCAGGATTGTCCAGCAACGGCTTATTCATCTCTGTAAGAAAAGGACCAGGAGAAATTCCATTTACGGTTATCTTATCTGGGGCGAGTTCAAGCGCAAGAGCCTTTGTAAAACCGAGCAGAGCGCTTTTGCTTGCCGCGTAGATAGACCTGCCGGGCAATCCGACGTGGCTCATTATAGATGTCAAATTAATTATTCTTCCATAACCATTGGCTCGCATATAAGGGACAAAAGCGCGACACATTAGAAAAGCGCCCGTCATATTTGTATCCATCACTCTGCGGTATTCATCCAGTGAAAAATCAGTGATTGATTTTCTTAGATTAATTCCTGCGTTGTTAACGAGGATGTGAACGGTTTTAAAATCCTCAATTATTTTAGTCGCTACGCTGTTTACCTGCGACTCATCTGTTATATCTGCTTTGTAACAAAGCGCTTTGTTATCGAACTGAGATGCCTCTGCCGCCACTTCATTTAATTTTGCAATATCTCGCGATATTAATGCAATGTCTGCGCCGGCTTCTGCCAGTGATAATGCTATGGATTTTCCAAGACCTTTGCTTGCCCCTGTTATTACTGCAACTTTTCCTTTTAGGCTTATTGACTTCATAATCTGTTCTTCTTTAATTTGGATTGAATTTAGCCTACATTTTATTGATGTTCAAATACCAACTTTTTAAAAACTTTTTAGACAAAATGCCAACGATGGGCAAAATTAATGTAAAAGAATTTATTGCAAAAGAATAACGGGACACATTTTGTTAAAGAGATGAGATTTATCAGGGCAAGATTAATAATATGCGGAATTTTTTTTGGAATTTTTATTCCAGTGAAAACTGTTTGCGCGCAGGTTGAGTTTTTTATTAAAACAAATCACTATTTCATTTCTGGAGCCACTTATAAAGAATTCATTGACTCAATAGTATCAAATAGACCGTGGAAGACGAATTTGAATTTTCTCGCTTACACAAAATGGCGAGTTGAATGGGATGTTGGCGTTGAATATGTGGATGGGCTCTATAAACCCGGCAGGGTTAAAGTTTCTGTTAAATCTGATATTACAATGCCTGCATATAAACCGCCGACAAACGGTGTCTCTTCAGAATTTCTAAGACAATGGGCGGTATTTTATAAGAACCTGCTAAACCACGAAATGGGACACGTCAATATTGCTAAAAAGGCAGGAGAAGATGTTTATTCAACGGTAACCAAATTGCCTGCGATGGAGTCAAGGCGGCAATTGTTGCTATTGATTGATGAGACGGCTAAAAAGGTTGTGGACAAATACAGGGATAAAGAGATTGAGTATGATAGAAAGACACAGCACGGTTTAAAGCAAATTAATGGACAATAAATTTACTTCTGATAAAAGATTTCTTTTCAAATAATGAACAGAGCGTTGCCAATTTACGATATTGAACAGGATATCCTGCGCAGTTTGCGTGAGAATAACAGGTTAATTATTCAGTCTCCTACTGGTTCGGGAAAATCCACGCAAGTGCCGCAGATTATTCTGCAACATAAGATAAACCGAGATGGGGCAATATTTGTTTTGCAGCCAAGAAGAATAGCCGCGCGGCTCCTTGCTGTCAGAGTTGCAAAAGAAATAGGGACAAGACTCGGTGATGAAGTGGGATATCAGGTGCGATTTGAAGATGTATCGTCTGAAAAAACGAAGATAAAGTATATTACCGAAGGCATTTTGCTCCGGTTATTAATTTCCAATCCATTATTAAATGGAATAAATGTTGTCGTATTTGATGAATTTCACGAACGACATCTATACGGAGATATAACACTGGCAAGGATTTTAAAACTTCAAAGAACAGCGCGTAGAGATTTAAAGATAATAGTAATGTCTGCAACGGTCAATTTAAGATCTCTCCAGGAATATCTGCATCCTTGTCCGGTAATAACTTCAGAGGGGAGAACTTATCCGGTTAAAATAGAATATTTTGAACAGAGGAATCTGGCTGTCTGGGAAAAAGCGGCGAAAGCATTTTCTAAGTACCGCGCTGATAGTGGAGAAGGAGATGTATTAATTTTTATGCCAGGCGCTTATGAAATAAGAAAAACAATAGAAGCGCTGGAGCAAAGCCAATCTGCTAAAGGTTATATATTGCTTCCGCTGCACAGCGAATTGCCAAATGATTTACAAGAAGCGGCTCTCGCCAGATATGAAAAACCAAAAATTGTAATTTCAACAAACGTAGCTGAAACATCAATTACAATTGACGGAGTAAAAGCAGTTATTGACAGCGGACTGGCGAGAATCCCAAGATACGACCCGCACAGAGGAGTCAATATATTGAACATTGAAAAGATAAGTCAATCTTCTGCCGAACAACGAGCCGGCAGGGCTGGAAGAACAGCGCCCGGGATATGCATCCGTTTATGGGATGAGATTGAACATCAAAAACGCTTGCGGGAGGAGCAGCCCGAGATACTGAGATTGGAACTATCTGAGGTAGCGCTAATTTTAAAAGCAACCGGAATAAAAGATTTAAGAGGTTTTCACTGGTTAACACCGCCACAGGAATATTTATTAAAATCGGCAGAAACCTTATTGTATGACCTCGGAGCAATTGATGAAAAAGGAGATATTACAGAAATCGGTAGAAAAATGCTCGCTTTTCCAGTGCATCCCCGTTATTCCCGCATGCTTATTGAAGCCGGGAAATGGGATTGTGTTTATCTATGCGCAATGATTGCCGCGCTAAATCAAGGAAATGATATTTTTGTTCGTTCTGCTGGCAGTCAGATGCTCAAGGCAAGAAAATCTGAATTTGGCAGAAATGGGACATCCGACTTTTTCTTGATGATTATGGCTTATGAATATGCATTGAACAAAAACTTTGACTCACAAGATTGCTGGAGTGTTGGAATAAATTCAAATAACGCAAAAGGCGTGGAGCGATTATTTCGTTATTTCCTGGATATAGCAAAAAAGGAAGGATTGAACACTACGCCTAAAGAGGTGGAAGATGAAGTGGTGAGAAAATGCGTTTTGACCGGTTTTTCTGACCGTATTGCTAAACGGCTTAACGAGGGAAATTTAAAATGCGAAATGGTACACGGTGGGCGAGGCGAACTTTCAAAAGCAAGTGTAGTTCAAAAATACCCGCTTTTTGTCGCCGCCGAAATTAATGAAATAGGCAGTCACAACGGAAGCGGAGAGGTAGTGCTTTCAAAAGCCACGGCAATAGATGAAAAGTGGATAAGCGAAATGTATCCAAATGAAGTCAAAAAAGAGCAGACAAAATTCTATTACGATCGTCAGATGCGAGCGGTATTGGCTGAAGAGGAAATTACCTTTCGCGGTCTTTGTTTGAGAAAACAACGGAAAGCGGCAGTTCCTTGCGAGAAGGTGGAGGATTTATTGATAAATGAGATAATGTTAGGTAATTTAAACTTGACCGATTGGGATGAATCGCTTGAACAATGGATTTTAAGAGTCAATCTGTTAGCGCGTCTTTGTCCTGAATTTAAAATTAAGGAAATAGGTGAAAAAGAGAAGGTTGCTGTCTTGAGGCGAGTATGTTCCAATGCGACCTCTTATAAAGAAATTAAAGATAGGGAAGTCAAACCTCTGTTTTTTGAAATGTTAAACAGCGAACAGCATCGGTTTTTAGAAATGTACGCGCCTCAGAGATTAAAATTGTCAAACGGCAGGACGCCAAAGGTTATATATGTAAAAGAAGGCTCGCCATATTTTTCATTAAGGATTCAAGAATTATACGGTGTAGACGAGATTCCCAAGATTGTAATGGGAAGGGTTGATCTTCTTATTCATATTCTTGCTCCGAATATGCGACCGGTGCAAATCACAAGCGACATTAAAGGATTCTGGGTCAATCATTATCCGAGCATAAAACAACAACTTCAGAGGAAATACCCTAAACATCTATGGAAATAAATAATGAATACGAGAATATGTAAAATCATCTAATTATTTGATATTCATTATGAAATACCTAACGAGAGCAAGTTTTACCCTTTTGTTGATTTTAGTTGTTTTTCAAAATGCTGTTTTTGCAGCAGAATCTGACCTGATGGCAGTAGCCCGCAAATACAAAAATGTCCATAAATATTCAACACTATTTACGGCGCAAGATGTTAAAAATTACTTATCAAAAGAAGAAGGGTTAAAGAATGCGGTTCAATGGTGCAGGAAAACAGGCGTTCTCAAGGTTTACATTGAATCATACAGAGATGGTTATCAGGCAGATGAGAATACTTTAATAAACGCGCGGGATTTTTTTAAAAAAGAGGGGTTTGAAGTCTGCGGTTGTGTGACAACAACAAAAATCGGGAAACCTACAACTGGCTGGGGCAATGTAATCTCCTGTTACACGGATAAAGAATCGCAAAAACGAGTTAAATCTATTTTTGAATATACCGCAGGGATATTTGACGAAATAATGATTGACGATTTTTGGTTTACCGATTGCGCCTGCTCTGATTGTGATTCCGCAAGAAAAGCGAAAATTGTTACAATCGGAGAAAGACAATATCCAGTCTCGGGCGATAGTTGGGAGGATTATAGACGCGAATTGATGTATAATCTTTCAAAAGATTACATCATAAACGCAAGCAGAAAAATCAATCCAAAGGTCAAGATAATTATCAAATATCCCCAGTGGTATGATAGATTTCACGAGAGAGGATACGATGTAGTTAAAGAGACTGAACTGTTTGATAAAATATGGGTAGGTACTGAAACGCGCGATTACGAGGATAAACGGTGGGGCGGCACTGTTCAATATGAAGGCTATTTTATAATGAGATGGCTTGGAGGAATTGGCGCTGAAAAATGCGGCGGTGGATGGTATGACTGGCTGGGGACAACAGAAAAAACCTATATTGAGCAGGCTCGCCAGACAATACTTGCCGGGGCACGCGAATCGTTCCTGTTTTGCTACGGCGGATTGCAAGGAAGCACCGGACCCAGAAATATAGAGGTTTTGCGACAAAATATTCCCGAACTTTTAAAAATCGCATCGGAGGTTAGAAAACGAAAGCCCATCGGTATTGCGGCATATAAACCGCCAAATAGTCATCCTGAAGAAGAACCGTATATATTTGATTGCGTCGGAATGTTAGGTCTGCCGCTTGTTCCGTGTCATAAATTCCCGGACGGTTTTCCAGCAGCCTTTTTCTCTGTTCATTCATTAAAGGAGAACGGTTTTGTTGATAAATTAACAAAATATATTCAAAGCGGAAAAACCGTTTTAATCACGGATGGCCTCGCAAAAAGGATTAACAGTCAAGTTGACTTGAGTTTGCCAAATGTGATCTTATTAAAAGTAAATGGCCCGCCGAAATCCCTGTTACAGTTAAACCGCCAACAAGTAATTGAATTACAGACAAAAATGTTAAAACCTTTTAAGGTCAGTTTTAAATCCGGGAATAAGGTTGGATTTTATCTTTATTCGGACGGAAGTTATGTGGTTGAAAACTTTAACAATGAACCGGTTGAAGTTGAACTAAACGGGAAGATTTTAAAAGTAGATTCAAGAGGATGGGTTTATGAATGGAAATAACAAAATATGCGCCATATTAATAGTTTTGATGTCATATTGTTGCCTGGCATATTCGGCAAAATATGAAGACAGAATTGTTTGGATATTCGGTTGGGGGCTTGGTTCAGATAATGATGTGGCGGAGATTAAGAAAGTCCTAAAAGTTGCAAGTCAGAATGGATTCAATGCAGCGATGATGTCTGCCGGTCTTGATACTTTATGCAAGCAAAATACGAACTACTTCCGTAGACTTGGAGAAATTCTGCAATATTGCAAAGAAAACAATCTTGAATTCATACCGGGTGTGTTTTCAGTTGGATATGGCGGGGGAGCATTGTCTCATAACAGACACCTTGCTGAAGGTTTGCCGGTTGTGGATGCACTGTTTGAGGTCAGAGGCAAAAATGCTTATTATCAGGGCGATGAATCAAATTTGATGAAAAACGGCGGATTTGAAGAATCTCGCCAGAATAATGCCACTGGATACAACTTTCACGATCAACCCGGTGTGGTAAGTTTCATTGATAATAAAGTTTTTCATAGCGGCAAGGCTTCTTTAAGATTGGAAAATTTCACCGCGAATCAATATGGGCACGGACGCATTATGCAGGAGATTAAGGTTAAACCATATCGTTGTTACATCGTTAACTTATGGATAAAGACCGAGAACTTGCAGCCAACTGGCGCTTTTAATTTACAGGTGTTAGTCCAGAATAGAAGTCTTGCGCCGAGAGAATTTAACCTTCCAACCACAACAGATTGGAAGAAGATTACAATGGTATTTAATAGTATGGAGTATGATAAGGTGCGGGTTTACGCAGGAATGTGGGGAGGAAAATCCGGAAAGCTCTGGCTTGACGATTGGGAGGTTCGCGAAATAGGTCCGATCAATGTATTAAGAAGACCCGGAACGCCGGTGGTGGTTAAAAGCGATGACGGCAAGATTATTTATGAAGAAGGCAAGGATTATGAACCGCTTGTTGACCCTGAATTTAGTTTGTGGAAATGGGACCACAAACCGGTTGCCACTTTACAATTAACATCTTCAAGCAGAATAAAGGACGGACAGAGGTTGCTGGTTAGTTGGTATCATCCAATGGTGATTCACGATTCTCAGGTAACAGTTTGTATGGGGGAACCGGAGTTGTATGATATTTACGACCACGAGGCAAAATTGCTTGCGCAGTATGTTAAGCCAAAACGGGTAATGCTCAATATGGATGAAATCAGAATGGGCGGCACTTGCAAGGCGTGCGAAAATAAAGACATAGCAAAGTTGCTTGGCGAGTGCGTTACCCGTCAGGTTCGAGCGTTAAGAAAATACAATCCGGATGTAAAGGTCTATATCTGGTCGGATATGTTTGACCCTAACCATAATGCCCGTCCGGATTATTATCTTGTCAAAGGTGATTTTACCGACTCATATAAATATATACCAAAAGATGTAATCATCGCAGTTTGGGGCGGGCGACCAAGAGAAAAGAGTCTGAAGTTTTTTGAGTCTCAAGGGTTTAATATGTTAATTGCTTGCTATTACGATGCTGATAATCTGGATGATGTTAAAGGATGGATTGAGCTTGCAAATAAAACAAAAGGAGTGCGCGGGTTTATGTACACGCCATGGCAAAAAAAATATCAATTACTGCCTGAATTCGGAAGGCTAATTTCTTCTCCGTAATTACATTCATAAAATTATTTTGATATTTAGAATATTTTTTGCATACCATTTGCGGTATTGTAATGTATTTATTGAATAATATTTATGTTCCAAAATATTGGCGAAATACTGATTTTATTCTGGAGAACGGTCAAAGACCTTTCGCTTATCTGGAGAGAGCGAAAAAAAATCTTTGACCAGTTGTATGAGATTGGCAATGCAAGTCTATTGATGGCTTGTATACTCTCTGCTTTTATTGGTGGAGTCGTTTCATTGCAAACAGGTCCTGTCCTTGTAGAGAGGGGATTAGGCGGGGTTCTTGGAGGCGTTGTTGGTATTTCAATTTGTAAGGAATTAGCCCCTGTGATGATGGCGGTACTGATAGCAGGGCGAATCGGGTCTGCTATGACTGCTGAAATAGGGTCTATGCAGGTCTATCAAGAGATTGATGCTCTTAAAACTATGAACATAAGTCCAATTAGGTTTCTCGTTCTACCAAGAGTAGTTGCAATCAGCATTGCCCTGCCAACGCTTGTGATTTTTTCTATTCTGGTTGCCTGGTTCGGAGGAGCGATAGTAGCGGCTTACAACACTCAAATAGAAATCCCGATGCGTTCATTTTTTAACAGTCTGAAAAACGTAGTTGAAATAAAAGACGTTGTTCACGGGCTTGTTAAAACTTTTGTATTTGCAGTTGTGATTGGATTGGTGGCTTGTCATCAAGGATTTGCAACCATTGGTGGTCCGCGCGGAATCGGACGGTCGGTAACAAAATCCGTTGTTAATTCAATTGTGCTTGTCCTGATTCTTGATTATTTTATAACCCGATTTTTAATTTATTTTGAAAAATGAATGACATCTCAAACAATAACGCCGTTGGTGTAAAAGTTATTAATTTAAAAAAGCGGTTTGACGGGGCAGAAGTCCTGAAAGGCGTTTCATTTGAAGTTAATCCAGGCGAGATTTTTGTTATAATTGGTCCAAGCGGAAGTGGCAAAAGCGTTTTATTAAAACACATTATAGGATTGGAAACACCAGATGAAGGGGACATTTTGATTAATAATGAGTCGGTTTTACAAAAAAACATTTTGGAAAAATACAGGGTTGCGATGGTTTTTCAGTCCTCTGCTTTATTAAATTCGCTAACTGTTGAGGAGAACGTTGGTTTATATTTAAGCGAACATCATTTAAAGTCGCCGTCGGAGATTAAACGGATTGTGTCTGAAAAACTTGAACTTGTTGGTCTTAAAGGTACTGAAAAAAAGATGCCATCCGAGTTGTCTGGCGGTATGAAAAAGCGGGTAGCGATAGCGCGCGCCCTCGTAATGGAGCCACAACTCATACTTTACGATGAACCAACAAGTGAACTTGATCCGTTGATATCAGTAACCATATCGGAAGAAATTTTAAATTTGAAAAAAAAGATTAATACAACCTCAATCGTTGTTACTCACGATAGAGACCTTGCATTTGCAATTGCCGATAGAATTGCTATGCTATATGAAGGCAAGTTGCTATTTGTCGGAACGCGCGAAAAGATAATGGAATGCAACGAACCGATTGTAAAAAGATTTATAAGCGCTGAATTGAATATAAACAACAATAAATAATTTTTTGATATATGCGAGATAGAGATACACTGGAAACACGATTGGGTATATTTTTTGCCCTTGCCATAATTGCTGGCATTATAATCCTTGAGATGGCTGGGGGATTGGAAAAACTAAAGGGCGGATACCGTCTTTATGCCTATTTTAAAAATGTCCACGAGTTAAGAGAGGGAGACCCTGTGAAAATGGCTGGAATGCAAATCGGTAGAGTTGAATCAATGTCAATCACGAACGAGAGGGTTAGGGTTGTTTTAAAATTGAACTCCGATGTTGTTGTGAAAGACGACAGCAAGGCTACTATAAAATTTACCAGTGTGCTTGGCGGGCAAAACTATATTTCAATAGATTTTGGAACAGAGCGAGGGGTGAGATTGGAGCCAAACTCTGTCATTGAAACTTATGAACAACCCGATATTAACACCTTGATGGCAAAATTGGATAATGTTGCAACGGGTATTGAAAATGTTACAAAAAGTTTCAGCGGCGATAGAATAGATAACTTGCTTGGACCGCTAACGGATTTTATTAAGCAGAACAGTGGCAAATTAGGGGCAATTTTCGGGAATTTCCAGACAATATCCGAGAATATCGCGAATGGCAAAGGGACTATTGGGAAACTTGTTACAGACGACGCTTTATACAGTTCGGTATTGGCTACCGTTACAAACTTTGAAGCCACTGCGATTGACATTAAAGGCGCTGCCTCTCAGGCAAGCAATATGCTTGCAAAAGGCGACATAGCCATAGACAATGTTAATTCCTTGATAACGAACGCAAACTTGATCGTGCAAAGGATAAACTCGGGGCAGGGTACGATTGGAAAGTTTGCTACAGATGAGAAATTGTACAGCGATGCTTCAGAGGCGATTTCAAACCTCAAAGAAATACTTATTAAAGTAAACAAAGGCACCGGGACTGTTGGCAGATTGATCAACGACGACAGTTTGATTAAAAATGCAAAGACTTCGCTTCAAAAGCTTGATAAAGCAATGGATGGATTAGAGGACCAAGGTCCGTTGAGCGTTATCGGTATGGCTGTGAATAGTCTCTTTTAACAGGATGACCACTGAAAAATTTTAAGATTATAATTAAAAAGCGTTAACTGTTTTCTTTAATTATCTTTTCCAGAATTTTTGATGACAGCCTTACAAATTCCGGGCATTTTGTTTTAAAAAGTCCCTGTTCTCTGGCTTTTTTGTAGCCTTCAAGGTCACTAATATCAACTCCGAGCAATTCCTCGCACGCGGATGTATGATAAGTAGATTCAAACTCGTTAAATAACTGTCTTACAAGTTTATAAACTTTTTCCTTAGATTCTTTGTTATCCGGATTTGAACTTCCAAAATAGAGCCCAATTATTAGGGCCGCGCCTGTGAGCGCGCCGCAAGTTTTTGCCTGTCTGCCTATTCCGCCGCCAAGCGATGAACTTAGTTTGCAGGCTATTTCAAATGGAACTCCGAAGTTTTCTGAATAGGTTGAAAACAGAGATTGCGAGCAGTTGAGTCCGCTTTTAAATCTTGATACTGCGATTTCTGTTTTATTCAGTTCCATAATATAATTGGTACTTGTTTGCTGCTTTAATTCAAACTAAATATTTTCTATCGCTGTGCGAGTTAGAGATATTGTTTTGATATTCATCTGCCTTTTTAAATATATTATAATTGAGAAACTGGTAGATAATGATAAAATAAATTTTGTATAATATGAAAACTTTTGGTGATCTGGGATATCCAGGCAGATTGATAGCTGTTGAGGGGCTTGACGGTTCCGGAAAGTCCACCCAGGTATATCTTCTTAAACGGTGGCTGGAAACACAAAATTTAAAGGTTTATTTCAGTGAATGGAATTCATCAGAACTTGTAAAATCCGCTACGAGCAAAGGCAAGAAAATGGCGTTGTTGACGCCAACCACCTTTAGCCTCATTCACGCAACTGATTTTGCAGACAGATATGAACGGCATTTAGTCCCGTTGCTCAGGGCTGGTTACATAGTTTTGTGTGACAGATATGTTTTTACCGCCTTCGCAAGAGATGTGGTGAGAGGTTGTCGTCCTGAGTGGGTGCGCGGAATTTATAGTTTTGCCGCGTTGCCCGATATCGTTCTATTTTTTAAAGCCGATCTTGAGGTCTCGTTGCAGAGGATTTTAGATGGAAGGCCGCAACTAAAATATTTTGAGGCTGGGATGGATATGGGATTTTCTGATAATCCAAAAGAGAGTTTTAGAATTTTCCAAGGTAAACTACTTGAGCAATATATGGCGATGAGTAAGGAGTTTAATTTTATTGAGATAAATGGCAATGAATGCGTTGAAATTCAGCAGGAACAGATACGAAAAATTGTTGCGGAAAAAATTCCTTTATCTGAGTTCAAACGAGATAAAAGCATAGTCTACAATAACCCGGAAAATTGCGATGATTTAAAATGATGAAAATAAGAAATTTGGAACAAAAAATCCCCAATAAAGTAATCGTGCCGAAGCCGATTCACCACAAGTTCTACGGTTACGGGCTGCCGGGAATAAATCCAGAGAAACTTATCGGAACATTGATTGTGATAGAAGGCGCCGATGGATCGGGTAGGTCTACTCAGATATCTAAACTTGTGGGATGGCTTGAATGTTCGGGACATGCCACAGTGCAGGTTGGGCTTAAACGTTCTACGCTCGTTAGCGAAGAATTAAATAAGGCTCAAGAGGGAAATATTTTAAGCCGCACAACATTAAGCCTGTTTTATGCTACGGATTTTGCAGACCAGCTGGAAAATGTGATCGTACCGGCTTTAAAATCTGGGTTCGTTGTTCTTGCCGATCGCTATATTTATACGTTGATGGCAAGAGATATGGTACGGGGAATGGATGAAGATTGGTTAAGAAATTTATATGGAATCGCAATCGTTCCTGACGCTGTATTTTACCTAAATGTTTCTCCTGAGGTTTTGGTGCAGCGAAATTTTGCAAAAAAATATTCGCTTGATTACTGGGAAAGCGGAATGGACCTCGGGCTTTCAAGAGATATGTTTAACAGCTTTTTGATGTACCAAAAAATGGTTCAGGATTCATTTAAAAGATTGCAAGAAATATACGAATTTACGGTTGTTGACGGAAATCGCAGCGTTGAAGAAATAAACGCCGAATTGAGAAAAAGAATAGAAGCCGTGCTGAAGCGAAAAGCCGTAAGAAAATAATAACTATAAACTCTACATAATATGGGTGAATCTAACAGCGCTAATATAAACGATTACTATGTAGGAGTTGATTTCGGGGGAACAAAAATATTGTCTGGCGTTTTTGACCAAAAACTTGAATGTCTGGGGACAACAAAGATTAGCACGAAAGCCTACCGGGGAACTGATGCTGTGGTTGCGCGTATTGTACGGTGCATACTTGAGGCGGTTGATGAATGCGACTTAAATATAAGCAATATAAAAGCTGTCGGAATTGGAGCCCCAGGAGCAGTAGATACATCCAATGGCGAGGTTATTTTTGCCCCAAATCTCGGATGGCAAAATGTTCCATTAAAAAAAGAACTTGAAAAAGTACTGAATGTCCCGGTCTTTTTAGATAATGACTGCAATGTAAACACGCTTGGGGTTTATGAAGTTGAATTTGATAGAAAACCCTCAGTATTGATTGGAGTTTTTATAGGAACTGGCATCGGCGCTGGAATTATAATTAATGGAGAGTTGTATTCAGGTTTTAATAAAACGGCAGGAGAAGTGGGTCATATTGTTATTGATATAGACGGACCAAAATGTGGTTGTGGCAATAAGGGATGTCTTGAAGCGTTTGCGAGTCGTTCTGCCATTGTTAAAAAAATTCGTCAGGCAATAGATAAAGGAGAAACAACTATTTTGACTGAGATTGCCAGTGATGAGATTGATGATATCAAGAGCGGCACACTTCGCAAGGCGGCTAAAAGAGGAGACGAACTGGTGATCAAGGTTGTAAGAGAAGCCGCTTTTTATATCGGTGTTGCAATGAGTAATTTGATTAATATTTTTAGCCCCGAGGTGCTCGTACTTGGCGGCGGAGTGATTGAGGCTTTAGAAAAATTTATGATGCCTGATATATTGAGAACTATAAAAGATTATGCTTTTCCTGGAACTCTGAAAAATGTCAAAATTGAGACATCAACTCTCGGCGATAATGCAGGCATTATAGGGGCAGCGGTGCTGGCAAAAAATTCCGTTAATATTTCTCAGCCCTGAAATTGTTTAACTGCTATGAACAACCTTCAATATTTTCCTGCCATCCGGCGTTCTGTAATAGATGTTGGAACAAATTCGGTAAAAGTCCTTATAGCTGATGTGAAGGATGAATCTGTTATGCCGATTGAAGAAAAAGCGATTCAGACAAGACTTGGCGAAGGGCTTAATAATAGCGGTGTTTTAAATAGAAATTCCATTGAGAAAACCTTAGAAGCAATTCAAAAATTCGTTGAACTGTCTAAGAGTTTAGGCGTTTCCCGGATAAGAATAATAGGAACAAGCGCTGTTAGAGAGTCCGCTAACTCAGATGAACTGGTAAAAATGGTAAAAGAGAAATTTGGACTCCTAATGGAGATAATAAGTGGTGAGAAAGAGGCTGAATTTGTTTACGAGGGTGTTGTTTGCCACCTTAGAAATGAAAAAACTAACGGTGTGTTGATTTCTGACATTGGAGGCGGTAGCAGTGAGTTTATTTATGGAATAGGAGAGAGAATTGAATTTGTTAAATATTATCCGTTCGGCACAGTTAGATATATGAATGAATTTAAAATATCTGATCCGCCAAAACAAAGCGAATACTCAAAATGCCGCGAAAGGATTTATAACGATTTAAACTTCGGGATTATTAATGATTTGAATAACCTTTCCAATTTTAACAAACACCGGGTTGAAAAATTTATAGCGACCGGCGGAACAATTACAATATTAGGAAGAATTTTGCTCGGAGATAATGAGTTCAACAGAGAAAGACTCGAAAACCTTGAAATTAAATTCGGCGATATAAAAAAAATCTGCGACAATCTTTGGAGCCTTCCTTTGCAAGAAAGAAAAAAAATAAATGGACTTCCACCGGATAGAGCAGATGTAATCTTATTTGGGGCTTTGCTTTATGCGAGCCTTATGGAGGGTTTAAAACTAAATTCAGTATTTGTAAGCACACGGGGATTGAGGTTTGGCGCTATTAAAAAATTTTGAAGATTTTGCATAAAAACTCTTGCATTATTCTCCGATCCGTATATAAATATTTATTGTTGTTGGTGCGAGCGTAGCTCAGCCTGGTAGAGCGTCACCTTGCCAAGGTGAATGTCGAGGGTTCGAATCCCTTCGCTCGCTCCATTTTTATTCCTGAATCAAACCATTAGAGGAAAGATTCAACGTTATAATCTTATCGGCATCACAAAACTTTTTCATTTCATATTGACGTCTGATTAGCAGTTTGGATATTCATTGAAATTATGAAATCTCATTCAATACGGAAAATAGCTGGTGTAGTAGTCCTTTTTTACATTGCAGACCAGACTTCACTTTTTTGCGCTACAAAGCCTATACAATTGCACCCTGAAAATCCACATTATTTTCTGTGGCGCGGCAAGCCAACAATTCTGATAACCTCTGGTGAGCATTATGGAGCCGTTTTGAATCTGGACTTTAATTATCGCAAGTACCTTGAGACTCTGGCAAAGGACAGATTGAACAATACACGGATGTTCACGGGAGCCGCGTATGTTGAACCGTCTGGCGCCTTTAATATTGCTCGCAATACACTCGCGCCATATCAAGGAAGATTTATTTCACCGTGGAAGAGAAGCGACATACCGGGGTATGCCGGGGGTGGAAACAAATTTGATTTAGACCGATGGAATGATGATTATTTTAAACGACTAAACGACTTTATCGCCTATGCGTCAAAATTAGGCATTGTCGTTGAAGTAAATCTTTTCTGTCCATTTTATGATGAATCTCAATGGAAACTGAGTCCGTTCAATAGGATTAATAATATTAACAACATTGGAGATATTGCCCGCACAAACGTATATACCTTAGATAAAAACGGGGGATTATTGAAATATCAAGAACGTTTTGTAAGAAAAATTGTGGACGAACTTCGCGGTTACGACAATGTCTATTATGAGATTTGCAATGAACCTTATTTTGGCGGCGTTACAATGGAGTGGCAGCATCATATTGCCGATGTAATTGAAGATGCTCAAAAGAACCATAGTTACAAAAAGTTAATTTCGCAAAATGTTGCGAATGGAAAGGCAAAAATTGTAAATCCGCATCCTGCAATCTCAATATTCAATTTTCATTATGCAAATCCACCCGATACAGTTGAAATGAATTACCATCTAAATAGGGTGATTGGAGACAATGAGACTGGTTTTCGCGGTACGAACGATTTTTCGTATCGCGCTGAAGGCTGGGAGTTTGTTATCGCAGGGGGTGGATTGTTCAATAATCTGGATTATTCTTTCACTGCCGGCTATGAGGATGGCACGTTCATTTATCCTGCAAACCAACCCGGCGGCGGAAATCCAAATTTAAGAAGGCAATATAAAGCGCTTATGGATTTTATCAACAGTTTTGATTTTATAAAAATGAAGCCTGATAATTCTGTTATAAAAAAACCATTGCCAGAGGGAATCATTGCGCGGGCGCTTGTTCAACCGCAAAAGGCTTATGCAATATATATCAGAAAATCAAAACCAAATCAAAAAGCGGATTTTGAAAGTCTGAAATTGAATTTAAAATCAGGCACATACACTGTTGAATGGATTTCTCCGTTAACAGGGGAAAGCATTGGTAAAATGAAAATTACTCAAAAATCAGACATTCTTGAATTGAAGGTGCCCGCGTTTGATGAAGATATTGCTTTAAAAGTTAAACGATTTTAATTTTTAACAGGTTCATTTCAGAACTCTGTTTTTCTTTACAAGGATAATGAAGAAGATATTATTCTCTTTATGAGTGATGGATTCTGGAAAAGGCATTTACTGATAATATTATACGCTCTGGCGATTTTATTTTTTGATGTTAAATCGCTGTTTTCTGTTGATTTATTCTATCTTCCTGCGGAGCCTCTTGGTCCTTCATCCAGAAACACAGGTATCACTATTAGCGAAATAATGTATAACTATGGTTACCGTCTTGATAATAGGATCATTGAGTATATTGAATTTTACAATTCAAACCCGTATCCGGAGGATTTAACAGGATACAAGATTAGCGGGATAATTGACTATACTTTTCCTTCAAACACAGTTATCGGTAGCCGCCAGTTTTTGATTTTAGCGAGGTCTGCGACTGATATTCAGGCTGTCTATGGATTAACGGAAAATGTATTAAGCTATGGTGGAACGATTTATCGAACTAACGTTGTTTCCGGTGTAACAAACATTATTCAAGAGCCTATCACAATCAGCGGCACCGGCACAATTCAGTTAAGAGACAGAACGGGGAGAGTGCTGTTAAGCGTTAAGTTTTCAAACAACGAGCCCTGGCCAGTTGCTGCCGACGGAACAGGACATTCACTTGTTCTCGCAAGACCTTCTTATGGCGAAAATGATTATCGCGCCTGGACCGTGAGCGATTATATTGGCGGCTCTCCGGGAAGAGGTGATGGTTTTGGTTCCGAAACTATTTCTCCAGTGGTTATCAATGAGGTCTGCGCAAATCCAGCAAGCAGCGAAAAATTCATAGAAATCTATAATCGTAGCGGAAATCCTATAGATATCTCTAACTATGGAATAACTGATGATCCAAAAAAGATAAAATATAAAATCCCGAAAACAGGCTACATAGTTGGATACGGGAGGTATTCTTTTCCAGCGAGTATGCTTGGTTTTTCCCCGGCGACAATGGGAGAAACGATCTACCTGTTCAATCCCGCCGGGACACGGGTGTTCGATGCGGTTAAATATGCCCCGCATCCTGCTGGTATGTCATGGGGGAGATATCCCGATGGAGCCGAAGGGATATTTCTACTTTCTGCCCAATCATCTGGCAGTCCAAATGCCCGATATTATCGTCCGGACGTGATTATAAATGAAATAATGTATGCCCCTATTTCTGGCAATTCAGATGATGAATTTATTGAATTATATAACCGCGGCACAAATACAATAAACCTCGGAGGATGGCAAGTTCAAGGTGGCGTGAATTTTCTGTTCTCAACCAACACTGTCATACCACCTGATGGTTATATTGTTGTTGCAAGAAATATGACTAACCTTTTAGAGAGATATGGCAAATCCGCTGCACTGTGTTGTGGAAAAATGGTCGGAAATTATACAGGCAGTTTAAGCGATAAAGGAGAAAAAGTAGAATTGGCAATGCCATTTACCGTAGTTACGATTGACCAAACAGGTAATTATAAAACCAACAATGTAACTGTGCCTGTTGACGAAGTGAATTATGGTATTGGTGGCGATTGGGGTAAGTGGTCGCGCGGAGGCGGAAGTAGTCTTGAACTTATAGACCCACATAGTAATGGGCGCGAGCCGATGAATTGGAGAGATAGCGTAACATACACAAACACCACCTGGAAATGGGAGTCTATTTCCCTTCAACTGGAAAGAGGTATGGGACCAATTGATAGAATTCAAGTCTATTTAAGAGACGTGGGAGAATGTTTAATTGATGATTTAGAAGTGTTCATTTTGCCGTATAATGTTAACGTAATGAGCAACTCATATTTTGAAACAGGTCTCAATGGTTGGAAAATAAGCGGCAATCATTCAAAATCCTATTTAAGCAACGACGGGTATCAAGGGACAAAGTGTTTACATTTAATTTCAGAGGGTAGAGGAGATATATTAGATAATAATGTCAGCGGATTTTTTACAACCACCTTTTCTCCAGACGCAATGATTAACATAAAAGCAAGGGTAAGATGGTTATCCGGGAATACAAACCTTGTTATCAGATTAATAGGGAACTATGCGGAGTTTAGAATAGGAATGAATCCAGGAGTGGGGCAGGGGACTCCGGGATATAAAAACTCTCAATATACGGGTAATACCGGACCATCAATAACAAAGGTTGCCCATTATCCCTCTTTGCCTCAGGCAAATAATAATGTAATTGTTCAAGCAAATGCTAATGATCCTGATGGAATTTATTCTGTCTCACTTTATTATAGAATAGACCCATCAACAAATTACAATATAGTTCAAATGTTTGACAACGGAACTGGCGGGGATAAATATGCAAATGACGGCATTTATACAGCTATAATTCCTGGACAATCCTCAAATACAATTGTGGCATTTTATATTGTTGCCACTGATTTGTCTTCAAATCGAATCAGTTCAACTTATCCATATAAAGACAACAAGTACGAATGCTTAGTTAGATTTGGGGAATCGCAAAATACAAACTCAATATTTGGAAATTATAGTATCTGGATGACATTAAGTGACTATAACATATTTACGAATATAAATCCTTTAAGCAGAAAAGAGATGCCCGTAACATTTGTTTATAACAATAGAATTATTTATGGCGCTACTCTTTCTTATTCTGGTGAGATAGATTTTGATCAGTCCGGTAATCCAATACTGAATAGAAATAGTTATACTATTAGATTTCCAGAGGACAATAAGTTTCTTGGTTATAATAATATTGAAAAACTTCGCTCACCAGGTGATTTACCTAACGATGATGCAACTCTAATACGTAATTTATACGCTAATTTGTTGGCAAAGTATATAAACCATCCATACAACAATATCAGATTAGTCAGATTTAAGATAAATGGAATGATAAAAGGAAATGTTTTGTGGGAGGATGAGCAGGAACCGGACGATAATTACTGTATAGGCGCATATAATTCATCAACTATGCATCTATTTTATGCCAAGCCGTGGATTGAATATAAAGGTAATACGCTCACGAATTATGGCTGGGCATTTTTAAATAATCGTACAAATATTTATGGAGAACAAGACCCACGGGAATACAGCGTTAACTGGAATTTAGAATATCCCTATTCACAAGATTTGATGTTTTCAGAGTATTATAAAATTATCAAGTTATTGGATAGCAAATATGACATTAATTATGATTTAATTCTTAATGATTACATAAATATTGACCAGTGGGCTAAATATTTTGCGTTGCAAAAATTCATCGGTAATGAGCAGTTTATAGGAGGAACGAGAAGTTTTAATGCATATCTTTTCTTACCAGATGGTAAGAAATGGGAAATACTTCAGCGAAATTATAATTCTTCTTTTGGTTCAGTAAATTCAATTCCAGCAGACTATAACAATATTTATATATTTAATACGAACGACGTTGGACTATCAAATCTGCTTTCTCTTGATAGTTTTATTAGAAAATATTCACAACATCTATATGATATTGCATTAAATATTTCACCTAAAATGGATAGTATAATTTCAAATATTGAATCAATATTCTCAAACGAAAATATCACGCAAACAACTATCCCACAGTTGAAAAACTGGATCAATTTAAGACGAAATACTATCGTTTACAATTCTTCAAATCAAACAAATATATCATTTACAGTATACTTGCCGACATTATTATATACAAATGCCTATTTTATAAACGTTAGCGGATCCGGATCGACATCTATGGCAGGACTTTTAGTCAACTCAATAAATTACAATATTTTATGGTTAAATAAAACAAACTGGAATACTTATGTTAAATTAAAACCAGGAACAAACATTTTAATATTTGAGGCAATTACTTCACTCGGAAATTTGGTACCAGGGGCAAGATATCAATCAACAATTGTTACTCCGTCATCTGGAATGGATACAAATGTCAGCATATTATTCTGGGACACATTCTTTACAAATGATTTTCCGCAATTAAGAGTAACTAAACCGGTTGTGATAAATGAAATAATGTATAATTCGGCAGGAACTGGTGGCGATTATATTGAGTTATTTAATCCGAATACAAATATTTATGTGGACTTGTCTGGCGTTCAAATTAAAGGGATAGGCTATTCTTTTCCTAATGGAACAGTTATTAAACCATTAAGCTATTTGCTTGTAGTTGAAGATATTACCGTATTCAAGTCGAAGTATGGAGACTATTTACCAGTAATTGGGCAGTATAGCGGCAATTTGAATAACATCGGAGAAACAATATCACTCGTATTAACTGATAAGAATGATGGGGCGGAGTACATAATTGATTCTGTGAGATACGAAGCACAGCCTCCATACCCATTACAAGCCAATGGTTTGGGGCCTTCTTTGCAATTGATCAATCCGCACGAAGATACAAGCAGAATTGCAAACTGGACCGCGATTGACTCTGCCATAACTCCTGAATTATCTGTTGCAACTCCGGGTACAACTAATAGTGTAATTGATTTGACTTTATCGATACCAAAGTTATTTATAAATGAAATACAACCACATAACTTATCGGGAATAACGAACTCATTAGGGTTAAGAACCGGTTGGATTGAAATATTGAATGTCGGCAATAGTAACATATTACTTAATAACTACTATTTATCAGACGATTATACTGATTTACTAAAATGGAAATTCCCTGATAATAAAGAAGCAGTAAAAATGGAACCAATTCTTATTTATGCCGACGGCATTACTAATATCACCGATGGTAAACTTCATTCAAATTTTATTCTGCCATTGAATTCAGGCACAATTTATCTAAGCAGATTAATTGATGGGAAAATACAAATTGTAGATTTCGTGAGATATGACAGACTTCCGTCAGATATGAGTTACGGCAGCAATCCTGACGGCCAATGCTTAATTAGGCAGATATTTGATAATCCTACGCCAGGTATGCTTAACCAAACAAACAAAACACCGATAAAAGTATTTATAAATGAATGGATGGCATCAAATATCTCTGCGATCCAGGATAAAGTTGATGGTGATTTTGAGGATTGGTTTGAGTTGTATAATATGTCATATAGTGATGTAGACATATCGGGATTTTATTTAACAGATAATCTTACAAACAATAATCAGTTTAAAATTCCAAATGGGACAATAATACCTGCAAGAGGATTTATTATTGTTTGGGCAGATGGAGAATCCTGGCAAAATATTCCCGGCAGTTCCGAAATTCACGCTAATTTTACGTTATCTAAAAATGGCGAATCAATTGCTCTATACTCGCCGGAGCTCAATCTTATTGATTCTGTGACGTTTGGGCAACAATATGACAACGTTAGTCAGGGGCGATTCCCGGACGGGAGCACAAATATCGTCTTTATGAATATCGTCACCCCTGGTGCTCCCAATATGGTTGACGCAAGTATTAGCAAAATTGAACCAATTCCTGTAAATCCAGGCGGTATTGTTTATCTTATCATAGGGGTTTCAGATGTAATAACTAATTTAATTAGATTTCAACCCGGCGACCAATTTCCAGCTAATGCCTATCTAGATAATGATCGTGGAATATTTATCTGGATAGTTCCAACAAATCAGCCAATTGAACAGGTTAAATTTTCTATCAAGGTTTGCGATCAGAGACCAGGGGCAAATATAATCAATGTATTATTTACTGTTAATGTTATACCTCCAATAGATCTTGATGTTCAAAAGGATTTAAGGTTAAAAACAATCACATTAAAATGGAATTCATTCACTCAACAACTATATAAAGTCCAATATAAAAACGATTTAAATGAACCAGAGTGGAATAACTGGCAATTTATTAGTCCTAATTCAAATATAACTACCATTATTATCCCAATGACAAATCAGAGTAGATATTATAGAGTAATAAGTGAATAACTAAGTTATGGCAATTAAATCAATAAATATAATATTGGTTTGTTCCGTATTGTGCTTCTCTTATCCGGTAATAGCAGCGGACTTAACTTCCAGAGCATCTGAGTTCAAATCTCAACTGTCAGAAAAAGTTTTACCCTATTGGTATGACACTGCTGTAGACAGAGTTAACGGAGGCTATTATTTGTCGGATGACTTGAAAGGCAGAAAGCCAAATAACGAAAAGCAACTCGTAACTCAAAGCAGGATGGTTTGGGGATTTTCTCTGGCGCATATAAAAGGCTATTCAACACCACAGCGAAATTATCTTGAAGCCGCTGAATATGGATACAAGTTTCTGAATTCTTATTTTTACGATAGAGAGAATGGCGGTTATTTTTGGAAAACTGACCTTACGGGGAATGTGATTAATAATAAAAAAATTTTGTATGGAGAAGCGTTTGTTATTTATGCGTTTGTTGAATATTATAGGGCAAGTCACGAAAGCGAGGCGCTAAAAAAGGCCCTTGATCTGTTTCACTCTATTCAAAAATATGGGCACGACAATAAAAATGGCGGCTGGTTTGAGCATTTTACCAAAGATTGGAAACCGATAATGAAACCAGAACCGGGTGCCGATGTGGAAATACCTGGCTACAAGAGCGCAAATACACATCTGCACTGGATGGAAGCCCTTACAGAACTCTATGCCGAAACGAAGGACAGAGAAGTTAAAAAGGCGTTAGAAGAAGCTGTAAAAATAAATATGAAATATTTCTATCCAAAAAAACCAGGCCTATCTTGCTTTCATAGAGAACTGGATTGGAAAATTGTAAATGACCCGAAAAGCCAGGGGCTATCATACGGGCATAATGTTGAATTTGCCTGGTTAATGATTAGAGCCGAAACCGTTTTGGGCAAGCGCCCTTCTTGGTCTCACTTTGAAGCCCATATTAAACATTCTCTTAAATATGGGTACGATTTTGAAAGGGGAGGATTGTACTATTTAGGAGAAGACGACAAACCGGCAAAAAACAGAGATAAAATCTGGTGGGTTCAATCAGAAATGCTTGCCGCATTGACCGATGCATTATCCCACGATAAAAATAATAAGCAATATGAGGATGCGCTGTTAAAGCTGATAGATTTTTTAGAAAAGTATCAGATCAATCCCTCGGATGGGATATGGCTTGACACTGTAACCGAAGATGGAAAGCCAAAAAGTACTTCAAAGGCTCACAACTGGAAGGCAAATTATCACGACCTGCGGGCTATGATAAAATTCATAGATCAGTTCGGTAATAATCAATAGACCTACAAAATACAAAAAAGAACCTCAAAATATTTTCGGGACGCCCTCCTCAAGGAAAAATACTTTTGTTCCGATTCCGTGTTTTGTTGCGATTTCTTTTAGCCTTTTGGATGGGGCGTCAAGGTCTTCAAAAGCGAGTTTAAAATGTCCGTAATGCATCGGTATAAAAATTTCTGATCGTAAATCGTAAAATGCCCGCACGGCGTCTTCTGGAGACATATGAACGTGTCTGAAAGATTCTGGATAAGATGCCCCTATCGGGAGCATAGCAATTTGCGGTTTGTAGCGTTGATATATCTCTTTAAATCCGTCAAAATAGGCTGTATCACCGGCGTGAAAAATCACTCTTCCTTGATGTTCAATTATAAAGCCGCCATAACCTCTATGTGAATCGTGGATGAAGCGCGCCCCCCAGTGTTTTGCTGGTGTTAAGGATATTTGCCATCCATTGTGTTTCAAAGTTTCCCACCATTCAAGTTCAACAACGCGTTTAAATCCAAGTCCGCGCGTCAATTTTATCGTGCCCCAGGGCATAATGCCAAATTTAGGCGAGGGCAGTCGCCTTAACGTTGGTTTGTGGAAATGGTCGTGATGACAATGGGTTATAAGTATTACGTCCAAAGGAGGCAAATCTTTTAATCTTATCCCGGTCAATTTTAGTCGTTTTAACAAAAACAGCCAGTTAGCAAAATTTGGGTCAATTAAAATGCTTAGATCATTGAATTGAATTAAAAAGGATGAGTGGCCAATCCACGTTATTGCAACCTCGCCAGTTTTTAATTTCTTAAAATGTGGTATTTTGTGAGTTCCAGAACGCTGTTTAAACAACGGTTTAAATACAAGTTCATAAAAAAACAAAGTCGGCTTAAAATGATTGCTCGGCGTGAGCGTCTTTATCGGGTGAACCAGGTCTATGCTCCCGAATTTCAATAACTTCCTAACAGTTTTTTTCATTCTACCATTATTTCAACCTAATCAACATTTTCAGATAAACTATTGCACGAATTGTCAATTTTTCAATATGCAGGATAATCAGTGTTGCATTATATTAGTTGAAAACCTGCTTGCGTCGTTATATGGCTTTAATTGCAATACGTTTCAAAAAATGAACAAAATAGGAAAAATTGAAAAAGTTTTTGAAAATTGGTTTTTAGATTCATTAAAACTTCTGAATGCGAGGCGTATTGACAAGGCGTTGCAATTGATCTGGAATTCTGTTGAAAATAAAAGTTTCGATCAGATTGGCATTGATACGCGAGCGCTCCTTGATCAACATTTCAAACTACGCAATTCAGTAAAGGTGATTCAAAAAGTTCGTCAAACAGGGGAAGATTCACATCATTCTGTCAATTCGTTTGAAAATCTAAAATTCGTATGCGACGCAGGCTTGGGCGGGCTTTCAAGATGGTTGCGCGTTACAGGATATGAGGCGATATGGGTTGATGCTGTAAATGATGACGAACTAATTTCAATTGCAATCAATCAAGACGCTCCATCAATTCTTCTCACAACAGACACTATGCTTTTTGAGCGAAGAATATTGAAGGACGGCACAATAAGGGCATTATGGCTGCCGCCCACAATAAAACCGATTGAACAACTCCGTATAGTATTTGATTTTTTGAGTTTAAAAATATTGGAGCCAAGATGTATGAAATGTGGAGGGGAATTGAGAGGCGTAGATAAGGAACGGGTCATTGACAGAATTCCCCCAAAGACTTTGAAATGGATCAATGAATATTATCTCTGCTCAAGGTGTAATACGTTGTTCTGGAAAGGAACACACTGGAAAAGAATCACCCCGGTAATTCAACAATTAAACGTTTCAGATTAGCGGCAAACGAGAACGATATTCAGATGGAGACAATCCTGTGGTTCTTTTAAACACTCTATTAAAATGCGTCAAAGATTGAAAACCAACCTCAAAGGCAATTTCGCAAATTCTTATGTTCGGGTTCATCAATAAATTTTTTGCCCGTTCAATCCGTATTCTTGATACGTAATCAGTAAAGTTAATGCCAGTATATTTTTTGAATATCTTGCAGAAATAGTACGGACTTGCGTTGACGGCTTTTGCAACATCTTCAAGAGAAAAATCTTCCGTCTGGTGCTGGGTGATGAATTCTTTTGCTCTTTTGATTATACTCGGTTCAGTATTCCTCTGCATCATTGCAAGTTGATTGCTCATCAGTGTTAGCTGCTTGCCAAAAATATTTAAAATTGTGATTATTGAATCAAACCGCGATGCTGATACAACAACGGTTGAAAAATAAATCTTTCGCAATTCCTTTTCATCAAATGAATAATTGTTGCTGCGCAAAATTTTTATAATATTGTCAAACTGTTTTTCTGTCGGAGTTTTTAGAAATATCTGTCCAGTCTGAATGAAACCAAGCAATCTATCGCCGATCTTTACCGGAACTGCAGCATCGCACAATCCAAATGGGCATTTAATTGTCTTTGGAGATTCTATTGATTCATCTGCGAGTTTCTTCTGCACCTGCAAACATATACTGCAGGTTGAACTCTTTTTTGCAATAACGGCGCAAAATTTATTCTCATTTTTCTTTCCATGAAATGGCAAGCGCCATAACTCTACAGGACGAAGAACAAGGGGCATGCCAAAAGCCTCGTTAAATGCTTTGCTGAAATCTTGATATATCTGAGAATTGGTTAAGATTTCTATCAGATTTTTATCTTTATCGTAAACTTTATTTATATCCGTTTCCTTCTGGGATGCTTCTGATTGCGCAGGCGCGGTTGAGAGATTTTTATCCGGAATAATTAATGAAAGATTATCAATGCGTGTCATTGCCTTAGAATCATCAGGCTTTTTTTCATTACTATTTACAGTTATTGCCTGCATACATACAAAATATGCTAAGTTTTAAAAAATACAATATAAAAATATATATAATTATAATATATTATTTATTGTATATATGTTATTAAAAGTTCTTATATATCCTCACAACAAACTTTTAAGTAAAAAACAAATCATTAACCTTTATTAAAAATTTCTCATTTTATGCTGGTTGTTAATATTGAAATCTTGACATTAAACGGGCGATATTTCATTTTGATTGGTGGAATATTTTTGATAAGTATCATTAAAACTTTTAATATTTAATTATATGGAAACATCAATTAATTTTCTTAGAGAATTGAAGACCGTTGAGGGTCAAGAATATTCATTCTTTTCGCTCCCTGCCCTTGAAGAGTCAGGATACGGTAAGATTTCAAGACTGCCTATTTCTTTAAGAATTGTTCTTGAATCTTTATTGCGGAATGTAGACGGCAAGAGAGTCACTCTTGACAATGTGAGAGACCTCGCCAACTGGCAACCTAATGGAGAAAGGACACGAGAAATTCCGTTTGTAGTATCAAGAATTTTGCTTCAGGACTTTACTGGGGTTCCGCTTTTAGTTGATCTTGCGGCTATGCGCTCTGCTGTTGTGAGTTTTGGGAAAGACCCGGGGATTGTGGAACCGCTGGTGCCGGTTGATCTTGTAATTGATCATTCTGTGCAAATTGATCATTCTGGTAGTCCCGATGCGCTTGAAAAAAATATGGAACTGGAATTTAAACGGAATCGAGAAAGATACCAGTTTTTAAAATGGGGAATGCAGGCTTTTAATTCTTTCAAAGTTATTCCACCGGGTACCGGAATTATTCATCAGGTCAACTTAGAATATCTGGCAAAAGGGATAATAAAAGATAAGAAAGGCATTATCTTTCCAGACACTCTTGTTGGGACTGATTCCCATACAACTATGATAAATGGGCTTGGAATTGTTGGCTGGGGAGTTGGCGGAATTGAGGCGGAAGCAGGGATGTTAGGGCAACCGGTCTATTTTCTTACTCCTGATGTTGTTGGAGTTTATATGTATGGTGAACTGCCAGAAGGCACCACGGCGACAGACATTGCGTTGACAGTTACTCAGGTCCTTAGAAAAGCAAAGGTGGTTGGAAAATTTGTAGAGTTTTTCGGTCCAAGCGCGGCTAAATTGCCTGTAGTTGATAGAGCGGTAATTGCCAATATGGCGCCAGAATATGGCGCGACAATGGGATTTTTCCCAATTGACGAAGAATGTGTAAAATTCCTTAAAATGACCGGGCGTCCAGAAGATCATTGTCGGTTATATGAATCCTATTACAGGGCGCAATGTATGTTTGGTATGCCGCAAGCCGGTGAAATTGATTACTCACAAATTATTGAACTTGACCTTTCGAAGATCACGCCGAGTGTAGCAGGACCAAAAAGACCGCAGGATAGAATTAATATTGACCAGTTAAAATCTGCATTTTCTGAAATTTTATCAAAGCCGATTAATGAGAATGGCTACGGTAAAAATGTTGATGAAATAAAGAAAAGTGTAATTGTCAAATTGAACAGCGGGGCAGGGGAGACTAAAGAGGTTAATATTGGCAACGGTTCTGTTGTTATTGCATCAATTACAAGCTGCACCAACACTTCAAATCCAGCCCTTATGATAGCCGCGGGACTTGTAGCGAAAAAAGCAGTTGAAAAGGGATTAAAAACCCCTGCGTATGTTAAAACCTCACTTGCCCCAGGCTCCCGTGCCGTTACCCGTTATCTTGAACAAAGCGGGTTGCAATCATATCTGAATAATCTCGGTTTTTATACTGCGGCATACGGTTGCGCCACTTGCATTGGAAACAGCGGACCATTAAAGAGTGAAATTGAGGATGCAATCGTAAAAAACGACCTTGTTACAGCAAGCGTTTTATCGGGAAATAGAAATTTTGAGGCAAGAATCCATCCGAATGTTAAGGCAAATTTCCTTATGTCTCCGCCGATGGTTGTCGCATTTGCGCTCGCCGGAAGAATTGACATTGATTTGAAAAACGAACCAATAGGGCAGGGGAATGATGGCAAACCTGTTTACCTAAAAGATATATGGCCTTCAAGAGACGAAATTAATCAGTATCTTTCAAGCGCATTAAAACCGGATATTTTCAGCGAGATATATTCTAAAGTTATAAACAACAACAGCCGTTGGAATGAGATTGTATCATCTACTGGCAAAGTATATCAATGGGATGAAAAAAGCACATACATTCAGGAGCCGCCATTCTTTAAAGATTTTTCACTTAAACCCGGCGAGATATCTGAAATTAAAGGCGCTCGGGCGCTCGGTATTTTTGGTGACAGTATAACGACAGACCACATTTCTCCTGCAGGTTCAATCAAGAAAAATTCGCCTGCCGGACAATATCTTATTGAACAGGGCGTATCACCAACTGAGTTTAATAGTTATGGTTCAAGACGTGGCAATGACAGAGTGATGACCCGCGGAACATTTGCGAATGTTAGGATTAAAAACCTTATGGTGCCCGGTGTTGAAGGCGGTTTCACAAGATACCAACCCAATGGTGAAATCGTAAGCATTTATGATGCTGCGATGTTATATTCCAAGAATAGAATTCCACTAATAGTATTTGCTGGTAGTGAATACGGCACTGGGAGTTCCCGCGATTGGGCTGCAAAAGGAACAAATCTACTTGGAGTTAAAGCAGTGGTTGCGCAGAGTTTTGAAAGAATTCATCGCTCAAATCTTGTCGGTATGGGGGTTCTCCCGTTGCAATTTAAAGAAGGGGTCAATGCTCAAACATTGGGATTGAATGGGAGCGAGACGTTTGACATTATAGGGCTTAATAATAATCTAACTCCACGACAGGAAATTACTCTCCTCATTCACAGAAGCGACGGTTCTGTTGATAGTACAGCACTCATTTGCAGAATTGATACTGCCATTGAAGTTGAATATTACAGAAATGGCGGAATTTTGCCTTATGTTTTGAGACAGATATTATCAAAAGAATAATCTGCGAAATATTGATGAGCATTATTTAGAAGGGTAGGGGAGATTAATCTTTTTTTTGGTGCCAGAGGAGGGATTTGAACCCCCGACCAAGGGCTTATGAGTCCCCTGCTCTACCACTGAGCTACTCTGGCATCAGCAGCAGATAAAATTAAATACAAAATTCTTTTAGTGTCAATAATTTTGATTTAAGAAAAAGAAAATTTTTTCGTTAATACAGCCTTCTAAACCATCAGTGTTACAAGAAATTATAACTTTCAGGCGAAATATGACAATAAACGGCGCAAGTACAATAGCATTAGCCTATTACTGCTTTTTTGTGCCCTCTGAGAGCACCAACCGCATATTACCAATAAAAGGACTTTCCGACGTTTCTAATTTCTCTCTTTACCCTGTGCTGCCGAATGTGTTAATGCCGGTGTAAATTGTGTTCTACGCAGGCAAATTACTGTGTGATCATTCAAAACCATTTTAACAAATATAAATCAAATTAAAAAAACAAATTGCCTTTTTTCAGTTCCAGTTGCACTGAATAAAAATTGTTAAATTTGAGAATTGATAACGCCACAAAAGTATTTGACGATTAGATTGCTTTAAACAAATTTAGATATCAATTGTTATGTATCAGTTTTTATCTTCGCGATGGCTCTGATTGTTTACTTAAATAAAATTTAACCATTTTAATAATTTCGCACAATGTATGTTATATTTAATAATGAGGACTGCCCAAAACATCTTTAGCACGACTTGTCTTTGCCAGTTACACACTCCTTGTAGCAAATTCATTTTATACCCGTAACGCTCGTTTATGCATTATTTATTTAACTCATTGTTCAATAATGACTTGTAAACTTTTTCATATTCTGTTGCTGCTTTATTCCACGAGAAGTCAGCCAACATACCGTTTGTCCGATAGAATTTTAATAATTTTTTATTTGGAAATATCGCAAGCGCTTTCTGAATTGCTTTTAACAAAGCGGCTGGTGAATAGTCTGTAAATTTAATTCCGTTTGCAATTTGAGGATCGTCAGTAAAATCAACCACGGAGTCATCCAGACCGCCGGTGCGACGAACAATCGGAATCGTCCCGTATTTCAGGCTATACATTTGATTAAGCCCGCAAGGTTCAAATCTTGATGGCATTATGAAAAAATCGGCGCCTGACTCAATTTTATGCGCCAGAACCTGATCAAAGCCGATCAATACGCGAACTTTATCCGGATAATTCTGATTAAGCATTGCGAATCCGGCTTCAAAATATGGCTCGCCACGACCTAATAAAATAAATTGCATATTGTAGGTTGCGAGCGCGGTTTTTAAAGCATCTAAAAGGATATCCATTCCTTTTTGAGATGTAAGCCTTGAAATCGTTGCAAAAAGAGGAATTTCTGTTGATTCAGCCAATTTAAATTCTTTCTGCAATCTCTTTTTACAGATATTTTTACCAGAAATTTTATTTACGTTGTAATGGGCATAGAGATATGGATTATTTTCGGTGTTCCATTCTTCGTAATCTACGCCGTTTAAAATTCCGATTAAAGAATGATTCCGCCAGCGAAGAACCCCGTCAAGACCACAACCGAATTCTGGGGTTAAGATTTCACGGGCATAGCGCGGACTAACAGTTATAATTTTATCCGAATAAACAATTCCGGCTTTAAGGCAGTTAAGGTTATCGTAAAATTCAACTCCTTGAGGGTTAAAATACTCCCACGGGAGATTAGTTAAATTATACTTTTCCTTCGGGAAAACACCCTGGAATGCCAGATTATGAATTGTCAAGAGGCTTTTGGGAGGTTTTTCATATTTATCATTAAAATGCTTTATAAACAACGGGACTAAAGCAGTCTGCCAGTCATGAACGTGAATTATATCGGGTATAAATTCGCTTTTTTGAGATAATTCAATAGCAGACTTTGAGAAAAATATGAATCTTTCGGCATTATCCGTGTAATCAGAACCATTTGAATCTACATAGACCGAATCTCTGTAATAGAACTGATTCTGCTTTATAAAAACTATTTTAAGATTTTGTTCTAGATAGTGCTCTAAAAATTCCGCTTCAACGATAGAACTTCCGAGCTGGATTTCTGCTTTTGTTAAAAGCGATATGTTTAAGTTCGCGCATTTTTCTTGAACGCATTTGTAAAACGGAGTCACGACAGTTATTTGATGACCGCGACGGGCAAGCGTTTTAGCCATCGCAGCCACCATATCCGCAAGTCCGCCTGTTTTTGAAAACGGATGAAACTCGCTAACTGCAATCAGGATACGCATCACTGATTTTATTTATGACCACATTTATTTAATTACGTCTGATTTTAGAAAATCTTGTAAAACCTCAGGAACTTTGATTGAGCCGTCTTGTTGTTGGTAAGTCTCAATCAGCGCTACAAACAGACGGGCAAGCGCGGTGCCGCTGCCATTTAAAACGTGCGGGAACCGGTTTTCTCCCGATTCAGATTTATACCGCAGATTCATACGGCGGGCTTGAAAATCCTCGCAGTTTGAACAACTTGAAACTTCAAGATACATCCCCTGCCCCGGCGCCCAGACTTCTATATCGTAAGTTTTAGCGCTCGCAAATCCCATATCGCCTGTGCACAATAAGACAACTCTATAATGCAAACCGAGAAGCTGCAGGACTTTTTCTGCGTTAATTAGCATTTTTTCCAGTTCCTCATAACTTGACTCTGGTTTTACAATTTTAATAAGTTCAACTTTATCAAACTGATGAACACGTATTAAACCGCGAGTGCCAACACCTGCGGCGCCTGCTTCGGCTCTGAAGCAAGGGCTATAGGCACAGTAATAAATCGGCAGTTGTTTTTCTTTAAGGATTTCTTCTCTGTGAATATTCGCGACCGGCGCTTCTGCAGTCGGGATGAGATACAACTTGCCAAGTGTTTGCGAATCAAGTCCTTCCTGAACCGCATAAGCCTGGTCTACGAATTTTGGAAATTGTCCAACCCCTACCATACACTGGCGACCCACTATAAACGGAGGCGAAACTTCAGTATATCCGTGTTTTGAGGTGTGAAGGTTGAGCATAAAATTGATTAAAGCTCGTTCAAGTTTCGCGCCCCAGTTTTTATAAAGAACAAATCCGCTTCCTGTCAGTTTTGCGCCTCTTTGAAAATCAACAAGGTTGAGATATTCGCACAAATCTATATGGGATTTTGGCTCAAAAGAGAATTTCGGTTTTTCTCCCCACTCTCTAACTACTACATTTTGAGTGGAATCTCTGCCTATCGGGACTGATATATGTGGAAGATTTGGTATTTGTAGTAGAAGTTCGTCACGCTTTGCTTCAATTTCGTTTACCTGCTTGTCAATCTCCGCAATTTTATCTCCAAGTCCTTTAGATTCAGCCTTTTTCTGTTCTGCTTCCTGGATTTTTTTCTGGGCAATTAACGCGCCAATCTCTTTAGCGGTTTTATTCCGTTCGGCTTTTAATCTTTCAACTTCGGAAATGAGTTTTCGTCGCTCTTCATCAAGAGCGAGTATCTGGTCTATTTTATCAAGGTCTTCAATCCCTCTAGACGAGAGGCGTTCTTTTACATATTCAGGTTTTTCTCTAATCAATTTTATATCAAGCATATTCAATAATTATAAATTTTATTAAAAAACCATTCAATAAATAATGAGATGTAAATTATACCCTTGTTTCATTTTGTAAAAATAATTTCTGCTTGCGAAAATAATAAATTAATGTCAATCTATAAAAGAGAAGATTTGAGGGCGCCCGTAGCTCAGCTGGATAGAGCATCTGCCTTCTAAGCAGAGGGTCGCGCGTTCGAATCGCGCCGGGCGTACCATAAAATATGCCAGTTGAGAGACTTTAAATGCTGAACCTTGAACTTTTAGACAGATTATTAGTCGCCCACCGTGAAGCCTATAATTTCAGAGTTGCAGAATTTGATATTGGAGGGAAGTTTTTAAGTTTCAATACAAAACCCGCGGTTATGGGGGTAATAAACCTTTCGGCGGATTCCTGGTACCGCGAGAGTGTTTGTTTG
This sequence comes from Verrucomicrobiia bacterium, assembly GCA_049968335.1. Lineage (GTDB taxonomy): Bacteria > Verrucomicrobiota > Verrucomicrobiia > Limisphaerales > JAKPVM01 > JAKPVM01. The sequence continues at coordinate 178,670 of JBMFQZ010000002.1, forward strand.
TCCGTTGAAAAGGCTGTTCAACGCGGCAAGATTCTCATTGATCAGGGCGCTAACATAGTTGACATTGGCGCTGAATCAACAATTTTATCCGCAGCGAGGGTTGAGGAATCATTGCAAAAAAGTAAGTTGCTGCCGGTAATAAAAGAATTGCGCTCGCTTAACATCCCCGTTTCCGTTGAGTCCTATAGTTACGAGGTTATATGTGAATGTCTAAATGCCGGAGCAAATTTAATTAATCTTACCGGCACATATCAAACCGAAGAGATTTATCGCGTTATATCGGATTTTAATGCAGGTGTAATCATCTGTTATGTTGAGGGGAAAAATGTTCGTGAAGTTGGGGATTACGATTTTAGCAAGGACCCTATTGATAAAATGGCTGAGTATTTCTCAAAAGAGATTGAGAGGGCGCTAAAGTCTGGGGTAAATAAAATATTCATAGACCCGGGTCTTGGGTTTTATTACAAGAACCTGCAAGATAGTTCTTTAAGGATTCGCTACCAGATGGAGACTTTTTTAAACACATTTCGTTTAAGAAAATTAGGTTATCCAATTTGCCACGCATTGCCGCATGCATTTGAATATTTTTGCGAAGAGGTACGGTCTGCAGAACCATTTTTTGCTGTGCTCGCAATGTTAGGGAAGACAGACCTTTTTAGAACCCATGAAGTTCCCAAAATAAAAGCCGTGCTTAGCACGATGGATTTGATGAAATAATCACTGTAGTTTTTCAATTTTTTGAGGTGGTAGATCTAGTACTAATTGAATGACTGTTTTGTGCTGTTTTGGGAAGACAAAATCTGGCGCTATTTCGTTTAGCGGGGCAAGGACAAACGCGCGAATAGTGGCGCGCGGATGCGGAATCACAATACGGTCGGTATTTCTAATCTCATAACCGAAGGTAATCAAATCAAGATCAAGCGGTCGTGGTTCATTCAAAATCTTTTTAGCCATTCTTCCAAATGTTTTTTCTAAATTTAACAGTTTTTCAAGGAGACTTTCGGGGGTTTCTCCAGTATGTGGGTAAATACCAATAACGGCATTTATAAACTCTGGAGAACCCGGCGGGCAATCTAAAGGTTCAGTTTTCCATAGAGATGAAATTAAAGGACGCTTTGTTGAATATGAAGTGAGGATGTCAATCGCTTTTAATACATTCTCTCTTGAATTCCCGAGATTTGAACCGATGGAGATAAATGCAATTTTGGAATAATCGCTCATCAAAAAAATCTAATACAGACTATTTTAATCCTAAAACGTCCATCATAGAATAAACCCCAGGTGGTTTCCCAACTATCCAGATTGCGGCTTTTAAAGCCCCGCTTGCGAACGCTTCTCTGCTTGATGCCCTGTGAGTCAATTCAAGACGCTCGCCCGGGGCTGCGAAGAGCACGGTATGGTCTCCAACAACATCCCCTCCCCTTACAGAATGGATTCCAATCTCGTCACGGGTTCTTTCTCCAACTATTCCCTCTCTTCCATAACGGGCAATTTCTGAAAGTTGTTTATTGCGAACAGCGGCGAGTATCTCCGCAAGTGTAAGAGCTGTTCCACTTGGCGCATCCTTCTTTAACCGATGATGTATTTCAATTACTTCATTATCATAGTCAACCCCGATGGTTTCTGCGGCTTTTTTTACGAGCCAGAAAAGTGTGTTCACACCAGTTGAATAGTTAGACGACCAAACAATCGGAACCTTTTTTGAAATCTCATGGATAGTTTTTTTCTCATCATCATTATGTCCTGTAGTTCCTATTACCAGCGCTTTTGAATATTTTGAACAGGTTTGAGCAATTGCCGGCGTTGCAGTGTGATAACTAAAATCAATTACCACATCGGAATTCTCAATATAATTTTCCGCATTGTCTCCGAGGTCAACTTTTCCGACAATTTCAATGTCGGAAAAGTTTCGGGCGCAGTCTAAAATCGCCTGCCCCATTCTTCCTTTATAGCCATTTAATAAAACTTTTGTCATAAACAATAAATCTTCTAAACTTTAACTCATTTCAAAACGCCGCAATTAACCATAGTATTTCGTAATACTTCGCGATTTTTCTGGCTCATTTGAGTTAACGGCAGACGATAAACTTCCTTAATTTTGCCGCACATAGCCATTGCCGCTTTTATAGGGATAGGATTGGTTTCTATAAATAAATCTTTGAATAATGGATAGAATTTAAGGTGAATTTTAATGGCTGTTTTTGAATCGCCATTTAAAAACGCCTGAACCATTTTAGATACTTCTTTAGGAATTATATTGGAGGCGACACTTATTACCCCGTCTGCCCCAACTGACATAAATGGCACTGTTAACGAGTCATCGCCGCTGAGGATATTAAATTTATTTCCCAGCCTGATGCGAAGTTGGCTAACCCTATCGCAAGAGCCAGAGGCTTCTTTAATACCAACGATGTTCTTACACTGTTTTGCAAGCCTTTCTACAGTATCAACAGCTATTTCAACGCCACATCTGCCTGGAATATTATAAAGAACAATAGGTAAGCGTGTTGATTCTGCGATGGATTTGAAGTGCTGATAAAGCCCTTCCTGTGTCGGCTTGTTGTAATACGGTGAGACTTGTAATGAACCATCAGCCCCTACCTTTTCAGCTTCTTTGGTCAGGTAAATTGCTTCTTTGGTAGAATTAGCGCCAGTTCCGGCAAGAACCTTAATTTTGCCTTTTGCAAATTTAACGCTTAGTTCAATAACACGGATATGTTCCTCATACGAAAGGGTTGGCGATTCTCCAGTTGTTCCAACCGGAACTATGCCATCAACCCCGCCTTTAATCTGCTCATAGATCAATTTCTCCAGCGCCTGCTCATCCAATGAGCCATCCTCCTGAAAAGGAGTAACTATTGCTGTATATGTGCCGCTAAACATAGTTTAAATGTTATTTGAATTATTTAAAATCTAAACAAATTAAATCTCAACGACTCCATTAAAAACGAACTCTGCCGGTCCTGTCAAAACCACATTTTTAAATCCGTCATTTGCTTTTTCAAAACTAACTTCTAATCTGTCTCCACTTTGAACAAGCACTTTAATGGGGGGCTTAAAGTTATACAGAATTGAAGATATTAGCGCAGAGGCGGTTATTCCGGTTCCGCACGCCAATGTTTCGTTTTCAACGCCGCGTTCATACGTGCGGACGCGAATGGCAGAATCTCCTGTAATTTGAACGAAATTCGCATTCGTCCCTTTCGGCGCGAAAAGTTTATGATGTCTGATTTCTGCCCCTAGCGATTTGACATCCAGATTTTCCAGAATGTCAGAAAATACCACAGTATGAGGAACCCCAGTATTTATAAAATGAGCGGTTTGTGAGCCATTTTTGAGCGGTAAATTTATGTTTAATTTCAAATCTTTTGGCTCTGTCATATTAATGGAGACATTATCGCCTTTATAATACGCCGTTATGATTCCAGCGCCAGTTTCAAATGAAACTTTGTTATTAACACCTGTCAATTTTTGAATGTACTTCGCAAAACATCGCGCCCCATTCCCGCACATCTCCGCGCAACTGCCGTCGCTATTGTAAAATTCCCACGCCCAGTCCGCTTTTCCGCTCTTGCAAGGGATAAGCAAAATTATGCCATCAGCGCCGATCCCCTTCTGGCGATGGCACAATTTAACAATTTGGTTCGGGGCTAATTTGATATTCTGGCTGCGATTATCTATCATAATGAAATCGTTGCCAGCCCCGTTCATTTTCCAGAATTCTAATCTCATCTTAAACGCCATTACTTACAATCATTAATCTGTTAAAATTTAATTTCAAAAGGACTAAAAAAGCAAATAGAATATATTAAAGGTCAGTGAATTTTAGAAATTACGGGTTAATTAATTGAATGTCATCGGATAAAGACAATAGAGATAGATATAAAGTTACAAGGTTGCGGGATACAGGTGCGCGTAAGATTGATTACTCAAGAGCTCTGAATGAACAACAATATGCGGCTGTAACCTGTGGCGAAGGACCTTCATTAGTTATTGCCGGCGCAGGCTCGGGTAAGACCCGGACACTGACATATCGTGTTGCCTATCTTGTTGAAAATGGCGTCCCGCCTGATAATCTGCTATTGCTCACTTTTACCAACAAGGCGGCTCAAGAAATGATGTCAAGGGCAAACAGCCTAGTAAAAACCGAATTAAGCGGTTTATGGGGCGGAACTTTCCACGCTGTAGGGGCAAGGATATTAAAAAGATTTGCCAGCAAACTCGGATTTAAAAATGATTTTACAATCCTTGACCGCGATGAATCTGAAACCCTTATAAAGCATTGTATTGATGAAAAAAAATTAGAAAAATTTCCAAAACCGTCGGTTCTGTCAGAAATATTCTCAAAATCAATTAATACTGAAATTAATATACCCGCTCTTATTGAAGAAGAGTTTTCTGAACTCGCTCAGCATACTGACAAAATTGTTGAACTATATAAAACATATATAAAGCGTAAAAAAGAAAACAATGTGATGGATTTTGACGACCTTTTGTATCTCTGGTTTGTGTTGTTAAAGAATGAGCAGGATGTATTGGAATATTACCAGAAAAAATTTGAATATATCCTTGTTGATGAGTATCAAGACACAAACAAACTTCAGGCGCAAATAATTGATTTGCTCGCTGCATTGCGGAGAAATTTGATGGTTGTTGGCGATGATTCGCAAAGCATATACAGCTGGCGCGGGGCGAATTTTCAAAATATATTAGAGTTCCCGAATAGATATCCAGACGCAAAAATTTTCAAAATAGAATACAACTACCGCAGCACTCCAGAAATTCTTGAGTTTGCGAATGCGGTTATTTCAAAGAACAAATTTCAATTCCAAAAACGGTTGGCACCAGTTAGAGAGCATGGTGTTAAACCGCTTATAATCGTTTTTGACTCAGTGGAAGATCAGGCAAAATTCATTTGTAACGAGGTTACGAGGCTGACAGAGAAAGGGATAAATTATTCAGACATTGCGGTGTTGTATCGCTCGCATTTTCACACCCCCGAACTCCAACTTGAACTGGCAAAACAAAAAATACCGTATGAAATTCTAAGCGGAATAAGGTTTTACGAGCAAGCGCATATCAAAGACGTTGCGGCTTTTATCAGGCTTCTGTCCAATCCGTATGATGAATTGAGTTTTCGGAGGATTGTTGAAATGCTGCCGGGGATCGGTAAAAAAGGGGCTCAAAATCTATATGAACAGTACAAAGGATTGCTATCAAAGCAGTCGTCAAAGCAAAAAGCTGTTTTAGTACAGTCAACCGATTATACTCCATTGCAATCAGATTCATCAGAAGAAAAGCCGGTAAAGATAAAAATTTCAGATGCGCTTAAAAACTGCGCCATTCCCTCCAAAACGGTGGAATACTGGTCAAAATTAATCAACTTATTTATATCTCTTGAATCCCCGCAATATTGCGATAAACCCGATAGATTAATTTTATTGATATCAGACTCCTTTTATAAAGAGTACCTTGCAGAAAATTATGAGAATGCAAAAATAAGGATGGAAGATATAGAACAACTGGCTGCGTTTGCCAGTGGATATTCAACCGTTGATGAGTTCTTAGTTAGCCTATCACTGCTAACAAATCTTGAGGCGGAAGAGACACGGCAAGCGAAGAAAAATCAAAATTGCCTCAGACTTTCTACAATTCACCAGGCTAAAGGGTTGGAATTTGAGGTCGTTTTTATCATTATGATGTGCGACGGTTTTTTCCCAAATGACAGATCGTCATTAACCATTGAGGGTGAAGAAGAGGAGAGACGACTTTTTTATGTGGCGATCACTCGCGCAAAAAATCTGCTTTATATTTGCTATCCGCAACAAAGGAAAAGATTTGGACCAAGATATCTCCCAATGTTACAACCCTCGCGTTTCATAACAGATATACCTCAAAATTTGTATGAAGGGCTGAAGGTTACTTATGTAAATGATAAAGAAGAGCCTAATTACTTATAACCTCCCCAGTCAGACATTCTTAATACATCTGCTTTTATCAATTCTCGCTTAATCTCCGAATGCACCTGTTCAATGGGCTTATCGCCGTTTATGGTTATGACTATCTCTTTTTGCCTGAAATAATCAATGATCGGAATGGTCTTGGAATTATATTCATATACCTGCTCGCGGATAGCATCTGGTGTATCGTCGGGTCTCGGCAGAAGCCTGCCTCCGCAGACATCGCAATAATCAGGATTTTGTGGTCTGTGATAAATTAAATTGTAGTCAAGCTTGCATTGTTCACAGATGCGGCGGCTCAAAGCCCTTTTTATTGCGATTTCGTCTGGAACTTGAATATGAATAACGGCGTCAATATCGTAAGATTCTGAAAAAAATTCTGCCTGATTTAGAGTCCTTGGAAAACCGTCTAGAACGAAACCGTAATTCCAATTATGTTCTTCAAGCCGTTTTTTAACTACTTCAAGAACAATGTCATCTGGCACAAGCTGTCCCGCTTTAATATGCTTAATTATTTTTGCCGCAATTTTCGTATGGTTTTGAATATTCCACCGCAAAATGTCACCAACAGATATATGAACTAAATCATAATTTCTGCAGAGCAGTGAAGCCTGAGTCCCCTTCCCTGCCCCGTTCTTTCCCATTATAATAAATTTGTTCATAAAGGACGGTTAATAACCTTTTATGCTCAAGCGGATTGCTTTTAATATCCTTCAAAAATTATGTTTTTCAAATATAAATTTAAATTCTGGACACCTGCATTTTTAATAAATTCGCGTTAAAGGATTAGATTTGAACCAACGGTTTGACGTTCATTTGCTGTACCACTTTATTGAGTTATAAAGCGCCTTATAAACTGCATTTGATGATTGGTCTATCTTCTTAAATTTTTCCAGTGCATCTGCATATTCAAGGTCAACAAACCATTTTGTCTCTATATCTCTATCTAATGGTTTTATCGGTATTTTGAAGACCATCGCGCCGGTTGTCCCGGGAGGCATATTACCTGAAAATTTTAGCCCCCCGCCATTTTCCTCAACGACACATCCAGCAGGTATATCAATAAATGCGCTGATTTTATCACTTAAAAATACAAACCCTTCTTTCAGATTAAATTTTGCATCCATCTCATTTGTCTTAACGGCAAAACCAGCCTTTGCTTCTCTGTATTCAGAGTCGGTGTTTTCGCCGTGCAGTCGCACAAATAGCATGGCGTAATTCAAGTTTGTGCTAAATGGACTGATTACCGGAAAAACACTCATTGTATATTTTATACCGCCTTGTTCCCATTCAAGATTGTAGGTTTTGTCTTCTGCTATCCATTTTTTCTTTGCCGCGCTTTGCGGCATCCCGAATTGATACAGTATTTTGCCGCCAAGATCGGATTCGTTTCTAAAAACAAATGTTCCGTCATCTCTGATTGCGACTGTTGTATAGTGATTTTGCGGTTCTTCTCCGTTTTGAGAAAATGAAAACAAGATACTTGCTGTTATTAAAACAACACAATGCCAGATATACTTGTTAATAAGCAGTCCGTTGAATTCCATAATCTAAAATGTTAGCGAAAAGGATAAATGCAATCTAATAATTTTTAGAACGGCATAGGAATAAAATTAAAGATTGTCTGATTTGCCATCTTTACAGGCTTCATTAAAAACGTCGGCAAGGATTATCTCTCTTGTTTTCCAGATCAACGCCATAGTCATAGCAATCGGTATTACGATAATAACGGTCATTATCCATTGATAAAATCGCGACATTGTAAATAAAAATTGGCTTAGCGATTCAGGTAAATCTTTGAAAAAGTTTCCTGCATATCCTAAGAATAAAATAATTAATAAAAGCGACAATAGATACTGGTTTAAGTCTCCATAATTTTTCGCATCCAGTCTCAATGTTTTATTGGGCAGCATCAGAGTTAATTGCTGGATTATCTTATTCAGTATTAATAAAAATAGAACATTTGAAACAAAGAATAACCAGACCGCGACCGAAAAGGCGGTAATTTCTGGCACCTTCAATCTCCAGTAAATAAACGGAGATAACGATAGATTAATAATTCCAAAGAATTTTGCCCTGTCTATCAGCGAAGCCCATTGCCTTTCGGACTTTTTAAAATATCCGATAAAAAAGACTGCAAACAGGAGGACTGCTGAGGTTATTACTGGCGTAAAAAAATCCAGTGGTTGTAATTCAAATCTGTCCTTAACGGCTGTTTTTACACATATTATAAGCGTTACAGGCAATCCCCAAAATAGCATAGATAGACCGCGAATGAGACGGCTTAAAGAGCGTGTGAATTCTAACGAACGGTCATCCATTTTAATTGTTGCTATTCACGAACGGTCAAATATGTATATTCTCGTAGTCCGCGTTCATAATCGTCAAGCAACCGCATAGCCTCTGACGGTTTCATTCTGTCGGATTTAATCGCCTCGTCTACCTGCGCTTTCATCTGTCGTTTGAGTTCATTTTCATCATATTGAACCGACGTTAATGCCTGCACGATAGTTGTGCCTTCTATAATCTCTTCAATATAATAGCCTGCGGGTTCGTCCGGGTCTAAAAATACGTGGACTTCATTCACTCTCCCGAACAGATTATGCAAATCTCCCATAATATCCTGATATGCCCCCATCAGAAAAATACCTAAATAATAAGGCTCTTGTTCCCCATTTTCATTATAAACCAGTTTATGCACTGGCAATGTATCGCGAACGTCGTATAAATCTATGAATTTATTGACCTGTCCATCAGAATCGCACGTGATATCTACCAACGTTGCTTTCCGCGTCGGTTTCTCATTAAGCCTGCTGATTGGCATTATAGGGAATAATTGACCTAACGCCCAGTTATCAAGAAGAGATTGGAAAACAGAAAAATTGCAAAGATACTGGTCTCCAAGGCTCTGTTCAAGGTCGCGGATTTCTTCAGGCACATATCCTTTTCCGCGAAATGCAGCGGCTACTTCATTGCAAATCTCCCAGAATAATTGTTCAATCTTTGCCTTGTCCTCCATATTCAACAGTCCGAGAACAAACATATTCTGGGCATCTTCTTTTCTTTCAAGGGCGTCGTGATACGCTTCAAGTTTGTTTAATTTTGGCAAATTTTTCTTTATTTCAAGCAATTCTTTAACCATCGGGTGTTCGTTCTCACTATAATTGAATAAACGCCGTTCTTTGACTTTTTCTATTGCTCCAAACACCTCAACTACAAGAACGCTATGATACGCAACAATCGCCCTGCCGCTTTCGCTAATGATATCAGGGTGCGGAACATTTTCCGTATTACATATATCGGCTATGTAATAAACAATGTCGTTTGTGTATTCCTGAAGTGTATAGTTTGTTGAACTGTCAAACGCTGATCGGCTTCCATCATAATCCACGCCTAATCCGCCTCCGACATCAAGATATTGGAGTTTGAACCCTAATTTGTACAACTTAGCATAGAATCTGGTTGCTTCTTGCACCGCTCTTTTTATCGTCAAAATATCTGGAACTTGCGAACCGATATGGAAATGCAGCAACTTAAGACAATGATCAAGTTTTTCGTCTTTTAACGTTTGTACCGCTTCAAGCAATTCTGTTGTGCTTAATCCAAATTTTGCGTTTTCACCGGCGCTGTCAGACCACTTGCCGGCCCCTTTTGCCATCAGCCTTGTTCTTATCCCGATTATTGGCTCAATATTTAACTGTTTTGACAGGGTAATTACCGTATTCAATTCCTCAAGTTTTTCTACCACGATGATTATTGTCTTACCGAGTTTATTTCCGAGAAGCGCCATTTTAATAAAACCGGCATCTTTGTATCCATTGCAGATGATTAGATCGCCAATATGACTTTGAAGCGCCAGAGCTGCGAATAATTCAGGCTTGCTTCCCACTTCAAGACCAAAATTATATGGTTTGCCGGCATCAAGAATTTCCTCAACAACCTCGCGCAGCTGATTTACCTTAATCGGGAAAACCCCTCTGTAGCGTCCCTGGAAATTAAATTCTCTGATAGAATTTCTAAAGGCAATATTTATTGCCTCCACGCGATGTCTTAAAATATCTTGAAACCTGATAAGCAGCGGAAATTTCAATCCGCGTTCACGAGCCTCTTCAACGACGTCGGTTAAATCCACCTGAACACCTGCTTCCTGAAGAGGCGTGGCAACAACGTGTCCTTCGTCGTTTATATCAAAATACTTCGCGCCCCAACGATGGATGTTGTATAAATTTTTTGCATCCTGGATTGACCAGATGCAACCATTAGATTCATTACTGCTCATCTTCTTTTTAAAAACAAAAGCAATATATTACTTATTATCTAAATATTGCAATAGACTTGTGAAAGAATTTTTCAATAATAAAAACTTGTTTTTAACAATTTCCTAGTTGATTATAAAAATCGTTATGAACTTTTCCAATTTATCTGAAATAGTAAACTATTGCGATAAAATACTTAATACAAAATTTTTCAAAGATTACGAGGGTGCAGTAAACGGTCTTCAATTCCAGAATAACGGCGTTGTAAAAAAAATCGGTGCTGCTGTTGATGCCACACTAAAAACGTTCAAATTAGCGGCAAAAGAAAAATGCGATTTAATCATCGTTCATCACGGGCTAATGTGGAATCCATATCACCCCTATGTTGGCGCGCGTTATGAAATCGTAAAATTGCTAATTCAAAATAATATTGCGGTGTATAGTTCACATCTTCCGCTTGACGCTCATCCGAAATTTGGCAACAACGCTGTTCTCTGCAAGCGGCTTGGTTTATTCAAGATTAAGCCGTTCTTTAATCTCAAAGGGCAACCAATAGGATTCAAATCGAAAACCTCTATAAATCGCGAAGAATTATTCAAACGACTTGAAAATATTTTCGGAAAACAACCACTTTTGATTCCATCTGGTCCAGAAATATGTAAAAACATCGGCGTTGTTTCTGGCGGCGCAGGTCCGGATTTAGAAATTGCGAAGGATGAAAACATTGACACATTCATTACAGGCGAAGGACCTCACTGGACTGTTTCTGCGGCTGAATTATTAAATATCAACGTTTTTTACGCAGGGCATTATTCAACAGAAACTCTCGGTGTTAAGGCGCTGGCAGAACATCTGGCAAAAAAATTTAAAATTAAATGGCTTTTTATTGACAATCCAACTAACCTTTAGAAAAATTAATTAAAAGACGCGCTAAATTTTAGTGTGTGATTCTTACAACTGTAAACCGTAAAACTCTAATTAAAGCGGAAAAAAATGTCTGATTTTTTCCAAACTGGCGCAATTGCTACCTTGCATAGACTCGGACAACATAATGTGGCAAGGTTAGAATCTGAGTTGGAACGGTATTCTGATGAAATTCCAATAGGTCTTGTTCTACCATGCCACGTGAAAGAATTAGGCACTAAAGCATTAAGGATAATTGTTAGGGAGTTGAAGAATGTAAAATATATTAAGCAGATCGTAGTCGGAATAGACGGCGCAAACATAAGGGGGTTTAAAAAAGCCAAAAAAGTATTCTCGGCTCTTCCACAGAATACAATTTTGCTCTGGAATGACGGGACGAGAATGCAGCAACTCTATAAAAAGTTGGAAGAAGCAGACCTGTTTCCGGGAACAATGGGAAAAGGGAGGAATATCTGGACTTGCTTTGGATATGTTCTTGCAAGCAATAGGGTGAAAATGGTGGCTATTCACGATTGCGATATTTTGACTTATAACCGCGAGTTGCTTGCCCGTCTCTGCTATCCTGTGGCGCATCCAAGTTTAGGATTTGATTTTTGTAAAGGCTATTACGCCCGTGTAAGTGATCGTTTAAATGGTCGCGTTATGAGGTTGTTAGTAACCCCTTTTATTCGGGCGTTAAAATCAATCATTGGCGCGCACCCTTATCTGGTTTATATGGACACTTTTAGATATCCGCTTGCAGGAGAATGTTCTCTTGATCTTAGTTTGCTCCGCCGTAGCCGCATCCCTTATGATTGGGCTGTCGAAATTGGTATGTTATCGGAGGTATATAAAAACTGCGCTCCACGGGCAATTTGTCAGTCTGAACTCTGCGAAAATTACGACCACAAACATCAGGAGTTATATCCACGCGATCCTGAAAAGGGACTTAATAGAATGGCGATTGATATTGCAAGTTCATTTTTCAAAAGAATGGCAGCTGAAGGAATAAAATTAGATGGCGGACTTTTTGATACACTATTGATAGCCTATATACGGCAGGCTGAAGACGCAGTGCGGTTTTATTCTGCCGATGCCACGATCAACGGGCTTAATTATCCCCGCCACGAAGAGGAGAGCGCTGTAGCAACATTTGTAAGAAGCATAAGAATTGCGGCAAAAGCCTTTCAGGAAGACCCTCTGGGTTCTCCATTAATTCCAAACTGGAACAGAGTGGAATCTGCGTTGCCAAACTTTTTAAATGAACTTCGCGAGGCAGTTGAAGAAGATAATAAACTGTGATACTAATTTCCACTATCGCTTTTTCTCCAATCAATCACCTTTAAAATAATTGAACTTTGACCATTGAATTCATTTATTTCAGGAGTAAAAACGAGATCGAACCTTCCTGTAGGCAACTGACTGTTATTACCTGCATTCCACCAGATGGCTTCAAAAACTTTACTCTCATCGGTAACCCACATCTTGATGTGTTGTCTTTCAGATCCAACCCTGGTAAGTGGTTTGTAATGTCTCACGTTGCGAGCCAACAAAAATACTTCACTATTGCCATTTCCGAACGGTTCAAGCCTGTGAAGATGTTCTACTAAATTATGTGTCAGGTCTGATAATTGAACTTCAACATCAATGTCAATCAACGGAATAAAATGCTCGCGTTTTAGGCTGCCTTTTGCGATGTTGTTTAACTTTTCCCGTAAACTATCCACTTTATCCTGTTCAATTGTAACCCCAGCAGCCATAGAATGCCCGCCGAAACGCACCAGCAACTCTTTGCAAGATTTTAACGCCTCCGCAATGTTAAATCCTTCAATGCTTCTGCAGGAACCACGCAAAAAATCGCCATCTCCACCAAAAATTATAGCAGGTCTGTAAAATTGTTGCATAACGCGAGATGCGACTATGCCGACGACGCCGATATGCCAGTCATATTTGCCCTCAACTATTACATAATCGGTTTCTGGATTGAATTTGCTGTTTATCAAGCGCATCGCCTCTTCTGTGATACTATATTCAATCATCTGACGCTCGCGATTTTTTGCGTCCAATTTTTGCGCTAACGGCAATGCAACTTCCATTGAATCAGCAAGTAATAGATGAAACGCCTCTTCTGCGGTTTCCAGCCTCCCAACCGCGTTTAGTCTTGGAGCGATCTGGAAACCGATTTCATGAACACCTATTGGTTTACGCGTTGAAGATACATTTATTAAACTGGCAAGCCCAACCGATGGCGATGTGTTTAATTTTTTCAATCCGGCAGTTACAAGGATTCTGTTTTCGCCTTTTAATGGCACTAGGTCTGCTACAGTCCCGAGCGCAACAAGATCAAGATATTTTCGTATGTCTATCTCGTGAGCTTCTTTTATTCCCTTTTCACGGGCGCGTTTTAAAATTGAATGGACAAGTTTAAATACAATTCCTACGGAGCATAATTCACGGAAATGTCTAACAGGTGAATTGCTATCTGGCGCATAATGAGAGTTAATCTCCATCAGATGCGGGTTCACCAGCGCGATGGCGTCAGGAATGTCAGATGAAATCTGGTGATGGTCTAAAACAATTACATCTATGTTGAGTTTTTTTAAATCCTCAATAACTTTGACTGCATTTGAACCGCAATCAACCGCTATTATCAAACGGGCGGGATGTTTTTCTAAACAGTTTTTGATTCCATCGGGGCTTAATCCATAACCTTCATCCATTCTGTTTGGCAGGTAATAACTGGCATTCCAGCCAAACTTATTTAAAAAATCATATAAAAATGCCGTTGATGTCACACCGTCAACATCATAATCGCCAAAAATTACAATTGGTTCATCATTCTCAAGTGCACAAAAGAGTCGTTGAACTGCCTTTTCCATTTCAGGCATTAAAAAAGGGTCTGATAAATTCTTTAATTGAGGCTTCAAAAACAATCTTGCATCATCGGGTTTGCTAATTCCCCGGTTCACCAAACACTGAGCTACAATTTCGGGAATATTAAGCGTCTTTGAGAGGCAATCGGTAGTTAACACGTCTCTGGGAAATACTGACCATCTGTATTTCATCTTAATCCGCCCCGGTGTTATTATTTCGTTTTTTCATAATATTTGAAATAATTGAAGCCGTAATTGAAATAACAATTACGCTCGCAATGAATAATAACGCGTCGTGCGCTTCAATTTTTATCCCATTAAGTATGTTCAGTTCTTTTTGAACTAATGGCAAAAGCAGTTTGCAACCGATGAATACAAGGATAACAGAAAGCCCATATTGAAGGTATTTAAAATAGCGAATGGCGCCAGCAAGAACAAAATAAAGAGACCTGAGCCCTAAAATAGCAAATACATTTGACGTAAATACCGTAAATGGATCGGTTGTTATGCCAAATATTGCTGGGATGGAATCAGCCGCAAATACCATATCAGTGGTCTCAACCATTAGCAAAACCAGCAACATCGGAGTTATAAAAAATTTACCGTCCTGTTTTACAATGAGTTTTTGTCCCACATAAGTAGGCGTTATAGGAAAAAACTTTCTGGCGAGCCTTATTGCGATATTCTTTTCGGGTTCAGGCGCCTGTTCGCCTTTAAATAATAGTTGCACACCGCTAAAAATTAAGAATACTCCGAGTATATACAATACCCAGTGGAATTTTGCGATTATTGCAATGCCCAGCACAATTACAATCCCGCGCATAATAAGCGCTCCTAAAATGCCCCAGAATAAAACGCGATGCTGGAAAGGTTCTGGAACTTTAAAATAGGAAAAAATGATCGCAATTACAAAAACATTGTCCAGTGACAATGATAGTTCGGTAATATAACCCGCAACAAACTCATGAAATGCAACATTTCCCCTAAACGGTTTTACAAAGAAAAAGGCAAAAGACATTGAAAGGCAAAACCAGAAAAGAGTCCAGAAAAAAGCCTCTTTAATATTAACGGTATGAGCCTTTCGGTGAAATACACCTAAATCAAGAAAAACCGCTACCAGTATAAGGATTATAAAAATAACCCAGTATAGCGGCGTGATTTCAATAAAAGCAAACACAGTACAATTTTAAATTCTTACCTCTACGTTGCTAAAAATCTTGCCAAAATTATGCTTTGGAAGTTTTCGCGGCGTAAGGGCTTGCAGCAGATTCTTCAATTGTGATCTGCGAAGCAAGTTTTGGCCTTTCACCTTTATGCCAGAATAATACCAGCGCGCTTGCAATATAAATACTTGAAAAAGTGCCTGTTATTATACCAACAAGGAATATAAACGCAAAGTCGTTTATCGCGCCACCCCCAAATAAATACAGTGATAAAGTCGCAAGGAACACTGTGCCGGAGGTTATAATAGTTCTGCTTAATGTCTGGTTGATAGCTCGATTCATAATTTCCGCAAACGTCCCTTTTATACCAAGTTTCAGGTCTTCCCGTATCCTATCAAAGATTACAATTGTGTCATTGATTGAAAAACCGATGATTGTGAGGACTGCGGCAAGAATCGGGGCGTTCAACTCCCGACCTGAAAGAAAGAATATTCCTAAGCTGATTAAAATATCGTGTAAAATCGCTATAACAGCGCCAACTGCAAATGAAAACTCATATCTAAAAGCAACATAGACAAGCATACCGAACATAGCAATTAACGAAGCTTTAACAGCAGTGTTTTGAATTTCCTTTCCAATAGTTGGTCCTACAGTCTCGTATGCTTCCTCTTTGAATTTTGAATTTGGAAATTGTTCATTTAATGCTTTAAATACCCTTTCGCCAGTTCCGTATGCGCTTACGATTGATAGATTCTCTTTATTCACCGATATATCTTTCTGATATTGAATTGAAACCTCGCCTATTCTTAATTTTTCAATAGCGGAACGAATCTGTCCAACATCAACTTTTTGAGCGAAGCTCAAGGTCAACCTATCGCCACCCGCAAAATCGGGACCTAAAACACCTTTTCCCCTGATGAAGATTCCATACGACATCCCAATGATTATTAATATCGCGGAACAGACCATTGCCGGCTTTGCCAGTTTAAGAAAGTCTATACTCGGACGGCTGAAGAAACTCAGCATCTTTAATGATTTGATTAAGTTTCTTTCCACAAGCCAGTCAAAAATAATCCTTGTTACTATTAATGCTGTAAACATACTGACAGAAATACCGATTGTTAAGGTAACCCCGAATCCTTTAACTGGACCCGTCCCCATATAAATGAGTATAATACCTGCGATTATTGTAGTCAGGTTTGTATCTAAAATTGTGCCGAAAGCCCTGCCATAACCTGCGGCAATTGCTCCGCGCAAGGATTTGCCAGCCTCTAACTCTTCTCTTATACGCTCGTAAATTAGAACGTTGGCGTCAACCGCCATACCAATAGTTAAAACAATACCAGCGATGCCTGGCAGGGTTAATGTTGTATCAATGTAGCATAACACTCCAAATAGAATTATGATGTTTAACAAAAGAGCTATATTTGCAACTACGCCGGCAATCAAATAATAACCCATCATAAACACCGACACAAGCGCGACACCAACGATTGATGCCGTAATCCCGCTTTTTATAGAATCTTTCCCAAGTGAAGGCTCAACTTCTCTTGACTCCAATATTTTTACCGGTGTTTCAAGCGGATTTTCCAGCACGTTTGCCAGTTCAATCGCTTCTTCAGGTGTAAATGAACCTTCTATTACGCCGCTTCCCTGTGAAATCTCTGTTTTTATAACCGGGGCGGAATAGAGTTCACCATCAAGCACAATGGCAAGCCTTTCACCAATATGCTGTCGCGTGATATCTGCAAACAATTTTGCCCCTTCGTCAATCAATTCAAAACGAATCAATATTTGACCAGTTATTGGGTCTCGGTCTGGCATTGCCCGCTTGATATATCTTCCTGTAAATCCTCGCTCAGCTTTTTTGCTAACGATCAGCGGCTCGTAATATTCTTTATTTCCCTGTCTTCGTCTTTCTTTCAAAATCTCGTAACCGGGAGGTATGATTCCTTTTTTAAGATATTCATCACTTTGTGGATGAACCAATCTAAATTCCAAAAAGGCGGCTTTTTCAATCTGACGTCTTGCGCTTTCTTTGTCTGCCTCAGATAATCCCGGCAATTGAATTAGAATCCTATCCTCCCCTGCTGGTTGAATTATCGGTTCGGCAACACCAAATTTATCAACACGCTTTCTCAAGACCTCTACTGCTTGAGACAATGCGGCGCGTTTTGCTTCAGTATCGGTTTTATTTAATTTGTTAGTGTCTATACCAACGAGGAACGAGGTCCCGCCTTGCAAATCCAATCCTAATTTTATTTCGCCAGCCGCGTTTCTCTGGATGTAATTAAGTATTGCCCTTGTTGGGTCTTTTTCTGATTTCACATCAACGTCCGGAAAATAAGGCGCTATGTCGTTGGTGCCTATAGCAACAAGCAAATTGCCATAGGCGCGGTCTGGATATTGTTCCTTTAATTTGCGCGCGGTAGTTACTATCGCTGTGAAGTTTGTATCTTTGTTCACAGCGATTTTTTCAAATGTATCTATCAGGTCTCTCGGTGTTGGCGGATATATTTCATATAATGCCCACGCCGTAATAAAGACCGTAAACAACAGCCGGTATAAGTTTTTCCTGCTCATTTTTCAAAAATTCGTTAAATGCTTTTAAACGGAATATCTTATTATGTCAATAAAAGATAGATTGTCAGATTAATTTAAGTCGCCTTCGAGAACCTCAGTCACTGCCGATTTTAAGACCTCAATCTTTGTATCAGCGGTTCTTACTGTTACTGTTTTGTCCTTAACAGTAACCACAACCCCTATAATACCGCCGCTGCACAAGACTTTGTCGCCACTCTTGAGTTTACTCAACATCTCCGCGTGAGCTTTTGCCTTCTTTTGTTGCGGTCTTATCAGTAAAAAGTAAAAGACAACCATTAACAAAATTAACGGCACAAAACTTGTCCACACTGGCGCAGTTGGTTGTTGCCCTTGCGCTGGTGGTTGCGCAAACGCCATAATCAAACTATATATTTCTGTTTTCATCTGTTCGTTTTAGTTAACGTTTCAATCTTAATGAATTGAATAATTTAAGATTGATTCAATTTTTGGCAAGCATAACATTTTATTTTGTTTATGCAAATTGTCTTTTTATTTCTTTCGTTTTTTTTATTAACTATTTAAAACAGCCCAAATCTATTGGACATTATGCAACCGTATGAAATAATAGGAAGATACTGCAAAACCGCCAAACCTATAACTGTAAAATGGAGAGGCGATAAGATTACTGAAATTTGTGAGGCTTCTATAAAAGAACTTGACTGCAACCCTTATTGGATAGCCAATCCATTGTTTGATATTCAGATTAATGGATTTGCCGGTTTTGATTTTCAATCATCGCCAGACTCAATTAACGAAGACGCCATTTTGTTCGCAGTTGAACGGTTGAATCGGGCTTGTTGCGCAAGATTTTTCCTAACACTGATCACAGATAGATGGGAAGCAATGATCAAAAAATTAACAAAGTTAAAGTCAATCCGGGATAAAAATCCAACGCTCAAAAAGGCGATTGCTGGCTGGCATATTGAAGGTCCGTTTTTATCAGATAAACCCGGATTTTGTGGAGCGCACAATCCAAAGTATATGATTGACCCTTCGCCTGAGCATATACATCAATTGCGCAAGGTTGTTCACGACGATCCAGTTTTATTAACCATTGCCCCTGAACGGAACGGCAGTTTAGAGTTCATAGACTTTGCAACACGTAATGGGATCGTTGTATTTATCGGTCACTCTGACGCGCCAAGCCAGATTCTTAAAGAGGCTATTAAAGCTGGCGCTAAAGGATTTACTCATTTAGGAAACGGTTGTCCGCAATTGCTTGACAGAAAAGACAATATCCTATGGCGTGTTCTTGACCTTGATGTTGATGACTCATTTAAAATCAGCCTTATCCCCGATTCGATCCACCTTTCTCCCCCGCTCTTTAGATTAATACATAAAGTATTATCTCCAAATCAGATTATATACATTTCTGATGCAGTATCAGGAGCCGACGCGCCGCCTGGCAACTACACACTAGGCGAATTGAATATCAGTGTAGAAAAAGACGGCGCAATCTGGAATTCATCAAAAACCGGCTATGCCGGTTCTTCGCTCCGTCCAATTGATGGTATATTAAGATCTATGAAAATGCTTAACCAACATTGGCAAAGAGTCTGGAAAAACTATTCGGACATTCCCGCCTCATTGTTTAATATTAACACGGATTTGACACCTGGCTCCGACGCCGACTTTATCATTCTGGAAGCCGGTAATAACGGCGAATTAAAACCGGTTAAATCAGTTATTTCTGGCAAGGTTTACACACTTAATTGAAATAGAGTTTCATAATTTATGAAGGTTTCAATCATAATTCCGGCTTATAATGAAGAAAAACTTTTGCCTCATACATTGTCCCATATCCAAAATGCATCTGAGGCATTCAAGAACAGAAATTGGGATTATGAAATAATTGTGTGCGACAATAACTCATCTGACAATACATCTGAAATTGCGCGAGATTGTGGAGCAAAAGTTGTATTTGAACCGGTAAACCAGATTGCGCGGGCGAGAAACACGGGGGCAATGGCAGCGACAGGCGATTGGTTAATCTTCATTGACGCAGACTGCAAACCATCGTTTGATCTTTTCAAGAATGTTTCCAACGCTATAGAATCAAATAAAATTGCAGGCGGTGGATGCCTTATCCGTTTAGACAATGTGCCGTTTTCAGCCCTGCTGGTTTGCGAATTCTGGAACCTGATTAGCAGACTAATGAAATGGGCTGCTGGTTCATTTGTTTTTTGCAGGTCAGATTTATTCAAGGCACTGGGAGGTTTTGATGATGAACTATTCGTCAGCGAAGAGATTGACTTCAGTAAACGTTTAAAAAAATTGGCAAAAACCCAGAAGAAAAAGTTTCTAATAATAACAGAAACCCCGTTAATCACCTCTGGGCGAAAAGTTCATCTTTACAATAAAAGAGAATATTTTTCGTTTATTCTGAAAACCGTATTTAGTTTTGGCGCCACAACACGGGAGCGAGAAAGTTGTAAAATCTGGTACGACGGAAGACGTTAATCATTATATCTACAACAGCATGGGGCAAGTATAGAATCTTTCATACCGTGAATAATCTTTTTATCGGACGGACAAATCGTCGCTAATATTCCACAGAGCTGCGCGCGCGCGTTTGTCCATTCGCCAGAAACAAAATAATACGGAGAAAGTCTGACCCTGCCTTCAAATTCAAGCATTTTATCCTCCAAAGGATTATAACCGGCAACCATGAATCTCATAGGTTTTTTATACTCCTGGAGGATATAAGGATTTTTATTGAAACTATTAATCGCAACATCCACAACCTTTGCCCAGTCTTCAGCAGAGATATCGCTGCCTAAATAAACTCCCCTCGCACCCCACGCATCTTCTGAAAATCCTGAAATTTTTAAAATTAAATTCCGCCGTTTCTGAGATAGCATTTTCAATTGATTCCAATCCGTTAACTCAATTTTTGGATAAGCCCCCTGTGGTGGCAATGGCGCTGGATCAATAATCCAAGTATAAGGAACAATTTTTAATAGTCGCTCAAAAAAAGATTCTCCTAACTCTCTTCTCCAAAATTGTTTTAAATTTCTATTCCATAAAAAGCCAAACCACATTTTCTCTTCAAGGAAAGCTTTTAACGGCGGGGTTATGTAAATTTTATCGTTCAGGCTCAATTCAATTAACGACTGGAAATTGTTTATATTCTGAAAATCAAAGAGTTCAAAAAACCGATATACAGCATCGCCGGGTTGAAACCCGGTGTAATCTTCTGAATGAACACTAAATTTTTCTCCAAGTTTAGAAGCCATCCATTTCATTTCAGGCAGATATGTTGCGGATTCTTTTGATACAATTATTTTAACCTGCTTGGCGTCGCTAAAAATTGATGCAAAACCCTCAATCATCCCGTCTGAGCCACCGATGATATTGCAATGTTTTTCATCGGTATATTTTGAATATATCTCATTTAACCATGCCGTTAATCCGATTCCACCAGGAACGCTGTCTAATTCAGTTAAGACTAATCCTTGTTCAGTCAAAAGAAGGTCTGGTCTGATTACACGTGGAAGTTCATTTTTAAATTTAACCTTTCGTTGTAACTCAATTATTTTTGAAGGCTTCCCTTTATCTAAATATTCTGCCACCCAGACTGGCTGCTTGCCTTCGTAACTAAAACGGTATAACAAGTTTTCCGCGCGATAAAACTGAAGTAAAACTCTGCCTAACGACTCAATTTCATTGTAAATCTTCTCGCTTAATTCAAACGGTTTTTCGGCGATCAACCAGTTTAATCCCGAGAACAAGCCTCCAGCAGGCAAACTCTTATAGATTTCGCGACAGCGATTAATTGGGTTTTGACTAAAATTTGAATCTGGCATTTTGCGTTTTTATTCAAACCTGATTTCTGCCGAGCGCAGGTGCGCCTCTAGTCCTTCAACGCCCGCAATGGTTCTCAACGCAGTTAGCGATTTTTTCAGTGAGCCTTTATTGTATTTGACAATACTTGTTCTGCGCAAAAACTGATCCACTGATAGCCCGCTAAAAGATTTTCCCGCGCCGCCAGTAGGCAATGTGTGACTTGGACCTGCGACATAATCGCCAAGAACAGTCGGAGTGTAATTACCGATGAATATTGCGCCCGCCGTTAAGATAGAAGAAACCAATTTCTCTGGATTTTTAGTAATGATTTCACAATGTTCCGGCGCAAGTTGATTTGCTATCTCAGCAGCCTCTTCAATAGATTTTACGCGGACAAACCAACAATTATTGTTCAGAACCTTCCCAATCTTTTCTCCTCGTGAAAGGGTTTTTACTAATTTTTCAACTTCCCTTTGAACAGCCTTAATAAGCTTTGATGACGGTGAAATCAACCAGACCCGTTCATAACCAGAACCGTGTTCAGCCTGCGCAAGAAGGTCTATTGCAACAAATTTTGGCACCGCGCTGTCATCGGCAATAACAAGCAACTCGCTTGGACCTGGAAGAAGGTCAATTGCCGCATAACCGAACAGTAACCGTTTTGCAGTGACTACATAAGCGTTTCCCGGACCAAATATTTTATTGACGGGTTTGATAGTTTCAGTGCCTATAGCCATAGCGGCGACTGCTTGAGCGCCCCCAACTTTGTATATCTCTGTGGCGCCGGCGAACCTTGCGGCAAACAGCAACGCCGGGTTTATCATTCCATCTTTACCGCACGGAGTGCATACCACGATTTCCTTGCAACCTGCGACCCGCGCAAGCGATACAGTCATAATCGCAGTTGAAACAAGCGGCGCGCTTCCCCCGGGAATATAAACCCCTACTCTTTGAATTGGATCGTATTTTTCGCCTACAATGCCTCCCTGATTATTTTCCATTTCCCAGTTTTTTCTTAAAGACCGTTTTGCATAAGCGGCAACATTTTTATCCGCGCATTCAAGCGCTTTTCTCAAACTTTCATCAGCCCTTAACGAAGCCTCCATTAACTCTGCGGTGGTAACGGATAATTGCGTTCTATCTAATTTAACACCGTCAAATTTTTCTGTTAAATCAATCAGCGCAGAATCGCCACGGTTTTTAACATCATCAACAATCGTTTTTACGGACTTTTCAATATCCGGATCAAACAGACTGGACTTTTCCGCCATCAACCTGCACTGCTTGTCAAAATCACTTTGTGTATACTCAATAAATTTCATAAATAAAGGTTATTTGATTAAAACTGAAAAGTCAAAACCGAGTAGTATTAGAAAACTTGACGACATAGTTCTTTGATATTAAGAGACGGACTCCTTTTATAATATTGACTGATACTGTCGTTTCAATCCTGCTTAAATGATTCCGCAATTTTACCTCTTAAAATGTTTATCGGCAAAATTCAGGTATTGTTCCCAGTCAAATTCTGTTACCGTATGCTTGCCCTGACGGAGGTGGTAACCGATAAAATCGCCAACGTGAGTGTTTAAGGTCGGCATCTCATCTGATTCAAGTCCTTTCAGATTGAACAATTTATACACCGGTTCAGCTGCTTTCGCGGCAAGAAATTCCCCGCGCGGGTCTGCCCATAAATCTTCAGATGCGCTCGCGATATAAACCGGACGCGGCGCTATTAAGGCTACAAGTTGATGCTGGTCAACAGGCATAGTATCTTCTTTTCCGCTATACTTCTTGAAATTTCCGCAAAACCAGTGAGGAAAATTTTTATTAATTACTTCGGTTGTTTCACCGAATTTTCTTCTTGCCAGCGCGGCGCCGCCTTCGCCTGAATCATTGGATATTACTATAGCGAATCTTTGATCTTGCGCCCCTGCCCACAAGGCTGTTTTACCGAGCCTTGAATGCCCGAAAACAGCGACTTTTTTACTATCAATATCAGGGTCTTTTTCAAGGTAATCCATTGCCCTGCTCAAACCATACGCCCAAGCGGAAATGGCGCCCCATTGGTCCGGTTTAAAAACAGTTTTCTCACCTTTGGAAGACAATGCGGCGCGCAAACCAGATTTCCATCCTCCGTCGTAATCAGGTTCAATATCGCCATAATAAATAGTTGCGACAGCGTAACCGCGAGCAATGATTTTTTCTATTTGCCATCTCTCTGCGTCAACTCCTCTTGAAGCCTCAGTTGCGCGATTATTCAAAATTCCATCTGCTTTGTTTCCTCTCGTCCAGCGTTCGGTGATTCTAATCCAGGGATCATTAGCGACTGTATGATTGCCCATAAAATTTAATCCTAAAAATGTCGGATACGGTTTTGAACCATTATTTGGAAGGTAAATCAACATCTCCATACCATCCCATTTTGAATTGCCTTTTAACCAAATTTTAACCTCTTTTCTTGTTGCCTTTCCCGCAAGAGCGCTCCTGTCAATTGAAATAATCTTATAGTCAATTGGTTTTACCGCTGGCGACCTGCCATAAACTTCTGTTTCAAAGATTTTTAGAAGTTCAGGGCGTCGCTTCGTCATCCACATTTTAGCATCTTTCACTATGGCGCCATTTTCCATTTTTAACGGGTCTGGCAATGTGTATTGAGGAACTTTTGATTCTTCGTAATTCACATCGGATTTTTGTCCATTTGCAATAAGTCCTACAAGATTAAATAAGATTATTAATAATAGTTTCCGCAAGGTTTTCATAAAACCGAGATTAAATTTAAAAACAACTTAGTCAATATTGAAGTTGTCAATTTCATTAAATTGGAATTAAGAACCAAGATTTTTTATATGGATTTATGAAAACAACATTTTCATTTTCTAAATAAAAAACTGCCCGAATTTCTCCGGGCAGTTTAGTTTGTTATGATACAAATATTACATTACCTTACTGTAACCCACACAGCCTTGCTTGTCGTGTTAGTGCCATCATCAACTGTGAATGTTAACAATGTTCTTCCTGATGTATTTGGAACAGGAGTGAATCTGACGAGTCTATAGGATCCATAGTTTTCAACTGTAATATTTGAATCTGCTATGACACCCTGAACACTGCTTGTTGCTGTAACAATTAAGTTACCGGCAGGCGTTTCCTGATCGCTCACATATACCTGCAGCGCGCCTTGGGTATTCTTATAAATTACAGACGATCCTAACACTCTTGTTATCACTGGCGCGTCGTTCACATTTTCAACATTGATCACGAATGTCTTTTGGTCTGATGTATCAACACCTCCGTTTCTCGTGCCGCCGCTGTCCTTTGCAACAACTGTTACTGTAGCACTTCCAAATGCATCCTTCTTTGGCTTAAAACTAAGAGTTCCTGAATAGTCAATATATGGTTGGCGTTGGAATAGGTTTGAATTTGAGTTTGAAACGATATATCTCACCGCTTGACCGCTTTCGTTTGCCGCGCCTTTATTCAGGTTTTGTATGAAGTTATAATATGTCGGCATACTGATCGGGTCTTCATCTATTGTAATTTCACTTAGAGCCAAATCAAATGATGGTTTGTCATTAACCGATAATACCCTGATTGTAATTTTCGCCACGGCGCTGTTTTTGACACCATCGGTTGCCATAAAATAGAGCGAATCATTTCCGAAGAAGTCTTGTCCGGGTGTATAGGTTAACATTGGGCTGACCGTGGTATCAGTCATTGTATAACCACTCTTTAATTGAGTCGTGCCGAAGATTGTTGGACCGACTACTGAGTAGGTCAACGGTCCGTATGTTCCTCTTAGTGTAATATCAATCGGGGTGTCCTCCAGCGTCATATATGTTCCAGAATAGACTTTCGGAGTTCTGTTATTGAGAAGGACGTAAATATTCTGGTCGTCATAATTTGCTACGACTGCATCAAGACTTGAATCGTTGTTCAATTCGTCTATAGCGATAGTCTTCATCCCTTCGCCCACGGCAAATGTTACATTTGGATTGCCAACATCATATTGGAAGGTGCCGCCAGAGAGACCTTTTAATACTATCAGGTCAGTTGAAGTGGCAACTATGAGTTCTTTAATGTTATCTTTGTCAAGGTCGGTTGCGGCAAGAGCGACCGGGTCCATACCAATATAGATTGTTTGCGAGAGGGTGAAACTGGTTCCTGATGCATCGGCAAGCAATACCGATATTGTCTGATCATCTAAGTTGCCCACTGCGATATCAGCGCGATTGTCACCGTTAAAATCTGCAAAAACAATTGAATTTGGATTACTCCCCACGTCAAATGCCGCATTTGGTTCCATTGGCATAAATGTTCTATCAGATTTTTGTTTCATAATCCGAACCACATTGTCGGTGGCATCCACAATCGCTATATCCGTTCTTCCATCGCGATTGAAATCTCCAGCCGCAAGCGCCACGAGGTCGCTTCCACCAACATTGAACTGGGCAATTGTAGGACCTGAGCTATATATTATATTTAATGTGTTTGGATTCGAACTAAGCGTGGCAAGATCAGGTCTTGCATCTCCATCAAATTTAGCAGTTACCAAGCCGATTGGAGTAAAATCTAAATTCAGCTCATCCTGCGTAAATGTGCCAGTGTTTGATCGATCGTTATAGAGGTAAATAATCTTATTTTCTTCTACTGCAACTGCCAAATCAATATACCCATCATAGTTAAAATCAGCAGCCACCATTGCAGTCGGTGTCCCGTTGATAGGAATGTTATTCACCTGTGTAAAGTTTCCATCACCAATATTCTTGAATATATTGATTGATTGAGTTCCGGCTGAGGCAACTGCGACGTCCTTTTTACCATCTCTGATAAAGTCGCCGGTCACAACCGCTACAGCCATAGGGTCGGTTAAATAACTCACTGGGGCTCCAAAATACGACGGACTAATGTCATTAACGGCAGCTATGTTAATTGTAACAGTAGCGTTTTCAGAGTAGACCGTTCCGTCAAATGCTCTATAAGTAAATGAATCGGTCCCGTTATAATTTTGCGCTGGGGTATATGTCGCAATATCTCCAACTATTGAAACATTCCCGTGAGCTGGTTGAGAAACAACTTCATAAGTCAACGAGTCGTTATCAACATCCGATCCTAAAAGTTGAATCTGGAGAAGCGTGTCTTCCTGAGTGTTTGCAGAAATATTCTGAACAACCGGCGCGTCATTTACCGGTGTTACTGTTATTGTAAAGGTTTGCGGAGCAGATGTGTCCTGTCCACCGCCAAGCGTGCCGCCATCATCGTGTAAAGTTACAGTAACTGTGGCAGAACCATTTGCGTCTGGCGCTGGCTGGAATGTCAAAGTCCCATTGGGAGAAATTTGTGGTTGCTGTGCAAACAGACTATTATTGTCATTTGAAACTATAAAGTTTACTGATTGCCCTGATTCATAGGATGGTCCAGGAGAAATTGAGGTTGCCCAGTTTGCTTCGGTATACGTTCCAGAATCTTCGGCAACTGTGATATCCGACCCTTTTGTGAAGCTCGGGGCTGTGTTTGGTACAATGTGTAAAGTAACTGAAGTTGAGTCCGTGGTTGAACCCTGACTATCGATTGCCTTTGCATAAATTGTCACATCCGATGGCAGCCCTGCGTTCCAACTTATAGAATACGGAGATGTAGTGTCTTCGCCAACTTTATTGGAATCCACATAGAACTCCACTTTTTGAATCCAACCATCAGGATCACTCGCTGTTGCAGATAATGTTACCGATGAGCCGGCAACAGCGTAAGAACCATCCGCCGGAGCCGTTAAATTCACAATTGGAGGAATTGCAACTGCTTTAATTTTTGCCTCAAAATCTATTGACTGAGTACCAGCCCTTAACTGCCAGCCACTGCCGTCATTATACCAATAATCAGTATAATTGTTACCTACGTCAGGAGGACTAAAAATCCACAATCCCGCTGACTCTCCTGATTCAATCCCGTCTAATGTTACCGCCCACGTAAAATGATTTGCATCGACAGGCACATTCAACCCACTATCAAAGACAACCTGCGATTTAGCGGTGCCCGGGATTCCAAACCAACCGCTATTCCATAATTCTGTGTTAGGTATTCCCTGGGCGCCATCGTTCTTATAGAAATAGACCTTCATTTGCTCATTACCAGAAAAATTATTTCCCCAATACGTAAAACTGAAATAATTTATTGTAAAAAGATTTGTCATATAGGTATTGTCGAAAATGACCTCATCACCAACAGTTTCACCTTGTCCAATCTGGAAAGTAGTCTGTTGGTCGTTTACAGTATTGTCGTAAACGACAAATGTTGACTGTGCAAAACAAACACTCGCAACCAGTATTGTTGTTAGGGCAATTATTATCTTCTTCATATTTCCTCCATGGACTTCTGTCCTTTCTTTTTACAAAGTTTTATCTAAAACCGCGAAAATGTCAATAAATTTTTTAAAAATTTTTTGTCAGTATAACTACTTATCTCTTCGTATAATCAAGATAGTATAAAAACTTTTGAGTTCTATAAAACAAACAATCATTTTAAACTTGTAGTGTCTAAATATCAGACATATTGAACAGAATTATCGCTGTTCATTATTACACTTTTTCCGAACAAATAATTTGTAAAGACGCTCGCCATTTTTATTTTATTCAATGTGAGACGAATTAAATTTCAGATCGCAGCATCGCTATTTTCCGCGCGGAATTTAATTTTTTGTTGCGCAATATGACAAACAAAAATATTATATTACAAACCTATGAAAACCACAGCAAAACAAGTCTTACTGGTTTCAATATTATTGGTGTTCTCACTTCAATACGCTTCTGCCAGTCAGCTTATTATAAGCGAATTTATGGCGGCGATGAGCAACACGAATATAATCGCCGATGAAGACGGAGATTCATCGGACTGGATTGAAATAAGGAATGTTGGACAAACTGCGGTGAACCTTGAGGAATGGTCGCTAACAGACGATGCGAACAATTTAAGAAAATGGCAATTTCCGTCAACAAATATTAATTCAGGCGGATACATTGTGGTGTTTGCATCTGGAAAAGACAGGCGAATTCCGGGGCGTCCGCTTCATACGAATTTCAAATTGGATGCCGCAGGCGAATATCTTGCGCTTGTTGAACCAGACGGCAGAACTATAGCAACTGAATTCTCGCCGAAATTCCCGCTTCAAGTGCCGAATGTTTCCTATGGATTTCCAAATATAATTTCAAAAACAACATTTATTGACAGCAACAGTCCGGTAAGAATTCTTGTGCCGACAAGCGGTGAATTTCAAGATGACTGGAATAAATTTGAATTTTCAGATTCCACCTGGACGATCGGCGAAAATGGAGTTGGATATGAAACTAATATTGAAGACCCAAACGAAGCCGGTTACGCAACTTTATTATTATCAACTAAACCAGAAGGTTATTGGAGGTTTTCAGAAAACCCGGGCACTCCAACGGTTGCAAACCTTGGCACATTAGGGACAGGCGCAAATGGGACTGTTAATGGCGCTACACTTGGCGTAGAGGGACCTCGCTCAGCTCAATACAACGGATTTGAACCAAACAATACTGCAATACGAATGGGATCAGGGACAAGTTATATAAGCGTCCCGTCAAGTATAATGAACAACCGAAATGCTTTCACAATGGCGGGCTGGATAAGACCTACTGCTACACAGAACAACAGGACTGGATTGTGGGGACAAAACGACTGCATTGAGTTTGGGTTTATCACCGCTTCTCAAATTCAAATATGGACACCCGGCGGAGGAAGTCTCAATGTCAATTATACTTTTCCACTAAATGAATGGCATTTTGTGGCTGTTGTTGGAAACGGATCAACTTTGAAAATATTTTTTGATGGTGTTCTACAGGGAACCGGCGGGTCACCAACCTCCAGCTATGGAAGTTCTACCTATCCGTTTAACATTGGCGGCGGTGGAGTGTTTGACTCAAGTGGAAACCAATTTGTCGGAGATATTGATGAGGTTGCAGTCTGGTTCAGGGCGTTATCAGATGAAGAAGTTGGACAACTTTATAGAAACAGTTTTGGCGGCTCAATACCATATACTCAATATATAAAAACTGATGTTAAGAATGAAATGTATGGGGTCAACAGTTCTATCTATCTGAGGTATACATTCATAGTTCCAGACCCATCTATTATTGAACATCTTGTTTTAAAAATGAAATATGATGATGGATTCGCCGCTTTTTTGAATGGAAATGAAATTTTATCAGTAAATGCGCAGGAGACCAATTTCTGGAACTCAACAGCAACCAACCGCCATAATGATTCAAAGGCTGTTGAATTTGAGGAATTCAATATTTCATACGCAACCGGTTTTTTAATGCCCGGCACAAACGTGCTGGCAATACAGGGATTGAATATTGATAAATCTAACACAGACTTTTTGATTGAAGCCGCTTTAGACGGCTATAGTATCCAACTTTCTTCAACACAAGCCGTTTATTTCACATTGCCAACGCCCGGGTTTTTGAATGGGATTGGTTCTACAACGCCTGGACCGCTTATCAGCGATGTAAACTTTTCGCCATCGTTGCCAAGTCAGGCAGACCCAATCATAGTTACAGCAAAGATTGCCCCCGCTTTTGCGCCAGTCCAGTCGGTAAAACTCAATTATAGAGTTATGTATGGCGGAATTATTAGTGTTGATATGATGGATGATGGCTTGAGCGGAGATGGAGCGGCAGGCGATGGGATTTACGGAGCGGCAATTCCAGCCGGTGTTGCTCAACCGGGGATGATGGTTAGATGGTATATTACTGCGGCTGACACTAACAATTTGCAGTCGCGCTGGCCAGTATTTGCTGTTACGAATGATTCAGAGGAGTATTTAGGGACAATAATCGCAGACCCGTCAATCAACTCCCTTTTGCCAGTTATGCATTTGTTTGTTGAAAATGTTTCTGCTGCGGAAACGCGCGCCGGCACAAGATGTTCTCTCTATTATTTAGGCGAATTTTATGACAATATTTTTATTCACCTGCGGGGACAGTCCTCTTCTGGATGGGTTAAAAAAGGATTTAATTTAGATTTCAATAGAGACCATAGGTTTAAATACAGCACAAATGGAATGAGGGTTAAAGATATACGGATAATGAGCAACTATGGCGATAAATCAAGGATGCGCAATACTCTGTTTTATGACTTTGCGGCAAGAGTCGGCTGCGATGGACACTTTGCCTTTCCGATTAGAGTACAACGCAACGCGCAATTTCATGGAGTTTTTGATTTAATGGAAGATTCTGATGACCTGATGTTATCGCGACTTGGACGCGATCCAAATGGAGCGCTTTACAAAATGTATAATAATATGAGCAGCGTTTCCGGGAATGAGAAGAAAACCAGAAAATGGGAGGGAACAGCAGATTTGCAGTCTCTTATTACCAATCTTGATGAAACGATACCGTTAAGCAACCGGGTAATTTATGCGTTTGATAATATTGAAATCCCGCAGGTAATTAGTTATTTCACTGCTTCAGCCCTCGCGAGTCATCAAGACCACGGACACAAGAATTATTATATGTACCGGGACAGCGATGGCACCGGAGAATGGACTATTCTTCCCTGGGACGTTGATTTAACCTGGGGACGCGATTGGACAGACGCACAAGGCTATTTTACAGACACCATATACACAAATAACATCTTGAATTTTTATAACCTTGCAGTTCAACCAAGCAAAGGAATTACAAATAGATTTTACAATCTATTCTTCAAACATCCCGAATTCAGACGGATGTATTTAAGAAGACTCAGAACAATAATGGATACGATTTTACAACCTCCAACAACTCCACCAGACCAGTTAATTATAGAAGCGCGAATAAAACAATTAATTGATCTGCTTGATCCTCCGGGAATAACAAATTCTGACGCCTATCTTGATTATGTGAAATGGGGTCCTACTTGGGGAGATACGAACATCACCGCGCGAGGAGAGGCTGAAAGGATAATGACAATCCATTTACCGGGAAGACGGAACTGGTTGTTTAATAGCACAGAGCCAAACATTGAAGGTGATAGAATCCCGCCAAGTCAACCCTCTTACGTTCCGTTAAAGATTGCCGCTGTGGAATACAATCCCGCCTCTGGAAATCAATCAGAAGAGTTTATCTGTATAACAAACCCATTGCCAACAGAGGTTGATATATCTGGATGGAAAATTGATGGCGCAGTTCAGTTCACATTCAAACCAGGCACAGTAATTGTTTCAAACAGCGTTATCTACGTAAGCCCGGATGTAAAGGCGTTTAGATCAAGAACAATAGCGCCAAATGGCAAAATGGGATTGTTTGTTGTCGGTCCTTATAAGGGACAACTTTCAGCGCGCGGAGAAAAAATCAGGTTGTTCACAGATAAAGGCTATTTAATCCAAGAATATCAATATCAAGGAAGCCCGAGTCCTGCCCAGCAATATTTGAGAATTACCGAGATAATGTACAATCCATCTCCGTTACCGGGGTCTACAAACGATGCCCAACAGTTTGAATTCATAGAGTTAAAAAACACTGGCAGTATCGCGCTTGATCTAATTGGTGTGCGGTTTGTTAATGGAATTGCGTTTGACTTTTCCAATAGCCCGATAACGAACCTTGCGCCGGGTCAGGTGATTCTTGTTGTAAAAAATAAAGCGGCATTTGAAGAACGATACGGCAAAGGATTTAATATAGCAGGCGAGTATTTAGGCAGTCTTGATAACGCCGGCGAGAGAATTACACTTGTAGATGCCACTGGCGAGGAGATTCTTGACTTTAATTATAATGACAATTGGTATCCGATTACGGATGGGCTTGGATTTTCACTTGTAATAGTTGATGAAAACGCACAACCTGATGCTTGGGGAAATAAATCAAATTGGCGGGTCAGCAGCGCTATTAACGGATCACCGGGAATAATTGAGCAAAACTATCCTAGTATACCACAGATAATCATAAGCGAGGTCCTTGCTCACTCGCTGCTGCCGCTGAGCGATTTTATAGAATTATACAATCCAACAGCAGAATCAGCCGATATCAGCGGTTGGTTTTTAACCGACGATTTCAAAACCCCGTATAAATTCAGAATACCTGATGGTACTGTTATTCCCGCAGGAGGATATATTGTGTTTACCGAAACAAACTTTAACCCGACACCCGGTGTGCCGCCGAGTTTTGCATTATCGGCTAACGGCGACGAAGTCTATCTATTCTCAGCAACGTCATCGGGTATTTTAACCGGTTATGTAGACGGATATAAATTTGGACCGACCGAACAAAATCGGTCTCTTGGAGTCCAGTTCACATCTGATGGAAGGAAAGTTCTAACGCCGCAAAAGGAGATAACCTCGGGAACAAGCAATTCAGGCGCGCAAATCGGACCTATTGTAATAACCGAGATAATGTATCATCCACCGGACATCGGGACAAATGATAATGCGCTTGATGAGTATGTAGAAATAATGAACATTGGGTCTGAACCTGTTCCTTTATTTGAACCGACATCCTCAACAAATACCTGGCGCTTACGCGGCGGGGTGGATATGGAGTTTCCAACAAACATTGTTATTGACCCCGGACAATTTATGCTACTTGTTAACTTTAACCCTGCAGATTCAGGGTTGCTTAGCAACTTTCTCGCAAAATACAATCTACCAGATGGAACAATAATTGTCGGACCTTATAAAGGAAAACTCAATAACGACAATGACGATATAGAACTTGAAAAACCGGTTTATTGGGGGACAAACATAATTTATGCTCAAGTTGATAAGGTTGATTATTTTGACAGTTCGCCCTGGCCAAAGGCAGCCGATGGCTTTGGCTATTCGCTAAACA
This sequence comes from Verrucomicrobiia bacterium, assembly GCA_049968335.1. Classification (GTDB taxonomy): domain Bacteria; phylum Verrucomicrobiota; class Verrucomicrobiia; order Limisphaerales; family JAKPVM01; genus JAKPVM01. The sequence goes on from JBMFQZ010000002.1 coordinate 212,037, forward strand.
GGATTAATATTAATGCGTTTGGCAACGATCCAGCTAACTGGATAGCAGGAAAACCAAATCCGGGAAGACAATACGCCCCTAATGGAACAGCGCCAACTATTATTTCACAAAGCGAAAGCCGTTTTGTAAAATCAGGACAAACTATAATGTTAAGCGCGGTTATCAATGGTTCTTCGCCTATAAGGTGTAAGTGGTTTATGAATGGGCTCGAATTATCTGGCGAAACAAATTCCATACTTGTAATTCCTAACGTTCAGCCGCAAAACAGCGGTCGTTATGTGCTGCTTGCCGAGAATGATTCGGGCACAACGTTGAGCGCCCCGATTGATCTATTTGTTGCATTGCCGCCAACCATTGTGCAACAACCGGCATCCGTATTTGTTCGTGTCAAACCTGATTCAACAGCCGCTCCGACTACAAACGCAACATTTTCTATAAATGCAGTTGGCGATGGTGTTATAACATATCAATGGCTATTTAACGGCCAGCCAATACCTAATGCTACGAATAGCACCTTAACAATAACAAATGTGCAGATGTCGGATTATGGCGAATTTAAGGCAATTGTAACCGATGATTCAGGTTCGGTTGTCAGCGAGCCTGCTTGGTTATATCCACTGGTGAGATTGAGTTTCACTCAGAATCCGGTGCCAATAACTGTTGCGGCTGGTAGTTTGGTAACATTAAGCGCGTCATTCTTTGGTTGGCCTCCACCGTTCACTACAGAATGGAGACGGGTCTCAGTAGTGTTAGCTACAAATGCGCAGGATGAAACAAATTCATTCTTTACATTCCAAACATCAACAACTCCGTCGACGAACAGTTATAGATGCGTTGTGAAAAACGCCGCGACACCAGCCGGTGTAGCTACTCCGCTTATAACTGTAATTGCTCAGCAGGATACAGATGGCGATGGGATGCCAGATGTATGGGAAACCGCCAACGGGCTTGATCCAAATAGCGCTTTAGACAGAGATTCAGATTTAGATGGAGACGGAATGTCTAATTTTGAAGAATGTATTGCAGGAACAGACCCCACAAATCCGTTGAGCGTTCTAAAGATAAAGTCATTCACATTCACAAACGGCGTGTCGCTACAATTTGACTCTATTTCTGCAAGAACCTATACTATTGAGTATTCCACTAACCTTGTCAGCGGAGAATGGGTAAAAATAACCGACCTGCCCGCAAAATCAACAAACAGTGTGGAGACAATTTTAGACCAAACGATTAAATTCGGTGAGAGATATTATCGCATCACCACGCCACGAAAACCGTAACGTTGGTGACTCCATCTTTCATAGCCTAACGGACATCGCTAATTGTCAAGCGCGATAAAATTCGGATATATTAATCTAATGTATCCGAAAATTGCGGAGCAGTTTTATGCAGTAGAAGTGCCGCCAAAGGTGATGGACGATTTGTGGGCGGAAGGCTGGCGACATTTTGGAACCTGGTTTTTCCGATATTCAATCACAACCGACGAACAACTCCAGTTGCGCATTATCCCTCTTAGAATCAATCTTGATAAATTTACACCGAGCAAAAGCCAGCGCAGAATAATAAGAAAAAACTCAGACCTTAAATTAGTAATAAAACCAACTCAAATAGACAACGAACGGAGACGTCTTTTTTACTTACATAGAACGAGATTTAAGAAGAATTTGCCAGATTCGCTGGATGAATTTGTAAGCGAATATGCCCAATTTATTCCGTGCAAAAATATTGAATTTGGACTTTATCTAAATAACAAACTAATTGCGGCGAGTTATCTGGATATCGGAGAACAAGCAGTATCAAGTGTTTATGCGATTTTTAACCCAGAATTTGGAAAAAGAAGCCTCGGCATTTATACGATGCTGCTTGAAATAATGTACGCAAAAGAACTCAATTTTAAATATTATTACCCGGGATATACCACTATTGAACATTCAGAATATGATTATAAAAAGCGCTTTAACTCACTTCAATATTACAGTTGGAAAAATAAAAAATGGCTGGATTACGATATGGAACAAGTTGTTTAACCTTAATCATATAGAAATCAAGGCGGTGAAAACTGCGGCAAATGTCCGCCATTATTCATCCTATTCAATGACACCGAGATATTTGAGAAGTATGTAGACTATCGCCACCTCCAGAGCCACAAAGACAATGAAGGTAAATGTTACATACCACCAGTTTAAAAACCTTTTAAACACGTTCCTTTGCAAAAGAATAAATGCTGCGGGAAATATTGTCAATATTTTGGTAATACTGATCAATTTTAAAACAATCCAATTTTATGCCCGCTCTCTGTTGATATTTGGTTGTTGAATAATAATTAAAAATTTTGTCTGATTACTGGATATTTTGTGATATCAAATTTTTAAAATATAAATGATAATAAAAAATTGATTTAATTATTTGAACGGTTTTTAGAATTTAAAAAACAGAATGACGAATTTCTTGCCAAAAATATCTGTTATAATCCCGATTTATGGGCGAATTGGTGACTATGTAAGGCTTGTAGAGAAACTTAAGTCTCAAACTCTGCCGCCACACGAAATCATTCTAGTTGACAGTAGTCCGCAGCCTTTAGACAAAGCGCCGGAAGGGACAATACTTGTGAAAAATCCAACCGATATCGCGTTGAGCTGGGATTATAATCTTGGGGCAAAAAACGCAAGCGGAGATTTTATACTAAATATGCAACAGGATTGCCTACCGGAAAGCAATACGGCTATTGAAGCCCTGTATAAAGAAATGACGCCGGACAGAGTGGCTGTGGTAGGCACTGTCAGCCTCCCTAAAGAATTGTGGGAGAAATATGATTTCTGGGGGGAAATTTTAATGGCACGATGGGTTGGCGAGGTTAAACAGGGAATAAGCGGAAAATTTGATTTAATCAGACGGGATGTATTTATGAAGATTGGCGGCTATGATACGCGCAACTTCTGTTTCGCAGGTGAAGATATGGACCTATATATGCGGCTCAGCGAACAGGGAGAGGTTTATGTATCAGATGTCCGCGTTTTGCACCTGCATAACCAAACCCGCGCAACTAAATGGAAGGAAGTATTTACCAAATCGTATCAATTAGCAGAATCTTTTGGGGCTTTGTTTAGAAAATGGGGCTTTAAATTAAGAAGAGCGGTTTACGCGCAGCATTTAGCCCACCATCTGATGAAATATTTTTACCCTTTAATCTTGCTGCTGCCGTTCAGACCGATTGAAACCGGCGCGGCTATTTTTATCATTTCAAATCTTGCCAACTGGCACGTCTGGCGGGTCCGCTCGCCAAAAGTCATAATTATGCTGGTTTTTAATCCGTTGATCTTTTTTACTTGCGCAGCTGGCACATTGATGGGTTTTATCACAGGTAAGCAAAAATTCTCTTTGCATAAATAAGTATGATTTATCTTGGTTTGATATGGATAAAAATTGCTATTTATGGGCTGGTTGCAGGAAGGATAATATTTGGCGATCTTGAACCAGTTCCCCGTCTCTGGGCAGGTATATTCTCCATTACCCTGCTCTCTCAATGCGTCAATTTTTTCCATCCGGTCAACGCAACATTTCAACTGATTTTTGACGTAATAATTTATGGAATTGCTTTGACTAAAATTAACAATTTGAAGCAAGACTTTTTTGAGATGTTTGATTTATTTAGTTATAGTGAAAAGAAAACGCAAACCGTTCTGCTTGTATCGTTGGTCTTCATAATTTCGTTATTTTCATCAACGGCGCGTTCAACAGTGACAGATGTCGGCTTTTATTATCTGCAATCAATCAAATGGATACAGGAATTTCCAGTTGTGCCGGGTCTGGGAAATCTCTTTACCCGTCTTGCAAATAATTCTAACTGGTTTGTAACCTGCGCGGTTTTTAATCCGTATTGGTTTAAACCTGCTTATGGCTTGAATGGATTTTTGCTTTTTACAACCGTGATTTTCCTTCTAAAACTTTATTTTAATCCAGTATATAATCTGTCTAAAAAGGCGCGCATAATTCTATTTTGTCTTGCGGCAATACCGGTTGCAAGCCTCTCTCAATGGAGAGTAGAATCTCAAAATACCGATGTTGTCGTAACCCTCCTTCTCTGGTTGACTGCTGGCGCTTTTTTAATCACTGAAACAGAGATATTAAAAAAATCCGAGACGGAATTTCTTGTCAGTTTCATTGCCCTTTTTATTCCGACAATTAAATTGAACTATTTACCTGTTACTCTTATTCCTTTATACTATTTGATTACTGGGTTAAAGGACCGGGACTATAAAAAGGTCTTCATTATCATTGGAATGGTTCTTGTAATATATGGTGGCTGGTGCATTCGCAGTTTAATTGTTTCTGGTTATCTTATATTTCCAATTTACCAGATAGATTTGTTTAATTTTGATTGGAAGATGCCAAAAGAGATTTTAATAAACGAAAATCAGCTTATAAAATGGTGGGCAAGGGTTCCATATATTGACACTGTAATCAGCTCAAAGATGAGTTTTAGCCAGTGGTTTCCGTTATGGATTTTAAATCAATCTCTCATAAACAAAGTATTGCTTTTAACGGCAACGGTGGGAATAACGCTTTACATAAAGGATTTGATTTTTAAAAAATCAAAAGAAGAACGTTCTTTGTTATTTTTATTTGTTATCTCAATATCAGGCATTGCGATTTGTCTATTGAGCGCCCCTGATTTGAGATTTTGTTACGGCTTTATATTTCTCGCAATTGTTATTTCATTTAAAGAATACATTGAGAGGTTCGTTTTTCATAAATATGTTTACCCGATTTTGTTACCGGCGCTTGGGCTTGCACTTGTCGCAAATGGCATTATTGTTGTCAGAACAATGGAGACAGGAATTTTATATCCCTGCCATAATTATCCAAACTCAAAGCGAATAAAGGAACTAAATGGCATCAAGATTTATATGGCGCAATCTCTTTCAGAGATAAAATTGTCGGGTGAAACGGAGGGATTATGGGTAAAGTGGTGGGAAAATTCACATAGGGGAATCTATGAAGACAGACTATGGGATGCAGACCTGCCTGCAAGCCCGTATTTGAGAGAGGGATTAAAACTTCGTGGAAAAACAATCCGCGACGGCTTCAGGATTGAATCAAGATGAATGACTTAAAAATATTGCTCACCGGGTCAACCGGATTCATTGGCAACGCATTTTTACGGCTTGCAATATCAAAGGGGTACAAAGTCGGCGCGCTCATTTTGCCCGGTTTAAAAATACCCGAAGACCTTGTGAATAATCCGAAAGTTAACTGGTTTATTGGTTCGCTGAATAATGTGAATTGGAAGGAAATCGAAAGATTCAATCCTGATGTTTGTCTGCACACAGCCTGGATCACTACGCCGGGTGTTTATCTTCATTCGCCAGAAAACTATGCTTTTGCAAAAGAAAGTCTGGAATTTATAAGAAATGCGGCGCGTTGCGGTGTTAAAAATGTTATAGTAACAGGTACTTGTATTGAATATAAGCAATCTGAAAAACCTTTAAATGAAGACAATTCGCCGATTGAGCCTCAAACCGTTTATTCTAAATGTAAACATCAGTTACATCTGGATTTAATCGCCAGCGCTAAGGAGATTGGTTTTAACCTCGTCTGGACGCGGATATTTTATCCGTACGGAATTGGCGAACATCCCGATAGATTATGCAGTTTCATAATCAGAAAACTGTTAAACAATGAGAATGTAGAGTTAAAAACTCCAGACAGCGCAAAAGATTACATCTATATAACTGATATTGCCGAAGCGTTGCTAATTATTGTTGAGAAAAAGTTTTCCGGAACAATTAACATCGGTTCAGGACAATCGGTTACAGTGCGGGAAATTGCTGAATTAATCGGGACGATTTTAGACAAAAAACATTTAATTAAAAATTCTCCCAATAAAGGATTGCCTGATTTTACAGTGGCAGATATATCAAAGTTAAAATCGCTGGGGTGGACTCAGAAGATCTCAATTCAAGAAGGTTTAACGTTGTTAATTGAACATCTACGGAACAAAAATTTCATTTCATAATAATCGGATTGTTGAATAGACTAATATTAACAGCGTCTAAATTTAAAAAGCCGATTTGTTTATATGAATGAAAAAATAGCAGCGTCTGAAATTGAAAACCATGATGTTCAAGCGATTGAGAACCTCAAAAACGCCTATAGAACGATCAAAACCGAGATCGGGAAAATCATAGTTGGTCAGGAAGAGGTAATTGAACAAATTTTGATTTCTATTTTTACCCGTAGCCATGCACTGCTTGTGGGGGTGCCTGGACTTGCAAAAACATTGATGATATCTTCACTTGCCCAGACCCTTGAACTTTCATTTAAACGAATACAGTTTACCCCTGATTTGATGCCAAGCGACATTACAGGAACAGAGGTAATTTTTAACGAATCAATGTCCGGTGAAAGAAAGTTTAAGTTTCTAAAAGGTCCAATTTTCGCAAATGTAATACTTGCGGATGAAATAAACCGGACGCCGCCCAAAACTCAAGCGGCTATGCTTGAAGCGATGCAGGAAAGAAAAGTAACCATAGGCGGAATTGACTATCCCCTGCCCGACCCATTTTTTGTCCTTGCAACTCAAAATCCAATTGAACAGGAAGGCACATATCCCCTGCCAGAAGCGCAGTTAGACCGATTTATGTTTATGATAAATGTGGACTATCCAAGCAGAGAAGAGGAACTGAGGATAATGAAATCAATGACAACCGATCGCGAGTTCATACTTCATCCTGTTTTAAACGCCCAGCAGATACTTGATCTGCAGCGGCTCGTGAGGAAAATGCCTGTTTCAGATCACGTCTATTCATACGCAGAAACAATCGTCAGGGTTACAAGACCAAAACAGAATGACGCCCTTGATTTTTGCAAAAAATGGCTTACCTGGGGCGCCGGACCGCGCGCAAGTATGAACCTTATAATGGCGGCAAAGGCGCGCGCAATGCTCAACGGGCAATCCTATGTGAGTTGCGATGACGTTGCGGCAGTTGCACCGCCTATATTAAGACACAGAATAATACCGAACTTCTCGGCGCAAAGCGAAGGAGTTTCTTCTGATGATATTGTTCGCAAAATACTTGAAGTTGTTCCAAAAGATGAGAAATTATCCTGACCTTTTTAGCTACAGGACTTAGTTAATTCAATCAAAATCAACAATGGATAAAAATCTTTCTTATGGACTTTTAGACCCGTCAGTGATCACGCAAGCCGAAAGGCTCGGCTTGTGCGCAAGATTCATTGTTGAGGGTTATATGGCGGGCGAACATAAGTCGCCATATAGAGGATTTGCTATTGAATTTGCCCAGCATCGCGAATATTCGCCGGGGGATGATTTAAGACATCTTGATTGGAAGGTTCTTGGAAAAACTGACCGATATTATGTAAAACAATATGAACAAGAGACCAATTTTATAGCCCATATTCTTCTGGATGGCAGCGAATCAATGAAATACGGGTCGGGCAAACTGACAAAACTTGACTATGGTAAAATATTATCGGCATGTTTAGCCTATTTAATCCTCGTTCAACGCGATGCGGTTGCATTTGGAATTTTTAATTCAGAAATCAGAAATTACATTCCGCGTTCAGATAATAAATCTTCGCTGGTCAATATATTAAATCAACTTGTAAATTATAACCCTGAAGGCGGAACAAGTATCGCAAACGTTCTTCACAATCTTGCAACGCAAATTCAAAAAAAAGGTATTATAATTTTAATAAGCGATCTATTTGAAGATGAATCAAAAATACTTGAGGGAATTCAGCATTTAAGATTTTGCGGACACGAGATTATTGTATTTCACACATTAGACCCGTACGAAACTGAATTTCCATTTAGAGGTTTGGTTGAATTTGAAGGGCTTGAAAATATTCCTAAAATTCTGACGCGTCCGAATGAAATCCGCAACAGTTATATGGCAGAACTTAACGGATTTATTTCAAGGATTCGCGAAGGCTGCGAACGAAATCATTGCCACTATGTATTGCTGAACACTGGTATGCCGTTAAACGAGGCGCTCTCGGGCTACCTATCGTTTAGAGCAAAAACAACAACGCGCATTTCACGATGATGGTAACAAAATGGGATTTTTAAATCCATTGATGCTACTTGGACTTGCGGCGATTTCAATTCCCGTAATTATTCACCTTTTAAATCGTCGCAAGTTCCAACGCGTTGTCTGGGCTGCTATGCGTTTTTTAAAAGTAAGCGTTGAGCAAAACCAGCGTCGCATTCATCTTGAAGATATAGTGTTGTTAATATTAAGGTGTTTGCTCGTTGCGTTAATCGCATTGGCTCTTGCACGTCCAACGATTAAATCCGAAGCGCGAGGAATATTAAGCGCAAAAACCACAAGCGTTTTAATTCTGGATAATTCATACAGTATGAGTTTAAGCGACGGAGTTTCCGATATGTTCACAAGGGAGCGAAAGGTTGCAGAGGAAATTATCTCAAAAATGGAGCCCGGCTCCTCATGCGCGCTATTGCTTGCTTCAGACATTGCAAAGCCATTAGTCCCGGAACCCACCTATGACGTTAACTTACTCCGCAAGGTTCTTGCGGAAGCGACTATATCAGGAAGAAGTTCTGACCTGCTGCCGTCATTAAAACAGGCAATCCAAATTCTCAGACCTGAAGCTGCAATAAGAAAGGAAATTCACTTGATCACCGATGGTCAATATCTCGCTTGGAAGAATTTTAAGGAAATCCAAAATCTGCTCAGTGAGGCAAAAAGAGAAAATATAACTGTAACAATAATAATTGTAGGCAGTCAGGAGGAGCGCAATCTTGGGATAAGCCGGTTTTCAATTGCAAGCGGACTTGCCCCAGTGAATCAACCAATTAGATTTGAATCGCAAATCACAAATTTCGGCTCAAAAGAAGAAAAAAATGTCAAGGTAAATATAAGTGTTGATGAAAATCCGCCGTGTGATGAGGCTATTATTGATAGCATTCCTTCCGGTTCTTCAAAAACAGTCTCGCTTTTCGCAAAATTTTACAGCGATGGTTTCCATTCAGTTACAGCAAAAATTGTCGGCGATAGACTTCCGGCTGACGATTTGCGCGCCGTTGTTGTTCGCACTGTTAAGGAAGTTCGGGCACTGCTTATTGATGGAAATCCTGGCGCAGAACCGCGTGAAGGTCAGGCGTTTTTCTTAAAATACGCGCTTCAACCCGTCTCTCCATCGGAGGCGCAGCAATATTTCTTAAAACCAACGGTGATCACAACAAAAGAGTTAACCAATGTGAAATTTGATGATTTTGACGTCGTTTTTCTTCTGGATGTTGTGCAACTTTCAGAACCGACATTAGCCGCGCTTGAATTTTTTGTGAAACGCGGCGGCGGACTCGTTGTTTTTCCCGGCCCGCAAACTACCCGTTCTTTCTATAATGATGTTTTATTTAACAAATTCAAATTATTGCCTGCTATGATAGGCGACCTTAAGGGCGCTCTGGAAAAACAGGAAAACTTTTTTAATTTTCAGGAAAAAAATTACGCTCATCCGATTGTTGAGATATGGAACGATCCTGCATCGGGGACTCTTGCGTCGGCTCGTTTTTATGCCGCTTACGATTTGATTATTTCTGACATTAAAAACTATCCTGCAAATCGCTCTGTATCTGCGAGTACCAATACGGTGTATGATTTGCCAAAGATAATCTTAAATTATTCCGATGGAAAACCTGCGATTGTTGAAAAGTCGTTTGGTTTCGGACGAATAGTTTTGATGTCAAGCACTGCAAATACATTGTGGAATGACCTTCCAGTGAGACCTGCTTATGTCCCATTAATGCACAGAATCGTAGGGGCGATAATGAGCGGTCAATATAACAATCTTACGATCCGCGTTGGCGACCCTTTTATATACCGCGTTAATAATGACTATCTCGGCAGAGATGTAATGGTGGTCCCACCGGGCGTTTCTACTAATTTTCAACGCCAATTAACAAGAGTTGAATTGTTAAATGAATTACCGGCAATAAGATACAATAACACCGACCTTGCCGGCGTTTACACCGTATCAATAGCGGGCGAATCTGCTAACCCGATAAAATTTGCAACACAATCTGACCCGAATGAATCTAATCTTGGACACCTTTCAAAAGAGCAACTTGACGCAATATCGCGCGATGCAAAAGTTCTGTTCTGGAAACCTGGAGTTTCAGTGCAAGAAGAAATACAAAAAAATCGCTTCGGAATTGAACTCTGGTTTCCGCTTGCGATTATTGCTCTATTGCTTTCAATCACGGAATCAGCGCTTGCTCAATATTTTAGCAAAACAAAATGACGGCTTTTTTACTAAAACTGCTAAATGCCGGTGTTGAAGGAGCGGGACAGATCGTCCACGCAAACCTGCGATTTTACCCGCAAATCAACATCGCCCTGTTTGTTTTGTTTTCAATTCTTACCGCCGTTTCAATCTATTTGATTTACAAAAATCCCGCGCAAGATATCTCCCGCTCTCGTCGCAATATAATGGCGGGACTCAGAATTGCCTTTATCATTCTGCTTTTATTTATCTTATTAAGACCCACACTTTCTATGACGATAGAAACCAATGTTCGCCGCGCCCTGCTTTGCCTATTTGACAATTCGGCAAGTATGCTGATACGCGATTTCAGAAATAATCCTGCAGATATAACCCGCGCCGCGATTGCTAAGGGATTTATAAGACCATCAGACTCAACAAACGCTGTCCTTGATAAAATGACGGCACGGTCGTTAGAACAAATATCAAGAATTGACATAATAAAATCGGTTTTAATGAATGCAGACTTGAATTTAATTAACCAGTTAAACAAGACTTACGATCTAAATTTCTATAAATTCGGAAATACTATTCACGAAATCAATATTCTTACAAATAATTTTGGGAATCAAATAACAAACGTTCCGCGCAGGAGCGATGCAAAGTTGGATTATTCATTTCTGACACAATTGAACGGGGATGAAAAACAAACAGCAATTGGAGAGGCAATTAGAGACCTGATTAATAAAAAACGCGGTTCTTCAATAGCCGGAATTGTCCTGATAACTGACGGCGCAAACAACAGCGGTTGTTCGCCTGTTGATATGGCGGAATTTGCAAGGAATGAAGAAATTCCGATTTACGTTTACGGCGTTGGAATAACATCGCCAAAAGATGTAATAATGATAAGCCTATTTGCGCAGGATGTTGCATTCGCAAAGGAAGAAACAACGGTTGCGGTCAGGATAAAGTCTCAAGGAATGGCTGGCAAATCAAGCAAACTCAAACTCTATCTAAACAATTCGCTTGTGGATGAAAAAAACGTTGAATTTCATAACGATTCCGAGATATCCGAGACTATGAAATTCACTCCTAAAGAAAAAGGATATTTTGAATTGAAAGCAGTCATTGAACCGGACAAAGAAGAGACTGTTCAGGACAATAATTCATTGAGCAAACAGATTAAGGTTATTGACCAGAAAATCAAAGTCCTACTTGTTGAGCAATACCCGCGCTGGGAATACCGATATCTCCTTGCAAAATTGATGAGAGACCGGCGCGTAGAACTAAAATCGGTATTGTTTGAATCAGACCCGGAGGTTGCGAAATATGAAGGCTCAATTTTCCTGCAACGTTTTCCAGAAAGCAAAGAGGAACTTTTTAAATACGATTTGATTATAATCGGGGATGTTGATTCAAAAAACTTTTCTCAATCGCAGATGGACAACATAAGCGAATTAGTTTCAAAGTTCGGCGGCGGATTTATTATGATAGCGGGGAAAAAATTCAGTCCATGGTCGTATAGAAAAACCGCAATAGAAAAACTCCTGCCGGTTGAGTTTGAAACGGTTGCGATTGATCTTGTCGGCGATTCATATTTTGAAAAACCTGTTGGTTTTGACCTTACAGAATCTGGAAAACAGAATCTGATGTTGCGGCTTGGCGATAGCGATGACGCGAACTTAAAAATCTGGCGAAACTTGCCTAAAATTTACTGGGACGCGCGGGTTTCAAGGGCGAAACCAGCAGCCGAAGTCTTGCTCGTTGACACCGATTCTTCTAAAGAATCAAGATTCGGAAAAATGCCAATCATAGCGCTGCAACAATATGGCGTTGGTCAATCTTTGTTTATAGGTACTGATAATACGTGGCGCTGGCGTAAAAACGAAGGCGAGCCATACCACGGCGCTCTGTGGATTCAAATTATTCAGCGAATGGCGATGCCAAAACTTTTAGGTGGCTCAAAAAGAATTCAGATTTCGGTGGATAAACAAAATTATCTACCGGGCGAAAGGATAAATGTAATGGCGAGAATGTACACACCGGCTTATGAACCGTTGACCACGCCAACAATTAAAGCTGTTTACGCAACCCGTTCGGAAAGTCAAAACAACACAACAGCAGAAGTTACTTTAAGGCTTGTTCAAGACCAGCCGGGCGTTTATCGCGGAGAATTCATCGCGCCAACGGTTGGGCTGTATAAATTCTTTATACAGAATGAAAACGACGTTCAGATTGAGTTTAACGTCACAGAACCACGCTTTGAGTACGGAGAAACCGCGCTGAATGAAACATTGCTTCGTCAGATTGCGCGCATAAGCGGCGGCGAGTATTTTCGCGAAGAAGACCTCTCAAAACTGCCGCAAACAATTCGCTCAAAAACTAAAAAAGTAAACACAAATTTAGAAATCCAGATCTGGTCATCGCCAATCTATTTTATCCTGTTATTGTCTATCCTGACAGCAGAATGGATATTACGAAAGAAGTCGCTGTTAAAATGATTACCCACGCTAACAAATTGCCTGAGATAAAAGAGCCCGTAACGGCTTCGGGCAGGATATTGTTAGAAAAACTCTCCGCGCTTGGCAAAAAAAGGCTATGGGTATTTTTGGGAACCGGAATTTGCAGATTAATAGTTGTAATTTTTATTTTATTATCGCTGGGTATGTTTTTTGACTGGATTTTTGATTTTGACATAAAAATCCGCGCCTTGTTGCTTCTCATCTACACAGCGACTCTGGGCTTCATAACATATTCAGGGGTTATTAAGAATTTCATTACAAAACCTGACAGAGAAGACCTTGCCCTTATGGTTGAAAAATCGTTCCCGGTCTTTAAATCCAGACTTATTTCATCGGTTCAATTTATCAACTCAAATAAAAACGATGACGGGATTACGGGGGTCTTAATAAATAAATTAATCCAGGAAACCGAATCCATTGCGCGACCGCTGAATTTTTTAAAAATCATTGACACAAAACCGCTAAAAACAGGTTTAATATCTGCGGTCATAATTTTAATTGTAACGGCAACTGCCTTTTACCAGACCAAAGAATACAGCGTTATATTGCTAAAGAGACTGTTTTTGTCTTCAATTGAGGTTCCAAGAAAGACTAGAGTTGAGGTAATCACCGGTAATAAAATTGTTGGACGCGGAGACAGTGTTTCCATACAGGCAATGGCATCAGGAATTATTCCAACAAGCGGGCAACTCTTCACCTATTACAACTCTGGCAGAACAGCAGAATATATAATGCAACCAGATGAAACCAATGAGACGCTCTTTTCAGTTGCGCTTGATAATCTCCAAGAATCTTTTGACTATCGTGTCAAGTTATTTGATGGAGCGAGCAAACGTTTCAGAATTGAAGTTGTTACACGACCTGACGTTGCATTCATTGAATGCATTCAACAATATCCAGATTATACAGGACTGGGAGAAGTAAAAAGAAATCCCGGCGACTTGGGACTGCTTGCCGGAAGCAAATTAAAATTAACTATTACTGCAACAAAACCAGTAAAATCCGGACGAATTCGCCTTGCCGGTTTGGAAAAGAATCTACCATTGCAAGTTGATAACAATTCAAATAAGGTCTTACATTGTTCGTTTGAAATACCACCAGCAAATCTAACCGGTTTTTCAGTATTTTTAACAGACAATAACGGTGTTGAATCAAAAGACCCGGCGCTTTATAAAATCGACATTATTCCCGATAAGCCGCCCGGCGTGAAAATTATCTATCCTGAGAGAAAGGAAGAACTTTATACCAGATTGGCGCGCGTACTAATAGGTTTTGAAGCGAGTGACGATTTTGGACTTTCCGCCATAAAAATTCATTACAAGATTGATACAATCAATAATGGGTCTGAAAAAATTATTGAACTGGATTTGAATAATGAGAAACCGAAAAATTTGCGACGCAGATTTGAATGGGAGATTTCAAGACTTGAACCACCGCCTGCAGAAGGGAGCACGATTGAATATTGGGTTGAAGCTATTGATTTAAATGACAAAACAGGTCCTGGCATAGGTTTGAGTGAACATTATTTAGCCAAGATAGTAAGCGAGGCTGAAAAACGCGCCGAATTGATGAATAGATTAAGCGAGTATATCGGAAACCTTGGGGAAGTCGCAAACGAACAGGAAAGATTAAGCCAGTCTATTGGAGAGATTATACTTCAAAAAACAAAATAGTGATTGTGATAAAACTTAAAATAAAATGGTGCCCCGGCTAGGATTTGAACCTAGAACCAACGGATTAAGAGTCCGCTGCTCTACCAGTTGAGCTACCGAGGCAGCCGCCAAGATAAACCGAACGCTATATAAATATTTACTTATTTGCTTTTTGTCAACATCTCAGATTAAAATTTTTATTCAATTCTTGTTTGACCATACTCTAAAAAATTAGGAAATTTTATCTGATTTTTTAAATTTTTGATTAATAATTGGCAAAGCGCCAGTTAATTTTGAATCTATGGGAAATGGAACTAAACATATTTACGACGAAAGCAAAATAAAAACGCTTTCATCGCTGGAGCATATTCGGTTGAGGACCGGTATGTACATTGGTCGCATTGGCGATGGAAGCCATTATGACGACGGTTGTTATATTCTGCTTAAAGAAATTATAGATAACGCAGTTGACGAATATATAATGGGTCATGGCAGGGAAATTATAATCCAGAGGAACGACAAACAGATTTCGGTAAGAGATTTTGGTCGCGGAATACCGCTGGGAAAAGTAATAGACTGCGTATCTCAAATTAACACAGGGGCAAAATACAATGACGACGTCTTTCAATTTAGCGTCGGATTAAACGGCGTTGGAACAAAAGCCGTAAACGCGCTCTCAAAGGTTTTCATCGTGAGAAGCCACAGAAACGGGGAATTTGTTGAAGCTGTTTTCAACAAGGGAGAACTTAAATCGCAGAAAAAAGGAAAAAATCCAGATGCCCCGGATGGCACTTTTATCCAGTTTGAACCAGACCCGCAGATATTCAAGCAATATGAATTTCAAGACGAACATATAGAACGGAGGCTCCGTCATTATTCTTTTTTAAACACAGGATTAAAACTCGTTTACAATGGCAAGGAATTTCAATCAAAACTCGGTCTGATGGACCTTGTGATGGAAGAATTAGAATCCGATGGCAGCGAACCAATATATCCCCCGCTCCATTATTCTACAAAAACCCTTGAATTCTGCTTTACTCATTCAAACAGCAGATACGGCGAGACGATTTTTTCATTTGTAAACGGTCAATACACATCAGATGGCGGTACTCATTTAAGCGCCTTTAGAGAGGGAATTCTAAAAGCAATCAATGAATATGCAAATGCCAAATTTGATGGCGACGATGTGCGCGAAAGCATTGTTGGCGCTATTTCAATACGATTAAAAGACCCGGTTTTTGAATCGCAAACCAAAAACAAACTCGGCAATACCGAAATTCGCGCCGATTTGGTAAACAAAATCAAAGAGGAACTGCTTAAGTTTTTTCATCACAACAAAGAGATTGCTGATAAAATTGTCGCAAAAATAAAAGATACCCAGCAGTTAAGAAAAGAACTTCAAGAGGTAAAAAAATTAGCGCGCGAACGCGCAAAGGCAATCGCGATCCATATTCCGCAATTAAAAGACTGCAAAATTCATTTAGATAAAAAGCGCGGCAAAGGATATGGCTCAATGATTTTTATAACAGAGGGGCAATCTGCGGCAGGCTCAATAATAAGCTGCCGTGACGTCAATACGCAGGCGATCTTTGTTCTTAGGGGCAAGCCTTTGAATGTATGGGATTTAAAACGCGATGTCGTTTATAAAAACGACGAGATGTATAACCTTATGAGGGCGTTAAACATTGAAGATTCGCTTGAAAACCTGCGGTATGAAAAAGTTATCCTCGCCACAGACGCCGATGTTGACGGGCTGCATATCCGCAACCTATTGATTACTTACTTCTTCCGTTTCTTTGATCAACTAATCCACGACGGTCATTTATTCATACTGGAAACGCCGTTATTCAGAGTCAGGAATAAAGAAAAAACAATCTATTGCTACTCGGAAGCCGAACGAGATTCTGCAATGTCAATGCTCGGAAAGAACTGTGAGGTTACAAGGTTTAAAGGATTGGGAGAAATCTCGCCCTCAGAATTCAAACAATTCATTGGCAAAGATATGAAATTGAGCAAAGTAGAATATGCTCCCAAACCGGAGGCGGCTGGTGTTCTGGAATTTTATATGGGCAGGAATACGCCTGAACGTCGTGACTATATTATGGAACACCTCGTTGTCCCTGTAGAAGAATAACAATTATAATTCCTATGAACGAAAAAGACCCTGAAATCATTGCTGAAAATCTTGAAAAGATTGTAAAGCACGAACCTTTCAATCCCGCAAAGGTTAACAGTCCATTCCATAAGAGAATGGACTTTGGATTTCTTCAATATGCATCGTATGTCATCCGCGACCGCGCTATACCCGCGCTTGGAGACGGACTTAAGCCTGTGCAGCGGAGAATCCTCTGGTCTCTACATCAAATTGACGATGGCAGATTTATTAAAGTCGCTAACGTAGTCGGTCATTGCATGCAATATCATCCGCACGGTGATGCATCGATCGGCGATGCGCTTATCGTGCTGGTTAATAAACGTTATCTCATAGAAGGACAGGGAAATTTTGGCAATATTTACACCGGCGATGTTGCGGCTGCGCCGCGTTATATTGAATGTCGTTTGACTGAACTTGCGAAAAACGAATTGTTCAACGACGATCTTACAGAATTTGTTCCAAGTTATGATGGACGGAACAAAGAGCCGGTTCAATTGCCTTCAAGGCTTCCTTTGTTACTAATGCTTGGCGCCGATGGAATTGCGGTCGGTCTTTCAACCCGCGTTCTGCCGCATAACTTCCCGGAACTTCTTAGAGCCCAGATTTCTATATTAAAAAACGAGCCCTTTAAAATACTGCCTGATTTTCAAACCGGCGGCATTATGGACGCCCGGGATTATAATGATGGCAAGGGTAGCGTAAAAGTCCGCGCAAAGATAAAGGTTAAAGATGAATCCACGGTATTGATAAAAGATATTCCCCCAACCACCACTACACAGAGCCTTATTGCGTCAATCGAAGACGCCGTAAGAAAAGGAAAACTCAAAGTTAAAAGCATAAATGATTTTACCTCCGAACAGGTAGAAATAGAAGTTAAAGCGCCACCGGGAGTTGACGCCGAACAACTCGCAGAGGCATTATACGCTTTCACTGAATGCGAGGTGACAATTCAAAGCAGAATCATAGTCATAAAAAATAATCGCCCGGTTGAAATGACGGTTTCCGAGATTTTAAAAGACAATACTGAACAGCTATTGAATCTGTTAAAACGAGAACTTGAATTAAAAAAATCCAGAATTGAGGGCGAACTCTTCTTTAAAACGCTTGAACGAATTTTTATTGAAAAACGAATTTACAAACGGATTGAACAATGCAAAACCCACGAACTGGTTCTGGAAGCAGTTCGCAGCGGTTTTGAACCTTACAAAGAATTGATTAATAACCGGGAAATTACTAAAGAAGATATTGAAAAATTGCTTGAGGTTAGAATCAGACGCATCTCTCTTTTTGATATAAACAAGCACCGGGAAGAAATGGAAAAGTTAAAAACAGAACTGTCAGAAACAAACAAAAACCTAAAAAATCTCGTCAAATATGCCATTTCTCACCTTGAAAGATTGATTGAAAAATATGAACCACTATATCCACGATTGACCCGTGTCGCGCGTTTTGATGAAGTTGATGCCAAAGAGGTTGCCTTCAAAGCCTTCAAAGTCGCTTATGACCGCGACTCCGGCTACATTGGATATAAAGTTAATGGCGACGAATTTAAAACAGATTGCACTAAATACGATAAAATAGTCCTTGTTTTTAGAGATGGGCATTATCAAGTAATTGAATTGCCAGAAAAATTATTCGTTGGACCGGATATTGTCTATTGTGGAGTTTATAGCCGCGACCAGATTATGACGGTTGTTTATACAAACAAAGAAGCCGCATTTATAAAACGATTTACTTTTGGCGGAGTTATTCTGAATAAAATCTATTATTGTATTCCTGAAAAATCAAAAATCCTATTCTTTGCGCCAGAAACCCCAGAAAAATTATACATCAAATACAAACCCGCACCCTATCAAAAGATAAACCAGCAGGTATGCAATCCATCTGAAGTTCCTGTTAAAAGCGCTAAAGCCAGAGGCAATCAGGTTTCAATAAAGGAAATAGCGGCGGTTAATTCTAACCCTCCGCGCGGATGGGACAACGATGCTCCCACAACTCAACTTAAGTTTGCATAAAAAAACATCGGTTATTTATTAAACATTTTTGTTGATATTGTAAAATATTTATGCGTGACAATCTCCCGCATAAGGGGAATTCCATTTCTTATTTCACTCTATTAATTCAAAAATTTATATTGCAAATTCTCCGATATAAAATTAAATGGATTCAAATCAATACTATGGCAAAAATACATATTGGCGTTAATCTTGAATTCGTCCGCCATTCCGATAAATCGTTTGAATGGGGGGTGGCAAAAGCGGCCGAACTCGGCTATGAATATGTTGAACCAATGGTTCACTGGGGACGTGAACTTCTCAGCGAGGCAGGTTATTTCCACAGCGTTTCAATGCTTGATGATCCGTTGCGGGTTAAACGGGTCTGTGAAAAATATAACATTAAGTTATCCGGTCTTTCGGCGCACTGTCCTTTGTGTAAACCCGAAATAAGCGTAGAATATCTCAAACAGGCAATCAGGTTTGCCGCAGAATGCGGCGCGCCTGTAGTTAACACTGATGAAGGACCAAAACCGAATTGGACTACCGTTGAAGAAGACCATACTTTAATGCGATATACATTGATGGAAGCGGCAAAAGTCGCCGAACCCAGAGGAATTCTTATTGGTTTGGAATGTCATCAGCAGTATAGCAAAACGCCTGAAGGTCTGGACAGAATCTATAAACTCGTTAAAAGCCCAGTAATCGGTATT
Source organism: Verrucomicrobiia bacterium (assembly GCA_049968335.1). GTDB lineage: Bacteria > Verrucomicrobiota > Verrucomicrobiia > Limisphaerales > JAKPVM01 > JAKPVM01. The sequence goes on from JBMFQZ010000002.1 coordinate 231,321, forward strand.
AATTTTGATACCGGCAATAGTTACATAGCCGGACAGGACCCGTACAAATGGTTAAACCATATCGCTTCAAAACTGGTACACCTCCACGCAAAAGATATCTCTATTGAACATTCTCAGGCTGAACGCGGCAAAGTTACCGGCACGCCTGTCGGATGCGCCTGCGGTGATGGCGTCATAGATTGGAGGCGAATAATAAAAATTGTTTCTCAAAAAGCGCGCAAAGATATCGTCTTCTCCGTTGAATGTGGGACAATTGAACAAGCGGAAAGGTCTATTAAACATCTCAGATCAATCCTTGGATAATCCTGCTGGAATCTAATATAGAAAATTTTTTGCAATATGTGGCGATATCAAATTCATCCTGATAAAAAACAAATATGTTTAAAAACTATTTAAAGAATGCATATCTACTTTTTTGTATTTTATATTATATCTCAACAAACACATCTTCCGGAGAATTGTCATTAGTTCAAACAAATTCTCCCCTCCCCCGCCCCTATCTAGAAAGATTGAGATGGTGGTCGGAGGCACGGTTCGGAATATTTATCCATTACGGACCGGTAAGCATCACTGGGAAAGAAATTAGCTGGTCGCGCGCCAATACGAATCCAAAATGTCCGAATAAAGGCGATATACCGGCTCAAGAATATGACGCCCTATATAAAATATTTAATCCGATAAACTTCAATGCCGAACAGTGGATAGGACTTATAAAAGCGTCGGGAGCAAAATATTTTGTGCTGACAGCAAAACATTGCGACGGTTTTCTGCTCTGGCATTCAAAGGTTAGCGATTATAATATATCAAACACCCCGTTTTGTCGGGACATTTGCTCTGAACTGGCGCGTTCAGCGCGCGCTCATGGAATTAGAATAGGCTGGTATTTTTCTCCAATGGATTGGCGGGACCCGGATTTTCGCACCGAACGCAATAGTCTATTCATTAAGAGAATGCAAGGAGAACTCGGAGAGTTGCTAACAAATTATGGAAAGATTGACCTGCTCTGGTTTGACTGGGATGCCGGCGAGCCGCTTTATGATCAACCTTCAACTTATTCTCTCGTAAAACATCTCCAGCCGGATATAATTATTAACAACCGTTTAGACCTTTCGCCAACAAACAACGACCGCCAGATATTATCATCTTACGCAGATTATTACACACCAGAACAACATATCGGTTCATACGATGACCAAACCCCGTGGGAGTCCTGTATGACAACCTCTTCAAGAGGACAATGGGCTTGGGGTGGATTTAACGATGGGGTTAAATCATTTGAGACCTGTTTAAAAATGCTCATAAATTGCGCCGGTGGTGATGGTAATTTGTTGCTGAATATCGGTCCTATGCCAAATGGCGAAATTGACTATGAGCAGGCAAATTTATTAAGAAAAATTGGTGAGTGGCTTTCATCTTACGGAGAAAGTATTTATGGAACAAGAGGCGGTCCTTTTAAACCGTGGCGATACGGCATCTCTACACGGAAGAATAATATAATTTACATTCACATACTTGACTGGAGCGAAGACGCGCTGGTTCTACCTCAAATTCCGGCTAAAATTACAGGTAATTATCTGCTCGGCGGCGGTTTTGCCAAAGTTGTTCAAAATACAAACGGTCTGACAATAACCGTCCCTAAAAAATATAGAAAACCGATTGACACAATAGTTGCGCTGATATTAGACCGCCCTGCGCTTGAAATCCCGTCGGTGATTGTTCCCCCTCCGCTTTCATTAACTTTAAACTCTAAGGCGACCGCTTCTAATATATACCATAACGACCCTCAATACAGTCCTGAAAAGGCAGTTGATAACGACGACAACACGCGCTGGGCAACCGATTCAGGAACAAAATCCGCCTGGCTTGAACTGGATTTAGGCAAACCGGTTAAATTCAGCAGAGCGGTTTTAAAACAGGCATATCCAGAACTAAAACGGATTAGAAAATATAGAATTGAATACTGGAAAAACAATCGCTGGAATACTTGTTATTCTGGGGGGATCGCGGGAGAGATTGAATCTATAAAATTTAAGCCTGTTATAGCCCAACGCGTCAGGTTCAACATAATTGAAGCAACTGATGGTCCTACTATAAAAGAATTTCAATTGTTCAAATGATGTCCAATCTTGTCTGTTTATTAATCGCGAATTTTCAATCTATTATTTGATTTAATTAAATATTCATAATAAATTCCTTTTCTTGTGGAAATAGAAAGACGGCATAGGGCAAGGACATTGTATCTGGCGACCATTTTACACTGTTTCACGCACCTTTATATGGTCGCCTTAATACCCCTTTATTTGCCAATTCAAAAGGCATTCAAACTATCTTCGGTTGATCAGGTGACTTCTCTGGTAACTATTCAAATGATGGCTTATTTTTTACCAAGCATTTATATCGGGAAACTCGCAGATAAATTAAGCCGTAAAACACTTCTTTCTATTGGAATTTTTATCAATTCATTATCATTTATCGGCATAGGAATTGCCCCAACCTATACGATCGCAATGCTCTGCGTTGCATTAGCCGGCATCGGCGGTAGTTTTTTCCATCCAGCGGCGATTGCCTTGATTGCCAAACTTTATCCTGAAACTACAGGCAGAGCATTAGGCATTGCAGGCATTGGCGCAAGCGCCGGTTTCTTTATAGGTCCACTTTATACAGGCTGGCGGGCATCTATTACTGGAAACTGGAGAATCCCTCTGATTGAACTTGGAATTGCAGGCTTATTAATGGCGATTCTTTTTACTTTATTTGCCTATAAAGACCAGCCTCTTCATAGAACCAAATCGCGCCAGTACAATAATATCAAAATATTTGATTCAAAAATATTATGGGCGGCATTTTTGTTATCCTGTGTTTTCTTTAGTTTAAGAGATTTTGCCGGCGGCGCTATGCAAAGCCTAACATCGCTCTATCTACAAAACGCTCATAATTGGTCTTTAAAACAAACAGGACTTGCTCTGAGTTTAATTTCCATCGCCTCAGGAATAAGCAATCCACTCTTTGGACATCTGAGCGATAAACATAGATACCGATGGGTTGTTTTCATCATTGCAACGGCGTCTGTTATAATTTTTTTATTCCCGTACATTAAGCCTAATTATGTGATGTTTTCGCTAATTATCTACGGTTTCTTTTTTATGGCATCTTACCCGCTTGTGGAAGCCGCATTGATGCAATCATTTGACGACTCAATTCGCGGCAGAGTCTGTGGCATATTTCTGACCGTGTGCAGTGTAATTGGAAATATGGCGCATTGGGTTTCAGGAAAATGGGTTAACGCGCTTGGATCTTCAGCAAGTTTAACCTCTTCCTACAAACCGCTCTATTATATACTCGGAGCGCTGGCGTTGCTCTCCCTTATTGCCTTGCCGCTTCTGGATTATATCCGGAAAAATAATGCCAGAGTATCAACTGATGAAAAATTTAAACTTAATCTACAAACTGTGGAAAAATAGTATAATATAAAATATTGCTATGAGATTTGAGTTGCCAAATTATTTTCTTGCTGACCTTGAAGACAAATCTGTCTTGAATCCAACAATAGTTGCAGAAGCCTGTCAGACAATAAAATCAAACAGAATTCAATATCTGGCAAATCGATCTACTCAAAGTATAATAAACATTCTAAACGACCTAGGACAAAGTTGGCTGGAAGAAGATAACCCGTACCGACAGATTGCTCTGGAAAATAGCGTTGAAGCGACAGGTTTTCCTGAACAGGTTTTAGCAAAAGGATTGAATGCCTTTTTCGAGCAGTTAACCGCGCAAAATCTGGAAGAACTCATTGTTCAGGACCTTGGACATATTAATCGTCTGGATGAGCCTGTTCCAAGCAGCGCCGCTTATATGAGCAGACGTTATGCAATTGCCACCGGACCCGAGTTAATAGCGCATATAACGGCAGGAAACATTCCCAGCCCCACGCTAATGAGCATTGCGCTCGGTCTATTAACTCGTTCCGCTCAGTTTATCAAATGTGCATCCGGGAAATCCTTGATTCCGCGTCTGTTTGCTCATTCGTTAAGAGAAATCGAACCCAAAATTGCCGCCTGCATAGAGATTGCCGAGTGGCAAGGTGGTACAAGAGAACTTGAAGAACCATTATTTAACGCGGCAGATTGCATCACAGCCACCGGCTCTAATAAAACGGTTGAAGAGATTCGTCGTAAACTTCCTGTAACAAAGAAGTTTATAGGCTATGGACACAAACTCAGTTTTGCCTATATTGCCCGCGAAATGCTTACAAAATTCCAGGCAAATAAACTTGTAAAACTCGCGGCTGATGACATTGCGGCGTGGAATCAACTCGGCTGTCTTTCTCCTCATGTAATTTATATTGAAACCGGAGGCGCTGTCTCTGGAGAACAATTCGCAGAGATGCTTGCGGAAGAACTTGAAAATCGGGAAAAGACCGAGCCACGCGGCAATATCTCAACATTTGAATCTGCGGCAATAGCATCCCGTCGAGCTTTCTATGAGATTCGCGCCGCTAATTCATCTCATACAAAAATGTGGTGCAGTCAGATATCTACTGCGTGGACAGTGATTTATGAGACTGATCCTCTTTTCCAGCCCTCCTGTCTTAATCGTTTTATATATGTTAAATCTGTTTCAGACATAACCAGCGCGCTTCAGAATGCAGTATCGGTTCAAGGTTTGGTATCAACAGTTGGAATCGCCGCGCCATCATCAAAAGCAAAACAACTTGTTACTATACTTGCGCAATGGGGGGTTAGCAGAGTTTGCCAGATCGGCTCAATGCAACGTCCTCCTCTTGCATGGCGACACGATGGCAGACCAAGCCTTGCTGAACTGGTTAACTGGACAGACTGGGAACCGTAATTGCCAGACAGCGTTTAAAACTATTCATTTTGCATCTTAATAAATCCTATGCTATTGTCTGACTACTTTAAATGAGAGTTGAACTTAGAAAAAATTTTCAATTTGAAGCGGCTCATCTATTGCCAAAACTGCCGCAAGGGCACAAGTGTCGTCGCCTTCACGGGCATAGTTTTCAAGTAGAAATTGCCATCGAAGGCGAAACTGACGATAACTTGAATTGGCTTATGGACTATGCCGATATCTCGGCGGCTTTTAAACCGCTGCTTGATATCCTTGATCATAGTTATCTGAACGAAATTCAGGGACTGGAAAATCCAACAAGCGAAAACATTGCTAAATGGATATGGGAACGGCTCAAACCCACTTTGCCACAATTAAAGGAAGTTGTTGTTGCTGAAACTTGTTCATCCCGATGTGTATATAAAGGAGAATAATTTTATATACTAAAAAAGTTTTGATTCGTTCTATTTTTGTTTTAATGTTTAGACTCAATGAGCAATCTCTACACAATAGTCGCCTTTATTATCGGCGGTTTGGTCGGTTTTTATATCGCAAGGATTTTATTAAAAACCGAATATGACTCGCAAATATCGGTTTTTAATGAAAAGATAGCCTCAAAAGATGAACGGATACTTGAACTTCAAACGCAAAATCAACAACTTCAATTAAAGGTCAATGAACTGCTGACGGAGGTTCAGAATGAATCAAACGCCCGTGCGAGCGCCGAAGAACGGTGTTCAAGAATTCCAGAATTGGAATCAGAAATCAGTGAATACAAAAAGAAGTTAGAAGAGAATAATCAGGAAATTGTCAAGTTGCAAAAACGGGGAAGCGAATTAGAAACCGAGTTGCAAAAGGAGCGTCAGGCAATGGAAGAGAAGCTTGCATTGCTCAATGAAGCGCGGGAGAAACTTTCGGATGCCTTTAAAGCGCTTTCATCTGAGGCTTTGAGAATGAATAGTCAGGAATTTTTACAACTTGCCCATACAAAACTTGAAACCTTTCAAAAAGAAGCGCAAGGCGAACTTGAGAAAAGAAAACAAGCCGTAGAAGAATTAATCCGTCCTGTAAAAGAAACGCTTGCGAAATTTGATAATCAAGTCCAGCAGATGGAAAAGGAAAGAGTAAGCGCTTATGAGGGTTTGAAAACGCAGGTTGAACAACTAATAAAAACTCAAGACTCATTAAGAAGCGAAACTGCAAATCTTGTGAAGGCGTTGAGTTCGCCAAAGGTTCGCGGCAGATGGGGCGAAATTCAACTGCGGCGAGTCGTGGAACTGGCTGGAATGATGGAGCATTGCGATTTTGATGAACAGGTGAAAACCGATACAGAAGAGAGTTTCCAGCGCCCGGATATGATTGTGCACCTGCCTGCTGGCAAGGAGATTGTAGTTGATGCAAAAGCCCCGTTAGGCGCGTATCTTGAAGCCATAGCAACGACTGATGAACAACAAAGGAAAAAATTTTTAGAGCAACATGCCAAACAGATTCGCAATCACCTTGATAGCCTTAGCCGGAAAACTTACTGGCAACAATTTAAGACCACACCCGAATTTGTTATCCTGTTTTTGCCAGGTGAAACCTTCTTCAGCGCCGCCCTTGAACAAGACCCTGAGCTTATTGAATATGGAGTGGAACAAAAGATTATCATTGCCACGCCAACAACATTAATTGCATTGCTACGGGCTGTGGCTTATGGCTGGCGTCAGGAATCGCTCGCTATGAATGCTGATAAAATCAGCGCGCTTGGTAAAGAATTATACAAACGATTGTGCACGATGGGTAGTTACATTGATAACATCGGCGACGCGCTAACAAAAGCCGTCGAAAGTTATAACAACGCAGTTTCGTCACTTGAATCGCGCGTTTTTGTTCAAGCTAGAAGGTTTAAAGAATTGCAAGCGGCAAACAGTCAGGACGAACTGATTAATCTTGAGCAGATAGAAAAAAGACCGCGCAAACCGGATATTCCAGAGCTTTCAGAGAACCAAACAAAAGAGGATTAAAGGAATATCAGTTGTCGAAATTTTTCGCTTTTAAATCTAATATATGATTTGTGTTAAAATATACTTTTAGAGATCACAACTCTCCGGCAAAGAATTTTTTCTCCAATTTTTCAAGGTCTTTTTTAATCTTATCCACTTTTGCGTTTTTTGGTAAAAAATAGGAAGTCCAGTTTGGACGTTGTTTCATTTTAGAAATTGCATCGTAAAGCGCCTTTATTCCATCAACTCCAAAACCGCAGTTTAGCGCAACTCTTGCCCCTTCTTTCAAAGACTCGTCCCATTCAGCCGCAGTCAATAGATCGTTTATAGGGACTGGTTTGCCGGAGGCATCTTCAAGTTTGTCCGAGTATTTTTTGAAATGTCCAAGGTAATGATGTGAAAGTTCAATCCCGAGAGCCATTGCAACCATCTGGTTAAAATAACTGCGCTGGGCGTTCATTACTTCATCCGTGTTAAATTGTTTATCATTTACATCAGAAAGCGGTGCGAGTTCTTTTTCGCAGCTCTCCTTTGAAAGGGTTATAATGTATTTTTCAAAATATCCTTTTTGAACAGAGTCAATCGCCTTGGCATGAGCAACTAGGTTCATTAGATCAAGAAAGCCTGCAGAGATAAAGACAGCCCGCATCGGTCCATTAGTTCCCGGATACTCAACAGGCCTGATGAAAGGCATCACGTCGGTTTCAAGAAACACGGGAATCTCGTTTACCGTCCCTTTGTACTTCTCATCTATAACCTTCTGTATATCAGCGCCGATTTTTACTGCCGCGGCAAATCCTGTTTTATATTGAGACGATTTTGCATCGGATTGTCCAGACAGATTCAAGCATAGCAGAGAGATGATAAGCCCGAAACTCATCGTCTTTAGGGTAAAATGATTCTTCTCTTTTTTCATAAAATAACCGACTAACAACACAAACATCGCCCATTTCCCAGATAACTGCAATTAAATTGTTTGTTTAATTTGTTCAGATATTTGACGGTTAACGTATAAGGCAGATTAACATCAAAATAAGCAAAATATTCATACCTTGTTATATGACAGGGAATTAGATTTTTAATTTGGAATTTAAAAATTATGGTGGGCCCAGTAGGACTTGAACCTACGACCAGACGATTATGAGTCGCCTGCTCTAACCACTGAGCTATGGGCCCCTATTGAGCCTTAACAAAAATTAATTTTACCAGCGTTCATTAAAAAATCCAGTAAAAAAATTATATAAATCATCATATTTTTCAAGAGAAAGATTAAACAGAGGCAAAAATTAAATTCCTTCTGTTGGCAGCGGCGGAGGATTAAATGTTCTAACCCAATTTGCAGTCGACTTCTTGCCCACCCAAAAAGATTCGCCAACGCCCACAATTGGTGAATTTATCTCTCGTTCTTTAGGATCATAAGAATAAATGTTATACTTTTGACGGTCTTTATCAAAAATGTGAATTATATCCCCTTCTCCCACAGGAAATTGAAGGTCTTCAAACAATCTGCCCGCTTGTGGCAGCATAGAACTTTTAATTGAGAAACCAGCTGGAATTGGATTCAAAATGCGCCCTTGCAATACTTCCCCGCAAAATGATATCAGCCTATATTCATCTGTAGGGTTAAAAATAATTGCGCCCTCTCCGGGGGACAATGTTTCATTGGGAGAACTCCATCTGCCTTCTTTTAACTGATTTTCTACTAACCTAAATTTTAAATTTTCAAACTTGTTTATAGTCGCACCATTTGGCATATCAAGAAAAAGTTTTTGAATTGTATTATCTTGATTCTTAAAAGGATTTGCAATCAACGCGAATCCGGGAGGAAGATTGATCGTGGCATAACCAATTATATTCTCTGAAGCCTTCCCGTTTACAACAACCCTATAACATCTAAACCCAGACTTTGACGCATCCGAGTCCACATATTCTAAAATATTTTGATTAACCTTGCCATTCGCTATGCTGACCCAGGTGTTTAAGTTTGTTGAAACATAAATCTGGTATTCGCCTGCGACCGCTGTTTTTATCTGAAATTTAAAAGAACCGTATGGAAGTTTTTGTGGATTGATCATTACCGGCGCTGGAAACTCTTTTTTTCTATTTTTGCCAAATATTTTTCCAAATGTATCTTTAAAACTCATAAATACATTCTCTCTTCCCGTACAATTAACCCATAACAACTCATAGTAGCAAATATAATAAGACCAACACCCGTATAATCAACGAACAAGGATGCAATCACTAAAATGTTATTTAACAAAAACTTTTATATCAAATATTTTCTCCACAATCCAGAGTCAAAAATATAGAATGAACAACGGGATTTAGTTTTTCAATTTATGAAACATAATAATAAACTGGCGAAATTCAAGAATTGTATTCCAACATCAGCCATTGCAATTATTGGATTATTCATTCAGTTGGCTGCCCCAATCTATTCTGATGAAATAATGGAAAAAGGACCAAACTTCATTTCTGGAAATCCAGAATATATCCCTGCTGGACTTGGAGGATATTCAATCAAATCGCCGGAAAATGTCAAAATCCCGCCATTAAAAATATATAAATCTGCCACACTTAAGCGATTGATACCAAGCAATAAATGGTGGAGTTCGCTTGTCTGGGAACTGTATTCAAATAATATGTACCCGCATCCGCTTGCCGTGCGGGCAACTGACAAAGGACTGCGGATATATTATCCCGGCGCCACTATAACGGCTGGCAAGAATATTATTAACGGCGGTATGCCCGGAGGCGGAGACGATTTTATTGCTGGACTTTCATCTATTGATAAATTTCCGAGCGCGTTGGTTGATGATTTTAGCGACTGGTCGGTATGTATATTATTTGAAAACGAAGATAAGGTGTTGCGCGCAACAGTGACTATGGGTTCGCCGTTTGTCTTTTTCACATTTAAAAACGATGAACCCCTATTCATATTCAAAAATCCGCCCAGAATCCTGACTCAGCAACAGGACGCCTCTGCGATAAAAATTGAGGTTGCAAAAAGATTGTATGGATTTTTTGCCCCCTCAAATTCAAAATGGTCGCTGGCTAATAATCAATTAAAACTTACATCTCCAGCCGGTAAAAACTTTTTTTCAGTGGCAATCTTACCCGACAGCAACGACGATACTTTTGAACTCTTTAAAAAATACGCTCACAATCATATTACAAACACCTTCGCTGAATGGCATTATGATGAGGAAAAGGCAATTGTAAAAACACGATATGTATTACAGTTAAAACTGTATGAAGGCGACCAGACGGGGACGGTCTTCGCGCTGTATCCGCATCAATGGTTAAATACAACTAATAAGTTGACCGCTAAATTCTATAACTCTGTTCGTGGACCGATGAAGGTTTGCGCAGGATCAGAGTTTACTACAGAAATGCCGTTCCCTGGGGTTTTGCCTGCGCTGCCAATCCCGGATAATCTGGACAAGACATTGCTAAAACAGTTTGTTGATACTGAATTGAAACAAAATCCGCGTTATGTTGGCGATACCTACTGGCTCGGGAAGCAACTTGGAAAATGGACATCTTTATTGCAAATTTCTCGTGAATTAAAATATGAGGAGGCTTCAAAATCATTTAGCGCAAGAATCCACAAGGCTCTTGAAAATTTCTTTGTTCCAACCAATCAGTCTGGCAACTTAAAATCCGCCCGCGAAGGTCTATTCTACTACGATAAAAACTGGGGGACAATTATAGGTTATCCAGCAAGTTATGGTTCCGACGACCAACTGAACGACCATCACTTCCATTACGGTTATTTTATCCGCGCAGCAGCGGAAATGGCTTTTGAAAATCCTGATTGGGGAAAAGAATCAAATTGGGGCGGTATGACAAAAATGTTAATCAGAGATATTGCCAATCCCGATAGTTCAAGCGGGATGTTCCCAAGATTGCGAAATTTTGATGTCTATGCCGGGCATAGTTGGGCAAGCGGACACGCGCGGTTTGCAGACGGCAATAATAACGAATCTTCTTCCGAAGCCGTGAATGCATGGTACGGAATAATACTCTTCGGCATAGCAACCGGAGACCGCGAATTAAGAGACCTTGGCATCTGGCTTTACACAACAGAGATTGAATCAATAAATCATTATTGGTTTGATGTTACGGGAAAGTTTCATCATCCTGATTACGGCGCATCCGCTGTTACTATGGTATGGGGCGGCAAAGGGGTTAATGAAACCTGGTTCAGCAACAATCCTGAAATGGTTCACGGTATAAATTTTCTGCCAATCACCGCCGGTTCTTTTTATCTTGGGCGTTACCCGGAATATTGTGAAAAAAACTACCAAGCCCTCGTAGCGGAGAAAAAATCATTTCTTGAAAAACGCGGACGCAAATTAGAGCCTGAAATAAATGTTTCTTCTCTTTGGGATTCCTGGGTTGATATCATCTTGATGTATAGGGCATTAAGCAATCCAAAAGATGCACTTAGTCAGTTCAATGAACGACTGAATAATATCCGTCCAGAAGCAGGCAACTCTCTTGCCAACTCCTATCTCTGGATTTGTCTTTTTAATCATTTCGGCACCGTTGAGCGAACAATTACCGCAGATTACCCTTTTTATATTGTTCTGAATAAAGATGGAAAATTTACCCACATCGGTTACAATCCATCTTCAGAAATTAAAAGGATTAAATTTTCAGATAACACTGTTCTGACAATACCGCCGCACTCCTTCGCGATTAAGTAAAGATTTATCTATTAATCCACGGGTTCAAATCTGAGCGCAGCGACGCTCAACTATATTTCTGGATGTTTTGAAAAATATTTGCTGTTATTTGTTAGTTGCTATTGAATTGATAGAATGTGGCATATATATTGCTTTAACTAAAAGTAATGAGGAAATTTAAAAAATTTCTGGAAATTGCTGCTGAATATTGCATAAAGTTTATGAATCTTAAATATTTTTGGTTAATTATGGGAAAGTTAAAAGTAACTTTACTGGCATTTACAATTTCCGCGATGACGGCTTACAGTCAGGTTGTCATCAATGAGGTAATGGCATTGAACAATGGTTCGGTATTTTCCCCAAAAGGGGACAATCCAGATTATATAGAACTTTACAATACCACCGGCAACCCGGTTAGTCTGTTTGGCTATACTTTGACCGATAATACAAATTCTCCAAATAAATTTGTATTTCCTCAAGGCGCCGTGATGGCACCGTACGGTTACGTGATTGTATGGCTTGATTCAGATACAAATAATCCAATTGATTTTCACGCTACATTTACTCTAAGCGCATCTGAAGGCGAAGAGGTCGCGCTCTACCGTAACGGGGTAAGAGTAGATTATGTAAAATTTGGTTTTCAAGTTGCTGATAAACCTATATGCCGTATTCCGAACGGGACCGGTATCTGGAGGCTCGGTTTGCCAACTCCCGCTGCCGAAAACGTAGCGGTTACTTTAGGTAATCCAATGTATTTGAGAATAAACGAGTGGATGGCTACGAATTCAAAAGGTTCTGACTGGATTGAAATTTATAACCCCAGAACAAATGGTCCAGTAGATATGAGTTTGATGTATTTCACCAGCATGAAAATGGACGGAACAAGTAATCTTGCATCGTCTGTTATTTCGCCTCTTTCATTTATAAACTCAAATGCATTTCTTCAATTATGGTGTGATAAAGCGCCTGAAAAAGGGGCAAACCATCTTGATTTAGCGCTTAGCAGCACTTATGGTGAAACAACAAGTCTTTACCTTTCAAACCGCATTACACTTGTGGACAGAGTGGTTTTTGGACCGCAAATTCGCGATATATCAATGGGCAGGCTGCCGGATGGGTCTACAAACATTGTTTATTTTCCCGCAGGACGGTCAACTCCGGAGGCAAGCAACTTTTTGCCAATTACAAACCTTGTTGTGAATGAGATTCTTGCCCATACAGACCCGCCGCTTGAAGACGCAGTTGAATTTTATAATCTGACCGCAGACCCTGTGGATATAAGCGGATATTGGCTAAGCAACGATCAAGATAATCCTCAAAAATATCGTATTCCCGCAAATACGATTGTACCGCCTTTTGGATACAAAGTTTTTTATGAATATCAGTTTAACACAGGAGCTAATGCGTTCACACTCAACTCCGCCCACGGAGATGAAGTATGTCTGTTCTCTGCATCCACTGACGGTTCTTTAACCGGGTACAGACTTGTCAAGGATTTCGGTGCTACTGAAAATGGCGTCTCTCTTGGACGATATGTAAAAAGCACAGGCGGAGCGGATTTAGTGCCTATGTCGTCATTATCTTTTACAACAAACCCGCTCTATTATGTTACAAAAGACGATCCCCCGAGTTATATTGGCATATTTAGACTTGGCACTGGCGCGCCAAATCCTTATCCATTGGTCGGACCTATCGTAATAAGCGAGATAATGTTTCATCCACCAGATATCGGAACCAATGACAATCTATACGATGAATACATTGAACTCTGTAACATTTCAACAAACCCAATGCCTCTTTATAGCACAGCAACTAACGCCCCGGCGCAATACACCAACACCTGGCATATTCGCAACGAAATAGAATTTGACTTTCCGCAAGGGATTGTCATACCGCCGAATGGGAAAGTGCTTGTTGTGAATTTCGACCCTGTTACAAATACTATTCAGTTGCTTTCGTTCTGTCAAAAATATGGTATTCCAACAAACACTCCTATGTTCGGTCCTTATAAAGGCAAACTTAGCAACCGAACGGGGACGATTGAATTGTATAAACCAGACCCTGTTCAGATGCCGCCCCACCCTGACGCAGGCTATGTTCCATACATATTCGTTGAAAAGGTCAAATACGAGGATAGAAGCCCCTGGCCAACTAATGCGGATGGGACCGGTTATTCTCTACACAGATTGAGTTATACAGGTTATGCAAATGATGTAACTAATTGGTTTAGCGGACCGCCAACGCCGGGATCGGATTTCCTGCCTCCTGTAATAGTGTCTCAACCATCAAGCCAGACTTTGGCTATTGGCGAAACTGCAACCTTAACCGTTGCCGCCAGTGGAACAGCACCGCGATATCAATGGTTTTTCAATGGAGCGCTCTTAATCAATGCAACAAATCCAGTCCTGACAATCCAAAATGTTACTACAAATAATGCTGGCAATTACTGGGTAGTGGTAACGAATGAACTTTCATCAGTCACAAGCGCTGTTGCTGTTTTGACCGTTTCTACAACTAAAAAGCCTGAATTTGCAATGCCTGTTCTTCAGTCAAACAATACGATTAAACTGACATTAAAGGGAACACCGGGGCAGGTTTATTCAATTGACGCTTCAACATCGCTTGTAGACTGGGTATCTATTATGTTAATCACAAATGCGGATTCAACTGTAATAATTACGGATTCAACCACAAACGCGCCAAAGAAATTCTACAGGTCACGCCTACTACAGTAGCCAGTAATAGATATAATTAATAAACCAAGATTATTCGCCGATTAGGTGCACGACAATGCGGCGCGTATGAGAGATTTTGCGATGTTCCCACAGGTAGATTCCCTGCCAGGTGCCTAACGCAAGTTCTCCATCTTTTAAAATTAACGAAATTGAAGTTTGCGTTAATGCGGTCCGTAAATGAGCCGACATATCGTCCTCGCCCTCAATAGTATGTGTATACAATGGATCAGCATCTGGTATTAGTCTTTCAAAAAAACCCTCAAGATCGCGCCTAACATCAGGGTCGGCGTTTTCCTGAATAACCAGAGAAGCGGAAGTATGCTGAATATTTATTGTGATAAGACCGTTCTTGATTCCGGATATTTGAACATAATCTTTCAAATCACGGGTGAATTCATACAGACCCCGGCCTTTAGTCCTTATAATAATTTCGTAAAAGAATTGCTTAAACATCTTTAAATGTTCTCACTTACCGGAAGATGAGGTGTTCAATTTCCTTTCAAGTTCAGGGTCTTTTTGAGCGCCATTAGTCAACGCCTTTTGATAATGCCATCGCGCAAGTTCAAGATATGGCGGATTTTGAGACGCATATAAAACCGCAAGGTTCAGATGAGCAGTCGGATTAGCGGGTTGAATTTGAACCGCTTTTCTAAACGCCGTTTCCGCCTGTGTTCTTAACCCCTTCTTGCTCAATACAACGCCTAAATACACAAAGGTATCCGGATTATTCGGATTGCTTTTGGTAGACTTTCCAAAGGCTTCGATTGCTTCATCCAGTTTGCCACGTTTATCATTCACCACGCCAAGTAGGAATAACGCTCCTGCATCCTGAGGGTCTATGGATAAAGCCTTATTGATTGTCTTTTCCGCCTCATCCAGATTATTTTGTTCAATTTGAACGCTTGCTAATCTGAACAAAGTAGATAGATGAGCGCTATCGTATTTTAAAGCCTCCTGCAGTTTTGTTTCAGCCTGTTTATATTTCCCAGATTCAATATCGCCCTGCGCTTCTATTACAAGTTTACTAGCATCCGGCGGCAATTCTTTAACTTTTCGCGGCTGGTTAATTGCCGGTTCAGTTTTTGCAAGACTTGCAGTCTTCATTATTTCAATCTCTTCTTTTGTAAATGGAACCTGTTTTGCCTCATACACATCAAGCCTTGCCCTTAAAGAATTAATTTCAGACTCCAGTTTTGACAATCTAGCGGTTTGCGATTTCTTCTGCACATTGTAATAATCTTTTGTTAGTGAATTGAGTTTTCTCTGCAAATCCTCATTTTCTTTTTCAAGTTCTTTAATTCGTTTTTCGTCCTTTGTTTTATTTTCCTTCAAGGATTTTTGTTCCGAAGCCATCAG
>JBMFQZ010000003.1:0-218828 GCA_049968335.1 Verrucomicrobiia bacterium
GAAATCGCCTAACACTACCCCACGAGCCATCGCACCAATAGATTCGCCAACACCAAACGTGCCAGCTGCCTCCATCACTCCCTTGCCCTTGTTAGTCAACACCGTTATATCATCGCTGCCACCGTTAACTACCACTACATCAAGCAACTTGTCGTTGTTAACATCACCAACAGCAACCGCAACAGGAG
Organism: Verrucomicrobiia bacterium; assembly: GCA_049968335.1. Taxonomy (GTDB): domain Bacteria; phylum Verrucomicrobiota; class Verrucomicrobiia; order Limisphaerales; family JAKPVM01; genus JAKPVM01. Next base: position 189 of record JBMFQZ010000003.1, read on the forward strand.
ACTCGCCTACATCATAAGCAACCGCAACCGCATTGGAGAACCCTCCCTTGCCATCGCCAGGTATCAACCAAACCTTGTTGCCCACACTGTCGGCAACCACAAGCCCCTGCTTCAACGTCTTAAATAGATCACCAGCGCCTACTGCAGATACTACCCCGCCAACAGTTACATCAGCGCCAATTATCCAGCCGCTCGCCTTGTTCAACAGTATCTTGACCACCCCACTGGCATCACCCACAGCAAGGTCAAGCCTCAAGTCCTTGTCAAAATCAGCAGCCGTCAACGAGGTCGGACTACCACCAACAGCTACTACATTGGAACTACTAAATGTCCCGCCGTTATTACCATACAACACAACAACCTGCCCCTCCGCTGTCAATACAGCAATGTCTATTGTCAGGTCTTTGTTGAAGTCTCCGCTAACCGCGGCTATCGGAGTGCCCGCTACCGCCACAGGCAGATTGTTCGTATCAAGCGCAAAGTTGCCCTTGCCGTCGCCTATCAACATCGCTACATTGCCGCCCTGCCCTTGTTCACCTTGATTGACAACCGCAATGTCTAACTTCGTATCCTTCTTATAATCCGCTACCGCAACTGCTATCGGATTCGTACCTCCAGTTTGATAGTTCACTGCCTGGTTAAACGTATACGGACGCACATCGTTAATAGGAGCAACAACTACTTGTACTGTACCTGTAACAACACTGACTCCGTCATTCACAGTGTATTGAATTGTATCAACACCATTGAAGTTTGGAGCAGGTGTGTATGTTATTACACCGTTTACGATGCTAACATTTCCACCGCGCATTGAGGTTGCTGATGGGAGACCGTAAGTTAGTGGCAACCCATCAACGCTTACCGCTGAACCAATAAGATTAATCTGGATCGCGGTTTCTGCGTCTTCAATAGTTGTTGAATTGACTGTTCCTAATCTTGGCGCATCATAGACATTTTCAATTTCTATATCCACGTTTGCGACCTGTGAGAACAGACTGCCATCATAGATGATATAAGTGAATCCATCGCTTCCGTTCCAATCCGGATTTGGAGTATAGGTCAGATTCGGCGATGAAGAAACCAGCATACCCGGCTTATATAGGACGGCATTAATTTGCAGGTCGTCTAACCACTGATTTGCATTTTCGCCGCCAGTTCTGGCATATATACCGAACCGATAGCCAGGCGCCGGCACTAAACCGGTCTGGAGGTCCTGCGCGATTGTAATGCCGTTCCAAACGACATCCACAGTACCGTCTTCATCGAAGTTAATTGTGCATTCGACGTACCCCGGTAATCCATAAACCTGTGTCGGGAAGTCAACAAGAGTATTCTGTCCCTGACGTATCTGAATTCTATCATCGCCATAAATCTTGAAGCAGACGCGCAATCCGCTTCCGACGCCGTTTTCTGCGGCTTCAGGCGCCGATGCGGCATCAACAAGATCAGGTCCGAAGTTGAAGCTAAATCCATCGGCTGGATTGCCCGAACCTTCGCCTAGGTGCATCTTGAATGTAGCTGTGAATCGTTTCACAGTTGCGCCAGGAGCAAACTCATTGATAATCATTGAACCGGCTTCCCCATTTAGATTTCTCGTCAATTTCAATACACCCGAGTTATTGACTCCGCCGGCTGGCAGTATCTGCGCTGTGCCGTAGAGGGTTGCTCCCGGTACCGTATTGCCAACATTAAAGTCGGCGCTGTACGAGAAGTTAAATGTATCCTGAGTTGTTCCACCAGTGAGAGCACCATTTTGCGGACCATCAAGCACGATGTAAGTCATCGGTTCGTTAGCCTGGTCCACATCAACCAGTTGCAACTGGATCGGTAATGGCTGGTCTTCAAGTCCGTTAACGGTCATATCTTCCGCGATTGGCGGATCATTAACAGGCAACACATTGATAGTGACCGTGCCAGCCTGTGATGTTAATCTGCCGTCTGTTACCGTATAGGTGAACTGGTCCTGACCATTGAAGTTTGCATTTGGTGTGTAGAATATCTTCGTCTGGTCAAGTTGAGCGGTGATTGTGAGGTTGTCAATCATCTGGTTGGCATTTTCACCACCAGTTCTTGCATAGAATCCGAATCTGTAACCGTTAGATGGGACAACACCTGAATCAAGGTCCTGTACTATTGGCTGACCATTCCAGAAGACGGTTACTTTGCCGTTTGGTGCAAGTGTTACCGAGCAATCAACAAACCCTGCAAACCCGTAAAGTACCGTTGGGATATAGGCTAATTGTGTCTGGCCGCGTTTAATCACAATTCTATCCTGATTATAGAACTGGAAGCAGACGCGTAACCCACTGCCAACACCCTGTTCAGCTGCTTCAGGAGGCCATTCAGTATTGACAAGGTCATTTGCGAAGTTGAAGCTGAATCCATCGGCTGGATTACCAGAACCTTCGCCAAGATGAACCTTAAATGTGGCGGTGAATCCTTTGATAATTGTACCCGGGACGAATTCATTCATTACAAACGAACCGCCTTGACCATTGACATTCGGCGTTAATCTCAAGACACCGGAATTGTTCACACCGCCTGTAGGCAGAATGGTTGCCGCGCCATATAGGCTTGCGCCTTGAATTTGAGAGGAGTTGAAATCTGAACTCCAGGTATAAGTTGTTAAGTAACTCAACGTGCCATTGGCTGGCGGGGTGACGATGTTTACGGCTCCTATCGGATCGTTGTCTGGGTCTGAAACAGGAAGTTGAATTGCTACCGGCACATCTTCCGCAGTTGTCACCGTTATATCACCGGCAACAGGGGCTTGATTAACGACCAATGGCGCAGAGCTGGAAGCAGTGCCATACTGGTTGCTGACTTCAACTGTATAGGTAGCCTGATCGCTTTCCTGAACATCGTTGAGCGTTAATTGAGGCTGATCTGCGCCTTCAATAACCGTGCCGTTCTTCTTCCAAACATAGGTAAGAACCGGGTCACCTGTTGCTTGAACTATGAATGTAACTGTGGAGCCGACATCGGCAACTTGCGACGCCAGCGGTGTAATAATCTCGGGTTGATTATTAACTGTTAGTTGCGCGCCATCGCTTGTTACCGATCCTACCTGGTTTTGTACGGTGACAGTGTAGGTTCCGACATCGGCAGAAGATACATTACGCAATGTAAGGACTGAACCTATAGCGCCCGGTATTGGTGAATTGTCCTTGCTCCACTGGTATGTTAAACCAACGCCTGATGCTACGACAGTTAAATTAACTGTGCTGCCTTTTAACACAGTCTGAGATTGTGGCTGCTGAACTATGACTGGGGCTTGTCCAACAATTAAGTATGCAATCGCGCTTGTCACGTCAGGATTGACGCCATCGCTCACAACCACAGTATATGCGCCGGCGTCGGCTACTTGCGCGTTTTGAATAGTAAGAGTGGATGATGTTGCGCCGTCTATATTAACTCCATCCTTCTTCCATTGATAGGATAGAGGTTTATCAGATTGAGCAACAACGGTGAATATCGCGGTTTGTCCAGGCAATACTGTAGCTGTCTGTGGTTGCTGCACGATGTGCAACGTTCCATAACCTGTTGGTAACGGAGTCTCGGACGGTCCAGATGCAGTTGAACCTCGCGAAATTCCAGGAGGATTGTCCAAACTATTGTAGAGGATAATCTTATCCAGCATTAGTCCATCTTCCCGCATCCAAATAGTTAATGTGTGAATACCTTCTGATGGAACATCAAAATACATTAATTCTCCGCCATTGTTTCTCTTATTCTCCCAAGCCCAACTGCCTAAAGTAGACCAAATTCCAGCATTGCCAGCAATGGTGGTATTTGCGGTTCTATTTCCGTCAATGCCGACGTGCGCGGAATTATCCTCACCGCCGGCTGAAGTCGCCCTTAGCCAGACATACCATCTTCCTGCAGCTGGTAAATAAACATCGTAGGCTAACCGAGGAGAGTTGAAATCATAATCTCCAACAGTTCGTCCGGAGTTTGGCAGAGATATCATATAACCGGTGCCTGAATACCCGGACTGCGAATTCTGGAACTGCCATCTTGCGCCTTGAGTATCAGGTGATGTTCTGTCATAATTCTCGGCTTCAATAACAAGCATCAGCGGTGAACCCGTTGCGGTCTTATTGCCGAGCATAACAAGTGGGACTTGAGTATTTGGCAATACCGAGTTGCCGGCAAGGTCTTTTACGTTATTAATAGTTACAAGATAATCGTAACCATCCAATATCTGAGTTGTATCAAGCACAACGGTCTTGCCATCGCCGCTCAATGTAACTCCGGTTACAATAACGCCATTATTGATAGAATAGTTTTCAACCTTTGTGGCTGATGTTTGATCAAGCGCTTCATTAAAGTCTATTCTGACGGATACCTTTGAAAGGGCGCGTATCGCTGAAACTGGCACAGGCGGGATTGTATCAACATTCACAGCCAAAACTGCTGGTTGTGAAACCACACTGACGCCCGGCACATAAGCGACTGCTCTGTATTGATAGCCGTTATTAGAAGTACTACCGACAACAGAGAGCGTGTTACCTCGCGCATCAGGTATATCTGTAAATCCTGCGCCTGTGTTTACCTGCCACTTGTATGAAATCTCGTTTGCAGGCGCGTTTTCAACAGTTGCATTAACAGTAAATGTTGCCGTTGCTCCTTGCGCAACTGCTATACTTGCCGGTTGCTGAGTAATTGTTATAACAGCGTCAGGGTATAATGTTGGACCAAAGTCTCTAAACTCTGCATAAGTTGCGGTTCCTTGGATGTGAGAGACTGTGCCTAATCCGACCAACATCGTTTGAGGCATCTGGCTCATTGTTTGCGATGAACCCAACACATTCCAATTATATCCGTTTGTAGATGTGTAGGCGGTAAATATTTGACCTTCCCGTTTAACGCGGACCCAGCAATTCGGGAATGTTACCGGTGGTCTTGGTTGCCCGAAATCATAAATGCCGGCGCCAGTGTATTGTCTCAGTCCGCCTTCATAATAACCAGAACCAGTTGCCGGTGTTGGGTAAGTCCAGAACATACCGGCTTGTTCATTGACTGATTCGCGTACGTTAATGCCGGCTTTTGACCAGTTATTTCCGACAAAGTCCAGTCTCTGAACACGGACTTTAACGTCAAAGTCGCCGGTTATCGGTTTATAAATGTATGAGAACTGGTTTACGCCATCCCAGACATCATTGCCGCCAGCCATTACATCGAAATCACCATCCTTGCCTGAAAAGAGATATCCCGGAGGCTGCGGACCGCCGATATCAATGAACATCAAATCAGACACAGTGCCTGTTAATTGAGTGGCTTCTAATTGATTTCCGACAAGGTCAGTTAAGCCAGAAATATCAACCGTGTATTGTCCGGAGATATTCTGAGCCAGTAACAATTTAACCTGCGTTTCATTTGGACGTAATTCTATTGACGCGATTTGAACTGCGCCACCGTTTATTGAGTAATTCGCCGGGTTAGTAGCAGTAGTGGCATCCATACGTTCACTGAATTGAATGCCAACAAAGTTGCTAAATGCGTTCGCAGAAATAACCGTTGGAGGGATATTATCTGGAACGACAGTTAGGACTGCCACATCGCTTATGACCTCGCGAACCATCGGTTCAATTCCGGTCATTCTGGCAATTACTCTGAATTGCTTACCGTCATCAGCCAGGCTCACATTCGGAGTTGTATATGATTTTCCAGTTGCGTTTTCAATATCCTGCCAGGTTGCGCCGTTATCGGTTGATACCTGCCATTGATAGGAGATTGGATAATCAGGCGGGCTGGATTGAACCGCAATAGAGAACGTGACCTGTCTGGTTTGCGCAACGCTCGCGCTCTGCGGCTGTTGCACGATTGATAACGTAACCACATTCGGGTCTAAACCAGCGGCTATGTTTGTTCCGCTGATTGTTACAAAACTTGCTGGATTGCTTGGCAATGCCCAGCGAACGATCAAATAATCTCCGCCGGTACCTTCCTGGAACAGCGCTTCAATGGCATACATCTTTCCTGCTTCAAGACGATATGACTCAGCAGAAATTGGCGCTCCGCAAGCGCCGCAATCGCCCGGAGCATAAATGACGTCTGTCAACTGCGTGGGGTCGGTTGAATTTGCAGAATTTGTATTTAACCTTAACCAACCCGAATCATCAGCATAGACCTGGAAGCGATATAACCCGGTTTCAGGCGGTATGATGAAACCGACTAATCTGGTACCATAATACTCAGTGCCACTATTGCCAAGGGCAGGATTTACTGCCATTTGATCAAAATAGTCAACGAGGTCTGGATTGTACGGGAAGTTTGAACTGTTCGTAAACATCATAAAGTTATTGGCTCCTGATAGATTATTATAAAACATTCGCTTAATCTGTCCGGGTTTATAACCTAACCAGGAGTAGAAGGTAACTTCATTCTGATTTAATGGATTACCGGCAAGGTCAATTAAAGCATTCTGGTCTGCCGTTACAGTGTACCGCTTCCCAGCGATCTGCGGAGAGGTTGTCAATACAACCTGACTACCCTGATATGTGGAAGCCGTAATATCCAGATAATTTCCATCTTCATCAAATATTTGGTATGAGAATGGGTCTGTTGTGCTTGCTTCTTCCATTAATTCAGAGAATACAAGAACGAGCGTTGTATCGCCGCCAAACGCAGAGACAAGATTTGGCGGTTCGGTATCTTCGGTTACTGTCAAAGTTACAGTGGCGCTTGTTGCAATTTTACCCGGAACGTGCATCTGTGCCCGGAGCAATGTGCCGTTATCATCAAGGGTAAGTGGTCCGAGCGAGAGTTTCTTTCCATTTGCTCCAAGAATATCCACCCAGGTATTTCCGCCATCAGTAGATTTCTGCCACTGATAAAATATGTTGAAGTTTTTAGAACTTGTTGCCTCTACTGTAAACGAAGCAAATTGATTTACATAGGTGCTCACATTTTCTGGTTGAGTGGTAATGGTTATCTCGCCTGCCTGATCAGGATTTGCGTAGGCTGCGAGATATTGCCGCGCGATAGGAGGCACACTTGACGGCGGAGTTGGATCAGCCGCTAATTTTGCGCCAACTTCCATCCAGTCGCCGCCAGTACCCTCTTTATAAAGACCTTCAATATAATAAGGTGTGCCTGCCTGCAATGTAACTGGGCCATAAACTTCCGAAGGATCGCCGCCCATCGCGGTGCAGCATCCAGGGCTATAATAAGTGATCTGCAGTTTGCCTGCTGGGTCAGCACCGTTAGGATTAAAATATACTTTATGCCCGTCATCAGCGTGAGAATAAATCATATATTCTGCTGTGATTGGAGGAATTAGATAACCGACGAACCTGCCGCCATAATATTCGTGCGAATCATCCGGATATGCCTCACGAGAGTTAAATGAACTGATATAGAAAACCTCGCGTGGTGGGTTGCCTGCATTTACATAATTTTCTGTAGTTTCAACAGCATTACCCCCGCCTGCGTCATAAGTTTCAAATCTAATAAAGCCGCGGCTCATTACCCAAGCAGTAAATTTTATACTGCCGCCGTAAAGAACATTATGCGCTGGAGCGCGGTCTTCTATACCATCAATTTGTATTTCATATTGTACTCCCGGTGTTTGCTGGGCGGTTTGAATCCTGACAGTTTGTGAATCAACAATAGTTGCGCCTATTATATCCAGCGGTGTTTGATCTGCCACACTGATGATATAATAATTGACCGCATCGCCTAATGTTGCCTCAGTTACAGGTTCATTGAACCGAAGGGTAACTGTTGTAAATGAAGTGTCAGCAACGGCGGAAACCGGTTGAGGCGGTTGGTCATCAAATAATACATTCAACGTAGCGCTCAAACTGGTTGCCGAGCTGAAGCTATTCTGGACCACCGCTTTAACAGAGGTACCATCCATTGTGAAATCCACATAGGGGATTGTTAAAGTTTTACCAGACTGACCCTCTACGAGCACATTATTGGTATACCAAGATATTGTATATGGAGCGCTTCCATCAAGATCAATCTTGAAGGTTGCAGAGTTTCCCTCTAACACAGTGACACTTGAAGGCTGTCTATAGATTACTATTGGACCGAAGTTTGTAAATGTTTGACCGTTTGGAGCAATGAAAAATGCTGGCGCAAACATATTTGCAGCAATCGGGAGAGAACCGCCAACTATTGCCGGACCACCCGGAGTTTGCACTGCAACGGAACAATGACCGCCACCAGTGCCATCAGTCCATAATACTTCCAGGTAATATTTCTTTCCTGCGATAAGTGGAATAGGTGAAGAATTCTGAGAGGTATTATCAAAGTAATCGCGGAAATTGCCCCAATCTGTCTGAGTCGCGATTTGACGTTTATTTAATGGATCGGCGTCGGTGCTTAAGAAGACTATGTTTTCATCGTCGCCAGCGGTAAAGAACTGATAATTGCCGGTAACTGGTGGAACGAACCAACCGTAAATCTTGCCACCGACATAATCTTCAGAATTGCCGCGGTCATCTTCAAAGTATGGGGGATAATCTACAACATCTGGATTAAATGGGAATTTTGGATTGGCATACAGGTATGATACCCTATTGCCACCAGTATTACGATAATAATTTCTTATGATTCTTGCTGCTGTATAGTTTTGGCCAAATGTGACGGTTGTAACGGATGGATTTGGATCAATCGGGTCGCCAGTGTCAGCACTTTGCAGGTCTCTGACTGTGATTTGATATTGACTTTGATATGTCATTGCAGGTGAAACCGTCAATACAATCTGTTTGGCGTCCTGCCCAAATGCAGCCGCCGTGATGTTTAAGCCAGAAACCGTGTAGTTTTGCAGATTCTGAGCAGTAGATTGAGAGATATTCTTTGAGAAATTAAGGACAATCTTATTAGGATTATCATTTACTGTGGCGCCGAGCAAAACCGGGGTATTTTTAACTGTCAAAACCGCTTCATCACTTACCGCGGTTGAATTATTTCGTGTATTTGTTACTCTTACAGAATATCTGCTTCCATTATCTGCTGCTGTGAGTGCAGGGGTTGTGTAAGTACGGGAAGTTGCGCCAGGAATCTCAACACCGTCTTTCAACCACTGGAATGTTACAAAATCATAGCCGCCGCCAACCTCAACACTGAAAGTAACCGTATAATCAACCAAGCCAGTAGTGTTTGTCGGGCTCTGTGTGATAACAACAGGACCGTCAGCATCGCCAAAATTTCTAAATTCTGCCCTTGCCTGGTTTATCGGAGCGCATCCGTGTCGGGAAACAGCCAGACCGAGCAATAACGTATTAGTAAGCGCACCGCCGCTCCAGGAAGAAGTATCGCGCGCCACTGGTCCAACCCAGTTTACGCCGTCTTGGCTCGCATAACCGTAAATTACACTCCCAATCCTCTGCAACCTAACCCATTTATAGCTCGGATAACCCGGATCAGGGGTCACTATTCTATCTTCATGCTGTCCGCCATTGCTTCCTGCATCGGTCAGCCATGTTCTATACATTAATGAGACATCACCTGCGCCGACGGAGTTGCCGCAGTTATCCGACAGCGGATCGGAAGGCGTTACTTTTGAGAACGCCATACGGCTGTCCGGATTTAAGGTCTCGCGAACCATTAGACCGGCTTTTGTCCATCGCGCCGCCGGTTGAACGTAGTCAATCCGCACGCGAACGTCAAAATCACCGGTCACTTGATAATAATGGAAGGTGAATTCATCCTGGGTATCCCAAATATCATTTCCACCTCCATATACGGTGAATGAACCCGGTCCGTTATAGGTCATTGAACCATCGGGACCGCCACCGATCTTTGCTGTGTTGACGAATGGATTCTGCGCATTAACTGTGGCTACTGCTGCCACAAATAACGCAGCCAACAATGATTTATTGCTCAACATAATACCTCTGTTTTTGTTTTTTTCTTTCTGGCTTTGGTTGTTTGGCGACATCAAAATATCTCTTTTCATACAGTATTAGTAACTGGCTGTCTTTGACGTTATATTTAAAATTTATTGAAAATTAAAAATATATGCAAGCATTTTTTTTAAATTTTTGAAAAAGTTATTCACAATTTAGTGTATTTTTTACACTATAATTTATTTTGGTTATTTGATGAAAGGTAGTGAGAATTCAGGCTGGTATTATCCTATCGCTTCTTTGTTATCTAAACTCACAAAGCAGTGTTGCGATTGTCCTCGCAGTCTTGCCACCGCAATCCAAAATGTTTGACCGTTTCTTGGTCTGTTAAACTGTTGAATTGGTTATTCCCAAATGATTTTGAAAAATCTAATTTCACCTAAAATAGTTTCTTCATATTTTGCATAGGCTTCAGGTTCTTTAAAAAATTAACATCTAATCTTTTGACGTCGGGTGAAACTTTTTGTAGTCTCTGGTTTATTTAAAAAATGTTAGACAACAAAGATAATGGTTGCTGTATCAATAAATAAGATTCTTGCCGACGCTGCGGATACAAGCGTTGAACAAATCAGTGTCTGGAAGAAGGCGTGGCAGGCTGCTGCTGAGAACGGGTCGCAAGATTCGCTCATAGAATTTATTTGCCGCGAGCGCGGTATTTCCCAAGAGCAGTTCCTTCAAAAATTGGCGCAAATTTTGAACTATCCCTATCTTGATTTGCCAAAAATCAATGTTCCAACAGAGGCGCGCAACCGAATTTCAACGAAAGTGGCGTTTCAATATACCGTGATGCCGACGGCGGTTGAAAACGGTTCTCTGCAAGTAGTTACTTCAAATCCATTTGATTCGGCAATGTTGAGCGCCGTTCAGTATGACGCCGGGACTCCAATCACGCTTGCGCTTGCGCCAAAGGATGAAATTGAAAAAGCGCTTAAAAAATACTACGGCGTTGGCGCGGAGACATTGGACGAGATGGAGGAGGAAGAAGAGCCGTTTGAATTGCTGATGCCAGAAAACAAGGAGATAACCGAGACTGATCAGGAGGCAAGCGTAATTAAATTCGTTAACCAGATAATCTGGGAGGCTTTTAAAGACAGGGCGACAGATATTCATTTTGAGCCGTGCGAGGATGAGTTGCGGATTCGCTACCGCATAGACGGCATACTGCATCAGGCTCCAATGCCGCCGCAGTTGAAACGGTATCAAGCGGCGATTATTTCCAGAATAAAAGTAATGTCGGGAATGAATATTGCTGAAAAACGACTTCCGCAAGATGGCAGAATCAATGTGAGAATAAAAGGAGAGGAACTGGACATCCGCGTTTCTACAGTACCAACGGTTTATGGCGAAAGCGTATCGCTCCGATTGCTAACACGCGGCAAGGTGTTTTTGGGGCTTGAGAAGCTTGGCTTTTCGCCGGACCAGGAGGCGGCGATAAGAGAAATCATCGTTAAACCGCACGGCATTATGCTGGTTACCGGACCGACCGGTTCAGGCAAGTCAACCTCGCTCTACGCGTTTTTGAGCACCATCAATTCCGTGCAAAAACGGATAATAACAATTGAAGAGCCTGTTGAATATGAACTGAAAGGGATTAATCAAATTCCGGTTCGCTCTGATATTGGATTGACTTTCGCGGTCGGTTTGCGACATATCTTGCGTCAGGATCCAAACGTTATAATGGTTGGCGAAATTCGCGATCTTGAAACGGCTGAAATTGCGATTCGCGCGGCTTTAACCGGACACCTTGTTTTTAGCACTCTTCATACTAATGACGCGCCGAGCGCCTTTACACGGCTGATTGATATGGGGATAGAGCCGTTCCTTGTTGCCTCTTCAGTTGAAGCGGTTATGGCACAACGGCTCGTTAGAACTATTTGTCCCCATTGCAAGGCCGAACAGAATCTTGAACGGGATTATCTATTAAAAATTGGTTTTCCCGAAGAGGATATTGACAGGGTTAAATTCTATAAAGGTCTTGGTTGCGAAGAATGCCGTCAACTCGGCTATCAAGGACGAACCGGAATTTATGAACTACTGGTCGTAACAGACCCGATAAGGTCGCTTGTGATGAACCGCGCTCCATCAACGGCTATTGCTCAAAAGGCGATTGAACTTGGTATGCGGACATTGCGCCACGATGGCTGGTACAAGGTGAAAGCCGGCATCACTACAATTGAAGAGGTACTGCGCGTTACGCAGACAGAAGAACATATTGACCTTATTGAAGACAAACAAATAGAGGTGGTCAAACGGTAAAATGGGCGGCTGGCATATATGTAATATAATTAATCTGGCGAAACAGGGCGCGCAGTTGTGGCAGTTCACAGCGGCTGGAAAAGGGGTCAGGCTGAGCGAAGAACTTTCCGGCGCTTCACCAGAAACGTTTCCCTCAAGATATTTTAAAAAAAGCTGGGGCTCGCTGTTAACCAAAAAATTCAATGTCGCCTATCTGGCGCCTGACCAGGTCTTTTTACGGGTTCTTCAACTGCCTGCGGCGGATTTTAATGAGACCCTTTCAATGGTTGAGTTTCAATTAGAACAACTCTCGCCAATCCCAATAACACAAATTGGCTGGGCAATCCAGATTCTCCCCTCATCTCAACCAAACGAGCAAACTGTAGTCGTTTTTATTGCACCTAAGAACCTTATAGAGAGTCAATTAGGAAAGTTAGAAGAAAATGGTTATTTTGCCGATAGACTTGAAACACCGCTTTTTGACACGTTGTTTTCTTATGAAATATCCGCAGACAGCGTCTGGATTTATCCGGTTGATCCAGCGGTAAATAAAACAATGTGGATTAGCGCCTGGTGGTTGAACGGCGCTTTAAGACATATTGGCATTATAAATATTCCCGAGAACGATAAAGAAAACCTGAAAAAAGAGTTGCTCCATATAATGTGGAGCGGCGAACTTGAAGGCTGGTTTGACCCGGATATTCAATTGCGGTGGCATATAGTCGCGCCGGATGACGCCAAAGCGGTTTTTGAACCTGTTGTGGCTGAAATCTCCGGCGGCAATTATGAAATGCATCCTCTGCCTGAACCGAAAAAAGTGGCGGAACTTACCGCAAAACGATTGCTGGAAACAAAATACCAATCAACGCTTGTCCCGCCAGAATATAGTGAACGTTACAAACAACAATTCATTGACAGACTCTGGATGAGCGGTGTTGGCGCCGCTATACTGGTCTATCTTGCTTGTGTTCTAATTTATTTCGGATATGTTGAAGTATTAAAATTCAAATACAATCAACTTCAGACAAAAGCCAGCGCATTGAGCGCAGTTTACACAAACACGCTTGCGGTTAAAGCTCAAATTCAGGTGCTTGAAGACCAACTTAGTTTAAAAAATGCCGTGCTTGACGCTTATTACGCCGTTGTAATAAACCTGCCTGAGGAGTTAACGCTTAATTCATTGAGTTTTTCGCGAGGCAAAACAATAACAATTTTCGGCACCGCGCCATCAGACCAAAATGCCAAAGTGACAGAATACAATGGCATTCTTGGAAGGCTTGAACAGAACGGGCAAAAACTGTTCAGCAAAGTGAGCCCGCCAACGATTAGTCTGCGCGGACAGAATATTACCTGGAGTTTTAACTGCGAACTTAACCGAACAGAAGTTGAATGATAAGTCTATTTAACAAATTAAATTTAAGACCTGTTGAACGCCGTCTGGTAGTCGGGGCGGCTCTGGTGCTATTTGCAGTCATCAACTTCTACTTTGTAGTTCCAAGATTTGGCGATTGGAAAGTTTTGCAGAAAAAAATAAAAGAGACCGAATTAAACATTCAGCGTTATATGAAGGAGACGAATAATCTGCCTGCATATCTAACGCGACTTGAAGAATTGCAAAGCGCCGGTGAATATGTGCCGACTGAAGAAGCGGCGCTCTCGCTTGCTCAGACTGCGCTTGCCAAAGCCGCCGAAGCAAACCTCCTTGTCCAGCGCCAGACGCCCGCCGGCGGCGGCGATGTCCCAAATAACCCGTTTTTCACAGAACAACGGGTTACAATCTATTTTACAGCAGGCGAAAAAGAACTTGTGGATTTTCTTGTAAAACTTGGCTCGGACAAATCGTTAGTCAGAGTCCGTGATTTGGATGTAAAACCCGATCCGCAAAATCACAAACTTGTAGGCTCGGTAACTATTATCGGTCGGTTTCAGAAAAAACCGATTGCAAAAACGGCTCTGCCGAAAAAAGTGGCTGAACCGGTATCGCCGAACTCTTAACGATACAAACGGTTTATGAAGATTATTAATATTTATGAGATCTGCCATTAAAATAGAAAAACTGTGTTGGTTAAACAAATTTAACCAGGTTAATAAAATGAATATTATAAAAATAGTGTACCGATTTGTTCTCGGCATAGTATTGATATGTGGAAATGGGACACTATCCAATTCTCAAACAGCAGAACCCCCAGCAATGCCGAAATTGCCGACGCGGATTCCACGAACGGCAGTCAATACTAACACGGCAAATACCAATGTAGCCTCAACAGCGCCAAAATCTTCTATATCTACCAACAGCGCGGTTAAACAACCTTTAACGCTACCGTCAACAAACGCGCAGAAATCCGCTCTTCAGACTAACGTTGTCCAGAAATCAACAAACATTCCCGCCGCACTTCCATCACTCCCGGGAACAACTGGCGCTGTGGCAAATCAACCGTCAACAAATCCTGTTGCAAATGCTGCTGTGAAAATGCCGTCGACAAATACAAACGCGCCTGTTAAAACCCCTTCAAATATTACCCCTTCGGCAACAACGCCCTCCGCTTTACCCGCTGGCGCGCCGAGCCTGCCCGGAGTGCCCTCCCCGCAAGGTGTTCCATCTGTCCCAACGGTTCCTTCGGTTCCGTCATTCCCTTCGTTACCAACCCCAGGACTACCGACAACTTCCGCGCAAACAGTAACAAATCCCGCTACTGTTACTTCCGGCGCAACGGTTACCAACGCTCCAACAGACAACATTTCGCCGGATGACCAGATCATCCCAAAGAAAGTAGTCTGGTTTCAGACATTAGATTTGAGCCAGTTGCTTGATTTTTACGCAGAGCTTGTTAACCGGACAATCTTGCGTCCATCACAGCTGCCAGATGTAAAAATAACGTTAAAAAGCCAGACCGATCTGACGAGGAGTGAAGCGATTCGCGCGATAAACGCGGTTCTCGCAATGAATGGCATTACTCTTGTGGATGTTGGAGACAAGTTCGTAAAAGTTGTCCCGGAACAAGACGTTTTCAAGCTGGCAAAACCGTTTTCTTCCGCTGAAAGCGTTACAAATATGCCCGATATGTCGCCATTCGTGACTGTTATCAGGCAGTTAACTAACGCCAAACCTTCTGAGGTCGTTCAGGCATTGCAACCATTTGCAAAAATCCAGAACTCAATTACGCCGATTGATAGCAGTCAAATACTTATCATTCGCGATTATGCCGACAACGTAAAACGGATGCTTGAACTTCTTGACAAGGTTGATGTTTCTGTTCCGCTTGAGATTGAACCAGTTGTAATTCCGATAAAATACGCGCTCGCTTCAGATATTGCGCAGGTACTGAGTTCATTGACTGCTGGCGGTGGAGGCGGAACAACCGTTGGCGGTTCAACGAGCGGTGGCAGACGCGGTCTTACAACTTCAACCTCGCGAGTCGGTTTTGGTTCAACAGGAGTAGGGACAACTCCGGGTATGCCCGGGTATCAACCACCGGGAACAACAACACAACCAGGAACAACCCCAGGCGCGGCGCAAAGCAGCTTTGCCGACAGGCTCCGCAGCATAGTCCAAAAAGCAAGCGCGGTTGGAGATTTTCAGATTATCGGTCAGGCAAAAATAATTGCCGATGAACGGACAAATTCACTTCTTATCTTTGCCGATAAACGGGATATGGAAATGATTACAAATATCATTGCTAAACTGGATGTTGTTCTTGCGCAAGTTCTTATAGAATCGCTCATTATGGAGGTTCAACTTAAAAACGACAATGAATTCGGTCTGAGTTACCAGCAACGGAAACCGCTCCGCGCAGGCAGTTTTACAGGTATTGGTTCAATCATTAATGGGACAGTTTTGAATCCGGGCAGCTTCAGCACAGTTGGAACAAACGCAGCATCGGCGCTAAGCGGATTTAGTTATTTTGGAAGATTCAGTCAAGACCTTGATGTAACCGCAACCGCAATCGCAAGCGATAGTCGGTTTAATGTCCTTTCAAGACCGCGAATATTAACCTCTCACGCAAAAGAGGCGCGAATATTTGTTGGCGAAACAAGACCTTATATCACAGGAACTTACGGAGGCTATTACGGCGGCTACGCCCCCTATTCTCAATATCAACAACTCCCGATCGGCATTGAACTTTCGGTCCTTCCTTTTATAAATGCCGATGGCCTTGTGGTAATGGATATTAAACAGACTATTAAAAATATTGGCGGTGAAGTAAAGATTGATAACAACAGCGTTCCTATCACAATTGATAGAGAGGCGCAAGCGTATGTTGCTGTTAGAGACCGCGATACGGTAATTCTTGGCGGGTTTATTACTTCTGACACTACAAAGTCAAGTTCTGGCGTGCCGATTTTAAAAGATATTCCGCTGCTTGGCGCTCTGTTTAAAAATAACAGTTCAAAGAAAAATAGAAACGAACTTATCGTCTTAATAAGACCAACCGTATTGCCAACGCCAGAACTGGCTGCAAAAGCAACAGAAGATGAACGAAACTTACTGCCCGGAGTAAAACGAGCTGAACAGGAAGAAGAAGAATTGCGACGGCAGGAAGCCGAAAAACTTGAAAAAGAAAATAGTATGAAATTGCTTAAAAAATCAAAGAAATAAAGCAAGTAATTTACGATTTAGTGTAAGCATAAAATGCGGGTTTATTATATGGATAACCCATTGATAATTAGGATGATACCGAATAAGAAATTGGAGAAGCGCTACAGTTTGCCGCAATTTTGCGTCCTTTTTGCGCTGTTCTTATCACTATTAAGCGCCGCTGGCTCTACAGTCACAACAAACTCGCAACAAGCATTGCAAACGGCTATCAACGCCGGTGGAGAGATTACCTTCAGTTTTGACGGAACAATAAATCTGACTTCGCCGCTAATTGTGGCAAATGATATTACAATTGACGGTTCAGGAAGAAACATCACGCTCAGCGGCGGTTATACTGCTAACACCACAAATCAGACCTATTCCGGGACGCGGATTTTCCTGATCAACTCAGGCGCAAAACTTATTTTAAAAAATATAACTCTTTCAAGCGGAGTAAGTTCAAACGGCGGCGCCGTCTATATTAGCAAAAACGGTTCTTTTTATGCCAGTAATTGTGTATTTAGCGCAAATCGCGCGCTCGGGGATAAAGGCGGCAATGGAGAGAATGGCGGCAACACGATTAGCGTTGGGGGAAATGGCGGAAATGGAACAAGCGGCGGTAGCGCTTTTGGCGGCGCAATTTATAATGAGGGTGAGATTGTTTTAATAAAATCTCTATTCTCGGGCAATATAGCCGCTGGCGGAAACGGGGGGAATGGCGGGAATGGCGGGAATGGAGATTTTGCTGGGGGAAATGGGGGAAGCGGGGGAAATGGCGGTATCGCGCGAGGCGGAGCGATTTATAATATCGGAGCGGCGCAAATTACGAATTGCTCATTCTACCAGAATAGCGCTATTGGGGGCTCTGGCGGCGCTGGAGGAACAAACGGCACAGGAGCGGTTTATGGAAGGATTGGACAGGGCGGCTTGGGAGGCGAAGGAAGCGGCGCGGCAATATTTAACCTCGGAAATTTAGACATTAACGGGAGTTCACTTTATAAAAACCTTGCTCAGGGCGGCAATAGCGCTCAAGCAGGAACCGATTCATCAGGAAACGGAAGCGATGGCGGTGCTGGAGGCAGTGCTGTCGGGGGCGCAATAGCAAATTTTGGAACAAACGTTCTCATTAATTGCACTCTTTACGCCAACCAATGCAGTGGCGGGGCTGGTGGAAATGGCGGCAATAGCGTTGATTTTCTTGCTGGAGACGGTGGAGATGGCGGATACGCGTTTGGCGGCAACTATTTCAACACGGGATTGAGCAGGATTACAAATTGCACGTTCTCTTCGGGAAACGTAATTGGCGGGACAAACGGGGCGGCAGGAAGCGGAGTTTTTCCGGGTGGAAATGGAAATATCGGTTTTGCCGCCGGCGGAAATATCGCAAACCAGGGCGCTCTTGTAATTGAAAGTTCAATTATAAGTGGAAGTATAAACAGCGGAAATATTCACGGAACGATTACAGATGCGGGTTATAATATATGTTCAGACTCAACCGGACTGAGTAATCAAACAAGTCTAAAAAATACCGACCCAAAATTGGGTCAATTCGGTGATAATGGCGGCAATATATATACTCTGCCGCTATTGCCAGATAGTCCGGCAATAGATAGAGGCAATCCAAACTCTTCGCTTACATCAGACCAGCGCGGCACGGCGAGACCTTATGGAGATTCAGTTGACATCGGGGCATTTGAATCTCCGGTAACAAAGATTCGCGGCAGGGTTACAGATGGTTCTGCCGGCATCGGTTCGGTAAAAATAAATATCGGGACAAAATCAACTATCACCGATTCAAACGGTTATTATGTTATATCTAATTTAACCACAGGAAGTTACACTATTACGCCAGAAGCCGACAACTTTGTCTTTGCGCCCGCAGCGCAAACTATAATTTTAGGCGCGCCGTCGGCTACTAATGTTAATTTTATAGGAAGCAGGCTCTGGAATCTTGGCGGGAGGATAGTTGAAAACGGTCAGGGAGTTGCCAATGTATCGGTCAGCGCGAATATCAATCTTACCGTTACGGATACAAATGGATATTATCTATTCACTAATCTGCCTTCTGGAAGTTATACTGTTACCCCTTCAAAATACGGTTATACCTTCCTGCCTCAATCAACCAATATATTACTCCAGCAAAACCTTACTAATATTAATTTTGAAGCTAAACAAACTATATTTACCTTAAACGGTAGAATTATAGAAGGCGATTCCGGTGTTTCAAATGTGAAAATCTCTGTTGGCAATCTTGTTGTTTATAGCGATATAAACGGACAATTCTCCGTATCGAATCTGACAGCGGGCAATTATGCAATTGTTCCGTCTAAAGATGGTTATGAATTTCTACCGCAACTTATTTCTGTAAATCTTAATTCATCAACGAATATAACTTTTAATGCTCAAGGAATTTATTCAATTTCTGGCAGGATTACAAAGAGTGGAACACCTTTAAAGGGAGTAAGGGTATTTGCCGGGAATTATTCCGGAATAACCGACAATAATGGCGATTATGTAATAAACAATGTCTCTCCAAAGACTTATAAAGTGTATCCTACTCTTGCAGGTTATAATTTTGATCCTCCATATTATGAAATTACCGTAAACCGCGATTATTATGGATTAGAATATATTGGTTTAAATTCCTATTCGATAACTGGCAAAGTCCTTAAAATAAATCCTGCTAGTGGCGATACAAACGGTCTTTTTACTAATAAAGTGATAACTGTTCTTGCCACAAACTATTATCTATCAATTTCAGGTCAAACCAATTTATTATATATTCAAGAAGTTATAACTAATGGTATTTTTACGATAACAAATATAAGTGAAGGGGTTCTAAGTATCTCTATTAGCAATGATTACGCGAAGTTCATTCCTAATATAACTAATTTACAAATTATAAGTCAACCTTCTGAGATTACATTTTTAGGCTCTGAATTGTTTGATGTTTCAGGGAAGGTATCAATAAACGGGAATGGTTTAGCAGGGGTAATAATTAGCGCTGGCGGATTAGTTACTCAAACAGATTCTCAAGGCAATTATATAATATCAAAAGTTGAATCTACTAATATAACTATAAAACCGCAACTTGACGGCTATAGATTTGAGCCGTCTGAAATAACAGTACTCCCCGGCATAAGCGCAACGAATGCAAGTTTTATTGCTTATGGGAATTTAACTATTAATGGTATTATTACAAAACGCGGAATAGGACTCTCTGGCGTTGATGTATTAGTTAATCAGGAATTAGTTACAACCGATACAGGCGGTAATTTTTCACTCTGCGGACTTACGCCAGGTTCATATTCAATTACTCCGTATTTATCAAGACATATATTTATACCCGCAACTGCTAATATAATTTTATCAAATGCTGATGTTATAGTTAATTTCATTGCTCTTCAGACTTATAATGTTAGCGGGCGAGTAACAACCGATGGAATAACCGGTCTTGAAGGGGTGTTAGTGCAGAGTGGAAATTCAACAGCAATCACAGACAGTGGCGGTTATTATACTTTGCTCTCTGTTCCTGAAGGCACAAACAGGATAACAGCAACGTTTGAAAACCACTCATTTACCCCAATTGATATTGTGATTATCTCCAATACAAACGGAATTAACTTTACCGCGACAAGGTTATATTCAATAAGCGGTCGGATAATTGAGGGTTCGCGCGGAGTGTCAGGGGTTGTAGTCACTGCTGGAGGATTGTCAACTATCTCAACCACCGGCGGTTACTTTACACTGACAAATGTTCCAGAAGGCAATGTAGTAATAAATGCGACTCGCGAGGGTTACAGGTTTGTTCCAAATAATGTCCAGATCATATTATCATCCAATGTAATGAACCTTAATTTCCAGGCTTATGGAACATTATCTGTTAGCGGCAGAGTTATTTCAGGTACTAATGGATTGGCTGGGATAAAAGTAACTGCATACGGGTATGAGGTTATTACTGACTTCAATGGTTTTTATACTATTAGCAATCTGCCGCCACGTTCAATAACGATTATGCCGGTAAGTGATAACTATATCTTTACCCCGGCAAGCACAAATATCACTCTTGTTGATAGAGATATTGCAGAAATTAACTTTACCGCATTAAGTTTTTCATCAATTTCAGGTGTAGTTACAGAGTCTGGTCTTCCGAAAGATGGAGTAAGAATTACCTGTTCTGACGGACAGGAAACGGTTACAGATACCAATGGACAATTTTCAATCTCCGGGATAGCCGCAGGTTCATACACTATTACACCTGTATTAAACGGACATCAATTTGAACCATCATCTTATACGATAAATTTGCCTCCAGACGCTACTAATCTTAACTTCGCATCCTATCCGCTGACTATGTATGCTATGATAACCAACAATATTTTGCTTATTTACGTCAAAGGAAAACCGCTTGAAAACTACATACTTGAATTTAGCGACACTGTTACATCTCCTACCTGGAACACCATAGTGCCATTTCAAACCGACACAAACGGCTTGATTCAACTTATTATTCCGACCATTGATAAGACAAGACCACGCTTTTACCGGTTTAAAAGCCTTTGATTTTTCTTTCTAAATATTTACATATTGATAGAATTTGTTTTAATTAAAGATGAACAGCGCGCGCGATTTTTACAACGAAAGGGCGCAATTTCGCCCGGCTGAAATTAACAGGCATTATCATAAATTAATTCATCATTATTATAAATTCTTTATTCCTGAAGGGGCGCGCGTTTTAGAAGCCGGATGCGGAATTGGCGATTTATTATCCGAGGTTAAACCTTCATACGGACTGGGCATTGATATCAGCCCGGCGATGATTGAAATCGCTAAAAATCGTCATCCACATTTGAATTTTTTAGTAGCAGACATTTTATCGCATTCATCTGAAGAAAAATTTGATTATATTGTTGCCTCTGATTTGATAAATGATCTAAACGATGTTCAGATATTTTTTGAAAGATTGCATCAATTCTCAACATCAAAAACACGCTTGGTGCTAAATTTTTACAATCATCTCTGGCAGCCAATACTTTCAATTGCAGAAAAACTTGGCTTCAAATCCCCTACCCCGCCGCAAAATTGGTTATCTCTCTCGGACGTCAAAAATCTGTTGTTGCTTGCCGGTTGGGACGTTGTGCATACCGAAACAAAGATACTTTTGCCGATAAATATTCCTGCAATAAGTAGTTTCATAAACCGCTGGATAGCGCCGCTTTTTAAAAATTTCTGCTTATCAATATTCATAGTAGCTCGTCCGAAACCCGAACCATTGAATGATTTTAGTTGCAGTGTAATCGTTCCGTGCCGCAACGAGGCGGGCAATATAGAAGCGGCAGTAAAACAGATACCGCAACTTGGCAGGAGAACAGAAATTATATTCGTTGAAGGCGGTTCGTCAGATAATACGTGGGATGAAATCCTGCGGGTTAAAGAGAAATACAATGATAAAAATATTATCGCGATAAAACAGAGCGGAAGCGGGAAGGCAAACGCAGTGCGGGATGGTTTTAAGATCGCAAGCGGCGAGTTTTTAATAATTCTGGACGCCGACCTTACGGTTCATCCGCAGGACTTGATTAAGTTCTATCGGGCGCGTCAATCCGGCGCCGGCGAATTCATAAACGGCGTGCGTCTCGTATATCCAATGGAAAAAGAGGCAATGCGATTTCTGAATATGGTTGCAAATAAATTTTTCGGTCTTGCGTTCAGCTGGTTATTAAGCCAACCGGTAAAAGACACTCTGTGCGGCACAAAGGCGTTGATGAAATCCGATTATCTTAATATTGAAAAAAACCGCTCTTATTTTGGCGACTTTGACCCGTTTGGCGACTTTGACCTGCTTTTCGGGGCGAAAAAATTGAATTTAAAAATAGTGGATTTGCCAGTCCGCTATCGCTCCCGCAGTTACGGAGAGACAAATATTCATAGGTGGCGACATGGATGGATGTTGTTAAAAATGGTTGTATTTGCGGCAAAACGATTGAAATTTATTTAAATTAATGGAGAGGGAATTTGACAAAAATTCAGAAATCCGCCACCAGCGAGAAATTCTTGAAAATCTTGAAAAATGGCGGCAAAAACCGTTGCTTCAGTTAATCTACAGGGATTACGCAAACCTAATCAAAGGCTATTTTTCGGAAGTAAACAAACCGATAATTGAAATCGGCGCAGGGATCGGAAATTTGAAGAATTTTATAAACGGCATTATCTGCACTGACCTGTTTCCAAATCCCTGGATTGATGTCGTTTGCAGCGCATACTATCTGCCCTTTGAAGAAGGAACCGTTTCAAATATATTTATGTTTGATGTTTTTCATCATCTGGAAAGACCGATGGCATTTTTAAAGGAGGCGCGGCGCGTTCTTGATAATAATGGCAGGCTTATAATGATTGAACCTTACATTAGCCTTTTCAGTTATCCGGTTTATGGCTTGCTGCATCACGAGGAGATTGGGTGGTTTAAGAAAATAGATTTGTCTGAAGAACGACCGCAAGTCTCGCGTTATTACGCGGCGCAGGGGAATGCGACGCGATTATTTTTTGAGCAGAAAGCCGTAAAAATAATCAATCAATGGGAGATTGTGGAAAAAAAGCGATTTGCCTGTATGAGTTACATTCTATCAGGCGGCTACAGCAAACCATCATTTTATCCGACGCGATTTTATAATCCGATGAAGAAACTTGACTCGCTACTATCCAGCCTGCCATCGCTCTTTGCCGCGCGGTGTTTGGTGGTTTTGGAAAAAAGAGAATCATGAACCGGAGAGTTGAAAAACGTTAATTTCCTGCATAAGTGAGATTATCCATTATGTTTAATTTTTCGGGAAATTTGCTTGAAGATTAAGAAGTAATGAAAATAACTGCGGTATTGCAACACGGCTTGTGATTGTGCAAACTTAATGAAAATGAGCAAACGATTTTACATAACGACGGCAATAGATTATGTGAATGGGCAACCGCATCTTGGTCACGCATACGAAAAAGTGATCACGGATGTGATTGCGCGTTCGCAAAGAAGTTTGGGCAAAGAGGTTTTTTATCTGACCGGCACAGACGAGCATGGTCAGAAGGTTCAGCAAGCCGCTACCGCCGAAGGCAAATCGCCACAGCAATATTGCGATGAATTAGCGGTTATCTGGAAAAATTTTGCGAAGAAATTAAATCTGTCAAACGACGATTTTATTCGCACAACAGAGCCGCGACATAAAAAGATTGTAAGCGCCTTTTTGCAAAAACTTTATAATGAGGGTCACTTTTACAAAGCTGCCTATCGCGGTTATTATTCAACAAAAGAGGAAACATTTTTAACTGAAAAAGACCGACGCCCTGACGGCACGTTTGATCCTGCTTATGGCGAGGTGATTGAACTTGAAGAGGAAAATTATTATTTTAAGTTAAGTCCACATCAACGCTGGCTTACTGAATATATTGAGTCGCACCCTGAATTTGTGTATCCAGATTACCGACGGAACGAGGTGTTAGGCTTTTTAAAAAACAACGTCCTTGAAGACCTCTGCATATCGCGTCCGGTAAATCGGCTAAACTGGGGAATCCCGCTGCCTTTTGACAAAAATTTTGTTACATACGTCTGGTTTGACGCGCTGTCAAATTATATAACCTGTCCGGCGGCGCATAACGACCGTATGGTGCTCAACGCCGCAGGCGCGGAAGCGGAGAATTCTGAAGTTATTGAACTCTGGCCAGCGGACGCTCAGGTAATTGGCAAAGACATTATCAAATTTCACGCGGTTTACTGGCCTATAATGTTAAAGGCGATGGGCTTGCCTCTGCCGCGCCAGATTCTTGTTCACGGCTGGTGGCAGAAGGATTATCAAAAAATGAGTAAGAGCACCGGCAATGTGGTTGACCCGGTCGCTGTGATTGATGAATGGGGTTGCGACGCGTTTAGATATTATGTTGTTAGGGAACTTGATATCGGACCGGATGGCAACTGGACTGACGCAGGCTTTGCATCACGCTACAATGCAGAACTTGCAAATGGATTGGGAAATCTGGTCAATAGAACTTTATCAATGTTGAAACGATATCGCAACGGCGTTGTGCCGCAAAAGAGCGCAGACCTGCAAAAAGATGTCACTGAAATAGTGTCAAAAATAAGACAGCAACTGCTTGAATATAAATTGCAGGACGCATTGATTTCAATCTGGGACATTATAACCCGCGCAAACCAATACATAGACCATACCACTCCGTTCAAACTTGCAAAAGACCCGTCGCAGGCGCGCAGGCTGGATGAAATTCTCTACTCGCTTGTTGAAACCAGCAGAATTTTAGGCGTGCTGTTATATCCGTTCATTCCGGATACTGCTTGCGCGATTTTCAAACAACTCAATATTCAGGAAAAACCGGACAAGTTTGAACTGGCTATCTGGGGCGGAATGAACCCCGGACATACAGTTGGTGAACAATTCCCATTGTTCCCAAAGAGGTTAGATAAGTAAATCCAGAGCATTAGTATTGAGGTTACCGCCGCTTGGACTGCGAGCGGGGAAAATATTATTGTGTTAATCGCCCTGCAACGGGTGGCGAGTTATTGCTAAATTTCTTTTTAATCTAATGACGCGCTTTTTTAAAGGGTCATTAAAACCCGGTTTATTTAGCTGATGAATTTTCCTGTAAAATTTCTTCCAATTGGTTTTTGACAGGTTTTATTGTCTCTTTGTGGCGGACAATCTCGCTATTAATTTTTTCTATGATGTCGGGATGTTGAGCGGCAATGTCAAAACGTTCAGACGGGTCTTGCCAAAGATCGTATAAGAGCGGAGGATCGTGAACGACTGGACCGTCGCCGCCATAAGATGAGCGCGTTACAAAATGGGCTTTGTATTTTCCAAGTCTTGCCGCGTAAATCTGTGTTCCGCGATAATAGACAAAAAAGTCGCGAGCGCTTTTGCCGTTTCCAAATAGTATCGGGCTCATATCAATGCCGTCAATTATTCTGTCCTTAGGAATTTGAGCGCCTGCAAGTTTCAAAGATGTAGTGAATAGGTCCATATTGCAGGCAAGTTCGTGAGTAATGGTTCCTGGTTTTATTTTTCCCGGAAACCAGGCTATCCCGGGAACGCGCATCCCGCCTTCAAAAGTTGAACCTTTGCCATCTTTTAATAAACCTGCCGAACCGCCGGCAAGTCCCTGAACCAGCCACGGACCGTTGTCGCTTGTGAAGAAAACAAATGTATTTTTATCAAGTTTGGTTTTTCGCAGGGTTTCTAAAATCTGGCCAACGCTCCAATCGATCTCTTCAACAACATCTCCATAAAGCCCGCGCAAACTATCTTTTTTTAAAGAGAAGAGCGGAACGTGAGGAAATGTATGGGCAAAATAGATAAAGAAAGGTTTTGATTTGTTCTGGTTGATAAACTTGATCACCTCTTCCGTATAGCGGCGGGTTAGTGCCGCCTGATTTGCCGGGCATTCAATTTTTTCTCTATTTCGGTAAAGCGGAGCAGCCCACCATTCAGGGTTTTGATCAAGCCGCGATGTTGCGCCTTTCGGCGCCTTTGGTGTTGGATTCATATCGTTTGAATGAGGTAGTCCAAAATAATAATCAAAGCCGTAATTTAAAGGGTGAAAATCTGGAACATTTTCATAATTTCCAAGATGCCATTTTCCGACCATACAGGTTGCGTAGCCCTGGTTTTTAAGAGCGCTCGCAATTGTTATTTCATCGCGCGGCAAGCCGCCTATGGATTGACGCCGCAACACTCTCCAGCGGTCGTGACACATACCGCTGCGGATTGGATAGCGTCCGGTAAGCAAGGCTGCGCGGCTCGGCGTGCAAACTTCGCCGGTTGAATAAAAATCCGTAAACCGCATTCCCTCAGCAGCCATACGGTCTAAATTGGGCGTTTTTATGCTTGGATGTCCGTAACATCCTAAATCGCCGTATCCCATATCATCCGCAAGGATAATGATTATGTTTGGCTGGTTTGCTCCGAGTAATTGAGCTGGAGAAAATAGAAGGATAAAAACCATAAAAAACAATGAAAGCAATGTTGAATATAAACTGTTTAGATTTAATCTGGTTTTCATAAAAATCATTCTTAAACTATTAGCCAAATTGTCAAATATCTTTATTATTTTTGTTATCCTAAGCGAATCTTAGAAGAAATTTGATAATTACAATGCCAATTTGTATATTGTTTTAGTTGATTAAACAGAATGTTAAAATTCGCTCACTTGGAGTAATTTCATTTCACTCCGCTGCCTTAATTAGCAATAGCCAGTCGCCTTTTTCCGGGACTGGAATCTGACAGGTTTTATCGGTAATGATTGCGACGGCAGGCATAGACTTTCCTGTTCTTGGATTGTGCCAGGTCATATTTGGAGATTTTTGCATTTGCGTTAGAGCGTCCAATTTCAATTCTATGGTCTGATTATCCGGCGCATATAAAACGATGAGGTCTTTATTTTCCGAGCGCGCCGCAGAGATATGTTTTCTAATATCTGCTGGCTGGTTAACGATTATATCCGGGTCTGGACGAAGTCTGTAAAAATCTATGGAAGTGAAAAATTCGTATAAATAGCGCATCTGTTGGGCGCCTGGCATAAACAGGGCTTTTTGCCAAGGCAAAGGTTTTCCGCTACCCGGATGGTCAACGGGCGGACGGGTGCCATCGTCCCATCCCCAGACGCCGTGTCCTCCGTAGGTTATTCCTGCGGTTGGAGCGTTGAGCAAAGACCAGTAATGGGCGCGTCTTACAACATCGGCGCTCATCTGTCCTTTATCTCCTTGATGATTTTCATAAGGCGCTTCAAGGCTGATAAATGGACGGTAAGGTTGTCGCTTCCAATCCTGTGAAGGCGGTCCGAAAACAATCCACTTTAAATTGCTGTCGCTCTCGTTATGAGCGCTCTGATATCCGCAAATGTCATACCACTTCTCATCAATGAATTCATTTAGAATCCACATTCTTCCGCCCGGATGTTGGGTAACCGGGGCGTGGTAGATGTTTTCAAAAACCGCGCGTCCTATGCGACGCCATTTTTCCGATCGCTCGCCAGTGTAATTGCCGTCGCCGTTTAAAATCCAGACGACGTGATAACCTTGCCAGCGGGCGACGATGTAACGGGCGAGGATTATTGCCTGGTCTTCTGGCAGAGATATTCCGGGGTTAACCCCGGGTTGGGAGCCGCCACCAAAAGCCCATAACAAAACAGGAGCGCTTAACAAGCCATATCGGTTCATCTGTTCAACTTTTTTATCCAGACGCTGGAAAAATTCGGGATTAATTTCAATCTTTTCCCTGCCGCTATAGGCGAGTCTTCCGTCAATATCCCCATCAGGAGCAGCCCGCCATTGAGTGGCAACCCATTGAACCGCAGTAAATTTTTGACTTGCCCTTGTTCTTAAATAAAAATCCCACTCTTCATCTGTGGAGATGAGCGGTCCATTCCAAGCCGTGTCGGCGAGCCAGAAAAACGGTGTCAAATCCTGGTGTTCCAGATACCGTCTGTCTCTTGAAATCCGAATGGCGCCGTGAGTCGTGAACCGATTGTTGTTCTTCGATGCCGTGCAAATGAATGAACCGCTTTTGCCATCAAGCCCGCTGTTTGATTTATCAGAACAATCAGTGGTAAAAGTCCATTTGCCGGCAATATCCGGCATAAACCGGATTTTCCACACATCTCCTCCATCCCAGAATCCATAAACAGTCCGCTTCTCGCCCAGAGGCGAAACAAACGTTGCAGTTAAAGTTGCCTGTTGAACGGGATTTGTATACTTAATAGAACTTTTTAAAACACACTCATATTTGTCCCATCTCGGCACAACCACGACAGATTTGGAACTCTGGCAACCTGTAAAAATCAGAAATAGAAAAATGGCTGAAATAAACAACCCAATGTTTAAGAGAAACAAAGAAATTCTACTATTCTTTTTCATAACTATTCCTTCAATTTATTACGGTTTTATAGTTTGAAAACAGTCCACGACCGGCAATTTCTATATTTTACATTGGGACAGCGGTTCTTGCAATAGTTTGAAGAGACTAAATCTTTAGGATTGAATTTAGTGGTTGATTATGAATCTGTGCGAAATAGAACGGTATATTTGAGAGACCGCGATATTGCGGAGATGGCATTACATCAACTTCAATTTTTATTCAACTTGTTTCTCCTGCGGTTCAGGGAGCAACGTTGCGCAGATTATAGAAGGGAGAAATAAAAAACCGGCAAAAAACAGAGCCTCTCTAAAATCGCCGACCTGTGAAAAGAGACCGAAAAACACTGTTCCAAACGCAGCAGATACCCGTCCTATGTTAAAACAAAATCCAGCCCCTGTGGTTCGCAACAGTGTTGGGAACAGCGGCGGCAGATACATTGTGAAAAGGGCAAACACGCCGGAAAAGAAGCCGATCACAGGCGTCCAGTATAACAATTCTGAATGGCTGCGAGGGATAGAAAAGGTTAAAACCATTGAGGCGAAAAAACCGATAAACATTAAGAGAATTGCGCGCGGGTATCCAAAAATTTTTGCGAGCCAGCCAGCGAAAAAATTTCCAAAAACAGAAACGCCGATGAGGATAAAGAATGCGGCGCTGACGAGTTGTTCGCGCGATTTAACATCCATACCGGCTTCAATGGCGAGGTTTCTCAAGTGCTGTTGATTCCAGAACAAAAACGCCCACCAAGCGGTTAGAGAAGAGGCGCAAACAATGAGACACAGCACAGTTATCCTTCGCACATTTCCGCGAAATAAATCTCCGATGGGAGGCGTCATTTCTTTTGTTCTGGCATTCTGCCATTCGAGTGGCTCTGGCACTTTCTTACGTATCCAGTAAACTATCAGCGCCGGTAAAATTCCGACTAAAAACACATATCTCGGGTTTAATCCAGCCATTAAATAAACCGTGAGGCAGGCAAATAATATTCCAATGTTGACGCCAGTTTGCAAAACCGCGGCAGCCCAGGGACGCCAGTTTTTTGGCAGAGATTCTGCCAGTAACGATGAACCAACAGCCCATTCTCCGCCGATTCCGAGCGCCGCGAGAAACCTGAATATGAGCAGTTGCCACCAGGTTTGAGCAATGCTTGAAAGCCCGGTAAAACAAGCGTAAGTGAGGATTGTTAGAGAGAGTGTTCTGCTCCGTCCTAAAAGGTCTCCGATTCTGCCGAAAAATCCGCCGCCAAGCGCCCAGCCGATCAAAAACGCAGCCTGAATCCAGGAACTTTTTTCTTTTACGATGGCATCAGCCGTAGAATTAGCACCCAAAAGTTGCATTACAAACGGCGCGGCAACTAATGTATAAAGATGCATATCCAAGCCATCAAACATCCAACCAAGCCACGCCGCAATACCTGCGCGCCATTGGTTTGGGCTCAAGCGGCGAAAACCGGCGCGTTTATCAACTGAATCTTGCTCTTTAATCAGGCTCACTCGCGCCGATTTTATACCCATTTATCTGTTTGGCAATAATTGATTAAAACAAACAGCAAATGGCTTGTTGCGAGCGGATTTACTTGTTTAACCTTGTTTTTCCAGATCAATACGGTCTGCAGAAGCAACGAAGTCCGCATTCTGATAACCGAACAAGCGCCGTTCCTTTATAATTCTCGCCACCTGTTCGGGCACCATTGTCTCCCAGGAAGGGTCGCCCATCTTTATCCTCGCAAGCACATTTCGCGAGTAGATTGGAAGACAGGCTGGATTATATCCGTGAACATCGCGGATATATCCATTTTGAACAAGGAATAAATAAAGATGTTTTAATTTAGTCGGGACTTCAAATTTTTCCAGAGTAACAATCTCGCCGGTTGTTAAATCAAGCCTCGGGTAGACATATAAACGCAAATCATTGCGGAACATCCTGCCAAAAGATTCAAGTATCCCGCCGTCAAGGTCAGTATAGTATTGTTCTTCAAACAACTCCTTCAAACTCGGAACGCCCATTGCAACACCGATGATTTTTTTTGAATATCTGAACAAATAGTCAGCAAGTTGAAAATACCTGCCATAATTTGAAATCAGGACGGTTTTCCCGAGAGTCCCGAGGATATCAACTCTGTCCAGAAAATCGCGCGGGTCAATAACACCTTCAAGGTCAGAGAGATTCTTCAATGTTATCTCCATTAAAATGACTGGTTCTTCATCGCCGCCGTGAAGGTCTTGAATGAACTGCTGTTGGGCGCAATTTAGCATATCTATGGTGGCATTGGTAACCGGGCGGAAACTCCCCCGTTCAACAAGGATCGGTTTTTTATAAAGAACTTCCGAAGCCTGGACAACTTCGCCGTCTGAAGTAAACATTGCCGAGCCTGTCATCCCGTTTCTAACAAGTTCCAGCGCCATTAACCTGTTATCCACATCCGCAAATGCAGGTCCGCTAAATTTTATCATATCAATCTCAACCCGATCTGTAGAAAGATTGTCAAGGAGCGAAAGCAATAGCGATCTGGGCTCATTATACGAGTATAAAGCGCCATAAATTAAATTAACCCCCATTATGCCGAGCGCCTCTTGTTGCTGTATGGCTTCTTTATCCAGCATCCGGATATGAATTATAATCTCAGAGGGTTCACTCCTTGGTTGGGTCTGAAACATAACTCCAAGCCAGCCATGCCATTCACTCTTGCGGGTATAACTTTTTGTCGTCACCGTATCGGCAAAAACAAAAAACTTTGTTTTATCTCCCCGTTTTGAATCTAACCTTTCAATCAACAGGTCATATTCATATTTTAACATTGCCTGCAAACGTTCCCTGCTTACATATCTTACGCACGGACCATAAATGGCATCGCTCACGGTCATATCATAAGCAGAGATAGTTTTGGCAATCGTTGCAGATGCGCCCCCAACGCGAAAAAACCAGCGGGCAACTTCTTGACCAGCTCCTATTTCAGCAAAAGTCCCATACTTTGTTGAGTCAAGATTAATTGCCTGCGTTTTTGCCGCAGTGTCAATTGAGTTTCTACTTTTATCCATCTTTGAATGTAACAGATAGAATGATTAATTCTATTAATAGACTAAATATAGTATGTTAATGGTGGGTATGCAAAAAATAAATGTATGGCTAAATGACTGGCATTCTGCCTGAACCCTGAGCATTCTAAAAAAGACTAATTTTCGGGTTAAATTAAATTGGCAAAAGGGTTTAAAGGTAGATGCCTCGCGCCGCTAAGCGATTGAGATAAAATCTCCATTATCTCTTAATACTCGCGCAGCGAGGCATTCTATCATTAACGCGCAAACAGGAAATTTTCCTGCTTATCTAATGCGCCATCAAAATGTATGCGATGGCGCTATTTAGCGGTATAATTTTAAATAAACCCGACTTTCCTTACTTTAAAACAGGTCGGATAACTATGTTGCGATAGTCCACAGAGGTATGGTCGCCCTGCAAATAAATCGGACCCGGACGAAACTCATCCGACCACAACGCGCCGCCAGTGCATCCGAGCAATGGCTCATTATCAATGACTTTTTCGCCATTAAGAATTACGGTGACGTGTCTGTTGACGAGGGTAATGTCGTAGCTATTCCATTCACCGGCTGGTTTAGCGGCGTTAACCTTTGG
This sequence comes from Verrucomicrobiia bacterium, assembly GCA_049968335.1. Classification (GTDB taxonomy): domain Bacteria; phylum Verrucomicrobiota; class Verrucomicrobiia; order Limisphaerales; family JAKPVM01; genus JAKPVM01. The sequence continues at coordinate 32,402 of JBMFQZ010000003.1, forward strand.
AGTTATACGGCTGTAAAGTCCGCCCATTCCGTGAGAATCTGCTGGTTTGCCATAAGAATCAGCAACCTGCACCTCGTAAATGCCGCGCAGATAAATACCGCTATTTCCGCCTTTTGGCACCCGGACTTCCAACTTTAAATTAAAATCTTCAAATTCTCTGTCTGTTCGCAAATTTCCGTAATTCTTATGAGGTTTCCCCTGCTCTTGTTCAGCCTTGTTCCTGAGAATGCCCTCTTCAACCACCCAACCGTTGACGGCGTTCGGGTCTGTGAGCCTCCAGCCTGTCAAATCTTTGCCGTTGAAAAGTACTATTGGTTCGCCAAATTTGACCTTTGTTAAATCTGGTTTTGGCGGCAGTGGCGGAATTCGTTTGCCTGTAAATGGTGTTGGCTTTGAAGGTTTGCCATCTCCGCGGTCTCGTTCGGTTGTTAAAGCCAAATTATCGCCGTCAAGTTTTGCGCGAATAGTCTCAACCTCTTTAGCATTCACCACTTTCCCCGATGAGTCCTTTCTTTTGACATCGTAAACACGTGTCACTATCAATGTATCTCCCTGAACGCTCACACTTGAAACCGGAACTACGCTGCCGCCGCCCCACAGAATACTGCCTGTGAGTTTTCCGCCCTCTTCTTTTATGCCGAGCCAGCCGGCTCCGCCGCCGGGAATAGTCAATGCCCAGTTACCGATAAACGGATTGCTTGCGGCAAACAAATTTGCAACCGCATATCCAGCAATTAAAACAGCAAGTATTATAGCCTTTTTCATATTAACCATTTAGACTTGCAAATTTGGGAAAATCTTCAATTTAAATTTTGAAATTATCAATCAGACCTAAATCATCTTTTTGTTTCTTGAACTTATTGCAATTGGATATACTGTTTAACATAATATAAAAGAATTTGTATGTCTGAATCGAAACGGAAACGGTCAAAAAAGGCGATGATGCTGGGTTTAGGGCTTGACTCTGACGGGCATAAGAGGGTTACAAGCGGCGATAACTTTCTACTCGTTGGCGGTTCAAAAGAGACTCACGAGGCAATGACAGAAAAGGTTATAAAAATTAATGAAAAGTTAAACGCAAAAGGCAAGACCCTTGACAATGTTAGCAAAGAAGAATTTGAGGATATTGCCCACGATGTCGGACTAAAACCTTATGACTCGCATTCAAACTGATTTATATAATTTTTAACCATATTGAATATGGGGATAAGATTTTTCGCAACATTGAATGAACGGTATTGATAACAGAGCGTCAATGGATTACCTGTTTTTAGCCTTATTTGCCGTGGCGGCTCTGGCTTTTTGCCTGGTTCCGTTAGGGCTTGCCAAATTGTGGGCGCGATATTTTTCAAAGGCAAAACCTGGCAAGGTTAAAAACGCCACTTATGAGTGCGGTCTTGAATCAAAAGGGGATGCGTGGTTGCGATTTGGTTCCGAATATTATATTTATGCCATTGTGTTTCTTGTATTTGACATTGAAGTTGCCTTCTTAATTCCCTTTGCCGTAGCGTTTACAGAGCTGCCTTTTGGCGCGTTTCTGGCTATTTCAATCTTTATTTTGCTCCTTGTTGAAGGGCTTGTTTGGGCTTGGAAAAAAGGCGCCCTTTTATGGGCGTAAGGCTATAGAGTTTCCGCTCTATATGCTATATTTTATACTGGAATGCGCTGATAATGAATTGGCAAAAAGTTAGTTTGTTAAAATTTACTAATTTATATTATGCCCGTAGATTATGGTCTTGCAAACGAATTGAAACGACACGGCGTCTTCGTAACCTCGCTGCAGGAGTTTTATAATTGGGGGAGAAAAAATTCAATCTGGCCTATGCAGTTCGGGCTTGCTTGCTGCGCGATTGAGATGATTTCAGCAAGTATGGCGAGATATGATATTGCCCGTTTTGGCTCGGAGGTATTCAGAGCATCGCCGCGTCAGGCAGATTTGATGATTGTTGCCGGGACTGTGACAAAGAAAATGGCGCCGCAGGTTGTCAGGCTCTACAATCAGATGGCTGAGCCCAAATATGTTATTGCTATGGGGGCGTGCGCAATCTCAGGCGGACCATTTAAACAGGGCTACAACGTGCTAAAGGGCATTGATAGATATATACCTGTGGATGTCTATATCCCGGGCTGTCCGCCAAGACCAGAGGCTTTGCTCAACGGTTTAATAAAATTGCAGAAAATTATTGAAGAACAATCTATCTTGCAGGAAGAACAAAAATCAACTCTTCAAAAAACCGCTGATGGCGATTTCATTGTCCCTGAGTATGGACCTGACGACCTTGTTCCTCCTAAAAACCCGGGCTGGCAGCCTAAAACAGTCATTCGCAAAAACGGTTAAAATATGTTGCCGGATATTGAAACAATTAAATCTATGATTGAAAGCGCGGTTAGCGGCGCAAAAGTGGATGTTGTGAAAAATCCGTCACCTTCAGGACAGGGTTCAATTGTAATTGACAACGCCCACGCGCTTGCGGCGGCAAGATATTTAAAAGAATCGCCGCAATTTCGGCTCGATTATGCTTCAAATGTCACTGGCGTTGATTGGCTTGACAGAGTTGAAGAGGAAAAGATCACTTACAAGAAGGTCATTGACGGAATTGAAAGGCTACTTGTTGAGACTAAAAAACATTTTTATCCTGGCTATCTTGAAGTTGTTTACCATCTCTATTCAATGGAATTAGGGCATGGTCCGCTGATTTTGAGATTAAGGACGGGAAACCGTGCAGATGATGTTTCAGTCCCGTCGCTAACCCCAATCTGGCGCGGAGCTGAACTCCAGGAACGAGAGGTTTACGACCTGTTTGGAATTAAATTTGACGGACATCCGGACTTGCGAAGAATATTAATGTGGGAAGGGTTTGCCGGACATCCTATGAGAAAGGATTATATTGAGCCAGACGATTATGAATATGAGCCAACTCCCCACGGAGAGGTGTTAAAAAAGGCGATGCGGCATTATCCTCAAAAACAGGAGGGCGAGAAATGATTGATGAGAATTGCAAACCTGTTGAGAACCGTGTGGGAAACAATGAAGCTCAAAACAGCAATTCAAGGGCGCGATTTGTACTTCCGGATGATGTCTTCTTTGAGGGCGAGGTTGAAGGGGATTTATTAGAGGTTTCAATGGGACCGCAACATCCCTCCACACACGGTGTTTTTAGAATGGATGTTGCGCTGGAAGGCGAACGGGTTGTAAGATTAAAACCCGTTTTCGGTTATCTCCATAGAAATCATGAGAAAATAGCAGAATCTGGTTCATACCTTGCCGCAATGCCTTACACAGACCGCCTTGATTATTTCTGTTCGCTTACTAATAACTGGGCTTACGCGCTCGCTGTGGAAAAACTTGAAGGAATAACCGTGCCGATACGGGCTGAATATATTCGCGTTATCACCGCTGAATTAACCAGATTGCAAAACCATATATCGTTAATAGGTTTTTTGCTTCAGGATATGGGCGCAATGGGCACGCCATTGATGTACGCATTCAGAGAACGTGAAAAAATCCTTGACCTGTTTGAATCTCTAACCGGGGCGCGGATGATGTGCAATTATTTCCGCTTCGGCGGTTGCAGGTGCGACCTTCCTCCGGGCTGGCTTGAACAGGCAAGGGCGATTGTTGATAGATTTCCCGCCTTTTTAGACGAATATGAAAAGTTTCTCGTTGAAAACGAAATCTTAAAAGCACGCGCGAAAGGCGTTGGAATCTTACCTAAAGAACTGGCAATAAACGGAAGCGTTACCGGACCTGTTCTCCGAGCAAGCGGCGTTGCGTATGACATCAGAAAGGTAGATAAATACGGAATTTATGATCGGTTTGAATTTGATGTACCTGTTGGAGAACGAGGCGACACCTACGACAGATTTATTATCAGGCTAAAAGAGATGCGGCAATCGGTCAGAATTTTAAAACAGGCTTTAAAAGAAATTCCCGAAGGACCAATTATAAATGAACGGGTAAAAGTGCGCGGGTTTAAACCTAAACCGGGCGAGGCTTATGCGCGGATTGAAGCGCCAAAAGGCGAACTCGGTTTTTATTTAATAAGCGCTGGCGGCGTCTCTCCATACCGGTTTAGAATAAGACCTCCAAGTTTTATTAACCTTACCGTTCTTGAAGATATGTGCAAAGGACATCACATTGCGGATGTTGTTATTATACTCGGCAGTATTGATATAGTGCTTGGAGAAGTTGACCGTTAAATTATTAATTATTGTTTATGTTTGGAAAAGGAATTTTAAAAGGCTTGGCAGTAACAGCAAAAAATCTTGTCGGCAGCTATACCGATAAAGAACGGCTTGTTACTGTTCAATATCCTGAAGAAAAACGGCCGCAATTTGAAAATACGCGCGAGTTTCCATTTCTGGTTTACGACGACAACGACCCCGTGAACGGTCTGCGCTGTGTTGCCTGCCAGATTTGCGAAAAAGAGTGTCCGCCCCAGTGCATCTACATTGTTAAAAAATCGCGCAAAAAAGAGGACGGAAAAATTCGCTATTACCCGGAAGTATTTGATATTGATTATTCAGTATGTATGAGTTGCCAGATTTGTGTAGAAGTTTGCCCGTTTGACGCGATAAAGATGGACGTTGTTTTTGAGAACGCAGCTACCGATAGATTTGAAGGCTTACTAATGGGACTTGATAAACTCTCAAAGCCAAACGAATACTTCCACAAGATTCATCCGACCGAAGCAAAACAGAGCGACACCCGCGTTAAAGGGGGGTAATTAAACTTTTAATTTTCTGAATCAAAAAAAATTTTTGGACACAAGAGTTTAATTCTGGTAATTAAATTATACTATGATCACCAGAGGAAATCACTATTTCAGCGGCGTGGCTGTTGCAACACTATTGTCCGTATTGATTTTAGGTTCAATCGCAAATGGCGCTTTGCTTGAATATGAGGGTTTCAATTATTCAAGCGCGATATTGAATAATCAAAGCGGCGGAGATGGATGGGGTGGAGCATGGCTTGATTCGGACACTGACGCTCCATTGAGCAACGACGGGTCAAGTCTTGCCTACCCGCAGGGCGTTTTCCACACCCCATCGGGGAGCCGAATTCTCTTTTCTGCCGCAGGCGAAGCCGAACGGACGCTTGGAACTTCTATGAACCTTGCGGTTGAGGGAAGTGTTTTTTATTTTAGCGCGCTTGCAAAAAGAAACGGCGATTTTCTATTTGAATTTATAGACAATTCGGGGAACGTACGCTGGCGAATGGGAGGACAATCCGCGAATAACGCCGCGTTATTGGGTGTGAGTGCAAATTATCCGGCAAATAATCTATTTCCGCCGGGCGAAACAGTCTATATTGTTGGGAAAATCGTGACCCACTCATCCGCAAATGACCAGGTCTATTTAAATATATATCGTCAAAGCGACACTGTTCCTTCCACAGAGCCTGCAAGCTGGATGGCTTCAACTAACGGAGCAAGCGGTGTGACTCTTACAAGATTGCAGATAAGAAATATAACCGCTACAGCGCTTGAGGTTGATGAAATTCGTATTGGAACAAATTATCAGGAGGTTGTTATTGGAACCCCGCAGGGTCCGCCGATTATTGCCAGCCAACCGGTTTCTGTTACGAATTACGAGGGAATGACAGCAGTGTTTTATGTGAGCGCCACTGGACTTGCGCCGCTGAATTATCAATGGCGGAAAGATGGCGTTGACCTTCCCTATCAAACCAATACCACACTGGTGATTTCAAACATTCAATTGAGCGACTCAGGAGAATATACCGTTGTGGTTTCAAATTCACTGGGAACAATAACAAGTTCGCCAGCAATTTTAAATGTCATACAAATAACCGGTATAGAAACCGGACTACGCGCTAAATGGTCGCTTGATGAAAAAAGCGGTTTAATAGCGATGGATTCTGGTCCTTATCAACTAAATGGCGCACTATATAATTTCCCCACCGGCGATTCACAATGGGTGAACGGGATAATCAATGGCGGATTAATGTTCGGGGGTGCAAACTACATTGAGGTGCCTGACAACGCGAAGATTGGCGGCGATCTTGTGTATCAATTTTCTATTTCTGCATGGATTAACTCAAGGGTTTTTCTTTCAACCAATGGCAACACTTACAGATGTTTTGAAAAAGGCGATAATATCTTTTTGCTTCAGGGCGATGGCAATACAAATAATGTGGGGACTGGCGGTATGAATTTCGCGGTCAAAAAGAATAATCAGATTTATACCGCTTCAATCTACGATGCGCTGGATTCGAACAGATGGTACCACATTGTTGGAACATACGATGGCAATACAATTCGCGTGTATGTTGATGGCATTATGAAAGGGACCCGCAATGTTACCGCGCCGATTGATGATGATAAATTGCCATTGCGGATAGGGTCTGATGATAGCGGAAAATATTTTAATGGAATGATGGACGAGGTTTGCATCTGGGATAGGCCATTAAGAGAGTCTGAGATTGCGTATCTTGCGGGAAAGACCGGACCGGCGAGGATTGTCAGCCAACCGCAACCGGCGGCTGTAACGCAATATGCCGGCACAACTTTAAGAATAACCGTTGCAGCTTTTGGCTCCGAGCCGATCAGGTATTTGTGGTATAAAGGAACAAATGAATTGCGCGATGCCACTTCAAACACCTTAATTCTTTACGACCTACAACCCGATGATGCTGGAGAGTACAGATGCAGAGTTTCAAATTCAGAGGGAACAAATTTCAGCGATGCTGTCTCTGTTCAGGTTATAGTGCCGTCAAACATTAATGACGCAGCCGTAGCGCTATGGCATTGCAACGAGGGATGGAGTTATCTTTTAGAGGATTCAACAACAAACAGTTACAACGGCGAGTTAAGAGATTACGCAAATGAAGATTACGGATGGTTTCCGAAAGACGGCAACGACTACGCGCTTGCATTTGACGGCAATCTAAACCGTGTTGTAATAACCAATAGCGCCTCGCTCTCCGCAGGAACAGAGGCTACATTTGCCTTCTGGTTATATCCATCAAATTACGGCACTTTAACTACCGGTCAATTATACAACACCGCCCGCGGGCGAATTTTAAATAAAGGCTCTTACATAGATATACAGATTGTTGATGACCCGGGTTCTGTAAGACAAACGCTTATTGCAAATGGCGTTTCTGCCCCGCAGAAATCCGTAGAATTAAACAAGTGGCAGCACTTTGCAATTGTCTTTAAAGGGGGCAAAGTAACATTTTATAAAAACGGTTTTCAAATTGGCGAATCCACTGCGGCGAATCTTGGCGCTGCAACGCAAAGTTTTCTCGTGCTCGGAAACGTTTCTGATCAGGCATCTCCGGCAAGTTATTATTCCGGTCTTATGGATGATATCGGTATTTGGTCCCGTCCGTTGCAGGAATCGGAAATATTAGAACTTGCCGGATTGGACGCAAGCGGTCCGCCACAGATTGTGACACAACCAGTTTCGGCTTCAAAATATGAAGGCTCATCGGCGACTCTGCTTGTAGAGGCGACTGGCAAACGCCCAATGAATTATCAATGGTATTTGAATGATAATCCATTACCCAACTCAAATACCAACAAACTGGTGCTGACAAATCTGACTTCTAATAATGCCGGCGTTTATTTCGTAGTTGTCCAGAACGAGTTGGGTTCAGCCACAAGTCAAGCGGCAAATCTAATTGTTAAAACCTTCACAAACATTACTTCGGGGCTTGTAGCATACTGGACATTTGATGAAACTGAAGGAAATGTTTTCCACGATTCAAGCGGCAACGGTCACGACGCAGTATTGCAAAATGGCGTTGCCGTCGCTAATACGCAGGGCGTTGTTGGCGGCGCTTATAATTTTGACGGCATAGACGATTTTGCCATCGTTCCTCATGCAGATGATTTGAATATGTATGATCAACTTTCAATATCTTTTTGGGTTAATCCAAGAACAATCTCCGTGGTCGGCGGTTTAAGCAGAATAGTGAAGAAAGATGTCAATTATGATATATCATTAGAAGATAGTCGTGACTCGCTCAGGTTCTACGGTTTGAACAAGGCGATTTATGACGCACCGGCAAATGTTGTCGTAACTAATGAATGGCAGCACTTTGCTCTGGTTCTAAACAATGGTTTTATGCAGTTTTATAAAAACGGTCGCCCGATCGGAAACCCGGTCCCAGCGCAACTTGGTCCTGCGAGCGTTAGCGAACTCATAATCGCAAATTATGGAACCGATCTTTCGATCAACCGCCTTTTAAACGGTTACTTAGATGAACTGGCAATCTGGCAAAGACCGTTGACAGCAACAGAAATAGACCATATTTATCAAAACGGTCTTCTTGGAAAACCGCTTACCGCTGAGTATGTCCAGTTTGAAATAACATCGCTTACAATTACAAACAAATCTACGGCAATCCTGACATTTAACACGCCATACAACGGGCGCGATTATGCAATACAGACAAGAAGGAGTTTTGCTGTTGCATGGAGTTTTATAACCAATGCCGCGTTTACCCGTATCAATCAATCCACCGTTGAGGCGGTGTTTAATATAGGGACGAATGATATCTCTTTCTTCAGAGTTGCGGCGCTGCCGCCAGGGGCTTTGTTTATGGAAGATTTTGAATCTGGCGCTCAAGGATGGACGCACGGCGGCGCCGGTGATAACTGGGAAGTTGGAACACCGTTAAATGGACCGATGGCGGCGCATAGCGGGACAAATGTTTATGCGACAGGTTTAAACAGCAATATCCAGCCGTTTTCTGATTGTTATTTACGCTCGCCAATTATTGATTTAACTTCAGTTACAAGCGCAACGCTTTCTTTCTATGAATGGAGAAACATTGACACCAGCATCTGGTATCACAGTGTTGCAGTCAATGTGTTAGACCCGGCAACTATGTCGGTCATTGCGGAATTGTATAGCAACGCAGGCGCAACTTCTGGATGGGAAAAACAAACCATAAAACTGCCCGATACGGCAGTCGGAAGAGAGATAATGCTTGAGTTTAGACTCCGGTGCGACGACTTTAACCTGTTAGAAGGCTGGTATATTGATGACGTCGTCATCACACATTAAAAATTTTAACCGCCCTTTTAATTTATTAACAGCGCAGGTCTTATGAAACGACTTTTAATTCCTGTATATATATGCATTGGAATTATTTTAATCCTTGGTCAAACACTCCGTTTGAGCGCATCTGAATTGTTTGTGGAAGCAGAAAGTTTTACAAACCTCGGAGGATGGTTGGTAGACCAGCAGTTCGTTGAAATTATGGGCTCTCCATACCTTATCGCTCACGGACTTGGCAAACCGGTAGCCGATGCAGTTACGACGGTTAACCTTCCTTCAACAGGCGCATATCGGTTATGGGTAAGAACGAAGAACTGGACATACCCAGAAACAAATGCCGCCGGACCATTTAAAGTCTCAATCAACAATTTTGACGCGCCGGTAACCTTTGGGATAACCGGCAACGACTGGTTCTGGCAGGATGGCGGAATTATACAAATAACCAATACACAGGTTGAGTTAAGACTGCGAGACCGTTACGGGTTTGACGCCCGGTGCGACGCGCTTTATTTCACAACTGAAACCAATTTTATCCCGCCAAACGTTGACCCGCAAATGCAAGAGTGGAGGAGACAGGTTCTCGGCTTGCCGCAGACGCCAGCTATTGAAGAAAAATATGATTTTGTCGTAGTAGGCGGCGGACTTGCCGGTTGCGCGGCTGCTATTGCAGCGGCAAAATCGGGTCTAAAAGTTGCGTTAATTCAAGACCGTCCGTGGTTAGGCGGCAACGCAAGCAGAGACATCCGCGTTCACACAATGGGCGCGCCTCGCCACGATATAATTGTTTCAATCGGCACACCAAACTATAAAAGCGGCTCGGATGAAGCAATTCGTTATGATGAAATACGACAGCAAATTGTAACATCAGAAACAAATATAACTTTATTTACAGAGTGGAGGGCTTTTAGAGTTCAAACAGAGTCAAATAAAATCGTCAGCGTGGATGCCAGACACGTCCGTGCCGGCGAAGAAAGACGGTTTAGCGCGCCGCTATTTGCCGACTGCACCGGAGATGGCTGGATCGGTTACTGGGCTGGGGCAATCTGGCGAATGGGCAGAGAAGCAAAATCCGAATTTAATGAATCGTTGGCGCCAGACATTGCAGACTCAATGACTTTAGGAAGCACCCTTATCTGGAATTCCACAAACAAACCGACAGCAGTTCAATTTCCAAAAGTCCCCTGGGCAGCGAGTGTGGCAAAAGATTATACAGCAACAGGCGGAGATTGGGACTGGGAATACGGTATGAATTTAAACACAATCTACGACGCCGAAAAAATCCGCGACCACCTCTTGCAGGCAATCTACGGCAGTTTTTACAACGCAAAACAACTGCCGCAAAACTCAAATTTGGATTTGCATTTCGTTGCCTATATCGCTGGAAAACGGGAATCGCGAAGATTGATAGGAGATTATATATTGACAGAGAATGACGTTAGAAATCATCCCGTATTTCCTGACGCTGTGGCAACCGGCACCTGGAGTATTGACCTTCATTATCCGCGAAGCGAAACTTATGACTTTTTATCGCGCGCAGACCAGAGAGCAGTCTCGCAATACTGGATTCCTTTTAGGTCTCTTTATTCTACAAATATTGTGAATCTAATGATGGCAGGACGCTGTTTGAGCGCAACGCATGTTGGACTTGGCAGCCCGCGTGTTATGAACACCTGCGGCCAGATGGGACTTGCCGTAGGATTTGCCGCTTCGCTTTGCAAAAAATATAACGTATTACCAAGACAGATTGCGGCAAATTACGCCGATGAGTTGAAAGTATTGCTGGGAATCTCTGTCCCGCCGAATGTATCAAACGCGGATTTTGCCTGTATTATTGATAATAAAGATTCAAACAAAGTAGCCATAGTCGGAAACTGGACTTCAAGCACCTATGAGAGCGGATATTATGGTTCGGATTATATCCATGACGGCAACACCGATAAGGGACTTAAGTCCATTACATTCACATTTGATGTTCCGTTGACTGGAGATTACGACGTTTATTTCAGATACACAACTGGGGGAAACAGGGCAAGCAACGTCCCGATAGATATCCAGTGCGCCACCGGTCTGGTGACCGTTAGTGTAAATGAACAGGAAAATGGAAGCCAATGGGTCAAAATCGCGACGCTCTCATTCAACGCAGGGAACACAAACTGGCTTAAAGTTAGAACCGATGGCACAACCGGTTATGTTACTGTTGATGCTGCCGGTTTGGTTCCGCATTTTGACCTTGATCCGCGTTTTACCGCTAACCGCTGGCAAGATGACGACGGAGACGGAATTTGCAATTATGTTGAATATCTAAATGGGACCGATCCAGCCGACCCGTTGAGTTATATCAAAGTAGGGATTAATAAAGCCGCTTCTGCGCGAACGATTAACGTTCTCGCTATCGCAGGGAAAAGTTATTCAATCTTGTACCGCAATTCCGCAACAGCCGGCGAATGGAAAATACTTGCCGACATAGAACCACTGCCAATAACACGTGTTGTTGAAGTGAGTGACGATTCTACCGACGCAAATAGATTTTACAAAATAGTTTCTCCGAAATATTTAAAGTGATTTAATTATTTCCGATATAAAATGAAAACAGATTCACTTGTTATTGCCATTTTAATCAATGTTTCAGTAATTGCGAACGCGCAGACAAATATTCAATGCGATATTTGCGTTTATGGAGCAACTTCTGGCGGAGTGGTTGCCGCCGTTCAGGCGGCGCGTATGGGAAAAAACGTTGTATTGCTCGCTTACGGTGACCACATTGGAGGAATGACATCTGGCGGTCTTGGATGGACAGATTACGGAAACCAGAACGCTATTGGAGGTGTCTCTCGCGAGTTTTATCAACGCATCGGACAATATTATGGAACCTCTATTCGCTGGACGTTCGAACCAAAAGTTGCAGAGTCAGTTTTTCAGACAATGTTGAATGAATCTAAAGCGCGCGTGATTTACAGACAGCGGCTCGCAGGCGTCATAAAGGAGGGTAAAAGAATAACCGAAATTGTAACCGAGGATGGGAAGCGATTTCGCGCTAAGATGTTTATTGACGCAACTTATGAGGGCGACCTTATGGCAATGGCTGGCGTTAGTTTCACTTTTGGCAGAGAGGGAACCAACATTTACGGTGAAAACCTAAACGGAATACGTCCTACAACTCCTCAACATCAATTCGCAGTAAATGTTGACCCGTATAAAATCCCGGGAAAACCCGCAAGCGGTCTGCTCCCGTATATTCAACCGGGAGATGGCGGGACCCCAGGCGACGGGGACCAGCGCATACAGGCTTACAATTTCAGATTGTGTATGACAAAAGTAGAGACAAATAAAATCTCCCTTACACGTCCTTCAAATTATGATTCTAATAAATACGAATTGCTCGGGCGATATATTCAAGCGCGAATAAATGCCGGACACTCACTCTCATTATCAAGCTTTTTAAAAATAGACAATGTGCCGAATGGGAAAACCGATATTAATAATAATGGGGCTTTTTCAACCGATTTTATCGGAATGAATTATACATATCCTACCAACAATTACGTTGAACGGGAGAAAATCTGGAATGAGCACAGGGATTATACGCTCGGTCTTTTATGGTTTCTTGCCACAGATGAGCGCGTTCCAGCGAATGTTCGGAGTGAAATGCAATCTTACGGATTTTGCAGGGATGAATTCATAGATACTGGCGGTTTTCCACATCAATTGTATGTAAGAGAGGCGCGGCGAATGGTATCTGATTATGTGATGACTCAAGCAAATTGTCAGGGAAACCGGATAGTAAACGATTCAGTCGGTCTTGGTTCTTATACTATGGATTCGCATAACTGCCAGCGAGTTGTTCAAAATGGTTTTGTAAGAAATGAAGGGGATGTCCAGTCTTCAGTGCCACAACCGTATCCGATTTCATACAGGTCAATTGTGCCGAAAAGCAATGAGTGCGAAAACCTGTTTGTTACCTTTGCCCTCTCTGCAAGTCATATCGCATTTGGCTCTATCAGGATGGAACCCGTTTTTATGATTTTGAGTCAATCCGCCGCCACCGCAGCGGCATTTGCAATTGATGATAACTTGCCTGTTCAACAGATAAATTACGAGAAGTTAAAACTACAGTTACTTGCAGATAAACAGATACTCTTCTGGGGTTCTGACCCGTCAGCAGATTCCGGCATAATACTTGACAATAGCGACACAACCGGTGTTTTTATAAGCGGCGATTGGACGGTTTCCACATCAAAGCCCGGCTACTGGGGGGCAAATTACATCCACGACGGCAATACAAATAAGGGACAAAAAAGTGTTCGGTTTGTCCCGACAATACCCTCGAATTCAGTCTATGATGTTTACCTGCGATGGACCGATGATCAGAATAGAGCAGACAACGTCCCTGTTGAAATTATACATTCAAGCGGAACCAACAGAGTTTTCATAAATCAGAAAACTAACGGCGGAAAATGGAATTTAATAGGAACTTTCCCTATGCGCGCGGGCACAAATTCAGCCGTCTCTGTTTTTACGGATTCAACTACAGGCTATGTGATTGTTGATGCGGTAAAACTCACACCTTCTGGAGTCAAAGACCTCCCAGTTGCGCAGATTATCCCTACAATACCGATAGCGAAAGAACAGGATACTTCCCCGGCAATTTTGACATTGACGAGATCTGGCAGCACAAATCAAGAATTGACCGTTTATTATGCGGTTTATGGAACCGCAAGCAATGGTGTTGATTATAGCCAGATTAGCGGTGTCGTTAATTTCCCGTCAAATTCAGTATCTGTAATTATCTCAATTGAGCCGGTAAGAGATGATTTAACTGAAGGAGATGAGTCCGTTGTTATTTCGTTACTGCCGAGCACAAATTATGTTATCGGAAACTTTTCAAATGCTACCGTCTGGATAAAAGATAGCCCGCTGTCGGACTGGAAGTTCCGTAACTTTTCTAAGGAACAACTTGATGATGAAACAATAAGCGGAAATTTTGCCGATCCCGACAACGACGGAATCGCGAATATTAAAGAATACATACTCGGTTTAAATCCGATGTTGCCGGATTCCGAAATAAATTCAAAAGCGGAATGGAAAAATGACGAGTTTGTTTTTACTTTGAATGTCTTGAAAAACGCCTCTGACTATGAAGCGCGGTTCGAAGCCTCTGAAGACCTGATTCACTGGACTTCAAGTACCAACATAATAGAGACTGCCATCGTCGGTGAAGATTTTGACACTTATACAGTTCAGGCGCGCTATAAAACAGCCCGTTCAAAACAGGGCTTCATTAAATGGCAACCTGTTGCGAAGGAGTGAATCCGGAAAAATAAAACGCCGCGGATTCTGGTCTCTCCGCGGCGAAATTCAATAGTTGTATAAAGATTATTTATTAGCCGGTTGCGACGGACTTTGTTTCGGCGTTTGCGGCTGTTGAGGAACCGCTGTTGCGTTCGTCATTGGACGGTAAAATTTGTTCCACTGTTCTTCTGTCAAAATCGGTTTCATTTTTTGATAAGTAGCCTCGCGAATCTCGCGCATCTTCGCAACCCGCTCCTGCGGTGTAAGGTCTTTTTTCATCCGCAATTCCTGAAGTTTCTTAGTCTCCTCTTCAATAATTGGGCGCGCCTTTTCTTTCTGTTCATCGGTAAGTTTCAACGCACGGGCAAGCATCTCCGTGCGGTTTGATGCTAAATTTATACCCGCATTCATTCCCTGCGGAGAGACCTGAATTGCCGGAACAGCCTGCGGAGTTTTGGCGGCGTTTTTATTATCGCCGCTCTTTTGCTCCTGCGCTGTTGCCGCTAATGCTATTGAAAACGTTATTGCTGTAACCGCGCTAATTATATTTATCTTTTTCATATTTTTTGATTATTAAACTACAGATAGATTTAATAACATAGTCTCTGAAAGTCAATATATTAAGAGAGGGGGCGGCTTCATATTCACAAGGCGGTTTGAAATTATATTATGCTTTTTTAAAAGCGATTTTTTCTATCGCTATGTTTTCTACAATAGGTTTTAACGGCGGAGATGGTTTTGTGAATAGCCCTCTGATAAATCCGAGCCCGTAACAGATATTTGTTAAAATCTGGAGCGGTATCGCGATAATGCTTTTTATTAAACCGAATTTAAAGATTGAGTAGATGGTTTGCATTAAAACGGCGAAAATATAAATTGCCATAGGGATTGAGAAATAGAGCAAGGTAGCGCTGCGAACAAAAATCCACAGAACTGCAAGTAATATTAGATAGCTACAGAGCAGAGGCGGGGCAAAATTGGGGATTGAGCCGGCTGTTGGATGCAATCTAAATTGTTCCGCGCGTCCGCGCCCGTAGTTTAATAACATTTTAATAAAAGATTTTAAATTGGGACGCGGTCTTCTATAGACATAAAACTCCGGGTCGTAAATGAGTTTGTAGCCTTTATTTATCAACAAATCCATCAATGCGTTTTCTTCGTTAGGATAGAGGTTTGTGTCAAAACCGCCGATGTTCAGAAGAATATCTTTTCGGGCAAGCAGGTTGCAGAGAATCAGTTCCTTTTCGGTTATTTGACGCGCCGCGCCTACTTTTGAATATCTTGCGCGGCTTGGTCCGAAAGCAAGAAAACTGCTTAATATCACCGCAAAAACCTGTTCAATGAATGGCGCTTCGGGCGGGCACAGATTAGGTCCTCCGACAATAGCGACTTTTTCATCTTTAAAATATTTTACCCCGTTAATCAACGCTTTATGGTCTGGAATTGAATCGTCGTCAAGAAAGTAGATGATCTCGCCTTTTGCCTGTTTGATTGCAAGGTTTCGTTGAACCGATGGGTGCCGTCCGCGCGCCACTATAATTTCTAATTTGTCTTCAGGATAATCAAGTTTTTGCGCCGCTTCAACAGCCTTGATTTCTTTTTGTTCCGGACGCGCGGCAATGATTACGCTTACATCTGGCAAAATATCGTTCACCGTCCTGATTTTATAAAAAGAAACTGTATAATCAAACAGAAATTGAGTATTGGGGTATACCTTAAATCCCAGATAAAATAAGAAAGGTTGTATTTCGGAATAGAATTGAATTTTTCAAATCTATATAAAGGCAAGTCGCCTTGTGAGGAGATGCGATTATATTAATATTGTATTTAAGCTATCGCAGGAGGCGCTGCGCTACCAGCAGCGCTAATGGTCTGGTTTAACTATCTTATTGTTGTAGCGGAACGATTCTGTAGAATTTTCGTTTATAATCGGTGGAGTCCGGGTCAACGTAGTTTATAAATCCCTCTGCAACTGTATTTGTGAGAACAGGCGTCCAGTTAATTAAGTCGGCGCTTGTTTCAAGCAGATAAACCATACCGGTTGGGGCAGGTCTGGAGAAGAAGAAATGTCCATCTGGCAATTTAACAGGAGATGGCAGAACAACATCATTGTCGGCAATTACCGCGTATGCCTTGTTAGGAACGCCAACTAAATAGGGCGGTAGTGTTGAATTAGCCGTTGAACCTCCCGATGATGTTGGATTGTTTTCAGCAGGCTGCGCTACTGACGGGATAAGCGTCAATATTACGGTTTCAAGAGTTTCTGGGATTGAATCATCAATTGGAATTACCGTAATGGTCGCCTTTCTCTCCCCTTCTGGTATTACCACTACGCCTGAGAGGGCGAGATAGTCAACACCATTTGAAGCGGTGCCGCCTATTGTGTAATTAACGGTAAGTTCTGAATTTGTTGGACCATCTCTTCTAACAACAAATGCCGCTGTGTTGATGGTGGCGATTCGCGATGTAATAATTTCTGGTTCTCCAGAGTTAGCGCCTGTAGCGCAATTTGAACAAACAATGATAGGTGTGATTGGACCTTCGGATGCGTAATAATCTATGGTTTCAATTCTAACTACGGGTATAGTGTTTGTGTATGGTTGAATAACCCTGATTTTAACTGGCTCAGAGGTAGTGGCACCTCCTTTATCATCAGTTGCCACAGCAGTGAGTGTATATTCGCCAACACCGACGTTTCTCCACAGGAAATAATACGGATACAAAACAGAAGAACTGTTTGTGGGGCTTAATGCCTCGCCAAGCCTGTTTGTTCCTTCGTAAAATTCAACTTTAGCAATCTGTCCATCTATGTCTCTAGCTTCCGCGCACAAACCGATATTTGCAGGGGCTGTGAATGTTGTTTCGTTTCGCGGTCTGGTGATTTTGACCATAGGCGGGATATTTGTCTGAGATGATTCATTGTCATAGATATATACTGTAGCCCTGCTGGGGTCGCCAATCCGATATGGCGGCGGTGGCGGTGGATAAATGGTGATTATTATATTTGGAACTGTAAGTGTAAGCGTGACATATTCAACGCCTTCAACTAAATCGTCGTCAATCGGAATAACCTGAATATCTGCGGAAGAACTTCCTGCCGGGATTTCAACTGTCCCATTGAGATATTCATAATCAACCCCGTTGCTTGCTGTTCCGCTAATTCTATAATACACGAGCAATGGAGAGTCGGTAGCGCCGGTTCGTCTTACTGAAAAGACGCCGGGATTGAACGCGTCAACGATTGGCGGCAATTCAGAGGCTTCGGGGTCGCTTGCAACAACTGTAACTACAGGCGGCTGATTAGTGGGAACGCGAACACTGATTTTAACAGGCGGTGAATAAGCGCGGGCTTCCTGATTATCTGTTGCCACGGCGTTTAAAATATATTCGCCAGCCGCTACATTAGTCCATACGAAGATGAATGGATTTATAGGTCGCGCGCTTTCAGGATAATTCGTGATTATGCAGAGCCTTTTGTTATTTGCCCAGAATTCCACTTTTTTCACAAAACCATCGCTGTCAATAGCGTCGGCCGAAATGATGATATTAGCAGGCGCGGTAAAGACCGACCCATTTTCAGGTTGTGTAATAGTTATCTGAGGCGGTTGATTTGTGGTTGCAGGAGTGGAATCAATAATTTTCACTGTGGCTTCGCGCGGTTCTCCGACAATATAACAATCTGGCGGTGGCGGATAAATGGCAATGCAAACCGGCGGCTCAACCCTGACGACCACTGTTTCTGTATCCTCTTTCACGTTGTCATATATAGGCACGATTTCAAGATCAGCCGCGCGTTCGCCTGTTGGAATTACAATATTTCCTGTGAGCATTTGATAATCCACGCCATTTATTGCCGTGCCGCCTAAGGAGTAATTCACATAGAGCGGGAAGTTAGTCGGACCGGACCTGTAAAATCGCACCACTCCGTTGTTGATTCGCTGCGGCATTCCCATTCCGGGCGGCACAGGTGGAATCTCCTCAGCCTCTCCGTCAATTACTGAAACCGATACAACATCGCGCTCTGGAAGTTGTTGCCTTATAGAAATTGAGACCGGTTCTGACGCTGATTCCGCCCCGGCATTGTCATAAGCCCGCGCTGTCAAAACAGCATCTCCTGGCGGCGGATTTTGCCAGATAAATGAGAACGCCGTTTTTGTATTGTTTTCATTAGTGATGTAGCCGAGCAACGCCCCGTTTGCAAAGAAGCCAACTTTTTGCACAACGCCATCTTCATCTGTGGCTTCGGCTCGTATTACGATATTTGTTGGCAATTGAAAAACACCCCCATTTGCGGGCTCGGTTATCGCAACCTTTGGTAGTTTATTTGTCTCATTATCAAATATTCTTACATAAGCCTTGTTAGCCATAATTCCATTAAAATTATCAAACGCGTAATCGGCGCTCTCCCGCAGGGTTAGAACAACAGTTTCTGTCGGTTCTATCAAATTGTCGTCAATCGGAATTATCGTGACAATTGCAGAGTCGGCTCCGGACGGGATTGTGATTGAATCTGTTATCCGCTGGTAATCAACCCCGTTGCTTGCCGTCCCGCTAATAGAATAAGCGACTCTTAATGGGTAGGTGTTATCGCCAATTCTATAGACCCTGAACGACGCTGTGTCATCTCCGGGCTCCGCGCCTGTTGGGTCTAAAGCGCTTATTCCGACAATATATGGTTTGCCGGACGATGTTTGAGAAAACAATGATGAAGAAAAAATTACGCTCAGGCTAATGCACAGACTTGCCATTAGAAATGACTTTGTCGTCTTCATAAGCTATATTGCACAATTTGTCAATATTTGGAACTTTGATACAATTTATAAGCATAATATATACCATATTATTGAAAAATTCTATTTTTTATGTCTAAAATAATCTATTGATTTCCAAATACTTACGATGTCGAGTTTCAAATATAAACGCCGTTTTGCAAATTGGTTAAAGATGAATGGGTGTAATTTCCCATTTAATATAATTGGTGGGGATTAATCCCCGACAGAGAATTAATGACTAAAAGAATCTCTGTAATAGGTCTGTCCATAAACCAGAGTCTGCGGAATAGAGAGATTTCTCATTTGTTAGCAGCCAGGTATTCCAACCGAACAATTTTGCTGGTTCAATATCGTTTTCGGGGCTATCTCCAATCATCAGGATTTGGTCTGGTTTTATTCCTTTGGAATTTGCGCGGATCGTCAGAATCTGAAACACATACGGGTCTGGTTTGCTAAATCCATATTTGAATGAGAGGAATGTAAGTTCTTTATCAAATGGGTTTGCTGGAATCTTGTTACGTTGCAGTTCCGTATCAAGTTCTTTGAGTGTGTATTGCTGGCAATTTGAGGCTATTCCAAATTTTATGTTTTTATTTAAAAGGATTTTGATGAATTGAACCGCATCATCGCTCATAGAGACCGAATGCCAGACCTGCGATTGGCGATAGAAGAATTCGTAAAAACGCTCATTATCAAGCGCGTTCAATTCTGGCAGCGCTGTTTTTAAGATTTCTTCCCATAAAATTTCGGGATATTTTATTCCGAGCAGTTTTGACTGATTATGGTGTTGTCTGATGAGAAGTTCGCATTGTTCGCAAAATTTTTTATAGGGAACTGGAGGGGCGGTGTTGAAGAATTCTCGGTACAAGTTGTCCCACATTTTTTCCGATTCATCAGGTGTTTGCCTTTTCACATTAAGCAACGTGTCGTAGATATCAAATATTACGGCTTTGATTTTCATAAGTTTTGTCCGGATTCTAATAACAATGGGTAGATGAATATTTCGGATAATTTTTGTTTTATAAAATAATTTTGCAATTGTCCTGAGACACCGCTTTTCTGGGCTGGTTTTGAATTAACTATTTTCCAGAAATTTTCCGTGTAGGCGTCAAGGTCGATCCATTTTAACGATTTTTCAGTTATTCGTGTTAGTTTTAATGAATTGGACGCTATTTTTTTCCCGAGCGGTTTAAGGAATGGATTTAATTTTATGCACTGGTTTAAAGAATCTTTAGGCGAGCGCGCCAGCGCTTCTAACTGGGCAGCGAGCGTTAATCTGGAAAATGGAACAGGTCTTTGTTTTAATGGATTTTTTACTATAAATGGAAGTTCAACATAATCTCTGATTTTTTCCGGGATTGTTGATAAGAAATTTTCAAAAAGCAGACGTTGTCTCTGAGATTCTGTGTTCCAGTCAAACAGCGCTGGCGGGATTAAGATATCATAATAGGATTGAGGGAAATTGAGTCCGAAAGTTTTAAAATCTTTTTCAAGGTTCGGGAGCATTCTGGCTATGAGCGGGCGTTTGAACATAGCCGCTTCAATATAAGTCAATCCAAAGCCTTCTTGGATTGAAGTTAACAGGACCAGATCGCTTGCCGCGTACATTGCGGGGATATCGGGTATTTCTACACTGCGCTTATCGCCGTTAATTACGCTGTTGCTTAATATTCCTAATTTTAATCTCCAGCGGTAGGTATTCGCCGCGCAGATTAATCTGGCGGCATAATCAAGTTCATTTGAAGAACTTTCCTTTGCGGTAGTGATTAGCCAGGATTTTGGACTGAACCAGTTTTTCAGCAGCAGCGCTTCGGCAATATTTTTGCGTCGCAGAACGCGCGTTGGCATTAGCCATATTTTTCCGTCATCGTACAATTGATCTTTTATCCATTTTTTTACTTTAACGATTTCTTTTTCAGATGGTACTCTCGGTGTTTCAACAGGGTTTGGGAGCCAGCCTGATTGAGCGCCTAAAAATCGTTTTAAAATTGAAGCGTCAAGAAAGTTTATCGCGCAGTGTTTGATATTCGGTGATGTATTAAATATTGCCCTTGCTATCTGGTCGGTAGTTGAAAAACCGCAATTTTGCATCTCCCCGTATCTTTGCCATCGGTTTTCAAACCACCAGTCGTGATGATGCGCCAGCACAGGAATACTGAACTTTGATGCCGTTTTAAAAATTTCATCTGTTAAAATAATATTCCTGCCAAGTCCGGGATTGTGAAACCAGATGAGCGAATTATCTCTGGAGAGCTTTTTAAAAAGGAGATTAATATCGGAAGCAATTTGTTCCTTTAACTGATGCGGTGGCAATCTGGATTCTGAAATATAACCGAACGATGGTTTAACGAATAATTCCAGATTGATATTTAGCGGATCAAGTTTTGATTTGAACTGGCAAATCCAGTTGTCAGGAGGTTCTTCTCCGGCGGCGATGATTACTTTGCAGCTGTTTGCGAACTTTTTCACAATGCGCGTGGTCGCCAGTTCTATTACGCGTCTTACGCCACCCGGTCTTAAGTGGTAATGAAGGATTACAAATGTGAATCTCATTATTCCAGTCCTTCGCCAAACAGGTTTGCCAATCGCGCGGCGAGTTTTCTTTTTGCCACTGCAAATGAGAAATATTTTAATCCGAGTTTATAATTAGTTTCTGCCCATTCATCTCTGAGTTGTTTATCATTAAGAATAGTTTTCACATTTTCCACGACACTATTAGTTACCAGATTTGACATCTCAATAGTCTTGAATCCGAGCGGGTCAATGTCGCGGGCATAAACGGCGTAGGTGTTTACAACTATTGGTTTTTTAAAATAAATTGCTTCAAGAAACGCGTTTCCGAAGCCTTCGTAATAACTCGGGTAGGTAACAAGGTCGGCGTGCGGATAGACATCAAACAGGGTATAAATTTTTTTCCCATCGCTTGTTATGGCGCGCTGCTCCCCTATCCTATCGGCAATAAACCGCACATCAATCTTTGCCTCATCAATTCGTTCGCGGACCATTTTGAAATAGGCGCTTCCTTCATCTGTAATCTGATGCGAAATCACAAGTTTTGCGCGCGGATTGTTTAATTTTCTTACAAGTTCAATTGCGTGCTCAATCCCTTTGCGCGCCACAACACGGGTCGGTTGCAAAATAAAAATATCATCCGGCGCAAGCCCGATCTGTTCTCTTAAATCTTTGTTATAGTCATCAATCCCGGGAGGCGGGGTTTCAAAATTTAAAACATTTGGAATAATTGCCGAGGGAATTCCAAGTCTGCGCGCGAGTTCTTTTTGAGCCATAGAATTTATGACGACGTGTTCAATACCGTGCAGAGCTGGAGGAAAAGAGGAGTGAAGATAATCATTAACCGCGTTTAGCGTAAACCGTTCGCGTTCCCAGTAAAAATCGTGATGGTGCGCGATTGTAGGCAGTCCTGTCTCGGCGATTACTTCTGTCATTGCAATTCCAAATGGCACATTCATTGGCAGCGAGAGAATGTTTTCCGGAACAAGAACCTCAATATTGAATTTTTCTATGAATTTATAAATTTCGTCTTTCAATGCCTCTTTATATGCGGTTATTTCGTTGGTTATTCTGCGGTCTCTTCTGGTTGTTCCGAATAGCATAGCCTGAAGGGTTATATTTCGTGGATGATTGAAGAACGCTGGCGGATAAAGATGACTTATATCTGGGGGCGTATCAAGCATCCCGCCCATCCAGAAACATTTATGCCCCATCGAAGAAAGAATAGTTGACCATTTACGGGCTTCAAGGCTGACGCCGTCAGTGCCGTGAAAACGAGTGGATATAAAACCAATCCTGCGCGGAGGACCGCTAAAAAGAATACAGGTTTGCCCCTGCGGCTTTATTTCATTATCTACTGGTTCAATTGTTGTCATTCTTTATATATAAAAGTAATCAATACTTTGCTCATCGCAAAGAAATTAAAATCCTTTTTTGCAAAAAAGCGCCTTAATCATTAGCCTGAATCGTTAGGATTGAACTTTGTATTTGTTTCTAAAACCGATTAAAATACAAATTTATTTAACCGTATGAATCCAATAGCCTAATAGCAACCGACTTCAATCCTAATGTGGTTGAATATCAATAACCACTCATAAATGTGGACCCTAACAATTAACCTTGAGAAGAAATAACAAGAGACGGAATTAAATCACATTCGTTGTATGGTATTGCTCCTTTGATTTTTGTTTTTTAAACTCACAAACCGGTGTGGCGACCGCTCTCGCGCTCTTACCACCGCAATCCATAATATGTTAGACCCATTCGCGTGCTGTTCAGCCCATTACTGAATAATTTTGACAAATCTAATTTTATCTAAAAATACAGTTTTCCCGGGTCATTCAGTGTTCAAGTTTAGCAAGCAAAAGTTTCTCTTTTACGGAAATGCGTGTGTATTATAATCCAGTTAAGAATTAAAATATAAGCGATAGATTAGAATGGTTAAACTGTTACAAAAATTGCAAGAACGGATTTACGACGGTTTTAGATTCCATTATACATTTTATGAACACACATCACAAAATCATAATCGGCGATTCCCGGCGAATGAAAAAGGTTGCCGATAGTTCCGTGCATCTAATTGTTACCTCGCCTCCATATTGACAATTAAAAGATTACGGAACCCAAGAACAAATTGGCTTTGACGATTCTTATGAAGATTATATTAACAATTTGAATCTTGTCTGGCGCGAGTGTCATAGGGTTTTACATAACGGTTGCAGATTATGCATTAACATTGGAGACCAATTTGCCCGTTCGGTTTATTACGAACGCTACAAGGTGATACCAATTCGCACGGAAATAATAAAATTCTGCGAAACAATCGGCTTTGACTATATGGGGGCTATTATCTGGCAGAAGCCCACTACAATGAACACTACCGGCGGCGCCACTGTTATGGGAAGTTTTCCATATCCGAGAAACGGCATTATTAAAATAGATTACGAATTCATTCTCGTTTTTAAAAAATATGGCGAACCGCCAAAGGTTTTAAAAGAAGTTAAAGAAATGTCAAAATTGACAAAAAAGGAGTGGAATGAATATTTTGCCCGACACTGGAATTTTAATGGAGAACGTCAGGTCGGACATTTAGCGATGTTTCCTGAAGAATTGCCAAAACGGCTGATTAAAATGTTCAGTTTTGTAGGGGACCAGTTTTAGACCCATTTTTAGGAAGCGGCACAACTATTTTAGCAGCAAAAGATTTAGACAGAAATTCTATAGGTTACGAAATAAACGAAAAGTATTTACAGTTAATAAATGAAAAAACCGGCGCTAATGAAATCGGGCTTTTCAAAAACGCGCATTTTGAAATTATAAAACAAGAACCATTAAACATTGATTGGAAATCGGAATTTTCTAAGTTGCCTTATGTTTTTAAGGACCCTGTAAAATTTGATAAAAAGATTGACCCAAGAAGCCTTAAATTTGGTTCAAAAATAAACGATACAGGAACAGAGTCAGATAATTATCATAAAATCCAGCGTATTGTATCGCCTGAAAAAATAATTTTAGATAACGGCTTGAAAGTTAGACTAATCGGCATCAAGTCAATCAATGATAGAATTGAAAAAGCGGTGGAATTTTTAAAGGCAAAATTAAAAAACCAGGGAATCTATTTAAAGTTTGATAGAGTTAAATATGATGATGACGGCAACCTGTTGGCTTATCTCTATCTAAAGAACAAGACCTTTGTAAATGCCCACTTGATAAAAAACGGACTTGCCGATGTAGACGCAAGCGCCGACTATTGTTACAGGGAAAAATTCATTAATATTAAAAAACAATATTATTTATGCCGGAATAAAAAAACATAATACTGAAGTTATTGAAGAAATTAAAAAGGAGATTAACAGGATGAGGGGATGTAAGAACGTTACGTTTCAAATTTCTCATGATTGATTTTCTTTGCAATAGACTAGGAAATATTTATTGTTAAATATATGCGAAACCTGAACGAGTTAATAAATCTTGATTTAAGAAAGTGAAAGTGAAGTTTTTACTGGGCGCGGCTGGAAGCGGCAAGACTTACAAATGTCTTGAGGAAATAAGGAGCGAACTTAGGACATCGCCAGACGGATTGCCGTTGATTTTTATAGCGCCGAAACAGTTCACATATCAATTGGAACGTCAGATTCTATCAGACCCGCAGATCAAGGGTTATACCCGTTTGCATATTTTTTCATACGAAAGGTTGGCTGATTACATTATTTCAAACTTCTCGCCACAACCGCCAAATCCAATTTTGAGCGAGGAAGGAAGGGTGATGGCGTTGAGGTCAATTTTGTCAAAATTAGAGCCCTCTCTAAAGGCTTATGGACGAAGCGTGAAATATGCCGGTTTTTCTTTGCAGTTAAGCGAACTTTTGCGCGAACTCCAGTCTTTTGGCATTACGTCGGCTAAATTAAAAAAAGGGGCTCAAAATCCTAATCTGCCGTCTGTTTTGAGGGATAAACTGGAAGACCTGTCGTTAATTCTTGAAAGTTATCTGCAATGGCTAAATGAGCATAAATTATTTGACACTTCCCGTTTGCTTGAGGTTGCTATTGAAACATTATCGCTGAATCATAAAATTGAAATAGGAGGGCTCTGGCTTGACGGCTTTGCCACTCTCTCGGATTTGCAGATTGAACTGCTTGCGAAACTCTTGCCTTACTGTCGCAAGGCGACTCTGGCATTTTGTGTTGACGCAGAATCATTCAAAACCAGTAAATGGTTTTCCAAAGGTTATACAGTTGGAACATTTTTCTTGAAATGCAAAAAGCGAATTGAGGTGGAGAAGGATTGCGAGGTTGAGGTGGAAATACTTCACCCTAATAAAACCCGATTCAACGAACAACAGCAGATTGCGTTTCTTGAAAAACAGTGGGGCGAATTTTTATATAATGAAGAGCAAAAATCTGAGAATGAATTGTCGCAAAGCGAAACGGACTGGTGGCAAAATGGAGGGATAAAGATTGTTTCTTGCTCAAACCCGCTTGCCGAGGTCATTTTTGCCGCAAGGACGATTAGACAATACGCGCGTCAAGGTGGACGGTATCGCGACGTGGCGGTAATAATGCGAAACTTAGATGATTATAATGAACTGATACGGCGAATTTTCTACAATTATGAGATACCGTTTTTTCTTGATCGTCGCGAATCGGTGAGCCATCACCCGGTGGCTGAACTGATACGTTACGCGCTTAGACTTGTCGCCTACAATTGGAGACGGGAGGATTTGTTCGGGGCGTTAAAAATCGGCTTTGCTCCTGCATCCGATTCTGAAATTGACTGGCTTGAAAACGAGGCAATAGCAAATGGTTGGTCGGGAAAATTCTGGCAACTTCCGCTGCAATTAGATTCTTCCGATGAATCAACTGCTCTACAGCAGATTGACAGATTGATGAAACGCGTTGTTGAGCCGCTCATCAAGTTTGAAAAAAGTTTAACTGAAAACGCGTCTGGAGAAATCTTAAAGCCATCGGCAAAACAGATTTCAAACGCAATAAAAGAACTATTTGTTGGCTGGCGCGTTGAAGACCGATTGGATGAATGGCGCGAAGAACTAATAAAATCAAAGTTTCGCTCTTATCTTCCGCCTGCAATGCATCAGACAGTGATTGAAGAATTGAATGGTCTGCTTGAAAATTTTGAACTGGCATTTGCAGACGAAAAACGGGATTTAACCGAGTGGATACAGATTATTGAGTCTGGTTTAAGCGGATTAACTGTCGGCGTTATACCGCCCTCTCTTGATCAGGTCTTGATCGGCGCAATAGATAGGTCGCGAAACCCTGAATTGAAACTCGTAATCGTAGTCGGTCTTAATGAAGGGACATTTCCTAAAACTCCAAAGTTCTCGCCAATTTTAAATGAAACCGAGCGCTCCATCCTTGCCGATGAAAATATCTATAACGGATTATCTCCCCAGATGCTCCTGGCGCTTGAATGGTATTACGGTTATATTGCCTGCACAAGACCTTCAAAATATTTAATCTTAACCTATCCCGCTGCCGACTGGTATAGCAAATCTCTAAACCCCTCGCCTTTTATAACGCATATTCAAAAACTCTTCCCGGGAGTAAAAACCGAGTATTTTTCTGGAATTCCAAACTGGCTATATTCGGAGCATCCGTATGAATTGAGCGGTATGCTGGCAGGAGGCAAGTTATCAAATCTCTCCGGATTCTTGCCATCGATTGAACCGCTTATAAATCAGCACTCGCAAAGATGCAACACCAACGGCTCGCAGAATGTGCCATCTCAGATAACAGAATTGCTATTTGGAGACTCGTTATGGACATCGGTGAGCGCGTTAGAAGATTATGCAAACTGTCCGTTTAAGTATTTTGTAAGATATGTCTTACGGGCTGAAGAGAGAATTAAATATGAAGTTGACCCCAGACATATCGGGGCTTTTCAACATCTGGTTTTAGAGCAGTTTCACAGGTCTATAGTCAATGAGAACAAACGGTGGCGAGACCTTTCGCCCGATGAAGCGGCTGAACGGATAAGCGTTATTGCCGATAAAATAATGCAGGAATATAACAATAAATTGTTCCTCGCCAATCCGGCAAATCTATTTCAGGCAAAGGTGCTCGCGCGGAAATTAAAGGATTTTATCAGGGTTAATGTTGAATGGTTGAACAAGAGTTATAAGTTTGACCCGACGTTTGTTGAAATCGGTTTTGGATTAGATGGTTCTACCCTGCCCCCGATTAAAATAGAGATTGACGATAAACGGCAGATGTTAATTACAGGCAGGATTGATAGAATTGATATCTGTTTTGAAGATAGTCAATCTTTGCCATGCGTGGTGATAGATTATAAATCGGGCACAAAGAATATAGACCTTCTATTGCTTGCCAATGGAGTCCAGTTGCAGTTGCCTCTATATTTGCTTTTGCTGCGACAGATTGAAGGGTTTGAAGGGCTGGACAAAAATAGAAAAATTATTCCCGTGGGCGTTTTTTACGCGAATTTGCGCGGCGAGTTTAAATCGGTTAAAAGCAGGAACGAATTGTTTTCAGAACCGCAAAAGGCGTTTCGTCTGGCGTATCAATATCACGGCAGATTTAACGTTGCTTATCTACACCTGCTTGACAGCCGACCGGATGGAGAGAACAGCGGACAGTTTAATTACAAATTAACAAAAGACGGAGGGATTTATTTCAATTGCGTTGAGCCGATGGATTCAAAGAATTTTGAAGACATTGCTGAGCATATAAGGAATTTTGTTTTAGATTACGGAAAAAGAATTTATAGCGGTGATTTTTCTATTGACCCGTGGAAAAAGAAAAACGGAGATTCAGCCTGTGATAACTGTCTTTACAGCAGTATTTGCAGGATAGATTTTTTGAATCATAAGTGGAGAGCCTTTAATGAGCGGCGGAGCTAAAATCAAACTCACAGATGAACAACAGCAGGCTGTAGAGGCAAGAGGCGATGTATTAATCGTTGCCGGCGCCGGCACAGGCAAAACAGCCACATTAGTCAGCCGTTGCGAACAATTCATTTTTAACGATAAAAATCCAGTCCCGATTAATCGCATTTTGTTGGTTACTTTCACCGAGGCGGCCGCGGCTGAGATGCGCTTGAGAATCAGAAAGAGGATTGAAGAATCGTTGTTCAGATCGCAAGACGATTCTATTGCCCTTAAACAACTTTCTCTTCTGCCGCTGGCGCATATTTCAACGTTGCACAGTTTTTGTTTTAACCTGGTAAAATTGCATTTTCATAAACTCGGGCTTGACCCGCAGGTAACTGTGATTGAAGAAGGAGAGGCAAAAGTCCTTGCGTCAAAAGTTCTGGATGAAATTTTCAATCAACATTACAGCGGAGATTCAGACTACGACATACGGGTAAAAAATCTGATTGAAGAACGCTCACGCGGCTGGGACGCGCCGGTTCGCCAATTAGTACTTGAGATTTATTATTTCGCCCAATCTTTGCCGAATTCGCGTCAATGGCTAAAACGCCAATATGAAATTTATAACGATCCAGAGCCGTCCCACTGGATAAATTCTTTAAACAATGAATTTTCCAACTGGCTCAGCGAGTGGCGGGAGAAATTAGGTTCGGCTTTAAATATTGAAAATATCGCAAAATGTTATTCGGCTATTAATAATATTTTGCCCGACACAGACTTTTTACTCTCAGCTGAATATATAAATGAGATTAAAACCGCAATAGATTCTAAATGGCAGCGCGGCACCGCAAAAATAAGAGATAGTTTGCTAAAAGAATTTATCAAAGATATAGACTTTTTTATCTCAATACTCCCGTCAAAGTGCGACGACCAGTCACAAGAGAATCCGATTAAAACCGACTGGCTGATGACCCGCGACCAGATAAAAACGCTCATTGAACTCGTCATAGAATTTGAAGAAAAATTTTCAAATGCAAAGCGAGAAATAAGCGCGGTTGATTTCAATGACCTTGAACAGATGACTATCAGACTGCTAATTGACGAAAATGGAAAACCAACGCCTGTAGCCGAACAATTGCAGTCAGAATTTGAACTGGTATTCGTTGACGAGTATCAGGATATCAACCCGGCGCAACATACGATAATCTCGGCAATCTCGCGGCATAAAGAGAGCGCAAACAGATTCATAGTCGGCGATGTTAAACAGAGCATATACAGGTTCAGACGCGCAAACCCGCATATATTCCAGAAACTCACAACGGAATGGCTTAACTATCAGAATAATAACGACAACAGGGATGGAGAAAAAAACGTGATATACCTTTCTAAAAATTTTCGCAGCCATCCTTCTATTTTGAATTTTGTAAATCGTTTTTTTTCAAAAATAATGCGCGAATCTGTATGCGGGATTGAATATACGGCTGATCTTTATCTGAAATCGGGGCTTGAAAAATATAGCGATTATGAAACAGAGGATCAGAGCGATTACCGAGTGGAATTGCATCTTGTTTTGAAAGAAAACAATGGGGCGGATGAAGCCGGTGAAGAGGATGATGATAGTGGCGAAGCAGAACCAACATTGATCCAGAAAGAAGCCGCCCTTATTGCCGAGAGGCTGGCGCAATTGAAAAATCAAGGTTATCTTATCTGGGACAAAGAAACTGGAAAACGCAGGCCGGTTGACTGGAAAGATATGGTGGTTCTTTTGCGTTCGCCTGCCACGCGAGCCAAAATTTATCTCAGGGAATTTAACTCAAGAGGCGTCCCGCTCATTGTTCCCTGTGGAAATATTTTCAACACAATAGAAATTCAAGATATAATTAATCTGTTAAAACTCCTTGACAATCCGCTTCAAGATTTGCCCCTTGCCGCAGTGTTGCGTTCTCCCCTTGTAGGATTCACCGACTCTGAACTTGCCTTGTTAAGAGTCGCCTGCCGACACGGCAGGCTATGGACGGCATTGAAGAGATTTATCTCTTCAAAGGATGAAATCCAGAATTCCATAGAAAATAAATATTCAGACCCTGTTCAACAGCAGGTTTTAATAAATAATCTGCAAAGCGCTTATAGAAAAGGGACGCAATTTGTTGAATCTTACGAGAGGTGGCGAAAGATTTCGCGTCAGGTCTCTCTCTCGCATTGTTTAGAAACAATCTACGACGATACGCAATATTGCGCGTGGTGTCTGGCTCAATCCGACGGCGCGCAAAAACATTCAAATATCCAGTTATTATTAGAAATCACGCGCCAGTTTGACCCATTGCAACGGCAGGGATTGAGCCGATTTTTGCAATATGTTGAGCAATGTCTTGAAGAGGAGGTAGAGGTTGAACCAGCATCTATTGAGGGCGATAACGCCGTCAGGCTTATAAGCATTCACCAGTCAAAAGGCCTTGAATTTCCCGTGGTTTGCCTCGCCGATCTTGGAAAAAAATTCAATTTCCAGGATATTAACTCCGATGTAATTCTTGACGAAGAATTGGGGATTTGCCCGAGAGTTCATCCTAAAGAATTTTCGCAAACATATCCCAGTCCAATCTACTGGGTGGCAAGACGGAGAAATTTAAGAGAAACAATCGGGGAGGAAATGCGTTTGCTATATGTTGCGATGACGCGCGCCTGCGACCTTTTAATCCTATCGGGAAACGGTTCCAAAACCGCCATTGAAAAATTAAAAATGAAGTGCTCGCAAAGTTTTATCTACCCAGATGCTATCTCAAAGTCTTATACCCCGTTGCAATGGATTTGTCTCTGGATTTGGTCAATTAATTCCAGTTTTGACTGGCTAAATCTAACTTCCGGCAACATAAACGAACTGAAATTTTATATAAATAAATTCAAATATTCAGCCAGATCAAAACCCGATGAGACAGAAAAAGCCTGTGAGATTGAAATATCGCCGGAGTTGATAGATGAACTAAAGAAATTAGACGCCAAACTGGGATGGAAATATCCATTTTTCAATTCTACAAAAGAACCGGCAAAAACATCAGTTTCTGAAGTAAGAAGAAGAATTGTTGAGGATATAGAAGAAAGCAAACCATTTTTTAGACCGTCCCAGAGGATAATTGTAGTTGAACGGGATGTGAATGAAAAGCGCGTCCCCGCTGTGATACGTGGCGAGGCTTATCATAAATTCCTTGAATTATTAGACCTGAGAAAATGCTCATCTATTGAAGATATTAATTCAGAATTGCAACGGCTTGTTGCAGCCGGAAGATTGCCAGAAATTTACGCAAGAACAATTGATTCAGAAAAAATATATATATTCTGGAATTCAGAGGTTGGAAAATTGCTCTTATCTAACAGAGATTTGCTCCGCCGCGAACTCCCGTTTACCGCAAGGATAGACACAAATGAAAAAGAATTTAGTCCATTGTTTCATCACCTAAACGGTTTGGAAAATGAATTTGTGATTATTCAGGGCGTTATAGACCTCTGTATGGTCTCTGCGACAGAAATATGGATTCTTGATTACAAAACCGATGAAATAAAAGAGGAAGATATCCAATTAAAAAACAGAGAGTATGCCACCCAAATTGACCTGTATGCCTACGCGCTATCCCGAATCTACAACCTGCCGGTCACAAAAAAATGGATTCATTACCTCTCACTCAACGCAACGGTTGAACTAAAATAAATGCTTGTCTCCTGCTCATAAAGTGTTTTTATTGTAAAAAGCATTTGCCATTTTTATTTGAACCATTTTGTTTTATGAAAACTATTTTATCGGCAAACATTGATCGGCGGTCATTCTTAAAAAAGGCGGGCGCGGTCGCAACATTTACTTTAGCGGCATCAACAACCGTTCTGCACAAGGCAGGGGCGCAAACTCCATCGGCAAAACTCAATCTTGCCTTCATTGGCGCCGGCGGCAGGGCGGAAGCAAACCTAAGCGGTTTGAACGGAGAAAATGTCGTGGCTCTGTGCGACGTTGATAATCAACGGTCTGAAGCAGCCAGAAAAAAATATCCTAACGCAAAGTTTTACAGAGACTGGCGAAAGATGTTTGATGAAATGGAAAAATCCATTGACGCGGTAGTGGTTTCAACCCCCGACCATACCCATGCGGTTGCCGCAATGGCTGCGATTAAAAGGGGAAAACACATTTATTGCGAAAAACCGCTTGCGCATTCAATCGGCGAAGTCCGCGCGCTAATGGAAGCGGCAAAAAAACAGAACGTCGTCTCACAACTCGGAAATCAGGGGCATTCTTTTGACACAATTAGAACATTTTACGAGTGGATAAAAGACGGCGCTATTGGCAATGTCCATACAATTCACGCATTCGCCAGCGCTAAATATTCGCGCTTAGACCAACTTGACACCTTGAAGCAAGAATTTCCAGTTCCTGAATGGCTTGATTGGGATTTATGGCTTGGACCGGCGCCGTATCGTCCTTACAATCCCGCGTATCTACCCGGTAAATGGCGCGGCTGGAGCGCCTTTGGCACGGGAATGATTGGAGACTGGATTTGCCACGTGGTTGATCCATCATTCTGGGCTCTTGACCTCGGTTCACCAATATCAGTTCAAGCTGAAGCAAAGAATTACGACCCAAAAAAACATTACGAAACATTCCCTTACGGTTCAAAAATTACATTTGAATTTGCGCCGACTAAATCGCGCGGGGCAATCAAATTAATATGGTACGACGGGGTTGAAAAGCCGCCGCGACCGGCTGACCTTGAACCAGACGACCGATTGCCGGACACGGGCGCTGTGGTCATTGGAGACAAAGGAACTATTATCCACGGCTCGCACGGCGCCGGCGGTGTTAGACTGATTCCAGATTCAAAGATGCAGGCTTATCAAAAACCGCCAAAAACCTTGCCACGGGTAAAAAACCACTATGCGGATTGGTTAAACGCGATAAGAAATAAACAAAAAGCGGGCTCTGATTTTAGTTATGGCGGACCACTTACCGAACTTGCGCTGATCGGAATAATTGCCATCAGATTCTTGGGCGAAAAACTTCTCTGGGATGGCAAAAACGCTAAGTTCACCAATAACAACGAGGCTAATAAATTTATCCAGCCGCAATTTAGAAATGGATGGAGCCTTTAAAAAAGAAAACAATCATCTGTGAACTTAGTAATACCATATAGTTTATAATCCGGAATCATTGGCATTGGACTTGGGATTTTATTTTGAGATGGAGTGAAATAGAACTGTATTTTTTAGAGAAACGCAATATTGAGGAAGCGCTCTCTCTGTCTATCTCACTGTTCTCTGTGGTTTATTTTTTCCGCCAAAGTGGGCACAGAGGAACACAGAGAAATGCAATTTTTCTGGGATTCTCAGGATTCGGGTTATTTCAGATTTATTTTAACTGGATTTAAGAAAATTTTCTGTTAACTTTTTTTGGACGGTTATTAGATATCGTTTAACATAATTCTATTATGCCGAAACGGACAGACATACATTCAATACTGATAATAGGCTCCGGTCCGATAGTAATCGGGCAAGCGTGCGAATTTGATTATTCCGGAACACAGGCTTGCAAGGCTCTCAAAGAAGAGGGATTTAGAGTCGTTCTGGTCAATTCAAATCCAGCAACCATAATGACCGATCCGGAGTTCGCAGACAGCACTTATATTGAGCCAATTACCCCTGATTGCGTTGAAAAAATCATTGCGCGCGAAGTGGAAGAGATGAAAAAGATCGGCGCAAAAGGCAAACTTGTCCTTCTACCTACACTGGGTGGCCAAACCGCGCTAAACACTTCAATGGCTCTTTATCGCTCCGGCGTTCTTGATAGATATGGTGTTGAAATGATTGGCGCCAACGCAGAGGCAATTGAACGGGGAGAAGACCGCCAGAAGTTTAAGGATTTGATGATTTCAATCGGGCTTGACGTTCCGATCAGCGGCATTGCCCATAGCATTGAAGAGGCGCGTCAGGTTGTAGATCGAATCGGCTCGTATCCCGTGATTATTAGACCCGCGTATACTTTAGGCGGAACAGGCGGCGGCATCGCTTATAACAGCGAAGAGTTTGAAACCCTTGCAAAACGCGGTCTGGAGTTATCGCCCGTGTCGGAGATTTTGATTGAGGAATCTCTGATTGGCTGGAAAGAATTTGAAATGGAGGTAATGCGCGATAAGGTTGATAATTGCGTTGTCATCTGTTCAATTGAAAATTTTGATCCGATGGGGGTTCACACTGGAGACTCAATCACTGTTGCGCCGATTCAAACATTGACCGACAAAGAATACCAGATTATGCGCGACGCTTCATTCGCCATCATCAGAGCAGTGGGTGTGGAGACAGGCGGGTCAAATATTCAATTTGCTGTAAATCCCGAAAACGGCAGAATGGTTGTTATAGAAATGAATCCGCGCGTTTCCCGCAGTTCAGCCCTCGCAAGCAAAGCGACAGGATTTCCGATCGCAAAGATTGCGGCAAAACTCGCCGTCGGTTATCTCCTTGACGAGATAAGAAACGATATCACAAGAGAGACACCGGCAAGTTTTGAACCAACCATTGACTATGTGGTTGTTAAAGTCCCGAGATTTGCATTTGAAAAATTCTCCCAGGCAGACCCGACATTGACCACACAAATGAAAAGCATCGGCGAGGCAATGGCTATAGGCAGAACTTTTAAAGAGAGTTTGCAGAAATGTCTCCGCTCGCTTGAAATTGGCAGAAGCGGACTTGGCGGAGATGGCAAACAGTGGCGAATTGACAACGTTTTTTATCCAGACAGAGCAATTTTAGACCGAGATATGATTAAACGGAAATTAGTAGTGCCAAATGCGGAGCGAATCTTCTTCATCCGCCACGCCTTTAGAGCAGGATTTACAATTGATGAAATCTATAATCTGACAAAAATTGATCGCTGGTTTCTCGCACAGATTAAACAGATAGTTGATGAAGAAGAAAAACTTGCCAGCGAGTTCGCTTCATAAAACTAATCCAACTTTAAACCGCGGCCGTTTTTGAATTTAACTTAGAGAACCTGTTTCTCTTGATTATTTTTTCTCAATTATCGGTATAAATTCAGGCGTGAACTGCGGCGCTGGTTCTTTTAGATTGATCTCAAATGTAGCGTCCCTGTCGCAGGTTAAAGTATTGCCGTCAAAACCAAGTTTTACAATTTGTAGCCAGGTTCTGCGGGTATTTGGCTGTTTTTGGTGAACAAAGTAAATCAAATAGGCATTATCATCGTCCTGAACAATCACCCCCGCGTGCTGCCCTATTCCATCATCACCTGGACGCTTCCCCGGTTTATCAAGGATTACCCCCGTATTTTTCCACTCATCAAGGTCTGGCGAGCGATAGACAGCAAGCCCGCGCCAGATGTCTTTAACCATCCAAAACCAACCTTTCCATTTAAAAACTTCCGGTCCTTCTCCTTTGCCCGGAGCAGGGTCTGGCATTTCAGATTTTGAAAGTTCCCAGTGATAAAGATCATCGCTATCCATCACCGTTCCCTTAACTTTGCCCTGTTCGTTTTTAAACCACATCCGCCATTTGCCATTGGGAAGCCTGTGAACGCAGGCATCAATAGAACCGGGAACAACGATAGATTCACATTTCCAGTCAATTAAATTTGCGCTTGTGTAGTGGACAATGTCGCGCGTTCCTCTCCACGAATCTGGCACGCCGCGGACATAAGAGATGAAGGCGTGATAAAGCCCGTTGTGATAAACAACCTCTGGAGCCCAGAAGGTGTTTCTTGTTTGGTTGGTTTCAAATTCAAGCCCACGCGCTATGCCGCGATATTTCCAGCTAACCCCGCCATCATCGCTGGACGCTATCCCGATATCGGTTCCGTGCACCCATTTTACACCGGGCTCATTTGTTGCGTCTGCCCGTCTATTCGTATAAAGCATCCACCAGCATTTTTCGCCTCTATTCCAGATAAAAGTCGGGTCTGCCGCGCCATCGTGAACCGGATCGCGATAAAGCGGCGCAGGGGGAATCCTATTGGATTTTGTCTTGCCCTCTTCAGCAAACGTATGGATATGTAAAGAAAAGATATTTAATAAAACAGCAACGCTGATCAATGACGAAATGTTAAATATAGCAATTTTCTTCCGTATTATTTTCATAATTAATTTCTAAAAATAATTTAACCACTTGATAAAAACCATAGAAAAATAAACATTTAATTCCCTGAATTATTGTAATTTTACGAAATTATAATTTTAGAATGAAATACGGCTTGTGAAAATTACGGAGTCATTTCAACTCTCAGGGTTTTGCTAAATACAAGCATTGTTCATTTTCTGTTTTAAAAATCTTTTATTATGTTATCCTTTTGTTGATGAATGCGGGTTTGAAAGGCATCTGGTCAACTTTGACGGCTACTATAATAGTCGGTTCTATTCTATTTGTTGCAAATTGTTCCGGGCAGGAATCTGCTAAAATTTCACTCATCAATTATAACGGCTGGGCGAAGTCTGTGATGATCGAAGCGCAGGAGGCGGAGGTCGAAGCCGTTATTGCAAGCGCTGTGGGCGGGCGGATTATGCGATACGAACTCTATGGCGATTCCTTGCTGTATGAAAATCGGAACGCTTACGGACTTACCTATGACGGCAAAGAGAAGAGTTTTTTTGTCGGTGGATATCAATTTGATTTAGGACCTGAAATTCGCGATACAGTGGCAAGCCCTTTGCTCTGGATCGGTAAATGGGATGTTAAAAGTTTGAAGGAGAATTCTATTATTCTGACAAGCCAGCCTGATGAAACGCTCGGGGTTCAACTTGAAAAAGAGATTGTTGTGGATTCTGAGACAGGCGAACTCGGGTTAGTTCAGAGAATAATTAATATTTCAAATAAGGAGATTGTTTCTTCGCACTGGGACAGGACTTATTGCAAGGGCGGCGGTTTTATTTTAATTCCGTTGTCCCGTTCAAGCAAATTTCCCGCCGGCTGGTCGCTCCGTCATAAAATTCAAGACAGATATGTTTATGATGGAATAAATCCCTCTTCGCCAAATGTGAAAGTGTATAACCGACTGCTGGTTGCTAAGGCAGAAGGGGCTGCGGTAAAAATCGGGGCAGACACAGACGCAGGCTGGGTCGCGTATATTCTCGGTTCTACTATGTTCGTAAAATATTTTCCGCAAGAGCGCAGCGGCGATTACCCCGATAGCGGAAATAATGTATTTGCGTATTTAGACGAGCGGCTGGTTGAGTTTGGACCAGTTTCGGCGCAGAAAAAGTTAAAACCGTCGGATAAATATGATTTTCCCGAGAAATGGACGCTGATTCAGTTGAAAGAGCCGGTCGGCGATTTTAAAAAGGCGCGGTCAGCGGCAGAAAAAATTCCTCCTTCTCCATTTAAATAATTGATGAACGGGTCTCAACCACTGGTTCAATAGCTTTGATAAAATTCTTTGCCATTACCGAGGAGTCATACATTTCACGGGCAACAGTCAGGCAGTTCATTTTGCAATTATGGTATAAATTCTGGTCGTTTAGCATCCTGTCAAGCGCCGTAACCAGATATTCTGTAAAGTTTGGCGCGTATAATATGCCGGTTTTTGTTTCTCCAACAATTTCTGGAAAACTTCCGTGTCGCGGCAGAACAAGCGGCACTCCAGCGGCGATTGCTTCTATTGTGTATAGGCCAAAAGCCTCGCTCAATACCGCAGGAACGCTAAAGATATCTACGCTCTTGTAAAATGCGATTTTTTCCTTTTTTCCTACATTCGGATAAAATTCCACATCCCCAAGCAAACCGGCGTATTTGAGTTTTTGTTTTAAAGACTTTACATAGGCTTCATCTTTAGAAAGGTATACACCGCCGATTTTTAATTTTAAATTATTGTGAAATTTGCGGTTTTTAAGTTCTATAAATGCGTCTATTAAAAGGTGCAATCCCTTTTCATCGCACATCCTTGCAAAGTATCCGATGGTTTTGTCCGGTTTGTTTTTAACAACTGAATCTCCCTGAAATTCGCTAACGTTTATTCCATTGTGCACGACGCGGACTTTTTCCTCCGGGATTATCAACCGCTGACGCATTGCAACCGCGGCATACTTGGATGGGGAGATGAATAGGTGCGCATCTTTTATCTTTTCATCAAGCATTCGCCAGACCTTCGCACGGTATGTAACTGTCATTGAGTTTATATAAATATCTTCGCCTTGAAACTGGCAGACAACAGGACAATTTAATCGTTCATTAATTCTTTTTGCAAAACCAAGAAGCAGCGAATTTGATAAACAAACCACATCAGGTTTAAAATCGGTTTCAAGCCAGTCAATTAATTCTTCAAGTTCGCGCCGTTGTTTTCCTTCTGCCCCTTGAAGCATTGAAACCGCGATGTCGCCCACATCTGCCGGGTCTGTTGTTGCCGATAGTTTTGAAATGAGGTTAGTCAGCGGTTTAAACGAGGTTAATTTTCTGACGAATTTGGGCGCTTTTTGAAATATCCCCAGATACTGGTCAAGATAAACATTAATGCCATTAAAAAATAATGGATAATTGTTTGATTGAGTCGGTTCTTCAAGTTTTAACGGCAGATAGAGCGGTAAAAGAATGG
Organism: Verrucomicrobiia bacterium; assembly: GCA_049968335.1. GTDB lineage: Bacteria > Verrucomicrobiota > Verrucomicrobiia > Limisphaerales > JAKPVM01 > JAKPVM01. The sequence continues at coordinate 71,415 of JBMFQZ010000003.1, forward strand.
CGTTATGACCGAGCTTATTAAGGGCGGTAACAAGAGTATGATCGTGAAGGCATCCTCCACAATACATCTGTCCAGCGCCCGGAGTTAAAAATGCAATTTTCACATCCTATTCCTACCTGATTTCAATTTTCAAAACCTGTTTTTTAAATTAATTATTAACCGTCAATTTGCAAAAACTTTTTCTATTGATAAAACTCTGTTTAAAGGAATTTCAAACTGATTTTCTGTTGCCAATTCTTCGGCAACAATAATTTTGCCATTGCGAAAGTTGATATTTTTGCAAAAAAGTTTTGAACCGTCGTTAACAGTAATTTGAAAGCCCGGCTGAACAACCTTTTTAGTCTTGAAAACAAGCGCTTTTGCGGTTTCGCCCAATTTGTAATAACGAATTCCAAGAATCACAGAACTTACGGCTAAATTATCGCCTTCAATTGATTTGAAATCCGCTTCTAAAAAATCGTTATTGGGAAATAAAACGCCGCCGCGATTCTCCGGAATCGCTGATCTACTCACAGTTGAACCGTCAAAAATGGCGTAACAAATGTTTTTCGTTGTGATAATCAATTCGGGGTCAAACGAGGTGTAAACATGAAATGCCGAGTCGTCTGCCGAAATAATATCGCAACAGATTTCGCTTCCGCTGGTTAAAACTAAACGATTTTTAAACGGCTTTGCCTTGATGCCTTTAATCTCTAAGTTGTCAAAAAAGGCGCGCGCTGATTTTAAATACTCTCCGCTATTTATAGCCAGACCGGCAAAGATTCTCGGCGGTATCTCCTTTTCATAATGAAAAACCCCTGTCCAGTTTTTGCCATCCTTAGAAACATAGGCTGAAAGCCTGCGGCGAGTTCTTTCCGCTTTAAACCAGACAGGCGGTTTTAAATCAAGTTTAGTAACATTTCCCGTTCTGTCCTCATATTTTCGGACAAAAAAACCCATATTTTGTCTTAGAGCAAGAAGTATGCCATTTGCAAACTTATCAAGTTTGTCAATTACAAGAATCCCGGCAAAACCGTTTCTATTTTCAAGCCCGGTTAATCGCGTAACCATTTCAAAATCTCCTTCTACAGGGGAGTTTAAAAAGTAATAAGAATCAAACAATAGTTGTTGGTCCTGAATCGGCGCCGCGCCTTCAATCCAGATTGAATCCTTTTTTATTGAATATCTTCCGCGAAACTGGTTTATTCCGATATCAGTTCCGGTTAAATTGACCATTGTTTGAATTTGATTTTGAGACTCGTCCGATTCTCCTTCGGGGAATATCAATCGCTTGATCTCTTTTAACTCCACGGTTTCAATTAAACCATCCTCTTTTTTAATGGCAATCTTGTTGCCGCCAATCTCTATTTTCCCGGTGATTTTTCTCCCTCCTGTTTCAAGTGTGGCAACATTTCCGTATTGCTCTGATAATTCTCCTGGACGCGCTATGCCGCCTGCGCGCCTTATCATTATTAAACTGGATTCAGGAATTTCTATGTCTTCCAGAGAGCCTGTCGAAACCGTAATTTTGTTTTCTTTTAAGATCACATTTTTTGAAAATATAACCGAGCCTTCCATATCATAAATTTCATACTCTGACGGTTCATATTTAGAAACGTTAAAGACCGCCGCTATCACATCCTGTTTTAGTTTAAATTGCTGGCTGCCGTCTCTGATTTTGATTTCAATAATGTCGGGACGCAATCCGGTTATTTCACACTCCAGATATTCGCCATTTGCGAACATTATGCCGGTGGGTTTATTAATCAGCTTAGTTTCAAGTTCAAACGGAACCGGCGAGAATAAAACCCGGGCAATTTCTTTTACCGGTGTTGAGAATTCCTTGCCATTAATAGAGAAGTTAACCTTATTTTTATCTAATCCGATTATTTGCGCGGCGACCTTTGAGCCATCTTTAAGAACAACAAAAGAGTGTATAAAATTGCTCTCTGTGTATAATAATAAGACATTGCTCAGGCGGGCTTGAGCAATTGAATTATCCTTGCCGCTATAGACATAAAATCCAACGTTCGCCTTTCCTTTAATAGGATATGAATAACTCTCTAATTCATTCCATTTGCAACCATCTGCGGAGACAAATCCGCGAACCAATTCACCTTCGCGCTTAATCCTTATCCAGCAAGGAATATTATATCGGGCAGCGGTTTTCTTTTCTGGAATTCCGCGATTTAATCTCCGCAAAAAAATCGCCTCATTCTTTGGGGTAACTCCAAGGCTTATAGAGTCGGAGTTAAAATCCGTGTTATTTCTAATCATAATGCCTGCGCTGCCGCCATTGTCGCTGCCGTAAAAACTTGTTATTTTTGCCAGAAGATCAAAATCCGAATCTGTCTGTGTATACAGGAAATGCAATGTGTCGCCCGAATTTCCCGCGCCTGCGCCCGCCCCTTTTATAGAGAAGGAATAAACTATTGGCTGACGGCTCTCAATATTAAGTTTTGCGGAACCTCTTTGTTTTGGATTTCCAATATCCTGGTCTTTCCATCCCGGAGGTAGGGTCTCGAAAGGCTTTTCCGTCTGTTGTGGAAAAATCAGTTTTACCGACTGGTTAAAACCGGTGGTATTAAATGCAATATCAAGCAACTCATTGAGAGCAAACTTGCGTTTGTTTCCGTTTACATCAAGCAATACCCCGTTTGATGTTAAATGCGCCTCGCCTTTTAAGTATTCCAGATTTACGGTCAAAACCTCTGCCCCTTGAGATTGATCAAAGCCTGATAATATTAATAAAAGAAAATAGATGGAAAATCTTAATTCCTTGAATCTTTTATTTTCTTTTACTGATAAATTCATTTTTAAAATTCATTCAAAACCATTATCTAATTTTGACGGTTTAAAACGAGAATTAATTTAATACGATTGCGACTTTAAAAACAAATAAAGCCGACGGTGGGATGTATTTCAGAAATTAAACCACTTGAAACAGAGTGGATAAGCGATTATTCTTAAATAATTATAATATGGAGTATGAGGTTGGATACGGCTCTACGACAGAGGGCGACGTTGTAATAACTCGTCTTGACGCCGCGCTTAACTGGTTTCGGAAAAACTCCCTCTGGCCAATGCCGATGGGGCTTGCCTGCTGCGCGATTGAACTGATGGCTTCCGGCGCAAGCAGATTTGATATTGCCAGATTCGGTTCTGAAGTAATGCGGTTTTCACCCAGACAATCTGACGTGATGATTGTTTCTGGCACGGTCACTTACAAAATGGCGCTTGTTGTAAAGCGATTATATGAGCAGATGGCTGAGCCAAAATGGGTGATTGCGATGGGGGCTTGCGCCTCTACCGGCGGTATGTATCGGAGCTACTCAGTTTTACAGGGCGTTGATAAAATCCTGCCAGTTGATGTGTATGTTTCGGGATGTCCGCCCCGCCCTGAAGCGCTTCTTGACGCGCTTATAAAATTGCAGGAAAAGGTTGCGCGCGAACCTGTAATCGCTAACCTGAAAAAGCCAGTTTGAAAAATTTAAATTGTAATAAAATGACCGCAATTGACCTTGCTTTGAAGTTGAAAGAACAATTTGGAGAGTTAATCTCTGAGCCGTCAGAATTTCGCGGCGAGATTACCGTAATAGTGATGGATTCAAACAGAATAAACGAGGTCTGCGCGTTTGCAAAACAATCGCTTGGTTTTGATTATCTTGTTGATATTACAAGCATTGATAATTACGGGCAGGAACCGCGCTGGACAATTGTGTATGAACTATTCGGCTATAGCCACCGTTGTTATCTTCGTTTAAAAACCAACATTACAGAAGCAGTCTCCCGGTTGCCTTCTGTTTCCAATGTCTGGAGAACAGCTAACTGGCACGAGCGGGAAATATATGATATGATGGGAATCAAATTTGACAACCATCCGGATTTGCGTCGCATACTTATGTGGGAAGGTTATCCGTTTTATCCGTTGAGAAAGGACTTTCCGCTTGAAGGAAAACCTTCCGAAGTTCCTGGGGTTGCGTTTACGCAATCCGCGCCGCTTGAAGGCGGTCCGTTTGTTACAACGCCAGGTAAAACAGCCTTAAAACGCGAGCCAAGGGCGAGACCCACTGAGGACGCCTGTTAATGGTTATGCAAAGGCTCTCACCAAAAGACAGGAAAACGATTGAAATGGCGCTAAGAGCTGGGAATAAAATGCAGGCTATCAGGTTATACACACTTGCGGTGCCGGGCTCAACGATGAAAGAGGCAAAGGAAGAAGTGGAATCTATTCTTACAGGAATTTATGTTGAAGAAATTAGAGCGCGCGGGCATATACCGGAAGAAACCCAGCACGGCAATCCGTTTACTTCAATGAATTCTATAATGGCTGGCATTAATTATGTCGACAGGCTTAAAATCGCGGAAGAATTATTTGAAGGAAATAAGCACGAAGCGATAAAGATTTATAAACAACTCACACAAGAGAAAAATGATGCAAAGGCAAAAAGAATTGTAGAACTGTATGAGGACGAACTTTACGCGGCGTTCCCGAAACGGTTTATTAAAAAACCGTCCAAACATAAACAGATTAACCCGTTATTATTAATCGGAATCGCTGTTGCCATTATAATATTGATTACCGTAAGCATTTATATTTATTTGTTGTGGCGGTGAGCATTTTAAACTAAAAGTTGTTGAATAATATCAGATAAAATAAATGAGCGAATCTGTGGAATTTAAGTTTCCTGATGCTAACGGACGAATAAATCAGGATGCGGCGGGGCGCGGCGGCGCGGGGAATGCAAACAGCGCTGGTGAAACGGACTATCTTTCCGAGCGGATGACGCTTAATATGGGACCGTCGCACCCTTCTACTCACGGCGTATTGCGGATTGTTCTTGAACTTGAAGGCGAAACAATTATCTCGGCGCGTCCCGAGATCGGTTATCTCCACCGCGGAGACGAAAAAATCGCCGAGAATATGACCTACACGCAATTTATACCGTACACAGACCGACTGGATTATCTTTCCCCTCTTGCAAACAATGTTGCATACGCGCTGGCTGTTGAAAAACTGCTCGGCATTCAGGACAAACTAACTCCTCGCTGCCAGTATATCCGGGTTATCTGTTGCGAACTGGCGAGGATATCTTCACACCTGCTCGGCATCGGTTCTTATGCAATGGACGTCGGCGCAATGACGGTTTTTTTACTAACTTTTACAGAAAGAGAGAAGATTTACGACCTGTGCGAATCCCTCACTGGCGCGCGATTTACGACAAGTTATACCCGTATTGGCGGGCTTTCCAGAGACATTCCGCCGGGGTGGTGCGAGCGGTGCAGAAAATTCATTGATGAGGTTTTATTCAATATTGATGAGGTTGAAACATTATTAACTAAAAACAAAATCTGGATAGACCGCACCCGCGACATTGGCGTTATTCCGAAGGATGTGGCTATTGATTACGGATTGAGCGGTCCAAATCTCCGTGGCAGCGGCATAGACTTTGATTTGCGCAAGGCGCGCCCTTATCTTGTTTATGATAAGCTTGAATTTGATGTGCCGATTGGTTCAGCAGGAGATTGTTACGACCGTTATCTCGTCAGAATTGAAGAGATGCGTCAGAGCGCAAGAATAATTCGCCAGTGTCTGGACCAACTCCCGGGTGGCGCGGAAAATAAAAGCGGCGAACCAATAAATATTGACGATTATAAAATCGTTTTGCCACCGAAGAAAAAAGTCCTCACAAGCATGGAGGAATTGATACATCAGTTTATGCTTGTAACACAGGGGATCAACGCGCCAGAAGGTGAAGTTTATTTTGGCGCAGAAAATCCAAAAGGAGAACTCGGATTTTATATCAATAGCCGCGGCGGTGGCGCCCCATACAGGTTAAAAATACGCTCGCCGTCATTTGTTAATTTAAGTATTCTGCCCTGGCTTTTGCCAGACCACACAATCGCAGATGTTGTTGCCATACTCGGTTCACTTGATTTTGTAATGGGAGAATGCGACAGATGAGCGATTTTATAAAAAACAATCCACACCAGAATAAAACCACTTCATCAAACACCGCTTTGCAAGCGGGCATTACAACAATTCAAACCGCTGGAACAGGTTGTAAAAAAGAGAATTTCTCCGCGCCGCCTGAACTTGAAGCAAAAGCCGATGAGTATATCTCTCATTATCCGCAAAAGCGGAGCGCTTCTTTGATGATATTACACCTTTTGCAGGAACATTATAAATACATTAGCCCAGAAGCGCTTGAATGGGCGGCTAAAAAATTGGAACTTCAACCAATAAATCTTTACGAACTGGTTACATTCTATCCGATGTTTCATCGTAAACCTGTGGGAAAATTTCATATCCGTATTTGCCGCACCTTGAGTTGCGCCCTTGCTGGCTCGTATGAGTTGAGAAAGTTTTTATGTGAAAAATTAGGGCTTAACCCAGAACTTCCCGGGGTCCAGACCACGCCTGACGGTATGTTCACTGTCGAATTTGTTGAGTGTCTTGCAAGTTGCGATAAAGCGCCAGTTGTGATGATTAATGATAATCTGCGCGAAAAAGTTTCAATTCAAGACCTTGAAAAATTTATCAGCGATGTAAAGAAAAATTCTGATAAATAATCCATCATATTCTCTCTAAAAATCGAGTAATACTGTCCATTTAACAAAAAGCGGGTTATAAGAATAGTTACGGAACGTTTACTCTAAATCCCCCATTTTTCCTTGTTTTAAACACCGATTTTCTCAAACTATCTGTATGAATAAAATGGCAGTTAAAAGGGTTGTCCGAACGGCGGTTTTTATCGGCTTAATTTATTTTTGCGCAGCGGCTTTCGGACAGAGGACCGATATCTTAATCGCCGATTTCGAAGGCGATGACTATGGCGACTGGAAGGTTGAAGGCGAGGCGTTTGGAACAAGACCAGCGCAAGGCACATTGCCAAATCAGATGAAAGTGAGCGGTTTTCTCGGCAAGGGACTTGTTAATTCTTTCTACAATGGCGACCGCAGCGTGGGCGTGCTGACTTCCCCAGAGTTTGTTATCCAGCGCAAATATATTAACTTCCTTATCGGGGGAGGCGGTTTTGAAGGCAAAACTTGTATGCAATTGATTGTTGATGGGAAGGTTGTCAGAGAGGCGGTGGGACCAAATACCGAACCCGGCGGCAGCGAGGAGTTGAAACCTGCTGCGTGGGACACGCGCGAGTTTGAAGGAAAAAGGGCGCAGATTCGCATCGTTGACAATGCCACTGGCGGATGGGGACATATCAATGTTGACCACATTGTTCAAAGCGATACCCCGACAAATTTGATTCCCAAAATGATCTCGCCCGAGATTGAAATTGACGTCAGCAAAAATTATCTCCTTTTCCCTGTCAAGCATGGCGTCAAAAAACTGAAAGTGACAGTTGAACTTGATTCTCAACCGGTCAGGGAGTTTGATATTGAACTTGCGGATAATCCTGATTGGTATGCCCATCTTGACATATCGCAGTGGAGTAAAAAGAAGATTAAAATCCGCATTAACAAGATTGCCGAAAATTCAAAGGCGCCCGAACTCATACATCAGTCTGATACAATCTGGAATGAGGAGACCGTTTATAAAGAACCGTTGCGCGCGCAGTTTCATTTTTCTTCAAAGCGCGGATGGCAAAACGACCCGAACGGACTCGTGTTTGCAGACGGCGAGTATCATCTTTATTATCAGCATTGTCCTTATGCCTGGGCTTGGGGAAATATGCACTGGGGACATGCTGTAAGCAAAGACCTTGTCCACTGGAAGGAATTGCCAATTGCAATCTATCCTAAAAAATACGGTGACTGGGCTTGGAGCGGAAGCGCTGTTGTGGATAAAAACAACACAAGCGGATGGAAAAAAGGGGATAACGCACCCATCGTTGCGGCATACACAAGCACCGGACGCGGCGAGTGTATTGTTTATTCCAACAATCGGGGCAGGTCTTTTGAGGAATATGAGAATAATCCAGTCGTAAAACATCAGGGCAGAGACCCGCGTCTGATGTGGTATGAACCGTCAAAGCATTGGGTGATGGCGGTTTACGATGAATTTGAAGGGAAACAGTGGATCGCGTTTTACACCTCGCCTGACCTTAAATCGTGGACCTACCAGTCAAGGATTGAAGGTTTTTTTGAGTGTCCAGACATCTTCCAGATTTCCGGAAAATGGATTTTAACAGCCGCAAATAGCGACTACATAATCGGCGAATTTGACGGCAAACAGTTTAAACCTGAAACTCCAAAACTTAAAGGGCATCGCGGTAGAGGATTTTACGCCGCGCAAACATTTTCTAACGAACCTAAAGGCAGAGTGGTTCAAATTGGGTGGCTACAAGTGAATACTCCTGGAATGCCGTTCAATCAGGCAATGTCGCTGCCGATGGAATTGAAATTAAAAGAGACAAAGGATGGATTGCGGATGACGTGGACGCCTGTTGATGAGTTGAAGACCCTTCGCGATGGCGGAAACCGCGCGGATAACCTCCGCGATTTTCAGGCAGAATTGATTGAACTGCGGGCAGAGTTTGAACCTTCCGAATTCACAATAAACATCCGCGGCGCCTCGATTAAATACGACCCTGTAAAACAGGAAATCAATGTGAATGGAATCACTGCGCCCGCGCCGCTTGTTGATGGGAAGCAAAGAATCATTGTTTATGTGGACAGGATTGTTATTGAAATATTCGCCAGCGACGGCTTGACCTACATCCCTGCGCCGTTTACTCCAAAATCTGAAGACCGGTCAGTCTCAATCACAGGAAGCAATCCGACAAGACTTGAGGTGTATAAATTAAAATCCGCCTGGGAGTGATTAGAAGAACAACTGTTTAAAAATCCAGAAAGAATACTATAAAACCGTTTATAAAAACTCAGGGCTGGTCACCCGACCAACCCTTACAACTATGAAAACTTTTTCCTACCGGCTACCTTCAACACACAACACAACCAAAATCTGATCCAAATATATGCTTTATAGGAAATCCTGCCAGTCCCCATTTAGGGGGACAAGGGTGAAAATGGATTTTTAAAAAATGAAAAATTGCGATTTCAGTTTGAACAGGTTTTGAAGGCCATCGCAAATGTGAAAATCAATAATAACATTTGCATCAAGGACAAAGCGATATTTACGCCATCCCTCTATTACCACTAATCATTTGTATGTCTTAAACGGACCTTTTGCTAACAGCGCGCGTTATTTGCCCAAAGTTTATTTCTTTTTCAATATCTTGGAGAAAATGGTTTTTTCGTCCAATTTTTTCGTGCAGAAAAACCAATCGTAGCATTTTATATGCTCGCCTTTGCTTTCTATTCTTTCTTTCGCAGCGCCACAAGAACCCGGTGGTGGAACAATCACTTCATCGCCGGGTCTCCAATCCGCAGGGGTAGCCACGCCAAATTTATCTGCTGTTTGAAGCGCAATCAATGCCCTGTAGAGTTCATCAAAATTTCGCCCTAAACTCAAAGGATAATAAATTATTGCCCTGATAATCGCATTTGGATCAATTATAAACACTGCCCTTACTGCCTTAGTGCTGCTTTCGCCGGGCATAATCATCCCATACTTTTTAGCCACTTCCATTGTGATATCTTCAATCAGCGGGAATTTAACCTCTACGTTTTTCATCCCGCGATATTCAATTTTTTCTTTTATTGTTCGCAACCACGCTATATGGCTGTAAATTCCATCAACCGATAGTCCGACTAATTTGCAATTGGCTTCAGCAAATTTTTTTTCCTGCGCTGCAAATGTAATAAATTCACTAGTGCATACAGGGGTAAAGTCAGCAGGGTGACTAAAAAATATTACCCAGCTGCCTGCGTAATCTTCGGGGAAATTAATCTCTCCCTGCGTTGTTGTGGCTTTAAAGCTTGGCGCTCTGTCGCCTATCCTTGGCATTGCGACTGTATTTGATTGATTTACTTGTTCCATAGTTACCTCTCTTTCTATAACAGCGTAAAAGTTTTTATAGAGATAATCAATTTATTTTTGGAGAATATCGCTTGAATTTGAGGGAGGCACAAAACTATGGAATGCGATATCTTTGTTCTTTGCGCCACAGAAGGAATAGAAGAATACAGAAAAGGGCTATTTTGTTTGACACCTTTCAGGGTAAGGTAGTTTGTTTTAAAATCTTTTATCCATCTATTTTGCTTGGTTACTTATCAACCCTGTTGGGGTTGAGAGATGTTTGTTTTGGATAGCCGATTGATTGGGCAATTATTACTTCTTGGTCAGGTCTTAAATTCAATAGTCTTACTGTTTCCGAGCGGTTTAATTCGTGAACCACTGTGCCTAATCCTTCAGACGCGCAATATAGATAGATATTCTGGCTTATAAATCCGGCGTCAATGTAGCCGTACAGTTGTCTTTGCGGCGGTTTTGCTTTTGAGCGTGAATAGTCGGCAACAAAAATAAGTAGAACAGGAACAGACTTATTGAACTGTTGATTGCTTATTTTTTCCCTTAGATCGGAATCACTGATTTTTATGAGAATATTCGTTCTGGCTTCATACAAAAACAGACCATCTTTTATGGCGACATAAATATCAATTTCCTGAGAATTCATTGCCGATGGCGCTGTTCTATGAAGAGTTTCTGGACGATTTATGCCAAACCCTGCCCATAATATCTCGCTTAAAACTTTTATATCAATCGGCTTTGATGAGAACTCGCGCGTGGATTTTCTGTTTTTCAACGCCTCCATTATTGTTACACCTCCAATATAACGCGGAGCGGGTAACTGGATAACCTCTGAACCCGAACAGAATAAAATAAAAATGTTTACCGCGAGGATTATTCCATATATTCTTTTTATCATATCGTCAATTGTTTAAACCTCATTAGAGTATAGCAAATATCATGGTCGGGTTCTAATGCAATATTTGTGATAAAAAAGTTGCAAAGGAACATTGCAGACAACTGGGTTAAAAATAGTTAAATACCGCTGAGAGATTTATTTCTTGCTTGATTTTTTGGATGTTTTTTTAGGGACGAACGCCGCCACTAATTTTTTTGCCTCGTTTATCTGCTGCTGGTTCATTATACCTTCAAGTTTTTTCAATCCTTTTGCGGCTTTTCCTTCGCCCTCTGCGGCAGCCAGAGACAACCATTTATAGGCTTCAACATAATTTTGCTGAACACCTTCGCCAGTCCAGTACATAAATCCCAGTTTTTCCTGCGCGTTGCCGTTGCCCTGTTCGGCCGCCTTTGTATACCATTTTATTGCTTCCTGAAAGTTTTGAGTTACCCCCATCCCCTCGTGGTAAAGCAAGCCGAGTTGATACTGGGCTTTTGCGTGTCCTGCTTCTGCCGCTTTCTGAAACCACTTTGCCGCGGCGACAAGGTCTTTCGGCATTCCATCGCCGTCGCGATAGAGTTTTGCCAGTTTATACTGGTCTTCAGGAGTGCCTTTGGCTGCAGTTTCTTCCCATTCTCTAATCTGCTTCTGGGTCAACAACCCCGTCGGTTTACCGCTTTGCTCCGCGCCGCTCTCGTTTTTTCCGCATCCGCTCAATATGAATAATCCGAATAGAGCGATCGTTAAAAATAATATCGGTCTTTGTATCTTCATAATTGAATCTTCAGGTTTAACTAACTAACAATTTCATTCAATTTGACGCAAAGTTTGGAATCATTATTCAACAATTACCATAATTGTAGGCATTGAACGAAGAAAAAGATTTTAAATTTTATAATAAAATGCATAACGCGGGACATCGACGCAGCAAAGCCCCGCGTTTTTAAAGCGCCTATTAAAACCGAATTTTAAAACCGGATAAAATTTGAATTAATAGCGATAATGTTCCGGTTTGTATGGACCTTCAAGCGGAACGCCAATATAGGCGGCTTGTTTCGGGGTTAATTTTGTAAGTTTGACGCCGAGTTTATCAAGGTGAAGCCGGGCGACTTCTTCGTCAAGTTTCTTTGGAAGGCGATAGACGCCGATTTTGTATTTGCCGCGATTAGCCCACAAGTCCATCTGGGCAAGCACTTGATTTGTGAATGAATTTGACATCACAAAGCTTGGATGTCCCATTGCGCAACCAAGATTAACAAGTCTCCCTTCGGCAAGCAGGTAGATGCAGTGTCCGTCCGGAAATATATATTTATCCACTTGCGGTTTAATATTGATTTTTTTGATGCCCGGATAGGAGTTTAATTGGTCAACCTGAATCTCGTTGTCAAAATGCCCTATATTGCAGACGATTGCCTGGTCTTTCATTTTGAGCATATGGTCAAGTGTGATAACATCGCAATTTCCAGTGGCGGTAACGTAGATATCGGCTGTGCCGAGCGTTTCTTCAACTGTTGTTACTTCAAAGCCTTCCATTGCTGCCTGTAGGGCGTTGATTGGGTCAATCTCTGTAATAATAACGCGGGCGCCAAAACCGCGAAGGGAGTGAGCGCTGCCTTTTCCGACGTCTCCATAGCCGCAAACAACCGCGATCTTTCCGGCAATCATCACATCCATTGCCCGTTTTAAACCATCCGCAAGGGATTCGCGACATCCATAAAGATTGTCAAATTTAGACTTTGTTACCGAGTCATTCACATTAATTGCCGGGACAAGCAGTTTTCCTGCTTCATTCATTTGATAGAGGCGGTGAACGCCGGTAGTCGTCTCTTCTGAAACTCCGACCCATTCTTTTACAACATTGTGCCAGAATCCTGGTCTTTCCTTTGCAACCCGTTTTAAAAGGTCTTTGATAATCTGTTCTTCTTTTTTCTCGCTCGGCGTATTGACCCAATTGTCGCCTTCTTCCATTTCATAACCTTTATGAATAAGGAGTGTGGCGTCGCCGCCGTCGTCAACCACTAATTGAGGTCCTTTCATTCCCGGATGAGTAATAGCGTCAAGCGTGCATTGCCAGTAATCTTCAAGCGTTTCGCCTTTCCAGGCAAAAACCGGTATGCCTCTTGCGGCTATAGCGGCTGCGGCGTCGTCCTGTGTTGAAAAAATGTTGCAACTTGCCCAGCGGACTGAAGCGCCAAGTTCAACAAGTGTTTCTATTAATACCGCAGTCTCCACAGTCATATGCAGAGAGCCGGAGATTCTGACGCCTTTTAACGGTTTGCTTGCGGCATATTTTCTGCGAACCGCCATTAGCCCCGGCATTTCGTGTTCAGCGATTTCTATCGCCTTTCGCCCGGATTCTGCGAGCGAGATGTCGCGGATTTTATAATCTTTGAACTCCGTCTCTTTTGAAGACATCTTAACTTCAACGCCGTTTGTTGTGCACGCTCCAGCCATAATAATTCTTTCCTGTTAATTGTTATTTCTGTTTTTCAGGTAATAAGAGATAAATAGTTATTTACACGCCTTTTTTAGTTCATCAACTTTATCAACCGACTCCCAGGTTAACTCGGGATCGTTTTTACCAAAGTGTCCGTAGTTTGTTGTCTTTTTGTAAATCGGCCGCAAGAGATTGAGCTGGCGGATAATTTCGGCTGGTTTGAAACTAAAAACTTTGCAGACTGCTTGTTGAATTACTTCATCGGTTAATCCTTCTGCGGCTGTTCCGAAAGTGTTGATATAAACATTCAGCGGGTCTGGATAACCGATTGCGTAAGCGAACTGGATTTCGCATCGTTTGGCAAGCCCTGCTGCCACAACGTTTTTCGCAACATAACGTCCCATATAGGCGGCGCTTCTATCCACTTTAGACGGGTCTTTTCCACTGAAACATCCACCGCCGTGACGCCCCATACCGCCGTAAGAATCAACGATAATCTTTCGTCCTGTAAGACCAGTGTCGCCTTGTGGTCCGCCAACGACAAACCGACCGGTCGGGTTGATTAAATAGAGTGTCTCTTTTAACATCTCGGCTGGAAGGACTTTTTTGATTACCTCTTCTATGCAAAATTCTTTGATATCGCTGTGTTTAACATCCGGGGTATGCTGGGTGGAGATTACAACGTTGGTTATTCTTACCGGCTTGTCATCTATGTATTCAACCGAAACCTGACTCTTTGCGTCCGGACGCAGCCAGGGCACTTTTCCAGTTTTGCGGATTTTAGTTAATTCTTTGCCCAACCTATGCGCGTACATAATCGGGGCTGGCATAAGTTCGGGTGTTTCATCGCATGCGTAGCCGAACATTAATCCCTGGTCGCCGGCGCCCTGTTCAGCTTTTTCTTTTCCTTCAGCGGCTCTGGCGTCAACGCCCTGCGCTATGTCCGGGCTCTGTTTAGTAATAGCATTGAATACAAAAACTTTATCGGCGTGAAATACGTCATCATCGTGGACATAGCCGATGTCTCTAATTGCCTGACGCGCGATTGAAACGAAGTCAACTGTGGCGCTTGTTGTTATCTCGCCGCCGACGACTACGAAATTGGACTTTGCATAACACTCGCAGGCTACGCGGCTATTTTTGTCCTGTTCAAGGCAGGCATCAAGAACATAGTCAGAAATAGTGTCGCATACTTTATCCGGATGACCTTCGCCAACCGATTCCGATGAAAAGATGTATCGTTTGCTCATTTACTCAACCCAGTTTAATTTATATAATAGTTTTTAATATAACGTATTGACGTATCAAGATAAGATGATATATAAAATTGTCAATCCGTCAATGTAAAATTATGACGCAAAAACATTTTAACCAATTCACTTATAATGGAGAAAGATTCAGGAACAGCGTTAAAATTGTTAAAGACACTCGGCGATCCAACAAGATTAAGGCTGATTGCGCTTTTGAATGAAAACGAACTTTCAGTTAACGAGATTCAGGAAATAACAAGGCTCGGACAGTCGCGTATATCCACGCATCTTCGGTTGCTTCAAGAGGTTGGAGTGTTAAATTCGCGTCGGGACGGGAAACGCACCTTTTATTACTGGAATGAAGCTGTTTGCGCAAGCCGCCGTCATTTTATGCAGCTTGCTCTTGCTGCGGCAAAAGAACTTCCTGAATATCCATCCGACCGCCTTAATTTAAAAAGGGTCTTATCTCTGAGAAAGGACAAGGCGCGATTGTTTTTTAATCAGGTCGCCGGCAGATTCGGAAGGGTGTATGGTCCCGGGCGTTCCTGGCAGGCGTTCGGGCATTTGCTGTTAAGAATTTTGCCGCCGTTAGTTGTTGCCGATTTAGGATCAGGCGAAGGTTTAATAAGCGAACTGCTTGCAAAAAGATGCAAAAAGGTTATAGCCGTTGATAATTCTGAAAAGATTGTAAAATTTGGGGCGGAAAAGGCGAGGAAAAGCGGGCTGAAAAATTTAGAGTTTAGATTTGGCGACCTGCAAGAGCCGCCAATTGAATCAAATAGCGTTGATCTGGCAATATTGAGTCAGGCTCTTCATCACGCCGAAGAACCTTTAAAAGCAGTGCAAAGCGCCCATAGGATTTTAAAGCCCGGTGGACAATTAATTATTCTTGATTTACGAAAGCATTCTTTTGAAAAAGCAAAAGAGATGTTCGGGGACTTGTTTACCGGTTTCACCGAGCATGAACTTCATCAGTGGCTTGAATCTGCGGGG
The DNA here is from genome assembly GCA_049968335.1 of Verrucomicrobiia bacterium. Lineage (GTDB taxonomy): Bacteria > Verrucomicrobiota > Verrucomicrobiia > Limisphaerales > JAKPVM01 > JAKPVM01. The sequence continues at coordinate 86,843 of JBMFQZ010000003.1, forward strand.
TTTAAAAAAATTGAGATCGCCATTGTAGACAGGGAGGAACAGCCGCCTTATTTTGAAACTATACTTGCCGCGGGCGAAAAATAAAATTCCCTCAGGGAATAAAGTTAAACGGTTATCATCATTAATCTTTGCCCAGAGGGTTTAATAATTGCAAAATTGTAGTATTATTAAATTGATTTAATAATAACTACATTGCTAAATCTATATTATATTCAAAGTTAACGTAATTAGATTATGGTAAAGAAAGTTATAATTAATATTTTAACATTCGGCATTGTTGTCGCATTTTGTTCAACAACATTAGCGGCTGCGCAACAGGAGGTGGCGCTGAAACTGCATTTTGCCGGCTTTGATAAAGTCAGGTCGGATAAAGAACTGACGCGGTTAAACAAGGTTCTATCTTTTGAAGAGACTACGGCATTCAAAAACGACATTTTTAAACGAGTATCGGCGAGTTTGTCCGATTCATTTTTTGGGAAAAACGCTCGGGCTCAATCAACCCTTTTAGAATCTCTGTTAGAAGACCTGTATAAGGGTGAGATATGTTTAACAGTATTTGGACAAAATGGCGGGTTGAGCGAGGCGTTCATCCTTGTTTCGGCGTCGGAATCAAGATATTCAAACTGGAATAGCAATTTAATCAAGATGGTAGAAACATTTTCTGGGAGCAAGGTGGCGAATAAAAAATTTGGCGCCGCAACCGGATGGGAAGGCAAATTAAACGGCAATTTTAATTTGATCAGGTTAACAAGGGCAAACGACTGGATTGTTGTCGGTCTGGCATCCAATAGATTTAGCGCATTTGACGATTTGCTGGCTCAAGTTCGCGCGCAGAGTTATCCCAAATCTTTCAACTCAAACAACTGGTTTGAGGCGGATGTTAACCTTAAACTAATGAGCGGTTTATTCGCTCCATTATCCGGCGGGGCAAATTATGCAAATGTTGTAATGTTTAGTCGTTCAGGAGATGTAAGGACAGTAATCACATTGCGCTATGGCTCTGCGTTGAAATGGAGTTATGAACAATGGCAGCCGCCAAAAGAACTTATCCTTGATCCGCTGGTGAGTTTTACAGCGATAAACGGCGCGGCTTCTCTCTTGAACGAGATTGATATAATCAAAAAACTCAACCTGAAGAACGTGCCAAATCAACTTTATCTCTGGTCGCAGGGCACTACGCCGTTTTCAACTTACTTTGCCGTTCCTGTAAAGAATGCGACAAATTTGATGAATGAATTTGCGGTAAAATTGCCGCCAATCTTGATCAGCACAAATTCAATTTCAAGGGATGGAAACATTTTCTGGGTGAGCAATAAAGCCGAATTAGTATGGCAGGGACTTCCGCTTATGACGCCGTTTTTAAAAGCGACATCGGATAAAAATGGAGAATATCTCTTCGGCGGACTCTTCGCATCAATGGCGCAAAAGAAAACCCCTGCCCCGCCTGAGTTGTATCAGCAATTTTCTACAAGAACAAACCTGATGTATTATGATTGGGAATTAACACGCGAGCGGCTTTTGCAGTTGGCTCAATTATACCAGATTTTGCCTCTATTTACAAAAATTTCTCAAGTGGCTGAGGCTAAAACCGGTCAGAAATGGATAATGAAAGTCGCAAATGAATTGGGCGATGCGGCGACAGAAATGGTTTTGAAGAATCCTGCTGAAGTAATGATTGTACGACGTTCAACAATCGGCTTGACCGGATTTGAACTGCTGCAATTTGCCAGATGGGTGGATATGCCAGAAAAACCTAATACTCTCAACGCGCCCGCAAAAAAAGCAGTTAGATAGAATTGTGTTATATTACTGACAGGTTTAACCAGATATAATAAATATGCTTAAATTAGGCGTTAATATTGACCACGTTGCCACGTTAAGAGAGGCGCGATATAAGAGACGCCAATTCGGCGAGCCAGACCCTATTGAAGCGGCAAAAATTTGCGAAGCCGCCGGAGCAAATGGCATCACCGCGCATTTAAGAGAAGACCGCAGGCATATCCAGGATAGAGATGTTTACGCCTTGAGAAAAATCGTTAAAACCCGCCTTAATATCGAAATGGCTAATGTGCCTGAAATTGTAAAAATCATAATTGACGTCAAGCCAGATATTGTTTGCATTGTTCCTGAAAAACGACAGGAAGTAACGACTGAAGGCGGACTGGATGTTGCGGGCAATATCGCGTCTCTTACTGAAACAAGAAAACGGCTGAACGACGCTGGCATTCAGGTAAGTCTTTTCATTGACCCGGCTATTCATCAAGTTGAAGCATCGGCAAAGGTTGGAACGCAATTTGTGGAACTGCATACCGGCGCCTTTTCAGAAAGTTTCGGAAAAAGTCCAGATCAAGAACAGGAGATTCAAAAACTAATCAATGCCGCTAAGGCTGCGAACTCGCTTGGATTAAAAGTTAATGCCGGGCACGGTTTGAATTATAAAAACCTTAAAATGATTTATCGCGTGCCTCATCTTGTTGAATTAAATATCGGTCATAGCATCGTTAGCAGGTCTGTGTTTGTAGGATTAGAGCGGGCGGTAAAAGAGATGCTTGAACTGATGAAAGATTATCCGGGTTAAAAACAGATTATAATGATTATTGGAGTTGGAATTGATATTATTGAGGTGCAGAGAATTGCCGATTCATATGAACGTTTCGGCGAACGATTTCTGAAAAGGATTCTGAAAGAAAAAGAGATTGAATACTGTCTGTCTCATAAAAATCCCGCTCCACATCTTGCCGCGCGATTTGCCGCAAAAGAGGCGGTATCTAAGGCTTTCGGAACAGGTATCGGGGGCAAATTAGGCTGGCAGGATATTGAAGTCTGCAAATACGATAGCGGTCAACCATATATAAAACTGCACGACAACGGTCTTGCGTTGATGAAAGAACTTAACGCCCTCGCCCTCCATATTACATTAAGTCACACGCAGAATTATGCGGCAGCAATGGCTGTGCTGGAAAAGTAATAAACAATCGTTGTAAAATTGATGTAATCGGTTAAACTATTTTTCTGTGATAAAGAACATAATTTTTGATTGGTCAGGCACTCTGGTTGATGACCTGCCCGCTGTGTGGGAGGCGACCAATTATGTTCTGAAAAACGCCGGCATTGACGGATTGTCCATTGAGGAATTTCGCTTGGAGTTCTGCCTTCCATTTACAAAATTTTACAACCGCTATACCCCGCATATTCCAATGGAGAAACTTGAAGAATGGTTTCATAAAAGGTTCTCCGAGGTTCAATATCTTGTTCAGGGTATAAAATATGCCGACGAATTCTTGCGGTTTTGCAAAGAACATAAACTCAAAACTATTGTTTTAAGTTCTGTCCGTCCAGACCATTATTATAATCAGGCAAAAAAAACCGGATTCAGTGATTATATAGACTCGGTATGGCTCGGCGTTCGGGATAAAAGAAATAAAATAAAAGAACTCATTGAAAAAGAAAAAATCGATCCGCTCCAGACAATTTACATCGGCGATATGGAGCACGATATTGACACCGCCCGTTATGCAGGCGTCTATTCCTGCGCGGTTCTAACCGGATACAATGAATCCTCAACATTGCGGCTGTCTGAACCGGACATAATTGTTGAAAACCTTGCTGAATTGAAAGAAATCCTTGAACAATGCAACTTTGACATCTCAAAAAGGGTCGTTAAAAGCCATTCAAACAGGTCAAGACCGGTGGTAACTGTCGGAGCGCTCATTTTCAACAGAGAGGGAAAAGCGTTATTTGTGCAGACTTATAAATGGTCAAATCTTTGGGGCATACCGGGCGGAAAAGTTAAATACGGCGAACCATCAGAAACAGCGCTAAAACGGGAGATCAAAGAAGAGACAGGACTTGATATACACTCAATAGAGTTTGCTATGATTCAGGATTGCATTAACTCCGAAGAATTCTATAGAGAAGAACATTTTGTGCTCTTAAATTATATCTGTGTTTGCGACACCGCAGAGAATGTAAAGTTGAACGAGGAGGCTCATAACTTTAAATGGTTAACACTGGATGAGGCGTTGAAACTGCCCTTGAATAAACCGACACTAAACCTTGTAAACTACGCGCTAAAACAGCGGCAAAAACCCGATAATAGCTAACCGTGTTTAATTTTGCTTATGCGGAAAAAACTACGCAATTCATCGATTAATACCGACACATCGCAAACCACTATGGAGGGAGAGACAATAATCATCAAAGACCTTGAGGTTCGTTATTGTGTCGGCGTCCCGGACGAAGAGCGGGCAAAGCCCCAAAAACTTTTACTAACAATTCAAATCTATTATCCGTTTAAAAAATCCGTCCTTGCCGATTCAATCGCCGATGCCGTGGATTATCAGAAGATAGTTGACAGATTAAAAGAATTCGGTTTAGGACGCAGTTGGAAATTGATTGAAACCTTATCATCAGATATAGCTAATCTAATTTTAAACGAATTCCCTTCGGTTTATAAGGTTGATGTTGAAGTTAAAAAATTCATAATTCCTCAAACAAAATACATTGCCGCAAAATTAACGGTAAGAAGATAGATATCAGCGCAAAAGCGGATTCAAAAAAGTAATATCACCTGTTGATCGGAGGTGGATTAATTTCTATTCATAGGTTGCAACATTTATTCCTTTTCCGAGAACATTGCTGCTGCGAATTGTTGCGGGTCAAACGGCTGCAAGTCATCCGGTTTTTCCCCAAGACCGACAAATTTGATCGGCAGGTTTAGTTCTTTCTGGATTGCCACAACCATACCGCCTTTGCTTGTTCCGTCTAATTTAGTGATTACAAGCCCAGTGAGATTTACCGCCTTGTGAAACTCGCGCGCCTGATTGAGCGCATTCATTCCGGTTGTTGCGTCAAGAACGAGCAATGTTTCATTTGGAGCGCCGTGCAGTTTTTTGCCCATAACACGATGCACCTTCTGCAACTCCTGCATAAGATTGTGTTTTGTATGAAGACGACCTGCGGTGTCCACAATGAGGTAATCGGCATTTTTTGAAAGCGCCGCTGTTATTGCGTCGTGCGCCACAGCGGCCGGGTCTGCGCCGTGCGAACTTGATATTACCGGGACATTCAGTCTTTGTCCCCACATCTTGATCTGTTCTATACCAGCAGCGCGGAATGTGTCGCAAGCGGCTAACAATACCTTCAGGTTTTGATTCTGTAGCATATAAGCCAGTTTAGCCGCCGTTGTGGTTTTTCCGGTGCCGTTTACTCCAACAATTGAAACAACTGTCAAACCGTTTTTATTTCTGACTAATTCCGCGGAATTATTTTTAAGCGAGTCAATAAGAACGCGTTGGGCAATTTCAAAAACATCCAGACCGGATTTGCCCTGTGTTTCGTATGCCTTTTTAACCGCGTCAACAATCTGAGCCGTCATAACCATTCCAAGGTCTGCGGCAAGCAGCGCGGCTTCTAATTCTTCAAGCGTATGCGCGGTAAGTCTTGGCGAACCTGTTACGATCCGTTTTATTTCGTGTACAAGCTTTTGATGCGTTTTTTGTAAACCGAGTTTGAATTTATCAAATAATCCCATAAAATCATTCCGAAGAGGCGTTGCGTGTTGGTCTTAAAACATCTGCTTTAACCTTATCAAGAATGCCATTTACGAACTTTCCGCTGTCTTCGGTTGAGTATTTCTTTGCGATATCAACCGCCTCATTGATGCTGACGACAGGCGGGATATCTTCGCGGAACAACATTTCGTACACAGCAAGGCGCAATATGTTGCGGTCAATCAACGTTATTCTGTTAAAATCCCAGTTCTTCAGAAATTTTTTAATCGTTTCGTCGCAAGCCTCGCGATGTTGTATGACGCCGCGGATAAGCTGGTCTGCAAAAGATCTGACAGCCATTTCTTCTACCGTCGGCGGGGGCAGTTCAACCGGTTTTCCAAAGGTTGGCTTATCATTTTTTTTATCATATTCAATCAAACGAATAATACGCCAGAACTCTTCCAGCGCGAGGTCAAGGTCTTCTGGCGAATTTTGCTCGCATTGGAAAAGGAATTGAACAGCGCGTTCTCTGGCTTCCCTCCGCACGCCCATAGTTTTTTTATTTTCCACAATTAAATATATATTGAAATTGCTTAATGTCTAAAATGTCTTGTTCCGGTAAAGACCATAGCCACTCCGCGTTCATTTGCGGCGTCAATTACAGCCTGGTCTCGGATTGAGCCTCCTGGTTGAATAACTGCGGTTGCTCCGGCTTCGGCGGCTGCAATCAAACCATCCGGGAACGGGAAGAACGCGTCGCTGCATACAACGCTGCCTTTTAATGGCAAGCCTGCTTCTGCGGCTTTCCATACTGCAATTCGCGAGGCGTCAACCCTGCTCATCTGACCAGCGCCAATGCCAAGCGTCCTATCCGGGGCAACAAAGATTATTGCATTGGATTTTACATATTTAACTATGCGCCAGCCAAATTTCATAGCATTCATTTCTGCCTTTGTTGGTTTGCGCTGAGTAACAACCTTCCAGTCGGATTCTGCTTCCGCCTTATTATCCGGCTGCTGGACAAGTATTGAAGACGCGCCAACGCTGCGGATTTCCCAATTATGATTGACAGCCGGCGATTTTAGCATCTGCAAGAGCCGTAAATTTTTCTTTTTTTGCAAAATCTCAAATGCCTCTGTGGTAAAGTTAGGCGCGATAATAACCTCGCTAAATATTTCCGCTATTGCTCTGGCGCAATCTCCATCAAGGATTTTATTCACGGCAATTATGCCGCCAAACGGAGCCTGATTATCAGTTGCGTAAGCCTTATCCCAAGCCTCTTTTAGAGTTAAACCCTGTCCAACACCGCAAGGATTCGTATGTTTTAAAATAGCAAGAGTTGGCGGATCGTTCAAAAACTCGCTGATAAGATTTGCCGCTGCGGTAAGGTCAAGGATATTGTTATAGGAAAGTTCTTTACCATGAACTTGCCTGAAATATTCGTTAAAATTGCCATACAGCGCCGCCTTCTGGTGCGGGTTTTCACCGTATCTGAGATTTTGAACTCGCGGGAATGTGGTTGAAAAAACCGTCGGCAAATCTTCATTTAACTTGTATTGCTTTTCTAAATAAGCGGCAATCGCGGCATCGTATGCGGCGGTTCTTGCAAAGACTTTTGCCGCTAATTTTCTACGGGTTTCAAGCGAAGTAGTTCCGGTGTTTTTTATCTCCGTTGCAACAAGCAGATAATCCGACGGGTCTACAACAACGGTAACGCTTTCGTGGTTTTTTGCCGCGCTCCTTAACATTGACGGTCCGCCAATATCAATGTTTTCGATCGCTTCAAACAATGTTACGTCTGGTTTTGCAACGGTGTTTTCAAAAGGATAAAGATTTACCACTACAAGGTCTATCGGTTTAATTCCGTGCTTTTTAATAGTTTCCTCGTGTTCTTTATTGCCGCGGATGTAAAGCAAACCGCCGTGGATAAGTGGATGCAAAGTTTTGACGCGTCCGTCAAGCATTTCGGGAAAACCGGTATGCTCGCTTATATCCGTCACCTTTACTCCAGCCTCCCGCAAGACCCGCGCCGTTCCGCCTGTGGATATTATTTCAACACCTGCCGATACCAGCACCTGCGCAAATGCAACAAGCCCGGTTTTGTCCGAAACCGACAACAATGCTCTCTGTATCTTATTCATAAATTATTTGCTCGTTTATTTAACCCGCGCTCGGCGGTTTGTCCAATTTTTCTTGAAAATACTAACAGGTTCAATAGTTAAAATTAATTTAACACAGACCGAGTATAACCGCACATCAACATAACTAATATTACACTGCCCGGGACAATTCGTGAAGCAAATATAATGTTATAAAATAAAAACGGCGCGAATTAACTCAACGTCAATCCGCGCCGTATAATAAAACTGCCTGTTATTTCTGTTCTTCGTTTGAGATGGACAATACCCATTCAAATTTAACCTTAACCTCGTCGCCAGTCTTGATGCCGACGCCGCCGATGTTCGGATTTGGCGGGTTAATCTTAAAGTCTGTCATCTTTAAGGTAATCGGCACCGGGGTATAGAATTTTATTTTATCCTTTGCGATTCGTTCAATGCCGACGTCCATTGAAATTTTGTTTGTAACGCCGTGAACAACGAGTTCGCCCGTTGTTTTCAAGATTGGATTACCGCGCGCTGGTATAGATGGCAATTCCATATCAAGCAAATGGTATTCTATTGTCGGATACTGTTTTACCTCCATATGCTCATACATAATGTTGTCCATTGCCCTGCCGCTGCTGCTTTTTAGCGAACGCACCGGTATGCGGACATTTACTTTGGCTTTTATTTTGCCAGTTTCAAGTTTCGCGCTCGGGTCTGTCGGAAAATTCTTATCCAGTTCAACGCTGCCGCCTATGATAGCGCTCTCGGCATACCAATCGTGAATGGTTGATGTGCCGTCCATACGCACTTTGCATCCCTCAGGCAACGGACTGAACCGAACGTATTCCTGAGCGTTTATCGCAACAACCACAGCCATTGCGGCTGCTAATACCATTGTTTTTTTCATCATAGTTTTCATATTCTCTTTTTTAGTTTAAAGTTTTAAAGAACATCGGATTAAATCTTGAACCAATCCTTCTGGAACTCTATTTTTGTCCCTTTTTCTACGGCTTCATTTGCCTTGATTGCGTAAACAGTGGCTATCAACCCATCTTCCGCAGTCGCGGCAAGAGCTTTATTCTTTAATTCTTCATTCAAATATTTTCTCAAAGCCTCAGTGTCTTTAACATTGAAACTTGACGAGAAATCTTCAACCGCAGAGGCAATCATATCGCAGTTATAAACAAATGCGTCAAGCGCCTGATATAGCGGCGTAGGACCGCTGCTGTCTTTTGATGCCCCTTCTGTATGCGCAATGATCTTTGTGGCATCGGCTCGCAGAACTATGCCGGACTCTTTATAAAACTCCTCCTTCTTAGCGTAAACTTCCCAACCGAGCAGCGGGGCGTCTGCTTCTTTAAACATCCAGGCTTTTGGACCGCGAACCATAATTGCCGCATCGCTGCCATAGAGCATTTCATAATCAGAATCAAAAGAGTTTCCTAAGGTCGCTTCGTAGTTAAGCGTCATTCCTGTCCCGAATTGGAAGATTGCCTGAGCGGTGTCGGCGATCTCGCGGTCATCTTTATGGAACAATATGCCGCCAAAACCTGTTACTGATTTTGGTTTTGCGAGCATAAACCAGAGCAACTCGTCAATTTGGTGAATCCCGATTTCTCCGATAAGTCCCGTTGATGTATCTTTATATAACCGCCAGTTTGTATCTTTTTGACGATCCGGATTTGGAGAAACCCTTGCCCAAGACTCTTTCTTATGCCATTGCGCCCGCGCTTTAATTGGCGTTCCGGCGGCTCCAGAACGAATGAATTGAAGCAGAAAATGTCTTTGCTTATCAGACCGCAATTGAAGCCCTGCCTGGAAATTGACCTTTACAGCCTCGTGAGCCGCCTTTGCTATAGCCTGCGCGTCTTCAACGGTGTTGGCAAGCGGCGCCTCGCAATAAACGTGTTTGCCTGCCTTTAATGCGTCAATAACAATGTCTTTGTGCAAATGCGTCGGCGTTGCGACAATGACCGCCTGAACCTCTTTTTTCTCAAGCAATTTTTTATAATCCGTGAATGGCTCGGCGTTCGGCGCAAGCTTTTTAGACCGATTCAACATCGGCTCATAATTGTCGCAGATCGCAACCACAGGCGCAGTGGGTATCTGAGATAAGGTCGTTAAAATTTCCCTTCCCCAAACGCCGCAGCCTATCAATGCGCAATTTACCGGATTCCCTTTTTTAGCCGCCTCCTGCGGCTGCGCCGTCTGTTGTGCCTGTTCGGCTGGCTTTAATTCTATTCCGCCAAGCATAGCCATCAGCGCGGCAATGGATGTCCCTTGCAAAAAATTCCGACGGCTGATTATTTCAGGATTTTCAAACTGACCGCTATTTTTGTTCTCTTTCATAAATTCTTATTCTGGCTCTTTAAAATCTTAAATCATCTTATCTATCATACTATTGCCTTATCTCTACTCTTTACTAACGCAAATAAGGCTAAAAGTTACATTTCGAAACCTTGCAAAACTTAACCATTGATTTTTAAAACAGAATATCAATAAGTAAAGAACTATCTTGAAGGTCTGAAAAATCCTGAATTCCGGACATAACGACAATAAACAAAACAGTTACAGTGTGAGTGCTCTGAAAAAATTGTACTCCAGAAAATTGTCTTGCGGCGCGAAGTGGCTTGGCTTTAATTCTCTACGTCTAATTTTTCTAAATACACGTTGGCTCCTGTATTGTTAATAAAACCGGTTTTAAAGATTATCTGTATGGAGCCCACTCGGGTTCGTTCATAAATATCCAGCGGTAATAATCGCTGCCTTGAAGTTTTGCTGCGGCAGGTTCATCAACGACTACTGTGCATCTTGGGTGCAATTGCAAAGCAGTGGCTGATATCATTGATGTTATCGGTCCTTCAACGGCTTTTGCGATTATATCCGCCTTTTCTTCGCCTGTGGCAAGGAGTATACACCGGCGGCAATCAAGTATAGTGCCGACCCCCATTGTTATTGCGCGACGCGGCATTTTTGACCTATCTCCGAATAGCGGCGCGTTTTGTTCAATTGTTTGCGGCGATAGTGCTTTTACCCGCGTTCTTGATTTTAAAGCCGAGAGTGGCTCGTTAAACCCGATATGTCCAGAGCGTCCGATGCCAAGAAGTTGCAGGTCTATTCCGCCGCAACGTTCAATAATTTGCTCGTATTTTCTGCACTCGGCGTCAAGGTCTTGCGACATCCCGTCTGGCAGGTGTGTGTTTCTTAAATCAATATTGACCTGCGAAAACAGGTGCTTGTTCATATAGTGACGATATGAGTGCGGACTCTCCGGCGGCAAACCGACATATTCATCAAGATTAAACGTTCTGCATAGAGAAAAATCCAAACCTTCTTCCTTATGCATTCTAACGAGCCGTTGATAGACCCTTTCCATTGTCCTGCCTGTCGCAAGTCCAAGGACAAGGTATGGATTAGCCCGCAACTCATCAGCGACAATGCGCGCAACAAGCTCCGCTGCGGCATCTGCATCTGGTCTAATTATAACTTCCATATTCTCCCACCATTATATAGACTGGCGCGGGACAAACCGATGGAAGCGCAGGTCAAAGGATTCTAAGAATTATTTTCGCCTTCCGTCTGTTCCCGCTCAACTATGACCGCTTTTCGCGAAAGTCTGACCCTGCCCTTGTCATCAAGTCCGAGATATTTAACGGTAATCTCGTCGCCAACCTTTACTATATCTTCGGTTCGTTTGACCCTGAAATTGGCAAGTTCGCTGATGTGGCAGAGACCTTCGCGTCCGGGCAAAAATTCAATGAACGCGCCATATTCTTTAGTTGAGGTTACCCGCCCGCGATAGTTTTTTCCAACCTGCGGCTCTTCTGAAGAGACCTGTTTTTCTGGCTGGCGCTGCTGCCTCTGCGGACGTTCAGACCGTTCAGGACGGCCAAACTGATGTTGATGCCTCTGTCCTCTGCCGTTTGAATGCCGCTGGAACGGCTTTTTCTCGTGCCTGCGTGAATCCTGGGGACGCAAATCTAAATTGTCTCCACGCGGCTCGCGTCCTTCAAATTCAGGCTGTTCTTCAGCCTCTTCAAATTCTTCTCCCTCTTCGCCTTCAAACTCTGGCTCGCCGCTTCCCTCCTGCTGTCCCACAGGGGGTGCTTCAACCTCCGCGGTCTGTTCCGGCTTGGCTTGATCCGCATTTTCAACAACATTAGATTCTTTTACCTCAGCCTTTTTAGCCGCGGCGCTCTGCTTTAACAACTCTTCCCGTTGCTCCTCAAGAGCGGCTCTGCGTGAGAGTTTAACCCGGTTTTTCTCGTCTATTCCAAGGCATTTAACAAAAATTTCATCGCCTACCTTGACTATGTCTTCAACATTTTTAACCCGGTGATCGGCAAGTTCGCTAACGTGGACAAGCCCATCCTGTCCGGGCAAAAATTCAACAAACGCGCCAAAATCGGTAATTGTTACTACCTTGCCTTTGTAAATCTTACCGACTTCCGGTTCAGCGGAAAACGCCTCCACCGCTTGACGCGCAGCGGCAATCGCCGCCGAGTTTATGCCGAAAATTGTAACCGTGCCGTCAGGTTTAATTTCAATTTCGCAGCCAGTATCTTCAATGATTTTCTTAATATTCTTTCCATTTGGACCGATAACCAGTCCAATCTTTTCAGTGTTAATCTTGAACACCTCATAGCGCGGAGCGTATTTGCTGATTTCCGGTCTTGGCGCCGCTATAGTCTTGCTCATTATATCAAGAATCTGCGTTCTTGCCGCTTTAGCTTTGTCAACCGCTTCTTCAATTATGTTGATTGGCACGCCTTTGAGCTTGAGGTCAAGTTGAAAACCAGTAATGCCAATCTCTGTTCCAGCTATCTTGCAATCCATATCGCAGAAGGCGTCTTCCCAGCCAATAATGTCGGTAAGAAGTTTATACTGCGATATTTTTCCAGATTCATCGTATTCAGTGCACAGACCGATGCTTATTCCTGCGATGTGACGTTTAATCGGTATGCCAGCATCCATCAACGCAAGCGAACCGGCGCAAACGGTTGCCATACTTGTTGAACCGTTTGACTCCATAATTTCGGAACTGATCCGTATGGTGTAAGGATACTCGTCAAATTTAACCAGAGGTTCAATGCTCCGTTCGGCAAGAGCGCCGTGTCCGATCTCGCGTCTTCCAGGTCCGCTTATTCTGCCGGTTTCGCCGGTTGAAAAGTTTGGAAAATTATAGTGCAGGATGAATTTCTTCTCCGTCTCGCCGCCGGTATAGGCGTCAAGTTCCTGCGCGTCCATTGGCGTTCCAAGTGTGGCAAGCGCGATAGCCATAGTCTCGCCGCGCGAAAACAGCGAAGAGCCGTGCGCTCTCGGCAAAATGCCAACCTCGCAATGTATAGAACGCAACTGGTCAAGTCCACGCCCGTCAAGCCGCTTTGATTCCTTCATTATCAGGTTGCGGATCGTCTCTTTCTGAACCTGTTCAAAGGCGCTTTTAATTAAAAATTCAGTCGCAGTCTCATCTTCAGCAGTATTGAATTTTTCCTGAAGTTTCGGCTCTATTTCATCCAGCAACTGTTTGCAAGCGGCTTCGCGCGCGAGTTTTTCCGGAATTATCAATGCCTGAACAAGCCGATCGCCGACAAGGTTTCGGACTTCCTGAACAAGGTCGTCCGACGCCTTAACCTGAGTGATAACTCGTTTTTGCTTCCCGGCAAGCGAGGCAAGCTCTTTCTGGGCGGCAAGTAACGGCTGAATAGCCTCGTGAGCAAAACGGAGAGCGTTTTTGAAATCCTGTTCTGAAATCTCCTTTGCCGCTCCCTCAAACATAATTAGGTCGGTCTCGTTGCCGACGTAGATCAGGTCAAGGTCGCTTTTTTCTAATTCAGAATGGGTTGGGTTAATTACAAATTTGCCGTCCACCCTACCGATTCTAACGGCTCCGATAGGTCCTTCCCAGGGAATATCGCTGATCATCAGCGCTGCTGAAGCGCCGTTGACGCTGAGGATATCCGGGTCATTCTCGCCGTCGGCGCTCAACACGATTGATTGAACCTGAACCTCGTTGTACCATCCTTTTGGAAACAATGGACGAATAGGTCTATCAATTAGACGGCTTGTTAAAACTTCTTTTTCAGTGGGACGTCCCTCCCGTTTGAAATAACCTCCGGGAAATCGCCCTGCCGCAGCAGCTTTCTCGCGATAATCTACGGTAAGCGGAAAAAATTCCTGACCTTCCTTTGCCTCTGCGGCTGCTACAGCCGCAACTACCACTATTGTTTCTCCGAGCTGAACGGTTACTGACCCGTTTGCCTGCCTTGCTATCTTTCCTGTTTCAATGATAACTTCCGAATTGCCCGTCCGGGCAGATACTTTTGTAGCCATATAATACTCTATTCTTTCTTTACTTTCTTTTTCAACTTATCAAACAAACACATTAACCCGCGCGGACCCGAGAAACTTCAATCAACAACACTGTTTATTACCTTTCATTACCGGTTCTGGCTTAAATGCCAAAGATAATGATGTTGCTGATTGAAATCGCCCGAGACCTGCGGGCATTGCTTGTTTGTTATCTTTCAAAAGCGGCTCTATTAATATTTTGAAAACCGCCCTGATAATATTTCAGAAGCAAACCTGCCTGGCTTGCTTTAAAATCCAGCGTCGCCACCTGGCGACCCCGTAACATTATAGCGTTGCGAACGATCACTTGCGGAGATTCAACTTACGAGTCAATGCAATGTAACGTTCGTAATCTTTTCTCTGCAAATAATTTAACAGACGACGTCGCTTGCCAACCATCATCAACAGACCTCTACGGGAACCGAAATCCTTCTTGTTCCGCTGCAAATGCTCCGTCAACGCGTTGATCCGCTCCGTCAACAACGCAATCTGAACGTCTGGAGACCCGGTATCTTTTTCGTGCACCCGGTACTCCTGAATTATTTTTTCTTTCTGTGCCATACTTAATTCAGTTCTTCTTACAACAAGAATTTTAAACTAATCTAATTTTATGCAATTGTAAAGTAATTTTCAATTTACCGCATTTTAAAAAGCGATACCTTATACCGTAATCGTCAATACAATGTAAAGCAATTTTATAAATTTTTCCAAATTCCCCTGAATCATTAGCATTTTTTTTGGAGTGCGGTGGCAAGACTGCGGGAGCAGTCGCAACACCGCTTTGTGACTCTAAATAACACAAAATCAAAGGAGTAAAACCAAAACTGAGAAGGTAAATTGATTTTGAATTTGGTTTTATTTCTCAATGTTAGCTTTCCATCAATATCCACATTTATGGTCTGTTATTAATATTCAACCCCGTTGAGGTTGGAAGTGGTTGCTGAGAGATTATTGAATGCACTCACTTAGAAGGCATTCTATTTTGATAAGATTTAGAATCAAACATTAAATTCAATGCTAACTATTCAGGTAAATTAACAATGTTAATAAATTATTGTTGCATTTATCGGCTATTTTCCATAATTTGAACTTATGAAAACAAAATTTATAACTCTAATATACGTCACTGTTGTCTCCAATATGTTCTTTTTCGCCAGCGCGCTATTTGCAGGCGAGTCAACAAACCTGCTCGTCATCAAAGCAAACGAGGGAAAATTCAGAATTAACAAGAATATTTACGGACATTTTTCTGAACATTTAGGCAGATGCGTTTACGAGGGCTACTGGGTTGGCGAGGATAGTCCAATCCCAAATGTTCGCGGGATTCGCAAGGATGTTGTTGAGGCTTTGAAGAAGATAAAAATACCTGTGTTGCGTTGGCCCGGCGGATGTTTTGCTGATGAATACCACTGGATGGATGGGATTGGTCCACGGGATAAACGTCCAAAGATGATTAACACCCACTGGGGCGGCGTTGTGGAGAATAATCATTTTGGGACGCACGAGTTTCTTGACCTGTGCGAGCAATTAGGGTGCGAGCCGTATATATGCGGAAATGTGGGCAGCGGCACAGTGAAGGAACTCTCCGACTGGGTGGATTATGTGAATTCAGAAGCAGGGACAACTCCAATGGCTGAATTGCGTGAGAAAAACGGACGAAAGGAGCCGTGGAAGGTTAGATATTGGGGCATTGGTAACGAAAACTGGGGATGCGGCGGGAATATGCGTCCAGAGTATTACGCTGACCTTTATAAACGTTATGCCACTTATGTGAGAAACCGCGGCGGCACGCAACCTTATAAAATCGCCTGCGGACCAAGTTCAGGAGACTACAACTGGACAGAGGTTTTGATGCGCGAGGCAGGCAGACGAATGAACGGACTTGCGCTGCATTACTATTGCGGCTCGGGTAGGAGAAGCCGTTCAGCCACAAACTTTGGCGAGGAAGACTGGCATTATTTGTTAAGGAATGCCCTTCGCATAGAAGAACTCATTCAGAAACACTCGGCAATTATGGACAAATATGATCCGCAAAAACGTGTTGCGCTCATAGTTGACGAATGGGGAACATGGCACGCCGTGGAACCCGGAACAAATCCTGGATTTTTGTATCAGCAAAACACCTTGCGCGACGCCCTTGTTGCAGGCGCAACCTTGAATATTTTCAACCGCTACTGCGAAAGGGTTAGGATGGCAAATATTGCGCAGACTATCAACGTCTTGCAGGCTATGATTTTAACAAAAGGGGAAAAAATGATTGTTACCCCTACATATCACGTGTTTGAAATGTATACTGTTCATCACGACGCAACAATGTTGCCAACTGAATTGACCTGCGAAGATTACACATTTGATAACACACCAATTCCAGCGATAAATGTGTCAGCGTCGCGGGACAGTTCAGGTAAAATCCACGTCTCACTCTGCAATTTTAATCCGAACAAAGCCATAGAACTTGAGTGCCAAATTCCAGATAAAAAGATAAATGAAATAAGCGGCAGAGTTTTGACCGCAGAGGCTATGAACGCTCATAACACATTTGAAAACCCCGAAAATGTAAAGCCTGCGGAATTCAAAGATTTCAAGATTACCGAGAAAGGATTTACCACAAAACTGCCAGCAAAATCGGTTGTAGTTATCTCTTTGAATTAAGGAACGATAACTCTCAGAGCGCCGGGACAGATTTTAAAAACTGATGGCGTTTGCGAAACTGACTCTCCGTCGGCGCAAATCCAATGGTTTGTGCCCGGCGTTTCTATTTTTAATTCGCGAGTCTTGAAAATCCGCACGGCGGGATGTGTGATGTGCGTTCCTTTGAAAACTCTTACCAGCATCCTCAACACAGTGAACTTAGAAACTTCTCTGACCATGCACACGTCAAAGCAACCATCGTCGGGCGTGGCGGATGGGGCAATCTTCATTGCACCGCCGTAAAATGGCGTGTTTGCCGTTGCGACAAGGAGTACTTTATCCTCCACTGTTCCAAAATCGCCAATCAATTTTGTTTTTACGAATTCATAGTTAAAAATTATGCGCAGAACTCCGTATAAATATGCCGAAGTGCCTTTAAAGAACAATTTATGTGTTTCCACAAACCTGCTAACCTCGCTGTCAAAACCGAACGTGGCAACGGTCAAAAACTTTCTACCATTTATTATTCCATAATCAAAGTTCTTTACTTTGCCGCCGATTAAAATTCTTGCGAATGCATCGGCATCGGGTTTGCGGTAAACGCCGACAGCACGCGCAAAATCGTTGCACCGACCACTTGGAATAATACCAAGAACAGAATCCGGATTTTTCAATCCGTTTACGACATCTTGAATCGTTCCGTCGCCGCCGCAGGCGACAATTATGTTATCCGGAGATTCAATTTGTCCGACGATTTCCGTAGTCTTCTGCCGTGATTCAGTGAGAACCAGTTCAGCGCTGGCGCCATTTGAAATTAACGACTGCAATACCTGCGTGGCAAGCACTGGCGCCTTGTTCTTTCCGGCTACTGGATTCGCAATTATGTAAAACTTTTTTGGCATTATGAAAAACTATTTAACATACCACATCGCAATCGGCGGAGAATGGATAACCGATATGCTTGCCGAACGTCCCTGTTTTGTCCTTGCCATTTCAATGGCTTCGTCAAGATTTGAAGCGGTTTCCCATCCGATCCGTTCAGCCGCTTCTTTACTGCGCGGATTAACGATTATCACTTGTCCGGCGTGAGCCATCCCGTGGCTACCCCAGTTCCACATTGATACCGGATGAAAACCGTGGTAGGCATTATGGAAACGGTAAAGATTAATATACCTTTCATTTGTTGCCAGATAATCGGCATACTTCTTATCAATAATTTTAGGGTCGCGCGTCTCTTTTAGTTTTTCAAAAAGTTCAATATAACTGGGATGATGAATCGGATGAAATTTCTTTTCCATAGGATGCAAAAAGATGATGGAACCCCCCTGTTTGACCAGCGGTTTATTAATGTAAAAATTGAACATATAGCCCAATCCCATCGCGTAAACCAGAATCGGATTCATTATTGAATGAACGCTGTATGGCATCACATACGGGATTGGGATTATCAAAATATCCGATTGCCCTTCAACTTCTATCAATTGCTGTTTATAAACATTTTCAAGTGTGCGATTGTGCACAGCTTCCACTTCTCCTGCTTGAATGCTTGTTACGGCATACGGCGCTTTGTTTGCGAAGAATATTTTTCGATTAAGCGCAAGCGGCGTAAGGTCAAGCGAATGTTTGGCAATGCGCGCCATTGCTTTTTCTAAAAAAGACCATTCAAGTTCCTGTTTCTGCATATAACCCAAGTAATGCGGAAACGTATCAGTGTTCACGGTCATTTCTATATGAAACACCTTGACCCGTTTTTCAATGTATCTGCCGATGCGGTTTATGGTTTCGTGCATCCGGCTGCGCGGCGGATCGTTAAAGCTCCTTGAATTGAACTGGTGCTCAAAATTATGATTTGACCGAACGCACCGATATGTGACAAGTCCCACCCCCACAGATTTATGCCCGCCATTTAACGCCACAAGGTTAAGGTTCACGTAAATTAAAAGGTCGGATGTCGCCGAGCGCTTATGCATCTCCACAATTTCACCGTGGTCTGTGTATCCAAGGACAATGTTTCCGTCTTTGTCCTCCGCATCGTAATTATAAAGTTTTTTCTTATGCCAGTAGGCATTGAAAATCTTTTTGCCGAGCATCTCTTTTACTTCCCAGTCGTGCATATGACGGTGCAGACAGACTGCGATGACAATTTCAACATCGTCAACGCCAGCCTCGGCAAGCCTTTCAAGCAATAGTTCAATAACAACCTGTCTGCAATCTGGCGGCTGCTGCACTGGCTCCGATAGCGAAA
Organism: Verrucomicrobiia bacterium; assembly: GCA_049968335.1. Lineage (GTDB taxonomy): Bacteria > Verrucomicrobiota > Verrucomicrobiia > Limisphaerales > JAKPVM01 > JAKPVM01. Next base: position 105,667 of record JBMFQZ010000003.1, read on the forward strand.
CATCATCCACTGCGATTGTTACCTTCATTCCAGGTTTTAACAACGCGCGGAGCGGCTCCATACCGATCGGGTTATCAATAGCTTTTTCAGCCATAGCCCTCAACTGCGCCGCGCGCCAACCCGGAAGCGGCGGACGCGCATACAACACGCGTGCCCCCTCCGGCACCTTTGCAAAAACAAAACTCTCGCCGTTCATCAAAAATAACGGCGGGTCGCCCTTTTCGTAAATCCTGACAAGTCCCTCTGAATCTATTGCCTTCATTTATAAATATTTCCGCTTAATTATAACGCAAAGTTTAAAAAGACTCACGAAAAGTATTAAAAATTTTTGTCTTAATTACGAGCATTGAAAACAGGAATTGATTTTTAGCTGAATCCTGAGCATTTAAAATTCCAATGATTCAAGGCTCACGTTTTTATTATTTCATATTAAAAGGTTCTTTAATATTCTCGCAAAAAACCATAAAATTTTTTGATACCTATGAAATTCAAAGATGTTAAACTTTTTTTAGCGTTAGTTATCGCAATTGTTGCATTCAACCTTGTCGCGGCAGAACAGCTATATTTCTTTGTTTCACCGGAGGGCAACGATAACTGGTCTGGAAAGATTCCCAAGCCAAATAAAGAAAAAAACGACGGACCGTTTGCCACACTGTTCGCAGTGCAACAAAGGATAAGAGAGTTAAAACAGCAAAATAACGGCGCGCTGCCCGGACCCGTTACAGTTTATTTAAGAGGTGGCGTTTATTTTTTGAATCAAACATTTGAACTGGATTGGCGTGATTCTGGCAGTGAAAAAACACCAATCGTGTATGCGGCATATCTAGACGAAAAGCCAATTATCTGCGGCGGGTTTCAGATCAAAGGTTGGCGTCAGGATGCTAATAGAAAATTTCTAATTGCGGATATAGCCGATGTTGCGACCGGCAAAATTTATTTTAATCAACTATTCATAAATGGAACGCGCCGAACTCGCGCCCGCTCGCCAAACACAGGCTGGTTTAGAATTGCGGGCTTTGCAAAGACTCGCGATAGTGCTGGAAAAGTAGTTGACCGCAACCGCGACGGTTTTATTTTCAAACCGGGCGATATCCAACAGTGGAAAAACCTCAACGACGCAAACATCATCCTGTTCCATTCATGGGAAAACTCCGTTCATCCTGTAAAATCTGTGAATTTAGAATCAAATCTTGTTGAATTCTCAGCCCCGTTGAAAGAATGGTGGACAATCGGTTATTGGGAGAAAAACCAGCGCTATATTGTGGACAATGTTTTTGAAGCGCTTGACGAGCCGGGAGAATGGTATGCAGACCGCAAAACAGGCAGGATTTATTATTATCCGCTACCCGGAGAAAGAGCAGATAAAATCATCGCAATAGCGCCGCTATTGACTGAAATTGTTAAAATCTCCGGCGAGCCAGTAGAAAGCAAATTTGTATCAAACATAGTTTTTAGCGGCATCAGTTTTTACTATGCCGACTGGCAGCGTCAAACTAATGGCAACAGCAGCACTCAAGCGGCTGTGGAGGCGCCGTGCGCGATTGTTGCCGATGGCGCGGTAAATTGTCTGTTTGAAAAATGCGAGGTTGCCCACACCGGCGGCTACGGAATCTGGTTCAGACGCGGCTGCCGAAATTGCCGTATAGAACAAACCAGAATCTTTGACCTTGGCGCCGGCGGCGTCCGTATTGGAGAATGCAATATGGCAAAAGACGACCGCGACGAATCAAGATCAAACACTGTATTTAACAACCATATCTACAATGGCGGGCATATATTCACTGGCGGCGTTGGAATCTGGGTTGCCCAGAGCAGTTCAAATTTAATTTCAAATAACGATATCCACGATATGACTTACACCGGCATTTCTGTCGGCTGGAACTGGAACGACGCACCAAACCGAACGCACCACAATATCATTCAGTTCAATCATATCCACCATCTTGTTAACGGTGTTATGAGCGACGCCGGCGGTATCTACACGCTCGGCGTCTCACACGGCAGTATTATCCGCAACAATCTCATCCACGACATCTGGCCTTATGAAAAACCGGATTTTGGCTGGGGAATCTACCTTGACGCCACCTGCGGAAATTATCTTGTTGAAAGCAACATCGTCTATTACACCCGCAGCGGCGGCTTGATGTATAATAATGGCGGACACGAACATGTGATAAGAAATAACATTTTCGCCCTTTCAGCCACTCATCAAATCTGGCCTTTTTTTGAAAAACGATTCAACATCTTCACAAACAATATTGTTTTTTACAGCCAGGGTGAACTATTTATCAAATACGGCGAAGCATCGTTCCAGCAAAGATTGTCGGCAAAAGAGTCTCTCGGCATCTGGGACTACAATATTTACTGGCATACCGAAGGCGCTGATAATATCAGATTCTTTAAACGTTCATTTGAAGAATGGCAACAATTAGGACTTGATAAACACTCGCTCATAGCCGACCCCAAATTTAAAGCCCCGTTTGAAGGCGATTTCAATTTTAAAAAAGATTCGCCAATCACTCTCATTGGATTTAACCCGATTGATGTCTCAAATGTAGGACTAACTGGCGATCGCAAATGGCGGGATGAACCGTTAAAATTCAAACATCCAAAAACAAAACTGCCGCCCCCGCCGCCAAAGCCGATTGCGAAAGATATTACTGAAAATTTTGAAAAACTAAACCCGGGCGATGTCCCTGAGGGAATGACAGCTAGCGGGATTGAAGAAGGGGCAAGCATATCGGTTACCGATGAACACGCCGCCAGAGGAAAGCATTCGTTAAAAATTGTGGATTCAAAGACTTTAAAACCATCGTGGCAGCCGCACTTTTTTTACCAGCCGCATTTTACATCGGGTCTGGTTGAAGAATCTTTCTACATCTATCTTGAACCGGGAAATGAACTATTTACAGAATGGCGCGATGACAAACCGTATCCAGATTCAATCGGACCAAGCATCCAATTTGATGGAAACGGCAATGTGAAGTATAAAGGCAAGGCGCTTCTGAATATCCCGACAAAACAATGGGTTAAAATTAGAATCCAGGCGCGCATAGGAAAGAACAATCCCGGTAACTTTACCCTTTTTGTAACACAGCAAGCAGGCAGGACAGACAAATTTGAAAACCTCTCATTCATTGGAAACCATTTTGAAGAACTCCACTGGCTCGGATTTTCAAGCACAGCAGCCGAAAATACTCAGTTTTATTTAGATGAACTGGAGATAAGAAGAAGGGAATAAAATTGTTGTTGGAAACCAATAATTCAGAATTTAAACTGATTTTTATTAAATTATCAATTAACCTTTATTAGCATTTAGTAAAAATGCTGCTCATTCTTCGTAAACTTCTAATTCAGCGATAGACATCTGGGAGCCTTTTTGGTTTTCGCCGTCGGGCTTGATCGCGCTTACTCTCACATATTCAGCCGCTGTCGGTTCAAACTGGCACTCAAATGGCTTGCCTTCAAGACTTGTTGCGTATGCAACTTGTTTCCATTCCTTACGATTTTCGGAGACTGATATTCTCAATGTTGTGGCAAAGCCTTTTCCAAAATTCACTTTAATCCTTCTAATTTTATACGGTTTTAATAGGTCAACTTCATAAGTCCATGCCCATTCGCCTGCCGCTTGCGCGTATGTATTCAATTTTCCATCAACGCCAAGTCGTGGGAAATGAATCTCGCTATTTGCAGGTAGTTCGCGTTCACCATCAAGGCTCAAAAGTTTTGACGGTTTTCTAAACGCGAGGTTTCCGGGAGGAACAGGCAGCTTTGCCTTTGAAGCGGCGATATCGGGTCTTAACGCTTTCAACACTTCAAGTTGAGACCTGTCAACAGAGCCGTCTCTAAATAGTAAAATATCAATGGAAACCACACCGCCGGCTTGATTTACATCGGCAACATAATCAATTAATTCACTCTTCTGGTATTTAACCCCGGGCATTGCCCAAGCCGCGCCAATTTTGCTGTTTCCGCAGCCTAAAAAGGAGAGTATGTGCCATTGAACTCCGTTTATCCATCGGGATGTTGGAATGTCATAAAAATTATTCTGTTCGCCGCAGGTGTAATCGTCGTAGATAGTATAAAATCCGACCTTGTTTTGCACTCCGGGATTAAGCGCGATTATTCTGTTTGTATTGCCTGCTTTCAAGGCGGCGGCAAGTATGCCAAGTCGCTCTTCATCATAACCTATAAATGAGTAACATCCGTCAACCCACCATCCTTTAACTTTTTCTCCATACCGCTCGCCATATTCTCTAACTACCGATGCCCAATTGCGAACATACTCAACTGGAATCGGATTTTTAAATCCGCCAAGCCCTTTTGAAGCGAGCGCATCTTCGCGCGGACCGTCCCCCGTCCAATAGAGCATTAGCGGTATTTTCCTTTTGCTGAGCGCCTGATACAACTCTTCAACAAGGTCGCGCGTTGAACACGCCTCCCCGGGTTTATATCCTGTCAATCTGTCAAAAGTTGAATTTGGCGCTATTAAGAAGCGAGTCCGCTGGTGCATTGTAAATATAACATATCCTGCCTGCGCCTCAGCCATAGCTGCGGCAAATCTTTCAACGTCAAACTCTTTAACGCATTCATCCCAACTCGTCTGCTTTCCAAGGCTATGGACAGTGTTTGAATTATTTTGCAAATCATTAAGGTAATGAACAAAAACTCCATAACCCGCCTTTTGAAACCAATCGGTATTCGGATTAAATTGCGAGGCAACCGCGCTAAACAAAAAAGTTATAAGCCAAAGGCTTGTTATTGTTTTCATAACTTTCATTTTAACTTTATTTTTGAAATAAAATAGTTTTTTAATCATTATCCTGATCCATACTTTGACATTCAAGAGGGTATTCAAAGCATAGTTATCTTACTTTTTTGCGAATCTTTTAATCGCAGGGGCAATCGCAAGCAGGAGAGACGAAAAAAGCACAATGACCGCGCCGCTGGGAAGATTTGTAAATGCCGATATTAGGAATCCAAAGAGACCGCTCATCGCGCCAAAGAGAATTGAGGTTAGAACCGAGCGGTTGAATCCCTTCGTTATAGCAAAAGCCGCCGCGGCAGGATTTGTTATTAGGCTGTAAATCATCAGTCCGCCAACTGATTGAAAATTTACAGTAAGGACAATTGCGGCGAGGATTAGAAAACCTGTCCAGATTAGGTTCGAATGAATGCCAGAAGCCTCCGCTACTGGACGCGAAAACATAATCGCCTTCATTTCTTTTGAAAAAATCAGGATATAGACCGCCAGCAAGAGACATCCTCCAAGCATAAAATAGACATCGCGCCAACGGCAGAAATTCAGACTTCCCCAGAGAAGGCTGCGGACATCGTTGTCGCTTTTTCCTAAAATGCTGTATAGACCAAGTCCGAGAAAGGCAAGCCCCATTGTCGCTGAGAACAAAAATCCTAAAATCACATTGTCATCAAGACGGGTTTTTTCTGGGTTAATCATACCAAGCGCGACGCCCGCGATTATTGATGCGGCAAGCGACGGCAAAAGGAGTTGCTGTCCTTCAAGTCCGATTAAACCGCCGATAACAGCCCCCGCCAGAGCGCAATGAGCCATACAGACGCCGATAAACGAGATACGCATACCGACAATGAAGGCGCCGAGCAATCCGCTTGACGCCCCGGCAACAGTTCCGCCAACAATCACTGGCGCCCAGAATACAAGGTCAATCATACAAATCGCCTCGCGGGTTTAAATCATTGTGAAGACGCGCTCTCATCTTTAAATTCACTTTCCTCATCACCATACTCAGGGAGAACAATGTTCCTCCCCTTGTGAGAAATTACGCTGCCTTTCAAACCATACAGCGCCTTGACGCGTTCGGGGGTAAAGATTTCCGCCGATGTCCCTTTTGCCACAATCTTTCCGTTTTCTAATAGGACAATTTTTCTGCATTGATTTGAGATGACTTCAATTTCGTGAGAGATAAGCAAAATTGTGATCCCTGTGAGTTTATGGAGTTGATTTAGGGTGTTAATGATATGTTCGCGCCAGCCTAAATCAAGGTTTGCCGTTGGTTCATCAAGCAGCAGGAGTTCTGGTTCTTGAGCCATTGCGCGGGCAATCATAACCTTGCGCTGTTCGCCACCGGAAAGTTGATTAAACGGGCTCTCTGATATATGCGACAGACCGAGTTCGTCAATCCATTTATTTATGATTGAATAATCCTGTGAATTCAATCGTTTGAACAAACCGAGTCTTGCGGCGCGTCCGATAGCGACAACCTCGCGGGCGGTTATTGGAAGTTGGCTATTCGGAGGCAATAATTGCGGGACATAACCGATGCGACGTCTTAACTTGATAATTTCCGCTTGCGAGAGACGGTCAAGGTCAATTCCGAGAATTTTAACGATGCCCTCGCTCTTTTTTTGAAGCCCGAGACAGGTCTTAATAAAAGTGGTTTTCCCGGCGCCGTTGCGTCCCATCAGCGCGACAAACTCGCCGGTGGAAACAGTAAGTTCGTCAATTTCAAGCGCCAGCCGCGAGCCATATCTAACTTTTAAATCGGAGATTTCAATAGCGGGCAAATTCATCGCTTTGCGGCAGATTTTACCAGCGCCTCTACATTGTTCAAAACTAAATTGTCAAAAACAGGAAAAGGAGTCCCTTCGGGAAAATTTCCAAAAACGACGACTTTTGCTTTCAGCCTGTCGGCAAGGGCATCGGCGAGGCGACGTCCCTCCGGCTTGTTCGCTATTATAAACCTTACGTTTTTTAGTTTGCCAGCGTCTATTGCGTTTTCTATTTCTTGAAAACCGGTTATATCCGCGGCTGTGAATGAGCCGACAACATTCAGACCGAGCCATTTGCAAAATTCTTTTTGATGAGCGCTTGCAAGAACCGGCTCGTCTTTCAACCCGCTTTCTCTAATTGCTGTGTCGAATTTTTTCTCAAGTTCTTGAAGTCTTAAGGCGATTTCTTTCAACCGACTTTCCACTTCCTGTTTTGAGACAAATCCATTAGTAACAAGCGCGTCCGCTGTCTGAAGACAAACAGCGAGATAGGTCTTTGGACAACACAATCCGCTCCCAGGTTTTATGGAGACGATAACAGTGTTCGTGTTGTTTTTATCAAGAATTCGTTCCTCAACAAGTTTTTGAAAATCAAATTTAAGAATCAACTTACACCTGCGGAGCATATCAACCTGCGATGGCTGGATGTCAAAATGTCCGGGACACATCCCAGGCTCGGCAAGCCGCAAAATCCTCTCGTTTTTTCCAAGGATATCAATCACGGCGCTTTCAATGTAAGAATTGCTTGCAGCAATGCGGGGTGGAATCTCGTTTTTAGTATTACAACCTGAAAACATTACGACGGCAGCAACGGCAATTATAATCGCCGTCTTCAGTAATTTTTCAACTGACATAAAATCGTCTCGCATAAGTGAAAAATAGATTATCGCAGGTTTGAATCAATCTTAATCATTTGCATTTCAGGACAAAGCGCATTTTTGAATGAAATTAGGTTTGTGAAAGCATTTTTGCAACCAATAAATGCTTACGGGCTTTTAATCTGCATACCTTCGCGGGTACCTAATCTGACGATGACGCCTGAATCGCAGGTCTTTGTATACCAGGTCTGTTTTGAGACCGGGGCGCGGGTGCTCTGGCTCTTTTTGCTTGTTGGTCTGGGACCGAGACTCCAAATTGCCCAGCGAATTGGCGATGTTTTAGGGTCGCTGTAATATTTGCCGGTTGAGCCGTTAAGGTCAGGATAAGAATCCGGCACCCAGAGAGAATAATTGCCAAGAGGGTCGTTGTTTAAATATTGCGGTCCCGGGGCGGCGTATTTGTAGGTATGTCCCGGATTGAACGGGTCTTCAAGGTTTGCCTCGCGTCCGCCCTGCGAACTCTTTGGCAAATACCCGCCATTGGCAAGTTCAACAGGCAGTTGACACCAGTGCGATGCAAGGTCGCTGTTGCAGTTGACCCGCACGGGCGGGACTAATCCGTCGTTGTCCATCGCATACATCTCAAGCGCAAGTCCGATGCCGTATAACTCCGAGTGAACCTTTATAACTTTTGCTTTTTCCTTAGCGCGGGAGAGCGCCGGCAGCAACAACGAGGCTAATATCCCGATTATTGCTATCACTACAAGCAGTTCAATCAATGTAAAACCGGCGCTCTTTGGTCTATTTCCGCTTTTCCACCTCATCTATGGCGCGTCACAGTAAAACTATTTATACCGTTCAAGTTTAAAGAACTTTGCTTCGTCAACAGGGTCGAGCAACAGCGCGTTTAAGCCATTTATTTGAATCACCGCGTTTGTCACAGGCTCCCATTGACTTCCCTCAACCGTCCGCGAGGAGAGAACACGGTAATTAGATAAATTCCCCTGCCAGGTAATAAAAACTTTCTTCTGTATGGTTAGTCCCGGTTCGGTCGCTGGTTCAATTTGCTGGACGAAGAGTTCATATCCGAATGTCCCATCAGAACCTGAGCCAGACTCCTGATTGAATACGCCAATCGCGTCAAATTTGCCAGTCGGCGCCGAGCCGAGACTGTATCGCGGATGACGAATTGTGAAGTATCTGCCTTCGCCGTCTGTAACCGTGCATTTGCGCTGGTTCCAGGGTTTTGTTGGGTCCCAGCCATCGGTGGTAACAAGTTGAATCCCGGTTATCCGCACGCGCATTCCCTGATAATACTCGCCGCCAGAACAACGAGTCGGGTCAAATATGTCCTCTTTTGTATTCGGGTTACCATCATCGGGTCGCACAACACTTGACAGAGAAATGACCTTGGGTTCTGGCAATCCGAAATTTGATTGAACAAGCGTGATTGTGAAATTCGCATCCGGTGAAATGTCGTGAGCTTCGTTGATATTCCGCTTGCCACCGTAAAAGAGAGACCTGTTTGCGGTAATCATCACAAGGTCTCCTTTTTTAAAGGTATGCCCGGTGGCTGGATCGTGATTTAGCCTGTTTATCTCTGATATCCACGCATCGTTCTGATAACTCATATCACTGTTACGAATCCATGCAAGATTGCCGTAGTTTTGTCCCATCCAGCATACCGTGCCGCCGCGGTCTCCGGGCAACACAGATTGAATCACGATCTGCCATTCGCCTCCCATTTTCCCGAGATTTTCGCCATCATTGTATGGCAGAAAATTCGGCGTTGAATCCAGCATCTCGTCAGGGTCGGTCAACAACACTCCGACGATTGAAAACGGCAACGTCCCTGTCCATGCGCTTGTGCCATTTGTTGTAACGGCTTGCAAGTTTGAATGAGTTTCAAACCGGATTTGCGCTTGAACGGCGAAGCCGGTGAATAAACCGATTACGGTTGAAATCGCGAGCGCCCTGAGCGCCGCTTGACAATAAGAATTGAATCGTGTTACGCTCATATAAAAAAGTAATACTAAAATATGAATATTACGCAACAAAAAAATAGTAATACCGATAAAAATTTTTTAGACCGCGATCCGCGCGTGGATTTCTTTAATCATCACGCGCAAAACTGGGACGTCAAAGGACCAAACATTAACGAAACGTTAAGTCGCCTTAACCAGATTAAATCACGGCTCGGTTTTTCAAGCGGCATGGATGTGATGGAAGTTGGTTGCGGCACTGGACAAATAACCGGCTGGCTGATTGAACTCGTTAAACCAGGCAAGGTGGTCTCTGTGGATATAGCGCCAGAGATGATTCGTATGGCTAAAAGCAAAAAAATTCAAGGGTCGAACTTTAAAGTAATGGATATCTGCGGAACAATTCGTGGCAGGACAAAATACGACGCGGTTTTTTGTTTCAACGCTTTTCCGCATTTCAGGGATAAAGCTGCGGCTTTGTTGAATATCAAAAAATTATTAAAATCGCAGGGATTTTTGCTTGTTTTGCATTTTTCCGGCAGCAAGGAGTTGAACGAATTTCACCATAACGTTGGCGGAGCGGTTGGCGAAGACCGTTTGCCAGATGAAAATGAATGGAAACAACTGCTCACCGCAACGGGGTTCACACTGACCGAATTTGAAGACAGAGTTGGACTGTTTTTCCTGCGGGCTAAGAAGGGAGAGTAATCAGGGAAATTCAAACACAGCGAGGTTCGTTCCGGCGCGGATTTTTTGCGCGATTTCCGCCAGTTCTTTACTGTTAAGTTTTGTCGCAAATGGTTCTGGCGTTGGGCGGGCAACAGTATAGGCATGGACTTCTTTAATGCGGGCTCCATTTGAGACAAGTTCATTCAACCTTGCGCAATATTCATTCAGCTCGTTGTCAGGGATTATATTTCCGTAGACCTTTAAAAACAGGCTCTGGATAATAATCGGACGCGCTTTTGCCGTGATGAAAATGTTATTTAAGATTCTATCAAATTTGATGTTTGTTCTATTTACCAGTTTATAGTAAGCCTCTGTGCCGGCGTCTAATTTTGCCCAGATTTCTCCATTGTTCTTGTCCATTATTTCCAGACCTTTCCGAACATCTGCTTTGTCCAACCCGGCTGCATTTGTGATTAAGACGATTTTTGTTGAATCAAGCGCCTCGCGCTTGCGAACATCGGCGACTGCTGCGACAAAATCTGAAAAGTTGTCAACCATAGTTGGTTCGCCATCGCCGCTAAAGGCGATATCTTTTATCTCAGAGATATCCGCTGATTCAAATCGTGGTTCAAGCGATAGTTCCCCGCGTTTTATTAAATGAACGACCTTGACTAATTCGTCGCGCATAACGTTTACGTCAACGGTTCTGACACGCGGCGGCGTTAAACGGTCTACCTCGCAATAGATGCAATCAAAATTGCAGATTTTATCCGGATTAAGATTCACTCCGATTGAAAGTCCACGCGAACGGCGCGAGATCACCGGATAGACATATAAAAAATCCGAATACGAGCGTCTGTGGTCTTGAACTGCTCGCGGTGGCAAGTTGCAATTTCTATTCCTATCGTCCATTAATATACAATATCACATTCCCATAATCTGGTAACCGCAGTCCACATAAATCACCTGTCCGGTAATGGCGGCGGCTCCCTCGCTTGCAAGGAATAGCCCGGTTGCGGCAAGGTCTTCCTGCGTGATATTTCGTTTAAGAGGGGAATGTTCCTCGTAATGTCGTAGCATCTGGGTAAAGCCTGAGATACCGCGAGCGGCTAAAGTGTTAATCGGACCTGCGCTTATGCAATTGACGCGAATGTTTTGAGAACCAAGATCGTAAGCGAGATATCTGGCGCTTGCTTCAAGGGCAGCCTTTGCAACCCCCATAACGTTGTAATGCGGAATCACTTTCTCGGCGCCGTAATAACTCATAGCGATTATGCTGCCGCCGCGCGTCATCAACGGATTTGCCGCTTTTGCTATTGCTACGAGCGAATAGGCGCTAACATCAAGCGCAATATTGAAAGCCTCTCTTGATGTCTCAACAAATCTGCCCTCAAGCGCCTCCCGCGGCGCGTAGGCAACCGAGTGCAGGATTAGATCAACAACACCAAATCGTTCTTTAACCTCGTTAAAGACATTTGCGATCTCGGCGTCGCTTGTTACATCGCATTTTATTAGCGGCACATCGCCGCCAAAAGTCTGCATAAGCTCTTCAACATTTTCTTTTACCCGCTCGCCCTGATAAGTAAACGCAATCTTTGCCCCCTCGCGAGCCCACGCCTGCGCTATTGCCCACGCTATTGAACGTTTATTTGCAACGCCAAAAACAACGCCATATTTGCCTTCAAGCATCTTCATAATTTGTCTTATTAATTATTTTAAAAACTAATTTAAACTATTCAAAAATATTTTAAATAGCCAATCAAACTATACTAAAATTTAGATTTGTCCAGTCTGAGTAAAAATTTGATTGCCCAACCGGTGTGATTGGAAAATAAGCAAATAATTTTATTTTTAAATTTTGCTAAGGTTCAGGTCAAGTTCTGAACTGGTCTTCTTTTCTTTTGAAAAGCAGGTTGAAAGTGGTCATTGAACCATAACAGCGGGTTATGTATTGCTGGATGTCAAATTTTTCCGCATCGGTTAATTTTTCCGAGGAGTTAACTTTTTGTTCAAGACACCTCAAGTTATTGCGCATCATAACGATTTTATGGAAAAAGACATCAAGCGGCACTTCTTTTGATTGAAGAGTTGGGTCTGCTGGTTTGATAATAATTGTTCCGTTTTGCCATTTAGGCGCGAGTTGTTCTACCACATCATCCGGTCTCTGGACTCCGAGTTCATCGGCAAGCGTGGAAACGGTCTGTTTGATTAGCTGTTGAAGCGGAATTTCAAGACCGCTTATAGTGGCAAGAGGTTCTGCCGGCTCAATGCCAGATAATTCCGGCTCAAGATTTTTCAATCCTATATCAAATGCAATCTCGGCGGTTTTTGGATAAATTGTTTTAACAACACCGACACCATATTGCGGGTGCTTGACCTTCATTCCGATTCGCAATGATTCAATCTTCATAGACCTGATAAATTTGCGGTTTTACCGAATTGTACAAAAAAACCCCGCTGGTTAATCAAGGTTATTTTACAGAAAAATATTTTTTGACTATCCAGTCTGGCTGCCACTGGTCGGGTTTTCTCTGAAGATTTTCCTTTGTGAAGTCAGGTTTTTGCGTTTTTTTTACCACATCTGGTATTTGAACTGTGTCGCCGCATTTTTTCTGCCACTCTTTTAAAAGAGAAAGCAATCTCTCTTTTTGCGCCTTATATTGAGGGTCAAAAACCAAGTTTTTCTTCTCAAACGGGTCATTCTTTAGATTAAACAGTTCAATATAACCAATTTTTGGATAGCAGATCAATTTCCACTGTTCATCTCTGACAGCCCGTTGTATTTGGAGAAATGGCAAAAAGACGGAATCTCTAACCTTATCGCATTTTCCGTCCCAGATTGATTTGAGGCTCTGTCCATCTATGTCATCCGGGGCGTGAATTCCTGTTAAATCGCAGATTGTCGGAAAGATATCAAAAAGGTAAGTGAACGCGGTTGAAGACTTGCCAGATGGTATATTAGGACCTACAAAGATTAGCGGCACTTTCATACTCTCTTCATACACATTTTGTTTTCCCAAAAGCCCGTGGCTACCCAAAGCAAGTCCGTTATCTGCGGCGTAAATGATAATAGTATTTTTGTCAAGTCCGAGTTCTTTTAATTTTGCAAGTATTCTGCCGATCTGTTCATCAAGATGGGTTATTAATCCGTAGTACTCTGCGATTTGATTTCTGATAACCTTTTTCGGGCGAGGCCAGGGGGCGAGGTTTTCATCCCTTCCGCCAATAAAACCATTGTCAAATGAGAGTTGAGGCAGAAAATTGGGCGGCGCCGGCGGCAGATTTTTATAATAAAGTTCTCTATATGGCTCTGGCGGATTGCGCGGGTCGTGCGGAGCAGTAAAAGCAACATAGGCAAAAAAAGGTTTAGATTTATCGCGGTTTTCTAAAAACTCTATATCCGCGTCCGCGAATAATTCACTTGAAAATTTTTCTCCTATTCTCTGCGGGGTCAATGTTTTATCCGAACGCAAATCGCGGACTGGCACCTTTGTGTGGTCAGCCATACCGCCGAACATAATTGATTTTCCGTTTTGAAATATTCTTACAAAAGACTGTTCGCCGTTATGCCATTTACCGGTTGCGAATGTTACATAGCCGTTTTCAGCGAGAATTTCAGGGAGCGTTTTCACATTCTTTAGATTATTATCAATACGAAACCAGATTTTCCCGCTCATCAGCATTGCCCGGCTTGGCAAACATACAGCGCCGCTGTTTCCTCCGAAGACGTAATTGTTCATAAAACTGAATCCGGAAGAGACAAGCCTGTCAATATTAGGCGTTTTTACATATCTGTTTCCATAAGCGCTAATGGCGTCAGCCCGCTGATCATCGGCAAAAAGGAAAAGGATGTTTGGTTTTTTATTAAATTCGGTTTGCGAAAAACCGGAACAAATTAGTAAGCAAAATAAAAATGTTAATGCTGGTTTTTTCATTAAATAAAGTTTAATAAATAGCGATAGAAAATTCCATAGAAATTAAATCCTCCCAAATCATTGAACTCCCGAGGGAATGCAATTTCTGAATGAATGAGATTTTCCATAATTATACAATAATGGAGTTAGCAGACCACTACAAGGTCAGGTAGGTTGTTTGGCGTTTTTATTCACCAATTTATGAGTGGTGTTGCAGCGCGCCAAAAAGTAAGTCTACGAGTCATATTCTCGTGGTCCTGGGAAAATAATAATTGTATTACAAGCGCTTGCAGATAGATGAACAAGGAAGTAATTTTATTTAATGTTTAAACTTGTTGCGCCATATAAACCAGCAGGAGACCAGCCGGAAGCCATTGAGAAGTTGGTAAAATGGCTAAATGAGGGGCAGCGGCACCAGACATTGCTCGGCGTCACTGGCTCTGGCAAGACATATACCATCGCAAACGTCATAGCAAAAATAAATCGTCCAACGCTCGTCCTCTCGCACAACAAAACGCTCGCAGCCCAACTCTACGCTGAGTTCAAAGCCTTTTTCCCGGAAAATGCGGTGGAATATTTTATAAGTTATTTTGATTATTATCAGCCCGAAGCCTACATCCCTGCGACCGACACCTATATTGAGAAGGATTCAAGCATAAACGAGGCAATTGAACGGATGCGACTCTCTACGATGAGTTCGCTTTTCGCGCGGCGGGACGTGGTTGTCGTGGCGAGCGTTTCGTGCATTTACGGAATCGGAAGCAAAGATGATTATGAAGAGATGCTCGTTCACGTCAATATCGGGCAAAACATCTCGCGCGACCAGTTGCTGCAAAAATTAGTCGATATGCAATATGACAGGAATGATATTGAATTTCAGCGCGGCAATTTCAGGGTGCGCGGAGATACCGTTGAAGTCCATCCCGCATATACTGAGGATGCTGTAAGGATTGAATTTTTTGGCGATTACATTGAACGGTTAACCCGGTTTGACCCGTTGACAGGGAAAAAACTTGAAGAACCACAGTTTATGACCATTTTCCCGGGGAAACAATTTGTTACCCCTTATGACAAATTGAAACGGGCGCTGATAACAATCAGAGAAGAATTGAGCGAGCGAATCGCTTATTTTGAAAGCAGGGGCAAATTGCTTGAAGCGCAACGGATAAAGATGCGCACCGAATATGACCTTGAAATGATGGAGGAGACCGGATACTGCTCCGGGATTGAAAATTATTCCCGCCATATTGCAGGACGTCCGCCAGGGTCGCGTCCGAGCACATTGCTTGATTTTTTCCCATCAGATTATCTGCTTGTGATTGATGAGTCGCACGCGACTATACCGCAGTTGCGCGGAATGTACGCAGGCGACAGGTCAAGAAAAGAAACACTTGTTGAATTCGGTTTTAGACTCCCGAGCGCCCTTGATAATCGCCCGCTGAATTTTAAGGAATTCCAGCAATTGCAGGGTCAGACAATTTATGTCAGCGCAACCCCGGGCGAAGATGAACTGCGATGGTCTGAAGGAAGGGTAGCGGAACTTGTTGTAAGACCGACCGGACTTGTTGACCCGGAGATTGAAGTAAAACCGCTAAAAGGTCAGATTGACGACCTTATAAACGAGGCGCGCAAACGGGTTGAATCAGGCGAACGCGTCCTTGTTACCACGCTCACAAAACGGACAGCGGAAGAACTCACGGATTACCTGCGAAACATCGGCATAAATGTCCAGTATCTTCACAGCGAGATAGATGCAATCGAACGGGTAGAAATTTTGAGAGCGTTAAGAAAAGGGGATTTTGATGTTCTTGTGGGAATTAATCTTTTGCGCGAAGGACTTGACCTGCCGGAGGTCTCGCTCGTCGCAATTCTTGACGCTGATAAAGAAGGCTTTCTCCGCTCAACAACAAGTCTTATTCAAACGGCAGGACGCGCCGCCAGAAATATAAATGGCAAGGTTATTCTTTATGCCGATGTTATGACAAACAGCATAAAAGAATTTCTTCAAATCTCCGAATACCGCCGTAAAAAACAACTTGAATATAATAAAAAACATAACATCACTCCTAAAACTGTCACTCGCGCTCTGGAAGAAAGCCTCTCCACAGAATACAGTTATAAAGAAAAAGCAAATCTTGTTTTGAATGAAACAACATCCAATTTTGATATTGCCGAAACATTGCGCGAACTTGAAAATGAAATGCTTGAAGCGGCAAATAATCTTGAATTTGAAAAAGCCGCCCTTCTTCGCGACCAGATAAAAGAACTAAAACGAATGTATTCAACCGATACCTCTGATTCTGTAAATGAAAAGAAAAATTCCGTTTTAAACACATCTAAAAAGAAGTCCGGGAAAAAATCCGCTACCGCAGTTGTTTATCCGAACGGGAGCAAACAACGAAAAAAGTAATGAATTGATGGCAGAAAACTTGGCAAATGTTGATTAAAATTTTCAAAATTGAGGTTAGCGACGTCAGCTAATAATTCGAATTTTTTGTTGATTTTATTCGATTTGTTTTTTTATAAAAAAGTGTAAATTATTTATAGACTGAAATAAGTTTATAAAAACCTTAAACCAAAGTAAGCCTATGCCGACTTACGAATATCGTTGCGAGAAGTGTGGGAAAAAGTTTACATTGGTTATGAGGATAAGCGAACACGACGAGAAAAAGGGGAAACTTGCCTGTCCGAAATGCGGCAGTAAAAATGTGACGCAGGAGATTCAACCGTTTTTTGCAAATACTTCAAAGAAGAGTTGATTCAGCAGTCTAACGACCGGACAGGCGATAGATTCATTATTCGCATTTAAAACTATATCGACCGGAACCGATTTTATATATTGCCCTGTCGGCGTTTCTGCCGAGAGGCTTTATTGATGACGATTCTTCGGCTAAAACGCCACTTTCAGTGATTTTTGTTTTTTCATTAGCCGGGATATATATCGTGGCAGTCGTGTTTGGCGGGATTTCTATATCCCATAAGAAGGTATTCCCGTTTTTTCGCCACCTGCTTGAGATTTTGCCATGCATAGATTGATAGGAAGCGCTCACATTAGCAAGTCCTTCAACTGGATGCGGTTTCATAATGATATGTTTAAAGGCGGGGTTCTGCGGGTCTGGTTTTATTCCCGCTAAATATTCATAAAACCAGATAACCAGATCGCCAATGAGCATAACGTGATTGTGCGAATTCATAGCCGGGTCAGCAGTGTCGCCATTCCACAATTCCCAGATGGTTGTCGCTCCTTTTTCAACCATATAACCGAGACCTGGATAATCTTTCTGCGAAACCATCTGATAAACGATATCCGGGCGTCCGCGCTCGGTTAAAACGCGGTTTATAAACTGACATCCAATCAAACCGGTGCCGATATGACCTTTTGATTCATTCTCAATTTTCCACAGTAGTCGTTCAAACACCCGATTTGCCTCGCCTTCCGGCGTCAGACCAAATGCAAGCGGCAAAACGCAAGATGTTTGAGTCCCATTGTCGTAATACCCATGCTCCTTTTTATAAAACCTGGCATTGAAAGCATTTTTAATTGAGTTTGCCAGTCGTAAAAACCGCTCGCTATCATCCCCTTTCCTGAGCAATTTTGCGTAATTAGCCATCAGCATTAAATCGTAGTAAAAATATGCCGATGCGAGCAATGTCTTGTCTGTTCTGCGATTGGGGTCTTGAGAATGGATTAGTTTAGGATTCTCCGGCGGGACGCACCAGTCTCCATAAGAATCGCGGGAAATCAAGCCCTCTTTTATAAATCCGCTCATATAATCAATCCACTTTTTCGCGCTATTGTAGTGCGTTTTAATTAGGTCAATATCGGCGTATTGTTCATAAAGCGCCTGCGGGATGATGACAGAACTGCTGGGCCAAGTTACATTATCGGAATAAAATTCCCAGTAAGCCGGGCAGACATCGGAGATACTGCCGGAGTCTTTCTGAGAGTCTTCCATATCCTGAACCCATTTTCTGTATAATGTAGAGACATTGAATAGATAAGTTTCTCCTTTTGATTCAGCAGAACGGTCGCCGAGCCAGCCCTGCCGTTCATCTCTTTGCGGGCAGTCTGTTGGAATACTCCGATAATTGCCTCTAACGCCCCAGACGATATTTTTGTAAATCCTGTTTATCAAAGGATTTGAACATTCAAACTCGCCGGCAGTTTCAAGGTCGTCATTTACCACACAACCTTCAATGGTTGAGAGTTGCGGTTTTGACGGCAATCCGGTGACTTCAACAAACCTGAATCCGTGATAGGTGAATCGCGGTTCATAGATTTCAGTCCCCTTCCCTTTGAGTATATAGGTGTCAGTAACTTTTGCGCCGCGAATGTTGTCAAGATAGAGTTCTCCATCCGGCTTTAGAGTTTCGGAATGTCTCAACCGGATAACTGTCCCGGCTTTTCCTGAAACCTTTAACCTGCACCAGCCGACCATATTCTGTCCCATATCAAAAATATAAGTTCCAGAACGCGGGCTTGTAATAGCAACAGGTTTTAAGATTTGAGTAACGCGGATTGGGTTCATCATCTGGGCGGATAATTTTCCGCCTGGCGGGTTTACTATTTGAGCAGGCATCCAATTATCATCTGCAAAACCGATTTTATTCCAACCCGGCATTTCAAGCCGTGCGTCGTATTCTTCGCCATCATACTCGTTGTTTGCGCGGATAGGTCCGTTTGTAGTAATTTTCCAGCTCTGGTCTGAATAAACTTCTTCAATTGTTCCATCGGAATATTCAATCCTCATCTGGAATAAAAGTTTTGGATACCCAAACGTGCGAGTCGGAGCTGGCGTCCTTAATCTTGGCGCAAAATACCTGCCGTTGCCGAGTATAACGCCGACAGCGTTTTTGCCTTTTTTAATGTTTTCCGTAACATCGTATGTTACATAAAAGACCCGTTTATCATACTGCGAAAGCGCCGGCGAAAGCGCGGCATCGCTAATTTTTTCTCCGTTTATATATAGTTCAGACAATCCGAGCCCGCTCATAAAGACGGTTGCGCGAATCGGCGTACTATTCAGGCTAAATTCCTTGCGCAAGTAGCGGGCTGGAAGCCGTCGGTTTTCCGAGGCGACAACCTTTCCCCACGGCGGCATTCCAACTTCGCCAAGCGCAAGCGCCTTTTGCCAGTTGGCATCATTGAAGTTTATCAGGTTCCAGTTAGCTTCTGATTTTTGAGAACATTTCCATTCAGAATCGGTTTTAATAACCACAGATTTGCCGCCTTCGTAATTCAATTCAATTATGGCGGCAAGTCCTGCCGGATTTGGTTGCTCGCCGGTATTATCCACAGCAATGCCAATTACATTTTTTCCTGAAGTTAAATATGGAAGGAGGTCAAATGAGATTGCTGTATGGAAATTGTTCATTGAACCGAGCTGCTTGCCATTGATATAAACCGATGCGCTGTTGTCTGCTGTGCCGATAAATAGCGCTTTAATAACCTTTTTAGCACTGTCAACAGTAAACTCCCTGCGGAAATACCTGGTCGCCACCGGGGCGGCCTTTTGCGGCTCGCCTTCAGGATACCAGACCCAGAAAGTGTCCTTTAACTCGCCGACTTCGTCAAACTTTTCATCTAAACCGATCCATTTTCCTTTCCAATCGGATTCTTTTAACAACCCCATTGACCATCTTGCCGGCGCGCTCCATTTTGAGACCTTGCCTTCGTCGTCCCAGACGCGAACCTTCCAGAAACATTCCATTGCTGACTGCAAAGGCGTCCCGTCATAATAAATATTAATTGATTGATCAGAGGCAACCTTCCCACTGTCCCACAAATCGCCTCTATCTTTATTTAATTCAACGAGACTTTTTGAAACAAGGACCTGATACGCTGTCTGGCTCTTGTTGCGAAGCCCCGGTTTTGACGAAGTCAAAATCCAGCTCAGTCGCGGTTTTAAAACATCAATTCCGGATGGGTCTTTCAGATATTCGCACTTTAAGTTGCCCGGGGTAAGTTGCGAGAATTGGGCAAAACAGGTTAAAGTTAATAACAGAGTTGCCAGAGTGATTAATTTTTTCATTGAAGTTTTTGTTTACTTTATCAATGGAAGTTTTCTCATTACATAAACAGCTGCGATAATTATCCCGATCAGCAGGATTGCCGCAAGGATCGTTGCAAAAACCCGCATAAATTTGGCGAGATTGGTGATCTTTTCTGTTTCTGCCCGCTCCTGAGCCATCAATATCTCAAATTCTTTTTCCGGGGCGACAACTTTCGCCGGTCCTTCCTGACGAAACATCATCACATACCATAATCCTGACGGGTTGCCGAAGACGCGTGGCAGTTTCTGCAACGTCTCCGCAGTTGCCACCACAAATCCGTTGTGGTGCCAGTAGGGTGAATTTTCTAACGTCCATATCCTGAATAGTCCGAAATTATGCGCAATCGCCTCAAAGCGGTTCCAGATCATATCGCGTATAGTATCGGCAAGGTCAAAACGGGAGAACACCTCGCTATGCATCAGCGCCTCGTGTCCAACGATATGAAGTCCAATTGCTCCAAGTATGCGGTTTTGAGAATCTACAACGACTTGAAATTCAGTGAAACGTTTTTCAAGGTCCTGCCACGGAAGTTTTTCAATCTTCCAGAGCTCTATCAATTGAGGAATGTCGTCCACTACTGCGCGGCGCACTGTAAGCGCTTCGGAATTCATAACATCAGGATAACAATTAAGTTTATTATTTCAATAATAAATTTTGTGAAAACGGGCGCAATTATCGGGAAACCTGTTTTTTATAATTTATAATCCCATCAACAATTCCGCGAGCAATCTGTTTTCGCCAGGCTACATCAACAATTTTGCGCATATCTTCTGATGAAGTCATAAAACCGCACTCAACTAATACCGCAGGAATTGAACAATCTTTTAATACCGCAAACCGGGCGCGCTTTATCCCTCTATCTTCAAACTCGGCTGTCCCAGTCAGCGATTTATGCATGCAATAAGCAAGATACATATTTCGCGTATCGTTGCGGTTGCCGGTCATTCTGGCTTTTGAAGAATTGCCATTTCTCGCGTTTGTTGAATCTGCGGTTTCAGGTGTCATACAATAAGTTTCAACCCCTTTTACAGACCTTGAGTCGCTTGAATTAAAATGAATGCTTATAAAAATCTGCGCGCCAGCCTTTTTTGCAATCTCGGGTCGTTCATTCAGGTCAATAAATTTATCGCTTGAACGAGTCATTACGACTTTAAATCCCGCTTTTTCCAATTGCCGTTTTACCTCCATAGCAAGCATCAATGTATAATCTTTTTCATAATGCCTGCCTTCAATATTTCCCGGGTCCTTTCCACCGTGCCCGGGGTCTAAACATATTGTAGAAATTTTATCCGACTTTGGCGGTTGAAGCACCGGTTCAATAGAGGTCAGAATATCTAAATTTGAAATAAAGGCATCGTTTCCCTTCTTTGCTATGGGAAAAGAAAGCCAGACGTTGACACCGTTGATACTGGCAAGCCTTGAGTCCACAGTAAATTGCAGGTTTGACCATTTGCTTTTCAATCTTGCTTCGCCGCTTTTGGAATCAAATGAATATTGAAGATTTTTACTGCGGGCAAAGTCGGCAAGATTGACATAATCCCGCCCGAATAAAGGGGTCGTTTTATAAGCGGCAGCTTCAGAATCTGCCGTTGTAATAAACAGGCAGTATGCAACAAACAGCGCGCAAGGCAATATTACACGGTTCAAACCCATCACTGGAATAAACGTATTTTGGTTAAATAGTATTCAAAAATTCAACTATGTAAATTTAAAAAACCGAACCCATACCATATTAAAGAGGAATGCATTTTCGGTGAAATTAGATTTCCCCAAAGACAATAATCACTATTGCAAAAAAAGGTTTTTAGATTTAATTGTCATTATAAATGCGATTGTTCACGGTTAAAGTAGTTGCGATTTTACGCACGATGTTGGATACACCGGCGGGTTTAATAGTCGCTGTTACAGTCTTTGCCGTTTCCGTCATCGCTTTTTGCGGTTGCAAAACCGGCTCAAACAAGTCTCTACAGAGCAAAATAGGCGCAACAAACTCGCCGACTTCAGAAACTATATTTGTCACTTCAGAACCTAAAAAACTCACCTATCAGGATATTGTCCGCAGATTTGATAAGAATAAAGATGGCGTTCTTGACGATGATGAGATTGCCGATATGCAAAAGCAATTAGGAAGCAGACCGGCAACTTTTTCATCAACACCGGCAGATGACCAAACAATAAAACGGGCTGAGATTATTACAGTAAAACCTGGCGGCTCTACAACTGGCGACCCGATAATTGATAAATACGATTTAAACCACGATGGCATTATTGATGAGACAGAGGCAGAATTGTTAAAGAAAGATTTACGGGGCGAAGGGAGTTCGGAATTAAAGAAGCCGTCAAAATCAAAACAGACGCAAACACCTGTTGTAACCACCCCGGTTATGAAGCCTTCACGCCGTCCGCTTGTTAGATAATCTCTACTGTTATTTTCTTGATGAAAATTAAAGCCCGGCGTTTGCCGGGCTGTTCTGTTAACTAATTAATCAGTCGCTCTCTTACGACTCCTGTCTGCAGCAACCCCAACGGTAGCATTTTCCTCTGCCGCCGCCATTGCCGGCTCCAACCCCCATACCCATTCCTTTTCCGCCGCCGGGTCCGCGAGGAACGCCGTTTATGCACATACCATTACGATTTTGCATATTATCCAGCCATTGTTTTTCCTGCGGGGTAATGCTCCCGTCAGCCTGTTTCTTCTTCAACTCTTTTATGTATTCCTGCACTGCTTGCGCCCGTTGAAGTTTTTGCTCCGGCGTCATTGCGTATCCGGGTCCGCCGAACTTTTGATAGATTGGGCAATTGGGATTCCCCTGCCCTGCTCCCTGTCCTCTGTTTTGCCTTTCTGCCGCGGTCAAACCTGTGGCAGTGATCGTCGCTATCGCGACGCCCAACAGCATTGTTCTTATTAACGTTTTCATATTTGCCTCTCTATTTATTTTTCATAAGAAACTCATCGTTTCTTTCTAATATAAATAGACTCTTTGATTGTTAAGGGTTTATTAAGAATAAGAGGAAAATTGTAAAGGAATTGTAAAAGTTTTTTACTTTTTAATCAGTTTAAATGCTAAATTATCATAAAGATGGCTGAAAGCGAAACTGGAAAAGGAAAAATTCTGATAATAGACGACGACAAAAAGTTTTGCCGTCTATTAAAAGATTATCTTGAACCGATGGGGTTCGAACTTGAGGCTGAATATGATGGAGTTAGCGGGCTAAAGCGAGCAATAGGAGGTAATTATCAGGCTGTGATTCTTGATGTTATGCTGCCGCAGATGGATGGTTTTGAAGTGTTAAGGAGGATAAGAAAAGAGTCCGATGTGCCGATTTTAATGCTCACTGCGCGCGGCGATGAAGTTGATAGAATCGCCGGGTTAGAAACCGGCGCCGACGATTATCTTCCAAAAACTTCATCCGTCAGAGAATTGCTTGCAAGATTGCGCGCCATAATAAGACGGGCGGATAGACAGCAGACCGTCGTCAGAGAACAGCAAGACCAGATTGTTATTAACAATCTAAAGATTATTCCCTCTGCCAGAGTCGCCTTTTTAAATGAACAACCGCTTGACCTGACGCCTGTTGAATTTGACCTGTTGTTGAGCCTTGCCCGCGCAAAAGGCAGAGTTAAAACGCGCGAACAGCTGCTTGATGAAATAGCCGGCAGAGATTATATCGTTTTTGACCGTTCTATTGATGTGCATATCTCGGCTTTGAGAAAGAAACTCGGCGACGATCCTAAACAACCGCGCTTTATAAGAACTTTGCGCTCTGCCGGTTATATGTTTATTGACCCGAATTCAGACTGGATGAGGAAATAATCTATGAAAATCCGTTATCCATTATATTTAAAAGTGCTCCTCTGGCTTCTGCTGAATATTCTGCTAATCGGCGGGGCATTTGTTTTTATTTTAAACACAAAATACCAGGCTGAAATTGAATCCTTTTTAGGCGGCAAATCCAGCGCAAGGCTTCAGGAAATCGCTCAAATCGTAGGCAGGGAATTAAATTCGCGACCAAATTCAGAATGGGACGCAACTTTGAAGAATTTTAGCCAGATTTACAATCTCCGGCTTTCTCTCTTTAGGTGCAACGGAACGCAGATTGCTGGCGAAAAACAGGATTTGCCGCAAGATGCAGTATCAAAATTAGCCTCTTTGCGCGGCGCCGGCGGGACAATGCGAGGCCGCGGCGGTCCGCCGCCGGGACGGGGTTACTTTCGTATGCTTAAGAGCGAATCCGATGAACCGCGCTACTTCTTTATTCATTCCTCTTACGATTCAGCATACTGGGCTGGAATAAGGATAAATCTTGAGCAGGATTCAATGATTGGCGGAGGAACAGCGCTCATAGCGCGCGCCGACTCGCTGTTCAATAATACACTGTTTGATTTTAATCTGATTTTCTTCGCAGCCGGCGCGGCAATATTGTTCTCTATAATCCTCTGGTTGCCGTTTATTAGAAACATTACAAAATCTATAAAAGAGATAACGTTAGCCACTGAAAAGATTGCTAATGGAAATTTTGATAACCGGGTCAAAGAAAACAGAAACGATGAATTGGGCATTCTTGCAATGTCTATTAATAAACTTGCCGGACAACTTGATAAATATATAAAAGGACAAAAACGATTTTTAGGCGATACGGCTCATGAACTTAATTCTCCGCTTGCAAGGATTGAAATTGCGCTTGGAATTATTGAACAACGCGCCGATCCGAGTCTAATGGAGAATATTCAGGATATCCGCGAAGAAACTAATCTTATGTCGGCGCTTATAAAAGAATTATTATTTTATTCAAAAGTTGGACTGCAGGAGGCAAAAATAGAATTGCGCAAAATGAATTTGAAACTGGTTGTTCAAAAAGTTATTTCCCGCGAAGCAAATCAAGATATTGAAATCAAGATTAAGATCCCCGATGACCTAACTATTATAGCAAACGAAGAATATATTGAACGGGCGATCGCAAATTTAGTAAGAAATTCAATCAGATACGCTGCCGGCGGCGGAGTGATTGAAATAATTGCGACAGAACTTGATTCCGAGATAATCATAACTGTTGCCGATAAAGGTCCCGGCGTTCCGGAAGAAGAACTTGATAAAATCTTTAAACCATTTTACCGGGTTGAACAATCAAGAAGTCGCGATTACGGCGGCGTCGGATTAGGACTTGCGATAACAAAAGCCTGCGTTGAAGCCTGCCACGGTTCCATCAGTGCTATGAACCGCAAGCCACAGGGATTGATTGTTGAAATAAGATTGCCACGAACGGCTTAATCTCCTTTGCCGTTTTTCTGGCTATTTTTGTGCTCAATATATTTGGGATGGTCTTCAAGATTCATTGACAGGTAAACGTGTTTAATCTCCTGACCGAATCCCATCTTTCTGAAAAATGCAAGGGCGTCGGCATTATCCTCATCTGTGTCAACGAGCATTATCCGCGCCTCATTTTCAATAAAAATTGAGGTTAACTGTTTAAACAACCGGGTTGCGATTCCGTGTCGTTTATAAGTCGGGTCAACACCTAACCATTCAAGCCACCCATAACGCCACGCGCTCCGTGGTTTCGTCATAACACTGCCGAGCGCAAAACCAACTACCCGCCCGTTTATCTCTGCCACAAGACAGGTCTCGCCATCGTTGCCAAAAAGGTTCATAACCTCCTCATCATCCCAGCAACGATAGAGCGTCGGCAGTTTCTCAGCGGTGAACAACTTTTGTCCAAGTTCAAACACCGCCGGCAGGTCTTTTAACTGCATCTGTCGTATCTCAACTTCAACAGGCGCAGATTTACCTCTCCTGCGCCTACCACTACCATTTCCAGTCATAACAACGAAACTCACAAAATTTAAAGCCGGGTCACAAGTAAAACAGCCTATTCTGTTTTAAGCTCGTGAAACCCAGCAGAAATCCAGTTAATATGTTTTTAATTCTATTCTATACCATCAATTGTTATGGATTTTGGCAAATCCACAATTAATTTTTATATTCTTATATATAAAAGCCCAAATTGACGATTTTTCAAGTTAAAACATATCGGGATATTTGTAACATACTCATTATCAAGACAATATGGGTTAACAAAAAACTTTTATTCATATCATCAGCGCTGTATGTGAAAATTGATTCTTAGACCAGCTGGGATGAAATGCTCTCTGTCGGGGACAAACTAAAGGGTCAAATATTAGCGAATTGACCCTCGCAATATTGAGATTTTGTAACACAATTGTAACAAAACGGTCATCTACATTTTACATTAAAACTAATGACAAATCCCCGTGTTCATTTATTGTTTTAATAGAAAATAATTTTTTACAGATTAACAAAAACTGGTAACAAAATGCAAAAATCAACGCCACATCTTGAACAGAGCCTGCAGCAGGATATTAACAGGCTAAAAACCAAAGTGCAGGAGATGGGCGACCTGTGCGAGGTTGCTTTAAAATCCTGTTTGAAGGCTTTTAGTGAAAAAAACCGTCAAATTGCTTACAGCGTTATTTTGCGCGACCAATTCATTGATGAACACGAAAAGGAGATTGACCGTCTCTGTCTTGAATTTCTTGTACGCCAGCAACCTGTCGCGAGTCTTCTAAGGTTTGCTTATGCGATAATTAAAATAAATTTGGAACTTGAACGGGTGGGGGACTACGCTGAAAGTATGGCGCGCCAGACATTAAAATTGATAGATAAAAACGTTGATTATCCTGTTGAACAATTCAAAGAGATTGCCAATCTGAGCATTCCGATGCTGCGCGATGCTGTGAAGGCGTTTTTGAATCAGGATGTTGAACTAGCCTCTAAAACGATTCAATTAGAGGAAGCGGTTGATGTTAAAAAACGTCAGATAAACGCGCAACTTGTTGAACTATTTCGCAAACAACAACTCCCTTATGAGGTGGTAAACCCGCTTATAGCAATAAACCGTCGATGGGAGCGGGTTTCAGACCAGGCGCGCAATATCTGTATGGAAACCATCTATATGTGCACTGGCGGTTACGCGAAACATCCCGGCGCGGAGGCTTTTAGAATACTGTTTGTTGACGAACATAACTCCTGCCGCAGCCAGATGGCCGAAGCGATCGCAAATTCGCTAAACCAACCGCGCTTTATCTTCGCAAGCGCCGGCATTGAACCAAACCCGGTTGAGGCAAGAACGATTGAGTTTATGAAATCAAAGGGACACGACATCTCGCGCGTTATTCCAAAATCAATAATTCAAATACCAAATCTTGAACATTACAATGTCATCATTGCCCTATCTCCAGAAGTCAGAAAGGCGTTTCCTCAAAAACCGAGAAAGACCGTTTTTATTGATTGGAGTGTAAATGATCCTTCAAAAGTTGAAGGTTCTCCTAACGAAGTATTAAAGGCGTATGAGGAGGTTTATAATTTTCTCAAATCGCATATTCAGGACCTCATTCACGCAATTTTAGAAATAGACAAAGAACTGGAAAACAGCAACTCAAAGTAAAACCTATGAAAACTAAAATAATAAATATGAAACAAACAATAACCTGCATAATTGCAGTTGGATTGATGGCGTTTGCGGGCGCCGGATGCAAAAAGTCCGTTCAACAAGGTGCTAAAGTTACTATTCAAAACAAAGGGTCGGACACGATGGTGAATCTTGCTCAGGCATGGGCGGAGGCATATAAAAAAGTGGCGCCTGATATAGAGGTGGAGGTTTCAGGCGGCGGCAGCGGGGTTGGCATAGCAGCGCTTATAAAAGGGACTGTTGACATAGCAAATGCAAGCCGCGAGATGAAAGCGTCGGAGATTGAGCAGGCAAAGAAAAATACCGGAAAAGAGCCAAAAGAAATCATTGTCGGTTACGACGCCCTTGCAATTTACGTCCATAAAGATAATCCGCTTGATGTAATTACAATTGAAGAATTGCGCGAGATATATGCCGAGGGTGGCAAGATAACAAAATGGTCTGATCTTGGAGTAAAAATACCCGGTGTTAAAGATGACACCATTGTTCGCGTCAGTCGCCAGTCAAGTTCAGGAACTTATGAGTTTTTCCGAGAACACATTCTTAACAATAGAGATTTTAAACTCGGTTCGCGCGATATGAATGGTTCAAAAGAGGTCGTTGAACTTGTCTCTTCTACTCCGACGGCTATTGGTTACAGCGGTATGGGTTATGCAACTCCGAGCGTTAAGATGTTAAAAGTAGCAGCCAAAAAAGGCGACCCCGGTTATCTGCCTACTGTTGAAAATGTGCATAATAAACATTATCCAATTGCCCGTTCTTTGCAGGTTTATACTCTTGGCGAACCGCAGGAAGAGATCAAAAAATACATTGACTGGCTTTTGTCTGAAGAGGGTCAGAAGATTGTTGAGCAATCTGGTTATGTGCCATTAAAGGCTGTGAGTAAATAAACTGTTGAAATGCAAACTAACCATTTTCAACTCTATTTCATCAACACTGGAATGAACAGGGGAGATTTAAATAGATTGCAAAAGCGTCCTTTGTGGAGTGTTTACGGAGAAAAGGCGCTTGAGATTATAATAAAATTAAGCGGCATAAGCGCGATAATATTTGTCTTTGCAATCTTCTTCTTCATATTCCGCGAAGCCGCTCCTATACTGGTTAATCCGAAATTCAGTCTGAAAGAGTTTCTCTTCAGCACTGAATGGTATCCAACTTCAGCGGTAAATGTCAGATATGGCACGCTCGCGTTGACGGTCGGCACATTCAGCGTAACTGCGCTTGCGATGATAATTGCCGTGCCGTTCGGATTGGGAGCGGCGATCTTCGTCTCTGAATTCTGCGGCAAAAAACTGAAAGAGACTCTCAAGATCACCATAGAATTACTTGCCGCTATCCCGAGCGTTGTTTGGGGATTTATAGGACTGACAATAATGAGCCGGCTAATAACCACACTGACCGGGGCGCCCGTCGGAGTAAATATATTAAATGGCGGAATAATCCTTGCCCTGATGAGTCTGCCAATCATTGTCTCAATTGGCGAAGACGCGCTAAAAGCCGTGCCAGATACATATAGAGAGGCTGCGCTTGCGCTCGGCGCCACAAGGTGGCAGATGATTAGGCGGGTTCTTTTGCCGGCGGCAAAAAATGGATTGCTCGCGGCGGTGTTGCTCGGCGTTGGACGCGCGGTAGGCGAGACAATGGCTGTGTTAATGGCAACCGGTCACGCCGTTCATATCCCTCACGGCATACTTGATTCGGTAAGAACGCTCACAGCAAACATTGCGGCAGAACTCGGCGAGGCGCCAGAACGCTCTGACCACTATCGCGTCCTGTTTTTAACCGGCGTTCTGTTATTCGTAATAACTTTTATAATTAATTTAACAGCAGACCTTGTTATTCGCGGGATTAAGAAGAAACAATGAACACAGATAGCAACAACCTTTTTGTTGAGACGGAATTTGTCCGTAGAAAAAAGCGGCAGGAGATGGTTGCTAAATACATCTTCCTCGGTATGTCAATCGCGATGATAATACCGCTTTTGTTGATAGTAATTTATCTTGTTATCAGGGCGTTCCCGTCTTTAAGTCTTGAATTTTTAATTGATGTGCCGAAGAAAGGTATGACCGATGGCGGCATCTGGCCTGCGTTTATCGGCACAATATATCTGGTTGTTATTTCACTTGGCATATCGGCCCCGATCGGGGTAATGGCAGGGATTTATCTTAATGAATACGCGAAGGACAACTGGTTCAACCGCATTGTAAACCTTGCTGTTATAAATCTTGCGGGGGTTCCGAGCATCGTCCACGCGTTATTTGGACTTGGCGCATTTGTTTACACCGCAAGGTTCGGTTGCTCGGTAATTTCTGCCTCATTAACGCTGGCGATAA
Source organism: Verrucomicrobiia bacterium (assembly GCA_049968335.1). Taxonomy (GTDB): domain Bacteria; phylum Verrucomicrobiota; class Verrucomicrobiia; order Limisphaerales; family JAKPVM01; genus JAKPVM01. The sequence continues at coordinate 135,453 of JBMFQZ010000003.1, forward strand.
TGACTATGCCCGTTATCATTGCCAGCACGCGCGAAGCCCTTGCCTCTGTTCCTATGAATTTTCGTGAAGCCTGCTGGAATGTTGGCGCCACGCGATGGCAGACGATCCGGCGGATCGTGTTGCCAAATTCAATCGGCGGCATTCTAACCGGCGTTATATTGCAGGTTAGCCGCAGCGCAGGAGAAACTGCGCCAATAATGTTTACAGGGGCAGTATTTTATAAGGCGGTTGAACGCGGCGACCTGTTCCCTTACACACTTGATGGACAGTGTATGGCGCTCTCTATGCACCTTTACACAATATCAACTCAGGTGCCAAATGTGAAAGAATCAATACCTTATGCTACCGCAGTCGTATTGCTTGCTACGGTGCTGCTGGTTAACGCTACGGCAATAATCGTCAGAACTTATATTCGTTCCAGAAAGAAATGGTGATTTTTACAATTCGTTATGAGCGCAAAGAAAAAAATTGAAGTCAGAGACCTGCGCCTATCTTACGGGCATAAAGAGGTGATCCACGGGATTAGTTTTGATGTTTACGAAAATGAAATTCTCGGAATTATAGGACCGGCTCAATCCGGTAAAACCTCGCTGTTGCGCTGTCTGAACCGCACAATAGATTTTATCCCGAACGCCTTTGTATCAGGATCAATAAAAATTGACGGCGAAGATGTGCTAAAAACCAGAGATGTCTATTCATTGAGGCGGAAGATAGGGATGGTTTCGCCACTGCCTGTCGGTCTGCCTCTGACTATTTATGACAATGTCGCATTTGCGCCGCGCTGCGCCGGGCTTACAAATAAAAGTGAACTTGATAAAATAGTTGAAGAATGTTTGAAACAAGCAGCGCTGTGGGACGAGGTGAAAGAGCGACTTGACAGTCTTGGAACAAAACTCTCAGGGGGGCAGCAGCAAAGACTTACCATTGCCAGAGCGCTATCTCACAATCCTGAAATACTCTGCCTTGACGAATTTTCAATCGCTATTGACCCGGTGACAACTATGAAGATTGAAGACGCACTAAAAGAGATGCGTTCCCGTATGACTATAATACTTGTTACAAACCTCGTTCAGCAGGCTCGCCGCCTTGCCGATAGAACAATGTTTTTATGGAACGGCGAAATCGTGGAACTTGACAGCACCGATGTTATCTTTTCAGAGCGCGCTAAAAACAAAAAAACTTACGAGTACGTTCACGGAATTTTCGGTTAATCCAGAGATTTTAAAATGAATACAGCTCAGCAACATCATCTGAAACCGGAGGCGCAAGACAAATCGCCTTTTTACAGCATCACCACGCGGAATCTAAATTTGTGGTATGGGAAATTTCAGGCTTTGATTGATATCAATCTAAACATCAAACACGGTATCATTACTTCATTGATCGGTCCCAGCGGCTGCGGCAAGACAACACTGCTCCGCTGTTTTAACAGAATCAATGAACGTTATGAATACGTGAAAACCGCAGGCGAAATTAAAATACTCGGCAAAAACATTTACGACTCCGATATCTCGTTGATTGAACTGCGAAAATCTGTCGGTATGGTCTTTCAAAGACCTAATCCGCTGCCGATTTCTATATATGAAAATGTTGTTTTCGGATTAAAAGTTCATACTCCGTCAAATCAGTTGAACAAAAGCATCCTTGATGAAGCCGTTGAGAAGGCGCTTAACGAGGTCGGATTGTGGGACGATGTAAAAGACCGTCTCAACCAAAGGGCGACAGATTTATTGCTTGAACAACAACAAAAACTCTGCATAGCAAGGCTACTTCCTTTAAAACCGCAGATAATCCTTATGGACGAGCCTTGCTCTGCGCTTGATGTAGAAGGCACTCGCGCCATTGAAGAACTGATGTATGAACTTCGCGGAAAATACACAATAGTAATTGTCACTCATAATATGGCTCAGGCGCGGCGAGCAAGCGATGAGTGCATTTTTATGCTAATGGGCGAGGTTGTTGAACATAACCGCACCGAAGACCTGTTCATAAATCCAAAAGACCCTCGCACCGCAGAATATATTGAAGGCAGATACGGTTGATCTAATACCAACATCCGCGCTTTTATATCTTTAGAATTCGTTTAGCCCGTTAATCTCCAGCAGACCGAAATAATTGAATATTTCAATTTTATTGTCTGTAATCAATTTCTATATCATCAGCATATTAATAAAAAGCGCGTTTTATTGGGATGCTAATGAATCTGGGAAATTCTTGTTTTAAAAATAACTGTTGTTATATAATGGGGAATTGATTATATAGAAACGATTTAATCAACAAATAGAATTAGAATAAAAATGGAAGCAAAAGCAGATATTGCCGTAATCGGTCTGGCTGTAATGGGTCAGAACCTGATTTTAAATATGAACGACCACGGCTTTGTTGTCGTGGCATATAACAGAACGGTTTCAAAGGTTGATGACTTTTTGAACCGTGAAGCCAAAGGTACCAATATTATCGGAGCCCACTCGCTAGAGGAGATGGCTGCTCTGTTAAAGAAGCCGCGGCGGGTGATGTTGATGGTCAAGGCGGGCGCCGCTGTGGATGAATTTATAGAGCAACTTCTTAAAGTATTAGAGCCGGGGGACATCATCATTGACGGCGGGAATTCCAACTTTGAGGACACTATCCGCAGGACAAAATATGTGGAGTCAAAAGGCTTGCTTTATATCGGCACCGGCGTCAGCGGCGGCGAAGAGGGCGCGCGGCGCGGTCCGTCAATTATGCCGGGCGGCTCTCCGGCTGCATGGCAATATGTTAAACCGATCTTTCAGGCAATTGCCGCAAAGGTTGAAGATGGGTCGCCCTGCTGCGATTGGGTGGGCGAAAACGGAGCCGGACATTACGTCAAGATGGTGCACAACGGCATTGAATATGGCGATATGCAGTTGATCTGCGAAGCCTATCAACTTATGCGCGATGGGCTCGGAATGACAGCCGATGAGATGCACAAAGTTTTTGCAGAATGGTACGAAGGAGAGTTGAATTCTTATTTGATTGAAATTACCCGCGACATTCTTGCGTTTAAAGATACCGACGGTCAGCCGCTTGTGGATAAAATACTTGACGCCGCAGGCCAGAAGGGAACAGGGAAATGGACGGTTATTTCGTCGCAAGAATTGAGCATTCCGATAACTTTGATTGCCGAGGCGGTTTACGCGCGATGCGTTTCTGCAATGAAAGAATCGCGCTCAGAGGCTTCTAAATTATTAAAAGGTCCAAAGCCATTGATAAAAACCGACCGCGCTAAATTTGTGAACGACATTCGCAAAGCGTTGTATGCTTCAAAAATTGTTTCTTACGCGCAAGGGTTTATGTTGATGAAAGCCGCAGCACAGCATTACGGATGGAATTTGAACTATGGCAGCATAGCGTTGATGTGGCGGGGCGGCTGCATCATACGCAGTATTTTCCTTGGAAAGATAAAAGAGGCTTTTGATAAAAATCCGAACCTGCCGAATCTGCTGCTTGATCCATTCTTTAAGAAGGCGATAACCGGGGCGCAGAGTTCTTGGCGGAACGTTGTCGCAACTGCCGCAAAGAAGGGGATTCCTGTGCCGGCGTTTTCTTCCGCGCTGGCGTTCTATGACGGCTTCCGTTGCGATAGACTTCCGCATAATCTATTGCAAGCGATGCGCGATTATTTCGGCGCGCACACTTATGAACGGATTGACGCCCCTCGCGGACAGTTCTTCCATACAAACTGGACCGGTCGCGGCGGCTCGGTTGCTTCAACTACTTACACAGTGTAAGCGGCTTAAAACAGCTTTGAAAGGCGCAGGTTAACAAACTTGCGCCTTTTTGTTTTATAAAAATATCTGGCAATTAAACCCGATTTTGAATATAAATAGCGCTGAATTAGTCAAATATAAACAAACTATGAGAAAAAATATTGTATTAACTCTTCTGTTGGCAGCTGCGCTCGCATTGCCAGCGATTTCGGCTGAACCTAAAAAACTATTGCTCGTAAATGTTACTACGGGCTTTAGACATAGCGCGATTCCAACCGGTGAAAAAATTATTACCAAACTCGGCAAAGAGTCAGGACTTTTCACTGTTGATGTTGTTCAACAACCGCCAAACAAACCAAACCCGCCAAAACGACCCGACAATCCTACGGCTGAACAAGAAGCTAAATATAAAGAGGATATGGCAAAATATAAAGATGCCGAAGCAAAGTGGCAGGCTGAATTGAAGAAAGAAATGCAGAAGTTAAGTCCAGAGAATTTAAAAAATTACGACGGCGTTATTTTCAACAACACTACGGGCGACCTCCCGTTGCCAGACCCGCAAGCATTTTTAGACTGGATAAAAGCGGGACACGCATTCATCGGCATCCATGCTGCAACCGATACCTTCCACGGCTTCAAACCATATATTGAAATGATTGGCGCCGAGTTCCAGACTCACGGCGCTCAGGTCTCAGTAGACTGCATAAATGAAGACCCGAAACACCCTGCCTGCAAAGATTTAAGCAATACATTTACAGTATTTGACGAAATTTATTTATTTAAGAATTTTAACCGCGATACGGTACATACGCTTTTAGGATTGGACAAACATCCAAACAACAAAACACCCGGTTATTACGCCGTCGCCTATTGCAAAGAATATGGAAAAGGGAAAGTCTTTTACACATCGCTCGGACATCGCGAAGATATCTGGGATGAAAACACCCCGCCGAATTTCAAACGTCAGAACCCGCCAGAAGTCAGCAAGGCTTATCAGAAACATCTTTTAGGCGGGATTAAATGGGCTTTAGGGCTTGAACCAGGCGATGCAAAACCGCAAACGGCTAAATAATATAATAACTAAATTGATTAAATTATGAAGACAAAATCAATCGTAATAACATGCGCTGTGGTCTTTGCGTTCGCAGCAGGTATACTTTCATCTTATACGGCGGATGATGAAGGTTTTACGCCGCTATTTAACGGCAAAGACCTTACTGGATGGAAGTTGAGAAACCCGAATGGAAAAAACTTCTGGGTTGTTGAAGAAGGCGGGGTTTTAAGAAATAAACTGCCAAAAGGCGAACATGGCACCGACCTTATCAGCGAGAAAAAATTCAAGAATTTCACAGTGAAATACGAGTATATGGTTCCAGACGGGTCAAACAGCGGTTTTTATCTGCGCGGCAGATACGAGATTCAAATCCTCGGGGATTATAAGAGTGGAAAAACGGGCAAAGGGGGCAACGGAGCTATTTACGCATTCAAAGAGCCTGACGTTTTTGTCTCAAAACCCGGAGACCAGTGGCAGACTGTTGAGGCAACGATTATCGGCAATCGGATAACTGTCATAATGAACGGCAAAAAAATTCACAACAACGTTGAAGTGCCGGCTCCAACAGGCGGAGAACTGGATAGAAATGTGAACGAACCCGGACCGATAATGTTGCAAGGAGACCACGGCGAAGTGGCTTTCAGAAACATCCGAATTAAGGAACTGCCTTAAAATATTTTAAATTTTTAGGCGATGGATTTGCCTCGCAGTGTGATATTGTTGCCGCTGCGAGGCAATTGTTTTTAAATAACATATCTGAGCCCGCAGTCCGCATAGCCTTGCTGAAAAACGCAACAGCATTGCGAATCTTCTGCAATTCTCCTACCTCCCGAGAAGTGAAAACTATTATTAAGAAGAATATACTCTATCCCTGCAAACGAATGTAATCTCTGCCCCGCCTTATTCAAAAATACCGGTTTTTATAGATTGACTGAAAATAATCTCCTGCCTTTATTTCAAAGGACTTGTCATTATTCTTGTCCCCTTTCTCCTCCTTGACTACTCATCAATGACTGTTAGAGTGGCGTTAATCTATGTGGAGAAATTTTATATTATTTTTGCTCTCGGTTTTATTGGTAAAGGGAGAAGAGGTAACTATAAACCCGGCTGATACAGGAGAAGCGCTAATAAATCCGGATATGGGCTGGACGCTCCATTTTTATTCAAATTTAATAGAAAATTATGGCTCTAAACTTGCTCCATCCGATACAGTGGATGATTTTCCCGGTCTCTCCGTTATATACCTCCGTGTGCCGTGGTCATTTTTGGAACCGGAAGAAAACCGATTTAACTGGTCGCTTTTTGACACCCCTGCCCAAAGATGGATTTCAAAAGGAAAACGAATAGCGATTCGGGTCAGCTGTTCGGAAAGCTGGTTGCGGTGGGCAACGCCAAAGTGGGTTGCCGACGCCGGCGCAAAAGGCGTGGAGTTCGAATTCGGTAAAGGACCGAGACAGGGCGGACCGCTCTGGGACCCGGACTATCTTGACCCGGTCTTTCTTGAAAAATTAGACCACTTCCTCGCCGTGATGGCAAAGCGATATGACGGCAATCCAAACGTTGCATTTATAGATATCGGCTCATTTGGAATGTGGGGCGAGGGACATACCGGTTTTAGCAGCCGGCTTAATGAAGAACAAACTCTGACGGTTGTTAAACGTCACATTGACCTTTATAAAAAACATTTTCAAAAAACATTGCTCGTAATTAGCGACGATGTTGCCGGAGCAAGCAAACGGGGCGGTCCTTACCCGGCAATGGATTATGCCTTGTCAAAAGCCGTTTCTATGCGCGACGACAGCATTCTGGTTCAACCGCCGCCAAATCAATGGTATCACGCCGATATGGCGCAGGCATTCTGGCAAAAATTTCCAGTCGTTCTTGAACACGAACATTACGGACCATCAAAGGCTCGCAAAGCCTGGAGCGGAGACCTGCTTCTTAAGGCTGTGGAAGATTACCACGCAAGTTATATGAGCATCCATTGGTGGCCCCGCGAGTTTTTGGCTGAAAACCGCGATACGATTGAGAAGATAAATCGCAGACTCGGTTACAGGATTCAACTTCGCCAGATTCGTTATCCATCGTCCGTTCAACTCGGCGAACCGTTCACCATCCTGACTAAGTGGGCAAATGCCGGCGTCGCCCCTTGCTACCCGGGCGGATTCTGGGCGCTCACTTTAAAAGATGATAAAGGCGGGATTGTCTCGGTAAATGTGGATGAAGAATTTGATTTTAGAAATTTGAAACCAGACGGTGTAGAACAAACATTAAAATCTGAATTTACAATCGCGCGACGACTTGAAGGCGGACACAAACCGCCAACTATGCCCGGCGCGTATGACCTTTTCATTTCTATCGGTTTGCGCGACGGCACTCCGATCATCGCTCTTCCATTAAAAGATACAGATGGTCAACGTCGCTATAAAATCGGCAAGATTGAATTAAAATAAATCCCCGCGAGCAGACCTGAATAAATTTAATATTTCCTAAATAATCGCAGGCTTGCCGTTTATTCAACGATTTAATCTTATGCGAGAATTTTATATCGGTTTATTCTATTAGGTTTTCGTGCCTGTTGCTGAGATAAACGATTTTCATTTTTCCATTCAGGGGCAGATTCAACCGCCTGCCTCAACTTTCTAAACCACCAGACGGCATCAAACATCGTTGAAGCGCCTCTAACCCGGTTGTTCTCTATTCTGTCTTCGCTCTTTAGCGCTAATTCAAGTTGTTCATTTATTTTCATACTTTAAATTTGCCACAGATGGTAGGACACGACTTGTCCGACCTTAAAATTTTTTTTAAATAAAATATTTCAGTTAAATTTAGGAAAACCGCGTTATGGATAATTTAGATTTTCAGAGATTGCTTTTGAAAATGTAGAGTTTTTATATATTCTGAATCCTGAGCGCTGAACTCAACGTTTAATTTTGAAACCGGTTGAAATAGAATGCTGTTTTTAAGAGGAGCGCGATACTGCGAAACTGCGATTTTTCTATGTCTATTTATATTCTCTATGGTTTGTTTTTATCACCACAGAGGGCGCAGAGGAACACAGAGAAAGTGTTATTGTTTGATCCATTCAGGGCAATTCTCATCAATCTGAAAATGCCATATAGTTTGAATAGAAATAAGAATCCAGCGTTACTTTACTTTCTTGGTCTTGATATTATTATTTCGCTTTTATTCAAATTCATAAAGCGGTGTTGCAACTGCTGCCGCAGTCTTGCCACCGCAGTCCAAAATATTTGCCCCTTTTCAGTTGCTAAGGCCAGTTACGAAATAATTTTTATAAATCTAATTTAACCTGAATATTATGATTTCCTGAAATATTCGGGATTTTCTTTATTTAATTACCGTTTTTTAAAGGCGTTTTTAATTTTAGAAAGCGATGTTCCGAGTATTGCCTTTGCTATAGCATCGAGGTCTTTTTCGCTACCCTGAATGTGAACGGTCTGATGAACGTGGGTGGCGCTTTCTCCGGGTTTAAGCGAAAGCGCGGGGGATGAACTTTCAAGTTCGTAAAAATTGCCCATCTGCGCCGCGCCCGGTTTTGATGGTCCATCATTGTAGCTGTTTACAGCGTCGCCATCGTAAGGATTTTTCTGAATTTCCCACATTGAATTTACGTAGTCAACGACGCCCTCGGGCAAGGTAAAATGAACGATTGTGAGCACCTTGTTGACATCATCGTAGCTGCCGAGAACTGGTCTTGAATACTGCGGTTTTACCCCGATTTTAGAACGGTATTTTGCGTCGCCTTTAAAATAGATGACGTTGTTTTTGACGACGAGCCGTTCTGAAGGAACTTTTCCAAAATACTTGTCGTTAATGACCTCTTCAAAATCTTTTCCTTTTGCGCTGTCGGCAAGCGGAATAATGATGGTTGCTTTTTCCGAGGCGTTGAACATACCTAAAATCCAGATTGATAAAAGCCCGCTCTCTTTTACCCACTGTTTGTCGCCGGTATTTTTTATTGTATTGACCGATTCATATCCGATTGTGGATAGGGCTTTTGGCGGCTCAACGCCGAATTTGCGAAGCAAAATCTCCGGGTTCGCGAGTCTGACCTCACGTTGCGCCTCCAGATTAAAGACAAACCCGGAGTAATTTGTCAGGACAATATCTTTTTTGAATAAAACAGATGAAGAATTAAATCTAACGACATCGTATGGCTCGGTATCAATCGCCGAGGGTGTGAACCAGTGGTCAAGGTCAAATGGGTCGCCTTTTTTGAAAAAGATGGAATACTGTCCCCCTTCAGGCCCGAGCCAGAATCGGTCCTCGCCACCGAAGACGTTTATATGCGGCTGGAATTTGCGGGAGGATATCAATTTGCGGTTTACCCAGCCAAAACTGATTCCCCTATCGCCTTTCGCCGTAGAGGTCATAACCCTCCCCTGCCATGCCGGGACAACCGCAACCTGCGCCTTTCCATCAGGATCGGAAAGGACAATCACAGTTGTGTATTTTTTTAGAAATTCAACGTCGCTGCCAAATGCAGGCTGCGCCGCTTTTGATTCAACAGTGCGCATAACAATTAATAGAGAAACCGCCAGACTGAATGTGACCTTTATTTTCATCGCTTTAAATAGAATTGTCATTAGTCTGGCATTTAAAAGAAAATGTTCAAGGAAAAAACGGATTAAAAGAAAAGAACGCCCGGAATGCACTACACCCCGGGCGTCTGTTGTGAATTCAAATTAATTATTGTTTTACGGGCGTCGCCTTTGCGGCAGCCGCAGAGATATGGCTGGCGATACTGGATTTTTTCCTATCTGCTGTGCCCTTCTTTATTACACCGCTCTTGACGGCTTTGTCAAAGGCGGAATAGACCTGACTGCAAAACTTGCGGGCATCTTCAACCTTCCCATCCTTCAACAAAGCGGTTAATTTTTTCTCAAGCGTTTTCAAACGGGATTTAACGGCGCGATTTCTTAAACGCCGTCTCTCGCTCTTACGCATCCTTCTCTCTGCGCTTAATGTATTCGGCATAGTTCTGTCTCTAATTTCTATTTTTTATATACAACTAATATATTTTTAAAGAGAATTCAAATTACCCGAAATTCGCAATTTGTCAACAAAAAGTATTTTCTTTGCGCCACTGAATTGATCGTGGAATAAACGCGCTTGTAAAAAATAAAAACGAGGGGTATAAAAAAAATATGGAAGCGCGTGGAAAGCGGAGCGGGATATTAGCGGGAGGCAACTGGATTGTTGACCAGGTAAAAATAATAGACGGATTCCCTAAACCGGAACACCTTGCAAATATATTGAGCGAATCGCTTGGGACCGGGGGTTCACCTTACAATGTTCTTGTTGACCTTTCCAGATTAGGGGTTGATTTTCCTTTAGTTGCGGCAGGGCTCGTCGGCGACGACATACTTGGAAAACGAATCTTTGACGACTGCAAAAGGTTTAAAATAAACGTTAAATATCTTCATAAGACTGAGAAAGCCCCGACTTCATACACCGACGTAATGACCGAAAAAGAGAGCGGAAGGAGGACTTTTTTTCATAACCGCGGGGCAAACTCTCTCTGGGACGGCGGAGATATTGAATTTGAGAAATTAAACGTAAAGATTTTTCACCTCGGGTATCTGCTATTGCTTGATGAACTGGATAAACCAGATAAAAAATTTGGAACAAAAGCCGCTCGTGTTCTTTCAAAGGCAAAGGAGGCTGGGATTAAAACAAGCGTGGATGTGGTCAGTGAAGATAGCGACCGGTTTGCGCGAATAGTGCTGCCGGCGTTGAAATATACCGACTACTGCATTTTGAATGAAATTGAAGCCGGGAAAACAACCGGGCTGACGATCCGCCAGAATGATGGTTCGTTAAATATTGAGACATTGCGACCGGCGGCAGAAGCGCTGTTTAAAAACGGGGTCGGCGAACTGGTTGTGATACATTTTCCCGAAGGGGCTTTTGCGATGACTCAGGACGGCAAAGAATACTGGCAGGGCTCGGTTATTAAGCCAAAAGGTTATATTGCTGGCACAGCAGGGGCTGGCGACGCATTCTGCGCCGGCGTGTTGCTTGGTTTGCATAATGGATGGGATATTCAACGATGTCTTGTTGCAGGCGCGTGTGTTGCCACAGCATCGCTCAGTCATCCGACCTGCACAGAAGGGGTAAAGTCGCTCCGCGCCTGTCTGGCTATCGGAAAAAAATATGGTTTCTCAAGCATATTTAGGAAATAGCAGGAATGGCATCAAAGGCGACAATGTATATGAAAAGATAGTCGGCGATCTCTTTCCGCATCTTATTTGCGATGAGCCGGCTGAATCGCCTTCGGAAAAGTTGATGCAGGCTATCTGGTTCAACCAGCGAATAAAACGGGGCGAATTAAAGACATTACAGGGAATCAAGGTAAAAGTTCTCCATCCTGGATTTTTTAATTCGGAGGCGGGTCCGGATTTTAAGAATGCGATAATCCAATTTGGCAGTGAAAAGCCGATTCAAGGAGATGTTGAGATTGATTCAAAAGTCTCGGACTGGAAGTCGCATTCTCATTATAATAATCCTGACTATTCAAAGGTTGTTTTGCAGGTGGTCTGGGAATCGCCGGAGGGGTCTGAAAATTCAATGCCGGTAATGCCGTTAAAGAGGTTTCTTGAATCGCCCCTTGCGATTTTAGAAGACACTGTCGGAATTGACATTGCCGAGCAATTTCCAGCGACGCTTGAAGGGGTTTGTTCAAAATATTTTAAAAATTATACGGATGAACGGCGAAAAAAGTTTCTTGAAGAAGCCGCTCTTTTCAGGCTTGAACAGAAAAGCCTGCAAGTTGTTGCCCGCGCCCGGGAGTCAAGTTTTGAACAGGCATTGTGGGAACTGCTTTTTCGGGCGTTAGGTTATAAAAACAATATCTGGGCTTTTCAATGTCTTGGCGAGTTGCGTCCAATCATTTTAAACCACAGTTTGGAAGAACCGTTGCAACTGGAGGCGCGGCTTTTTGGATTGAGCGGGCTTTTACCCGCTGAACTTACCTATATTGAGCCGGAAAACGATTCCCGTCTGAAAACGCTCTGGGATTACTGGTGGCGGGAGCAAGAGGCATTTAATGAATTTGTCCTGCCGGGGACAATCTGGAGACTTTCCGGGACGCGACCCGCGAACCATCCCCACAGAAGACTTGCCCTTGCCGCGCGATGGCTTTTTGAAAACAGTCTCCACAATGAGTTTCTTAACTGGTTAAAAACCGCCACCACAGCAACGATGGAGGAATCATTTTTAAATATTCTTACGCCGCAAGAAGACCCGTTCTGGAACTGGCACTATTCTGTCAGGTCAAAAAAGACCGCCTCGGCGCAACCATTAATCGGAGCCGACCGGGCGACTGATATAGCGATAAATGTTGTTCTGCCCTGGTTGCTTGCTGTATCAAGGGAAAACTTTGACCGCGAGACGGAGAACCGGGTTATTGAATTTTATCTTAAATGGAAGCCCTCTCAGGATAACGCATTGTTGAAATTAGCAAGAAAAAGATTATTCGGCGCCTTGCAAGAAATTGCGCAGACCGCCGCAATGCAGCAGGGTATTATCCAGATAGTAAAAAATTTTTGCGAAAATTCCGATTCAGTTTGCACCGGCTGCAAATTCCCCTCAAAACTTGAACAATATTATTATTCCTGATAAATATTTTCAGCGATATTTATATTCCTAATTTCTTCATAAATTGGCGGCTATTTTATCTTTTTCACTGGAATTATTGAACTTGATGGTGCATTTTAATTAAAATGATTCCGTTTGCAAAATATAAAACTGGCTTAAAGGCTAAACGTGGCTGTTTTGCAAACAGGGTCTGTCCATCCTTAACCTTTGGAGGAAAATATGATTAAAAATCTCGCTATAACCCGTCGTCAATTCATCAAGGCAACCACCGCGGTTGCCGGAACAGTTATTGTATCTGCGGGGATTGAATCTCCCGCAGCCGCTCAAAAGCGAACTGCAACAGATATTGTAACCCTTGGAAAAACCGGGCTTAAATTATCAAGGCTCGGTTTTGGCACAGGTTCAAACAGCGGAAATGTGCAATACAATCTTGGAAAAGAAGAATTCATAAATCTCATACATTACGCTTATGATAGAGGGATAAGGTATTTTGACTGCGCGCAGGCGTATAGAACATTTGGCTGGATTGGCGATGCAATCAAAGGTCTGCCAAGAGAAAAATTGTTTATTCTTTCAAAAGTGCCCGGAAAGCCCGATGATGTTCTCAAAACCATTGATGACCACAGAAAGACATTCAACACAGATTACATTGACGCGCTGCTCATCCATTGTATGGTAAAAGACCAGTGGACGGACGAATTTAAACGGATTATGGACGCATTTGACGAGGCAAAGGAAAAGAAATGGATATTATCAAAAGGAGTTTCCTGCCACAGTCTTCCAGCGCTCAAGACAGCGACCGAATCTTCCTGGACAGAGGTTCACCTTGTTAGAATAAATCCGCAGGCTAAACATATAGATGGGACTGAACAGACCTGGAATAAATCAGGAAACGATATTAATCCTGTGCTTGAGCAGATAAAGACGATGCGCGCAAAAGGACGGGGAATCATTGGAATGAAAATTATCGGGAACGGCGATTTTACAAATCCTGAAGATAGAGAAAAATCTATCCGGTTTGCTATGGCTACGAAAGAACTGGATGCAATTGTAATTGGATTTAAGAGCAGAGCCGAGATTGACGAGGCAATAGAGCGGATTAACCGCGCCCTTGCCGCATAGTTTATTAATACCTGCAAGTTTTTACGGGGCTACATCAGGAGCGCTTGCCGCTGATGTAGCCCCGCTCATCTCTAAAGGCGGTTAAAATAAAATCGCCCCGCAAGCGCGGGGCGATAAATATTCCGAATAGTTAGGTTATGATATTATCTAATCTTTTCCATTAAATACGGAATAAGTTCGCTAACGCCAACCCTTTCTTGCTTTGTCGTATCGCGGTCTCGCACGGTAACGGTATCTTTTAGGGCGCCGCCATTCTCGCCGATTGTGTCAAAGTCTATGGTTACTCCGAAAGGCGTGCCTGCCTCATCCTGACGGCGATAACGTCTGCCGATTGCCCCGGCTTCGTCGTAAAAGACAGACATAAACGGACGCAACATTTCCCGAATCTCTTTTGCCTTCTGGACAAGTTGCGGTTTGTTTTTAAGGAGCGGGAAGACGCCGACCTTAAACGGAGCAATTCGCGGATGAAATCTTAATACGACCCGCTGTTCTGGCTTTCCGCTTTCATCTGGCACTTCATCTTCACTATAGGCGTTGCAGATAAGCGCCAGAACAAGCCTGTCCACGCCAGCGCTCGGTTCAATAACGTGCGGTATATATTTAGCCCTTGCCTCGTCATCAAAATACTCCATTGATTTGCCGCTGAATTTTTGATGTTGAGAAAGGTCAAAGTCCCCGCGCGCCGCAATTCCTTCAAGTTCCTGAGTTCCGAATGGAAACTTGTATAAAATATCAACGCAGGCTCTTGCGTAGTGGGCGAGTTCTTCTCTCTTCTGCCAGTATAAATCAAGAAAATCGCGACTGAGCCCTATTGATTCATACCATTTTACACGCTCTTCAACCCAGTGGCGATGCCACATCTCCCAGCCCCAGTCCTGCTGCGGGGTTGAAAGGTCTGTCCCATCGCCATATTTTGCAACCCGTCCGGCGAGTTTCTCCACAACCTCGTCGGGTCGGATAAAAAATTCAAGTTCCATCTGTTCAAACTCGCGAGAACGGAAGGTAAAATTTCGCGGGGTAACTTCATTCCTGAACGCCTTTCCAATTTGACAAATCCCGAATGGCACTTTTTGACGCGAGGTTTCAAGGATATTTTTAAATTGAACGAATATTGCCTGAGCGGTTTCCGGTCTTAAATAAGCCACATTCTCTTCATCAGCCACCGGACCGACGTGCGTCTTGAACATCAAGTTAAACATACGCGGCTCGGTCAACTCGCCGCCGCAATAAGGACAGGGGATAACCAGCCCCGTGTTTGCATTTGGGTCTGTGGCAAGGATTTTAAGAATCTCCTGTTTTGTTAAATCCTTTTTTGATGCGATTGCCGTTTTCAACGCATTAACGACGACATCCGGATTTTTTACAATGGCAAGTCCGGGCGCAATGCGATGCCCGCGATGGTGAGCCCACTGGAGCAATTTATCGGAGTCAAACGCGCCGTCGCTCATAAATCCATTCAACGCCTTCCCCCACTCCGATTCTTCAATCATCTCCCACACCTGATCGGCTCGTATGAGTTTCTTGCAGACCTTGCAGGTGCTCATCGGGTCTGCAAATGTGCTAACGTGTCCGCTCGCCTCCCAAACCTTCGGATGCATAATGATGGTTGCGTCAAGCCCGACAATATCGTCCCGTTGCTGTGTCATCGCCTTCCACCATCGCTCGCGAACATTCCGCTTTAACTCCGCGCCAAGCGGACCGTAATCCCAGAATCCATTAATACCGCCGTAAATCTCGCTGGACTGGTAGATAAATCCGCGTCGCTTGCAGAGCGACACTATTTTTTCCATTAAATCGTTTGTCTTCTTTTCTGCCATAAACAAGCAAATTTGATAGATATCCTCTATAAAGTCAAGCAAGCACTGTGTCAAACAATACTCAAACCTGAATCATTAGCATTGAACTTGGTATTTTATTTTAAAACGGAGTGAAATAGAACACTATATTTGAGAGGAACGCAATATTGAGAAAGTCAGATTTCTCTATGTATCTCTCTGTTCTCTGCAGTGAAAAAAAGAAACCATATAAAACACATAAGAATCGTAGTTCAATACCATCGCGGTCCTCTCAAAAAAATATTTTGACATATCTATATTCACAAAACCTCTCTTTCATTATCCTATTCATAGTTCAGGTCAAAAACATAGGGAGTAAAGTTGATTTTATTTCCGTCAAACAGGATGTATGAAACGATTGATAGCAGCGATTTTTGTTCTGGTTATTTGCGCTTCAGAAGTGCTTGGAGCCGGGCTAATAATTGCGCACGCCCCCGATTTCTGGCGCAAGCCGCCGATAATCCCTCCAATACCGCCACCGAGACCTCCTATACCGCAGCGTCCGATTGTATGGGCTCCGCTTGAACTTAATCTTGTTAAAACAGAGACAACTATTGACGACCAATACGCAACAACAAGGATTGAACAGGAGTTTTATAATCCAAATCCCGCTCGCCTTGAAGGGACATTTATTCTGCCGATTCCAAAAGGCGCGACAATTGATAAATTCAGTATGGAGATCGACGGCAAGAAGGTGGAAGCGGAGTTGCTTGAATCAAAAAAGGCGCGCGACATCTATGAGGAGATTGTTCGGAAACTCCGCGACCCGGCTCTGCTTGAATTTGCAGAAGATGGCTTGTTCAAAGTCCGCATCTTTCCGATAGAACCTAATTCTAAAAAGCGAATCACGGTCTCTTACTCCCAACTTCTAAAATCAGATTCCGGCTTGATTAATTTTACTCTGCCGCTGCGGGCAGGAAAATATTCATCTTCGTTAATAAAAAATATAAGCCTGAAAATAGATTTAAAGTCTTCTGCCCCGATAAAATCAATCTATTCGCCAACTCATAAAGTTGAGATCAAACGGAGCGGAGAGAAACGGGCAACAATAGCTTATGAAGAATCAAACGTCAGACCGGAGTCGGATTTTCAACTTTTCTTTTCACAACAAGAAGGCGAATTCGGTCTGAAATTGATGACTTTTAAAAAGAAAGATGAAGACGGTTATTTTCTTATGCTTGTCTCTCCATCGGTTGATATAAAAGAGGGAGAGGTGTTGCCGAAAGATGTGGTTTTTGTTCTTGACTCATCAGGTTCTATGGCAGGGGCAAAATTGGAGCAGGCAAAAAGGGCGCTCAGATTTTGCGTAGCGAATCTGGATGAAAAAGATAGATTTGAAATTATACGGTTTTCAACCGATTTAGACCGGTTATTTTCCGGTCTGCATAGCGCTACAAAGCAAAATATAGAGCGGGCTGAAAAATTCATTGCGGATATCAAGTCCACTGGCGGAACTGCGATTGACGACGCATTGCGCGCCGCGCTTTCTATTGCGCCAGATGATACATCACGGCTTTTTGTCGTCGTTTTTTTGACAGATGGCGTCCCAACCGTCGGAGTGACTGATGAAGACCAGATATTAACCAACGTCGCAAAAAATAATAAGCTCAACGCCCGAATCTTCTGCTTCGGCATTGGAACAGATGTCAACACCCACCTGCTTGATAAAATAACCAGCCAGACGCGGGCGAGCAGCCAGTATATAATGCCAGAGGAGGACATAGAGGTTAAAGTCTCTTCGTTCTTTTCAAAGATAAAAGAGCCGGTGCTTGCGGGGATTAAGATTACTTTTCCAGAACAGGCAAAAGTCTCAAAGATATATCCGTCGCCGTTGCCAGATATATTTAAAGGCGACCAGATGGTAATTGTCGGTCGTTATGCAAATTCCGCAGAAGGAGAAATCCGCATAGAGGGCACTGCTGGCAAACAGAGACGGCTCTTTACTTATAATTGCAAATTCGGGGACAGAGCGACTGACTACGATTTTTTGCCGCGGTTATGGGCTGTGCGGCGGATCGGATTTTTGCTGGATGAAATTCGCCTGAACGGCGAAAACAAAGAATTAAAGGACGAGATTGTTGAACTTGCCAGAAAATACGGCGTCGTTACCCCCTACACCGCATATTTAATTATTGAAGATGAATCAAGACGGAGTGTAGCCGCAGAGCAGAGATTGTTCAGATTCTCGCAAGAAGAAGATTCTCTGGCGCGACGGGAGCTGGGCGACTACTATAGAGATTTAAGCAGGTCAAAAACGGGGATGTCGGCTGTTGCAGGAGCGCGCTCGTATCAGAGTTTAAAACTTGCCGATTCACCCGAGGTTGCGCTAAATGTCGGTATGGCTGACGCTATGCGCGCCGCAAAACCATCAGCGCGGGCAGTCCAAGAACGAATTGCCATCACTGGTTCGGAGAATATCGGCTCATCTCAATCTTCTAATACCGCAAGCGCAATAAAATATCTGGCTGGCAAGACATTCTGTTTCAATTCAGGAAAATGGATAGATTCTGAAGCGCTGTCAAAAGAAAATGTTGAACGGATAAAAATTAAATTCGGCAGCGACGAATATTTTGACCTTATAAATAAAAAGCCATTCATATCAAAATGGCTCGGTTTAGGCGCGGCTATTGAATTTGCGCTTGATAATAAAATTTATGAAATAACAGAATAAAAAAAACCTTCCCGAGTTAAACGGGAAGGTTTGATTAATCTCTGTTTTATAGTTGTTTCATCGCGTTATCAAGCGCCGCATAGAGGCGGTTCATACTCTCTTCGGTTTCATCTCCCATATTTGAGATTCTAAAAGTTGTCCCTTTGATTTTGCCATATCCGCCATCAATCAGAAATCCCTGGTCTTTTACCAGTTTCTGAAGTTTTGGAACATCAACAACCCTGCCGCCCGGTTTTGCCCCGTTGTTTATACAGGTTAACGTGACAGACTCGTAACCCTTTTCCGGAAAGAGTGTGAACCCATGTTTTGCCGCCCAATCGCGGGTCATTTGAGCAAGTTTTTTATGACGCGCAAATCTTGCTTCAAGACCTTCGGTGAAAATATCTTCAAGTTTTGATTCAAGCGCGAAAATATGCGGTATACACGGCGTGCTCGGCGTCATATTCTGTTCGGCATTCTTTTGAAATTCAACAAAATCAAAATAGTAGCCTCTGTCTTTCATAGTTGCCGCCTTTTGCAACGCCGCTTGAGAACAGACAAAAATGGTCAGTCCCGGCGGCAGAGCAAGAGCCTTTTGCGAACCGGCAAGCAAAACATCAATCCCAAGCGCGTCAAATTCAAGTTTTACCGCTGTCATTGAACTTACAGCGTCAACAATGAACATAACATCCGGATATTTTTTCTTTAATTGAGCAATCTCATAAATCGGACTCATCACGCCGGTAGATGTCTCGTTGTGAATCACTGTGAGAGCGTCAAATTTTCCTGTGGCGAGTTTCTTATCTATTTCTTCCGGTTTGACCGCCGAGCCCCATTCAAATTGCAACGGCTCTGCCTCTTTTCCGCACCGTTTTGAAACATCGTGCCACTTATCCGAAAACGCCCCGCACATACAGTTCAGCACTCTCTTTGAAACCAGATTTCTTATCGCGCCTTCCATCACTCCCCAAGCGGAGGATGTGCTCAGGTAGACGAGCTGCTTGGTATACAATAATTGCTGTAACTTGGGTTGAATGCGGGCGTAGAGGTCTTTAAACGCCTGACTCCGATGCCCAATCATCGGCGTGCAGAGCGCCTTAAATGTCTTTTCGCTCACTTCAACCGGTCCGGGTATGTGCAATTTAATATGTCCCATACGCAGTTAATTTTTCAAAACCGCGTTAAGATTTCAAGAAGAGTTTTTAATAATTTGTCTTAAACCTGACTACCGGGCAGTGGTACTACCGCCATTACTTAGAAGCAGCAGAGCAAGATATTATAACAATCATCTGTCGGCGCGAAATTTCCTGACTTCAATTGCCATTGATAGCTCTTATTCATTTCATTCCAACACGCAATTGTTTAAATTTGCTGATTATTAACATCTTCAAAAATGATCCCTAATAAAAAACAAACCATTGGGGTTTATATTTTTTCGGTTTTATGTCAAAATAGAATTATGCAACAAAATGGAAATAACGTTCTTGTTCTGGAGGATGTCCGCAAATCGTATTTAATCTCTGCAAACTCCCCGCCGCTGCTCGTGCTTAAAGGTATAAATCTGGTTGTTAAACAGGGCGAATCAATAGGAATTATCGGTCAATCCGGTTCAGGGAAAAGCACCTTATTAAATTTAATCGGCGCTTTGGATAAACCCGATTCCGGACGGGTGTTAGTTGATGGGGAGGATATCAACACTCTTGGCGAGAACGAGCTTGCAAAAATAAGAAATAAAAAAATCGGTTTTGTTTTTCAGTTTCATCATTTGCTACCCCAATGCAGCGCTTATGAAAATGTGATATTGCCTGCCATTGCCACTCAGGACGCCGCATATATTAAAAAATGTTCTGAACGGGCAATGCGGTTGCTAAAACGGGTCGGTCTTGAAAACAGAATAAATCATAAGCCGTCTGAACTTTCCGGAGGAGAACGCCAGCGGGTTGCCGTTGTCAGGGCGCTGATAAACGCCCCTAGCCTGCTCCTTGCCGATGAACCTACAGGCGCCCTTGACCAAAATTCCGCCCTCTCGCTTGCCGATTTGCTGGTTGAATTAAACAAAGAAGAAAACGTTACACTCGTTGT
The DNA here is from genome assembly GCA_049968335.1 of Verrucomicrobiia bacterium. Classification (GTDB taxonomy): domain Bacteria; phylum Verrucomicrobiota; class Verrucomicrobiia; order Limisphaerales; family JAKPVM01; genus JAKPVM01. The sequence continues at coordinate 155,547 of JBMFQZ010000003.1, forward strand.
CGCAACTCACTGGCTTGAACTGGCTGGCAGGATGCAAAAGGTTTATTCATTGCGCGACGGAAATTTGTCTCAACAAAAATAACCACACTTATGAACAGGATAACGTTAACAAAGTTAGTCCTTTATAATTTAAAATATTATTTAAAATCGTATCTCGGCATTTTTGCGGTGGTTGCTGTCGGTTCGTCAATAATAACCGGGGCGTTGTTTGTTGGCGACTCAATCAGATGGAGTTTGCTTCATATTGCGCTCAATCGAATTGGATGGGCGACTTTTGCGCTACCGGCTGCTGACCGTTCGTTTAACTTTGACCTTCAGAAGCGATTTTCTACCCGTTTATCATCAATCTTAACAGGCGATATTAATATCAAAGTGATATCAGCAATCTCGCTTTCAGGCTCGGTGTCAAAATCAGATAATTCGTTCCGCGCCAATAAAGTGAATGTCTTCGGTGTTAAATCGGATTTTTTCTCAGAATCATACGCTCCTGTTTTTTCAAATATGCCACCCGGCTCTGCTGTTATTAATAAAGCCCTTGCAGACCAGCTTCATATTGTGATAGGAGACGAAATTATAGCGCGCGTTAAAAAGCCGTCGTTTCTTTCCTTCGAACTCCCGCTGACATTGCAGGAAAGCGCCTTTGTCGGTCTGCGATTGCGGATTCATTTTATTGTCCCTGATAATGAGATGGGCAATTTCAGTTTGCAGATGAGTCAAATTCCGCCACTTAACCTATTTGTTCATTATGAAGAACTTGCAAAAGCGGCGGATATGAGCGGCAAGGCAAATCTGCTATTGTGCGGAATGAATAAAACCGTTGACACCCGGTTTCTTGATACGGCTTTAAAAGAGGCGCTTACAGCGGACGATTGCCAGATTGAGGTCTGGTCTCCTGTTGCTGATGTAATAGAGATAAGGAGCAGGCGTGTGTTTCTTGAATCAGGGGTAATAGATGCCGCAGAACGACTTGTTGATTCGGCAAAATGGAACAGTCTTATAGATACTAATCCTGTGAAGATTCTTACCTATCTTGCAAACCTCATTAAGTTCAATCAAAACCAGACACCTTATTCATTGATAGCCGGCGCTATGCCGCCGTTGGTAGGTCCGGAATTAAAAGACGACGAAATAGTTATCAATCAATGGTTAGCGGAAGACCTTGACGCAAAGGTTGGCGACTTTATACAGGTTCAGTATTATCTGCCGGAGTCCCTTTCCAATTTAAAAGAGGAGACAAACCGCTTCAGGGTGGCGCAGGTCGTTCCGCTTCTCTTGCCCTGGTCGGATAGAACATTGTTGCCCGAAATCCCCGGTCTTGCCAAAGCGGAGTCCACTCAGGATTGGAATTTAGGTTTCCCGCTCGTCTATAAATTCAGGAAGAAGGACGATGACTACTGGCGCGATTTTCGCGGAACGCCAAAGGCATTTGTAAAATTGACGGCTGCTAAAAAAATGTGGTCAAACAGATTCGGAGACCTTACCGCTCTGCGCTACAGAATAAAACCGCACGCGCGAGATGATTCAATTTTAACCCGATTTTCAAACGATTTAATAAAAGAATGTTCTCCAGCCGCATTCGGATTTTCTTTTATTCCGTTGAGGAAAAACGCGATTAATTCCGCTTCAAACTCGCAGGATTTTGCCAGTCTGTTCTTGGGATTCAGTTTCTTTCTCATTATCGCAGCGCTAATGCTTATGACGCTCCTATTCCATCTGAATATTGAACGGCGGCTGTCCGAGATCGCGACCTATTTTGCCATCGGGTTTAACGGTTCAATGGTAAGAAAAATATTCTTAAGCGAGGCGGCTCTTGTAATTATTCCATCCTCTATCATCGGAGTTGTGTTAGGCGGATTCTACGCGAAGATGATGTTGCTGGGTCTTTCTACTATCTGGAGCGAGGCAATTGCGGGAGTTAATTTATGGCTCTTTAAATATGAACCTTTGAGCGCTTTAATCGGCGCGGTTTCAACTATTCTCTCCTGTCTGCTTGTTATCGGATTCACGTTGAAAAAATTGCAGAAATCAACCATCCGCGCTGTTTTTGCCGCAGACGGCTCCCGTATTAGTTCAAATATTTCAAGAGAGAATAAAAACAGACTGGCGGTTTTAGTAAAAAAGTTTTCCGCCGGTTTCATAATCGCTTCGCTGCTTGTCGGGCTCGGGATTGGCGAGGCGGCTTATCTGGTATTAAGCAAACAAACTACAAACGCATTCGGATTTTTTATCTCTGGGGCGCTTCTTTTAATCGGCTCGCTCTTCGGATTGCCATCAATTTTAAGAATAATTTCATCAAACCAATCTCAATCCCCAAGCATTTTTGAAATTGCTCTTCGCTCGTCGGCAAGGAATCCGAACCGGAGTTTTTTAACAGCAGGAATTTTAGCCTGCGGATTTTTCATAATTATTTCAATCAGCATATTCAGACTTGATGAGGGCAAAAATCCGGATTCTCCACAGTCTGGAGTGGGCGGGTTTAAATTAATAGGCGAGTCGTCCATCCCGATTATCAAGGATTTAAATACCAAAGAGGGACTCGCCGCTTATGGCATTGATAAAGAAGAGGCTGGAAATCCGAGATTTGTTCAATTCAGAGTTAAATCTGGAGACGAGGCAAGTTGTCTAAATCTTGCAAAGGTTCAGAGGCCGAGAATCCTTGGCGTTGACTGGCGCAAAATGGAGGGTCGTTTCTCTTTCTCTATGTTGCCGGAGGGTTATATAGGTTCAAACGGCTGGGAATTACTTGAGTCTGATCAACCTATCGGCAATGCGTCAGCGGACAAAAGAGAAACCAAAGCAATTCCTGAAATTCCCGCCATTGGAGATTCAGCCTCAATCCAGTGGTCTATCGGGAAGAAAATCGGCGACACAATTGATTACGAGGATGAATTCGGGCGTCCGTTTAAATTGAAAATAGTTGCAGGTTTGGACAACTCAATTTTGCAGGGAGACCTTATCATTAACGAATCCGCCTTCAAAAAATTATTTCCGTCGCAGGACGGTTATCAATTTTTTCTGATTGATGTTGAGAAACAAAACATTGAAAAAGCCGCGCAGACTCTTTCGCGGGCATTTTCGGACTATGGACTCGAACTTACGCCTACTCTCCGAAGGCTTGCCCAGTTCAATGCCGTTCAAAATACCTATATCGGGGCGTTCCAGACGCTCGGCGGTTTAGGCATTTTACTCGGAATTATTGGCGTCGCTATAATTCTAATACGAAATGTTTTTGAGCGACAAAACGAGTTAGCGATTCTCCTTGCTATCGGTTTTCTCAAACAGGCTGTCAGGAAAATGGTTATTATAGAACATCTATTTTTGATTTTAATCGGAATGAGTATTGGCGTTGTTTCCGCGTTGATTGCCGTTGCTCCGGCTCTTGCCGGTCTATCCCGCACACTTCCTGCGGGGTTTATAGTATTATTTTTGATATTGTCGTTAATCTCGGGATATATATGGACAGCAGTAGCCTCCAGATATGCACTGAAAGGCAATCTCATTGAATCTTTGCGGGTTGAATAATTCAGTTAAAACAACGCTTCAATATCGGCTAATGTCAATTCTCTGAAATCGGTTACGACAAGGTGCGCGTCTTTTAAGGTCTGTTTCGGATGCGTTGTGGCAAGCGCTACAACTTTCATTCCTGCCCGCAATCCCGCTTCAATGCCAACATGCGCGTCTTCAAATACAACGCAATCTTTCGGCTCTCTTCCAAGCCGTTGCGCGGCAAGCAAAAAAACCTCCGGCTCCGGTTTCCCCTTCTTTACATCCTCACCGGAAACAATAGCCTGAAAATACTTCCCAATGCCGAGTATGTTTAAAGCGCAATCAATATTGACTTTTATAGTGGATGAGGCGATTGCCCGCGCGATTGAATTTTCATCTAACTTTTTTATCCAGTCAATGACTCCAGGAATTGTTTTAATCCCGTTTTTGCTAATTAATTCGCGATAAATAGCCTCTTTTTCTAATGAAAGCCGATTAATTTCTTGCGGGTCGTTGGTCCATTTTAAAAGTTCAGGAATTACCCGTTCGTTTTTCATACCGAAACTCTTCGGGAAAAAACCCTGCGGACAGACCCTCCCCTCGCGTTGCGCAAGTATGTCCCACGCAAAGCGATGCGGCTCGGAACTGTCAATAACCACCCCATCCAGATCAAATAATGCTGCCCAATTTTTTCTCATTTTTATTCTCATTAAAAACACCTCAAATAAACAAAATAATAATCCTATATCAAAAACAGATTTGTTCAAGTGGCGTGTTGACTGATATGATAAAAGACGGTTTATTTAACATTGATAATGAAAAGATTGTCTGGAAATAATTTGAAAATCGCGGCTTATGCAACTTTGTTGCTAACCGTTTTTATCTCCGTTGCTCTATTTGCAGCCCAGCCGCAGGACGATTCTGTCTGGTTGATTAACAGCGACAAACTGTGCGGCGCGATACTTTCTATAGATTCATCAAAGGGAGTGGTTTTAAAGAATAAATATATTGAGGGCAATACCGCGATTCCGCTGGACAAAATTGTAAAAATTGAGTTTGCCGAACACCCTGTTCCTCCCTTCTCTATGAAAAATCCCTGCAAGGTTAAACTGATTAATCTTGATGAACTCGAGGGAGATTTAATTTCTTTTAATGAAAAAGAGATGGTTTTAGGGACACAATTTTACGGAAAAATTTCAATACCTCGCAAACGGATAGATTCGTTTATCCCGATTGTTCCAAATCCAACTATCGTTTATCAAGGACCTACAAGTTTAGATGGCTGGACAGTTAGCAGTTCACCATTGCCAGACGCCAAGCCATCGGGTTGGAAATACAGCAACGGGGCTTTTATTACTACAGAGTCCGGCTCAATCGCAAAAGACCTTAAACTGCCAGACACAGCAACCATTGAATTTGATATCGCCTGGCAAAATTATCTATCAATGGCAATCGCCCTTTACGCAAGCACACTATACCCCATTCAGCTTTCCGAAAAAGATACTCTGCCGGATTTTGGCGCGTTTTACAGCCTTCAGATTAATTTCAATACCGCAAACCTGATGTTGATCAAAAAAGGAGTGCCGCTCAATTCAATGGGTATTGCATTTCTACCGAATATAGACAGAAAAACAAGCGCCAGAATAACTATCCGTGTTAATAAACCCGCAAAAACAATTTACCTTTACATTGACGGCATGCTTGTAAAACAATGGGTTGATCCAGGAGAATTTGGCGGCACCGGCACCTGCATCAGATTTGTAAATCAACTCTCCTCGCCATTAAAAATAAGCAATATAACAGTCTCTCAATGGGACGGCAGAACAGAAATGCCAACAAACCATATTGATAATTCAAAGAGCGATTACATCCGACTTCTTAACAACGACTCTGTAACTGGAACTATTAAGGAATACAAAAATGAGAAAATCGTGGTTCAAACTCAAGTCGGCAGTATGGAAATCCCCATTAGCAGGGTAAGTCAGGTCTCCTTGTCTGTAATCGGAAGAGACCCGGTTTTAAGAAAAATTGACGAAGTTTCAGCAACAATGAACAGAACAGGATCGCTGACATTAAAAATCCAGAGATGGGAAGGAGACCATTTAGTCGCTACAAGCCCAATGTTCGGCGATATAAATATCCCGCTCAGCGCCTTTAAAACCATCGTTTTTAAACAAATCAACCAACCAAAAGGTTTTTGAAAAATACGATTTTTAAGCAAACTTAGCTATGGTCAAAAACAGACATAAAAACGCGGCAATCCTGTGGTTTACGGTTGTTTTACTGCTTTGTTTAAGTATAACGGTTTATTCTCAACCATTGCGACGGCTCCAGCCAAAAGGGACTTACGGAAAACCAAATATAATCTTATTTGCCGCTGAGGACTTTACCAGCGCAGACCTTGAAATCGTTTTAAAAGAAAAGGATGAGTTTAAGAATATTAACAAAGTAGCCACTGAAGGTTTGTTTTTTTCGCGCGTCTATTCACCCGATTCAAATGCTAAACAAAATAGAGCGGCATTGCTCACTGGAGTTCATACTATAAGGAAGCCACTGACTGAATCAGGCGATTTATCCCCACAGTTCCAGACTCTGCCTCAACTCCTGAAATCCGCCGACTATAAAACAGGAATACTCGGCAAATGGGCTTTAGGAATAGACCCGACCAGAAAAGGTTTTGACCAGTGGTTCGGTTATTTGACAGATAATGAGGCTACTAATCATTATCCGCCTTACCTCTGGAGAAACGATAAAAAATGGGAATTGGCAGAAAATAGCGGCGGTCAGCAAATCACTTTAGCCCAGAATTGGTTCTTGCGGACAACCACAAATTTTATCAGGGTCTATCGCGAATACCCTTTCTTCTTATACCTCCCATCTAATCTGCCCGGAAAAACCCTTAATTTGTCCGGCACAAATACTAATCGCGCCCTGACGGCAGAAACTTCCGTCACCAACAATAGAAAACAACTGTTAAAATTAATAGATGAACATCTCGGAAAAATATTTGAATACCTTGAGTTTTATAAAATCTCCGATAAAACGATCCTGATTTTTACCTCTATTCAGGATATGGATTTTTCTTTAAATAATGGCGGCAATAATGAACTTTCAAAAGATTTTGAGAGATTGTTCCGCGCGCCGACTTTTATCTATGGCAATAATTGCAGACACGGCGCCAATAGCAGCCTGCTTTATACCTTTGATATCGTTCCAACCATTCTTGAACTAACAGATGCCACTGTTCCCAAAAATATTGATGGACTTGCATTTACAAAATCTCTGTTTAACACCAACAATTTAAAAGAATTGCGCGACCTTCTTGTTATAAACTTAGAAACAAATAAATCCCCCTACATCGCGATTACAAAACAGGCTCTCGGAAATTTTAATTCTAATAACTGGAAATTCGTTCCGCTGGATAACACTGTTCCGGACAATAACGCTATTGCGGATTTAAGAAAAAAGGCAACCGCAGAACTCAACAAGTATAAAAAATAGGAAAGTTTATTACAAGAACGAGGCAAGAATCTTATAATCAAAGAGTTATATTCGGGGGATTAATTCCGCTTATTAGTAATTTACCATCAGGTGTAATAACAATTTCAGCCTCTGGAACAGATTCAAAATCCTTTGATGTATAACGGGTTGTGAAAAAATGAAAGGTTTTGTTTGAAGACCCGCGCAGGTCTCTGGCAAGCCGTTTAGACTGTATAAACCGACCGGCAATCAAGACATCAATGGAATTTAAAATCTCTTGAAGCGCTTCCTTTTCATGATTTAACTTGATGGTTTTCGGATGGTTATTTCCAGACAGAACATCTTCCAGCTCCTTCCATTCGTAGCCCGTGAAAAGAATAACCGAAAGTCTTGTCTCTGTTTTGATTAATTTTAAAAATCGGGATAGTGGGGCGGCTTGCTCGAGCGGTTCGCCTCCGCTGATAGTAATACCCTCAATTGAATTTCCCAACTTTACAATGTTATCCCGTAATTCTTCCATTGAGACTAACCTCCCGCCATCCGGAGAATGGGTCTGGGGATTATAACACCCCGGACATCCCAGTGAGCAGCCCTGCATCCATATCACCGCCCGCGCTCCTGGACCGTTTGCATAACTGCGGGGTAAAAAGTTATGAATTTTCAAATTTTTCACAAAATCGCGCCGTTATCTTGTTTAATAAGATTAGACAAAGTATACAGCGCATCGTTATGAATAAACAGCGATTAATTTGACACAGAGATGCGTGAAAACAGCGCGAATAATGATTAACGGCATAGTTTAAAATGAGATTTAAGCTAAGAAAGAGTTTTAATTAAATCTCGGATGCCGGAATTGTTGTTTATAAATAATGATTTGAGAAAAAAAGACGAATCTTTAATCAAAATTCAGCGGGTAAAAAGTATTATAATTATGATTTGGCATAAATATTGCTAATAAATAATTGCTATGTGAATAGTTGGTTGGTTCCGACTAAGCACTGGCATGGTTGGTTTGGGAGTTGTGGGCACGGCCACTGGTGCGATTACATTGATGGGCTGGTAAAGATTGTTGGGGGGAAGAGAGAGAATAAAAAATGCGCCAGTGGCCGAAACTTTATAGAAATTTTAGGGTATATTTTAATGGGAGTTAAGTTGGGGCTTTACTTTGCCCCACCCGTAGCGTGGTGCCGATAAACAAGCAGGCAAGATGTCAAATTGCCACCAGCAATTCTACCGCGCCAAAGGGTGGGGCTTTTAATTGAGAATATTCTCTTTATCTTCAACAACTTTTGCAAGCATTTTTTTTAAATATTTTCGAATTCCTGAATCATTAGCATTGCATTCGGTAATTGATTTTGAAGTGGAGTGAAATAGAACGGCATTTTTGAGAGGAACGCAATATTGAGAAAGTGCGGTCTCTCTGTATATTTCCCTCTTCTCTGTGGTTTATTTTTTCACCACGGAGCGCGCAGAGCGGCACAGAGAAAGGCAATTATATTTGCCCATTGCGGGGGGCTTTTCATAAGTCTTACATTTAGTTTAGAATAATAATCTAAAACAACGAAAAGATTTACGTTTCAATTCTGGGATCATTTCTTTGATTTATTGTTATTTAACCTTACAAAGCGGTGTTGCGACAGCTTCCGCGGTCTTGCCCTTGCAGTCCGAAAATGTTTATCCCATTCTAGGTCTGTCTTGCCTATTGATAAATAATTATGGAGCGCTGCCGGTTGCTGGCACGGCGATGCCGGGTTGGTTGACAATCGGCTTATGTTTGAGTAAGCGCTTTTTCGGAAGAGGGCACCTGTTTGAATACGATTTTATCGTTTTCAACGGTTACTGTGATCGGTTCGTTGTCCACGAATGTCCCTTTGAGGATTTCTTCCGCAAGCGGGTCTTCGAGGTATTTTTCAACAGCGCGTCTCATCGGTCTTGCGCCGTAGGTTGGGTCATAGCCTTTTTCCACAAGGAAATCTTTTGCTTTGTCATCAAGTATGAGGGCGATATTGCGAGGTTTCAACCGTTCGGCAACCTTATTGACTTCAAGCTGCAAGATTTGAATGAGGTCGGGTTTTGTAAGTGACCTGAAGACAATGATGTCGTCAAGCCGGTTTAAAAACTCCGGTCTAAAGAGTTTCTTTGCCTCATCAAGGATTTTCTCGCGCATTTTCTCGTAAGAACTCTCGTCTGAGATTGGCGAGAAGCCGAGTGTGGATTGTTTTTTGATGGTATCGGCGCCGACGTTTGACGTCATTAAAACGATGGTATTTCTAAAGTTGACCACTCTGCCGAGGCTATCTGTCAATTTGCCTTCTTCAAGTATTTGCAAAAGCATATTCATTACGTCGGGGTGAGCCTTTTCAATTTCGTCAAAGAGGACCACTGAGTAAGGTCGGCGTCTGACTTGTTCGGTTAACTGACCGCCTTCTTCATAACCGACGTAACCCGGGGGAGAGCCGACGAGCCTTGATACGGTGAATTTTTCCATATATTCGCTCATATCAAGCTGTATGAGGGCTCGGGAATCGCCGAACATAGATTCTGCAAGGCATTTTGCGAGCAAGGTTTTGCCGACGCCTGTTGGTCCTAATAATGCGAAGGCGCCGATGGGACGTTTCGGGTCTTTAAGGTCAGCCCTTGAACGTCTTAAAGCCTTGCAAATGGCGGAGACGGCTTCGCTTTGTCCCACGACAACTTTTGACATTTCTTCTTCAAGGCGGAGCAGTTTTTGCGCCTCGCCCTGCTCCATTCTCTGGAGCGGGATGCCTGTCCATTTGGAGACGACCTGTAAAATATCTTCTTCGTCAACAAGAACCCGTTTTTCTTCCCGTCCTTCTTTCCACTCATTAAGAATTGCTTCTAATTTTTGTTTAGCCTGTTTTTCTTTATCGCGCATAGCAGCGGCTTTTTCATAATTTTGCTGCTTGATTGCGACTTCTTTTTCCTGCTTTATTTTTTCAATCTCGGCTTCTAAATCTTTGACTTCCGGCGGATGCGTCATTGCGTTAATGCGGCAGCGGGCGCCGGCTTCGTCCATAACATCTATTGCTTTGTCCGGGAGAAATCTGTCGGTGATATATCTATCTGAAAGTCTTACGGCGGCTTCAATTGCTTTATCGGTTATTTCCGCTTTATGATGTTCCTCATATTTTGGTCTCAAGCCTTTGAGTATGGCGATAGCGTCGTCGACAGACGGGGCTTCAACTTTAACGCACTGGAATCTCCGTTCAAGGGCGGCGTCTTTTTCAATATATTTTCTGTATTCATTCATAGTCGTTGCGCCGATGCATTGCATCTCGCCACGGCTAAGTGCGGGTTTTATTATGTTAGAGGCATCCATTGTTCCTTCTGCTGAACCTGCGCCGACGATTGTGTGCAACTCGTCAATGAAGAGTATCACGTTTTTTGCCCTGCGGATTTCTTCCATTACCGCTTTTATGCGCTCTTCAAATTGCCCGCGATATTTTGTTCCTGCCACCATCAATGCGAGGTCAAGTGTGATAATTCGTTTATCGCGAAGCAGTTCGGGAACATTGCCGCGCGCTATTTCCTGCGCAAGACCTTCAACAATAGCGGTTTTTCCAACACCAGCCTCGCCGAGCAAAACCGGGTTGTTTTTTGTTCTACGGCACAAAATCTGGATTACCCGTTCAATCTCTGCCTTTCTGCCAATTACCGGGTCAAGTTCGCCTCTGCGGGCAAGTTCAGTTAAGTCGCGTCCAAATGCCTTTAATGCCGGCGTTTTTATCTCGCCTTTTCGCTCGTGTCCGAGTTTTTCCGGTCCTTCGGGCATCTGCTGGGGAGATTCTTCAAATGAGGAAGATTCAAGATTTGGATCAATCTCTTTTAAAATTTCCTGGCGGGTTTTTTCAAGATCAACGTCAAGGTTTTTCAAAACGCGGGCGGCTACGCCTTCGCCTTCGCGCAACAATCCAAGGAGAATATGTTCGGTGCCGATATAGGTATGATTAAGCGCACGGGCTTCTTTTGCGGCAAAGGCAAGGACTTTTCTTACTCTTGGAGTAAATGGAATATCGCCCATAACTTTTTGGTCTGGGCCTGTGCCAACGATTTTTTCAACCTCCATTCTGACAGCTTGCAGATCAACCCCCATCTTTTGCAAAACATTGACCGCGACACCCTGACCGAGTTTGATTAAACCGAGCAAAATATGTTCTGTACCGATAAAGTTGTGGTTAAACCTGTCGGCTTCTTTACGCGCAAGCGCAAGCACTTGCTGTGCCCTCGGCGTTAAATTATTTAGTTCTTCACTCATAGTAGTTTTACAGTTTTCTCAATATAAAATGCTTCATCTATTGCTATTTGTCCAGCGACCATCTTTAGAGCCACTTTGTCCCCTCACTGTGTCGTATTTTCTCAAAATCCATATCATTTTTAGTTCTGCTTATATTATAGCATTTTTTGTTCCTTAACCCAAGATTTTTTGGAGCCAGTCTGTTTCATAAGCGTTTATCTCGCGCTTTAATTTTAAATCGGACTTAACCCTATATTCCTTGAGTGAAAAAACAGATTTCCATATTGTATTAATATATTCCCTAGGAAGGGTTATTTCAAATTTATTTTTCTTTCCGGAGATGTTTGTAATTGCGATTAGTGTTGAATCGCCTGATGGTGATTGTCGCAACAGGACAAAGTTTTCTTTTCCGGCGTCAATTGCGGTCTGTTTTCCATAAGGGTTGAAGGCGCTAATCTGGCGTCTGGTATGAAGCAAGAGGCTTAATTTTTGATAGACTTTTTGTCTTATTGAGCACTGGTCATCCATCTGTTGAATGAATTGTTCAAGGTATAATTTCTGTCGGTTTATTCTTCTAAAAATGCCGGATTTTATGGCGGCATCTCTGTCTCCTTGCGATCCGAAAAGCGAATGAAAGTAAACCGCAGGCGTTCCGGACAGGGAGAGCATAATTGAATGAGCGGCAATGAATTTATTGATATCCTGTTCAATATTGTTAAAGCCATCGCTCAATGCGTCCAGGTAATTGATATTCAATTCATAAGGCGCTTTTGCCCCATCCGGGAGCGATTTATAGGAGACGAACCCGCCGCGGTTAAGGGTTTGCTGAATAAGCAGGTCTAATTCGCTTTTATCTAAAATTGTGGAGACAGGGGTAACTCCGATTCCGTCGTGGGAGGCGAGAAAATTCAGGTAACAGACCTTTTTCTTTTCCTGCCGTTCTAATGAATGAGACTCAACCCAGCGTGTTAATTTTGTGGCATCTTTGCTCAATAAAGTGAATAGGACAAGCGGTGGCAGAGGAAAGTTGTAAACAAGGTCAGCCTCTCTGATTGCGCCCTGCCCGAAATAAGAAATGTTTTCCGAATGCGGTAAATTTGTCTCGGTAATAATTTTCACAAAAGGGGCAGCGTAATCAAGAATAGCCCTAAAAATCTGGACAATTTTATGTGTTTGCTGGAGGCTGACGCAGGTTGTGCCGCTCTGTTTCCACAGAAACGCTATTGCGTCAAGCCTGATAAACGATGCCCCTTTTGATGCATAAAAGAGCAACAGGTCAATTACTTTTAACAAGACCTCCGGATTTTTGTAGTTTAAATCTATCTGGTCGGCGCTAAAAGTTGTCCAGATTTTTTTGCGCCCCTGCGCGGTTTCAAATTCTGTTAGCAGCGGCAATGCGCGGGGGCGAAACACATTTGAAAAATCAAATCCATCGTCGTCAATTTCTATAAAGAAATCTTTATATTCAGGGTTTCCCCGCAGATATTCTTGAAACCAGAGGCTTTTTGATGAGATATGATTGATTACCGCGTCAAACATTAAATCATACTCTTGAGCCAGCTTTTCAATGTCAGACCAGTCGCCGAATTCTGGATTCACGGAATAATAATCAATCACGGAAAATCCGTCATCGGATGAATAGGGATAAAAAGGGAGGATATGGATTGTGTTGATAAGGTCTCTGGCATATTTATCCGCAACATTGCGTAAAACTTCTAACGGCTTGCAAAACTCTGAACGAATCTGGTCAGGGTAAGTTATTAAAAAAACCGTTTTTTCGTTTAATTCCGCCGTTGCGCCCGGTCTGTTTTTTGATTTTTCCTGATAAATCTTTTCAATGGGAGGACGGTATTTTTCAACGATTGTTTGCAATCTGGCAAGAATCGTTTCCGCGGCGCTTTTTCCATAGATGAATTCAAGGTTTTCTTTGACGATTGGCAGCATAAAAAGCGACTACGGAATTCAAAGTTAATTTTTCAAAAACTGGTCAATGTTTTCTTTTGTCACTAATTTAAAAGGAATGTAAGTTTCTTTATCGTAGGGTTGTTTTCTTACAATTTTAACCGCTACTTCAACCGCTGTATGTCCCTGACCTTTTGCATCTTGAAATACCGTTGCGTCAAGCCTGCCTTCTTTGACGGCTTTTAAGGCGTCTGCAATAGCGTCAATTCCGACGACTATAACATTGCTTTTCATCTTTGCCTGTTCAAGGGCGAGCAGCGCGCCCATAGCCATTTCATCATTCTGGGCAAACACGGCATTTATTTTATTACCATAGGATTGAATCCAGTTTTCCATAAGGCTTACCGCCTTTGCCCTGTCCCATTCTGCAGTTTGCTGGGCAAGTAGTTTGATTTCCGGAAATTTTTTAAGAACCTCTTTTGCCCCTTCGTCACGTTTTAATTGAGCGGCTTGTCCCATAAAACCTTGCATAATAACGATGTTGCCTTTTCCATTTAACCGTTTAGCAATGTACTCCATTGCGATTTTGCCTGATTCTTCATCTTTTGACCCCACAAACGCAGTTGGCTCATCGCGGGTTTCTGAATTGACATTGATGATTGGAATTCCAGCGGCTCTGGCTTTGAGCACTGCTGGAGAACTTGCGTCAACCTCGCACGGATTCAGGATAATTGCGTCAACGCGCTGGGCGATAAAACTTTCAACCTGTTGAACCTGACGTTCTGCGTTGCGCTGGGCATCATTTACAATAAGTTTTACCTTCAATTCATCTGCTTTTTCCCTCATCGCCTTGTCCAGCATAACGATGAATTCGCTTGATAGATTGAGCAACGAAATCCCGATAGTTATCTGTTTTTCGCCGGACGCTGGCGCGGTTTCCGCGGTTTGAGGCTTTTTGCAGGCGGAGAAAAATCCGGTGAGGAATAAACATCCGAACAGCAAAAAAATAATTTTTGATTTCATCGGTAAATGCTTTCTTTTTGATTGTTAATTATCGCGATGACTGGAAGAGCCGCCATTTATTTGTGGCTGTGTCCATCCAGACAGCGCCAATTATTATAATGCCTTTTATAATTTGCTGGTAATAGGAAGAAATGTTAAGCAGGTCAAGTCCATTATTTATAATTCCCATAAGCAGGGCTCCGAGAATTGTTCCGCCAATTCCGCCAACACCGCCCGAAAGGCTCGTGCCGCCAATAACCACAGCGGCTATGGCGTCCAGTTCATAAGCGATTCCGGCGTTTGGCTGACCGGCAGTAATTCTTGATGCAAGAACAACGCCGGCAAGCCCCGCGAACGCGCCGCAAATTGTATAGGCGAAAAGTTTGACCCGAACGATGTTAATTCCGCAGACTCGCGCGGCAAGTTCGCTATCTCCTACGGCATAAATATGGCGTCCTGCTGGGGTGTATTTGAGGATAACTGCTGAAACTGTGGCAGTAACAGCTAAAATTAGAACTGGTATCGGGATTCTAAAAATCTCGCCGCCGCCAATAACCATAAAGCCGGGATTTAGACCTGTTACAGGTCTTCCGCCGCTAATTACCAGCGCGGCGCCGCGAGCAACCGTCATCATTCCCAATGTCGCAATGAACGGCGCAACCCTGCCCTTTCCTACGATTAATCCATTTAAAAAGCCGCATACTGTTCCGGCAAAAATCCCGATAAAAAGCGGGGTGATTAAAGAACTGTTTTCTCCTTTTGCAAACAATGCTGATACAACGCCAGTCAGGGCGACAACCGAGCCTAATGAAAGGTCAACCCCGCCGGTTAATAAAACATAAGTTACACCAACCGCAAGAATGCCGTTTATGGAAATCTGTTTCGCGACGATAAGAAGGTTATTGACAGTAAAAAAATTCGGCGTCGCCACAGAAAGGATTGCGCATAAAATTACAAGAACGATGAAAAGTCCGTATTTAGAAAAATTGCCTTTTATCGCATTTTTTAAAGCATCAAACGCCATAAACTATTTACCCGCTTTAGATTTATAATTTTACGCAATTCTACAATCAGTTTTTAAAAAATGCCAATCAATTGAAAGAAAGAGAGTGGTTTTCTGAATTATTAGCATTTAAGTGAAAAGCGCGTTTTTTGGTGAAATTGAATTTGCGAAATTATTTCAACAGCTCACTGGTTGGAAGAGCCCCCGAAGGAGATGAACATCTTTTGGGCTACGGTTTTGGAGCGCGGTGGCAAGACTACGTCAGTAGTCGCGACACCGCTTTGTGAGGTTAGATAACACAAACGCTAAGAAATAATACCAGAACAACAAATGTGATTTAATCACAGATTTGGTATCTTTCCTCAAGGTTAGTTGTCCAATAGTATCTGTTTTATAAGTCGTTGTTAATGTTCAACCCCGTCAGGGTTGAGGAATAGTTACTTGATGAGCATTCACCTTCCACCTGTTTCACAGGTGGTTACTAATATTTAACCCCATTGGGGTTGATGAAAATTGATTTTAGACTATTGGATTTATACGATTAAATAACGTTGTATTTTAATCGGTTTCAAAATCAAATACTAAGTTCAATGCTAATGATTCAGGGATTGATCTCTAAGTCTTGAGCATTTTGGGAAAATACCGTAATTTTAGGGCAAAATTAGATTTGTCAAAATTTCTTAAAAACTATGTATGCAATAGAACAGACACCGAAGAGGTCTAACATTTTTGGACTGCGGTGACTCGCGTCACGGGATGGTAGCGGCGCCACCGTCATTCAATACAATCGCCGTTTTTCTTTTCTCTCTTGCACGGACGCAAAATCCACAGGTCATATCTGGAAGCAAATAGCAATGTTGCGCATATAAATAGATAGAAAAAGTTTTCAAGGACAACGGTGTAATCTTTTGTCTGCATTGCCCCAATGGTAAGTGTAATGATGAGCAACCCGGCGATGAACAAAACTTGGTCTCGCGCAATTCCTAAGAGCAATAATAGAGCGATTGTGATTTCAAAATATGGCAGGGCATAGCCGTAAGCGGAGATTAACCATTTCGGAAAAAATGATTCGCGCATTTTGTCTTCAAGGAGGTAACCGGTGACGAACCATTTTGCGTTTTCAAAACTCCATTTGCCCTGATAATAAAATTTTCCGAGCGAAGCGAATAAGAACAGCAGCCCGAGTCCCCATCGTAGCAGCGCGACGGCTGCTGCAACTGTCCAGTTCTTTTTTGGCTCACCGGTATCCATAATGGCAATGCGGCTGCTGCAGCCAGACGGTTTAAGGAGTTATCTGAAGTCGCTCGTTTTCGGCTTCAGGTTTCATCAAAATTCCCTGTTCTTTATAAGGTTTGAGCATAAAGTGGGTCGCTGTGGAGATTACGCCTGGGATTGTGGCTAATTTTTCTGAAACAAACCGCGCGACATCTTTTAGATTGTCTCCTTCAACAATAACCATCAGGTCGTACGCGCCGCTCATAAGATAACAGGAGCGAACCTCATCATACTTTGCGATCCGCTCGGCGAGGCGGTCAAATCCGCCACCGCGTTCTGGAGTGATTTTAACCTCTATCAATGCCCTGACTAAATCTATGCCGAGTTTTTCTTCGTTAAGCACGGCGCGGTAGCCGAGAACAACGCCCTCTTTTTTAAGCGTCTTAATCTTCTCCTCAACTGTTTCTTTCGGGATATTGAGCAAGCGGGACAACTCGTCAATTGTCAAATTTGGATTGTCTCTTAACAATTTTAATAACGTTTCCATAACATTATTTTTACCAGTTAACTTTATATAAATCAATCTATTGGCTGGGGTAAAATTTTATGGGTCAATCTTTGTTGTTCGGCTGCTGGGATAATTCCTTCCTGAACTTTTTTCCAGCCATGTTCACGGAGCGAACGCCATCCCTGTGCCCGCGCCGCTTTGCGCAATTCATTGGTTTTGACGCCGGGCTCAATCAAATCGGCAATTTCATCTGTAACGATGAAGAACTCGTAAAGCGCAACCCTGCCGCGGCAGCCCTGATAATTGCACTCAACACAGCCGCTTCCTTTGAATGCGCAAACCTGTTCAATCGGGATATTTAAAACCGAAGCCATCTCTTTGCGAAATTTTTCTGTAAGAGTTGTGTCCGGTTGCTGGCAATGTTTGCAAACGCGACGGGCAAGTCTCTGGGCAATGCTGCATACGAGCGAAGAACCGATTAAATACGGGTCAATTTTCATATCCATAAGTCGTGTTACAGCGCTTATGCTATCGTTGGTATGGAGCGTTGAAAACACAAGGTGACCTGTCTGGGCGGCTCTGATGGCGATTTCCGCGGTTTCATTGTCGCGAATCTCGCCGATGAGGACAACATCCGGGTCGTGTCTTAACACGGCGCGAAGTCCGGCTGAAAATGTCAATCCGATATCCTCGTGAACCTGGATTTGCTGAATTCCTTCAAGCCTATATTCAACCGGGTCTTCAATAGTGATTATTTTTCTTGTTTCATCATTTGCGTGGGCGAGCGCGGCGTATAATGTGGTTGTTTTTCCGCTGCCGGTCGGTCCTGTAATTAAAACCATTCCCTGAGAAAGTTTTGTTAATTCTGAGAATATCGCCTCCTGCCATTGTTCCATTCCCAATTGACTAAGGTCTCTAAAAAGGCTCTGTCTGCCGAGTATTCGCAAACAGATAGCTTCGCCAAATTTTGTTGGTATGACTGATACGCGCAGATCATAATCTTCATTGCCGAGTTTCATTGCTATTCTGCCGTCCTGCGGCAGCCGTCGTTCGGAAATATCAAGACCAGCCATTATTTTCAGGCGGGAAACGATGGGATTATAGAACTGACGCAGACCCGACGGAAGCGGTATTGGCTGCATTAGACCATCAATTCTGTATCGCAAACGGATTGAAGCGCCGTAGGGCTCAATGTGAATATCGGTAGCCTGCAAACGAAGCGCTTCGAGAATAATCTGGTCAACGAAATCGGCAATTGTCGGGTCAACCGTTTGCGTATTCTCGGTTACAGGTTTAACGTCAAAAATTATCTCATCGGTAGATTGACTGCCGCCCTTTTCCTGTCTTAATTTTTCAATCGTTGCGGCGCCTAATCCGAATTTATTTTTTAAAAAATTATGAATTGCGCTTGGCGAAGCAATCACCGTTTTTAATTTTTTCTTAAGGACAAGCCGCAAATTTCCTAATTCAAGTTGTTTGAGCGGTTCGCTCAACGCGACAGTTAAGGTGTCTGCTTGAACAGAAACCGGGACCATACGGTAATGAAAGATCAATTTTAACGGAACTGAATTCAACACCTCCTGCGGGATATCGGCGCTGGATAAATCAATATAGGGGAGGTTGTTCAATTGAGCCAGAGCGCGATAGGTATCTTCCTCTGTCGCAAAGTTTAATTCAACAAGCAGACGGTGTTGCGGCTGATTGACTCTGGCTTGGTGCCGACGCACCTGTTCAAGTTGCTTTGCGTTAATCTTTCCTGCCTCAAATAAAACGTCGGCAACGTCTCTTTTCTGATTTTCCATTATCTCTTCTGCCATTATCTTTTAATTGGAATATCCAGTTCGCATTCTTTGTTAAACAAAAGGACATTTGTCTTATCAATACAGGTTAACACAGCCTGTTTAGGATTAAAATCGTTCACAACCAGAATATTAGTATAAACCGTCATACCGTTTGTTACCGTAACGAGGTTGGAATTTACGAGGAAAAAGGCTTTTTTGATGCCTGAGGAGTTTTCAATCATTCCCGCGTATTTAACATAGATTTTAAAGAACTGTGGCGGCGGTGGAGGTGGCGGCGGAGGCGGCGGGGCGTTTGTCTGTGGTGGCTGCGGTTTGAATCTGTCGGTAAAAAACGGGCTGACTATGTTTGTCTTTAAATACTCTGGCGTATAACCTTTTAAATTTAAAAGGGCAATTTTTTCCGCGCTTTTTATCGGTATTAATTCTGTTTGCGGTTTTAACCTTGCCGATGGCATATTCATTACATCCGGCGCTTTAAAGAGTTGATTTATTATTACGAATAATAAAATCACAAGGAGAACGAGCAAGCCGTAGAGCATTGTGTGGCTCTTTTCAAGTTCCTTAAAAAATTCTGTTAACTCAACACGGCTCATAGTTTTTTATTTTAAAAATACAAATCCACAAATCCTCAGGTCAGCCATTACCATATCCGGCTCGTCAATCCCCTCTTTTTTAAGGAGTATGCGGTCGATATACAGTTCTGGCTTGTTTAATTTTATAGAAATTTCTTTTGAATCCCCTGCATTGTGTTTTTGAGGAAGGAGCGTTAAAAATTTCAAAATTGAATGGCTGCTGCCTGAAATTGAGAGTCTGAAGTTAATTTCAGTAGGAAGGGCGTTTGTTTTCTCGTCGTAATTCAGGGAGCGAACGGGTTTAACATTAAGAGAATTTATAGAGACTATGTGGCAATCCACAGCAGTTAATAAAGCCTCCTGAGTCATCGCAAGATATGCCCATAAAAGTTCCGGGTTTTTAAGGTCGGATGAGTATTCCGGATAATTTACAAGCACGCCCGGGTATATTGTAACGTTGTTTGAAGAAGCCGCCGCTTGCAACTCTTCCTGCCTTAACTGCCGTTCATTCTGATAATCCACAAGTTGAAACGGCTGTTTCAATTTTTCAAGGACTTCTTTAGGAAAAGACGTTTGTTGCGCGATGTTAAGCTTGAGCGATTCGAGCCTCGCGCGGGTTTCTTCAAGTGTCTTTAAACTCTCTTCAAGCGGTTTTAAATTTACTCCCTCGTTATTGAGGCTTAAAGGGAATTTTTTAATCAATTCTTTCCAGCTGTTTTCTATTGGTCTGTTGGCAGATTCAACCCAGTTGCGAAGAGGAATGTAGATGGCAAATGTATAAAATAGCAGCAACACTGTTATTACGAGCAATGTCTTCTGCAAGTGTCTGTATTTTTTTGTTGCAATCATCTCTTTGCCTTAATCATTCAAGTAAATTCATTTTCATCTTTTTTCAATGGGCGGCGCAGGTTTAACAATAGGTTTATCGGGGGCAATTATCGCCCCTGCCGGAACCGTGGCTGGCTGCGCGGCACTTGCCGTTGTTTCATTTGTTGTTATTAATGGCTGAAATTCGTTTGTTGCAAGTTCCATAAAAATCGCGAAGTGTTTTTCCGGCAAAATTGTTCTCGCGTCAGCTAACAAGCGACGTTGTTCATTTGGAATGGTATCAACGTTTTTAAACCGCGAATCCTGTTTAAGCGCGGTAACGAGCTGGCTTAAGGTTTTGCGCATTGTCTCGCCTTCTTCCGGGATGCATACTTCGGCGACGAACCCCGGGCGAACGGCGACTTTATTAGTCGCGGTCAATTCAGCGGCAGGCAACTGCGGTCCGATAAAGACCATAACATTTGTCTGCGGCGGTTCATTTGTGAGGGTAATTGGAGGCGCGCTAAAATATGTCTGTTCATCGGCAAAAAGCACGAACCACATCGGTTTATTTGAACGGGATTGGGCGATTAATTCAAGCGTTTGAACGGTGTCAACGGCGCTCTGTTTCCGTTGCAGCGCTGCGCGGATTTTTTCATAATTCTTCAAAATGTCATCTCTGGTTTTCTCCAGCTGGTTTGCCAGTTTTAATCCATACTCAATTTCAGAACGGAGAGCCGCCTTTTGCCTTGCGGCGTAAACGGTTTTCCAGGTGCCAATGCCGAGCATAAAGATAAGAATGAAAACCAGCAAAATACAAACCGATTGGATAACATTTGCAATTTTCTGTTTTTGCCATGCAGATTTCAATTCCTCCGGTAAAAGCGAAGCCGATTGCGCCGCTGCGGCAAGCGCCTGCAATGCCACTCCTTCGGCTACCGCGAAAAATCCTGGCGGGAACTCTTTTTCATTATCATCGTCATTGCTATGCCATTGCATAAAATGCGGGCTGCCGGGCTTTTTATTCAAATAATCAATAAATCCCGGCTGATTTGCGCCGCCACCGCACAAAACGAATTGAAACGACTGCAAATCCAGTCTAAGTTCTGAGTGGTCCGACAGCCATTCGCCAATAATTCTGTAAAGTTCCTGAAGCCATCCGTCAACCACTGAGCAATAGACTTCAGACCTGTCGTTACCGAAAAATAAATCCTTTTTAAAGATGATACTGTCAATAGCCTCTTGAATAGAACAACCTAAGGATGTTGCCAGTGATTCTGCGAAAAGTTCTATTCCTAATGCAAAACTTGTGGCATAGACCCCCTGCCCTTCATAAAGAACAGCCACAGTAGTGCTGCGCATTCCTAATTCGACGAGCACTGTGGAAACGGTTTCTGGAAATTTATGCAGGTAAGATGTTATCAATGCGTTTCCGACAGAGGTAACGCCGCAGACCTCTTCCCGTTCAATTTCAAAACCTTCAATCGTCTTAATCACCTGTTCTTCCTGTGAAAGCGTAACCCAGAAGGCGTGGTTGTGTTTGCCATAAGGTTTTAACGGCGAGTAGTCCCAGATTATTTTTGTCTGGCTCAATCCCGCAATTCTATGAGCCTCGCCTTGAATTAATCTAACAACATCGCTTTCAGCCGCCGGAGGCAGGTCAATAACCTGCGATAATGTTAGGTGTTGCGGCAAAGATATTGCAACTGGATAATGTCCGAGCGATTCAATTGCGCTTGATAGTTCCTGTTTGATTGTGGATTCAGATAAATTGCTTCCATCAAGGTATTCCGGCAATTCAATTACCTCACGGCGAAGAAAGCAGACCCGATTTAAGAACTTCTGAGCCAAAACGAGCTTAATGTTGCGCGAGCCGGCGTCAATGGCAATTACGCGCCTTGCCGGCAACACCGGCAGACCGAACAAATAAGGGAATTGTTTATTGATTGATGCCACGGCAGATTAAGGGGTTGTTTTTGTCGGTGTAGATGTCTGTTCGGCTGGAATAACCATTTCGCCATTTTCATTAAGGAGCGTCGCTGTCACAAACACGAGCAGATATCGCGGTTTGTTATACTCGGTGCGCCTTCTAAAAGCCGCTCCTATTATCGGTATATTTCCAAGAATTGGCACCGACTCAACGAACTTTCGCTGCTCTCTTTCAAGCACTCCGCCCATTACAACTGTTTGACCTGATTTTACAAGCACGCGCGTTGCAAGTTCCTGTGTTCGGGATTCGGGAAGTTTGATTTCAAATGAACCGGACACATCCCGCACGGTAGCGAAGGTTTTCATTTCAACGTCCTGATTAACCTTTGGATTTATCGCGAGCAGGATTGTCTTCCCATCCCCGCCGACGCTTGCAACCACATACAGCGAGACGCCAGAGGTTATCTTTGTCGGCTTGCCTTCAGGCACAAGACTTGACGCCGTTATATATTGACCGATTGTCTGCTTTACAGTGTATTGCTCGTAATAATATTGAATTTTGCCGTCGCTTATCATCGCCGGCAGATTATTGACGAGCGTTAGCCGCGGCGCGCTCAAGGTCTGGCTCTCGCCGCTCTGTTGCAGGGCGGTCAATGTAGCCGTTAAATCGGATTGCCCGAGAATCTTTGGGAAAATGTTTGTCCAGGTTTTTTGAATTCCCGCGCTATAATCATTTTCAAGTCCTGAAAATGTCCCTAAACCGGTATAATCCTGTGGAGTTCTTCCGCCGCGCACTGGTCTGCCGGTCTCCCACATTGCTCCGAGTTGTAAAAACGCCGCCTCAGTCACTGTGATGAAACGCGCCTCAATCAAGACCTGTTGCAACGGTTTGTCAAACTCCTGAACAATCTTATCCATAACTTCTAATTGTTCTCGGGTTCCGCGCGCAACTATGATGTTTCGCTCATAGTCAATGAAATATTTAGAGCCGGTGAAAAAATTTGTTATCGCCCGTTCAATTGCGGGTATTGGCGGCGCGTTGTCGTTGACAAACCTGATAAAATCCTGTTTTTCTATTGTAGTAACAACATTCCCAGCGGCTGTTACAGTCTTTGTCACCTGGTCGGGTCCAAACTGCGCCGGTATTATAAAACCGTGTCTTAGTTTGTAAAACCGCGTCTCTTCCATCAATTTCTTCGGGTCTTTTCCGTCAATAATCCATATCAAATCTTCGCCAACCTGAAACTGCACATCTAAATTCCTCGCAACATATTTCAGAAACTCTCCGAGTTTTACCTTATCCATATTGACGCTCAATGTCTGCTTAAATGCGGGAATTGATTTATCAGCAACAAAGTTTATGCCTTCAGCCTGACCGATATTAAAAATAATCGCCTCAAGCGTAACATTATCCAGATGAACAGATATCTCCTTGTTTAAAATCTTTGCCATTTTCCCCTCTGGCGATTCAATATCAAACAACCGGTTTGTGCTGTAAACCTTTTTGCCAAAAGATTCCGGTATATACGGCTCGGACTCAATCTTCTGAATCGCGTCGCGGATATCTTTTCTTGGCTGCAGTCCTCTATCCTTGTTCTCTGTAAATACATCAATTATACTGGGATTGAAAGATGAATTCTTTGCGTCAATCTCGCGAATTTTGTCTTCAACATTTCTTTCAAGATAAGCATTTCTCTGTTTTTCAACCCAACTTTTAACCCGAATTACCTGCTCATCATTGGGCGCTTTTTGTTCAAGCGCTTTGACTTTCTCCATCGCGTCATCCCATCTGTTTTTAGAAGCAAGATCAAATATCTCCTTAAACTCTTTGTCAAACTGGGTGTTATATTTTGGCTTCGGAGCGGAAGCCTTTTCATCGGACTTCCCGGCGACTTTTTTCTCAGACGCCGTTTTTGTTGGTTTTGGCGAGCTTGTCTGGCAGGCTGATAAACCAACCACTACCGCAGACGCAATGCATAGAAGTTTTAACAATCGTGTAGTCATCTTCTTAATAGTTTAAACCTGCGCTTGAAATAACCAGCCCAAAACCTTTCCTCGGACATCGCCCCGGGCGAGCCGACCCTTAAAGACAAGTTCACCATTCCGCAGGCTATACCTCATCATATAAAAATTGCCTCTTATCAAGCAAGCAATTACAACATCATTTTCTTCTCAAAATTCAGACGTTTTTCTATATGAAAAAATTTAATTCAGTTGAAAGAATCCATCTATTCCCAGATAGGATTTGGTTTATATTTTTCCTTAACCCTGATTTTAATTCATATAAAAACTATTCCTGATTAGACTGTGTTTTATTTTAAATTTATTGAAATTCACGACCGTCTAAATTATAAAAATTTTTATGAAAACACTTATATCAAAAAAATTTGCAATCGGACTTCTTGTTTTAACCACTCTTATTTATTGTCTATACGCGGCTCTGAATGAACCGCCGCCTGGGTTTAAAGCCTTGTTTAATGGCAAAGACCTTTCAGGCTGGTGGGGCGCAAGCACTGAAGACCCGCGCAAATGGATGGCTCTTCCGCCCGATGAACTAAAAAAGAAAAAGGAAACAAGCCTTGCCGATATTGCAAAACACTGGCGAGTTGAAAACGGCGAACTAATTAATGACGGCAACGGCCTGTATCTTACGACAGAGCAAAATTTCAGAGATTTTGAACTGCTTGTTGATTACAAAACCGTTCCTAAAGCAGACAGCGGAATATATCTTAAAGGCTGCCCGCAGGTGCAAATCTGGGATTACACCGAGGAGGCAAAATTCAGCATTGGCGCAAACAAAGGCTCCGGCGGTTTGTGGAATAATTCTCCCGGCGCGCCTGGGAAAGACCCGCTTGTTCTTGCAGATAAACCATTCGGCGAATGGAATCACTTCCGCATTATTCAACTCGGCAGCCGCACAACCGTTTATCTAAATGATAAACTCGTGGTGAACAACGCTATAATGGAAAACTATTTCAACCGCAAACTCCCGATCCCGCCAGAAGGACCGATCCAGCTCCAGACCCACGGGGGTGAAATCCGATGGCGCAACATATTTATAAGAGAAATCTCGGCAGAAGAGGCTAATAAAACCCTTCGCGGCTCTGACGACGGGTTTACATCTATATTTAACGGAAAAGATTTTGAAGGCTGGGCTGGACCGATAGATAATTACGAGGTGCGCGACGGCGCAATCGTCTGCAAACCTGGAAAAGGCGGCACAATTTATACAAAAGAAGAATACACAAATTTTATCGTAAGGCTCGAAATCAAACTGCCGCCCGGCGGCAATAACGGCCTTGCAATCCGATATCCCGGTCAAGGCGATACCGCTTATGTTGGAATGTGCGAGATTCAGGTGCTTGATGACACGGCGCCTCAGTATGCAAAACTTGACCCCAGACAATATCACGGCTCGGCTTATGGTATGGTGCCTGCGCATCGCGGCTATCTGCGACCGGTCGGTCAGTGGAATTACGAAGAAGTAACCGTAATCGGCTCAAAAATCAAAGTTGAACTCAACGGCACGGTTATCCTTGATTGCGACCTTTCTCAGGTAAAAGAATTTATGGGCAACAACCCTCATCCGGGCAAAGATAGAACATACGGACATTTCGGTTTTGCAGGGCACAACGACCCTGTAATGTTTAGAAACATTGCCATTAAACGGCTTGATTAACAGGTAAATATGAAAAATAAATTCGCCCTCTCTGTTCTGGCGCTAATCGCCGGGACAGCAATTATTTTTGCCGCTCAGAATCAGCAAAATACCAGAACAAGACCAAACGTAGTTGTGATATTATGCGACGATCTGCGCTGGGATTGTATGAGTTGTGCCGGACATTCCTATCTCAAAACGCCGAACATAGACCGTCTTGCAAATGAAGGTGTAAGATTCGCAAACGCGTTCTGCACAACCTCTCTCTGCTCGCCAAGCCGCGCCTCTATTCTGAGCGGTCTTTATGCGCATTCGCATAAGGTTATGGATAACTTCACCGAGTTCCCGGCAAATATACCGAGTTTCGCAACACGCCTTCACGACGAAGGATATGAAACCGCGTATATCGGAAAATGGCATATGGGAGAAAACAATGATGAACGACGCCCCGGGTTTGATTATTTCGTTACACACAAAGGACAGGGAAAATATTACGGCACAGAGTTTAACATAAACGGCGAAAGGAAAACCCTTGACGGCTATTATACCCATATCGTTACAGACCTTGCTGTACAGTGGCTAAATAAACCCCATAATAAACCATTTCTTCTTATGCTCGGTCATAAAGCGCCGCACAGTTTCTATATACCAGAACCAAAATACTCAAATATTTTTGACAATGTTCAAATCAAATACCCCGACACCGCGTTCAACCTTGAAGGCAAGCCGCAATGGATAAAAGACAGACTCATAACCTGGCACGGCATTTACGGACCGCTTTTTGAATGGAGAAAAAATTTTCCGGACACTTCGCCCGAAGGGGTAAAAGATTTTGCCGCAATGACGCGCGCCTACTGGGGAACAATATTGTCAGTTGACGATAGCACTGGGGCGCTCTATTCCACTCTCAAAAAACTCGGGCAACTTGATAACACAATCATCATCTTTATGGGAGACAACGGCTTGCTAAACGGCGAACACGGAATGGTGGATAAACGAACAATGCACGAACCAAGCATACGAATTCCGCTCATCGTGCGATACCCGGGATTAACACCGATAAACAATCCAAAAGTTATTGAGCAACTCGTCCTCACGGTTGACATCGCGCCATCAATCCTTGACCTCTGCAACGCTAAACCGCTAAAAAACATACACGGAAAATCTTTTAAAAAACTTGTCCAGCAAGGCGATCCTGACTGGAGAAAATCATTCTTCTACGAGTATAATTATGAAAAGCAATTTCCCTATACGCCAAACATACGAGGCGTTAGAACGGAAGAATGGAAATATATGCATTACCCGACCGGTGACGGTTCGCCTGATAAACACTTAGCCGAACTATACAATATCAAAAACGACCCCGAAGAACGCCACAACTTAATAAACGACCCGCAATACTCAAATGTTCTAAAACAACTCCAGAACGAACTTAAAAAACTGATGAAACAGACAGGATTGAAAAAAGACTTTATGCCAGTAGACGAAGGCATCAAAAAAGAACTGCCAGAAAAATCTATAAGGTAAAATTACAAACAATTAGAACCTGAATAATTAACATTTCAGAAAAAAGCGCATTTTGAGGTAAAATTGAATTTATCACAGTATTTTTATAACCAGCAATGCATTGATTAGAATAGCCCCTCTTCTGGGTCTAACTTTTTTTGGACTGCGTGGCAAGAGTGCAAGATTCGTTATTACCCAGAAGGGGTCAAACATAACCGTCTTTCTCTGTATTCCTTTGCGCCCTCCGCGGTGAAAAAACAAACCACAGAGAAAACTGAGATGCACTGAGAAAGCACACATTCTCAATACTGCGTTCCTCTCAAAAATACAGTGCCATTAACCTGTTTCAAAATCAATCTCGGCGTCAACGCCCGGGCTTTTAGCAAACTTATTATCAAATCATTTGACCGAAACCGAGTTTGACTATTAACTTTATTCTTTATGGGATACGAACCGAATATCTGGATGGTATTGCCGTTTGTGGGGCTACTAGGAATGATAGCGCTTGCGCCACTTGTCTGTCCGCAGTGGTGGTCAAAGCATTATCCAAAAGTGTCGTTTGCCTTCGCCGCAATAACATTATTTTATTATCTGGTAATTTTACCTTCGCCGGCAAAGCAAACTCTCCTGCATACGGGGCACGAATATATAAGTTTTATAGCGTTAATCGGCTCATTGTTTGTTGTATCTGGCGGAATCCATATTAATGTAAAAGGCGAATCAAAGCCGGGCGAAAATGTGTTGTTCCTATTTATTGGCGCCGTGATAGCAAATCTGCTCGGAACAACAGGCGCTTCAATGCTTTTAATCCGCCCCTGGATAAGGATGAATAAATACAGAATTACCGCCTATCATATTGTATTTTTTATTTTCATCGTTTCAAATGTTGGCGGGTGCTTGACGCCGATTGGCGACCCGCCGCTTTTTCTTGGATATTTAAAAGGGATTCCGTTCTGGTGGGTCATTGAACATTGCTGGCAGATGTGGGCTGTTGGAATCGGGATTTTGCTCGGCATATTTTACGTGCTTGATAAACGCAATTATTCTAAAGCGCCTAAACCTGTCCGCGATATCGTGGCAGAACCGCCAGATGAATTTAGGTTTCAGGGATTGCATAATATTGTCTTTCTTGGAATGATTCTCGGAGCGGTGTTTATCAACAAGCCGATCTTCCTCAGAGAAATTATTATGATTGCCGCCGCCGTTGGCTCATATTTTACAACAAATCGTCAGGTGCATAAATCAAACCAGTTCAATTTTCACCCCATTATTGAGGTCGTAGTCTTGTTTTTCGGGATTTTTTCAACTATGATACCGGCTCTTGACTGGCTAAAAATTCACGCTGGCGAACTCGGCAAGCCTACCCCGGCATTTTATTTCTGGTCAACCGGCATTCTTTCAAGTTTTCTTGACAACGCCCCAACATATCTCACCTTTTTAAGTTCAGTCTTTGGCGCGGTAATTAGCCCGGACGTTATAAATCAGGTTCAACATCTTATCCAGACAAACGGCGCAGACCTTGCCTCAGTTTCAGAGCCTGTGCGGCAGACATTTATAGCGCTTCAAAAGTATCACGCAACCGACATAATAAACGGAACTGTTACTATTGACGAAATTGAAATTGCGTATTTAATTGGTAATGTGACATTAAATAATTTTATAGTATCTATTAGTGTTGGTGCTGTCTTCTTTGGAGCCTGCACTTATATTGGCAACGGTCCAAACTTTATGGTTAAGTCTATCGCCGAACATCAAAAAATTCACATTCCGACATTTTTAGGCTATATTATCAAGTACACAGTGCCGTATATGCTGCCGATGCTGGCGATTGTATGGCTAATATTCTTTAGAAAATGAACTGGTATGAATCAAAATATTCGTGGAAGTGGGTTCCGTGGAAACCGCCTCCGAAACGTTCAGTTCTTGACCGCATATCTGACTTCTTTGAAGTATATTCCTGTTTTGATGAGCAGACGGCTCGCGAGCAGGCAAGCCGTTGCATTCAGTGTGCAAATCCGACTTGCGTTCAGGCGTGCATAATGTCAAATCGGATACCTGAATGGCTTGCGTTAACCGCAGAAGGTCATTTTCTTGAAGCAGCCGCAATCTCTCAATCAACAAGCAATCTGCCAGAAATCTGCGGACGGCTTTGTCCGCAAGAATTTTTATGCGAAGGCGCTTGCATATTAAATTCAGTTGGAGACCCGATACCGATTGGCGCAATAGAAAGGTTTTTGAATGAGTATGCGTTTGAGCACGGGGGAGTGGTTCCTGCGACTGCGCCGCCGAACGGATTTAAAGTTGCCGTGGTCGGTTCAGGACCGGGCGGTCTGACGGCTGCCGATGAACTCGCAAAGCGCGGCTACGATGTTACGGTTTTTGAAGCCCAATTAATTCCCGGCGGATTGCTCGTGAATGGTATACCGGCTTTTAAAATTGAAAAAACTGTCATTCAGCGCCGCATTGACATTCTTAAAAAAATGGGGGTCAAATTCAGGCTCGGCGTAAGAATAGGAACCGATATAATGCTTGATGACCTGGTTCAACAGTTTGACGCTGTCTATCTTGCCATTGGCGCTCAAAAAGCCAGAAAACTTGATGTCCCGGGCTCGGATTTAAAGGGTATTTATCAGGCTTTGACATTTCTTGTCCAAAAGAATTCTTATCTAAAACTTGATATTCCCCAGATTGATGTTGCTAAAAAACGGGTGGCTGTGCTCGGGGGCGGCGATACAGCAATGGATTGTTTGAGAACCGCAATACGATGCGGCGCGACTGAAACAATCTGCATCTACCGACGCGATTTTGAAAATATGCCCGGCAGCAGGACTGAATATAAAAATGCGGTTGAAGAAGGGGCAAAATTTTTATTCCTTACAAACCCGATTGAGGTGCTTGGAAATTCTGATGGTTGGGCGCGCGCCGTTAAGTGCATTAAAATGCAACTTGGAGAACCGGATAAGCACGGAAGACGCAAACCGGTGCCGATTCCGGGTTCCGAGTTTGAAATTCCTGTGGATGCAATCATTGTCGCTTACGGGTTTGACCCGGTTGATCTGCCAAAAACCGGACTTATGGGGCAAATTGCAAGGAATGAATGGGGCGGTATTGTTGTTGATGAAAATTTTATGACGACAGTTCCGGGCGTATTTGCGGGGGGCGACATCGTCCGCGGTCCAAGCCTCGTTGCCCACGCATCGCGCGACGCAAGAAAGGCGGCTGCCGCAATCCACCAGTATATTATGAATAAAAAATCGTCTGAAACCGTCAATAAATGATGATCGGTTAGTTAAAGAGGGATGATTGTTCATCCCGAAAATCAATAGCAAACATTGTTGACATTAAGGTAAAGTTATATTAATTTTAAAATATGAAAAAACTAATATTAACTGTGGCTCTTTTCGGATTCGTTTTCTCATTATTTTCCGCGGAATGGTTGACCGACCTGAACAAGGCTCTTGACCAGGCAAAAAAGGAGAAAAAAGTTGTTTTGATTGATTTCACCGGCTCCGATTGGTGTGGCTGGTGCATTAAGTTTAAGAAAGAGGTTTTAAGCACGGATGAATTTGCAAAATATGCTGAGAAAAATCTTGTCCTTGTAGAACTTGATTTTCCGGCGAAAAAGCCGCAGCCGGAAGAGTTAAAGAAAGCCAACAATGCATTAAAGCAAAAATACGATGTAAAAGGTTTTCCGACGTTTATCCTGCTTGATGCCGATGGCAAAGAAATCGGACGTCAGGTCGGTTATACCGAAGGCGGTCCCGCACCATTCATTAAGAAAATTGAGGAGTGGAAGAAAAAATCGTAATCAAGGTTTAATAATCACTTCAAACACGGCGCAGCTTTCAGGGTTTAACTCAATGCCCCAGACGTTTTTTCCATTCGGTTGAACCTTTTGTTGTGAAATGATTTCTGTGATTGAGGAGATTGAGTAGGTTTTCTGGTGAATTGCAATTTCGCCCTGTTGTTTAGTGGATGCTGGAGTGAATGCGGTGATATAAACCTTTCCTGCTCTGAAGTCGCCAAACCTTTCAAGGAGGATATTTGAATTGCTGCACCGCGCCGCGGTTATAGGTTGCCAGCCAGATTCCGCGACCCGTTTTATCACGGGTATATATTTTTTAAACAGTTTCCGGTCACGGTTATACCATTTTGGATTTTGCCAGTACGGATTTTCCGCAGCATTGTGGCTAAACATACTCGGATAAAACCCGTAGAAGGCGCAACGATCAAAATATTTCCGTACCAGATTTGTTGAGAATTCATCATAACGAGTATTCATAAGGAGAAGGTATGGTTTTGCGCCAGCCATAGAGCGCCATAAACATAAACGAGAATCAGGAGGGGGATTCCACTTGCCATTTGGATTCCAGTCTGTTTCGGTTCCCATTATATCTAAAAGCGGACATAAGAATGTGAAGCGGTATGGAACGCCATTGGCAAAGGTGAGCTTATTCATTTTCCGCATTTTATCTGAAACCCATTTTGTAATTTCAAACACGGCAAGCCCCTTATATAAGGCAAGTTTTTTTGAATCCGTATCAAACACAAGCGGGACGGTTGTGTATTTAAAATGGTCTCTGCGATAATTTAAATCGGATGTTACATAACCTTCAAGCGAATCAAGATATTCACCATCTAAAATGGCGGTGGCGTTTTTCCCATAGAGTTTCTCCATAATTTCGTCGCTCCAGTGCCAGTCGGCAAAGTTTGGTCTTTGAGGGAGGTACGGGTTCGGGTTCAAACTCCAGACGGCGCCGTTGCACCAGGGCTCGTTTCTGAAAATTAGTTCGGGTTTGCCATATTCATCATACATACTTGCAGAGAGTGTAACCTGGGCAGCAATTTTCTGACCTTGATTATTGGAAGCAAGCAGTCTGTTCCGAATTTTTAAAGCGTTTTCAGCCGTTCGCGGGGTCTCTTTCTCCATCGGCATCCACCAGGTCATTGGTTCAGTATAGCGAAAACTGAGTATGCCATTTGCGTCGTCAAAAGCGACATTATTATTTCCCTCGTGATATTTGAAGCCAAAATCCTGCCAGCCTTCAACCTTGCTAACATCGGTAAAGGGCATCCATATCCCCTGCTCTTTTGATCTTACTTCAAAGTAATCGGGAAAAATCTCCATATACCTTTGCAAGGCGGCGCGGAAACCCCATTGCGGCTCGTATTTATAAATCACAAACCTGAATTCGGCGGAGTTTGGGAAATTGATGGTATCTGGAGATAGTCCGAAATCGTAAGCAATAAGAAATTGTTTTAGATCTGGATGATAAGCGAGGCGATAAATGGCGGGTTTTAGCGCATCAACTCCGATGGCGAGGCCGAACTGTTCATTGTTTATCGCGGCAATTGGATATAATGACATCGTGCCCGTGCTTCCACACCGGGTAGAAACAATGTTGAAATACTCCGAGCCAGTGTTAATTATTCTGCTTCGCCTTATATCGTCCCACCAGTTCCATTGCGTCGCATCCACAGGCAGAGCAAACGCCAGAGTTATTGCGCGGTCTTTTGAATCCGAACTTATTATTTTCCCAGAGATTTCAATATAGTCGTTTTTTTCAAGAATTTTGTAATCAAGTTTTAAATGCAAAGCAGGGCTTTCGCCGCTATTGATTAAATAGACATCGCTGTTTGCTGCCACATCGCGGACGAGAAAGCCAAACGGTCTTGAAACAGTTTTCTGGTTTTGAAGTTTTGGAAGCAAGTCTTTGTTATTTAACAGAAGCGATGCGTCGCTGTTTCTGATAATCAATTTAAGATTATCTTTTGTAGAAAATATTTTTCCCTCTTTATCTATCGTTTGAAAAGTATTGACTATTACCGGGCTTGCCTGCCAGAGAAAAGAGCCTGCTTCGATTTTAATTTCGCTAATGGTTATATCGTCAAACCAGACTTTTCCCGAATGATTTCTAAACAGACAATAAATGGTTAATGTTTTAACTGGTTTTTCCGGTGTTATGATAATTTCTTTTTGTTCCCAATCGTGGGTTCCGCAATGGAAGTTTGCGGTCTGTCCCCAGAGAGGCGAACCATCAACGTAGATTATATCAACGTAAAGAGAATAATTCGCGTCTGAGCCGCCGCTCACATTTTCGGCTCTGCTCCAGCCGCTAACAATTATCGGAAATGGAGAGCGCTGGTTAAAGTTTAAAGTTTGCGAGGCTCCAGACCTGCCATCGGGCTTTGAGTTTTTCACTAAAATCGCAGTTGTTCCATTCCTCCCTTCGCCCGACGCAATCGTAAAACCGTTTTCATATTTTCTCCAAGCCGCTTCAATATTCTTATCATCAAACGATGGATTAATTAATAAATTTGAATAACCGTTCTGGCTTTTAATAATTTTTAAAACTGGCTGTTTGTCAGAACCGGTGATAGCGGCAGTCAAAAATGAGCCGGTAAAATCAGGATAAAATAAAATAAACATCAAAACCGCATTGAGAAGTCTTTTCATAACTTTACTTTACATTTTTCAATGCATTCTGTCAGCAAATTGAAATAGTCGCGCGCGGTCTGGTTCCAGTCGTATTTAGAGGCGTGATTTATCAGCAATGCTTTATCAGGCGGATTTTTAATTGTATTATAAATTGCGTCGGCTATTTTTTCCGGTGAACGTTCAAAAACCAGTCTGCCCAAAGTATCATTCTGAATTATCTCTGGGATTCCTCCGACAGCAGTTGTTACGACTGACAAACCTGTTGATAGCGCCTCAAGAACCACATTTGGCACGCCCTCATTAAGACTTGTTAGACATAATACATTTGCGGCTTGCATAAATATCGTGATTTCTTCTGGGCGTTTTCTTCCAGCAAAAACCACCTTTTCCTCAATACCGAGATATTGAGCGCGAGATTTCAATTTAGATTTTAAGATACCGTCTCCAATGAAGACCATTAGCGGATTTTCCGACTTATATTTAGCTACGAATTTTGAAAACGAATCCAGCGCAAGCAAGGGGTCTTTTATCGGCAAAAAGTTTCCCACAAATAGGACAAGAGTTGAATTTTGCGCAAGGTTAAGTCTGGCGCGTGCCTCTGTTCTATCGCCGGGCTTGAAGATATCCTGTTCGACACCATAATAAATTGTGTGAACTATTTTTTTCTCAAATCCTGACTCTACCAGTAGTTTTGCAAGACTTTTACTAACAGTTACGATTGCCGCGACGTTGTTTAACTCTTTTAGTATAATTTTTTTTCTAACAGGGTTGTTGATATACTGATGAATGTCGGTGCCAAGCGCTGTAGCAACCATCGGTATATTGAGTCGCTCTGCGATTCTTGAGACGGCGCAAGCATCCGGGAAAATCCACGATGCGATAACGATATCATATTTAAACTCGTTAAATATTTTTTTTATCGCGGATTTTAGAAATAATCTCATTAGAAGATGGTTGAATCTGCTTCCGTAAACCGGGACATAAGGAACAACGCGGTAAACCGGTTTTACAGTCTCGTCTTCCGGACAGGGAAAGAATTTTTTATTAAATAAAAATCCCGGACGAGGCGATATTACCCTAACATTACATAACTTTGAGATATGTCTTACGAACCGGGCGTTGTATATTCCCCAGTTGAACGATTTTTTATCTGGAAAAAGATTGGATATGTAAAGCAAGTTCATTGGATATCGCGTTTATAACGGATGTTGCGGCAAAGGTGCGGACTTAAGTTAAGTCCGGCTTCAGCCGAGTGAATAAGATTAACCATCTCGCGCGCTGTTACATAATGATATTTAAAACGGGGATTCGCTTCGCAATATTTCTTTAGTTGCTCGTGAAATCTCATCATCTGCTCACCCAGAAGCATATTCATATTTTTCTCAATTCCGCCATGCGTATGCAATTTTATAAAAATCCAGTCCGGCTTTCCCTCTATGTGAATATTAAGGCGGAGCCATAATTTAAGACGGATTAAAGTTGGTGGATTTATATCTGTCAGATCGCCGTTTTCTATTCGCGGAAGAATACCGAATTTTCTCCATCGCCAATTCAAGCCCAACGGACCTTGAACAAGGAGAAGTTCATTTTCGCGCGGTCTTGAAAATACTGGGTTAAAATTTGAAGCGATATTCCCCAAAGTTTTTACAGGCTCGCCATAGTCGATTGAACGGGGACGATTTGTCTCTTTAGCGTAATAGATGGTGTTTATAATTTTTGATTGAGCGGGAGAAGGGACAGCAGGCATTGTAAAATCGGCGTAACATCCTGTCTTTCTCAGTATTTCAATTTCATTATTTACGCCGCAATAAAGTCCTTGAGGGTGCGAATTGGTTAAAGCCCAATCGCCGTGAATAAAACCGTAGCGGATTGAGCCATTTTCATCTTTGCATAAAAAGCCGTATTTTCTAAGTTCATCAACGGCTTTGCGAAGTTTTTCTTCAAGAGCGGTTGAGGTATCGGCGTTGTGGTGGAGGTGAACTTCCACTTCTGCGCCGGTTCGCTCGCATAAAGATTTTAATTCAGATAAAATATCAGGATCGGTTTGTTCTACTGGATAAAAAAAGGTGTGTCTTGGTGGCGTGGCATCGGAGTCGGAAAACCTTTCAGTTATTTTTGGGAAATGCTCCTTCCATAGCCGCATTCTTTTAAGCGCCCCATTTTTATCGGTATGATGCAACGGTTCAAAATGGTCGCAGACCGCGATAATAAGGTGAATAAAACCATCCTCTGGTAACCGGCTTACCGGTCGCCTGATGTATGCTGGCAGCCATTGATTTATCGCTTTAAACACTGTTTAACCGTTGATTGCGCTGTTCCAGGTTTGCGGATTTTTGTTTTTAAGATAATAGATGAATCCGGCTATGACTTGAAGATTTAAAAACAAAAATCCTGCCGGGATAGAAAAGAATTTTATTCGTGTATTTCTGAAGATTAAACCGCCCATAGCGCACAGATAAAACAAAATTTGAGCGACAAAGGTGATTTTATAAAACGGTATTGTGATAAGCGGAATGTTTAAAATAAAAATGGCGAGTAATAGAAATGGACCGGCAAGCCGTAAATATTTATGCGACATTAATTGCCAGAAGAGTCTATTTTTAAATGGAACCAGCCATTCTGGATATCTGAATAGCATCTGAAAATTGCCCGCGAGCGTCCGTTGTTTGCGGATTTTTTCTCTTTCCGGTTCAAGCGGCTGGGGATCGTATGCGACTGCGGAATTGTCATAAAGAATTCTAAAACCTTTTAACGCAATCTTCATCGGGATTACAACATCGTCTAAAATTGTATCTGGCGGCAAAGGCTCAAATAAATCTTTTCTTATAGCGTAAACTGCGCCGGTGCAACCGATGCAAGAATCAATCAATGATTCGCTTGAGCGCAGAGTTTTTTCTATCTTCCAGTAAATATCAACGCCTGTTCCAACTGCGGAAGAAGAGGGATCAATCTCAAGGGCTCCGCTTACTGCGCCGGTTTTAGGATCGGAAAAATGAGCAATTAATTTTCTTATCGTATTCGGAGCGAATCTCTGTCGCGCGTCGCAAAATACTATTATTTCGCCCGAACAGAGATTTAAAGCGGCATTAATCCCGGTCGGTTTCCCAGAGCGCTGATTCAACCTGATTAAACTGACGCGCGGATTTTGTAGCGATTTTACAATTTCATCCGTTTTATCAACTGAACTGTCGCTTACGACAATTATTTGAAGCAATTCAGATGGATAATCCGATGAAAGCAGGTTCTCAATTCTCTGTTTGATTTTGTCCGCTTCATTATAAACAACAACGACCACAGAAACAGCGGGGAGATTGACAAGGTCAGTTTGAGTCCGACGACAGATAATTTTTGATAATACAAAGATAAACAGCGGGTATCCAACAAATGTATAAAACAGAAGCGCTATGCAGAGCCAGAATGCAATTAGAAAGATATTCTCTAACGACATAACAAGTGACCAACATCAGAATTTTTTCATTACATATTGCCAGAACCAGATTACCAGGTAAGTAAGTCCCCAGATTAAAATTATATCTAAGATTCTCGGACGTCTTAAAATTTTCTTTTTAATCTGGCTTTCAATCTGTTCTTCAATCTCAGGAGCAGTTTGCGGGTTTTTGATTATCAGGTCGGGCGGGGACGAGATTTGAACAATGCCATTAGCGGCGGCAGCAGCGGAAACGGCAGGCAACATCGGTTGAAATTCCGGTTGAGGCAACTGTTGCGGAATTGGATTTAAAACCTGTTGTGATAATGCCGGATTGAATTCAATACCTATTTGTTCCTGCATTTCCAATCCGGCTTTTACAGCCTCTTTAAAATCGGCGATTTGTTTTTCAACCTTCTCATCCATCAACCTCTGGAACGCCGCGATTGTGCCGGCTATGACATAAAACGCAAGGTTTAGCCCCCAGCCTATCATCCACGATGAAACAGTGTATGAGATTAACATAACAAGCAATACTCTGCGGACGCGTTCCTCGCTTTCATCTTCGGTTCTGACTTTCAATAATGTTCTAAAACAGCAGTAAATAATTCCGACGAATAATAACAGCCCGCCATAACCAAGTTCAGTTCCAATCTGAACGTAACTGCTATGAGGAGCCTTTGGATAACCGTAAACTCTCTGGAAGACCGAAGAAAAGGAATCAATCCCGCTGCCTTTAGGATAAAGCGCGTGCATTGCGTTAAAACCGACCTTCCATGCTTGAAGCCTCACGATAATTCCTTCATCCGAACGCATTGTTTTTATCTGCTCCATTCTCGGCAATAGTTGCAGCCCTGCCCATCCAACGGTTAAAGCCATAGCAAGAATAATTACCTGAACAATCTTGGGTCTGCCAAATGTAAAACCGACAATAGTTGATATAAAACCAGAAAGGAATGCTCCTTTTGATTGCGTAAGATAGAGACAGTAAGCGGGGATTGTCATCAGAAAAAGCCCGATTTCTTTTATAAAAATAGGCCGTTTCCATAAGAAGTAAAAGTAAAGCATCAATAGCAATGGGACAACGCTATGACCAAGCGCGTTTGGATTTTCAAACAAACTGAGGTTTAATGATAGACGACCTTTATTGACCTCGTGCGTTAGATAATTGGAACCGAGCGGGTCTATTCCGTACTCGCTCAATATCGCCATCAACGCAATGAATGTAAGAAAAGCCATCCACCACATTAACAGCAGGTTTAACCTGCGGAAATTATTTACTGCCTGAACAATGACAAGGTAACTGATTAACAATACCTTTGTACGGCTCCATGCGTCCATTGATGATTCTGCGGTTAAAATAACCCAGCCAAAAAACGCGAATATGAGCCAGTCGTGAGGGGTGCGGAAAAGAGATTTGAATGAAAAACCGCGTTCTCTGATAAACATCGTGATAATGGCAAATGCCAGCGTAACCATTGCAGGACGCAATGCGGCAAATGCGCCTACCCACTCCTGCGGTCTTATATAATAGACCGCCAGCAACAAGATTACTGCGATAAAATCCATTTTCTTAAGCCTACATTTTTAATTTAAAATAGCAACTTTCTAATTCCGGGCAAATCTGGTTTTTCTTATTTATAATAGCATCAAAAATTATCGTTTATTCGCAAGTTTTCTATATGCGTCCGCGTACAATCTCGCCATAGATTCCAGTGAAAACTTTTTTTCAACTTTAACCCGCGCGTTCTTACCCAATATCTCCAATCGCTTGATATCTTTTATGGCATTTTCAATTGAGTGTGTAATACCGTCGGTATTTTCAAGATTTGCAATTAATCCATCTACATCCGGAGAAATTGTTTCAGCAGTTCCGGGTGTTGGATTCGCAAGGGCTGGAACGCCGCAAGCCATTGCTTCAAGAAGAACATTTGGAAAACCTTCTTTTAAAGACGGAATTACAAGCAGATTCATTGCCTGATAAAAAGGGACCATTTCTTTTTGATACCCAGCCACTTTTATTCTTTCTTTAAACGGACTGGCGTTAATGAACTCCTTAACCTGTTTGCAATCAGTGCCGCCGTCGCCAACTATTAAAAGATATAAATCCTTATATTTTTCGCCAAGACGGTTAAAGGCGTCAATAAGCGCAATATGTCTCTTACCAGCGTCAAATCTGCCTACAATTCCAAGAACAATCGCGTCTGACGGCAATCCAGTAAATTGTCGCGCCGCTTCTCTATTGCCAGGTTTAAATCGTGCGGTATCCACACCATTTGTTAGTGCGATTATCTTTTTCTCCGGAAAGCCTTGCTCAATAAAGTATTTTTTCAATCCTTCTGAAACTGTGTGAACTAAATCGCAGTTTTTATAACAGAGTTTGCGAAGGATAATTTTAGACTTACTACTATCTTCTTTTTTTATCATTCCGTGTTCGCCGTGAAGCAATACGAAATTAGGCGATAAATATTTTGCCATAGTGGCGTAAATAAGAGGACCAAAATTATGGCTGTGGACAATTTGAGGCTGTAGCTGGCGGATTAATTTCGAAAGCCGAATAGCGGTTTTTATAGAAATACCGGGCGGTTTATTAAGAACAAATATATTAGATTTAACAGGCATCCTACTGGCAAAGTCTCCTTCTTTTTCAAGACAGCAAACGTAAATATCAAATCCATTGTCCTGCAATATATTTGCCACGTTTACCAGCCCGTTTTCCATACCGCCGGGTTCAAGCGACAGGACAATGTGCAAAATTTTTATGGCTGTTTCATTTTTTGATATTTGCTGGTTGTTTGCTTGCATCTCAATTTATTCATTTTAACAAAGCGCGTGCTAAACTTCTCGGTCTTACAAACCAGACAGCGCTGTTAATGTTTTTTGATGATATTGGCAATGGATAAAATAAAAGCGAAAGAATCAGTTCATAAACTGCGTTCAATCTTTTTCCAATCCCCATATAAATTAAAGCCACTTGATATCGGTGAATCGCAAGCGCCTGAGCCCATAGAAAAAGGTTTTTATGAGGAACCAACTTTTGCCGCCACGCCTTTTTTAATACTTTTGCCATATTCTCCTTCATTCGCTTCGGGTTGCTGCTCATATTTGTCGCGTGTTTTCTAATGCAGACGAGCCGTTCAGGGTTTAAATATATTCTATATCTGCTGGCAATTCTCAGCCACATATCGCGGTCTTCCGAGCTTTTTAACGAAGTATCAAAATAACCGCATTGTTCAAAGGCAACCTTTTTAGCGATGACAGAAGAAGGTGGAAATCTCGTCATCAGCAAGATGTCTGAAGCCATAATCTCACCGGAATAGCTTGCAATAGCAAGGTTCGATGGCAGGTAGTTTCCGTTAGAACCAACATAGTATGCGTTGCATGCTACTATAGCGAAGTCTGACGATAATTTGCTGAACAATTCCATTCCCTTCTGAAGCAGGGACGGCTCCCAAAAATCATCGGCGTCAAGAAATGCTACATAAGGAAAAGTTGCTGCTTTTATTCCGGTGTTTCGGGCGGCGGGCAAACCGCTGTTGTGCTGGTAGATGTACCGAACATTTTCTCCGAACTGGCTAACTACTTCGCGAGTATTATCGGTTGAACCGTCATCTACGATAATTATCTCTTTTGGTGAATAGGTCTGATTTAACGCCGACTCAATCGCAAATGTCAGATATTTAGCGTAATTATATGCCGGAATTATTATCGATACGCCTTGTTGTTCTTTAACGGGTGGCTGCTGGTCTGCTGGATTTTTTTCAATTGACTGCCTGTGGTCGGTAAATTGCCTTTCAAGGCTCATCGGACAATGATTTATAGTCAAAATTAGACGTTTTTAAGCTCTTTCGGTCTATCTTTGTAGCTATAATAGTAGTTGTATGAATAATAATAATAATTGTAGTAATTGTAGTAATTAGAGAACCCGCTAAGGTCTAACCTGTTTAACACAAATCCGTAAATATTAGCATTATTTGAGGCGAGGACATCCAGCGCTGATTTGATGTAGCGCATAGGGGTTCTTCCGCTCCAGATAACAAAGACAACACCATCAATTATGTGTTGCAGCATTGCTGTTTCTGAAAGCCCGAGCACAGGCGGCGTATCAATCACTATTCTCTGATAGTTCTGTCTAAATTCGTCAATCAATTTGCTGAAGGCAGGAGTGCCAATCATCTCTCTGGCGCCGTCAATATGTTTCCCACAAGGGATAACAGAAAGGTTTTCGCGTTCAGTGTCGTGAACGGCTTCTTGCCATGGGATTCTATCAACTAAGATATTGCTAAGTCCTGGTGAGGAGCGGAATTCAAACAATCTATGAATTCTTCCCCTGCGCATATCAGCATCAATTAACAATGTTTTTTCGCCCATCTGAGCAAATGACATAGCAAGGTTTACAGCAACCATTGTTTTGCCTTCTTCTGGCATCGCGCTTACTACAGAAATGGCTTGCGGATTTTTAGTTTTTGCCCCTACTGAAAGGAGATTTGTCCTAATTACTCTAAAGTTCTCAATTAAATGTTTATCGTCAGCGCCATCAGATCTCATTATCGGTTGACCGGCTGCGCCTTGAAATTCAATCCTCGGAACAATACCAAGCCCGCGAATTCTGTATGTCTGTTCAACTTCTTCAATGTCGTTAACGGTATGATCAAGGAATTCAATCAAAAACGGCATACCGATTGCTAACATCACCCCGAGAAGAAAACAGGTCATTACAAGTTTCATTTTATTTGGAGAAACCGGCATCTCATCGCGAAGTTCAAGATGCTGTAAAAACTGAAGATTAACCCGTTCTTTATCGGCGCCGAAATCTATCATACTGATTTTCTTTGCCATCTCGGCATAAATAGTGTTCCATCCGAGTTTGCCTGCTTCATTAACCGACAGGTCTTGCAAATATTTCTCATTGTCCTGAACCGCCTTTTCGTATTCGGGGAGTTTAGCCATCAATTCTTTTCGCTTTTCAAGCAGTTTGTTATATTCAAGATTGTAGCGATTTTGGGCAACAGTGAGTTCTGCTTCAAGGTTCTTATTAATCTCGCTTAACCTTCTTAAAAGGTCAGCCATTTTCGGATGAGCGGGAAGATATTTTTTCTCGGCCTCTGCAATCTCAAGTTTAAGTTTATCCCGTTGTTTATGCAATTCTTCCCAGCTTTGCGGCGCGGTGTGGGAGATCATATCCGGGACAACGATAATCGTTTTAGATTTGTTATCGCCGTTATCGCCGCTGTTGACAACATCGCCGATTCGCACGGTGCTATCTTTTTCAAGTGTTGATAGCAAAGAAAGTTTTTCCACAGAGTCAAGTGTCGGGTCGGATAAAGTAGCGCGGATTCTATCAAGTTCTGTTAACCGTTTTGAGGTCTCGGTTATTTCTCGAGGAAGGTCTTTCAATTGTTCAAGTTTAAGCAAAATTTCCGTTCGTTTTTTCTCATCCTGGAATTGATATTTTGATTTAAGCGCCTCTTCCATTCTTCTGCTCACATCTTTCATCTCTTCGGTGTAGGACTTGATGATTGAATCGCGGTATTGGTATCTCTTTTCGTCCCTGTATTGCAGATATTCATTCACCATTACCTCAGTCCACTTGCGGACGAGATTTTTGTCATAACTGTAAAGGTCAACTTCAATATTCTTCTCTGAATTGAAACGGACAGCAATTGATTTAATGTACTTTGCGTAAATGATTTTGTATGGTTCGTTTATTCCAAACCGCTTTGCTGTTCGCTGAATGATATGAGGGGCTGTTAACTGGGCTAAAAGGTCTCTCTCTGTTCCTTCTTTGAATACGGTGGCGGCGTCAACGGGACGTTCAACCGCTGAGTACCTTATCAAAGACTTTGAATAATAAACCGGTTTTGCATAGACATAATAAAACAATCCTATAGTGAACGAAAGACACATCAACAAAACCATCAGGCGAAAATGCTTCATCGCAATCGCAACATAGAGCATTATATCACCAAAAGTTACTCCGCGCTTTTTAATTCCTGGTATCATATCTTCTATTTATCTTACCAATTTTTTAATGATTTAACAAGAAATATTAACAATATATCCGGATTTAAATGATGGTGGTTTTAATTTGTAAATTTATCTATTTATTAAAAAAGCCAGGGCTTGCCTTTTTAGAGGTTAGCCCTGGCTCTGACACGCAATCTTAAATCAGAAGCTGAAGAATTTTTCAGGAACAACAACTATGTCTTTTCCTTGCAGGATCACATCAGCCATTTTGCCCGCTTGCACCTGTTTGATGTCAACCGGGATTCTTGTCTTTTCACCGTTGCCGCGATCGCGCAGGACATAGACCCCGCGGGTTTTTGCGAATCTGGCAAATCCACCGCAACGGAGAATTGCTGAATAGGCGGTAAGTTCCTCATCAGGGTTAAGCTGAATCACGCCCGGCTTTACAACGTTGCCGGTCACATAAACCACCGGCGCATAAGCAGGGACAACGATGATATCGCCCGGATTGAGGTCAAGGTCAGATTGCAGACCAGCGCCTTCCATAATTGCCTGAACATTTACCTCTTCAACAAGGCTCTTGCCTGATTCAAGACGAAGCAGTTTAACTTTTGTAAGGTCGGCATTTTCAGTCAAACCGCCTGATCTGATTATCGTTGTTACAAGGGTTGGCTTAACCCCAGCAGGGATTTTAAGCGGTCCAGTTGTCTTGAACTCACCGGCAAGGTAAATTACATCGGTATAGTCTTCGCCATAGATACCGGGTGAACGCTCAATCAAAACAGTCGCCTGTCTTAATTGGGTTGATTCAAGAGCCTTGCGTATTTCTGTTTGTGCTTCTTCAATACTCTTGCCAACAACCGAAACACGACCTACACGCGGCAGTATTATATAGCCACCGCTTCTTACCTGATACAACCCGTTGAAAGTCTCATCTTCCAGCACAAATAATTGCAGCACTTCGCCGGGCAAAATTAACTTGGATTCCAGCGGCTCTTGCAAAGCCTTGCGATAATCTTCAATTGTCTGTTTAAGCTGCGCCTCGCATTTGGCTAACTCTTCCTGAGTGGATTTAATCCGCGCCTGGTAATATTCAACTCTCTTTTGAGCCTTATCAACTGCTTCTTGATCTGGCGGAGTTATTGCCTGCGCAATCTTTAAACTACGCAGCGCGCTCTCAAGTGAAAGATTTGAATATTCTACCTGTCGCTGTAGAGCCACCCTTTGCTTGCTAAGACGATCAACTTCTTGCTGAAGTTGT
The DNA here is from genome assembly GCA_049968335.1 of Verrucomicrobiia bacterium. GTDB lineage: Bacteria > Verrucomicrobiota > Verrucomicrobiia > Limisphaerales > JAKPVM01 > JAKPVM01. The sequence goes on from JBMFQZ010000003.1 coordinate 199,766, forward strand.
GTCGCTTTAAATCTGGTCTGCGAAACGGATTTTTCTGCTTCCTTCCACTCCTTTATCGAAGTGTTGAAGTCATTTATTTTTTTATCCGCTTGTTGCGCCTGCGCCGTGATCAAAGCCAATCCGGTCGCAATTGCAACTCCGACAATATTTAATTTAGTTGTTCTCATTTTCTGCGTGTTTTGGTTATCGGGCTTCTGATTTAAGACAAAAACATTCTCTTTTGTGAACAATGTTAAATTTAAATCCTATTAAATAAAAGCATTTTATAAAATTTTGTAAAGTAAATTTTTCAAAAAACTTTGTTTTTATTATATTATTCATTTCTAATAACTTTTTACAACTCTTTTGTCAAGGTTATCATTATAAGGTTTTCATCGTAATCAAGCTGACTGCGTCTGCTCTCAAATTGGTAAAACAGTCTGCTGTAAAATGTCTTGGTATGATTTATTCTTAATTCAAGCCTTGTAGTGTAAATATCTATGTCCTGATAAATAGGATTGTCATAATCAATATTCCTGTAATATCCGCCAATCCTTGCCATCATCCTTGAGGACATATTGTAGGTAAACCGTACGCCTGTTCTGTATTCAACATTATTGTATGCGTTCTCATCAATCCCTTCATACCGCGATCTATCAAACACAAATTCTGCATCTATATCTTTTGTAAGAATTTGATGAAGTTGATAGAACCAGCCAGTCCTAATATATCGTTCTGGATAGGTTTGCTGACGCGCCCAATCAAGCGAATGCCAAGTATATGGACCCAGCTTATGCCTGACCCTTACAGTCCACAAATGAGTGGTTACAGGCGAATTGCCAGAATCGTAGTATCCAAATTCACCTAAAAAATCTATCTGTTTTGTAACCGGTCCTTCCAGTCCAATATATGCAATCTGGTCCCAGTCTTTATGCCTTGATGTTGAAACCACCCTGTAGTCTGCAAATGGCTTGAACCTCATATTATCGTGTTCATTTTTTGCAGCTACAAAAATTACATCCTGTCGTGAATCCTTCAAGTATTCAATATCGCCCGCGTACCAGTTGTTTTGGTGATAACCACCAGCGGTTAATCTTGTTTCGGTCGGAACAAGACGACTGACGGTTGCTCCAACGCGGTTTTGATAATAAAGGCTTTCAAATTGATCATAACGAGACATACGGGTATTCGGATCAAGCGGGGTTCTGTAAATATATCTACCGGCTCTATCAAATTCATCTGTATTTGTGTCAAAAAGGTCAAATGCCTCGCCTCTTCTATATCCGCCGGAACGGACTGTAAAAGTGTCAAATAATTGAATATCTGTACCGCCGACTGGGATATCGTAGACAAGCCGCGCCATTGCAAGCGGCGTAAATGTGCCAGAGAGAACCTCCAGCGGATCTCCATACCCTATTTTCCCTTGAAACGGTAAATATCCGATTCTGCCGCCTAATGAAAGTTGAAAATTCTCGCCAAGCTGAAGCATCCCAACCACGCCAAGAGTTATTATTCCAATTGCGTCAGATTCTTTGCGTCTATTGTCGCGCCATATATTATCGCTCCACAAAACCGTGCCTGAAAGCGATTTGAAGTCTAAATAAAAATCGCCAATCTTGATATCCGCGTCTTCAGGCCTTGTCCGCCATTCAACCAAAGGCAGAGTAAAATAAGGACGCACTCTCAGTCCCAATCCAACTTCTCCTTCGCCGGCGCCAAGACGCACCGGTTCGCGAACGCCGGTCTGAATAGTCCTGAATACTTTATCATAACCAGCCTCGGTCTCTTTTATTACTCCCGGCTCAACCGTGCCTGCGCCACCTGCATACCCGGGCTCCCCTGCTTCTTGCTTCCAACCGCGCGGAGTTTTGCCTTTACCGGATTTATCTACTACAGGCTCGGGCAGGTATCCTTCCTTGGTGGTCTGGGCGATGAGAAGATCGTTCAATCCAATTGCATAGATAAGCCCTGCAATTACAGCAAAGCGAAAGGTTAACCACAATTCCGTTTTTTTATTCCCGATTACCATAAAAAACCAGTTTCTCTGTTTTACCTATACCAAATACAGATATTGCTAACACACAACTGAAACCAATTCATTGCAAAGCAAATACAAAACCTGCCTCCAAATTCTATTATGCAAAACAATGGCTGCCTGTTTGAAATTCATAATTAACTCTATAATCCAAATTTTTCTTTATTTGTCCAGAAAAAAATTTATTAAAATTAATTATTTTGTCTTTTTCATCAGAGCAAGTGACGGATACGACTCTATCCTGAATGAAAAAGGCAGATATATCAAAACTCCTAAAAGCGGTAATGCCGTAACAATAATTATCCAGAATTTTCGCTGTCTTGATGTGAATGGCTGTTTATTAATGCTTGAAAGGGTGCAGAGCAAAACGAAAAACCATATTATAATCATACAGGCGATGACCTGAGAATTCATCTTCATCGCGTCAACGCTAAACCTGTTTAAAATTTCGCTCATAATTTGTCAGGGTTTGATAAGTCTAACCTAATTTTTATAATTTTATTTCTTAAACAAGGAATTGGCAACTATAAAAATAAAAAAAATAAAGGCGCCGTTTTGCCAGCGCCATTTTTATTATTTCCAGATGAGCGGAATTAATTCCCTTTCAACTCTTTTATTGCTTTATTCATCTCATCTATATGAACCTGCGCATCCGGATTATCAACTATATAAACAATCTTCCCTTCTTTATTAATCAAGAAACTGACACGCCGCGCCATATTTTTTCCGGGCATTCGCGCTCCGAATTTTTCAACAACCTTGCCTTCAACATCCGAGAGCAAGGTGAAATTAAGATTGTGTTGTGAAATAAACCGCTTATGACTCTCTATCGTGTCCATACTAACCCCCACAACTTCTACTTCCGCAGACTTTATGCTCCCCATATTATCCCGAAAAGAACAGGCTTCTTTCGTGCAACCGGGCGTGTTGTCTTTGGGATAAAAATATAGAAGCACATTCTTTTTTCCGATATAATCTGACAATTTCCATAGATTGCCATTCTGGTCTTTTGCCTCAAATTCAGGCGCAACATCGCCAACGTTCACGGGAAGTCCATTATCTGCCGCTTTCATATTCATCACTCCTATCGCTGCTATCGCCAGCACTGTTGTTATTATCTTAATCATAACTTATAGATATGTTAAACTTTTTGAATATACACTCTTTTCCTCCGCCTCGCAAATTTCAATTGCGCTCACTCCATCCTCCGCGGTTACTATAGTCGGCGATTTCCCGTTTAAAATGCTTTCAACCGCGTGTTTCAATTCACCAACATAGCCATCTTCGTCTCCAAATGTGATTGTTACAGGCGCCTTGCCTGCTTCATAAAGTTTAAGCGCCTCTTTACCTCGAGAAGAATCGTAATCAGCGGTCGCTTTTTCAAAAATTGCCGTGTAGGACATATTGAAGCCGAACCCTTCGGTCATTGCCCAGCTTCCTTCCGCAAACACAACCGCGCCCTGCGCGACTTCATACTGCGTCACAACGTGGTCTATGCAACCGCTAATGAATTTAAAACCGCTTGAGTAGACCGCTTTTGGTTTTCCAAAACAAAACTGGACAAAGTCCGTGTCGTGGATGTGAAGGTCAAGCAACGCGCCGCCGCTCTGTTTTCCGTCAAAGTATGTTCCCTTGCTCCAGCCTGGCGCCTGAGACACCCGTCGCAACCGCAACGCCAATATCTTGCCGAACGCGCCATCGTCTATCTGTTTTTTCAACCACGCCCATTCAGGCCAGAAGCGGAGGCACATTGCCGGCATCAAAATTTTCTTGGTTTTTCTGGACACATCTAACATCTGTTTTGCAAGTTCAGAGGCGCGCGCCATCGGTTTTTCGCAAATTACGTGTTTGCCCGCTTCCATCGCCGCTATGGCAATTTCAGGATGCGCCGGTGTCGGCACGCAGATATCAACCAGATCAACCTCTGGATTTTTCAGCATTTCTTGATAATCGCGGTATGCCTTAACTTTCTGAAAATCCAGTTTTAGTTCCGTCCCTGTTCCGATATTCCCCTGACTCACAAGCTTTCCATTTTCAGGGATTCTAATTGCGTCGCAAACCGCGACAATCTCCGCATTCGGAACTTTCTGATAGGCGTTCAAATGGGTAACGCCCATAAATCCGAGACCGACAACGCCAATTCTAACTTTCTGTTTTCCGTTCATAGTTCTCCTTTACTATTCGTTTAAGAGGTTTTTCACAAATTCAAACGCGGCGCGAATATCTTCCGTCCGCTGATTTCCCGCCTCGCGTTCAATGCACAAATTTCCTTTGAATCCGTTTTTATTGAGAACCGTAAAAAATGACTTCCAGTCAACCTCGCCAGTTCCAAGCCTGACCTCTTCTCCCCACGCGCCGGGAACTTTTGTCCGTATAGCATCTTTTAAATGACACTGCCGAATCCACGGCAAAAGAGTTTTCAAAGCCTGAATTGGGTCGCCCTTGTCGTATAAAATAATGTTCGCGGGGTCAAAATTCACAACAACGTTTTTTGTGTTTAGAGTTTCAAGAAGTTCTCTCAATGTTTTGGCTGTCTCCTGGCCTGTTTCCATCCCGAGTTCAATCCCCGCCTTGCCAAAAATATCCGCTACCTGTTTTAATCGGTTAACCAGTTTGTTAAAATTCGGATCGTTTTTTTTATGAGGGATAAATCCAGCGTGAAAAGTTATCAGTTTTAAACCGAGTTCTTTCCCGATGCTGACAACCCGCTGAATATTCTTCCAGTTTTGTTCCCAGGTCTCGTCCGGGACAATCCCGCCGGTTCGTTTTATTGATTCAAGGGTTGAATAATCTTCGCCAACGCATCCGAACATCCCCGAGATTATCTCAATCTTATTATCGGCGCATAGTGATGGTAGTTTTGACCAGACCGATGGATTTTCCCGCAGAGGGTCAAGCGCGCACTGGACTTTTCTAATCCCTAATTGTTGCAGTTTCTCAACCAGAATTTCAGGCGATTCCGGCTGCAACGACCAGCTGCAAACCCCAATTCTATCTGTGATTTTCATAGCAAAAAGGCTTTCTAATCCTTTTTGCCAGAATGATTAACAAAGTCAATAAAACTTGTCGCCTGATTTTTTAGTCTCTGGACGATTTCTCCATTGATTAAGTTCCCTTTGTCATCAAGGCAAGTGTAAATATTCGGAATAAAAACATTTTTGGGAAATATGTAGGCGCCACGGTATAAAAAAATATCCTGCAAATGTTCAACAGCCCGTAATGCGCCCCAAATCCCGGCTGATAGTCCAACAAAACAACAGGGCATAGCGTTAAGACTCTTAGGAAAATCCAGCATATCTATGAAATATTTAAGAACGCCCGGGAAACTGCCATTATATTCCGGAACAACAATAACAAGTCCGCTGGCGCTGTCAATTTTCTCCTGAAACCCCTGCCATTCTGACGGTTTTTCTTGATAAGCCTCGCCTGTAAAGATTCCCTGTGGAAGATTTCTCAGGTCAATAATTTCTACATTTACACCCAGGTCACGATAAATCTGTAGGATTTCATTTGAAACTTTTGCCGTATTATTGTCTGCCCGATTCGTCCCAGAAACTATTCTTATAATATTCATAAGTATTTATTTAAACCAGAATTGTTAGATGTCAAATAAGTATCCGTAAAAAAATTAACCGATGAAATTGTCTGATACGACAGGTTTGATTGCTACTAAATTTGAGTTTGTGTATCGCTTTAGATGAAAGTTTTGCCAGATTATTGCATTAATAAAATTTAATAATGATGATTTATGTAACTCATTATAATACAAATAGATATGTTGATGCAGTTTAATCCTTTACCTAATCAGGTTATTTTATTAATTTAATTCAATGATGAAAGCACAAGACCCAAAACAAAAAGAGAAGTTTGCTCTTATAGACGGAATTAGTTCAGGAACTCCGTATATAATAGCCTGTTTTGGTTTAGTTATAACGGTGGTTTTGTTTATAATATCAAAAAATGATGCTTATCAAAGATTTCGCCGTGATTTTTTCAATGAAGCAAATCTGCGGGCGTCAGCGATAAGCGATTCCCTTAATGAGAGGCTAAAAGAAGTTGATTCTATTAAAAGATTTATTCAAAGTTCATCAAAACCGGTAAATTCAGAAGAGTTTAGAAAATTTGTTAAACCTTTGATTTCATCTGATACACCGGTTCAAACGATGGGATGGGCGCCGCGGATATTAAGTTCCGAGCGCGATGATTTTGAGAATTTAATGCGTCGTTCAGGTCATCTTGAATTCACTATTATGGAATCCGATCTCTCAGGAGCGATAATTCCCGCAAGCCATAGAAATGTCTATTTTCCTGTAGAGTTTATTGAACCGGAGACAGACTATAGCGGGGCAATTGGGCTGGATATTGGTTCTTTTACGAATGTGTTTTCTGCAATGACAGTTGCTATGAAGACTGCATCAGCTACTGCAAGCGAGGAAATACCGTTATTTTTTGAAAAAAACAAGAAGGGCGGGGTTATGATTATTGCCCCTGTTTTTGATTTAAAGAATTATTCTTCATATTCAAACGGGATAGAAAATCTTGAAGGTTTTGTCTTTTGCACGATTTATATAGACAGGCTCGTCAGTTCAACACTCTCATCCACATTAAAAGAAGGATTGAGGATAAATCTATATGAAAGGTCCTTTAACACACTACGGTTGGTCTCTCAATGGTCAAAAAATAGCGGTCAAACAAAGAACAATGAAGTAGTTGATGATTGCAAAGAGACAGCGGTATTTGATTTTGATTATGCCGGAAGACGCTGGGAACTCCAGTTTTGCGCCGACAGTTCATACATAAAGGCAAACGTATCAAGAGGTTATTTTACCGTCCTGCCATTAGGGTTTGTTATTACATTACTCTCTTTCTTTTACATTCGGTCGCTGATAACGACTCGTGTTCGGGCAGAAAAAATTGCTCAAGAAAAAACGGCCGCGTTGAGAACGCGGGAGTTAATGTTTGAAGGGATTACTGAAGCCGCAAACGATGGGATTGTGCTTACGGATGAAAACGGCAATATCAGTTTTATTAATCAATCTGGCTGCGAGTTATTAGGATACGGAGAAAATGAAATAGTCGGGAAAAAGTTTTTAGCATTCTTCAATAGTGAACGAGAAGAAAATAAAATGTCAGATATTGTCCAGAAGGCGTTAAAAGAAGGCTTAACGGCAATTCCAAAGGAGGCGATAGAAACATCGGTCGTAAATAAAAATGGCAAACGGATACCTGTTGAAATTTCGCTCTCTGCAATTTTCCTTAATGAGAAATGGCGGATTGTGGCAATAATCCGAGACATAACCGAGCGGAAGACAGCGCAAGAAAAATTGCAACGGGAAAGGATGTTGTTGCGAACTCTTATAGATAATCTGCCGCAGGTTATTTACGCAAAAGACGCTGAAGCCAGAAAAACGGTTGTAAACCGCGCAGATATGGAAATTATGGGCTTTGACAGAGAAGAAGACGCTCTTGGCAAAACCGATTTTGAATTATTCCCGCGCGAATACGCGGAAAAATATTACGCCGATGATATGACGGTAATTAAAGAGGGGAAGCCAATCATCAATCGCGAAGAACTTGTTATTGAAGCAAGCGGAAAAAAGCGGTGGATTCTTACAACTAAGATTCCTCTTAAAGATTCTCAAGGAAATGTGGTTGGTCTTGTCGGCGTTGGACACGACTTTACAGAGCGGAAAGAGGCAGAAGAACTTCTTAAACGAGAGCGAATACTGTTGCGCACGGTAATAGATCACCTCCCAAACACCGTTTATGTAAAAGACCGTCAGGGAAGAAAAACACTGGCTAATGCGGCAGAGCTAAAAATGATGGGCTGCAAAACAGAAGAAGAGGCGATTGGCAAAACCGATTTTGACATCTACCCGCGCGAAATAGCGGAGAAATTCTGGGCTGATGACTTGTCTGTTTTAAACGGAAAGGCGGTATTAAATAGAGAAGAAGTAATAATAGACCCACAGGGAAACAAGAAGTGGTGGCTTACATCTAAATTGCCATTAAAAGATGAAAAAGGCGAAATAATCGGGCTTGTTGGTATAGGCCAGGATATCACCGAGAGAAAACAATTTGAAGAAGAACTCCAAAAGGCAAAAGAGATCGCAGAAGATGCAAGCCGCGCAAAGAGCGAGTTTCTGGCAAATATGAGTCACGAAATCCGCACACCAATGAATGGCATAATTGGTATGAGCGGGCTTTTGCTTGAAACCGAATTAACTCCTGAACAACGCGACTATGCCGAGACTATTAGAAACAGCGGCGAGGCATTATTGACAATTCTCAACGATATCCTTGATTTCTCAAAGGTTGAAGCAGGCAAACTTGAACTTGAAGAACTTGATTTTAGCCTGCATAGCGTCATTGAAGATACAGCGGATTTAATGGCATTTAAGGCTCAGGAAAAAGGGCTTGAATTTATTTGTTTTATAGAACCGGACGTTCCACAATGGTTGCGGGGAGACCCGGGCAGATTGCGTCAGATAATCATTAACCTTTTAGGCAACGCGATTAAATTCACCCCGAAAGGCGAAGTCTCAATAACCGTCAGCCTGTTAGAAAGAAACGATGAAAAAGCAACGTTATTATTTGAAGTAAGCGATACAGGCATTGGCATTCCTGAAGAAAGACTGGAGAATCTTTTTACGCCGTTCAATCAACTTGACTCCTCAACTACGAGACGGTATGGCGGTACCGGGCTCGGGCTCTCAATATCAAAACGTTTAACTGAAATGATGGAAGGAAAGATCGGCGTCAGAAGCACACCCGGAAAAGGCTCAACATTCTGGTTTACAGCAAAGTTTATTTTAGTAAAGGAAGCGCCAGTCAATGGTCTGCCGGCATTAGACGCGTTGAAGGAGCGTCGCATCTTAATAGTTGATGATAATTCCACAAACCGAAAGTTACTCAAAGTTTTGCTGCAGAGTTGGGGGTGCAGCTATGATGAAGCAAGCAACGGAGAAATTGCTATTTCAAAGTTAAGGTCTGCTTTTAGAGAAGGCAAACCATTTGACGTTGCCTTGCTTGATATGAATATGCCGGAAATGTCCGGGGAAGAATTAGGAAAGAAAATCAAAGATGATAAAGAATTAGGTTCAACTATTTTAATAATGCTAACGTCTGTAAGCCTGCGCGGCGATGTAGCGCGGCTGCGCCAGATTGGATTCTCGGGTTATTTAACAAAACCGATCCGTCAGATTCATCTTTTGCAAACTCTGGCTAATCTATTCTCTCCGTCAGATACTTCTAAATCTCGCAAAAAAGAGATATTCATTGAAGACCAAACGCAAAGCAGTAAAAAACGGGGATTTAGAATATTGGTTGCCGAAGACAACATTACTAACCAAAAGGTCGCGCTCAAAATGCTTGAAAAATTGGGTTATCATGCCGACGCCGTAGCAAATGGATTTGAGGCGTTGAAGGCGCTTTCAGAAATTCCGTATGACCTTGTTCTAATGGACTGTCAGATGCCAGAAATGGATGGTTATGAAGCGACAAAACTAATACGGGACGTCTCTTCATTTGTTCTGAATCATAAAATCCCAATAATAGCAATGACAGCCCACGCGATGGAGGGCGATCGTGAAAAATGCCTCAATATCGGTATGAACGATTACATCGCAAAACCGGTTACTATGCGTGATTTAGAGAAAACTCTTGAAAGATGGCTTGGTGATAAAAAGCAGACAGAACAGGAAACAATACCTGAAAAGCAAGTTGAGGATAAAATAGACCCGGAATTTTTTGACCCGAATTTTCTGGTTCAACAACTTGGCGGGGACAAGGATACCGCTGCCGTCATTCTCAAAGGTTTTCTTGCGGACGTTCAATCGCAAATAGCAGCACTTGAATCGGCATTCTCATCAAGAAATATTAAAGAAGCAATCAGGTTAAGCCATTCAATTAAAGGGGCGTCCGGAAACGTCGGCGCTTTTGCCTTGAAAAAAGCGGCGGCGGAAATTGAAGCAGCGTTAAAAGCGGAAAAACTTGACAATATAGAAAAATCTATAGCAGAGTTATCTGCGTTATTTAGCCAGGTTAAAAAAATAATTGATACTATAAAAGCCCAAACAGAATGAAAATACTTGTTGCAGAAGATAGCGCTACATCACGGCTTATACTAACCTCAATGTTGAGAAAATGGGGATATGAGGTGGTGGAGGCAGAAGATGGCGCTATTGCGTGGAGGGAATTGCAAAAGCCAGACGCGCCAAAACTTATTCTATTAGACTGGATAATGCCAGAGATTGACGGATTAGAATTATGCAAAATGGTCCGTTCACAATTTAACAAATCCCAGCCCTATATAATTTTTGTTACCGCGCAGGAATCAAAGGAAGATGTTATTAAAGGATTGGAAGCAGGCGCGAACGATTATTTGACCAAACCGTATGATATGGGTGAACTGCGGGCGCGCGTGGGGGTCGGCGCAAGAGTTGTTGAACTGCAGGAAGCGCTCGCTAAAAGAGTTGCTGAACTTGAAGACGCCCTCGCGCATATAAAACAATTGCAGGGAATATTACCGATTTGTATGTATTGTCACAAAATTCGCACCGATAAAGAGAGCTGGGAACGAATAGAAAAGTATATATCCGAGCACTCATATGCGGTCTTTAGCCACGGCATCTGCCCGGATTGTTATAAGAAGATAATGGAATCGGACGAATTCAAAAACCTTCCTCAACCGCCACAAAGACCGTAAACTACTGCGGATTTGAACTTAATAATTTCAACTCGAACTCGGTCATTTCAATAATCATACTTTTGAAATCCATTGTTGGCTGCCATCCGAGAAGTTTTTTTGCCTTTTGACAATTCCCGACGAGTTTTTCCGGGTCAACCGGTCTAAAAAGTCGCGGGTCTTGTTTTACATATTTTTGCCAGTCAAGATTTAAATAACCGAAAGCAATCTGGACAATATCTTTTACTGAATGCAATTCGCCGGTTGCGAAGACAAAATCTTCAGGTTTCTCATATTGCAGCGCAAGCCACATACCGCGGACATAATCTTTTGCGTATCCCCAATCTCTCTGCGCGTCAAGATTTCCAAGTGCCAGTTCATTCTGCAGACCGAGTTTAATAGCAGCGGCGGCGCGACAAATCTTTCTCGTAACAAAATTCTCGCCGCGCCTTGTAGATTCATGATTAAACATAATCCCGTTAACCGCAAAAACTTTAAACGCCATTCTGTATACTCTTATCATTTGGGTTGAAAACGCTTTAGCGCAACCATAAGGGCTGACGGGCAGCATAGGCGTCTGTTCGTCCTGGGGAAATTGAGATGGGATTCCATAAATCTCGCTTGAAGTAGCGTGGAAAAATTTAGCTGGTTTAGGCAAATCGCGGATCAATTCAAGAAAACGGAGTGTCCCCATAGCGATTTGTTCGCAAGTAAGTTCTGGCATCTCAAAACTGATCCCGACGTGGCTTTGCCCCGCAAGGTGATATATTTCATCCGGCTCGGATTTTATCAACGCGCGCCGAATAGTGTTTGGATCATCTAAATCCGCGTAATGCAGAAATAGAGTTTTATTATAAATATTCGTATTATGATATAAATGGTCTATGCGCGAACGGATAAGAGTGCTTGTGCGTCGAACAATTCCGTGAACTTCATAACCATTTTCAAGCAGCAACTCGGCAAGATACGACCCATCCTGCCCTGTTATGCCGGTAATTAGCGCGCGCGGTTTATTCTTTGAGGACATTTTAACTTCTGCTGATGTTTGGAGCGAATGGATTTGTATCTTGACGTTTTACCTTGCCGGAAAGTTGGTCGTTTAACAACTTTATATCAGCCTCTACCATTAATTTTACAAGGTCCTGAAATCTAGTCTTTGGCTCCCATCCTAATTTATTTTTCGCCTTGCTATAATCGCCGCGCAGATAATCTACTTCTGACGGTCTAAAATAGCGGGGATCAATCTCAACATATTTTTTCCATTCAAGCCCGACACAGCCAAAGGCAATTTCAAGAAATTCCCTTACGCTATGGCTTTCATTGGTAGCAATAACATAATCATCCGGTTCTGGCTGCTGCAGCATTAACCACATTGCTTCAACATACTCCTTTGCATAGCCCCAGTCCCGCATAGCGTCAAGATTTCCTAAAAAGAGTTTATCCTGCAGACCGGCTTTAATATGGGCGACGGCGCGGGTAATTTTTCTTGTAACGAAAGTCTCGCCGCGTCTTGGCGATTCGTGATTGAATAAAATCCCGTTGCTTGCGTGCATTCCGTAGGCTTCGCGATAATTTTGAGTTATATAATACGCAAAGACTTTTGAACAGGCATAGGGGCTGCGCGGATGGAATGGCGTTTTTTCGGTCTGAGGAATCTCCGCGACTTTTCCGAACATCTCGCTTGAAGAGGCTTGATAAAACCGCGCCTTTACGCCTGTCTGGCGAAGCGCCTCAAGCAATCTAACAGTGCCAGTTGCCGTGATATCAACCGTATATTCAGGATTATCAAAACTAACTCGCACGTGACTTTGGGCGGCAAGGTTATAGACTTCATCCGGTTGTATCTTTGCAACAAGATGCATCAACGCGCTTGCGTCGCTCAAATCGCCGTAATGCAAAAACAGGCGGGCTCGTCCCGAATGCGGATCATCATAAATATCATCCAATCTACCGGTGTTAAACGTAGATGCCCTTCTAATTATTCCATGCACCTCATAACCTTTTGAGAGCAAAAGCTCCGCAAGATATGAACCATCCTGACCCGTTATCCCTGTTATAAGCGCTTTCTTTGGCATAAGTTGATTAAATTTTTCATCAAATCGAAATTCATTTCAAGATATTTTATCTATGATTAATTACTTACCTGAAGCGTTAGAATTGAACTAGGTGTTTGATCTTCAAACAGAGAGAAACAGGACGTTATTTTTAAGAGAAACGCAATTTGAGAAGCGCTCTCTTTGTATTCTCTGTGGTTTATTTTTCCACCACAGACGCCACAGAGGGACAGAGAGAAAAATTATTTTGTTTGACCAATTGCGTGCGGCTCTTATTAGTCTTGCATATAGTTTAAGATAAAAATCTAAAACCTTGAACAGATTTACATTCTCAGTTCTGGAAATCATTGCTTTGATTTTTTATTTTATAAACTCATATAGCGGTTTCGCGACCGCTACGCGCATTCTTGCCACCGCAGTCCAAAAAATATTTAACCCCTTCAGTGTCTTTTCTAACCAGTGAGTTGTTGGTTATAAAATAATTTCACAAATTTAATTTCATCCAAAAGCGCGCTTTTCCTTGAAATGCTGATGGTTCAGGTAATACAGCAAAACTATAGGAACGGGATTAAATTCAGAATCACTAGAATAAATAGTCTGCGCTGCTTTACTCTACGGGCGGCACATTAATTGATGATAATTTAGACTTTAAAGACAAAAAAGAGCCGTCTGTTTTCCAGACGGCTCTTTTGTTAATAAAGGTTAATGATTATTATTTACGACGACGGATGAGCAAGCCCAGTCCACCAAGCCCTAACAGAGCGAGCGTTGCAGGCTCTGGAACGTTGGTGTAGAGGCTGAAACTGCGCAGACCATCCAAATACGATGGAGGATTGAGGTCTCCACCGAGGGTGTTCTGGAATATCTGGGACTTGCCGATCGCATAGTTTGGATCAGCAGCGCTGTTCCAATAAGCAACTGCATCGTTCCAGCTTGTAATCGTGCCACCTTTGTTGTCCCAAACCCTCATCTGCATCCAGACATTCGCGCCAGGTGCAGCGCCAGTAATCGTAATTCCTGTGCCACCACCTGTCGGGCTTGTTGAACTCAGGTATCCTGCGCCTGCTCCAGTTCTGAAATACCATTGTGTGCCTGGAACCGGTTTCAAACTATTTTCATCAGCTGTCGTACCCCACCAGATTTCGGCGGTGTAACCAGTGCCCGCTAACGGCGCGCCACTATAAACAGTCGTCCCTGCAGGAACACCTGTCGCTGGATTACCATAAAGTGGTACTGTTGGATTGCTCGGCTCAGGAGCATACACCGGAGCATAAACAACTCCAACGACACGGTTATTCATTACAAATTGCCCCTGGGCATAAGCCCAAGTTGCACACGCACACGCCATCGCTATTAGTATTATCTTTTTCATATTCATCCTATATATTGTTTAGTTACTCTTTTTCGAATATTAAAAATCAATTATTGTACATTGAAATTCCTAACCCAACTACCCGCACTAGACCTTCTAACAAAGAATGCCTCGCCAACATTAATTATTGGTGATGAAGGCGTCCATACTAAGTCCAGGTCATCAAATGTATAAACATTATATCCTTGCCCTGGTATATATTTATAAATGAAATCTCCACCTTGCGCCGGAAATTGGAGCACCGAATCCACAGCACCTTGTTGTGGAACCATTGAGCTCTTGATTGAGAAGCCCACCGGTAGAGTGTTAGTGAGAGAACCCTGCAATACCTCACCAACAAATGTAATTACAAAATCCGAACTGGTCGGGTTTCTAATAAACGCGCCTTCACCAGGATTTAATGTGGCATTGCCATTCGGTGTCCATGCCATATCAAGATCATCAAAAGTATAAACTGAATATCCTTGCCCGCTAACATATTTAAACAACATTGTTCCGCCCGGCACATTCGGCAACAACGCAGCGATTGTGTTGTTGGTTGTGTTTAGCGGGTTCGCGATGAGATTGAATCCCGGTTTAATGGTTACATTGACGTAACCGACGACGTTGACGGAATATACTGTCTGCGCGCTTGCGGCAATGGCTCCTGCCACCGCTACGGCAGCCGTTAGTATTAGTGCTTTTGTTTTCATAGTTTTTTACCTTTCTGTGTTGTGTGTGATTACAATATCACAAAAAATCCGTTTTCTGTCAACAACTTTTTAAAATTTTTTCTAATTTTTTTTCACACCCAACAATCGTAAATTATCAATAATTATAACAATAATGCAATCAAAAAATTTATCTATTTCTCTTTGATTATCAACATATTATAAACCTATAACTCCGATTAATTGTTCAAAAATCAAATTTCATCAATTCTTTTATAAATATTTTTCTCAAAAAAGAGTCTAAATTTTTAGATGAATTTCGGAAGAAATTTAAAATTATGAATGAAAAATTTGTTCTATATAACGACAGAATTCTATTCTGGCTGTTGACAAAAAGAGCGTTTTCAACTGTATTGATTTGCGCCTCAATTCTATTTTTTATCAACTATCATACATTCGCAGGTGAGTCTAAACAGAAAGATGTTGCCGAGATGAACCGTCTGTTTAACGGCGATGGTATTTTGTTAAAATTAAAGATCGAGATTCCTGAATCTTCGGCAAACTCTCTGCGGCGGGACGCGAGGAAATATGTTCCCTGCGCTGTTATTGAAGGGGATCGGGTTTATAGCAATGTGGCGATTCATCTGAAGGGCTCGGCTGGAAGTTTTCGCGGCTTTGACGACCCAAAGCCGGGATTTACTCTGAACTTTGCGCATTTTCAGCCGAATCAAAAATTTCACGGTGTGCGAAAAATTCATCTCAACAATTGCGCTCAAGACCCGACCTATTTGAGCGAATTTATCTGCGGATATCTATTCCGAGCAGCCGGCGTGCCTGCAACGCGCGTTGCGCATTCATTTGTAAAGGTTAACAACCGCAACACTCAGTTGTATGTGGTTAAAGAGGCTTTTGAGAAGGAGTTTTTTGAGCAATATTTTGAGGACCCAAATGGCAATGCTTATGGCGAATCAGGCGGCGCAGATGTTGACGCGCAGATGCATCGTATGGAGGGAAAAGAGGCGCTGGACTGGTCGGATTTAAAAAAATTAGCCGCTGCTGCGCGCGAAAAAGACCCGAATAAATGTTATGAACTGCTTAAATCTAATCTTGAGGTTGAGCGCTTTATCTCTTTTATGGCGCTTGAAATAATGCTCTGTCACTGGGATGGCTATACTTTTGCAAGACACAATTTCCGACTCTATCACGACCCGTCTACCGATAAAATCACATTCATCCCGCACGATTTAGACCAGATGATGCATGATCCAAATGTTCCGGTTCTGCCCGGCGTTAACGGTATGGTTTCACAGGCAATTTTAAGAATACCGGAAACTAAACAACGATATCTGCAACGGTTTGAAGAAATCTTTGAAAATTATTTCAGACCCGAAGATTTAACAAACCGGATAGACCGTATAGTGGAAAAATTAAAACCGCAAATTGAAGAAGTAGATAAAAATTTAGCAAAAGATTTTGAAAATCGTTCGCGCGATTTAAAACAACGAATAATCAATCGGGCGCAATCAATAAAACGACAACTTGATTCAATAAAACCAAAGGTTTCACCTACGATAGGTGAAATAACAAAAGCCGATAGATGGAGGATTGTGAACGACGGCAATTCCGCTCAAATGAACATAGTAAAAGAAAACGAAAAAACATTGCTCCATATCAAGGCAAATTCAAAAACAATGGCTTCATTTAGAACAACCGCGCGGTTAGAAAAAGGAGATTATATGTTTGAGGCGCTGGCAAAATCCGCGAGGATTAGACCAATATCCGATGGCAAGGGGGAAGGTGCCGGATTGCGAATTGCCGGTTCACAAACAATAAGGCAAAACAAACTCACAGGTGATGCGCAGTGGCAAAAACTCGTTTTTCAATTCAGTATTGATGCGCCACAAGAGGTTGAACTTATTTGCGAGCTGCGGGCAGAAAACGGCGAGGTCTGGTTTGATACGAGCAGTTTCAAAGTCTATAAGAAATAATTGATAATAATGGAAATTATCCACTACAGAATTTGAACCATTTTGAAGCTTGGTATTTGGTTTTGAAACGGAGTGAAATGGAACGGTTTTTGAGATGGGTCCGATATTGTTAGAGCGCTATTTCTCCGTCTTACTTTATGTGTTTCTGTGTTCTTTGCGGTTTATTTTTCCACCACAGAAGGCACAGAGGAACAGAGAGAAAGGAAATTTTGTTTTACCCCTTCAGGGTCATAAAAATTTTGCTGATTTTGCTATCCATCCACTTTGCAGGTGGTTACTTACATTAAGACCCCTTCAGGGTCTTCTTATTAGTTTTGCAATACAATTTGTTTTAAAATAGAATACCAAATTCTGAACATTTTTACTTTCTTAGTTTCGGTATTATCTCTTTGTTATTGCGTTATCCAAACTCACAAAGCGGTGGTGCGACTTCCCGTTTGCGGAATGTCTTGCCACCGCAGTCCAAAATGCTTTCCTCTTTCAGGGGCTCCTCAGCCAATTACAAAATACTTTTACAAATTCAATTTCATCTAAAATGCGCTTTTTGCTGAAATGATAATGATTCGGGATAAAATTCAATTTGAAAATTGGTAGATTTAATTCAAATTAATAAATTGTTATGTCTCGGGTGATGTTAAGGATCGATATGCATCCGGCGCTTGATGTTACGTCGCGCCGATCGCTTATTGTTTTACACGGATTAGGCGATAGTAAGGAAGGATACCACTGGTTGCCGGAGGCGCTTAAACTTGACTATCTGAATTACATTTTTGTGGACGCGCCAGACCCGTACTACAGCGGTTATTCGTGGTTTCATATTAACGAACAAACCCTTGAACCTTATCCCAAATTTGTTGCAAGGAGCAGAGTTTATCTTTTCCAGTTGCTGGATTATCTTCAGGAAAACAATTATCCTGCAAACCAGATGGTAATGTTTGGTTTTTCTCAGGGCTGTCTGATGTGCTGGGAAATTGGCGTCAGATATCAAAAAGTCCTTGCCGGCATTATCGGGATAAGCGGCTGGGCAGCGGAAAATACTGATATTTTTGAGAGTGTGAACGAAACTTCAAAATACCAGCGATTTTTAATAACTCACGGAACCTACGATCCATTGTTGCCTGTTGAAAGGGTGAGAGAACAGATAAAAATTTTCAAGTCAAAAGGACTTAATATTCAATATCACGAATTTGATAAGGAACATACAATCCTGACAGAAAAGGAAATTCCACTTTTTAGAAATTTTATTAATAAAGTCTTACTGGAGGAACCTGTAAATGCCGGCGTTAATAATAGCGACAAAAAACAAGCACAAGGTTAAAGAGATAAACCAGATTCTTAATCAACTATCTACGGCCGATTTTCAGATTTTATCCACAGCAGATTTGCCTGATCCCCCGGAGCTGATTGAGGATGGGAACACCTTTCAGGAAAATGCAGCCAAAAAGGCTATGCAACTGACAAGGTATGTTTTCAAAATAATAAAATCAGGACAAATGGAGATGTCCCTCCCTTTCATTGTTATAGCCGATGATTCTGGATTAGAGGTTGATTACCTTGGGGGCGCGCCCGGGGTTAATTCGGCAAGATTTGCTAATCCAGAAGGCGCGAAAAACTGTCCTGATGCGGAAAATAATTCGAAACTTTTAAAGTTACTGCGGAATGTGCCTGAAAATCGCCGAACGGCAAGGTTTAGATGTGTGATTGCCGCAGTGATGGTTGAACAGGTGGATCTTCAAAAAATGAAAGAGCACGGTGCAGAGGCGGTTTTGCAGCCTCTGTTTTTTGAGGGCGTTTGCGAAGGGAGGATAGGATTTGAGCCTCGGGGAGGTAGTGGTTTTGGATACGATCCGTTGTTCTATCCCGTTGGATACGATCGGACTTTTGCAGAGATCGGAGAAGAAGTTAAAAACAAAATTAGCCATCGAGCGCGCGCGTTAGCGGCCTTTGCCCGATGGTTGAAAGAGCAAAACAAATCCTGACTCCCCCGCTACGGACTTTTTAGCGCTTGAAAATAGCGGGGTTAATCAAGTTTTTTAAGACGGATATTGCGGAACTGAACTTTGAGTCCTGCTTCTTTTGACTGATGAACCTGCAGAGCGATGAATCCCTTTGGCGTCATTGAATCTTTGAGTTCAGCGGCAGGAACGCCGTTAATCCAGGTTTTTATTGAGTCGCCTTTTGCTTCCACACGGAGTTTGTTCCACTCGTTCTGTTTGAAAGCCTTGCTTGCCTCGGGTTTGTTTTTTAAGTCAAAAAGCCAGCCGCGTCTTGCTTCATCATAGATGCCGCCAGTCCAGCC
>JBMFQZ010000004.1:0-196068 GCA_049968335.1 Verrucomicrobiia bacterium
CTCTAATTTGGCTTTTGCTTCGGCTTCTTTAGATGATGGTTGGATTTCTTGCGGTTTTGCGATCGGTTTTGGAGCAGGCACTGGTTTTGGTTCTACGGTTGCCTGCGGTTTTGTGGTTGGTTTTGGCGGCTGGGCGACCGGCACAGGAACTTTTTCAACTGTCTCGCCGCGAATTTTTGCGAGCACCTCTGCTTTTGCGTCCGCTTCTTGTTTAATAACTTCAGGGTCATTTATTTTAGTGAGTTCACGCAATTTTGCTGATGCCTCTTCCATTGCGAGCAGGTGTTGCTGGGCAATTGTTGTCTCTCCAGACCTTGCCGCGGAAATAGCCGCCAGACGACGTCTGGCAAATTCAGACCTTAATCTCAATTCTTCATTGGCTTGTTCTGGCGTCATCACATTGCCCTTATTTTTTTCAAGTTCGGCTTTGCGACGGGCCCAGTAATCCTTCATTATTGCGTCAATCTTTGCCTTTGCCTCCTCTTTTTCCATTGCTTTTCTACGGGCTTCTTCCTGAGCGAGTTTTTCCTTTTCAAGTTGTTGTTTAGCCTTCGCTTCCGCCTTTGCCTTTTTCTCAGCCTCAAGCCGCGCCTGTTTTTCCGCTTCAGCCCTTGCTTTAGCCTCGGCTTCCGCTCTGGCTTTGGCTTCTTTTTCAGCCTTCAACCTCGCCTCGGCTTCTGCCTTTGCCCGCTTTTCTGCTTCTGCCTTTGCCTTTGCTTCCGCTTTTGCGCGCTCTTTTTCTGCCTGCGCTCTGGCTTTTTGCTCCGCTTTTGCATTGGTCTCGGCGGCATAATTGGCTGTTGGAAATCCAGCAACAATTCCTATTGCCAGTATTATAGAAATTATGGACAGTTGTTTCATAATTCACAACTTATACCAAAAATATAAAATTACGCAACTTTATTTTATTAATAAAATTGAATCCTGAATAATCATTCAAAGAACATCTTTTATCTTTAATATTATCCTTGCGCTATAAAGGTTGTAGGTTTAATTAATTTAAAGTTTATGGATGAGATAACGATTGGAATGATAGGCGGCGGAACGGTCGGCAGCGGCGTGTATCACGCTCTGGAACTTAACCGTTCATTGATGGAATCCCGTCTTGGTTTAAAGATTAATCTGCGCAAGATCGCGGTAAAGGCATTTGACGAGCCGCGTCCATACCCTATCCCGGAATCTATGTTAACAACAAACTGGCGCGAGGTTGTTGAAGACCCGAAGGTTCAGATCGTGATTGAACTTGTTGGAGGTACAACAATTGCCAGAGAGATCATTTTAACGGCATTAAAACTTGGAAAGCCTGTCATAACCGCTAATAAAGCCCTGCTGTCTGCCCACGGAGAAGAACTGTTTTCTGCGGCGCTGGAGCATAATGCCAATATTTATTACGAGGCGAGCGTAGCCGGCGGAATACCGATTATAAAGGCTATCAGAGAGGCTTTTGTCGGCAACCGGATAACGGATATTTACGGTATTGTTAACGGCACCTGCAATTATATTCTGACAAAGATGAAGCGGGAAGGAAGCGATTTTGCGCAGGTGCTTGAGCAGGCTCAAAAAGAGGGATATGCCGAGGCAAATCCTTCGCTTGATGTTGACGGGCTTGATTCAATGCACAAGATTGGAATCCTTGCCTCGCTTGCCCACGGATTCTGGGTTTCACAATCAAAAATTTATGTGGAAGGAATCCGTCATATCTCATTGATGGATATCCGTTTTGCCGAACAACTCGGCTACACGATTAAATTGCTCGGCATCGTAAAACAGATTGACTCAATAACGGCGAAGAAAAAGAGTCAAAAGATTCAGGTCTCGGTTTATCCGGCGCTTGTTCCGCACAGTCACGTTCTTGCCAGTGTGAGCGATGTGTTTAATGCAGTCTATGTCAAAGGCGACATAGTTGGCGAAACTTTGTTTTACGGTCGCGGCGCCGGCAAAGATGCCACCGCGAGCGCGGTGTTGAGCGATATTGCGGACGCAGCCCTTGATTTAAAATACGGAACAAAGAGCAGGCTAAGACCGTTTGTGCCTCATGAAAAGAATGGCGAAATCATCCCTATTGGCGATGTTGCATCGCAGTATTATATCCGCTTGAGCGTTGTTGATAAGCCGGGAGTCCTTGCAAAAATATCAACCATTTTCGGCAATAGCAATATTAGCATTGCCTCTGTGATTCAACCAGAGTCTCAAGAGCGGGAGACCGTGCCGCTGATTATGATGATTCACAAAGCGCCAAACTCGGCTATGCTCAAAGCCCTTTCAAAGATTGAAAAACTGCCTTTTGTCAAAGCAAAACCGGTTATGATCAGAGTTGAAAGTTTTAAGTAATCTCTATGCGGGCTAAAATTACCATTTTGCCTGAAAATAAAAGCGCAGAGTTTGAGGCTGGAGAATTTATTCTTGATGCCAGCGACCTTGCCGGAGTTACACTTGACTCTGGATGTATGAATTGTTCCTGCGGCAGTTGCGCGGTAGAGATTCTCAGCGGCGAAGAAAACCTTTCTGACTTAAGCGAAAAGGAGAGAGAAATCTTGTTCAAACGCGGCAAACAACCGGGCAAATTCAGACTTGCCTGCTGCGTAAAAATTCTCAAAGGCGAAGTGGTGGTTAGATCAAATTATTAAGCCAGCTGGCGATGCTCTGATTGCGCTAGCTTCATAAAATTCAAATAATCCAGAAACGTCCGTTGATACTTTCTCAATACCGGGCTCTTCCCCGCCAATCAAATTTCGGAGCAAATAGATTGCGTTTTCAGACAATTCGCCTCGTTATTTATTTCCTATCTGGATGGAAGATTCAAGTAACTTCCCGAACGGCGATGGTTCAATCACCGGTTGGGTAACAGTTGGGAATTCTTCGGAGATTCTCTTTAATTTTTGATGATATTTTCCAATAAGCAAAGTGCCTTTGTTGACAAGGACGAGGTCTAAGTTCAACGGCGAACGGAGAGATTCCGCAAGAACATCGCCAACGTCAATTTCTTTGAGATGCTTGTTCATAATCTTGCGGCTGTGCGCATAAAGAGCAAAATTAAGATTAATATCCCCAAGAATATATGTCTTGTTTGTGTAAACAGCGTCGCTTTGAGCCGCAAGAGTAAGAGTAGAAGGAATAACTTGCGGAACTACCGGCGCTATAACATCGCTCTTCGTGGCGCGTATCCTTGCTTTTAAAGTACCTTGAATGATATTTAATATTTCTCCAAGGCTGTCAAGGACGTCTGACGCTGTTGCTTCGCTGGCGCTCACTCCGCTGAACGCTTCAAACAACTTCATAGCCGAAGGATGGTCTGCGCTTAGCAGTAAATCCAGCCATAGTCCTTTTTCCGGCACAATAAGGAAGTGGACAATATTGTAGAATTCTTTTTGTCTTATCGGGTCGCGGGTTACTACATCGGATTCACATAAACCGGTTGACGCAAGCATCTCAATAACCACAGATTCAACGGTTTCCGGTTTAATAATATCGGCAAGAATCTTTTTACCGTTCTCGCCAGAATCCTTAATGACAACCTCTTGCGCAAATTTGTCTTCAACTGGTTTTTCTTCGGGTTTGGCAGAAGGCGCCAGTTCAGGAAGTTTAATCCCATTTTTGATCAATAATTTCTGCAGTTCATACTGATATATTAGCAAACGGACACCGCTTGAAACCTTTACAACAAGAGTATCATCACTATACGGCGGAGTAATAAAGTCGTCAGCGCCGGCTTTATAAGCATCCATACACGCCCTCGGCGTATCCTCTTCTAAAACCAAAAAAATGTAAGGACGGAACTGGCAGGGCAAGCTCCGGCATTTTTGAGTCCATTCAATATTCTTTTTCCCTCTAACATACGGAGCGGCAATGACAAATGATGGCTCGTTGGCAGTTTCAATAATCTTCAACAGCCCTTCGGGGTCTTCTTTGGATAAAACAGAGAAGCCGCGATTGGATAACTCAGACATTATCCTATCGCGAACAACACCCCATATCCCGCTTCCTTCTTCTAATACATAAAATTTCATATTATCGCTTTAAAATACCACAAATAGTCCTAATTCAATAATCCGCGGTGCATTGCAATGCACTCTAACCTTAAATCGGCAAAAAAAATTATTCATTTAGTAAAAAAGTTGCAAGGAGCAATTTTTTATAATCCCATTGCTTAATTGCCTGAATTTGGGAAATTCAATAAGTCGCAATTTTCCTGGGGAAATTAAATTTTGTAAAATTTTTTTTATATTGGGCTGAACAGCCACCGCAATAAGGTAAATATAATCGCCTTTGAGTTTTTTAAAAGTGAATTAATTCTTATCTGGCAGACAATAATTTGTGCGGGAGTACAAGTCGTAAGCCACTTGAAAGATAGCGGTTGCGTCCAGCAATACATCGCGGTCAGTATTATCTGGTTCGCTCGCCTTTTCGGGAATCTGGACTTTTGGATTACCGTGGTAGTATTCAACTGTTTTGTTGAGCCCGAGCGTTACGAGGTGGTCATTTTCGTATAACCCGATGTCGCGATTGTGATTCAAAAGCGCTCTGCCATTTTCGCCATTTAATTTCAGGAGGTTTTTACCGAAAAATGTGCTTTCATACGGCCGGCCGATTAGTCCTAAAACCGTTGGCGCAACATCAACCTGTGAGCCAAGGATGCCAAGTTTTACCGGCTTTTTAACCACAGCCGGACCGAAAATTATGACCGGCACTTCATAAGACTTTATCGGAATGGTCTGTTTTCCATAAACGCGGGCGCCGTGGTCTGCCACTATTACAAAGATTGTGTTTGTGTAGAACGGTTCCTTGCTTGCCATTTCAAGGAATCTGCCGATGGCGTAGTCGGTGTATTTTACTGCATGCTCGCGGCTTCGCACTTTCGGGCTTTCAGGTATCCGCCCTTCTGGAAATGTGAACGGTTTATGATTAGAGACTGAAAGTGTTGTGATGAAAAACGGTTTGCCGCTCTGGAATAGTTGTCGGGCTTCATCAATGCACTTATCGTATAAATCTTCGTTGCAAACGCCCCAGATTGTTTCAAATGTCGGTTTCGGAAAATGTTTTCGTTCTATGACATTGTCGTAGCCGTTTGCCCCCATAAACGAGCGAATATTGTCAAAAATGGCTCTGCCGGCGTAGATGAATTCAGTTGAATAGCCATCACGTTTTAAAACGCGCGCCAGAGTCTCTGTGCGGTCAAAGTGAGGACGGACAACAATGGAGTCGCCGGGCAAAGGCGGAAAACTGCACAAAACTCCCTCCATTCCCCGCACAGTTCGGTTTCCAGTAGCGTAGATATTTGTGAAAATGAGTCCCTCTTTCTCTACCCAGCGATCAATGTTCGGTGTAAGAGACTCACCCTTTCTACCTAAACATCCGAAAAACTCAGAGCCCAAACTCTCTTCAAGCAGGATAATTACGTTGAGTTTCGGTCTTGATGTATCGCCTTTTACGAATCGTTTTAACGAGAATTTGTTCGTGTCCCAGACCACGTCTGGTTCGTCAAGGAGTTTTCTTATCTGTTCATAAGCCTGTTCGCGAGAACAGGTTCTGTAAAACGGTTCATAATCAAGTTCTCTGGTTAACGCCGCCTGAACAAATGAATACCAGCCATTGCCAGCAATCTCGTTAAGCAACCTGTCCTTTGAAAATCTGGTCAGTTTATTTCCGACATATTGACCGAGAACAACTGCGACAATTATAAATCCAATAAGAACGCCAATTCGTTTTAAAAACGGCAAGTCCTGCTGCGGTTGCGCCCCTTTTAACAATAATCTCACCGAGACTAACCATAAAAGCGAGACAACAGCGCAGGCGATTATTACCCAGACCACTGGATACAATTCCCAGATGCTGAAAAAGACCTCGTGCGGATACAAAAGATAATCTACAGCAACCGTGTTAAAACGGGATTTGAACTCGTCAAAGAAAAAGACCTCTGCAATTAGGAAAAAAATTGTGACTCCCCAGAAGAGGAACAATCCGATATTATGCAATATTTTTCGCCATAATCTGGTTTTGCTCGGCGCAATTGTCAGATAAAAGATGAACGGAATGCAAACAACCAGACCGACGAATAAATCCATTACAAAGCCGATGCCAAATATTTTTAATAAAACCGTGTTGGAAATCCCTTTTGGCGCAAAGAGAAGAACCATAACAATTCTCTGGAGGAATTGCAGGACAAGCAGGCTAAAAAATAATAAATAAACTATTCCAAATCTTGATGACCGCAAAAAACTCATTAACTTTTCTAACATAGAAATTTAGATTTAAATCTACAATTGAGTGTTCAAATGTCAAATTTCAATTTCCAAAAAATTCAGGAAACTGAATCCTCAACATTTCAGAAAAAGCGCATTTTTAGGGAGGCTGATTGTTCGGGTTTTAAGACATAGCCTACATTACCGGTTTTCCACTTCTTTTCCATGCGCTGAATCCGCCTTTTAAATTATAACAGTTTTTGAATCCCATTCTTGACATCTGTTTACACGCTGCCGCGCTTCTTCCGCCGCTTGCGCAATAGACAAGATATTTTTTTTCTCTATCAAATTTTGATATTTTATTTTCAAAATCCGGTTTTAAAAAATCAACGTTGATGGCGCCTTTAATCCGACCGCGCGAGAACTCATTTGAAGTCCGAACATCAAGCGCGATAGCATCTTTCTCATTAAGCAGCGATTGAAATTCGTCCGCTGTAATGTTTTTTACATCTCCGCCGCCTGGCAACAGCGATAGTAAAGATTCAGCTATCTTTTTTAATAATCCCATGCGCCTGATTTTCAATCCCAGCCGATTTTTCTTCCTCTATTTTGTTCTTCAAGCCATTTCATCAGCGGTTTGAAATAATCAAGCATTGCGCGTGTTGACAACTCCTCGCCGGTTGTCTTTTTAATTAATGTTCGCCAGTCTTCGGTCGCCCCCTTCTCCATAAGGCTACGTAAAAACTCGCCAATTTTAGGATTGTTCGCGTAATTTGCATCCTGCGGTTGGCGTTTTAAAACATTTTTACATATATAATCGTTGAGTTGGAACTTGATAACCGTCGCCGTCGGATATGCAAAGTAATAGCAGGGAGCGTCGTTGATATGAGTTTTTGTTGCCGCATCGCAATATTCCTCTCCGCGCGGTTCTGGCGGTTCAACCCCTTGAAATTCCCGTATATATTTCCACCAGCGACTGTTCCACTGCTCCGGATCAAGGTTATTCGCATAAATATCAGCCTCCCAGAATGTCATTGTTCCAGAAGCCCAGTAAATAAACGGAACAGAGTTTGCTACCGCGTCGTTTAATAAAAACTGGAGTTGATCAATCTGCATCTCATCCGGAAAAACCCCGAGTGATTTTAAATAAGAGGGTTGACCAGAGGCGAGCGATGCAAGTTCGGCTATTCCCTCGTGAAAAGCCGGGTTGGCGCTGGTTCTCAAAAGCGGCGGCACTTCCGGACGAGAGTAGCTCATAAAGTAATATGCGTGCCCGAGTTCATGATGCGCGGTTTCAAACCATTGAGAGTTTGGTTCAACGCTCATCAATGAGCGAATATCTTTATCAAGGTCAATATGCCAGCAGGAGGCGTGGGTGTTTTTCTTGCGGTTTTCTCCCGGCTTTACAGGATACAGGTCTGACAATTTCCAGAAACTCTCCGGCAACGATGGAAAACCGAGCCCTTTCCAGAATTGTTCTCCTCGTTGGACTATCCATTCAGCGCTTTTATCTTTGAACCGATCATCAAGGTTTGCCTCAGGAACAATTCCAGTCCAGTTTTGAGCCCATCTATTGTTGATCCAGTGAGCAGGTATTAATTTAGGAACAGGTTGGTTATAACGTTTTGCAAGTTCGTATTTTACATAGGTATGTATCTGGAGATAAAGCGGACGCAATTCGTCCATAAAGGATTTTTGTAGCCGGAGCATCTCATCGCTGCTCATATCATAAGAGGCGCACTGAAGCGCAAAATAATCAGAATATCCGAGTTCTCGCGCAACACGGTTTCTTAAATCGCGGAGTTTTACAAGACCGGGTTTTAGAGCCGGACCGATCTCTTTTGACGCTTTCCAGACTTGCAGCCGCGCTTGAAGATTCATATTTGTCTGGAGAAAGTTATCAATTTCATTCGGCGTTATCGGTTTTCCATTTAGTTTGAATTCAAAAGAATTCATCAGAGAAGATTGCTTAACCTCTGCTTCAATCCTTGCCGCGGCAAGTTCTGGATTTGTCATCGGCGCCTCGGCTGCGATTAGGATGGTCCTTTCAAGTTGGCGGACAGTTATCGATTTTAACTTGTCTTTATATTTTAGCAGGTCTTTTGCCTCGCGGATTATTGACGGATTCCCCATAAACGCAGCCCGGGCTTTTCCAGCCGTTTCTGCGGCGGCGTCGTGTTCTGGTTTAACATCTGTGACAGCCTTCCATTGAGCCTCATTTTCAACCCGTGAAAGCGCCTGATAGCCTGCGTTTACAAGTTCAAGAAATTTATCCGCCCGTTCCTGTATATCCATACCTGCTCCAGTAATATTTTGATGCGCGGCAACTATCAAGCCGCAAACCAGCGCGATCACCTTTTGTTGAACTTTCATCGCTGTTAATTTAATCGCCTGATGATAAAAATACAATATCAAGATGATTTGCGATTTTTATCCAATCACTTTTTTGCGTTTGCTATATAATAGAGGATTGGCACAGCCATTCTTGAAATCAGGAGAGAGGCGACCTCGCCAGCCATAAGCGATATTGCAAGTCCTTGAAAGATCGGGTCAAAAAGGATAACACCGGCCCCAACCACTACCGCCATAGCGGTAAGCAACATCGGTCTGAAACGGACAGCGCCTGCGTCAACTACCGCCTCTGCAAGCGGCACCCCTTGAGCAAGCCGCAGTTCAATAAAATCAACAAGGATGATTGAGTTTCTCACAACAATGCCAGCGCCAGCCATAAAACCGATCATAGATGTGGCTGTGAAGAATGCGTGTAGAGCGCCGTGAGCGGGCAGTATTCCGATCAAGGAGAATGGTATAGCAGCCATTACAATCAGCGGCGTTATAAAAGACCTGAACCAGCCAACCATTAGAATAAATATCAATATAAGCACCGCGCCAAAGGCGAGTCCTAAGTCCCGGAATACCTCAATGGTAATCTGCCATTCGCCATCCCATTTCAGAGCCGGTTTTATGTCTGTAAACGGTAGAACAGCGTTATATATATCTATGCGCGAATCTGTGAAGCCTAATTCTTTTAGATTGAGATTTTTAAGCGCCTTGTTCATTGCAAGTATAGCATAAACCGGGCTTTCTGCCTCGCCTGCAACGTCGCCTATGACATAGGTTACCGGCATTAGGTTTTTATGATAGATGCTTTTATCGGCAATTGTTCGTTCAATAGTGACAAGTTCGCGCAGCGGCACGAGCGGAGAACCCGGCTCAACACCCGGCTCTGGCAGCGCGTTTGCGTCGCCAGCGCGCACCCGAAGCGCAAGCAATTCTTCAGGGGTTGTTCTTGCTGAAAGCGGCAACCGCAGCACAAGATTTACATCTTCTTTTTCTTTAGGTTGATGCACAAGGTCTATTGCAACTCCGCCAACGGCGATCTTTAACGTTTGAGAGATTGTTTCAGCGCTTATTCCGTGCAGAGCGGCTTTTTCTTTGTCTATAACAAATCTGGTTTTAGGCTGGTCGGCTTCAATATACCAGTCAACATCAACCACGCCCGGGGTTGATTTAAAGATTTCAATAACCTTTTTTGCGACAGCCAGACGGGTTTCTTCATCCGGTCCGTAAATCTCGGCAACAAGGGTTTGAATCACTGGCGGTCCTGGGGGAACCTCGGCAACGGCTATGCGAGCGCCATATTTTTCTGCTATAGCGGCAACCCGCGGTCGCACCCGTTTTGCAATGTCGTGACTCTGAAATTTTCGCTCGTGTTTGTTTACAAGATTAACCTGAATGTCGGCAATATTCGCACCACGCCTCATATAATAATGTCTGACGAGGCCGTTGAAGTTAAACGGGGCAGAAACGCCGGCGTAAATCTGATAGTCTGTGACTTCAGGTTCGACTCTAACCGCAGCGGCTATTTCGCGGGCTACCTTAACAGTTTCTTCAAGGGCGCTGCCTTCTGGCATATTTAATATTATTTGAAACTCGCTCTTGTTATCAAAAGGCAGCATCTTGACTTTTACCCAGCCAATCCCTACGAGCGCCATTGCGCCGATTAGCAGTATTATTATGCCTACAAGAAATCCAAATCTTAATAAGCGATGGGCTATCAGCGGCTGCATAAACCGGCGATAGAGCCGCGTTAAAAAATCTTCCTCGTGAGATATATCCACTTTTAACTCTTTTGTTTCTTTCCCGTTTTCGTCCTCTGTTTCTTCTGTTTTTAGATTATCGTGTTTTAATATCCTTATTGCCGCCCAGGGCGTTACGATGAACGCAATTCCAAGCGAGAAAAACATTGCCGCGCTTGAGCCTGTCGGAATCGGCCGCATATACGGTCCCATAAGCCCGCCTACAAAAGCCATCGGCAACACTGCAAATATCACCGCAAATGTAGCAAGGATAGTTGGATTACCCACCTCGTTAACCGCTTCAACCGCAATCTCGCTAATAGATTTCTTAGAACCAATTTTTTTATGATGATGAAAATGACGCACTATGTTTTCCACTACGACTATTGCGTCGTCAACCAGAATACCGATAGAAAATATCAGGGCAAACAGGGTTATTCGATTTAATGTATAGCCGTAGAGATAAAACATTAACAGGGTCAACGCAAGCGTGGATGGAATTGCAATGGCGACGATTATGGATTCTCTCCAGCCAAGTGTGAATAGTATCAGTAAAGAAACGCTTAAAATAGCGATTGCCATATGGAACAGAAGTTCATTGGATTTTTCTAAAGCAGTCTCTCCATAGTGGCGGGTGATAGAAACTTCAACATCGGGCGGAATAAAATAGCCTTTTAAAATATCCACCTTTTCCAGAACACGGTTTGCGACATCAATCGCGTTTGCCCCTGGTCGTTTTGCGATGCTTAAGCTAACCGCAGGCTGTTCTTCCGCGGATTCCGCGCGAGCCGAACCGTAGCCGAAAAAAACATATTGAGAAGGTTCTTCCGCGCCATCAACAATCTCGGCAACATCTCGAAGGTAAACCGGTTTTCCAGCATAAACGCCAACAACAATCTGCCCCACCTCTTTTGCGTTGGTTAGAAACGCGCCGGTTTCAACTACCACCTCTTTGTTGTTGCTTGTCAAACCGCCGGCAATATATTGACGGTTAGCCTGTTGAATCATCGGGACGATTCCAGCCGGGCTTAAATTTCTTGACGCAAGGCGCGCGGGGTCAAGCAAAACGCGAACCTGTTTTTTATAACCGCCAATGATTGTCGTTTCGGCTACAAGCGGTATCTGTTTTACCGCATCATCCACCTGCGCAGCAATTCGCCGCAATGTTAAATGGTCATAACTCTTGCTATGAAAAGTCAGAACAAGTATCGGGACATCGTCAATTGTCCTTGGTTTTATTAATGGAAAAGAGACGCCGATAGGTATTTTATCATAGTTTGCCTGAAGTTTCTGGTTGATAAGGACAATGCTTTTTTCAAGGTCTTGACCAACCTTGAATCTTACAATAACGAGCGCCTGTTCGGGTTGCGATGTTGAGTAGATATATTCAACATTCGGTATTTCCCAGAGCAATTTCTCCATCGGCCGCGTTGCCCGCTCTTCCACCTCTTTTGCTGAGGCGCCGGGCATTGAAACCATAATGTCTATCATCGGCACTTTAATCTGCGGCTCTTCTTCTCTGGGCAACATATAAGTCGCAAAGAGCCCAAGAAGCACAGATGTGATGATTATTAGCGGCGTAAGTTTGGAATCTATGAACGAACGGGCAATTTTGCCGGCGATTCCAAAATGCAACGCGTGAGGTTTATGATGTTGGCTCTGCATAGGATAGAAATGGTTTTATTGTTCAACTATTACCGGCTGTCCATCTCTGAGTCGGGCAACCGGTTCAACAATGACCTGTTCTTTCGGCTCTATTCCAGATAATACCTCAATCTCATTGCCGACCCGTTCCCCGGTTTTGACAAGCCGCATACGGGCAACATTCGTTTCCACAACAAAACCAATCTCAAGCTGCCCGCGAAAAATAATCGCTTGCGACGGAACTCGCAGCGCGCTGCTCTGGCTAACAGGAATTCTTAATCTCCCGAACTGTCCCGACCGCAATCCGGGTTGTTGCGGCAAATCAAGTTTCGCAAGGAACGTCCTTGTATTCGGGTCTGCCACCGGCGCGATCTCGCTAACCGCCCCTTCTATCTCTTCTTTCAATGAAGGTATTGAAATCCGGTATTTATTGCCTAATTTTACAACATCATACAATGCTTCAGGAACATTTGCTTCAAATCTGAGCCGTCTCGGGTCTTCAATCTCAAGGATTGGTTTGCCCGGATACGCAAGGTCGCCAACATCGGCTATCTTTCTTGTGATTACTCCGTCAAAAGGCGCGGTGACATCAATATAACCGAGCATTGTTTGCGCCTCTTTTAACGCGGCTTCAGCAACCTTGTATTGGGCAACGCGGGCGTCGTACTCAATCTGCGTAACACTGCCAGACTCAAGCAACGCCGTATACCGTTTTAAATCGCTTGCCGCCTGATCGTAGAGAGCCTTTGCCTGTTCCAGTTTTGCCTGAATTTCCCGCGCGTCAAGTTTTGCAAGCAACTCGCCTGCCTTTACCGTTTGCCCCGGCGCAACCAGAAGATTTTCAATCTTTCCGCTCACTTTGGCTTCAATCACCGCGCTGGTCTTTGCCCTGACCGTTCCAACCACAATTTCATAAGCCTGCCGCTCTTTTGAACTGATGGTAACTGTCTTTACTTTAATCGGTTCAGCCATCGGTTCAGCGGCGCGGCGTGGAGGCTCCTCTTTTTTAATACATCCAGTAAGCAGAACTCCAACAACCATAACCGCAACAAGCGCCGCTATTTTATATCTCAATTTTATATTTTCGTTATTATTCATAAACTTTTCGCGCAATTCTAACTTGTCCTTTACTTATCTGAACCGTTAAGCGGTTAAAGGTTACATATCTAATCAATCGCCACAGTTTTTTCTCCCGCTTGAGGCTTTATAAAATAGATCAAAATAGCGCCCGGTATAAACAGTATGGCTGGATAGATAAAAGCGATTTTTTGACCAAAAGCAGTCCACAAAGCCCCAACGATAAAACTTGAGAAAAAATCGCCAATGCCATTAATTGTGGCGAGCGCGCCAAATGCCATTCCGTGGTTTGATTCATCCACAAGTTCGGCGCAAAAAGAATCTTCAAGCGTCTCCTCCATAGCCACATAAATACCGCTCAACGCAAAGATTATTCCCAATAAAAGAAGGTTCATCGGGAAAAACGCAATCATTAAAACCATAACAGCGCCAAGTCCGTAACCGATTGAGAGCAAAAGATTTTTTCTAAATCTATCCGCAAGATAACCGGTTATCATTGAAAAGGCGGCATAGAGGAGATTCCTTATCAGATAAAGCGCGGTAGCATAGGTTGCCGCCCGCTCCGGGGCCATTGTCTCTTTTAAAGAGCCGACCGCAAACAGTATCAGCAATGTTGGCGCAAAATCGCCCATACCAAACAAAAAAACCGCTGCGAGAAATTTTTTAAAATGTTTTGGGAGCGATTTTACACCGTGGAAGAACGAAATGTAAGCGACCGGTTTTCTCTCTTTCTCTTTAACTAAAAACGCGATTGCCGCGGCGGCGAGGATTCCTGGGATAAGTGTTAGAGCGAACAATGATGGATAATGAAAGTGCAATAATTGAAGCAATACAAAAGCAGTTGCTGGACCTGCAATCGCGCCGATAGTATCCATCATCCGTTCAAAGCCGAATGCCCTTCCATAGGTTTGAGGCGTTACTGCGGCGGCAAGCAGAGCCTTTCTAACAGGCGTTCTAACACCCCTGCCGAACCATGCGACGGCGCGGGCGATTAACACATGGTATGCCGCCGTGGCGAGCCCGAAAGAAGCTGTTCCCAAAGCTGTTATTAAATAGCCAATCACTGCCACCGGCTTTCGTCTTTTCAACCTGTCTGTGTAATAACCGGAGGCAAGCTTTGCAAAACTTGATAAACCGTCGGAAACCCCTTCAATTAGTCCAAGCCACATTGCCGCAACGCCGAGCGTTGCAAGAAACGCGGGGAGAACGGTCGTGGCAGTCTCGTGAGCCCAGTCGCTCAATAACGACGCTAAACCTATGCCTAACACTGTAGAGTTTAGCCATTTAAAAGCGGGCTTGCCCGCAACTTTATTTATCCCCTCTTCCATTTTACAACTTTAACCGAATTGCTGCGGAGTGTTATTATTCATACGGTTTTAAAACCGCCGGTTTAATCTTATCAGGCGGCGGATCATATTCGTTGTCAGCTTCAAGCAACCAGATTTTCCTATCTTTGTAATAGTCAATCAATGCCCTGTTTTTATCTCTCCCCATATCGCGCGCCCAGACTACTTTTTGACTGTCAATATCGGCGCTGTTGTGAACCCAATCGTTGTGGACAGATTGATGCTCTCCATATCTTACAAAAATCAGATGTCTGCTGCCGTCGTTTTCAAGTTTCTTTATAATCTCAACCCGTTGCCAGTCCCAGTCTCGGCGTGAATATTCCCATTTTCTCGTTTTTAACCAGAGCAGTGTTTGAACAGCGCAGAGAGCGAGGACCGCGATCGCTATCGCAACGCCAACCGGACGGTTGTAAGGTTTCCAGAGTCTTAATCTCCTAAACCCTTCCACAGCAAGGCAGAAAAAGAGCGCCCCCGATGGCGCGGCATATCTATCCCACATCCAGGTTTCAACTGCGATGGCTACTGTGAAAATTAAAAACCCGACAAGCGGAAACAATGTCATACCTCTTCGTTTAACCATAAATGGCAAGGTTAAAAATGGAATCACAAGCGCCCAGTTCCATAGATATCCTTTTGCAAGCCGTTTATATTTTATCGCCGTTTCTTTTAAAAATCCTTTCAATGTTTGCTGCTGTTTATATTCTCCGAAAGCGTATGCCACAAAATGTTTCTTTATGAATTCGTGATTGTAATGTGGAATCGGTCTCGGTTTTTGAATAAGCAGAAACGGCGCCACCGCGTATTGTTCTTCATAGATCAAATAAGGCATTTTAGACGGACTCCCCGTTATCCGCCAGTTGTAATAACCCTGCCAGCAGAAGAAAAGAAACATCAAAATCCCGACAGGCAGATAAAAACGAATAATCGTTTTAGAACTGAACAGAGATTTCGTTTTTATAAAATGATAAATCATCGCGCCTGCGCAGATTATAGATAAGAGCAGACCTTCAAATGGACGGCTGATGGCAAGGATGATTAATCCCAGCGCAAGCGCGATTGCGGTTTTGACTTCTATATTCTTCAGCAATCGTCCGGTTGCGCCAAACAAAAGCGCCCCGCCTAACATCGCCTCAGAACCGCCCCAGAAAACCTGACTCCACTTTAATATAACAGGATGAAATACCGCAAGCAGACCGCCAAATACCGCCCAACGGGAACGCATCCATCCAAAAAGCGCCCAGCATATTCCGGCAGAGGCAAGCGCCCCGGCAAGCCAAGAGCCAACAATCGGTTTGTTAAATAAAACCTGGCCGATGGCAAACATCAACCCCTGAGCAGGCGGATATTTTGAAACATACGACGGATATGAAAGCGTGTGAATCGCTTCAAAAAATTCCCAGTATTTATGAGGCGGATTTGACAACCTGCCGCGCGCGAATGTATCCGCTGCCAATAGATTAGCGAATTCATCGTGAATATGCGGCGGCGATTCCCCTATTATAAGAGTAATTGACGCGTTCAAAATAAATGAAAGCGCAAAAATAATAACTGCCGCGCGAGTCTGAGATTTTCCAATAAATAAAAGCGCTCTTTCAATAACCCTGTTCCAGATTATTTTAAAAAGGTCTATCTTCCAGATAACAAGCGCGATAAATATTATAAATCCTGACAACAATATATATTTCATAACCCCTTCTCCAACGCCCTTTCGTATGCCTTGTTTATTAAATAGTCTTTGCCCAGCGCCTCTTTTAACGGGTCTGCTGACTCCTCGCAAAATCCATAATGGAGATGACGTCTCCAGCCCTCCGCATATTTGAATTTGCCGGACATCCGCCCGACATCAAGCGCGTATCCCTCCATCGTGTCCAGATATAAATCCATCTTTTGAGTTGAATCCAGCCACTGCCGCTGGCTCTTGTGTTCGGCAAGAGCCGCGCACTTTAAATCCTGAACCTCAGTGGTATTGACAAACGCGCCCGGGATAACTCTTCGCCGCAACTGGTCTCTTAGTCCATTCGGCATACAATGATAAATGGTAACATCATCGTTGATCATCTTTCGATGCGGAATCACTTTGTAATTTGGCGCCCCGCGAACGAATGCGGCGGTCACAACAAGACGGCAGGTGTTTGTATGGTCTTCCATATAATCCTGCGGCGGATGCGTCAATATAACCCGCGGTCTAACTTCTCTTATTATAGAGGCAAGCCGTCGTATTAATCTCTGCTCGTAAAATATTTCTAAATCATCCACAAGACTTTCGTGAAAAATCGCCCCGATCAGTTTTGCGCCGTTAATTGCCTCCTGACGTCTGATCTTTCGCAACTTTGCCGCGGAATAAACCTGACTGCCGCAAGACCCGTTCGCAATGGTTAAATAATGGCACTCCCACCCTGCCCGCTTCAGCAAAATCAACGTCCCTGCCATCATAAATTCTATGTCATCTGGATGAGCGCCGATTGCGAACGCGACATTTTTATTCTTCATAAGCCAAACAGGTCAAACTTATTTTGTTGGAGAATAATCCGTCGGCATAAGATACAGCGACTTGACACCTCCCTGTATTGTGAGCGGTCCGCCTGCCTTTTCCTCTGATTCTTTGCGCGCCGCAATCCAATCAGGATCGGTTCTAAAAGCATTCCAGGAATCCTCAGCCGACTTGCGGTCTTTATGAATCAACATATATATAAGCGTCTCTTCAGACCCTTTCTGTCCAGGGAGAAGCGTCCAGTAGCCAAAATTAATCATTCCGTGTTTTTCAAAAAGTTTTACAGTATGGTTTTTAAAACGCGCCTTTAAGTCTTCTAATTTCCCTGGCGCGGCGGTGTATGTGCGAAGTTCAAACAGACGCGGTTTATCCGATTTGGTCGGTTTTATCTCTGGCGAAAAATCGGTCGGTATTAAAAAAAGAGATTCAACCTTTTCTACAAGTCTGCCGTTTGCCTCGCTCGCTTTTGCGACAGCCTGCCATTCTGGGTCGCTCATAAAAGCCTTCCACGATTTATCTCGAGTCTCTTTGCTCGGGTAGGCAAGGATGTATATCAGTTTTCGCTCTGGATTATCAACAGGCATCCAGTAACCGATATTTGTCATCCCGTGTTTTTCAAAAAGTTTGCAGGTATGGTCGCGGAAACGGCTGTTCAAGGCGTCAAGTTTCCCCTCCGCGGCATAATAGACGCGCATCTCATATAAAAGCGATTGTCCAGCCCCCTGCGCGGAGTTTAAGAACGTTAATGAAATTGAGAATATCAAACCCGTTACCGACGCGATTGTTGTTTTCATATTTATTTCATCGTTGTTGGCTTAACATCTGTAAGGATACTGTTATAACCGCTTTATGGTCAAGCCGCAAAGAGGCTAATCAGTTTGTTTTGGACATATTGATTGTTTTAATCTAATATTTAGCCATTGTTATTTCTTTGCTTTTTACCAGATCAGATTAAAGCGATTGGTAAATTTGAAAATATTCTTAGTTTGAACGAATTTTATATATCGCAGAATGCGTTACTATCCAAAACATTATTGCGGAGTATTCGGCATTTACGGACACGAACGCGCCGCCGAAATTGCCTACTACGGCATTTACGCGCTTCAACATCGTGGACAGGAAAGCGCCGGCATTGTGAGCTGTCAGGATGGTCAGTTTTTTGAGCATCGCGGGATGGGACTTGTTTCGCAGGTCTTTAACAGCGAAAAGCTTGCCAGACTAAAAGGGAATATGGCAATCGGGCACACCCGCTACTCAACGACTGGCTCTTCTACCATCATCAATGCCCAGCCTCTTGTTGTTACCTGCGCCCTCGGGCAGATCGCTATCGCCCATAATGGCAATCTGACAAACGCCGCCGAATTGAGGGAAAAATTGGAAGACACCGGCTCAATCTTTCAAACAACCGTTGACAGCGAAATAATCGTCCACCTGCTGGCGCGTCCAAAATATGAAAATCAACCTAATGACCTTATCAAGACCATCCGCAGAATAAAAGGGGCATTCTCGCTCGTGATGATGACGCCAAATGAAATAATCGGCGTCCGCGATCCGCACGGATTTCGCCCGCTTTCGCTCGGACGTTTAGGAAAAGCCTGGGTAATTTCAAGCGAAACCTGCGCCTTTGATCTAATCGGCGCAAAATTTGAACGCGATATCGCCCCGGGTGAAATCCTTGTGATAAACAAAAACGGGGTGCAGAGTTTTCAGGCTTTTCCAGACCACCGCCGCCACGCCTTCTGTATGTTTGAATATGTCTATTTTGCCAGACCCGACAGCATCCTTGGAAACACTTCAGTTTACAGGGCGCGCGTTGAAATGGGACGCCAGATGGCTCGTGAAAATCCTGTTGACGCCGATATCGTTGTCCCTATTCCAGATAGCGGAAATTGCGCCGCGCTCGGTTTTTCGCTTCAATCGGGCATTCCGTATGAGATGGCATTTGTGAGAAATCACTACGTTGGCAGAAGCTTTATTCAGCCAAGCCAGCTGGTGCGCGACTCAAATGTAAAAATCAAATTAAACCTTATAAAAGACCTTGTGAAAGGCAAACGGGTTGTCATTGTTGATGATTCAATCGTCCGCGGCACAACCTGCCGAACCCGCGTTATTAATTTAAAAAAAGCAGGCGCAAAAGAGGTGCACGTCCGCGTCAGTTGCCCGCCGCACAAACACCCATGCGTCTATGGAATCGATTTCCCAGATGAAAGCCAGCTTATGGCTGCTAAATATTCAATTGAAGAAATCCGAAAGTTTCTTGAAGCAGATTCCTTAGCCTACCTATCAATAGAAGGAATGATTAAAGCCACAGGACAATCGCCCGATTCATTCTGCCTCGCCTGTTTTGACGGAAATTATCCAGTCCCGTTTGACCCGCATCTTGATAAAACAATTCTGGAAAACCGCAAACGTCGGGCAGACGGACTCTCTTGGATGCTGGCTCCTGAACAACACCAGATAAAATTGTTTGAAAAATAATCCCGATACCCTGAGTAAACTAAGGAAAAATGCATTTTTCCTAAAATGCTAATAATTCAGTTTTGGAATAAAAAGCGTTGAACCGCTTAGACAGGTTAGATTTTTCTAATAAATTCTTTTAGTATTTCTGCAGCAGTTCAAGCATCTTGCGGTCAAGTTTGTGTCCGTTCCAGTCCTCGTATTGAACGTCCTGACGCCCGCTGTCAAGGATGCCGAAACTTCCCCTGAAATTCCAGAGCGCCCAGCCAAAGTTATTTTCTTTCCACAAATCAAGCCAGTCCTTCATCCACGCAAGCGCCACGGCGTGCGGCGTGCGGTTAAAACACCCCCACTCGCCAACAAAGACCTGTTCGCCTTTCTGCGCGGCTTCAATCCAAGGCTTCAGATACTCAAGCAAAATTGCGTTTGATTTAAAGCCCGGCGGCGGGAGGAGTTTGCCGTCATCAGAAATCTGGCAGAGCGATTGTTTTCTCCCCCACGAGGCGTCGGTATTAAACGTCCGCGTCTGTCCATCGGGAAGTGTGATTTCAATAGCGTCAAAGATAATCCAGTCGCCGGCGCTGTTTTCAATTGAAATCTCTTTTGCCGGGGAGTCCAGTTTTACGGTAAATCGGACGTTGCCAGCGGCGTTATGGAACTTCCATCGTTTTTCGCTTTCGTCCAACTTCCACTCTGTCGTCTGCGCGTTGGGGTCAATCACGGATTCTTTTAGCAGTTTATCTCCTGCCTTTGCGGTCAGAGTTACCTTTCCGCTGATTCGCGTCAGTTTCAACGAGACCTCTGTTCCGCTCTTAAAATTTCCGCTTAGAACAAGTGGCGATTTGAACTCCGGTTTGGCAGTGCCGTATAAATATCCGTTCGGTCTAAAATTAGGCCATACAGGTTCAGGCCATTTATCCGACCCAGAAACCCAGCTGGCTTTGTAGTGCGAGATTGTGCCCGGATGATACCCGCGCGTTGCCTGCGCCACATTATTCACTGGAATCAACTCTGTCAACGGCAACCTGCCAACATCGTGGCCGTCAACGATGACGAGCCTGTCAGGATCAACGCTATGGATTGCATCAATAGTTTTCTGGCAGATTTTTAGATAATTCTCATAAGTTGTTCGCGACGGCTCGTTCACAAGGTTAAAACTGACAATCTTTGATGGAACGCCATTGTATCTTGCGGCAAACATTTTCCAGTGTTCAATGAACGCCTTTTGCGCCGCTTCATCCGTCCAGAGGTTTAACTTTTCCGCTGGCGGATTTATGCAATAGCCCGGGGCGCGGTGCAGGTTTATTGAAACGTGGACTCCGTATTTTTTCCCAAACTCAACTGCCTGATCAATGTCCTTTAAAACAGCCTCGTCGAATTTTAGCCAGTCGTCTTTATCAACATAACAGCGGTAATCCAGCGGCAGGCGGACAAAGTTGAATCCAAGTTCGGATATCCATTTAAAATCTTCTTCTTTGAACGGGGAATTGCGCGAGGCGGTGAACTTTTCCAGCAGATTAAATCCGCGCCATTTGGAAATATCAACTCCGGCAACGACCTGATTGTTTGCCGCTTTGACGGAGATAA
The DNA here is from genome assembly GCA_049968335.1 of Verrucomicrobiia bacterium. Taxonomy (GTDB): domain Bacteria; phylum Verrucomicrobiota; class Verrucomicrobiia; order Limisphaerales; family JAKPVM01; genus JAKPVM01. The sequence goes on from JBMFQZ010000004.1 coordinate 20,861, forward strand.
GACTCAAAATGCTTATACAAATCAACAGGATGCGGTTTAAAATTTTCATAACTTAATTTTAACCGATTAGGTAATGATTTGAAGCAAAAAATGGAGCGGGTGAAGGGAATCGAACCCTCGTCTCAGGCTTGGGAAGCCCGCGTTCTACCATTGAACCACACCCGCGAGTTAGAAATAAATTAACATTAAAAGATTTCACTTTGCAAGCATAATTTAATGAGACATTGGATTGCATGAATTATTAGAATTTCGGGAAAAATGCGCTTTTGGGGTGGAATTGAATTTGTGAAATTATTTTATAACCAACAACTCACTGGTTAGAACAGACACCAACGAGGTTGATAAAGATTGCTATTAGACTATTTAATTCATACGATTAAATAATGTTGTATTTTAATCGGTTTTAAAATCAAATACCAAGTCCAATGCTCAGGATTCAGTGGCTTTTAAAAGAGATTCTGGATAATTCTTTCAGAAATGTGATCGGTTTGAAGGCAGAATAAATACTCCCTGTCAATTGAGAGATTTATATTTTCCAAACAAGACACCATCCGTTGCACTATCCAGAACAAAATCATCAGCGATGATGTTAATTTTTCTTAATAGAGTTTGAAAAAATGATGCCGCGCCCGGAGAAATACAGGATTATAGCAAGAATTATAAATGGCAGGAGCGACAGCAGATCGGCGTTCTGTCCGTTGTAGAGCGGGTTGTTTGACAAAGACCATTCTTCTATCTTTCTTGCAACATCGCCAAAGAGACCAACAAGGAACGCTATGGCTATGCCGGCAATCGCCCCGCCTGCAATATAGCCCGATGCCATAAGAACGCCCGGACTTCTGTCGCTTTCTGCCGCGAGTTGTTCAGGGGTCATTTCTCGATTTTCCTTTTTTCTGGCAAGATAATAGTCAACAAGCCAGCGCACCATACCACCTATAAAAATTGGCATTGAAGAAGAAAGCGGAAGGTAAACGCCAACCGCAAAGGCAAGCGACGGCACCGAAGCAAGTTCAAGAACAACGGCAATCATTATACCGATAATCACAAGTCCCCACGGAAGTTCCCGGCTTAATATTCCTTTTATAATGTAAGACATCAGTGTAGCTTTCGGGGCGTCAAATTTTGAAACTGCAGAACCATCAGGTCTGGTTGCATGAGTGCCGTTAATTCCCGGGTCTACGTAATAAACTGGCTTGCCGGTTTCATCCACAAGATATTTGCCCGCGGCTCCCCCTTCGTTGCTGGTTTTGTGCCAGACGTAATATTCATTCTTGTCCTGTTCTGCTTGTGGACCTTGAAGCCGCTCTTTTTTATTCAACAAATCTTTTGGCGCTCTCAATGAATCGGCAAAGTTTTGCCTGACTTTATAAATAATCTCGCCATTGCCGTTTAAAACATAGTTGCCTGGTTTGAGTATGATTTTAGATGAAACGGCATATTCGTCTGAAATTTTTAACATTTTGTGCGGCGAATTTTTCCACTGACGCGGCGCGTCAGTAAACGGAGAGACCGCGCCGGCTTTTTGCGGTTCATCAAGTTTTATTGCGGGTTCAACAACCTCATAACTATATTGCGGAACATAGACTGTGCCTGTCTGGTTTAGTTTTAAAAGGATTGGACCGAGTATCAAAGCCGAGAAAAACGCCCCGATGAGTATTGCAATCTGTTGATATCGCGGTGTTGCTCCGACGAGGAATCCGGTTTTAAGGTCCTGCGATGTTGTGCCTGCGTTTGAAGCCGCAATGCATACAATTCCGCCAACCGAAAGCGCTGTCACCTGATATGCCGCGTCAGTCCAGCCGAGCATTAAAAAAATCAGACAGGTTAAAAGCAATGTTGCCACCGTCATTCCCGAAATCGGATTTGAAGAAGAACCGATCTCGCCTGTCAGTCGCGATGAAACTGTAGAAAAGAGAAAACCGAAGATTATAATCAACACCGCCCCTGCAAGGTTCATATGTAATGGCTTTGACAAAATGATGGCAATAATTAAAAAAACAATCCCGCCAAACACGACTCGCAGGGAGAGATCGTGTTCTGTTCTCAACGGTTTATCACCCCCCGTTTTAGCAGACTTCACCATATTTAACCCCTCCTTTATTCCGCGCAGGATAATTGGGAGCGAACGAATCATACTTATAATTCCACCTGCCGCAACGGCGCCTGCGCCAATGTAAAGAATATAGGCGCTGCGGATATCATTAGGCGACATCTCTTTTATAGGAATTAATCCCGGGGCAAGCGGCGACGTCAATCCTTCGCCGAAAAATTTTATTGCGGGAATTAACACAAGATAAGCCAGAACGCCGCCTCCGCACATTATGGCGCCCAATTTTGGCCCGATTATATAACCAACGCCAAGCAGTTCAGGAGAAATTTCTGCCGAGATTGATCCCCCCTTAAATGCCGAGCCGAAAACCTTCTCCGGAATCTCTTTCCAGCATTTCAAAGCCGACATTAAAATTTTATAAACAAGTCCGATTCCGAATCCGATAAATATTGTATGGGCGCCTCTATAATCAGACTTGTTTGATTCTTCGTTCTGAGAAGCCGCGCCTGCTTTTAAGACCTCGGCGCAGGCTGTTCCTTCCGGATATTTTAACACGCCGTGTTGCTTTACGATTAAGGCTCGCCTTAACGGTATCATCATAAGGATGCCGAGCAATCCGCCTAAAATCGCGACAAGCATTACCCGAGAGATTTCAAGGTCAAACCCCAATATTAGAATTGCCGGCATAGTCACGCCGATTCCGAAGGCTATTGATTCCCCGGCGCTGCCGGCTGTTTGGACGATGTTGTTCTCAAGGATTGTAGCCTGTCGCAAACCAAATTTAGAAAATATTTTAAATAATGTAATAGATATTACCGCAACCGGTATTGAAGCGCTTACAGTAAGACCTACTTTTAAAACAAGATAGAGCGAGGAAGCGCCGAATATCATTCCCAGAACAACGCCAATGAGCAGCGGCAGAGGTGTTAGTTCTGGAATAACCTTGTGCGCAGGTATGAATGGTTGAAACGCGCCTTTTTCCTGCGTCTGATGTTGAGAACCCGTTTTTCCGTTTGATTCTTTTTCAGCCATAAAGCCGGTAAACAGATTCTATTAGGCTATATGGTTGGATTTAATGTCAAGGTTTTGTCTCACAATATTTACAAGAGCGCTTGGCATATACGGTTTAAGCAAAAATTGCCATCGTTTCAAATCTTCAAATTCAATTTGCGAAAAGTCAGGGTTATAGGCGCTTGTTACCACGACTTTGAGAGTCGGTTTTTCCGCGCACAATTGGGCGGCTAATTGTCTTCCGTTAATCCCGCGCGGCAACACAATATCTGTCAGCAATAACGAAATGCTGTTCTTATTCAGCCTCCATAATTCAAGCGCTTGAATGGCGTCGTGCGCAATCAATACATTAAAACCGCATTGTTCAAGAACGGCTTTTGACATCTCTCTTGTTTTCTCGTCATCTTCAACCATCAGAATGGTTTCGCCTCCTGCACGTTTCCAGCGATGATTGTCTTCAGTTTTTCCCGAGACAACATCCTTAGCCGCGGGAATGTAGATAATAAATTCGGTTCCTGCATTTAACTGGCTCTGCACTTCAATCCATCCCTTATGTTGATAGACAATGTTTTGAACCATAGCAAGTCCAAGACCTGTTCCTTTGCCCGGTCCTTTTGTAGTAAAGAACGGCTCAAATATCTTAGGCAAATCTTCGGGTTTTATCCCGCAGCCGGTGTCTTTTACCGATATAACAATATACTCCCCTTCCTGCAATTCCTGACGCTTTGGCAATTGTTGCGACGATATAAATTTTGAACTTGTTGAAATAGTTAACCTGCCGCCTTTTGGCATTGCGTCGCGGGCATTGACAGCCAGATTCATAATCATCTGTTCCAACATACCAAGATCGGCAAAAACAGGCGGTATGTCCGGGATGAGCGAACATTCAAGAGTTATATGTTCGCCAATCAGCCGTCTGAGCATCTTGGACAAGTTTTCTACAACCGTGTTTATATTGATTAATTTTGATTCAAGTTTTTGTTTCCGGCTAAAGGCAAGCAACTGGCGCGTTAAACCCGCCGCGCGTTCTGCCGCGTCCGCTATCTGATTGATAGATTCTTGAAGTTCCGGTGGCGTGCGCGGGTTCATCATAAGCAAACTTGTATGCCCTTGAATAACTGTAAGAATGTTGTTGAAATCGTGCGCCACTCCGCCGGCAAGTGTGCCTATGCTTTCAAGCCTTTGCGAATGCCTTAACTGTTCCTCTAATTTCTTTTTCTCTGTAATGTCGTTGAAGATTAAAATCGCGCATTCCTCAATTCCTAATTTTACCCTCTCGGCAGAGACCGAAACATTTCTAAACTCGCCTGTCTTTGTCTTTATATTTATGTCGTAGTTCCGCGCAAAACCGCCGGAACGGAGTTTTTCAATCGCTTTTAAACAATCCTCATTTTTTTCAAACAATTTAATCTCTTCGGCTGAATAGCCGACGAGTTCCTCTTTATCATATTTTGTTAATTGTATAAAACTGGGGTTTACTTCAATAAACCGACAATCGCGAAGGGTTACTATGGCGATACCTGCCGGGCTTGAATTGAAAATGAGTTCAAACCGTTTGTGCAAAATTCTGAATTCCTGTTCAAGTTCTTTTCTTTTTGTTATATCGGATTTTATCGCCACAAAGTGAGTTATCCGGTGGGTTTCGTCAAACACAGGCGTAATGGTCATATCTTCAACATATAACGAGCCATCTTTTCGCCGATTTATAATTTCGCCCCGCCATATCTGCCCCGAACAGATTGTGCCCCACATCTCTTTATAGAACTGGTCGGTGTGCCTTCCGGATTTCAATATGCTCGGTTTTTTCCCGATTATTTCTTCAAGGTCGTATCCGGTGAGTTGAGTAAATGCCTGATTTACCCATACGATTAAACCATCGGTGCTTGTTATTACGACAGCATTTCCTGCCGATTCAATCGCTGCGGCTTGCAATCGCATAACAGCCTGAACCCTGCGCCGTTCGGTAATATCCCGCATAGCGCAGAGAATATGCGGTTTCTTCTCGCCGGGAATGTTAATCTGGTTAAACCTCACTTCAGCCCATACGAGCAAAGAATCTTTTCTTATAAATTCAAGTTCAACCGTTTTGGACTCAGAAAACATCGCTTTCCCGTCGCTAAATTCACGAAGTTTATTTTTAAGCGCAATACTGGATTCCAGACTAAGAATGCTTTCAAACTGTCTGCCGACAAGTTCACCCTCCGTATATCCGAGAAACTTTCGCACCGACGGGCTGACGTCTGAAATTGTAAGTTCACGGTTGATAACACAAACCACATCCGAGATATGCTCGGATAATGTCCGGTATTTAGCCTCGCTCAAAGCAAGCAGTTCAATCGCGTTTCGGGCCTCAGTAAAATCGGTGAAGATGCTCAATAACAGCGGCACATCCCCTTCAGTCTCAAACAGCGAATTAAAAACCTCAAAATATGCCTTCCGCCCGCTCCATAACCTATACTCGTCATTAATCCGATAAGAGATATTCCTCTCTTTGAACCGACGGATAAAAGTTTCTTGAATCCGCCCCGCTATTTCAGGCGCGTAAATGGATGAGACAGGTTTTCCTTCAAGTTCATCGCGCGATTTGCCAACGATTTTGCAAAACGCTTCATTTACCTTCACTATTATTCCCTCTTCATTTGCGAGTCGTAAACCAACCGGCGAATATTCCCAGACCAAACGGAAGAGTTCTTCGGATTTTATCAATGCATTGTGGTCACGAATCTGTTCCGTAACATCACGGCAAAGGACAACCTCAGCTTCAATTCCCTCAAAATTTATCCTGTGCGATGTGAGTTCCGCCAATATTATCGAGCCATCCTTTTTCTTAAAACGATGAATAGCGGCTTTATTTATACCTTTTCCTGCCGCGCTATCTGCTAAATGGAAAAAATCATCTCCAGAACAAATAGATTTTAACGTCATTGAAAGAAATTCATCACGTGAATAACCATAGAGCGACACAGCGGCGTCGTTCACAGCAAGAAATTGCAGGGTCGCGGCATCGTAAATCAACATCGGATTTGGATTATCATTAAAGAAAGCCAGCGAATCAATTTTTCTCTGGTCAAGATTTTTTTCCACCTGCTTTTGTTTTGTAACATCCCAAAAATAACCGATCACAAAACGCCCTTCATCGGAATTTATTTTAGTGACACTCAACTTTGCCCATATTTTTGAATTGTCTGATTTTATCAATTCCGCTTCGGTCTCAACCGTCTTTCCCTCCGCGATTGAATGAAATATTTGAGCAATAGATTGAAGATTTAACCGCTTAAAAATCTCATCAATAGACCTGCTGATTGAATAAGCCCTCTCAATTCCCGTCAGTTTTTCTAACGTTTTGTTCCAGAAAAGACAATTCAATCTCTCGTCGCACAGGATAATTCCTTCTGCGGCGTTATCTAATACCAACGCGCTTAACCCTTCTAATAATCCCATATAAAAACCCCGAATATTACGACCCCTGAATTTTTCCCTTAAATCATTAATCAAATGACGATGGCTTGTGATTTTTTGCGTAGTCGCGCATTGCTATGACATTTTCTTGCGGCGTGTTTCGTGGAACTTCGCACCCGGCTCCAACAATATAACGGGCGCCGGATTCTCTGTGGCATTTCGCTATCTCCGCCGTCACATCCTCAGGCGAGCCATCTCTTAAAACACGAACAGGATCAATATTGCCAAGCAGAATCTGGTTCTCTCCCATCGCAGCGCGTCCTTCACTCATAGGCGCAAGAAAATCAAGATCAACAATTTCACACCCGAGTTTGCCCATCCCGGATAAAATCTTTCGCGTATTCCCGCAGATGTGAAGCCGAACGCGGGTTCCAAGTTTATGCAGCCCGTCAACGAGTTTCTTCTCAAACGGAAAAACGAATCTCTCGTAAAATACAGGACCTATAAGAGATGCCGCCGCGTCGCCAACTCCCATTAAATCAATGCCGGCTTCAATCTGCGCCTTTGCAAACCGCAACTCCATCTCTACGACAAACTCAAAAAGGTCGGTAACAAAAGTCGGATCATCATAAAAATCAAGCATAAGATTATTAATACCGCGCAAATCTGCGGCTTCCGCGCAAGGACCTTCAATCCAGCCCTCAATCAGTTTGTCATTTTTTACCTTTTCTTTGAACAGCGCGGCTGCGTTTACGCGATCGCTCATCCTGCCTCCGCCTAACGGGTCTGGCATTTTTAAAGTTGCAAGCCGGCTTTTATCTAACAACAACGCTTCCTCTTCAACTATCGCTGGAGGCTGATTTTCAAAATATTCAATCTTTGCGCCGCAATCTGCGGCTTCGCGGGCGGGATCGGAGATGCAGGAAACATAATCAAAATCATATTTTTCAACCACCCGTAATTGAGATTCTACAAGAATTCTATAATCTGCGGCGTATTGACCGTATTTTACCCCGGCGGTATCGGCTGCGAACATCATCGTTATAGGCATTAACGGAAGGCAATCAACCTCTTTACCTTCAATATGCGCTATAATTCGTTCTTTGCCAGTCATCTGTTTTTCTTTATAAATTTCTAACTTTTTCGCCAACCAGAAAAACCAATCTAAAATACAAAACCAGAATACAAATTATTGAAATGGTATAGAATACATTAACAGATGTTAATTTTATTAAATTATAAAAGTATTTAAAGAAAAATTTTAATTATTTTTCAGCCAGCCTGATCCCTGAACATTTCAGGAAAAATTAGTCTCTGAATCGGTTATACATTTTCTTTGGACTGCGGTGGCAAAACCGCAAGAGAAATCGCGACACCGTTTTATGGGTTTAGATAACACAAAATCAAAGGAATAATTCTAAAAAACACCTCAATCCTGAGCATTAAACATAGTGTTTGATTTTAAAACCGATTAAAATCCAATGTTATTTAACCGTATGAAGCCAATAGTCTAATGGCAACTGATCTCAACCCCAACGGGGTTGAGGGATGGTTGTTTTTCCAATCCCCCTACTTCGAAGGGGGCTACTAATGTTAGCCCCCTTCGGGGTCTATTTTAACTAGCGCATTGTTAGTTGTATAATATTTCAACAAATTTAATTTTACTCAAATATGCGCTTTTTCCTGAAATGCTCAGGGTTCAGACGGATTTAAAAAATTTCCGTTAAATATCTTTTTCCCCTTGACTTGGGTTAACAGAAATGCTTAACTTATCTCTGTAAAATAATAGAAACCAAACAATATGAACTAAGGAATTTATGAAAACTAAACTCTTCCTCTTCTCGCTGGCAATTGTTTTTTTGATGAGTATAAGCCCAATACAAGCTTTTTATTTAACAAATGTTGCAAATTATGGTGGTTATTCTTTTACTGATGTTGCTGTTGGAGACCTGGATAACGACGGTTACGAAGACCTTGTTTGTCCAGCTCGTCCAGATGGTTCAGGCGGCTTCATTCAAATATACCGCGGGCAATCAGATGGCACTTTGTTATTCTGGAAAACAGTTTCAATTACCCCAGAACCATTAAGTGTTGCTATAGCCGATTTAAACGGCGACAATAAACTTGATATAGTCGCCAGCGGCTGGCTCAACACTGGTGACTCAATTTCAATACTTCTTGGCGATGGCGCAGGTAATTTTACAGAACAAACGATTTCAACATCCATTGTTTATTATAATACTATCGTTGCGGATTTTGACCAGGATAACGATCTTGATATTGTTACGCCTCATCTTGATCATAATTCTTTTTCTGTCTTTTTAAATAATGGTTCTGCATCCTTTACCGAAACAATCTATGATACGCCAAGTGATTATCCTCTTTTTATCACCTATGGCGATGTTAACAATGACACCTATCCTGATCTTTTAGTCGGGACTGTCACTACTGGCGACAGCGATTTTGTTGATGTATGGATAAACAATCAATCGGGTTCTTTTACAAAACAAACCAGCGTAACAATTGGCAAAAACCCTTGGGGGATTGACACCGGCGATTTTAACAACGATGGCAAATTAGATATGGCCGTGGTCAATTTAAACGACAACCAATTTCAGGTATTTCTCGGTAACGGCAACGGGACATTTGGGGCGCCTGCTAATTACCAGACCGATGCAGATCCTACAGCAATTGTTGTAGTTGACCTGGACAACGATAATAAGATTGACATCGTTGTAGCCAACTACGAATTCCCTACAATCCAGGTCTTTAAAGGCAATGGCGATGGTACCTTCACTTTTGCGCAATCGCTTCCAACATCAGAATTTCCTTGGATGTTAAAAAAATCAGATTTTAACAACGATGGATTTATGGATATAGTTGTAGCTGGTGAAAATGGTATTAATCTGTATTTTAATCTGGGAAACGCCGATAACTTAACTGCGCAATCTGGAAATTACTCCGTTTTAGAAGACAATCAAATCACAGTTGAAATGAGCGCCGTCGGCTCTTATCCGCATTTTTTAGTTGTCAATCCACCTACAAAAGGGACATTGAGCAATTTTATAACAAACGGGAACACATTAACCGCAACCTATACACCAGACCCAAATTATTTCGGGTCTGACCAGATTAAGTTTAAAGCCACAAATATCATCTCTTCAAGCGGTCTAGCCACGGTAAACATCACAATTACATCTGTAAACGATGCGCCATCGTTTGACATCGCGACCACAACGATAAACACCTATGAAGATTCACCCCAGACGAATATTGTGAATTTTGCCTATAATATCAGCAAAGGCGCGCCAAATGAATTGAGCCAGCCAGTGCGATTTGCAGTTGTAAACGACAATCCTACCTTATTTAGTGTGCAGCCAAATCTGCGATTGAATGGCACATTGAGTTTTAAACCGGCGCCAAATGCAAACGGCTCGGCTACTGTGACTGCGTATTTGATTGACAGTGGCGGAACAGCCAACGGCGGCAATGACACCTCTGAACCAAAGGTATTTACAATAAACATAATCAATGTTAACGACCCGCCGGTATTAAAACCGCTTGACAAGTATTTCACGTCCCGCAGTTGCAATGAAGATTCCGATACAGTCTATAACATCAGCATTACCGATATTGAAACCACATCGGATAACTTGATACTTACGGTTACATCAACCAATCAAACTCTGATTCCGAATCAGAACATTCAAATTTCAGGCGCCGGCGCAAATAGAGTAATAACCGTAACACCGATGCCGAACGAATTCGGGACTACTTTACTTACATTCACATTGTCAGACAGCACAAATTCTGTTTCAAAAACATCGCTGTTAAGAGTGTTGCCAGTGAATGACCAACCATTCTTTGAATTTGAGACAGACACAGTTGTTTGGTATAACAATATGGGGCGGTTTATTGGACAGGTTGTTAATATGGATACGATATCTGCCGGTCCCGCAAACGAAAGCAACCAGACCTGGGCATTCTATGTAACAGGCAATTCTAATCCCGGATTATTTGCGTCTCAACCGGTTATTAACAAGTACGGGGTGTTGTATTTTACACCGCGCAAGGGAGTTACCGGAACAGCGACGATAAATGTTAAAATGGTTGACAACGGGGGAACAATCTACGGCGGTGTTAACACATTCGGACCGGTTGGTCTTGTAATAGATATTACACAATAAGGCAGTTTTTCCTGAAAATCAGGATTGACATATTGCCGCTCGCGCTATGAGCGGCAATTTTTATATCCGCGCAACGTTTAGTAAACGGGTTGGATTGAATTTAGCATTCTGGTGGCAGGTGACTGCTGTTATATAATCTTCACTCTTATGTCTATCAGATTAAAATCATAATTAAAGGTTAGTGATTTCTTTCAGGCTTGTTTTTTAAATTAATGATGCTATTTAAACCTTATGGATGAATCACAAAACCAAGCCAGTTACAGAATCTGGGGCGCCGATAATTTTGTTTATGGACCGGTTGAGTTGCCTACGCTTATAAGCTGGATCAAGGAAGAACGGGTTACAGCCAATACCTGGGTTTTCATTGAACATCAATCGCGCTGGGAAGTTGCGGGCAAAATACCAGAACTTAAAATTCTATTTAAAGACGCAAAAAGCCATTCTTCAACTGCTTCAGGCGATCAGGCGGAAAATGCGCCGCGTTTTATAGAACCAAAGGCATTGAGAAGAATCAAGGTGTTTGCGGATTTTTCAGACGCGCAACTGTCAAAACTGGTCAGTTACCTTGAACTTGTAGAGGTTCCTCAATTTAAAACGGTGGTAAAACAGGGAGAACCGGGCGATTCAATGTACTTTGTTCTTGAAGGCGAATTGCGAGTCAGAATGATGGTTCTTGGAAAAGAGACTATGCTCGGGGTTCGTCAAACGGGAGAATTTTTTGGAGAACTGGCTTTATTTGACAAAGGACTGCGTTCTGCCGATGTTGTGGCAAATCAAAACAGCAAATTGTTAAAACTCGGTGTTGACGCCTTTGAGAAACTGGTCAGAGAATCTCCGGAAATCGGAGTGCCATTTTTACTCTCTATCGGCAAGACATTAGCCGCGTATATCCGCGCCGATGACCGACGCATCCGCGACGCAACAGCCACCGCTCAAACAGCAAGCGGCAGAGGAATTATATGATTTATCAATGCCGTTTAACAATCTCCAGCCCCGCGCATAAAAAGACTTCAATGCTACTTGCCCGACATCAAATTATGGTTTAAAAATATCCCGTGCAAACCAGCAAATCGCAAACCTTATCAGGAACAGGCGGAAACCTTTCAAACAGTATGAAAGGTTACCTATATCTGACGGCAGCCGTCTGCGGCGCGGCTATACTTATTGTTGAAATCCTCGGCGCAAAAATGCTCGCCCCGTTTTTCGGGACATCGCATTTTGTCTGGACAGCGCAAATCGGTGTAACTCTTGTCTCGCTTGCGGCAGGCTATTATCTGGGCGGCAAAATCGCGGACCGAAATCCAAAACCGTCATTGTTATATTTATTCATATTGATTGCCGCAATTTATCTCTGTCTCACCGTGCCTCTGTGCAGACCGATTTCTTACCAGTGTCTGAAATTGAATCTTGCCGCAGGCTCGCTTATGGCTTCGCTATTTCTGTTTTTTGTTCCACTAATGCTCCTTGCAACGGCCGCGCCATTCATTGTCAAGTTGCTTACCTCATCAATTCAGATTGTCGGCGGACAGGTAGGCAGGCTTTCAGCAATCAGCACGCTCGGCAGCGTATTGGGAACGCTCTTAATCGGATACATCTTGATTCCAAATCTTCCAAATTCCGTCACAATGGTGCTTACAGCAATCTGTTTAATGCTCCTTGCGGTGATTTATTACTTTAAATTTCACTGGCGCAAAAAAGGGGCAATCGCAACCGTAACAACACTTGTTACTGGCGGTTTAATCATAGGATATTCAGGCATTTACGCCGAAGCCAATCTTGAATACGATGGTATGGAGGTGCTTGAACAGAAAAATTCAAATTTCGGTCTAATGCAGGTCTTGCAGTCAACAAATCAATTCAGGCGATATTATCTAAATGATTTTCTAACCCAGAATATCTACGATCCTTCAGCAAAACAGAGCCTTGCTCTGTTCACCTATATGCTTCACGGTCTGGCTACAGCCTATACGGAGAAAATCAGCGATGTCCTTTGCATTGGACTGGGAGTAGGGATCGTCCCGATGGAGTTCGCAAAAGAACAGGCGCGCGTTGATGTGGTTGAAATTAATCCGGCTGTTATACCATTAGCGGAAAAACATTTTGACCTGAAACCGCAAATGCTCAATATCCATATTTGCGACGGCAGGTATTTTTTAAATCAATGCGATAAACGGTATGACGCAATTGTCCTTGACGCCTTTTTGGGAGACTCTTCACCATCTCATTTAATGACAAAAGAGGCATTTGAATCTATGCAAAAGTTGCTCAAACCCGGCGGCGTCCTTGTCATTAATTCATTCGGAGACCTTGAGCCGGGAAGAGATTTTTTTACCGCGTCGCTCCAAAAAACCCTCAAAACCGTTTTCCGTTCGGTCAAAATTCACACCGCCCACACAGGCAATATCTTTTTTGCCGCTTCTGACAGAGAACCGATGGAGTTTATTAACAAACCGGACTTTTCCGCTATCCACCCGTCAGTCCAGTTTAACGTGGAAATGGCTTTTAACACCATAGTTGAGGCAAACCCTGCTCACGGACGGATTTTGACCGACGATTTTAACCCGGTTGACTATTACGATGCCGCAAATCGCGAGCGAATGCGCCGCTGGTTAGCTGAATTTATGAAGCCCTCAACGTGATAAACCGCGCCTAGAGGTATATTTTATTTTTGACTCCCGAATTTCACTCAAAAAATGCAATATCCTTAAACTACCCGGCAATCAGAAGTTATTATTAAGCAGATTCAATGATGATGTTTGCGTATTGTATAGTATCGGCGGTTCGTATTAAACCGATGGCGCGCGGCACCCGTTTTTTGAATTCAATATGCGGTTCAAACTGGAGTTGAATTCCATCAAACGCCTTGAAAAATTTTTCCTGAACTGGCTGTGAATTTGATTTTAAAAATTCTTCAGCCATCCACGCCTTGCCAATCACAACCGCCGGTTTTATCGCCTCCAGAACCTGCAAAACTGTGGGTATGTTGTCAATCAACGTAATATCAATGGTTTCAACCTCTTTCCAGAACGGGAAACCACGGTCTGCAATTACAATAGTGTTTGTATGGCGGAACCTGCTCAATAAACTGTTGATTTGCGGATTTAAAATACCCGACTTTAACATAATTAATCGCCTCCAATCGCTGTTTTACATTATCATTTGCCAGGAGCCGGGATAAATATTTTCTGCCCAACTTTTAATGAGTTTGGATTTAAGCCCGGATTCGCTTCCTGAACCTGTTTTAACGTTACTCTGATACCGTTGTCGTTGTAAGCCTTAACTATTTTTGACAGTGTGTCTCCGGGTTGAATTACATATTCGTAACCTTTTTCAGGAGCGGCAGATGTTGAAGGCGCAGGCGCGGGAGCGGTGTGCAGATTTTTCAATGAGGCGCCGAGTTTTGTTAACTGGTCAAGTATCAATTTCTTATCGGCTTCTCTGCTTTTATCAAGTTCAACAATTTTCTCGCCCAGAACGGCAAGGTCAGAGCGCGTTACAAGCCCGTTTGTGGCTCGCTGCAACTCTTCGCGCAGCTTTTGAACGGTCTCTTCAAGGTCGCTTACCCGTTTACGCAGAGCGGCATGCCCCGCCTGCAATTCCTCAATCGCGCTGCTCAACCGCTTATACCGTTCTTCGGCGTCTTCTTTAGACGCAATGATTGAAGCCGCGTCTGTTTGACTAAAGCAGTTAAAACCGCTGATAAAAATCGCAGTCAATAATGCTGTCTTTATTCCCCGCATAGTGAACATAAAAAATTTCATTTTCATAATCACAAAAATAAAGAGTGCCCCGATTTTATGCAAGGGTTAATGAACTAAAGAATTTGCAATTATTTTCCGCAGCAGGAGCAAGAACCTTTGCAGGATGTGGAACAGGAACTGCCGCCGCCGCTCATTCCTTTAGAGTTAAAGGTTGAAAATTTCTTCTTCAACCTTTTTGACCCGCAGTGCGGGCAGGTCGTCCCTTTTGTATTAGTTGAGCGAACTAAAATTTCGCTCTCTTTTTTGCATTTCTCACAATAAAATTCGTAGATCGGCATAGTTTTTATAATAATCACTTTCTTAGAAAATGCAACAGGCTCAATAGAAACGCACGGAGAAACAGGGGGAAGCGTAGTCATAAAGCATCGCGAACATTTTAAAATCACGTTATTTTTCACACGGTTTCAATATCATCCCGGAATTTCAATCCTCAGGGTTCTGAAAATTTTCTTGCGCTTATTAATCTGCATTAATCCAGTCTGACACTGGATTATTTCCTTCTCAAATCCGCAACACATTCAACGTGCTGGGTCTGGGGGAACATATCAACCGGGCTAACGCAGGATAACTCAAAAACGTCGTTTTCACACAAGATTTTTAAATCGCGCGCGAAAGTTGCCGGATGACAGGAGACATAGATAATCTGCTGCGGTGCAATTTCACGCAGAAATTTTAGACCCTCTATTGCCACCCCTGTTCTGGGCGGGTCCATAATCAAAACTGTCTCTTTTGGATTTATACCTTTTAGTATTTCGGGCAACAACTCTTCTACTTTCCCGGAATAAAACTCGCAATTTTTCGCGCCGAGCATTTTTGCGTTTTTCTTTGCGGCTTTTATTGCCAAAGCGTCCACATCCACTCCGATTACTTTTTCAACCCGGGAGGAAAGTTCTATACCGAAAAATCCAATGCCGCAATAGGTGTCTATCAAATAGCGGGCATTGCTCTGTTTTATAAAATTTGCAACTTTTTCAACCAAAATTGGAAGGGCGTAAAAATTGTTTTGAAAAAAAGAATCGCGAGGCACTTCCCATCCGTCGGGAAAAATTCGCAACATAACCTTTAATCCCCCGCGCGGCGGCGGGTTTTGTCTCAGCTGTTTGAGTTGTTCATTTAATTCTGGCTCGGCAATCTTGCATTCTTCAATATCAACAACGAGACGGTTGTCATATTTTAAAAATCCAATCACCAGCCGTTGTTGCAACTTATTCCACTGGCTTCTGACCATAATTTTGTTTCTGTATCCGTAATGTTTTGGACAGCCTGCTACGCCGTCCACTATAGGATTAGTAAAACCGCCAATCCGCGTCAAAAGGTCTGTTATCTGTTTTTGTTTAATTTTTAATTGATACGGATAGGAGATATGCTGGTATTGACAACCTCCGCATTCGCCAAAATATCTGCATTCCGGGACAACTCTTTCGGATGATTGTTTTAAAAGATCAATAACGCGAGCGCGGGCAAAATTCTTTTTAACCTCGGTAATTTCGGCAAAAACTCTTTCCCCGGGTATGGTAAACGGAACAAATACAACAAAATCATTATATCGCCCGACCCCTTCCCCGCCAAAGGCAACATCCTCTATATCAATCTCGATTCTTGAACCGGTATTAAGATTCGGTTCTGTTATTTTCTGACCTGATTCCATCGCGACTAATTTAATTTATCCAACCAGTTTATCGCAATTTACATTAAATTGCAAAATTCAGTTTTTTAGAAAACTATCTAATAACCTAAACATTGAGCAGACTAAGAACCATATTTATCGGATGAAATTAATTCATCGGAGATAATTAAAAATCGGTTTCCTTATACATTAAGGCGACGACAGTTGAAGATGTTCTTCTCCCAGGTCTATAAGAAGCCATAACATTCATTATAATTCGCAGGTTTCAGAAAAATAGGATTTTTTTTCTGGACATTATCAATCATTTATGCAAGAGATAGTTCAATGAACCCACAGATTATTAACACATTCTTGCAGGCAGGTAAAAACCGCATAGAGAAGTATTACGAGAGCGGCGAAGAAGTTTTAAAAGAAGGCGAAAAAAAAGACCAGCTTTTCATTTTAGCCGAAGGGTCAGTTGAAGTTTTAAAAGAAGGGGTGCAAATAGCGACGGTGAATGAAAAGGGGTCTGTTTTTGGCGAAATCTCGGCGCTGTTAAAAACGCCTCACAATGCCACTGTTCGCGCCCTAACCCGTTCGCTATTTTATGTCATACCCGATGCTGAAAAGTTTATTTATGAAAATCCAGCAGTTACGCTTGCCGTTGCAAAGATGCTTGCAGAAAGACTCGCCGCCATTGACGCCAGATTCGCGGAATTAAAAAAGAAATTGACAATAGTGTAAGGCGATTCAGAAACAAGGTTTATTACTGGTTGAATAAATATTCTATCCTATATTGCCTGCATCCTGACTGTTTTTCCTGAGGCTTTAATTTTATACAGCAATTTATTTAGAAAAAATAGAATCACAGAATCTTTTATAATCCGTTTTGTTCATCATTGTTTGTACACATTTGATCTATCGGGCTAATTTCTTCTTCTTGCAATTTCGCTCGCGTATTTTACGCCAAGCCAGCTGGCATTTGCCTTTGCCCAGTCTGTAAGTTTTGTTGACCCGGTCGGTTGAGATATCACATAAAGCATATTAGCCATTAGCGCTTTTAACTCATCAAATGTCATAACAACGTCGTTCATTATCCAACCTGTCAACTTTGCCCCGATAAAACCTAACAATGGCGGCACAGAAATAATCGGACGTTTTATTCCAATACAATTGCCGATAGTCTTTATAAGTTCGCGGTATGTGAATGTTTCCGGTCCGATTGCGTTTACAATTCTATTCTCATTCTCGCCCGCAACTTCAACGGCAAGTCTGGCAAGGTCGTCCACATAAATCGGCTGCAGTTTATATTCACCGTTCCCGAATACAGGAACAACAGGCAGATGCCTCAACGTCCATGCAATATTGTTAATTAAAATGTCGTTGTGTCCAAAAAGAATTGCCGGTCTGAGGATCGCGTAGCTTAAGCCAGATTCAATTAGCGCCTTTTCTATTTGCGCCTTGCAGCGAAAATATTCAATGGGAGAATTCAACGATGGATTCGTAATGCTAATATGCACAATCCGTTTAACTCCAGCCTTTTTAGCAGCTTCAAAGAGTTTTAACGTATTCTGGGTAGCCATCTGGTGGGTAAAAGTTTTATAGTTGAACCTCACCCAATAGGTATTGTAAAGCACGGCGCAGCCTTTGAGCGATTCAACAAGCGCTTCAAAATTGTCAAAATTATACGGAAATACCTGGATTTTGTCGCCAAATGGATTCGGTTTGTTGACTGAATTTGTAAGTGTCCGGACGTTTAATCCCCGTTCAATAAGGATTTTCGCAATACGCATTCCGCTATATCCGAACGCGCCGGTAACAATATGCAGCGGCTCATCAGGCATAATTAATACAAGTTGTTATTATCGGTTCAATTATTCTATCAAACCGTCGTGACACAATTTGCAACAATTTACAGGTTATTTGAAATCGGTTCGCTACACCCGCGGCTGCAAAACGGCATCTACCATCAATTCATTGCTGATTCTTTCCAGTTCATCTTTAAGCGAATCAATATCGCAAGTTTCTGGAATTTTGAGCAATGCCTTTGCTTTAAATAGAACCTCGCTAGACATCGGAGCGCTGTCCTGTTCGGTTATTAACTCTTCAAAGTTAACCCCGTGTTTTGCAAGGACAGCAGAAATTTGATGCACAATTCCTGGCCGATCGTGCCCGACTATTTCAAGATTTGCTATGGTGGGGTTTTGTCTTTGTTCATCTGATGTAGAAGGGTCTGGCTGGACAACCACTGAAAGCCCGACTGATGACAGTTTATCAATATCTTCTTTTAACGGGCTCTGATTTTCAAAAGGCACTTCAAATCGTAAAATTCCTGCAAACTCGCCGCCTAAACGACACATCCGACTTTCAAGCCAGTTACCTCTATGTTTGTTGATAATTTGAGCCACCGACTCAACTAAACCGGGTCTGTCTTTCCCAATTATTGTCATTACTAACTTTGTCATCGGCAATTCCTGATTCAGGCTGCAGCTTACTTTCCTATATCATTTTTAATCTGCACAGACAAGCAAAGATTTATAAAATTATTTTAAATACTGAACATTCAAAAAAAAACTGAATCATTAGCATTCCAAAAAAGAACGCATTTTTTTCGTGAGATTAAACTTGTGAAAGTAATTTTAGATTTTCTGCTTTATATCGTTTCAAATCTCAATCCGCGCAATAAAATAAATTGGTTGAATTTCTTAATTTTAAAACCCGGCCGAGAGGGGTTGAAAATTGCGGCGGCAGAGAGTTGTAAAGCGCGTTCTGTTTATTATTCCCGGTTATTACAACCCACACGCGCTTTGCGTTTATTATCGGTAAATATCCAAGCGTGATTCTATGAGGCGGCGGCTTGGATGCCACAACCGGACGGTAAACAATGTCGGACAAAACAACTTCTTCTGGTTCCTCTGGAAATAGCGAGGCGACGTGCCCATCTTCGCCCATTCCAAGCATTATCAGGTCAAACACGGGATTCCTTTTCTTTTCCGCTATGTTCAGCCAATCGTTTATTGCAAGTTGCGCAGCTGGCGCGGGCTCAAGTTCCCCTTTTATCCTGTGGATTTGATTCTGTTTAATTTTAAGCGGCTGGAACAGATGAATATTTGCAATGTTGTAATTGCTTTCTGATGAATCTTGCGGCACACACCGTTCATCAGCCCAGAAAAAATGAATATTTTTTAAAATCCTTTGATCTATCTGTTTTTTTAAAATACATTCCAGAGTTATTGCGGCGAGAGAATCAAAGAGTTCCGGAGCAATCCTGCCACCGGAAAGCGCAACACAAACAGGCGCATCCTTTTGCCTGTTTACTTTTAAAAACCTTACCCATTGCTTCTGAATTGCCGCAAGCAATGTTGCCTTTTCATTATAAAAATTAAACTCAATCCTGACTCCGTCTAAATTGGGATTTTGAAAATTGAATTTTTTGTTCATCAGCAAGGGCTATTTGTTTTGCGGTGTCGGGTTTCGCCAGGTATGACCTGTTTTCGCCAACAGTTCATTTGCCGCCGGCGGTCCCCAAGTTCCAGCCGGATAAAATTCTGCCGGGCTTAATTGATTTTCCTCCCAGTACTGGCGAATCGGGTCAACAATGCTCCAGGCGATTTCCACTTCATCGCTGCGGATAAACAACGTTGGGTCGCCGGCAAGCGCGTCAAGCAGCAATCGTTCATAAGCCTCAGGTGTGTAGGCGCCAAATTCCGAATCATAACTAAAATGCATCCGCACAGGACGCACAATGACAGACGCGCCCGGCACCTTGCCATTGATTTTTAGTGTAATGCCTTCATCCGGCTGCAAACGGATAGTAATTGAGTTGGCGTCAAGTTTTTCTCCGCACTGAGCGGCAAACAACACGTGTGGTGTTCGTTTAAACTGCGCCCGTATTTCGCTTGCGTTAACAGGCAATCGTTTGCCTGTTCTTAAAAAAAATGGGACCCCGCTCCAGCGCCAGTTGTCTATGTAAAGCTTTAACGCAACAAAAGTTTCCACATTTGAATCTGGCTTAACCTTTTCCTCCTGTCTGTAAGCCTTTACGCGAACGCCATCAACATCGCCTTCAACATACTGTCCGCGAACGGCGTATTGCGGGGTGATGTCAGCGTCAAGTCTACGGACTGATTTTAACAGTTTGACCTTTTCGTCTCTTATGGATTCTGCTTCAAGCGTTACCGGCGGTTCCATAGCAACCAGCGCTAACAATTGCAGAATGTGGTTTTGAACCATATCCCGCAGAGCGCCGGCTTCTTCATAGTATCCGCCGCGAGAACCGACCCCCTGTTTTTCGCTGGTGGTGATTTGAAAATGGTCAATCGCCTGGCGATTCCAGAGCGCTTCAAAAATTGAATTCGCAAACCTGAACATCAAAATATTCTGTACCGTCTCTTTTCCCAAATAATGGTCAATCCGGTATAATTGGTTTTCGTGAAGATACTTGTAAAGTTCCCGATTTAATACCCGAGCCGAATCAAGGCTATAGCCAAACGGTTTTTCCACAATCACCCGTTGCCAACAGTTATCCTGGTTTTCTTTTTTAACAAGTCCGCACCGGGAAAGATTCTCTACTATCTCGGCAAATTGCCCCGGCGCAGTTGCTAAATAAAATATTACGTTTTCTACCAACCTCGGGTCTGGCTGGGCGTCAAGCAGCTGTTTTAAATCAAAATAGGTTGAATATTCGGTTAAATCACCTCTGCAATATTGAATTTTTGATGCAAACCTGTTCCATTGTTCTTCATCTGGCGCCCCGCTTCTGCTGAATTTTGAAATCGCGTCTTTTAACTCGTTTCTCCAACTCTCATTTGTTTTTTCTCTCCGCGCAACCCCTACGATCAAAAACGGGTCAGGCAATAAATTTTCAATATGAAGATGATAAAGCGCCGGGATAAGTTTTCTTGATGTCAAATCGCCGGTCGCTCCAAAAATAACAAGCGAACAGGGACGCGGTCTTTTTTCCACTGTGTCAAGCCTGCAAACCAGCAGTTCATCAAGGTCTATGGTTGTTTCCATAATCTTTTAATATTTTAGAATAAAGTTGTATGGTTATATTGTCAAATTTTGCAAAATCTGGCTTTGTGATTGTTTTCGGCGACGTCTTGATAAAAGGTTTATATCTGGTAAATTATTTTGATGAGTTTTGTTGAAGTTTTAAAATCTCTGCCTGTAACAGAGTTAATAGATAAATCCCTTAGGACAAATCCGCAGGATGTAGAAGGGATTTTGAAAAGGGCTGGCAACCTGTCGCTCTCGGATTTTGCGCAGCTTATTTCTCCAGCCGCCAGCGGTTATCTTGAAAATATGGCGGCAATCGCCCACACGATTACGCTGCAACGTTTCGGAAGGGTAATAAGGCTTTTTGCGCCGTTATATCTTTCTAATGAATGCATAAATAACTGCAAGTATTGCGGTTTTTCGCGAGACAACGATATTTTGCGGGTAACGTTGACAATTGAAGAGGTTTTAAAAGAGGCACGCGAAATTAAAAGGAAGGGGTTCAGGAATATTCTTCTTGTTGCCGGAGAACATCCAAAATTTGTCTCCACTCAATATGTTGAAGAATGCGTCAGGGCTGTGCATTCTGAAGTGCCTTCGGTATCGCTTGAAATTGGAGCCTTAAAAACAGAGGAATACCGTCGGCTTGTTCAGGCCGGCGCAGAAGGCTTTGTATTGTATCAAGAAACCTATAATCCCAAACTCTATGCCGAATTGCATCTTAGCGGTCCTAAACGCAATTTTGAAAATCGGCTTCAAACCCCTGAGCGCGCCTACGCCGCAGGCTTTAGACGAATCGGCATCGGCGCTTTATACGGTCTGGGCGACTGGCGATATGAGGCAATCTGCGTTGCCGCGCACGCCGCTTATTTGTTAAAAAATTGCTGGAAGTCTCATATCACGATTTCAATCCCGCGACTTCGTCCTTGCGCGGGCGCATTCAATCCGCCTGTATGGTTAAACGATTCTGAATTAGTTCAACTTGTTTGCGCTTATAGAATTATGTTCCCAGACGTTGGAATAGTTTTGAGCACACGAGAGCCCGCTTATTTAAGAGACGGGCTAATACCGCTTGGAATAACGCTTATGAGCGCGGGCAGTCATACAGAACCGGGCGGTTACACCGGAGCCGGAAAAGAGAAACTCCATAAAACCCGCGGCGCTTTGATTTTTGATGAAGGCGCCGTACAAAACGGTTCTGCCGAGTATCAATTTCAAATAGCAGATAACCGGACTCCCGATGAAGTAGCGGAAAAAATTCGCAAACTCGGCTACGACCCGGTCTGGAAAGATTGGGACGCCGCGTTATGCGCCTGATTTTTCCCCCTACCGTTGTCGTATTTGCGAAGCGAAAGCCTCAGCCTACACCTTTTATTCATCTAAAGGTTTTATCTCCAGATTTTTGAAGAATATTTCTGAACCATTGGATTGTAGATAAATTCTGCCGTAAGGCGGATAAGCATTCTTTCCTGCGAATACTTTTTTATCATTTATCAGCACGGTTAGTTCGCCGTTTTTGCAAAATACATCAACCTTATTCCATTCACCGGCGGGGCGCTCGGGGTCATTTTTTGAACGCCAGCCGGGAACGGGTTGACGCTCTTTTGGATCGTCTCTGTAAAAAGTTGACCACGGTTTTGAGTGAGTAACGCCCTCGGCAGAGGTTATCCGCGCCCCGTCAAGAACGACGATATCGCCGGTCTGACCATCGGCTATTTGAATTTCAATACCTTTTGACCAGACCTTGTTTTCTCCCGTTGAATTAACAACGATGCCGCTGTTTCGCGGTTTATCAGAGGCTTTCCCCCACATTTTAGTGCCCCACTTATACTCGGCAATAAGATGATAATTTGTAAAAACCTGCATAGTTGAGATGAAACCGCGGTGCTGTCCGCTTATTCTCAAAAGACCATCTGAAGTCACAGAAAAAACTCCGTCAGGGTCAACTTGAGTTCCGAACTTTTCAATCCATATAAAAAAACCGCTCAAATCCTTGCCGTTAAATAACTTTCCAGCCTCCTGTTTTGGCGGAGCAATCTCGTCAAGCCATTGACGGATTTCATCAACGTTAATCTGATTTTTCAATTGCTCAACTTTGTTGCTATCTGCGCCAAGTCCCCTAAGCCAGAGGAAAAATTTCGGTTCATTGGTTTGCTGGATAGCCTGTTGCGGGGGATTTGCAACATCTGCGGCTTGAATGCGCATTAAAATAATGGAGGCAGCCACAACTCCAATAGCGATTTTAATTCTTTTCATATCAATTTATTCTTTTCAAACAATGATAATAAATGAATACTTATAAAAAACAATATATAATGAGTGTTAGATGAATACAGAAGTTTTTGTACTTTGCGATGCCGCGACTGACAATCACGGCAAATTGAATATTCTCGGGGCGTTTGACACCATCTGGGCTCCAAATATACCTGTTATACATCCATTTTGCGCGATTGCTCTGAGAATTCGTTTTTTACGAATTGAAGAAGGAATGCATCCGTTAAAGATTAACTTTGTTGATGAGGACGGCAAAAATATTATGCCGCCAATTGATGGCAATATTAATATCAAATTCTCAACCGATGATGAATCTGTTGCGGCAAATCTTATTGTCAATGTGCAGGGACTGCGGCTTGAAAAATTTGGAAGCTACTCCATAGACCTCGCCGTTAACGGGCGTCACATAGCCTCTCTGCCGCTATTTTTAAAGCAAATCAAACTTCCTCCCGGACAGCAAGGCGGCCAACACCAGCAAAATTCGCCACAATGAGTTTAAAAATTCGTGATGTCAACCTTTAGTTCACTCAACATCAGAACCTTATACAGAAAATTATTTTGAATAAATTATTATTAAATATAGTCTGCTACAATTTAGAGTTTCTACTGCTGTTTAAAAAAAATAGATTTTGTGTGAAACCTTGTAACCATTTGGAATGTCAAATGCTATATAATAAGTGACGACGATGAAAATGGCGGATAAAATAATATCCAGCATATTTGTGTTTTTTGTGCTCCTTTTTGTTGGCGGGTGCACAACGAAGTATTATACCCGTTCAGCAGACAGAGAAGCCTATAAGATTATCGCTCAAAAATCGGCTATTGTCACAAATATGGATACAAAGTTCACCATTGAGACCAATCCGCCGCCTGATTTGAGCGATTGCGCGGTATATGACAGGGTTGAAGAATCGCTTGGCGCCGATGCGGATATTGAAAAAGGGGCGCGGGTGTTAACCCTTGATAAAGCGCTTGAACTTGCAGTAAAGCATAGTCGGGAATATCAATCTCAAAAAGAATCGCTCTACCTGAAAGCGCTGAGCCTTTCGCTTACGCGACACAACACGCCCCCGCTTTTCCCGCGCCAAAGATTGAAAGATGAGGAGATACATGCCGGTGTTGATAATCTTGTTGACTCCAAGCATTTTTATGCCGGCGGCAGCGCCACATTAGAATCGCTCCTATTTACCGGAGGCAAGATTGTTACCGATTTTTCTATGAATTTTTCGCGGTTTTTAAAAGGCGACCCTCAGGCTCTTCTTTCTTCAACTATGGGGGCTACACTCACACAACCTCTGTTGCGCGGAGCCGGTTATAAAATCGCAATTGAAAACCTTACCCAGGCGGAGCGGGATTTCCTGTATGCAGTGAGAAATTTTACCCGGTATCGCAAAGATTTTGCTATAAGAATTGCCACAGCTTATTACGGAGTGTTGCAAAACCGCGACCGTGTCAGAAATAGTTATCGCGGTCTTGTAAATTACCGGGCAAATGTGGAACGGGATACGGCGTTTGTACAAGAAGGTTTGAGAGCGCAAGCGCAACTTGACGAATTGAAACAAGCCGAACTCTCCACAGAAGCAAGCTGGATTAATGCGGTAATCAGTTATAAACAGAGCCTTGACCAGTTCAAACTCACTCTGGGACTTCCGCTTTCAACAAAGATTGTACTTGATGATTCTGAACTGACAAAACTGCAGATTATTCACCCGCAAATCACGGTTGAAGAGGCAATTAAAATAGCAGAGGCAAGCCGCCTTGACCTGCATAACCAACGAGATCAACTTGAAGACGCCGAAAGAAAATTGCATATTGCAAAAAACAATATGTTGCCGAATCTTGATTTGACAGGAAGCGTTTACCTCCCTGATAAGCCGGGAAATAAAGGACTGCCAGATTTTAACAACCCGCAATGGGACGCCAATGTCTCGTTAAAAATCCCGTTGGATAAAAAGGCTGATCGAAATGCGTTGCGCGCGTCACAAATTGCCCTTGCTCAGTCAAAACGGGATTATGAACTTAAACTTGATAATGTGCGGCTTGAGATTGTTAACGACTGGCGGTCGCTTGACCAGGCTAAAAGAAATTACGAAATAAGCCTTATAGGAGTAAAGGTAAGCGAACGCCGCGTTGAAGAACAAAACCTGCGCGCCGAACTTGGCAGAAGCACCGCCCGCGATGTTGTCGCCGCGCAGGATTCACTGATAAAATCGCGAGATGATTTGACCTCAGCTGTAATTGCGCACACCCTGGCAAGGTTGCGATTCTACAGCGATATGGGCATATTGATGATAAACGATAAGGGCAAATGGGAGGAGATAGCCGATGCAAATGCTAAAGGCAATAATCAACAAAATTAAAGGTCTGTATAAAAAATATCCGCGTCTGAGTATAGTCATAACGGTATTATTCGGAGCGCTGATAGCATACGGTATTTTCGGTGGCAGTTCTGACACAGGCATAGTTGCAACTTTTGAAGCGCGCAAGGGAGACCTTGATATCACTGTGGTTGAAGGGGGCACCGTAGAGGCGCTTGAATCGCAAGAGATAAGATGCGAAGTCGCAACAGGATATCAAGGAACAAAAATTCTTAAAATTATTGAAGAAGGCTATTTCGTTACCGATGAAGATGTTAAAAACGGTCTGGTTTTAGTTGAACTTGATTCTTCAGATTTAAAAGACAGGCTCTTGACACAGGAAATCCAGTTCCAATCCTCATTAGCCGCTTTGACAGAAGCCCGTCAAAATTTTGATATCCAGTTAAATCAAAGCAAACTGGACATTAAAAACGCCGATAAAACAGCACGTTTCGCTTATATGGATTTTGCAAAATACGTTGGCGATAAACTGGCTGCCGATATCGTCCAGCGGTTCGGTATGAAAGAACAGACAAATGCCGATACTATAGACCTTTCTAAATTAGAACAGGCGCTTAAACCGCTCTTGTCAGTTGCGGACATTTCTTCCACAAACGAAGACTCTTCCACGCAATCATCTTTTTCAGACCAGAATAGCAACGGCAGAGGGAGATTTGAGGATAGACAGGGGCACCCCGGCGGTTCTCAAATCCAGAGCGGAGCAGGTTCTGAACGCCGCCGAGAATCTGGAACAGGCGCTCCATCGGATGGCGCAGGCAGACGGTTTGGTCAGCGCCAGGGCGGTCAACGGATGGAAAGACAAGCGCAACAAAATACAGAATCTCAATCAGAACCTTCTGCAAGAGGCGATTCAGCGCGCGGACAAGCCGATCTAAATAGAACGCAATTTGCGCGCGCCGCCAATCCGCAGCAATCCAACATTGCTAATCCAAACGCAAATACTCCTGCCTCCACTTTTATATCGCCTTTAAATAACACCGGCGCCGGCCACGCAAAAACACTTTCAGTCTTATCTACAATACCCGATGAACTCTTCTCGGTCGTGGGGGCTATTGATACAAATCAGGTGATTGATTTTTCAAAATACGCAAAACCGGAATTGCTCGGCGACGGGTCTGCAAAACAGGATTTGCGAAAATTACTGGATGAACTGCAGCTGGCTAAAGCGCAACTGAGTCTGGAGGAAACAAAACTGCAGGGAACTGAAAGACTTTATAAAAAAGGTTTTATAAGCAAGACCGAACTTGAAGGCGAACAGATGACTTACACAAACAACATTCTGCGCGTCGCCACAGCCCAGACCGCGCTTGACCTATTTATAAAATACGAATTTCCGAAACAGGCGGAAGAACTGCTTTCAAAATATGATCAGGCGTTGCGGGCTCTTGAAAGGACTAAAAAAGAGGCAGTTTCAAAGGTCGCTCAGGCGCTTGCCAAACTCCGCGCCGCCGAGAGCCAATTTAAAATTCAATCCCAACAAAGACAGGATTTGATTGATAAAATTGATAAATGCATCATAAGGGCTCAAAAAAGCGGGCTCGTGGTCTATGCAAATGATTCTGGACGGTATTCTGGTTCAAACGAACAAATTCGCGAAGGGGCAACAGTGCGCGAACGCCAGACAATCCTAACTATACCCGATATGAAGAGTATGGCAGTGCGGGTAAAAATTCACGAGTCTTATATCAAACGAATTCAAAAAGGATTAAAAGCAAAAGTTCAAGTAGACGCATTTCCAGAAGACATTCTCAATGGCGAAGTTACAAAAGTAAGCGTAATACCCGATAGCGGAAGCCGTTGGATGAACCCAGACCTTAAAATCTATCCCACAGTTGTCAGTATAACTGATGAACGGGAATGGCTCAAACCCGGTATGAGCGCAAAGGTTGAGATTATGGTTAAAAGGCTAACAAACGTTGTTTATATTCCGCTTCAGGCTGTAACCGTTGTTGGAGGCAAACAGGTCTGCTATGTTCAGCGCTCTATAAAACCAGAAATGAGAATCATTGAGGCTGGCGATTTTAACGATGAGTTTATTGAAGTTAAAAAAGGGCTTAAAGAAGGGGAAAGGGTTTTGCTTATGCCCCCGCCTCCGGATAAACGAGGAAACGAAGAACCCGCTCAACCGCAGGAAGAAGAGACGCAGGAGTCAAGCAAACGGATTCCAGGGGAGACACTAAAACTTTCACCGGAAAATGGCTCCAGCAGCCTGTCAACTCCAACCTCTACAGATTCAGACAGGCGGCGCGGTTCATCAACCGACAGTCCTCCACAAGGACGCGGCAGACGCGGCGGCGCGCAACAGCAACCATAAAATTCACCATAAGAGTCTTCATAAAAATGGCTCAAAAATCTATCGCAAAACTTGAAAATGTTAAGAAGACCTATTTGATGGGCGTTGTCACGGTTGAGGCGCTTCGCGGGATATCGCTTGAAATTAATGAGGGCGAATATGTGAGTATAATGGGACCTTCAGGCTGCGGAAAATCCACGCTTTTAAATCTGCTCGGGTGTTTGGACAGACCGAGTTCAGGACGATATCTGCTGGGCGGAGTTGATGTGTCCCAGATGGATGACGATGAACTCTCCGCAGTCAGAGGAAAACGGCTCGGGTTCATTTTTCAATCATACAACTTGATTCTACAACTAACGGTTATTGAAAATATTGAAGTGCCGCTTTTCTATCAAAACATTCCTCCGGAGATAAGCAGGTTGAAGGCTATTGAACTTGCAAAAAAGGTCGGTCTTGAACACAGGCTTCATCACAAACCATTTGAACTCTCGGGTGGACAACAACAGAGAGTTGCCATCGCCCGCGCTCTGGTTAACGACCCGCTGGTTATTCTTGCCGATGAACCGACGGGAAACCTCGATTCAAGATCAGGACAGGAGATATTGCAGGTTTTTGATGAATTGCACGCTCAGGGGAAAACCATAATAATGGTTACTCACGATGAAAACATAGCAAAACGCGCCCAGCGCACTATAAGACTCAGAGACGGTCTGATTGAAAGCGACAGCCGGAACAGATAAAAATTATTCAGCGCGGCAAAATGGAAATGGAAGTAAAAACAATTAATAACAGGACAGATGAACCGACAGCGCAGGTCGGTCCGCTCCACCATTTGTTGCGTCCTGTTATGTTAGACCATTTAATGCGGATTTTTAAACTCGCCTTAAAAAGTCTCTGGCTACACAAACTCCGCTCTTTCCTGACTATTCTCGGAATTGTCTTCGGTGTTTGCTCTGTAATTGCAATGCTCGCGATTGGCGAAGGCGCAAGTTATGAGGCTCAAGAACAGATAAAAAATCTCGGTAGCCAGAACATTATACTTCAAAGCGTTAAACCGTCCGAAGACCAGAAAATCTCCGGCTCGGCGCAGAACTTTGTCCTTGATTACGGACTTAAATACTCAGACATAAAAAGAATTCGTTCAACGATTCCCGGAATAACAATTGTCGTGCCGGGCAGAATCGTCAGAGACTACGTCTGGAACGCCATAAGGCGGGTTGACGGCGAAATAATTGGCACAGTTCCGTGGTATCCGGAGATGCGAAACCATAGAGTAAGCAGAGGCAGATTTTTCTCAGAGATTGAAATGGAGTATTCGGCAAACGTCTGTGTGTTGAGTTCTGAAACTGCCCAGCAACTGTTTCCAATAATAGACCCGATTGGAAAGGATGTGCGCGTTGGCGGCACCTATTACAGAGTTGTCGGGGTGCTTGAATCGCAAAAAGTTAAATCATCAGCAACAGATGCCGCTCCTAAAACGGTTACATACAGAATCTTTATTCCGCTGACCACGGCAAGGGCGCGATTTGGCGAAACAATTTTGAAACGGAGAACCGGTAGTATGGAGGCTGAACGGGTAGAACTTCACGAAGTTACGGTAAAGGTTCAAGACCCTAAAATGGTGGTCTCGGTGGCGCAGGCGATTAACAACCTGCTCCAGAAAAATCATAAGAAAGTAGACTATGAAATTATCGTCCCCCTTGAATTGCTCCGCAGAGCGGAAAGAACAAAACAAATATTTAATATCGTTTTAGGTTCTATTGCCGCTATATCGCTCCTTGTCGGCGGTATCGGCATTATGAATATTATGCTTGCAACCGTTACCGAAAGAACCCGCGAAATCGGTATCCGTCGCGCGCTCGGGGCGAAACGGCGCGATATTGTTACTCAATTCCTTGTTGAATCGGTTATGCTTTCTGGCACCGGTGGGCTTATCGGTGTATTGTTTGGCATTATAATTCCATTCCTGGTAACTGCCTTTGCAAATATGAAAACAATTGTAACCCTCTGGTCGCCACTCCTTGCCTTCTCTATATCGGCGCTTGTCGGAATAGTTTTCGGATTATATCCGGCAATCAGAGCGGCGAAAATGGACCCTGTTGAAGCGCTGCGTCACGAGTAAATTTAACGCTTATGAGGTTAAACCACATAACATCATCTATTCTGGCATTATCCGCTTCTTTGAATCTGTTTGCGGCAAGTTCAACCGCTAAATATTTAAAAAATCCCGACCATTGGTTTACCACCGATGAAGCCGCAAAAATTGCAATGAACATTATCTCGTATCAATCCCTATCAGGCGGCTTTCCAAAAAATATTAACACAACTTCAAAGCCTTACACAGGCGACAGGAAGGATATTAAGCCAACATTTGACAACGGCGCCACCGTTGATGAACTTCGTTTTTTAGCCCGGTATTACAGGACAACAAAGAATGCAGCAGCAAAGGATTCATTCTTAAAAGGATTTGATTACATCATTGGCGCTCAATATGAAAACGGCGGCTTTCCACAGAGTTACCCGCCCGGAAACGGCTACCATAAATATATAACTTTTAACGACTCGACAATGGTCAGACTGCTGGAGTTTTTAAAAGAAATAACAGAGTCCAAAATATACGATTTCATTGACGATTCCCGAAAGTTAAAGGCAAAGTCCGCGTTTGAGCGCGGAATTGATTGTATCTTGAAATGTCAAATAAAAGTGAACGGGGAATTAACAGTCTGGTGCGCCCAGCACGATGAAAAAACACTTGAACCACGCGGGGCAAGGACGTTTGAACTGCCATCGTTAAGCGGCGCTGAATCAGCGGGAATTGTTCGCCTGTTAATGAAAATAAAAAATCCCTCAACAAACATCATCCTCTCCGTCCGTTCAGCCGTAAAATGGTTTAAAACTGTCAGCATAAAAGGGATAAAGATTGTGGCAGTTAAGGATGATAAATCGCCAACTGGAAAAGACAGGGGCGTTGTCAGAGACCCCGCCGCGCCGCCTATCTGGGCAAGATTTTACGAAATCGGGACAAACAAACCGATTTTTGCCGACCGCGACGGCGTTAAAAAATACAGTTTGTCTGAAATCGGATATGAACGGCGCAACGGTTACGCGTGGTACGGCTACTGGGCTCAAGAACTGATAGAAAAAGAGTATCCAGAATGGGAAAAAGAAATCGGTTCAAAACAGTGAATCATAAAATTTAGACAAGCCCAAATTTATCTCAA
The DNA here is from genome assembly GCA_049968335.1 of Verrucomicrobiia bacterium. Lineage (GTDB taxonomy): Bacteria > Verrucomicrobiota > Verrucomicrobiia > Limisphaerales > JAKPVM01 > JAKPVM01. The sequence continues at coordinate 52,039 of JBMFQZ010000004.1, forward strand.
AATGCATATCTCTTTATCCAACTCAATGATTCAAAGAGAAATGCGATCCTGTTTTTCGCTATTTAATAACTTTGACGTAAGTGCTATAATTCATTAAGTTAAATGCTTTATAGACATATTGTGGAGTCTTGATTAAAGCCATTAGAATTATGGCTTAATAATTTGGTGTGCGAATTTTATTTGGCGATTAAATATTTTATAAACGAATGATTAGTTACATTATAAAAAAAGTCTTCGGCACTAAAAACGAGCGGGAGTTGAAGAAACTCCGCCCGATAGTGGCGAGGATTAACGAGATTGAGAAACAACTGCAGTCTCTGCCAGATGAGGCGTTGAGAGAAAAAACAGCCGCGTGGAAGGAAGAGCTGTCTAAAATTAAAGACAATGCGGAACTTGCGCGTCGTTTAGATGAAATCCTTCCCGAAGCCTTTGCTGTGGTAAAAAACGCCTGCCGCCGGTTGCTGGGGACCGAGATAATTGTTCGCGGACATCCAGTAATCTGGGATATGGTGCCGTTTGACGTCCAGTTGATTGGCGGCATCGCGCTTCATCAGAATAAAATCGCTGAAATGGCGACTGGCGAAGGCAAAACCCTTGTTGCCACAATGCCGGCTTATCTAAACGCGCTTACCTGCAGAGGCGTTCACATCGTCACTGTCAACGATTATTTAGCCGCGCGCGATAGCGAGTGGATGGGGGCAATTTACAAATTCCTCGGTTTAACCGTCGGTTGCATCCTGCACGATCAGCCCCCTTCGGTTCGCCGTCAGCAATATGGCTGCGACATTACTTACGGGACAAACGCCGAGTTTGGCTTTGATTATTTGCGCGACAACGGAATGGCGACAAGCGCGGAAGAACAGGTCCAGCGCGGTCATTATTATGCGATTATTGACGAAGTTGACTCCATTTTAATTGACGAAGCGCGAACCCCGTTGATTATAAGCGGTCCGTCAGTAGTAAACCGCGACGCCGACCTGTATGTGAAATACAAACCGGCTGTTGAATCACTGGTTGCCGCTCAAAAAAGACTTTGCAATAGATTCCTTGCCGAAGCCGAAGAACTTATCAAAAAACTGCATCCTGCGGACGGCTCGGAAGTCAAAAACGCAGAAGAACTTGAACGAAGGATCGGAATTCTGCTTTACAGGGTTAAACTTGGCGACCCGCGTTCTGAAGGGCTGATGCGATTGCTTGAAGTGCCGGAAAACCGAAGGCTGATGGAACAGGCGGAACTGATGCTTCACGCCGACCAATCAAAACGGGAACTTTACGCCGAAAAAGAGGAACTCTTTTTTGCAATTGACGAAAAAACCCACGACGCAGACCTGACAGAAAAAGGCAGAAACTTCTTGAGCCCCGGCGATCCGGACGCATTCGTATTGCCTGACCTTGCAATGGCATTTACCGAAATTGATATCGGTCCAGAACAAGACCCGCATAAACGATTGTTGATGAAACAAAAAATCCAGCAGGAATTTGACCAGAAAGCCCAGCGAATCCACTGCATCAGCCAGCTTTTAAAAGCCTTTAGTCTATTCCAACTTGATGTTCATTACGTCATAGAAAACGGCAAAATTGTCATTGTTGACGAACATACCGGGCGTCCAATGTATGGAAGACGTTGGAGCGACGGTCTCCATCAGGCGGTTGAAGCCAAAGAAGGATTAATTGTTGAAGAGGAAACCCAGACTTACGCCACAATTACCATTCAAAATTATTTCAGGCTATATCATAAACTTGCCGGTATGACAGGGACAGCCGCCACTGAAGCGCAAGAATTCTGGGATATTTACAAACTTGGCGTTCTTACTATTCCGACAAACAAACCGTGTATCCGCAAAGACTGGAACGACTCGGTATATAAAACTAAACGGGAGAAATTCAACGCTGTTTTGAAAGAAATTCAGGAGGTACACGGTCAGGGGCGTCCGATACTCGTCGGCACAGTTGCAGTGGAGACCAGCGAACATCTGTCAAAACTTTTGCAACGGATAGGATTGCCTCATAATGTATTGAACGCAAAGCAACACCAGCGCGAAGCCGAAATTGTGGCAAGGGCAGGACAACGCGGCGCTATTACAATCGCCACAAATATGGCAGGTCGTGGAACAGATATCAAACTCGGTCCTGGCGTGGCTGAACTCGGCGGTCTCCATGTAATCGGAACAGAACGTCACGAGGCGCGCAGAATTGACAACCAGTTGCGCGGTCGTTGCGCCCGTCAAGGAGACCCGGGTTCTTCGCACTTCTTTGTCTCGCTGGAAGACGACCTGATGCGCCTCTTCGGGTCCGAAAAAATTGTAAAGGTTATGGAACGGGTCGGTCTTGAAGAAGGACAGGAACTTCAACACCCGTTGTTAAACCGCTCCATCGCCCAGGCTCAAAAACGGGTTGAACAGCAGAACTACCAGATCAGAAAGCGCGTTCTTGAATACGACGATGTAATGAACAAGCAACGCGAGATTATCTACGGATTCAGAAATGAAATAATTCACGGACAGGATGTGCGGACGCGACTGCTTGAGATAATGGATGAAGTTATCGTGATGAAGGTTGAGCAATACTCAAATCCAAACGCCGACGCGCAGGAATGGAATATCAGAGGACTTGCAGACTGGGTAAATATCAATTTCCCGCTTAATATGCCAGAAGGCGAGTTGTTAAAAGCCGCTCACTCCGGCTCCGAAACTCCGCCTGAAAACTCCATATTTGCCGGCTTATCTCCTGCGCAATACGCCGTGGCAAGATTTATCAGCGAAGCGGCAAGAGCGGCATACGACCTGAAGATTAAATTTGAACCCGATCCAGAAGTGCTTGCCGCTATCGAGAGGTATACCATTTTAAGCGCCGTTGACCGGCTTTGGCAGGAACACCTCTACAATATGGACTCTTTGCGCAACAGCATCGGTCTGCGCGCTTATGGACAAAGAGACCCGCTCATTGAATACAAAGTGGAAGCCCACAAAATGTTTGAAGAATTGCGGGTAAATATAAAAACCGAAATCTGCCATAACATATTTAGAAGCGCCTCAAGCGTAATGGCATTTGAAAACTTTCTCCGCAGCAGACCAAAACAGACTTTGCATCAGGAATTCCACGCGTTTGGAGGACAAACAGCGTCCACAACATCGTCAACAACCTCTGCGGCTAAAACCGCCACTGTGAGCAGCGATATCGTGAGCGAAGCCGCTGAACTGGTAAGCCGTGCCACACAACAGCAAACGCAGGAAGAACAAAAAGGAAAAACCGTAAGAACAGGCATTAAAGTTGGAAGAAACGATCCCTGCCCTTGCGGGAGCGGCAAAAAATACAAACATTGTTGTGGAAAATAAATAAAGAATTTATTAGAAAGTTTGACTTAATTTCAGTTTAAAAGTAAATTTTTGAATAGTAATGTCGGCATTTGCCACAAATCCACAAGTAGAGTCAGACCATTTTAGGCAAGCGGTTGAGGGCGAACCAAAATGGAGGCATCTGGTTGAACCCATTGAACCGTTTTTAGACGCTGTTAAAAAGCGGCTTGCCGATCAGGTCAACGCTTTTGATGAATCTATAACCGAATACGTTGCTTACGCCCTTCAAAGCCAGGGAAAACAGTTAAGACCTGTTCTACTCGCTTTAAGCGGCAAAGCTGTCGGCGAACTTCAAGATGAGCATATTACCGCGGCGGTAATTGTTGAGATTGTTCATCTGGCAACTCTTGTGCACGATGACGTCATAGACGGGGCAAAAATCCGCAGAGGCAAGCCAACAGTAGCCGCAAACTGGGGAAACGATATCACAGTTCTGCTCGGCGATTGTCTGTTCGCCCACGCCCTTAAACTTACCTCCACATTCCCGACAACAGAGGTCTGCCGCGCCGTTTCCTCCGCCACAAACACCGTTTGCGCCGGCGAAATATTCCAGACCCAACGGCAATGGAAGTTTGACTTTACAAAAGCAGAATATTTCAAAGCCCTTGAAATGAAGACCGGCGAGTTATTCGCACTCTCCTGCGAACTGGGCGGTTATTTAAGCGGCGCTCCGGCGGAATGGAGAAAGTTGTTCAGAGAATACGGACTCGCTCTGGGAACCGCGTATCAAATCTATGATGACTGCCTTGACCTGTTCGGAAAAGAATCTCAGGCTGGAAAATCGCTCGGAACAGACATTGCCAAAGGCAAACTGACACTCCCAATTTTGCTTCTTTTTGAAAAACTTGATAAAGAAAAGACATTACAATTAAGAAAACTGATCCAGAACTGGAAACCGTCCTATTTTCCAGAATTAAAATCAACACTCGCCGAACACAATATATTTGAAAGTTCTCAAGATTATATCTACAGTTTTATCAATAAGTCAAAAGAGGCAATAAATTCTATCAATAAAAGCGGAAAATCCCGCAGCAACAATCAATGTCTTGTCGCCTTGACCGGACTTGCAGACTTTTTATTTGAACAGAGTAAAAAACTGTCGCCGCAAACCTAACTAAATACTATGGGGCAACCGATTCCATCTTCGGAGAAAAAGGAGCAGATGGCAACCGAACAGGAAGCCAGAAAACAAGCCCCCGAACGAAGACCAGCCGATGATATTACACTGGTAAAAAGGGCTCAAAACGGCGACCTTGAAGCCTATGACGAACTTGTTCGCCGCTATCAGGAACGAATTTACAGCGTCATCTACAATATGACCGCAAACCGCGACGTCACCGATGACCTTGCTCAAGAAACTTTTATAAAAGCCTTCAGGGCTCTAAAATCATTTAAAGGCGATTCCTCTTTCTACACCTGGCTCTACCGTATAGCAGTAAACAAAACACTTAACCATATCAAGAAACAAAAAGAAGCCTATACGATGAGCCTGAACGACCTTGATATAAACGTTGAACACCACCCCGATTTAGTCTCATTAATAAGCGATAAAACGCCGCTGCGCGAAGTCAGTTTGAATGAATTACAAAAAAAATTGAACACCGCGCTCTTGAAATTGTCAGAAAAACATAGATTGGTAGTGGTGATGCACGATATTGAAGGCATACCACACGATGAAATTGCGAAGATATTAGGGTGTAATTCGGGGACGGTACGGTCGCGCCTATTCTATGCGCGGCAACAATTGCAGCAACTTTTATCGGATTTATTAAAATGATTGCAGGTTGGAAAAATGAATATGCAGAACGAGCATAATGAGTTTGATAAACTGGTAAAACTGCTATCTATCAAACGATACGAAAAGCCGGACAAGGCTTATTTTGACACTTTTTCATCAAGGGTAATAAACAGGATCGTAGAAGAAGATAGCCAGCCTTCTCAAGAATTCTGGCTGGTAAATTTGATAAGGACATTCATAGCGCGGCCGGTCTACGCGGCAAGTTTTGCGGCAGTGGTAATCGGACTTGCCGTGCTCGCCATACGACCACTCAAAGAAAGCGAACTTCAGCTCAACCAGAGCGCGGCGTCTCATAATAATCCATTTGAAATCGTTCAACCTTCTAAACAAGAACCTGCTGGCGGCGAAATCAATAACTATAACCAGCTCACATCAAGCGGAAGCAGCGAACATTCAAGCACAAACCCTGTTGCTCCAAATTCCGCTATGCCATCGCTATTTCAACAAATTCCGACATTAGTCAACCCAACCCCCGCAAACTATTCGCCAAAATAATTACAATGAATGATAGCGCCACTGTCAACAAACGGTAAAAGAGATTTATTTTCAAAAAACACCCGAATTATCCCGAGTGCGCGCGGCAATTCTCCCGTGTTGTGGAAAATCATTTTTAACTGAATTTTCAATTGCTTTTTGCATAAAAAAGAGAGCCACGCAAACGCGTGGCTCTCCTTTTCATTTATTAGAATTCTATATTTTAATCCTCTTCCGTCTGCAGGAATGTATAGTGTAAATATTCTTTAACCTTTCTTCTGATGTAGCGGTTGCGCTGCACCTTTTTGGGACGCGCCACTGCTTTTCTGAATGGATATTTGGGATTGTTCAATGCCTCATTGATTATGTCCATTGATTTTGCCATACGACATCACTCGGTTTGTTTTTTTCATTCGCAGAACGAAGCCATAGAAGGAGAGATGTAAATAGTTCTTCTGTTGGGTTACTTCCTCCTTCATCCGTTTGATTAGTGACTTCATTTCCGCCAATGACTCTCTATTATCATTGACAATTTCCAAACGATTTCGTTCAGAAATTCTAACATTATTATACAAGCAATTTGCGGTTTAGTCAAAATTAAATCCATTTTCCTCTTCATCGGTTTTATAAAGATAACCGTACCTATAATACTTTCATTATCCGTCTCTTTTAATTATCTTGGTTCATTAATCCACCTCTTATTTCTACTGCAGGCAAGCGCTGCTGATATTCACTTTGATAATTCAGTCTTAAAAAAATCAGTTCCATTTCTATTGAAGTTTTAATCTAATAATTTTAAACTAAGTAAAAATATGAACGCAAAATCTGGACTTATTTTATTGCTTGCAATTAGCCTTTTAACCCCCCGATTGCATTCGGCTGACCGCGTTGTCTACGAAGGCAAAAGCGGACCGGGAAAAGGAAAGCATATTGTTTTTTTAACCGGCGATGAAGAATACCGTTCAGAAGAAGGTTTGCCAATGCTTGCGAAAATCCTCGCTGTCAGACACGGATTTAAATGCACCGTTTTATTCTCTATTGATACGACCAACGGGACAATAAATCCAAACATCCGAAACAATATCCCGGGTATGGAAGAACTTGATAACGCAGACCTCTGTATTATGCTTTTGCGATTTCGCGAACTTCCAGACGAACAGATGGAGCATTTCGTAAATTACCTTAAAGCGGGCAAACCTATAATAGCGTTGCGGACAAGCACACACGCCTTTTCTTACAGCCCGGGTTCAAAGAGCAAATACGCAAAATACCACTGGCAAAGCAAGGAATGGCAGGGTGGATTTGGAAAACAGGTGCTTGGAGAAACCTGGGTGGCGCATCACGGCGCTCACGGCAAAGAGGCAACTCGCGGTATAATCGAACCTTCTAAAAAAGACCATCCAGTCTTGCGCGGCGTAGAGGATATATTTGGCAATTCCGATGTTTACACCGCAAACCCGCCGCCAGACGCCGAAATACTCGTGCGCGGTCAGGTGCTCTCTGGAATGAACCCAACCGATCCGCCAGTTGAAGGTAAAAAGAATGATCCAATGCAACCAGTCGTCTGGATAAGGTATTATAAAAATGAATGGGGAACCACAAATAAAATTCTAACAACCACAATGGGCGCGGCGACTGACCTGTTAAATGAAGGACTCAGACGGATAATCGTTAACGGCGCCTACTGGGCTGTCGGGCTTGAAGATAAAATACCCGCAAAGGCTAATGTGGATTTTGTTGGAGAGTATAAACCTTCGTTTTATGGCTTTAACGGCTATAAAAAAGGGGTGAAACCTGCTGATTTAGAATTAAAATAGGACTTGTAAATTTAGGAATTTAAAGACTAACTTATTAGCGAATGAATGTTATGAATTCAAAAAGGGCAAACGTTTTAACGGCAATATTTTTAACTGCCGGGATTTTAATTTCAGGTCCAGTCATCTCTGGCGGCGCAGAGAAAAAAAGCGCCGAAAATAAAACCGCAAAACAACCGATGCTATTCCCTCGCTTTGGCAAGGTTGAAAAAAACAGCCAGCCATTTGATAAAATAATTTCTGCAGATGCTGTTGTTGAAAAAGTAGCCGAAGGCTTTGTATCTGCCCGGTGTTGCGCCTATGCAAACGATTCAGTTTTAATCTCCGACATCGGTTCAAACATAATTTATAGCTGGAATGAAAAAAATGGTTTGAAAATTTATCAAAGATTACGAGTTTACTCAACAAACCTTGCAGGACTTTATGGACCGGCTGGCATTGCAAAAGACCGCGCAGGAAAAATCCTCGTCTGCCATCACGGCGACAGACGCATCGTAAGAATTGAAAACCAGCACAGGCTCTTATCTATGGCGGATTATTTTAACTGGATGAGATTTAACGGACCTTATGGAATTGCGGTAAAATCAAATGGCGATATTTATTTCTCCGACCCGCCTTTTGATGCCATTGAAAAAGGGATCGCCACACCACAAAAAGAAATGACTTTTAACGGCATTTATAGAATCACAAAGAGCGGCTACGTTGATCTTTTAAGCACAAAATTAGAATGCCCGTTAGGGATAGCATTTTCTCCGGATGAAAATTTTCTTTACGTGGTAAATCAAACCGACGCCGGCGCGGTGGTTATGAGAATCCCTGTCAAAAAAGACGGCACACTGGAAAAACCGCAGCCGTTTCATGACCTGTCATATTTATTCACTCAGAAAAAAGAACAGACCGGCGGCATAACAGTTGATAAAAACGGAAATCTCTACATAGCCACGCCATCAGGCATTCTGGTAGTTGACGGACAGGGCAAACAGTTAGGTTCAATCTTGACAGAGCAACCCGCCACATCCTGCGCCTTTGCAGAAAACGGCAAATATCTCTATATCACAACTAAAAATGCGCTTTGCAGGGTTAAAACCGTTCATTAATTTATGAAATATGAAAGGGCTAAATATTTCGCGCAGACAATCTCTTTATTGATTGCCCTTATTTTTCTATTTTCTCAAAATGCAACCGTAGTAAGCGGCGCCAGTTCAACTCAATCACAAGCCACATCAAAAAACAGCGCGTCCAGAGGACGTCCGTTTCACGGAATAATAAAAACCGTGGATTACACTTCAGAGTTTATTGTTCTTGAGGGTAAAAGCGCGCAAACCTTTTACGTAAATTCAAACACAACAATAAAAATTGATGGCAAAGCGGCTAAATTCAAAGATATTTCTGCCGGTCATTATGTAGGCGGGTACGCGCGCGAAAATGCCGATGGACGCTGGGTCGCAACTACTTTAAACATCAACACTGCAAAATCAAAAAACAGTGGCAGTAATAAATAACGTCAATTTTTGACATTTTGTAATAACGCTATTGCCACGTTCGCTGTGAATAACAAAAACAATATCTTCCATTGATCTCTTCTATAATCGCAATGCGGTCTGACATAGGGCCTTTAATAATTTTGATTTTATCCAAAACTGAAATCATTCATTTTTTAAACAAGATTCATATTTCTAAAATCGGTAATCCTTGATTAATCTCAATTCATTTGATAAAGCATAGATTAAATAAGTAATTGAACACAAAATGAGGAACAAGGTTATTGAATCTAAGCCATGTGCTGGAAGATTTTCTGCTTTCAATCAAAAGTTGTTTTTCAAATTCTTTTCCGAATTTTTCTTATTCTTTTTATTATCATTTTCAGCCACAGTCTTCAGCCAGAATTTTGAAGTTCAAAACGAGATAATCTCAATTCCCGGGCTAACAAATACAATCGTTTCTATAAAAGGGCGCTCAGAATTACGAATCACCGGGACCGCAGACCCTATTCCGGGATGTGTTATAAATTTAGAAACAGATGATTCGTGGTTAATCTTTACCGAAGTCAAACCTTCCGACCTGGTCTCAACATTGTTATCGCGTCTTCGCGTACGGGGACTAAATGCAATTCTTAACAACAATGTCCGCGTCGTTCAATATGCTCAAGGCTCTGTTGTAATTCCACATAGTCCCGATTTTGCGCCGCTTGAAGTTTTTAATGGCAAGTATTTCACCGGTAAATCTGTTCGCTTGAAATGTTATGTCGGCTACAACAACGCATTGCTCGGATCAATTGTAGGCGCGATTAAATCATTCAAACTAAAACGGGGGTATTTTGCTACATTTGCCGAAAATGAGGACGGTTCAGGTTTTAGCCAGTGTTATGTTGCCCAGGATGGAGATTTGGAAATTAGTGTTTTGCCTTCCCGTTTAGAGAACTCTGTAAAATTCATTAGAATTTTCCCCTGGCGCTGGGTGAGCAAAAAGGGAATCGCGGGAAATATTGAGTCTGGTCTGAATATTCAGTGGCTTTACAACTGGAATATTGACAGGAATTCGACCACGGATTGGGAGTATGTTCCGATAAAACAGAATAGATGGTGGCCATCGCTGGACCAAAATTGGGAATCGCGCGGCGCCACACATCTGCTCGGATATAATGAGCCCGATAGACCAGACCAGGCAAATATGTCTGTCTCTGACGCGATTTCTTCTTGGAATGAATTGCTTTCAACCGGGCTGCGTGTGGGCGCTCCGGCAGTTTCTGATGGCGGATTAAGCTGGCTATATAGTTTTATAGACCAAGCCGATGCGGCTGGGTTGCGGGTAGATTTTGTGCCTGTTCATTACTACCGGTGTTACGGCAACCCGGCAGACGCAGCAGGCACCGCGCAACAATTTTATAATTTTTTAAAAGAGGTCTATGACAGGGTCAAACGTCCGCTATGGATAACAGAATGGAATAACGGCGCCAACTGGACCGGTTGCGCTGATCCGACGTTTTCGCAACAGCAGGCGGCGGTTGCCGCTATATTGAATATGCTTGATAACGCCCCGTTTGTGGAACGATATGCGATTTTTAACTGGGTTGAAGATGTGCGTCGGGTTAAATGGGATGATGGATCGCTAACTGCCGCAGGAGAAACTTATAGAGACCAAAAATCTCCGTTGAGTTATCGTCAGGAACTTCCCGCTCTTAATATAAATCCCTCAGCCTGGTACCGATTTGAAAAAAATGTCTATGACGCTTCCTTCAATGGCAACGATGGTATGGTGGTTGGGGCGCCAGCCTTTGTCGGAGGAAAATCTGCTCTGGCAATTGTTCTTGATGGAGCAAACGATTACATACAGGTTCCCCCGCAGCTTGGTGGCGGAAGCGGTTTTACCTTTGCTGGCTGGGTTTTGTGGAATGGCGGCGCTAACTGGCAACGAATCTTTGATTTTGGATTTGATACCACACGGTATTTCTACCTGACTCCTAAATCGGGCAATAACACGCTCCGTTTTGCAATCAACAACGGCAACGGCGAGCAACAAATTAATGCGCCTGCGTTAACAGCGGGGGTTTGGACGCATCTGGCTCTAACTATAAACGGAAACACCGGCAAATTATTTATCAACGGAGCTCTCGTTGCTTCAAATACATCACTTACAATTCGCACGTCAGATGTTGAGAGAAAATACAACTATTTAGGAAAAAGTCAGTTTCCGGCAGACCTGTTATTCAATGGAAGATTTGACGATTTCCGCTTTTACGATTACGCCCTGACTGATTCTGAAATTGCCTCAATTGCCAGTTCACGTCCGCCTCTATTTATTTCAAGCATCATCACCGGACCCGATGCCACACCTAATAAAAATTACAAAGCAACAATCGCCGGAACTGCGTATGGCGGAACAGGTTCTCTGACATTTACAAAAATGGAAGGACCTACCTGGCTAACTGTTTTTTCTAATGGCGGATTGACCGGGACGCCGAAAACTTCCGATTCAGGACTAAACAACTTCATAATAAAAGTAACCGATGCAACCGGTCTCTACAGCACGGCAACGTTAACAATCTCTGTAGACCCGGTTCTTACCGCAACGATTTCCGCAAGCCAAGATGACGCAGAAGAATATGAATCGGGAACCGTCAATCTGACCAGCACCGACCTTGAACTTGTCAACGATTCCGCCACAGGAGCTGGCAATCAGATTGTTGGTTTAAGATTCTCAGATATCGCAATCCCGCGCGGCGCAATTATTCAGGAAGCGATCATTCAATTTACCGCCGATGAATCTCAAAACGAACCTACAATCCTTAACATTTTCGCCGAGTCATCAGATAACGCTATGCCGTTTGCCACAACATCCAGAAATATCAGCAGTCGTCCAAAAACCCGCCTTAACGCAATCTGGGAACCGGCGGCGTGGAATGCAGGCGAATCAAATCTTATTCAGCGCACGCCGAACCTCGCCGGCATCGTTCAAGAAGTTGTTTCACGTCCGGGCTGGTCAAGCGGAAACGCAATCGCCTTCATTATTTCTGGAAACGGACACAGAACGGCAGATTCATTTGATAAATCCGGCGGTTCCCCTGCCCTGTTGACAATCAAATACAGATCTCCCACTTCGCTTTATTCAGCGGTCTCTACAATTATCAGCGGCGCAAATGACGCAGAGGAATCTTCCTCAGGGGCTGTGAACCTTACGAGCACCGACCTTGAACTGGTAAATGATTCCGCCACCGGCGCAGGAAATCAAACAGTCGGCTTGCGATTTGAGAATCTTGGCGTTCCCGCCGGCGCAGTAATCTCAAGCGCTTACATTCAATTTACCGCAGATGAAACCCAGAGCGACCTCACCGGTCTAATCATTTATGCTGAAGCAAGCGATAATCCCGATCTGTTTAAAACAAATGCCTTTAATGTGAGTTCGCGAAATCTGACCGTTTCCAGTGTAAGATGGGACCCGCCACCATGGACAAAAATCGCAGAGCAAGGAGCGTCTCAAATGACTCCAGACATTTCGCCGCTAATTAGAGAAGTAATTCAACGCCCCGGCTGGAAGGCTGGCAACGCAATCGCCTTTATCATAAAAGGCGTCGGACATAGAACGGCGGATTCATTTGATAAAGTGGGCGGCTCGCCCCCGGTCCTGTATGTAAATTATTATTTAGAACCCCCTGCGGGAAGCTACGAACGTTGGGCTTCAACCAACACTTATCTATCTAACCCATTCGCAGACCCGGAGGGCGATGGCTACAACAACTTTTTAGAATACGCGCTCGGTCTTAACCCTCTTCTTCCAGATTCATCAGCCACACATTTAACACTCAGAAATACCAACATTGTTTTCACATACACCAGAGCCACATCAGCCCTTGATGTGGATTATCAGGTGGAATGGAGCGATAATATCGGCGCGGCTGATTGGAACAAAATAGGCGGAAGCGAGAGTATAATCTCAGATGATGGTTCAATTCGCACAGTACAAACAACAATTCTGTCGGAAAATATCAAAAGCCGATTTGTCAGGTTAAAAGTTATTAAAAAATAAAAGACAATAATTTATACTCGGGTCATCATTATTGGTGCAGCGAATAGATTATAAAACCGAACGAAACAAAAATCCTCTTTACAAGGAGATCACACTCCCGCGCGACCAATTTTAATTAGAAAACAGAGTTAACGGACGATGAGCGGTTAATTTTTTTTGATACTAATGAATATTTTCTATAAATAAAAGATACTATAACGTTATAGTTATAAAATATTTTTGAAAAAATAGATTTTTTCTCTTGATTTCTGAAAAATCAACGATATATTTGTATTTGTTAATGGCACAATCGGTTCCTCCCGCCAATTGTGCGGCAGATGGATAAAAACCACAAAATATTGTGGTTTTTCGCTTGCATTTTGCCGCATCTACACAATAATTAGAACTCAAATGTATTTAAAAAATCTTACGGTTTTAGGGTTTAAGTCGTTTGCGGACAAGACGACATTGAATTTTTTGCCGGGTGTCACTGCGATTGTAGGACCGAATGGGTGCGGAAAATCTAATATATCCGACGCGATACGATGGGTGCTCGGAGAACAATCTGCCAAAGCGTTGCGCGCCGGCGAGATGGCGGATGTCATCTTTAACGGTACTGATACGCGCAAGCCGCTGGGAATGGCAGAGGTCTCACTCACGATTGGCGATGTTGACGAAGACCAGTTAAAAGCCGCTGGAATTAATTTAGAATATAATGAAGTTACTATCACACGTCGCGTTTTTAGAGATGGTTCAAGCGAATATTTTATAAATAAAATTCCGTGCCGGTTAAAAGATATCCAGATGTTATTTGCCGGAACCGGCGTTGGCAAGGCAAGTTACAGCATCATTGCGCAGGGAAACATCAGTCAAATCCTTTCCAGCAAGCCAGATGAGCGGCGGTTTATTTTTGAAGAAGCAGCCGGTATAACGCGATATAAATCTCAGAAAAAAGAGGCATTAAAAAAACTTGAATACACAGACCAGAATTTGCTGCGGGTTTCAGATTTGATAAAAGAGGTAAAGCGTCAGATAGGTTCATTGCAACGGCAGGCTGGAAAGGCGCGAAGGTATAAACAAATCTCTCTTGAACTTCAACATCTTGAAACCCAGTATGCGCGGCATCAATTTGATGTTTTATCGTGCGAGATTTCAGATTTAAGCAATCAGGCAAGAGAGATTGAAAAAGAGATTGAGACGCGAGCCGGTGAAATTGCCAGGCTTGAAGACGAACTTGTTCAGTTGAGACAGAATTTATCCGAGGTTGAAAAGCAGGCTGGAGAATTTAATCAGCGCAACATTGAACTGAAAGCGGGCATTGAGCAAAATCAAAATCGGATAACGTATAATGAGAACCGGTTAAGGGAACTCGTTGAACAAAACGAGCGGGCGCTTTCAGAAATCTCACAAGGAGAAGAGCGTCGGCGAACTGCCGAAGATGAACTTGCTCTCTTGCACAAACGAATTAGCGAGGCTGAAACCACAATTGCCCAGCGTCGTCGTGTTTTAGAAGAACGACGGATCGCCCTTGATGAAATAGAAAAGGAACTCCGTCAGACACAGGACAAACTTCGCGCCGCGCAGTCAGAAGCCTTTGGCTACGCTCAACAACTGGCGCGGCTAAGGAATGAGATTGTCTCTATTGACGCGCAACGGCAAGGCAACAGCGCGCGGCTTGAAAAACTTGTCGTTGAAAAGCAGCAACTTGAACAAGAACAAATCCAGTTAAAAGAGAGGCTTGAACAGTTTTCAGTTTCCGTTGAAACCCAGAAACAGGAAGCGGCTAATAAACGGCTTTCGGTTGAAGAAGCGCAAAAACGACTACAGGAAATTCAGGAACAATTAAAGGCGGTTGAACGGGAGATTGACGGTCTTGTGACGCGTCAGGCTTCGCAACGTTCTCGGCTAAACGTGCTTGAACAGCTTGAACAGGCTCGCGAAGGTTTTAGCGCCGCAACAGCCGCTATCTTGAAGCAGTCGCGCGAAGTGCTGGGCTCTCTTGCTGATAAAATTCGCGTTCCAGACCAATATGTGGTTGCCATTGAACACGCGCTTGGAACAAATCTGCAGGTCATTCTTGCCGAAAAACCTGAAACAGCCCACAAGATTTTAAATGAACTTGCCGAGTCAAAAAAAGGCAGGGCAAGTGTGGCTGCTCTTGCGCTAAGGCATATTGATGTTGATGGATTTAACAAAGCAGCTGAGAGAACAGAACAAACCGCAGCCGTGTCGGACAATTTATCTGCGGCTGAGAACAACAGCGAAAGCAATTCCCACGTCCAGAACAACGGAAAAATCCACGCATTGAGCGTTATAGAAGCCGACCCATCGGTTGCACCGCTGCTGCGGGGTCTTCTTGGCAAAACATATATCGTCCCCGATTTGCAAACGGCTACATCAGCATTGATGAACGGACATAGCGGCTGCGATTTTGTCACGTTGAAAGGTGAATTGCTCAATAGATACGGAATTTTTACCGGAGGATATTTCAACGGGAATGGCTCGGCTTCAGCGCCCTCTTCAATTCTTGGCAGAAAAAACCAGATCGCCGCGTTGAAAGAACAACTTGCGCGGTTGCAGGGCGAAATCGATGTCCTGAACGGACGCAGAAATGAATTAAGCCAAGAACAAAAATCGGTTATGGCAAGCCTGCAGGACGCGCAGAAGCAACTGCGGGAATGCGAGATGTCAATAATTCAACGCGAGGGCGAGAAACGGGCTCTTGAAAACTCTCTGCGTCATATTAGCCAGCGCGTTCAAAACATAGATTTTGATATTCAATCGCTCCAGAAAGACCTTGAACAGGCTTTAAATAGGCGGGTTGAGATTGCGTCAAAAATAACGCAACTTGAAACGCAAGAACAGGAAGCCTCTCAAAAGGCATCGGCGTTTACAGGCGCGCTTGACGATTTGCGTCAAAGACGGGATGCCGCAAACAGCTCACTCACAGAGGCAAAAGTAGCCCTTGCTTCAGAGGAGCAGGTCTATGCCGGTTATTGCAGAGAAAAGGAGCCATTGCGTCGGCGAATTGAAGAATTGTCCCAGCAAATCGAGCGGCGCAAAAGCGAGATATCCCAGATAATCAACCGTCGCGAACAGCTCAAGATTGAAATTGAAGAGTCACAGCGAACAATAGAACAACTTTCTCAGGAACGAGACCATGTCAATGCAGACATTGCGCGATTGATGGAATTAAAGGCACAAATTGAATCGCAGATCGCCGAACGGGAAAACCAGCTTCGCTCATCTCGCTCAGCCCACTCCACTCTGCAACAGCAACGCGGCAATATAGAAGTAGAATTGACGCAAAAGCGGATGTCTGTCCAGAACCTCAGAGAACGAATTTTTCAAAAATATCAGATCAACATTGAGGACATCCGCAGCGAGTGCATAACCATTACAATTGCAGACCAAGGCGCGCCAAAGGTTGAAACACTGACTCCAGAAGAGATGGCGCAACGCGGATTATCAACGGATTGGAATGCGGTCGCAGAGCAGATTGCGGCTTTGCAAAAACGACTTGACGAGATGGGTCCAGTCAATCTTGTCGCGATTGAAGAATACGAAGAGACAGAACAGAGATATCAGTTCCTCACACAGCAGTTTGACGACCTCCAGAAGGCAAAACAACAATTGCTGGATGTCATAAACAAGATTAACGACCAGACCCGCGAGATGTTTTCCGATACATTTAATAAAATTCGCGATAATTTCCAGAATATTTTTGTCGAGGTCTTTGGCGGAGGCAAAGCCGACTTGCGGCTAATAGATGAAGGCGATGTGCTTGAATCGGGCATTGAAATTGTGGCAAGACCTCCGGGCAAACCGTTGCAGAGCATCTCTTTGCTATCGGGCGGCGAGCAGGCAATGACGGCTATCGCCCTTCTCTTTTCAATCTATATGGTTAAACCGAGTCCGTTCTGTTTCCTTGATGAACTGGATGCGCCGCTTGATGAAAATAACATCAATAGATTCGCAAAAATGCTCCAGCGTTTTATTCAAAACTCGCAGTTTATAATCATAACGCATAACAAACGGACTATTTCTCTCGCCGATGTTGTCTATGGAGTCACTATGGAAGAACGTGGCGTAAGCAAGATTGTTAGTATGCGATTTAAAGACTCCGGTTCACGAATTGAAAATCGCGATATTCAAAACAATAAAGATGTTGCCGATAACTCGCAACAACGCGAATCAGGAGCCATCACAAATGGCGCTCAGGAGCCGGGCAATGGCTCAGCCGAAGATGTTGTCCTTGTAAAATAGTTGCAATCGGGTTCTATTTCAAAAACAACGTGATTATTTTGTGAATTTTTTCTTATACTCGTCGTCAATAATATTTGTTGATGGGCTTTATTCGTCAAAATAAATATGTTCTGGCGTTCTTACTTACGCTTGTATTTTGCAGTATAATGGTAATACGCCAAACGACGTTGAATCGCTCGCGCCATATTGAGTTGCGGGAGGCGTTTATACTGTTGCACAGTCGCGGCTATACAAATGAAGCAACTCGCCTTTATAAAAAACTCCTTGATGAAATGCCAAAATTATCTGATGACCAGTTGATGGATGACTTTCAACGCACCTTGATTATTGTTGACCCAACAATACCGCACTCCGATAACCTGATCTGGGTCTATCACTGGACAGTAAGCAACGAACTGGAAAAAAGGTCTGCAAGCGCCTTAAAAAAAGCTTTAAAACTTGCAGGCGAATGATTTTGATAAATCCTGTCGTTGACATTATATGCGTAAATGTTTATTTTAATTACAAAGACAGATTGAGGAAAACAGATGTTGCTGACACGGATAACTTTAATTGTCGCCATTATTGCAGCTCTGGCTGCTACTGGCGTTGGCATCGTTAAGGTAAAAGAAAGCGTCGTCGCTCTGCGCGAAGACCGCGATAACGAAAAGCGATTGAAAGAGGAACAGACCGCTCGCGCTCAAAAGGCAGAAAAAAGCCTTGAGCAAACCCAATCTCAACTTAAAAAAGAACGCTCAGACCATCAGGACACTAAAAACAAACTCGCCCAAGCAAATAAAGACCTTGATGATATTAGAAAACGCGTCCAATCGCTAACCGCCGAATTAGACAAAACAAAGACTGAAAAACTTGACGCGCAACAGAAACTCGCCGCATGGAACGCCCTCGGGCTTACACCAGACCAGATCACAAAACTCAAAGACGATTTTGAACAGGCTAAAAAAACTATTGATGCTATTGAGGCAGAAAAGAAAGTCCTCGCAAGCACTGTTGCCCGTCAGAAAAAATTTATTGAAGACCTCCTTGTGCCTGTAAAAGACGAAGATAAGGACGTCCCGTTGCCGCCGGGGTTAAAAGGCAATATTGTCTCGGTTGATCCAAAATGGGGCTTTGTTGTGCTTGATATCGGTTTGAACAAAGATGTCCGCGAAGGCGGCGTTATGAAAGTTCACCGCGACGGCAAATTAATCGGCAAAGTTAAAATAAGAAATGTTTTTCAGGATAAATGCATCGCAAACATAATGCCGGGTTGGCAATTAGGAGAAATCCTCGAAGGCGACCAGGTTATTTATTAATAAATTCAAATGAAAACTTTTATTAATAAATTATTGGTTTTAATGCTACTGGCTGTTTCGCTTGGCAGCTTATCAATACTGTTGAGCGGCTGCGGCTCTGTGGCTGAAGACAGCGGAAACGTTTCAAGCCGCCCCTGGAATACCCCTAAAAGCTGGGAAGGACCTTTGCCATCTACCTTTAACGAAGGAAGATAACAATTTTACTCAATATCGCAATTTACATCTTTACCGCAACCTAAAAGCCGTCTCGTTGTTGCTATCGTCAGAAATCCAAAAGACTTAACATCTATTGGTTTCATATTGAAAAATAAAAATCCCCTCGCGAACAAAATTTTGCGCGAGGGGCAATATTCTGCGCGGGCATTAATTCACTAATATCTCATTACTTCTTCACATACACGGTTGATTTCCCAACCGTGCGAGGCTCAAAAGTATCATCATAAAAACAGGTAGATTCAGACGCCCCGAGAAATAAATATCCATCGTCAGCAAGCACAGAGCGAATTTGCTTCAAAATCTTCTGTTTTGTCTCCGTGCTAAAATAGATTAAAACATTTCTTAAGAAGATTATATCATAACTGTTTATTGTTGGCATCGGGGCAAAAAGATTTTGCTGACGAAAGAGCACAAGTTTTTTCAGATCGTCCTTCACCTGCCATTTCTGGTCTGGCAACTTATTAAAATATTTAATCAACAGTTTTATAGGCAACCCCCTGTTGACTTCAAGTTGCGTATAAACACCTGCCTTTGCTTTTTCAAGGACTTCATCATTTATATCTGTGCCGAGAATAGAAACGCTCCATTGACTCACCAGCGATGGAAAATTTTCCTTCAACAACATCGCGATGCTATAAGGTTCTTGCCCGGTTGAGCAAGCGGCGGACCAAATTCTTATCGTTTTCCCAAGTTCACGTTTCTTCATCAACTCGGGAATTAAATATTCTCGCAGACTGTCAAACGGATGAATGTCTCGGAAAAACGAAGTCTCATTAATGGTCAAAGCATTAATTAGCTTATGATGCGCGCCATTAACCGGTTGACTTTGTAAATAAGAAATATAGTCATCTATTGAACTATACCCGTGGTTCTGCGCCAAAGGCAACAAGCGATTCTCAATAAGATACTCCTTGCCCTCCTCAATTGTTATGCCAGCTTCCTGCTGCGCTAATCTTCTAATATAAGTAAGAGTTGTAGCACTTATCGCCATATAAAACCTTCCATGGTTGATTTTTTACTATTTAAATACTGGAAACCAGAGCGGTCTGGAGTCACTTATTATCCTAATAATAGCAGGCGCAATCTCCGTTACCGGTAATATCTCGTCCGCTAAACCTGCTCTGGCAACCGCGCCAGGCATCCCCCAAACAACACTGGTCTTCTCGTCCTGAGCGATAATTCTTCCCCCGTTTTCGCGAATCCGCTCGCATCCGCGAAGGCCATCCTGTCCCATCCCTGTTAAAATCACTGCCAATATGTTTGAACCGTAAAAATCCGCAACTGATCTAAAAGTAACATCAACAGAAGGTCTGCAAGAGTTTTCCGGCGGATTTTGATTCAAAGCAATTACCGTTTTATCATTTTTTGCCCTTAATTCCATATGGTAATCGCCCGGCGCTACATAGGCGCATCCATTCTGTATTTCAACCCCGTCAAACGCCTCAATAACTTTTATCCCATACTGCGCATTCAATTGATTTGCCAGCATCTGCGTAAACATCGGCGGCATATGCTGAACAATTAGCACCGGCACAGGAAGATTCTTCGGCAAACCTTGAATTATCGTTAAAAGGGCATTCGGTCCGCCAGTTGATGAACCTATCGCCAACACATCTATTTTGCCGTTTGCAACAAGATTCTTCTTGGCAGGTTTAAACTCCTGTTTTACCGTCTCGTTTTTCTTGAAAACTGCCTTTATTCTCGGAATTAAATCTCTCTGAATGTTTCGAATTGCCTCTTCTAGTGACTCATTATCAGAATGTTTATGAACGTAATCATTTGCGCCAAGCAGCAACGCGCGAATGGTAATATATGCCCCTCTATGCGTCTGCGTGCTGTACATAATCACCGGCAAATGCTTATAATTTGCCCGTATTTGTTCAAGCGTTGATAAGCCGTCAAGCTCCGGCATCTCTACATCAAGGACTACAACATCTGGCGGCGTCTGCTGAATCCTCTCCAAAGCGATCTTCCCATTTGCCGCAACACCGACGACCTCTATCTCGCCATCGCTTGCCAGCGCCTGTGTCAAAACCCTTCTGATAACAGCAGAGTCGTCAACAATTAAGACCCTGATCTTGCCCATAAATATTTTTACTAAGCGTTGGCGTTTATTACTCCGAGAATGGCAAGTTTCTCGGTAATGATATCTTTGGTGAACGGTTTCATCACATATTCATTTGCCCCTGCCTCTAACGCAGCAGTCATCTGATCAATGTCAGATTCCGTTGTCACCATCATTATCTTCATATTGTCGTATTGCGGTTCTGCCCGGATCGCCTTGATGAACTCATAACCGTTCATCTCAGGCATATTCCAGTCCACTAACGTGAGTTCGGGCTGTTCAGCCTGCACTTTTTCAATGGCTTCTAATCCGTTAGAAGCCTCAACTATTTCAAACCCGAACTCGCGGAGGATGCGTCCTATCATCCCCCGCGTAACCTTTGAATCATCAACTACTAATACTTTCATCTTTCATCCTGTTAGGTTTAATGTTTATACCCCGACAGCGACTTTATCTTCCTTTTTTAAATCCGCTGCCTTTGAAAGCATTTCTCCAGTCATCTCGCCATTCAACTTATATTGCTGGCTTATCTTAAGTAAATCATTTGACATCTTTGCCAACTCCTTGGTCGCATTCACAGAATTCACCACCGCCTTGCTCGTGCTCTCTGCAGCCTGCGATACCCCAGAGATGTTCTTCGCTATCTCCTGCGCCCCCTTCGCCGCTTCAGTCGCGTTCTTCGCTATCTCGTTCATCGTAACTGATTGCTCCTCTACAGCGCTCGCTATCTGCGTCTGCGTCTGGTCTATCTTCTGGATTATCTCGCTAACTTGCCTAATCGACTCTATCGTCTCCTTAGAATCATGCTGGACTGTCTGTATCTTCTGCGCTATCTCTTCGGTCGCCCTGCCGGTCTGCTTGGCAAGCTCCTTAACCTCATTGGCTACAACCGCAAAACCCTTGCCAGCCTCCCCAGCCCGCGCAGCCTCAATCGTAGCATTCAACGCAAGCAAATTCGTCTGCTCAGCTATCGATGTTATCAGCTTAACCACATTCCCTATCTCATTACTGCTGTTGTTTAACCGGCTCATAGACTGCGTAGCTTGCTCAGCCGCCTTAGTGCTCTGCGACGCTAAGTTAGCCACATCACCAGCCTGCCGCGCTATCTCCTTGATCGTCGCGCTTATCTCCTCCGTCGCCGTTGCAACCGCAGTAACACTCTTGCTCACCTGCTCCGCAGCGCTCGCTACTACATTCGCCTGCGCATTGATCTCCTCTACATTCGCGCTCACCTGATTGTTCGTAGCGCTAAGCTCCTCAGATGCCACCGCAAGCGATGACGACATCTCCTTAACTGAACCTATGTTCTTCTTCAATGAATCAATCATTTTATTTACAGCATTTATAAGATTGCCAATCTCATCACTTCGTGATATTTCCATCTTAACAGTAAGGTCTCCTTCGGCAACTTTTTCAGCAAGTAATATCGTCTTCTGTAACGGAGGTATTATGTTGTTGGTAAGTAGTATCGAAATCACAACTCCAAATATAACTGCCATTATAGAAACGACAATTATCAAGGTATTCAATCTGCTTGTTGCATTAGAAACGGAAATAGCGGCTTTTTCGCTTTTTTCATTGCATTTATTCCCAATATCATCCAATTTTGCTACTACATCATTTAAAATCTTGCCTCTTACCTTATTTATTTCTACTAATGCAGTAAGGCCTTGCGCATATTTTTGAACAGCCTCACGATAATCCTTAAGCGCCGCTTCCATCTTTGCTAATTGATCTATATTTTCTTTTCTCTTTGTTATAGGTTTTAACGCGATGATATGATCATATACGGCTTGATTGAGAAGAATAACATTATTTAATGCATTCGTATCTTCATATAATGCCCCTTTTAACCTTTCAATTCTTACGGTATAATTTGTTTCTAATATTTTAGTGATTTTCTCTATTTTAAGACTTCGATCTTTAATTTCATCTATAGCGGCTTTATCTGTGATATTTGATGATAATAAGGCTGATAACAGTATTGTCTGAGAATCTTGATAATCATTACAATTAGATTCAAATATCGCGCTTGTTTTATATATCTCTGCCTCCGCTGAGTCTAAATCCTTGATTATACTTATCGTCTTATTAAGATATGATCTGTAATTTGAATATAATCCTTTTAATTCATTAATATCGTTTGTGAACATTCCCGCATACTCGCTATTATCTAAAACACATTTTTCAAGATCGGAGAAACTTTTTTCATACTTATTCAAATTTTCAATACCATTTGTTAAATAATTATATTTTGCGGATGATTTAGTCATTATGAATCCGCGAAGATTAAATAACGAATCCTTAAGATGATTTATACTCTCATTTGCATAATTATTTATTCGTAAAAAGATATTTGCGCTTATTTCAGATTCTTTTTTAATTTGAGTAAGATTGGTGATTGTTATAACGCTAACACCAACAAGCGCCAGTACCAATAGCCCAA
This sequence comes from Verrucomicrobiia bacterium, assembly GCA_049968335.1. Lineage (GTDB taxonomy): Bacteria > Verrucomicrobiota > Verrucomicrobiia > Limisphaerales > JAKPVM01 > JAKPVM01. The sequence continues at coordinate 75,271 of JBMFQZ010000004.1, forward strand.
GCGCGCCAACGATCTTTGTCTTTATTTTCATATCCTTTTCCTATTTAATTATGCTTTTACAACTTTTGTTATTCCGTCATTACTGCTTTATTTACGTTTAATAAAAGTATCAATTTATCATTTGTTTTATAAACTCCATCGACAAAAGCCTTAATGGATGGATCAACGGTATCCGGGACAGGTTCAACATCGGCAGAATTAATATCCATCACATCTTCAACCAGATCAGCAAATAAACTAACAGTACTATCCCCGCCTCTAACTAATATATGAACTCCGGTTTTAGAATCAGAGTTAGTTATTCCAAGCCGACGTCTCAAATTAATAGCAGTTACTATCTGTCCTCTAACATTAAGCAATCCGCTTATATCTGGCGGAGCAAGAGGAACCGGTGTTATAGTGTTATTAGTAACTATCTCCTGAACACTATCAGCAGCCGCGCCAAACGTATATCCAGAGATTCCAAATGTGCAATATTGTTTATTCTCAGCCATATTAATTATTTATTCCTCCGACCTCAATTATCGCTTTGGGATCAATTAATTCAGTAACCTTTCCCTGAACAATGCAGCGTCCGAAACACCCTGGACGAGCCACACTTTTATCAAGCGAAACTTTCTGATGGACAATATCGTGAATCGCTCCGACGACTAAACCTATCGGACGATTCTCATACTCATAGACAACGACATTTATAAGATCATCAGAATTGCCATTATGATTGTAACCGAGCGCCGAACTAACGCTAACAAGATCAAGTATTCCGCCGCGATATTGCACCACCTGACGGTTGCCAACATATTCAATCTGATTGTTTGAAAACCGTTCAAGCCTTCCAATCGCGCTGAGATCAACCGCAAAGTACTGATTCCCTATTGAAGATATTAATAACTGCTTGACTTCACCGTTTTCTCTACCGTCGACGCCGGTTTTATTCATACCAATGTTAATCCCCTCTTTATGATAACTATCGGCAAGATGAGCGTATTGCGCTAGACCGATTACATCAAGAATCAATGCAACAGTCCCATCGCCAAGAATCGTTGCCCCCGCATAGACCGGTATCCGCTTTAGATGCTTACTGAGCGGTTTTACAACTATTTCAAAAGTGTCATTTATCTGGTCAACCACAAGCCCGAATTGTTTGCTCCCGGCATGCAACACAACGATATTTAAAACCCGGTCACCGTTAAAATTGTCGCTTAATCCAAATACTCGCGATAGGAAGACAAGCGGAAGCAATTTGCCCCTCAATCTGTAAACCCACGATCCTTTTACTTCGTGAACAAGGTTTTGCTTGTTAGAAGGTTCCACTCTTACGAGTTCAACAAGATTGACCTGCGGTATTGCGTAATGTTCATTCCCGCTCTTGACAAGAAGCGCGGGAATTATAGCCAGAGTTAGAGGTATCTTGAGTTTAATTATCGTTCCCTTGCCTTTAAAACTTTCAATATCAACAGAACCTCCGAGTTTTTCCACATTCGTCTTTACAACGTCCATCCCAACCCCGCGACCTGAAACGTTCGTAACCTTTTCCGCTGTGGAAAAACCGGGCAGAAACAGCAGCTGATAAAACTCTCTATCCGACATTCTGTTCGCCTGTTCAGCGGTTATAAAACCCTTTTCAATCCCTTTCTTTTTAATCTTTGCTATATCAATTCCGCGACCATCATCGCTGACTTCAATCGTAACCTGCCCGCCTTCGTGATATGCCTTTAATTTCAAAGTCCCGGCAGGCGATTTGCCCGCCGCTTTCCTCTCGTGCGGCAATTCAATGCCGTGGTCTACAGAGTTACGGACAATGTGAATCATCGGGTCGCGAATAGCCTCAATTATTGCCCGATCAAGTTCGGTATCTTGCCCCTCCAGTATCAATTGCACCTCTTTGCCCGCTTCTAACGAAAGGTCCCTTACAATCCTCGGCACCCTGTTCCAGGCATTCCTGATCGGCTGAAGGCGGGTACGGGTCACTTCCTCCTGCAATTCAGTCGTGACAAGGTCAAGCCGCTGCGACGCATTTTCTAATAAAACATCCTCATACCTGCTAATTGTTTGAAGAACCTGATTCCTGACAAGAACAAGCTCCCCAACAAGATTCATCAACTTATCAAGCAATTTAACATCAATCCTGACGTGACTTTCAGCCGCTGAACCATTAGATATGTGCTGTAATACCGATTCGGATTGTGAACCCTCCTGATTCTCCTGCTTTTGCGCCTCCTGTCCTGCGGTTGTATCGTTAACTTGCGCCGCAGTCTGTTCTGTCTTGCTGGCTTCCTGAACCGGGGGAGCGATTTCCTTTTTAGATAAAACCTCAGTCTGAGCGGATTTTTCGGCAACTTCATTCTTTTGGGGTTTTGCCTCAGCCTCTTTTTCTCTATTCTGCGCGGTTTCCACCTTTTTAACATCCTTGCCTTGTTCCGGCGATGTGCCTTGCAAAATCCGATTCATCTTAAGCACAAGCGGAGTGTGATCAAGGGCGCTGTCTTTGCCGCTTTCTTCAATAATTTTAATTGCCTTTTGCAATGTATCCGAAAGTTCAAGCAATGTGCTGATAATTCCTTGTGAAACAGACATCTTGCCGTCGCGCAACCTGCTTAATAGGCTTTCCCCCGAATGTGTAAGCGCCTGCAATTTTTTAAAGCCAAGAAAACCGCTTGCCCCCTTAATAGTATGGACAGACCTGAATATCCTTGCGATCACTTCGGGATCAGAAGGATTCTTTTCAAGCAAAACGAGGTCACCCTCTATATGTTCAAGGTGCTCTTGCGCCTCTACCAAAAATTCTTTTGTCAGGTCGTCCATAAACTCTATAATGTCCTGCATTACAATCGGCAAAACCTGAAGACCACTTTAGGAAAAATTTAATTATTAATTATTTTTGAAAAATTATTATCAATTCTAATATATTATTTTGAAAATCAATATATTATATCGTCTCATTGTTAAAGTATTTAGATTTGTATTGTAATGCGATATTAGAGAATAATATTGGATTTAGCCGTTTGCGGTTGAGACGGCGCTACTTGCTTAATAATTCTTGATTGTTAATTATGCAATCTCCCCTTTTGACGGTTTTGTTTGTGGATGATAATTTTCTCTTTCAATGCAAGCGTAGGCATTATGGTTGTGGATGCTTTCGTAGTTTTCAGCTTCCACTTTAAACCAAGTAACATCAGGGTGCGCTTTCAATTTAACCGCAACATTACGAACAAGGTCTTCAACAAATACAGGGTTTCTATAGGCGCGCTCGGTGACATATTTTTCGTCTTCTCTTTTTAATAACGAAAATAGTTCGCAACTTGCGCTGCTTTCAACAATTGCTATTAAATCCTCTATCCATATCGTTTTCAAGTATCTCACCTGAACGGTAACGGTGCCGCGCTGGTTATGCGCCCCGTAATCGCTGATAGCCTTTGAACAGGGACAGAGCGTTGTGACATTTACTTTGACCGTCAGCACAAAATCAATCTCCTCGCCGCAAGCTGTTGCGTCAAATCGCGCTATGTAATCCACCACGCTTTCGCGCTGCGACACAGGAGCTTTTTTAGTCATAAAATAAGGAAATTCCATTTCAATATGGGCGGTCTGCGCCTTTAATTTTTTTTGCATCTGCCGCAAGATATCCGGGATATTGTCCACGTGCATTATTCTGCCGTGAGAATTGAGGACCTCAATGAACCTGCTCATATGAGTTCCCTTGAATTGTTTGGGCAGGTCAACAAACATACCGATTGTCGCCACGGTATCCTGGACCGCATAAGCCTTGTCCAGAATTTGAATCGGATATTTCAAACCGCGAACGCCAACTTTGTAGATTGGTATCTCTCTAAAATCAGGCTCGCTCTGTTTATCGTGCATTAATTTTTCCTGCGCTATCCTGTCGTGCATAGTTTAGCCCTTAATTAACGGTTTAGTTTAAATCCGGATTCAAACCAGCGACCCAGTCGCAACCCCGTCTAAACAGTTCGGGCACAACTGAATTTGTTATCGCTTTGACGTCGTGTCCCAGTACGGTGTGAAAAACGCGTCCTCGCCCATACTCAAGCGCAAACGCGATCGGATAATCCTTGCTGTCAACTTTTGATTTTGCCTTTGCGAGAATGTGAATCGGACTGTCTCCGTCAAGGCAGGTATAAAGTTCATCATCGGTTTGAAAATCTTTTAAACCGCGGGTAATCGGGTGCTCTTTATCGGTTATCTCAACTAAAAAAACTCCGCGCGGGTCGTGCGGACGAAACTTTGGATTCCAGACACGTCCGGCAATCTGCCTGAATTCTTTCCAATCCTGCCAGGCGCCGCAGGCAAAGTGAATCAACATCAATCCCTTTCCGTTTTTCACAAACTGCTCTAAATTTGCCCGCGCCCGCGCCGGCGGCGACGTTGTCTCCCAGTTCATAAAGTGTAGAATCACCGCGTCAAACTGCTTTAAATCCACTTCTCCTAACTTATTCGGATCATAAAGAACATCCACCTTAAGCCGCGGGTCTTTCGAAAGTAGATTTGTTAAAGCAGGCGTTGTCTTCTTCCATTCGTGTCCCGGATAATCGTTCCCGGTAACAATCAAAATCCGCGCCTCTTTCTTCTCCGTCTGTCCTTGAACAACAAAACCCGCAAACGCGGCAAATACTAATAATAAATAAAAAGTGAACCTCGATTTAATATTCTTTAAAATTAAACCGGTGGCAGTCGTTTTGGTCTGCTCCGTCACCGGTCTGCAGGAAAATTCTCTCTCTATACCCATACTAATCAAAATATCTTATAGCCCAATATTCGCAACTTTAATTTGGCAGGTTGTCTGATAAATGTTATTATTAATATCTTGAAGGACGGATTGTTTGCAGTGGGGCGATAATCTGTCAAAATCTAAAATCAGCGCAAGAGCGGCGGCTAAACTGACTGTTCTTGACGCGTAGATAATTGTCAGTTAGTTTTTAAAAATAATGAATACGCGAAGTAACATAAATAATCTTGAAGTGAATAACAACCTGCTGGTTCCGATGGTTGTGGAACAGACGGGACGAGGAGAACGCGGCTATGATATCTATTCCCGCCTGCTTGTTGATAGAATTGTGATTCTGGGCACGCCTATAGATGACACGGTCGCAAATCTGATTATCGCGCAGTTGCTTTTCCTTCAAATGACAGACCCGAAGAAGGATATTCATCTTTACATCAATTCACCGGGCGGCAGTGTTACCGCCGGGTTGGCAATATACGACACATTGCAATTTGTTACCTGCGATGTAAATACCTACTGCATAGGTCAAGCCGCAAGTATGGGGGCAGTCCTTTTAGCCGCAGGCACCAAAGGCAAGCGGTTTGCGCTGCCTAACGCAAGAATACTTATACATCAACCCTGGGGCGGCGTTCAAGGACAGGCTACCGATATAAGCATTCAGGCAAGAGAAATCTTAAGATTAAAAGATAGACTTAACGAAATATTGTCCAAACACACCGGCCATTCAGTTGAAGAAATTGCCCGTGATACCGATCGCGATCGCTTTATGTCTGCCGAAGAGGCTAAAGAATACGGTCTGGTTGACCAGGTCGTTGTATCACGCAAAGAAATTGCTGTTCCAGCGGAAAAGAAAGGATAACTATTAAATGGCGCGTCCGGCAAATTTGACGATGTGCAGTTTCTGCGGCAGAACCCGCGCCGAGGTTCGCAAACTCGTACAGGGTCCCGGTGTCTATATTTGCGACGCTTGCGTAGATATCTGCAAAGCCGTCATTGATAAAGAACTTGCTGAGGATGCGAAAAAAGCCGCCGCAAAATTCAAGGTACCTAAACCGGCAGAAATAAAAGCCCACCTTGACGAATATTGCGTCGGTCAGGAATACGCCAAAAAAGTCCTCGCCGTCGCCGTCCACAACCATTACAAGAGGATTTTCCACAAAACTGCGCCACATCAGGAACAATCCGATGGCAAATCAAAGCAGAAAGATAAAGAAATAGAAATAGAAAAAAGCAATATCCTTCTTGTTGGACCGACCGGTTCTGGCAAAACACTGCTCGCCCGCACGCTGGCAAAGTTTCTTGATGTCCCTTTTGCAATTTCAGACGCAACTACGCTAACCGAAGCCGGCTATGTTGGCGAAGATGTTGAAAACGTTATCCTCCGGCTGCTGCAAAATGCAGACTTTGACATTGAACGAGCCCAGCGCGGAATTGTTTACATTGATGAAATAGATAAAATCGCGCGAAAAACCGAAAATGTTTCTATTACACGCGATGTCTCAGGCGAAGGCGTCCAGCAAGCTTTGCTGAAAATTCTTGAAGGGACAATCTGCAATGTGCCGCCTCAAGGCGGACGCAAACATCCCCAGCAGGAATATATAAAAGTTGACACGACAAATATACTGTTTATATGCGGCGGAGCATTCGTTGGACTTGATAGAATAATCCAGCGCAGACTCGGCAATCGCGTTCTCGGCTTTGCTGCCTCCAGCCAGAAGATTGAAGAAGCCCTGCTTGAACGCAAACAACTTATGCACCTTGTTGAACCCGAAGACCTGTTAACCTTCGGTTTCATACCGGAATTTATCGGTCGCCTGCCAATCGTTACCGTCCTGGACGAATTAACTCAAGACCAATTAGTTACTATTCTTACAGAGCCGAAAAACGCCCTCACAAAACAATACATTAAATTGATGGAGATGGAAGGCGTGAAACTTGAATTCACAACAGACGCCCTCAACGCCCTCGCCGCTGAAGCAATCAAAAAAGGCACCGGCGCCCGCGCCCTTCGCAGTATTCTTGAAAAATTGATGCTTGATGTAATGTATGAAGTCCCCGGCAACAAAAATATCGCTGGCGTAAAAATCACCAGCCAGGTCGTCCTCGGCGAATCCAAACCCGTAATCAGCTACAAAGAAAATAAAGCAGCCGCTTAATTAAGAAATTCTTGTCCTCTGTTTTATAAAATATTATAAAACCTTTACTTGTGTATTATGACAGAAAAATTTAATCCATCACATTTTATAGCGAATCACCTGAAAAATATACCGCGCAGCGGCATAAGGGACTTTTTTGAACTTGTTCAGGGAATGGACGATGTTATTTCGCTTGGAATCGGCGAACCGGATTTCGTTACACCGTGGCATATCAGAGAAGCCGCCATCTACGCGCTTGAAAAAGGAAAAACAAGTTATACATCTAATCTTGGTCTGATGAAATTGCGAGAAGCGCTTTCAAGCCATATCGCAAAAAATTTCGGCGTATTTTACAATCCAAAAAATCAAATTTTAATAACCGTAGGCGTAAGCGAGGCTCTCGATATCGCGTTGCGAGCCCTTGTTAATCCGGGCGATGAAGTCCTTTACCACGAGCCCTGTTATGTGAGTTATTCCCCTTCAATTGTAATGACTCACGGCATCCCCAAACCGGTCCCTTGTTCACCAGAAAAAAACTTCTCCCTGACCGCAGAAGACATTGAAAAACAGATAACCCCGCGTTCAAAAATATTAGTCCTGAATTTCCCGACAAACCCAACAGGCGGCACAATGAACCGCGACGAATTAAATAAAATCGCCCGCGTTGTCATAAAACACAACCTCATCGTTATAACAGACGAGATTTATTCTGAACTCACCTTTGAAGGCGAACATATTAGCATCGCCTCGCTTCCGGGAATGGCAGAACGAACGATTTTCCTCCACGGCTTTTCAAAAGCTTACGCAATGACTGGATTCAGACTCGGCTATGCCTGCGGACCGGCTGAACTGATTGAAGCTATGATGAAAGTCCACCAGTATTCTATGCTCTGCGCAAGCATAATAAGTCAAGAAGCGGCAATTGAAGCCATTCAAAATGGCGAAATGGCAATGCGAGAAATGCGGGAACAATACAGAATTCGTCGCAACTATATCGTTAACGCTCTTAATGAAATGGGATTAAAGTGCCATCTGCCCCGCGGCTCTTTCTATTCATTCCCGTCAATTGCAAACACCGGGCTTTCTTCAAAAGAGTTTGCCGTAAAATTGTTAAAAGAACAAAAAGTGGCGGCAGTGCCAGGCGATGCATTCGGAAAAAGCGGCGAAGGTTTCATCCGTTGTTGCTTTGCTACATCGCTTGAAAAGATTGAAATCGCAATGGAACGGATGTCAAAATTCGTCAGGTCATTAAATGGATAAGTCACAGGTTACGATTGATCCTACTTTACCCTGAATAATTAGGCTGATCGGTAGTTTTGCTAACTGCAGGCAGTAAAATAGGATATCTTCTATTATTATCCTCAAGCAAAGGCGATTAGACCGCCCTTTATTACTTAATTATAATCCAATTCTAACTAAAATTAATGTTCTTTAGTTTGCGCGGGATTAGATTTTATTTATTATTCAAAATTTGTTTGACAATTGTGATATCATTATAATATCGTTACAATATATGAAACAAAACAATAAAAAGCGTTTCCTCCTTAGAATTGACCAATCATTGTGGAACGATATCCTGTCCTGGGCTAATGAAGATTCAAGAAGCATTAATAATCAAATTGAGCATATATTAAAAATGGCAGTTCAAAAAAAGAAACAGAAAAGTTTAGATAAATCGCTTGGCGATAATGCGCAACTTCTTGCGGCGCAAGCATTAGAGACAAATAATTCCAATAATGATTTTAAAAACAACAACCAACCATTCCCAAAAAACATAGACCCACCCAATGAATCAAAAGACAAGGACTTTTGGGTCGGTTATGATGAAATCCCGGATTGATTCAGAGATTTGAAACTGTATGCAAAAACCGCATTATGCGATATATCTGCCCTGAATATAATTCTCCATCTGCTGGATTATGTGAGATTGGGCTTTAATAATCCAGTTGACAAGGTCTCCAATTGATATTATTCCGACAACTTTTCCGTTTTCAACCACTGGCAGGTGTCTTACTCTGTGTTCGGTCATCAAACGCATACATTCTTCTACTGTTTGATGTGGCGAAACGGTAATCAAAGTTGTTGAGATAATTTCGCGCACGCGGGTTTCTTTTGAACTTCTTCCAAGTAATGCAACCTTTCTTGTGTAATCACGCTCTGATATAATACCGACAAGTTTATCCCCTTCCATAACAAGCAGAGCGCCGACATTTTTGTCGGATAACAACTTGATTGCCTCAAACACAGTGGCGTCTGGCGAGATTGTCCAGACCAGATTCGGACTTTGTTTAAGGCTTAAAACCGAGCTAATTGTGCCAGTTAAATGCATAAATAGTAATAAAGTGCATTTTTACATTGTCATAAACTTTCTATAAAAGCAATAAAAAATTCTGCGAGTTTTTTAGGACATTTATTTTTTTACGAATCATTAACAAGCCGTCGAAAGATTTATTTTTGTTTGAAATCAAAACTTCAAAAGATTTTTAAGGCATATAGCCTCTCGCTGCGCAATGACACAAATGAAATCGCCGTCATCGCTAAATAACTCAATGTTTTATGATTCCATATTTATTTTTGAATACACGCCATTTTTTTCCGTCAAATAAAAAAGAAGGGCAAAAGCGGAGATAAACAAACCTTGCTGAAAATTTATGAAACTGTCTGCAATAAAAATCTGGAGTGATTTGCGCAATCGCAAGATGGGCTTTATTCAAGAGGCTTTCACATTGATTGAGTTGCTCGTGGTAATAGCAATAATTGCAATACTTGCCTCAATGCTATTGCCATCGGTTAGCAAGGCAAAAGAGAGCGCGCGGCGGATTGGATGTTTGAACAATATGCGGCAATTGGGACTTTCGCTTTTAATGTATGCCGATGAAAATGAAGGACAGTTTACACCGCGAGGCTCTCCGCTCTGGATGGAACGATTACAGCCTTATTATAAAAACGCGGCTGTTTTAAAATGCCCGAGCGATTTTGAAACTGTTAACTCTGCCACACCCGGAAGGAGTTATATCATAAATGGCTGGGGCGATTATTTTCAAACTACGCTTGACCAGACCAATTGGGTTGCATTTATGAATTACGGTTATCCATACGGTATGAGACAGAACGCAATTAGAAACCCAAGCGAAACAATCACATTCGGGGAAAAACTTAACGAGTCAAGCCACGTCCATATGGATTTTTGGCAAAACAACGGCAACGACCTTGAGGAACTTGACCACACACGACACGGCGCCGGTAGCCATACAAAAGCAGGCGGTTCGAACTACACATTTGCCGACGGCAGCGCCAGATTTATTAAAGGATATGGAGACATCTACCCTGTAAATTTGTGGGCAGTAACAGATTTGTGGCGAACAAACACATTCCCTGAAATAAGAAAATAAATCTTCTTTTGAACACCGACCCGTATTGTTTAAAGGACTGATAGCCTTATTTACGATTGTTTCCGGAGAATCGATATTTCAGGATGTAGTTATGGCCGCAAAGAGACTCTTGTTTCTGAAAAATGATGATTTGTTCTCATTCAGTAAAATTAAATTCGCCGATCGTCAAAGAAGAATTTGACTAAATTGATAGAACACTGAGCGGCGGTATATTTTGAGCGTTTGTAAAGGCGCAAGCTACTGGATTGCGGTCTCATTTATCCTCACTTGATGCCGGGAAGGCGCGTCCTTCGGTTTTCCACCTGCGCAAAAGTTCAATCGCTTCTTGATGAGACTTGCTTATCGGGACTGTTTCTTCAAGCGCAGAGAGCAAATCTGCCTGTTCAATCTCGCGATTTCCTTCTGCAAAGGCAGAAAATTGCGCCTCTCTAACCGCGCGTTCAATCTCGCGACCGACCATTCCCCTGCTCTTTTCAACCAGTTCATCAAGATTGAATTGTCTATCCGGAAACGCAATGCCGGCGTTTTTGAGATGGATTTTAAAAATCTCCCGTCTTTCGGTGTCGTTTGGCAGGTCAAGGAAAAAGACTCTGTCAAATCGGCTCATAAGTTCAATCGGGATTGCGGCGACATCGTTTGCTGTGGCTATTACGAAGACAGCGGACTGATGTTCCTGCATCCAGGTTAAAAACGTGCCGAAGATTCGCGATGGCGCGCCTGAGTTAAGTCCGCCGGCGCTTACGCCAGCAAACGCCTTTTCCAGTTCATCAATCCACAAAATGCACGGGCTAACAGTTTCGGCAAGCATAATTGCCTTGCGCATATTTTGCTCGCTCTCGCCAAGCAGCGAACCAAACAATGAGCCGACATCAAGTCTTAAAAGCGGTAGTTTCCAGAGTCCTGCGAGCATTTTTGCAGAAAGACTTTTACCGGTGCCTGGAATGCCAATCAAGGCAACGCCTCGCGGATAGGGCAGACCGGCAAGCCGCGCTTCAAGAGTAAATGCGCTCTCGCGCTTTTTCAGCCAACCTTTTAATAAGTCAAGTCCGCCAACATCGGATTCGTTTTCTTGCGCAGACCAGAATTCAAGTGCGCCGCTCTCTCTGATAATCTGCTTTTTTGACCAAGTGATAAGGTCAATCGCCCGCTCATCAAAACACTCGTAATTTGTCCAGACTCGGCAAAATGCTAGACGCGCTTGAGTAGTGGTAAGACCAAGAGCGGATTGAATTAATTTTTCTTTCAATTCACGCTTAGGAAGTTTTGCCGGTTCGATCCGCGCTGTCGCCTCGTCAAACAATCGCGCCAGTTCATCCTGATCCGGCAGAGGGACTTCAAGCACGATCACGTCGTCTTTGAGCTCTTTTGGAAGATCGTTTTCTGGCGAGAGCGGCGGAGTTAAAAAAATTACAAACTGACAGTTAACCCTTAATTTGGGAACGAGATTTCGCAATTTTCTTGTTGTATAGGCGCGACGATTTGTCCAGCAATGATGAAAATCTTTTAGAATAATTATAAACCCGCGCGGTGTTTTATCGGCGATATGATGCAGGATAGTATCTGTTGTGCATTCTCGTAGCGGGAACGGTTCGGCGCCGTCGCGATGAACTTTAAAACCGTCGGCAACATCCCAGCTCACCACGCCCATATCCTGCGTGCCATCTATTTCAAGAATATGCCGCACCACACGCTCCTCTTCATAAGTGACGAGGTGGATAAGAGGCGCCTGCGCCGCAATCAATGCCTTCAACTCGCTCTTAAAATTCATACGCTATCAACTCTATCTTAACCAAATCTTCGCTGATGAAAAAGGAAATTAATAGGGGGAAATGAATAATGTTTGAATAGTTTTATACATTTTTTTATTCGCATTTTATCCAATTATCATACTCAGGCGGTAACAGTTTCAATATATTTTCTGTTGGCATAGAATACAAATCATAATTAAGCTGTAGTTGCCTGATAATTTTGGGAAATCTTCTTATATATCCAGGTCGTTCCTTATTCCCAATTCCTGTTTTAACTTTATTATTCTTTTCATCCCAATATAATTTGATAGCGACATCAACAATATTTGGATAGCCTACTATATACTGATAACATGCAAGATGATCATTTATATCATGCAATATATAAGGTGGGGTTGACAAAAATAATTTTGCTCTTTCTCTTCCTAAAGATTCATAAATATAGTAGGCGCCAAAAATTAAATGGACATAATATCTATTCCAACTCTGGTTGCATATATATCGATCAAACCTGCATATTTTCGATTTATTATTAGTTATTTGGTCAAACCAGATGTATGCTAACCACGTCCATAGACCTTCTGTTCCTTTTCCTACAACCTCATTTTTTTTAATATTATGATTTTTAAATAACTCAGATAAATAGGCGCCAATATCAAGTCTTGTTTCAAATCTTTTAAAACAATCGATTTCAAGATTAATCTCATAATCGGTTGAATATACATCGCTTTTTAAATTAGGGTTATCGTCTTTATAACCACTCCTGAGATTGTTAATATACTCTTTGAATCTCTGAATTCCTGAATTATTTAATATTCTAATTTTCATTTTACACACAAGAGTTCTTGCTTATATATGAATCCCATTCTTTTCTTTTATCACAAAATCGATCTACTACATTTTCTATCCATTCATACCACTCATCTTTTATTTGCTCGCTATAGTTCACGTCATCTATAAATATTTCAGGCATATTTTCTCTTTTGTTTAGTTTTGTAGCATATTTCAACCATTGTCCACACCAGTCAGATGTTAAATCATCATTTGGGTTAATTTTTTCAATAAATATAATTCTTTGTAATATATCTCTTAATACTGCTGGATATACATTCATAATAAATACTGGGTCTGAAACTGCTGTTTTTTCAATACCGGGAATTTTGCTATTAATTAATAAAACAGGCTTATCAACACTTTCACATTCGTAATCAATTCTCCATACTACTTTTCCTAAATCCTGATACTTCAATGGCAATAATACGTCTTCACTAATGCTGATATTCGCAGGTTTAATAACTGATGTTGAAGCAAGAATTTTTAATTCATTTTGTTCTACTACAATAATACGAAATGAGAGATTTTCTCTATAAGATAAATCTTTTAATGAAATGAAATAAGGTAATTTAATATTATCAACCGTCCCAATTTTCTCTCTTAGATATTCATTTCTGTAAAATATTTCAGCATATAATTCTGATCCGCCTGCAAGAGTATAATCTGCTATTTTTATATCCTTTATCGTTAAAACACAATCACCATTTGAACTATATTCATAAGTTATTCTATTCTGATCTATTTTAATCCTACCAGTGTAATTAAATGTTCTTTTCATAGTTTATACTTTTATTGTGTCTATAATTTCTAGTTTTTCTATCATGGTCTCAACATTTATAACAATATCTCTTTTTATATCAAATCCAGTTACTTCAAGAGAAAAACCAGGCGAGTTAGTATTTATTATTATCCTATTTTTATCTTTCCTTTGAATTTCTCCATTTTCTACTTTTATATTTATATTACCTTCTTTTGAAAAATCGAAATCATAAATATCATATTTCGCAAATGGATTCCCTCTTATACAGTCATAAGCAACTTGTATATCAATTGTAGCTTTAAAATATTTAGGTCTTTCTCCTTCTTTAAATTTCTTGCTAAAGTTTGCCTTGAAGCCAGAATTTATTTCATAAATATTTATAATTTTTTCATCACTTAAAACGGGTATTTTTGATTTATTACCTCCATGTATATATTCATCTTTGCCGCCGTCTTTAAATAACGAAAAAATATGTTTTAAGGCATCATATTGAATATTTTCTGGAGGTTTATCAATAATAGATAATAGGTTGCGAAAAATATTTTTTATAAAGCGAAGCGATTCTTTGTAATTTTTATATTTGTTTTTCAAATCTTCTGCCCTTTCATTCCAATCTGTATGCGCTGGGGTTTCAGCACTGCTTAAAAATTCAGAAATAGGTTTATCTTCTGCGTTAAATAATCCTAAAACTGGATAATTTTTAACATTATTTTTTATTTCTATAATTCTTATTCCTGAGCGAAACCAAAATAATTCAGGATTATATTTTTCACTTCTCTTTAGATATACATTAACATAAGTGGGATTTTCTTGACCATTTTTGTCTTTAATACCAAATTTAATTTTAAATCCAATTATATCACCTTTATAATATTCCTCTATGATTTTATCCAATGGTTGGTCAAAGGATTGCGTATCAATAATATAGTCTTTATTACATAATACATTAGTACAGACTTTATTAAGAGTGCTTTGAGCAAATGTTAGATAATCAATTATATCAGGTGCATTAGTATATACTGACAATTTATTTATATTATCATTATTTAGTAAACATTCTCTGTTAATCATTAACTTATTATTATCTAACAAACCTTTTAATTCTAAATAATTCCGTGATGAATTATTACTGTTATACTGTATTTCTACTACCAAATTTCCCTGTAATATAGGATAAAAGAAATGTTTTAAAACACTCAATATTATGTTTTCATAATTTAATTCGCTATCTGAAAACGGTATGACCAATGACAAACCTGTTTCATCTTTTCTATTTAATTGGAAAGTCTTTTTAAATGATTCAATAATGTTTCTATCATAGATAGGATCAAAATCTCCATCACAATAATATCCCGATTCAATATATATTACATTATCTATTTCATGTGGTTCCAATAATGCCTTGCCCATTAAGATTTCTTTTTTGTCGTCTTCTCTTATTGTTAGACCAAAAAATGTTCGTATATCTGATGACATATGAATTGTGTTTTTACCCAACCCCCATTTACCTCCTTTACTGCCCTTTTTACTGGATAATCCTTCTCTCCACCAGAAGTCATAAAAATTACTTGAGTCCTTTTTAGTCCTTGAAATGCTTCCATTTAAGCCGGTGGTTCCATAATCTTCAATTAATAAATAATTTATATCATCATTATTTTCAAAACGCATATTCTGCTGATTTTTCCAAAGACCAACAGATTCCAAGTGAGGAATTAAACCGAATAACAAATTCTGAATTGAATCCCAGCTGACAGTTCCTAATTTAAAACTCACCTTAACTCTTTCCTCACCCTCCGATCTTGCATCAAGGGAGTTCTGAATTATTTCGCGGACTAGGGCTTCAGAGAGGTTTTCATGTTTGAAAAACTCGTCTTCATGAGAGTGCTTTTCAGGCGTTCCTTTTAGAATTTCTCTAAATTTCCACATAAAAATTAAATCTTTATAATTTATATTCTGTATCAAACCAAGAATCTATATCTTTTATTGGGTAATGTCTAAACACTCTTTCCATATAATCCCAGTTGTCTTACAAACAACACAAAAATCTATGTTTACGTAGTAGTTCTTCTCTTTTGTGAACAATTTCATTTGGGACTAGACCTACAAAATTCATTTTCTCCTCGCGCCACAAGTTCATCCTTTTCCAGACTTTTTCCAAACTATTTCTGATATCTTTCTTTGTCATTTCTTCAGGCTATTTAGAGCAATTTTATATAAAACAGCATATTTTTCAAGTATTTAATTATCAATATATTTGCTTATTAAATCCCCTTTGAAAATTCTTTTTATCCGGGTCTATTTTAGCCTTCATTTTGCAGTTAGAAAAGGGATTGTGATTTTCATCCAGTAAATTAAGGATAAAATTGATTTAAATTTCATTCTGCTCCTACTGGGATATTTTTACTCTGCTTTGCCTCATCATTCCTATTTTATCTTCCTTCTGTCTAATAATGTTGCAGTTAAAATTCTCAAATCGCAATCCATTTAATTCGCCCTAAAATATTGATTTAAAACCCTATAGTTCTCTTAAATTCAAAGGAAACGTTAATTGCCGCGCGCAACGATTTTAGTGTTACGGCGCGTGGCGGTCTCGCGATGCGAAGCGACAACAGGTGAAGATATTTTTGCCGCCCGCAATCGGAGCGGCGTTGCAAATTATTCAGGGCTTTGGGTTATTTTGTTTCAACCGCGTTTGTTGATGTTCCTGAAGAGTTTTTTTCTTCCTTCTTTTCGGCAAGCAATTCTTTTTTAGTTTTTAGCACGGTTTCAATTGTCCATTTGGTTACAAGATAATTCCAGTTCTCAAATTTCTTTTCCTTTTCATACTTTTCTTTCAATTTTTTCAGATTATCTTGAAATTCTTTATCTTTTTTCTCCTTATCCTCCGGTTTTTCGTCCGAAGCCGCCTTTCGTTCTTTAGGGAAATTTGCGCTGATGTTAAAGGCAAGGTAATAGTTGTCGTCTGCGGTCTTCTTGCCTATTTTGAGGTTGTAGACAAAACCGTCAAAGGTCTCAACGATCAGTTTTACTGGATTATCAAGTCCTGTCTCGGATGCCGATTTATTGGTTGATACCACATCCACAAAGGTTGGATAGGTTAGTGAGGAGCCGACGGCGGCAATTTTGACCGCGTCGCCCTGTTCATCCGGTTTTAACCCGGCAAGTTGCCATGCATTGGTTTCGGTATCGCGATAAATTTTCCAGGAATCTGCCGCGTTGGTGCTGATGAGTTCAAAGGATTTTGCCTTTTCGATTTTGAAGAATTCTTTGTCAATCCATGCGTCTGGTTTCGGCTCGATATTGCTGAATGTCTCTGTTAGTTGAGAAACCGATTTAATATCGTTGTTTACCATCACAAACCTGCCATCTGGAAACTCGTCGCCAAATTGCGATTTTTTAGTGCTTTTCTTTCCGAGCAACAGTGTGGCGACTGTTTTTTCGTTTTTATCTTTAAACTCCACAAGTGTGCCGGAGTTTGTCCCTTTATCTGGCGGCAATAGTTGAAGAACGCCGAGTTTTGATTCGCCGATCTCCACCGGAAGCCCCCGTTTCATTTCCCACATCTTGCGCAAAAATTCGCTGATTTCGTTGAAATTTGCGGGAAAGTTGTCCCGTTCTTGCACCCTCCAGATATCATCTTTTTTAACAAGGTTGATCGACTCTTTTGAATTTTTGATTATTATCTTTGCCACATCGTCTATCGGAAAATTCGCAAACAATTTCTCGCCTATCTGTTTGCTTTCCGACCAAGTGGCGCTGCGTTGTTTGTATGTTATTATGCCAATTACGCCTAACACTGCAACCGCGACAACGAGCAGTATGAGTTGATTTTTTCTCATTGGACATTCCTCCTGATTTTATACTACTTTGCAGCCCTCTGTTTCTGGTTATACAGAGCCACGCCAAGACCGAATAATGCCACCAGTAGCGGCATACCGGCAATGTTTAGCCATTTAACCTTTGTTTCAAGAGAATCCACCTCTTTGCGCAATTCTTTTCGCACCTCTTTTAGTTTCTTCGCTGTCTGAGCCTCTGCCTCGCGAAGTTTTTTCAATTCAGCCTTTTGTTCCGGCGAGAGTATAAACCGCTGGTTTCCCTCTTTTTTAGCCTGCAACTCGTTTATTTTGCGCTGGACGTTTGCCCGCTCCTCTTCAAGTTTCTTCACCTCTTCAAGGAAGCGGGATTCGGCTTTTGCCTGAATATTGCGCACGCGGGTGAATGGACGGTTCACAGTGGCGCGGCTTCTTGCGTTGATAAGGTTTTCATCGCCGCTAAGGAGTTCAACAAGGTTTTGAACAAAAGAAAGGTTGCCGCTATGCGGGATGATGATTTTCTGGCCAAATATGTTCTGAATGTCAACGCTGAACTGGTCGTGCAGCCAGTCGCTATCGGCAAATATATAAACCATATTTTCTTTCTGAGATTCTTTAAGATATTCCTCTTTTTGTTTAGGATCTTTTTTATCCTTATCCTCTTCGCTCTTTGAATCTTCCGGTTTGCCGTTTGGAAACGCGGTCTTAAATTTGCCTCTCAATCTTACAGCAATATTATATTCTTTGCCGGACGCCTTGAATTCTTTAGCGACTTGTTCGCTTGAAAGCCGCGCCATAAAACCATCTACAAGTTCTGAATCTGTGGAAGATTTGAGCAGGACATCCATCTTCAATCCTTCGGCAGGGGTACCTGTGATAGAGCCGCTGAATGGAAAGAGGAGATTATCAAGTTGAGCGAAAAACACCTCGTCCTGTTTCATATTTGGACGCGACAACGCTGTTACGAGGTGAGCGACTTTCGGATGATAACGGGGGCTTCTGCATTGCATATCAACAATCACCTTTGATGTATCCATATCAAGCCCCCATGCCTTTAATAATTTATCTACTGTTGAACTTGGTTGCTGCATACCGCCCGACATTGGATTTGACTGGCTATCCATAACACTTACCGGGTCTATGCAGAGAATCAATTTGCCGCCGCGCAGCACAAATTGGTCAATCGCAAATTGAGCCTTTTCGGAAATATTTTTTGGATGAATAACCATTAACAGTTTTATGTCATCGTCAATTTTATCGGTGTCCATATCAACTTTTCTGACTGTGAAGTCGCGTTGCAACTCGCTTACGAACAACCACGGTTCTTGCTGTTGTTGTCCTGCCCTTGGCATAAATGGGCTTGCCTGCTGGCCAAAAACTGGCAGGGCGCTCATTATTCCAATGACAGGTCGTTCTGGATTGACAACGCGGGAAATAGCACGAGAGAGATCATATTCAAGCAACCGTTCTCGTTCCGGGGCGAGGTATGGGATAGCCACTTTCTGGTCAAGACAGGAGACTGAAAGTCCGAATCTGACCGATGTTGTCGGCGTTATCGGTTGCGGGTCAATGCCGTCGGCAATCGCCGCGTCTTCGGCATCGGTATCAGGTTGAGGATCATATTTTTCAATCGTTATCTTGCCTTTTGACGCCTGTCTGAATTCCGCAAGCAAATCCTCAACGCGCTGGGCATAATTCTTTAAAAAGACCGGCGTCTCTTCTCCGCGCGAGAAATAGAATCTAATCTTAACCGGGGTATCCAGTTTTGAGAGAATCTTTTTTGTGCCGTCCGATAGCGTGTAAGCCTTTTCCTGAGTGAGGTCAAATCGCAATCGCCACGCCCCGACGATGAAGTTGACGACGATGAGTAAAATCAACACCGCCACTACACCGATCGTTGAATATAACAACGTCTCAATATTTTTGTTTTTCATCTCTCAAGCCCTCCAAAAAAATCACAGGTTTAGTGTCCGGCACGCAAGTTTCGGATAATAATGCTTGTTGTAAAAAGCCCGAAAACGATTATTGAAACGAAGAAAATCACATCGCGCAAATCAATCAACCCCCGTTTAAAGCCGTCAAAATGAGGAACAACGCTGAACGATGCGATGATGTCCACAATAATTTGAGGGACATAATTTTGGATTAAATCTGTGACGGGCGGAAATCCGGCAAGGATCAAGAACAGGCAGATGACCACCGAGAGGATAAAACTGACGACCTGGTTTCTTGTCATTGCGGAGGTCATTGTGCTGATTGCAAGGTAACCGCCGCCAAGCAGAAAACTGCCAACATATGCGCAGAAAATTACGCCATTGTCTGGCTCGCCCAGATAATTGACGGTGATAACAACCGGGAATGTCAAAAACAACGCAGCGCCTAAAAATATCCAGGCTGCCAGAAATTTTCCAACGATCGCCTGCCAGGTTGTTACAGGCATAGTAAGCAAAAGTTCTATCGTGCCGAGTCTTCGCTCTTCTGCCCAGACCCCCATTCCAATAGCGGGGACAAGCACAAGATAGAGCCAAGGGTGCCAGTAGAAAAACCAGAACAGCGACGCCTCGCCGCGGTCAAGCAGCCTGCCTATCATAAAGGTGAACAATCCGGTCAGCAAAAGGAATATGACTATAAACACATACGCGACCGGCGATGTAAAATAACCGCCAAGTTCCCTCTTGGCTATTGTCCATATGTTTGATACCGATTGTGACAGAGATAATTGCCCGTTCATTTTTCACTCTCCTTCTTGACTGTGTCTGGTAAAGTTATGTTGCGAAATACTTCGTCAAGCCGACCTTCATCTGTGCGCAATTCTTCAACCTTCCATTGCATCTGAACCGCAAGGGCTCCGACAGCCCGCGCAAGTTCGCCATCGGCAATATTAGGACGCGGATAAACTCGCACACTGGCTGCCGCGCCATCGGTTTGAGAAATTACCGCAACCCTTCGGGCGCACGGCAATTCAGAAATCTTTTGAGTTACCACCTCGGGCGAAACATCTTTGATTCGCAAGATAACCGTGCCTGCAAGTTCTGACATTCTCTTTAGTTGGTCAGGCGTTCCGTTCGCCACAATCTTGCCACGGTCAATGATTATAGCCCGCGTGCAAGCCGCTTCCACTTCTTCAAGAATATGAGTAGAAAAAATTATAGCCTTTTTCTCGCCCATCCGTTTGATAAGTGTCCTAACCTCGTGCTTTTGATTTGGGTCAAGACCGTCGGTTGGCTCATCAAGCACAAGCACCGGCGGGTCGTGAATTATGGATTGCGCAAAACAGGTGCGATGTCTGAAACCTTTTGAAAGCGTGTCTATACTCTGGTTTACAACCGTCTCTAAAAAACACATTTCTATAACCTTTGAAACCGCCTTCTTCTTCTCTTCGCCACGCAGACCGCGCAGTTCGGCAACAAAATTCAAAAACCCGTAAACCGTCATATCTGCATAAGCAGGGGCATTCTCTGGCAGATAACCGATCAATTTTTTGGCTTCAATCGGATTGTTCAATATATCGTGACCGCCAACTACCACCGTTCCTTCCGTTGGCGGAATGAAGCCGGTAATCATTCGCATCGTTGTTGACTTGCCGGCGCCGTTTGGACCCAAAAATCCCAGTACCTCTCCAACATCAACATTAAACGATACGCCGTCAACAGCCCGCTTTGGGCCGAATGACTTTGCAAGATTTTTTACCTGTATCATAAATCCTCTCCGCGCTATTCTCGCGAGGCTGCGCCTATTACTGATAAAACGCCCATACAGCCTCTATTTGAATGATCAAATCCGTTCAAATCCAAATTATTACAAATTTGTCAAGCCCTTTTGCAGAATTTGAAATTTTTTTTAAAAAAATGTTCAAAAAAATTTGCATTCAAAAATAACTATCCCCAATAAACAGGGCAAGGATATTTCTTATGAGAGGAGTCTGCATTATCTTAAGCATTACAGAAAGTCATAATGTTCGGGTGAAATAAAATTTTCCAAAATTCTATATAGTAATTGGTTAAATAGACGCCGAAAGTGTCAGACATTATGGACTCGGTGGCAAAACTGCGACAGCAGTTATAACAATTAAACAGCCGTTCTTTTTGTTCCTCTGTGGTAAAAAAATAAACCACGCGGAACCCAGAGAGATGAAGTGGAATTGCAGTTCCATAGTATCTCAATCCAAACAAAAATAGAGTTGTATTGTACTTGATTTCAAAAATAAACAATGAATTCAATGGTAATGATTTTGATTTATGCTGACTTCAGGTTAAGTCGTTGACAGGACACAGTGAGACGTATATTTAGTTTGATTGATAATGATTATGCCTGAATCAAATGAATCTGTTTATAAACTAAAATGAATATAAATAGAATTAACAATGAATAATCTGCCGCTATTTAACCAAACAGAAAGAATTGATACGAATTTTAAGCCAGATTCCAAAATCATTGTTCATTGGTGGCGATGCACGGGATTTCTTGACTCAAATTCCGGATAATTCTGTTGCTCTCATTATTACTTCGCCTCCTTATAATCTTTGTAAAAAATATGAGAAACGGATTGCAATTGACCGGTATTTAAAAATTCAATCTGAACTAATTGCGCAACTCTATAGAGTTTTGAGGGAAGATGGCAGTATTTGCTGGCAAGTTGGCAATTTTGTGGACAATGGAGAAGTTTATCCACTGGACATTTTATATTACCCGGTTTTCAAAAAGTTAGGAATGAAGTTGCGCAACCGAATTATTTGGAAATTTGGACATGGGTTGCACGCTTCAAAACGTTTTTCAGGCAGGTATGAAACCATTTTATGGTTTACTAAATCTGATAACTACATATTCAACCTTGATGCAGTACGTGTGCCTGCAAAATATCCGGGCAAACGGCATTATAAGGGACCTAATAAAGGACAGCCTTCTGGAAATCCACTCGGGAAGAATCCCTCCGATGTCTGGGAGATTCTTATAAATGGCTGGGAAGAATTGGTCTGGTATATTCCTAATGTCAAATCAAATCATCCTGAAAAAACAATTCATCCCTGTCAGTTTCCAATTGAACTTGTTGAACGTTGTGTTCTTGCGCTCACAAATGAAGACGATTGGGGCTTTGACCCTTACGCTGGCGTTGGTTCATCTTTAATTGCAGGTATTATGCACAATAGACGTGTCATAGGCTGTGAAACAGAAGAAGGATACACAAGAATAACTAAACAGCGAATTTGTGACTACTTTAACGGCGCTTTAGCTTATAGGCAAATTGGCAAACCTATTTACCAACCGAGAGGAAAAGAAAAAATAGCTCAACCACCGAAGGAATGGCAAACCTCTGCGCAAATTAATCTCATAGAGAAATAAGGAATTAACAATGATCATAGCTGGCATTTATTCATTTAACTCAGGGAAAGAAGTCATTAGTTCCAAATATCCGAAAGAACTTGAAGAAGTGAAGCATATTATTTCATCACTCAATAGCGAAAAATGTAAAATAAAAATAAGTAGAGAGAAAACGATGAAAGGAAAAAATCTATTTAGCCCTGTTGCATTGAATAAAAAATTTGCAAAAGAATTTCAAACCATGGGATGGAACAAGTATAGAATAAAATGTGAATATTCAACAGAGTTTTATGTTTCGGATTTCGCCTGTTCATCTAAGTCTAAAAGCGCATTTCGTGAAATGGATTTTGTAAAAATCGGGTGGGAGTTGAAGTTCAATTTGGCAAGTATGCGTTTATGGTTTATAACGTTTGCGCAAAAATGACTATTTCCATAAATTAAATGTGATAGATTAATGTGATAGATGCAGGGATTGAAATTGTGCCAGTAAAGAATTTTGCCGAGGAAATGTCAACAGGAGTTTCATATTTTGAACAGTTCGTCTGGGACCTTGAACATCGTGGTGTTGCAGATATTGATTACCAGTCCTTATTTTAGGAGTTGCAAAGTTAAATCATCAATAATCCAGTAAACTTTAATCCAGCTTCGTTCTTTCTCCGCAAATTTAGTGATTCAATTTTCTTGCTGCGTTGTTTATTTTTCAAAATTTATTGATTGGTATCTAACTTTTGTTTTTTGAGAGCTTAACGCGGATGTAATGAAACAGGTATTGCTGGGCGTATCCGCCGAATTCGCCAAAATATTCGTAAGCAAACCTCTCCATTTCCCTCTTCTTAACCGGCTTGTTTTCAAAATAAAAATTCTGCAATGCTTTCCTCACCCAGACATCAACAGGGAAGGCGCGATAAAATCCGAGCGAAAATAGCAAGACGCAATTTGCGATTTTAACTCCTACACCGGGAAACCGCATCAGCGCTTCTCTTGCTTGATCAATCGTCAAAAATGAGAGTTCATCAAGATTGATTTTTTCTTTCTTGATTAATTGCGCTGTGTTTTTTAAATAAGCCGCTCTGAACCCCATTTTGCACTGCCGCAAATTTGTTTCATCTGCCTGAGCAATTGATTCAACCGATGGGAATGAATACATCTGTTCGCGTCCCGGAGGTGTTGGCACAGGCTCGCCAAAATGTCTGCATAGATTTGAAATTATCTGTTTTATCTGAATAATTTGTTTAGATGATGACATTAAAAACGAGGCAAGGCATTCCCATGGCTGCTGGCGAACAATCCTTAAACCGCGACATTCCTTTACTGCTTGTTCAAGTCGGCGATCTTTGGGAAAACTGTTTAGAATAGCATTGATATCAACGTTAATCTGTAAATAATCTTCAAGCCAACTCCAATCATTAATCCTTCCAAAAACTGTGGCTGCGATTCCATCCTTATGCGGTTCAAGCCGTACCCAGCGGTTATAAATCACACCTTCCCAGCCTCCATCAATTTTCTCCCACCGGAATGCCTGACCTGAATCAAGCGTATAATCAAGATTGTAATCTTTTACTGAAAAAAGCCTTCTTGAAAAGCAGTTTATTCCGCTGGACTTGTTATGTTCCGGCATTTGTTAATTATGAAAACATTTAGAATACAATCACGGATTTAACTGGCAAACCGCTTAGTTTTTCTCTTCCTTTTAGATAACTCAATTCTATTAAAAAGCGGACACCAACGACTTTTCCTTCTGCCTTTTTCACAAGTTCAGCCGCGGCGGCTGCTGTGCCCCCTGTTGCGAGCAGGTCGTCAACGAGCAAAACGCGGCTTCCTTTTTTAAACGCGTCAACGTGAATCGCTATTGTATTAGAACCATATTCAAGTTCATAACTCTGTTCTATAGTAAAGAACGGCAATTTCCCTTTTTTCCTGACCGGAACCATTCCTGTGTGAAGTTCAAGGGCGACTGCCGCGGCAAAGATGAAGCCGCGCGCGTCAATTCCAACAACCGCGTCAACATCGCCCGGTTTAAACCCTTCACACATATAATCTATGGCTGCCCTGAATATCCTGTAATCCCCGAGAACCGGCGTTATATCTTTAAATTGAACGCCGGGTTGCGGAAAATCGGGAATATTCCGTATTGCAGTCTTAATATCATCCGGGGTAATCGTTTTCATAAACTGTCAGGATTTCTCAGATTTGCCTTTTTCGTATTTATCAATCATTTTGCGAAGTTTTCGCAAAGCCGCGTTTTGTATCTGGCGGACCCGTTCGCGGGTTACGCCAAATTTTGCCCCTACTTCTTCAAGCGTTCGCTCGCCGCCGCCGTCAAGTCCGAAGCGAAACTTTAGAATTTCCGCCTCGCGCTGGTCAAGTTCCTTGACGAGTTCTTTGAGCATATCTGTGGATGTCTGGTCTTCAAGTTGTTTATACGGCGTGGTGGCGGATTCGTCGGCGATTATTTCTGAATAATTATTTGAATCATCATCGCCTATTGGGGCGTCAAGCGAAGTCGGTCTTATTGAAACAGTGCGCATCTGGGTTACGCGCGAGACCGGGATCCCAAGTTCTTCGGCAACCTCTTCATCGGTCGGCTCTCTGCCCAATATCTCCTGCAACCGCAAAGCCGCTCGCCGCATTCTGGCTATTTTATCAACTAAATGGACTGGCAGCCTGATTGTCTTTGATTGGTTGGCAAGCGCCCGCTTAATCGCCTGTTTTATCCACCATGAGGCGTAAGTGGAGAGTTTGCCGCCTTTTGAGGGATCAAACCGTTCCACTGCCTTCATTAAACCGATGTTCCCCTCGCTTATGAGGTCAAGCAATGGAAGCCCGTAGTTTTCATAGTCGCGAGCGATTTTAACTACAAGCCGCAAGTTGGCTTTAATCATCCTTTCGCGCGCCTCTTTGTCGCCCGCTTTTATACGCTTTGCTAGTTCAACCTCTTCTTTGGGACTTAAGAGATTAACCTGACCAATCTCGTGCAAATAAAGCTTTATAGCGGTGTTCTCGTCGTAATCGCTCCGCTCTATATCTGCAATATCAATATCCTCGTCGCGCGGAACATATGTTGGCTCTAAATCGCCACCAGAACCCTCTTTTTCGCCCTTCTTCTCCAACTCTTCAATTTCTGACTTCTGCTCCGAGGGTATTTCTATTTTTTCTCTTTTTAATCTCTTTTTCTTACCCTTTAGCACCGCCCCCTTTTTTCCTCCTGATTTCTTAATCTTCTTTTTATCAGCTACCCTTTTTTTCGCGCGCCCGAGACTGGCTTTTTTAGTTTTTGTTTTATTCCCTGCCATAATTTAATAGTATTATCATATTATAATTTTTATCAAAACCTGTCCAAAATAATTTTTCCGTAAATTTAGACCATCCGAAATAATTAGCATTCAAGAAAAGATAATTTTTGGGTGAAATTAAATTTATGAAAAGTTATATTCCTTAATTCATTCAGACGCAAAGATACAATTTGTTTAATGTATTAATTATTATGAATGACTATGTCGGTTTTTCTTGATTCCGGGGTGATTTTTAATTTGTTAATCTTTCCGTTCGCATAATCGCATTCAACTATTGTGTTTTTAGAGGCGTAGAGTTTGAATTTTGCGTTCCAGTTTTTTGGAAATGCGGGGAAAAGATGGATTTTTTCGCCATCATCAAACAATAGCATATTTTGAAGAACAATCATAATATTGCTTCCGTGGTCCTGGTCTGGCACCCAGTCGTAGTTTGGTCCCCACATTGCGGGAAAACGAAAGTTCCTATTTGAGTTTCTAACTTTAAACAGAATTTGCTTTTTTGCTTCATCGGTTAAACCGAGCAGCGCGGCGCACTGACCATCATAAGACCATCCTATCATACTTTTTTCTATACGACGTTTAAATGTCTCGCAGCCCGTGTCCACATTTGTGGTTCCGATATGGAATAATTTAAATGGAAAGATGGCGTAAAGTTCTGGATTTTCAATATTGCTTCGTTTAGGACTGAAGTATTGCGCTGGTAGAATGGATGAGACTCCATTTGTGGTCGCAAGCGGCAATTCAGGTATAATTTCTTTCATTTTTGAGACCAGTTCGCGTTCGGTTGGCGGAATCCGGTCTCTGACTTTATAAAGGCGATTAACTACATAGTGAAGCCCGGCAACTGATGGTGTGTCGTTTGTAACATTATACCAGTAGGTTTCAACAGCCTGAGTTGGCGAGATTACCAGTTTTCCATTATTATCTCGTTGAAACCGCGTAAAATAATAGAGGAGAACTTCTCTTGCCATTGGGGATAATTTGTTCTGTAGAAATTGATTGTCCTGTGTGTAGTCGTAGTAATCAAGCATAAGTGTTACAAGTTCAAGTCCCTGTTGCCAGGCATATCTCCACCAAGGAGAAAGCACCTCATCTGGTCTGTGTCCTTTTCTGTCCCATCCGTAATCGTTATTTGAGTATGTTCCAAAGATAGTCATTGTCTCGGGAAAATAGACACCGTCGGCATTGTAATAATATTTTGCCCTCGCTTTGCAGATAGAGAGATTTTTTATGTAAAAGTCAAAAAGCGGCATCATCTGGTCAAAGTCGCCATTCGGCAGCATAGGAAAGTAAGGCAGGCGCGTATTTTGCCACCAATAACAATCGCCCCAGCGTCGCCAGTCGGGGTCAAAATCCGGGGCGCCGCCGAATTTTGGATCAACGGTAAAAATTGAGCCGTTGAATTTAATCGGATAATTGCCGCGTCCAGCGCAGGCTGCAATCCACCGTTGAAGTATGTAAGCGCGGGATATAAGAGAAAGAGCAGATTGGGGAGTTTGTTCATTAGTATTTGATGCCACGACCTCGCCATTTAGATAAATCTTCATAGCGCCGCTCTGCGCGTTATAAGTTGCGGCAATATGGTTCCATTCCGATTCAACCAGACAATCTTTTGCGATGATTTTTTCGCCTCCCACAAGAAGCCGCAAACTCCTGCCCGGGTAAGTATCAAACAGAAAACCGTCGTCCACACCAGCGGTGACTTTGTCAACAATTCGCGCCGCTCCAATCCCTTTTTCAGGCATAATCCAGCCTTCTAATGTAAAACCGTTTTTGAATTCAAATAGTTGACTATTGGGAATCTCAACATTTCCGGATTTGAAATATCCTACTCTGACACCGCCAAAATTTGTCGAAAAGACCTCACCGTTAACTTGTCCGTGTAGATTTTGTGAAATTAGATTTTTCACAACTCCCTGTTCAATATTGCCAAAATGCCAGCATGCCGTTGCGCCTTGTACAGCGTGCGAGTTTGTATAACCTATGGAATAAAGTTTTACTATTTCATCGTTTGAAAGCGTTTTATCAAACAGGCTTAATCGTGAAATGTATCCGCGATAACTATTTCCACCTGCGGAATCGCGTCCAATTCTTAACGGATGATTGTTAGTCGGAATTGATACTTGATCTTTTTCTTCCACAAACACCCAACTTTTATTCCAGAATTTTTTCCACCACTCTGCGGTTCGGGATTGAGCCTTCTTTGAACTAGAATTTTTCATCATAATTTGAGCAAGCGCGTTTTGCCATTCTAATAAGGTATCGGTTTGTTCCGAATGGGTGGCTATCTGAATCTGGAATTGTTTTACCGGCTTTTCAGTAATGATAGAAACCGCGCTCTGTTTTTTAAACGGTTTTCCCGTAATTATGCCGCCAAATGTTCGGTGCAAAAGCGGGTCATTGACAAGGTTATAAAATTTCCCAAGCCCCTGATGATTCAAAGTAAATGGAACTATAGAATCCTCGTTCCTGTGAACCCACATAACGGCGTTTTCGTAACCTTCAAGTATCATATCGGGCGATTCTTCAACAGAAATATTTTGAGGCGCCCCTTTCATAGTCCAACTTGAATCAAGTTCCTCGCCCTTGAGAATTTTTTTATTTGTTCGCCAGGTTTCAAAAGTTGCCCTCACTTCATAAGCCGTTCTGGACTCGCCTAAAATATGTATGGTAGGCGATTCAGAATCTACAAACAAACAGAGTTTAATCGCCTGTTTATCTTTTCCGGCTGTAATTTCAATTGTTCCATCTTCAAGTTTAAGTTCCTGTCTGAACGGGTTGTCTTTTTTAAAAGGATTTGGATTTAAACTGATCCTTACCTTCCCGAGTTTTAACAATCTGCACGACTCGCTCCACGCATCGGTTCGCGATATGTAAAATTGCAGGTCGCCATCATCTTCAACCCATACATTTATCCCAACCTCGCCGTTGCCAGCAGGCATTGAATCGGAGGAGTTCTTTCCCGGTGATGTCCAGATGACGTTGTATTTTGAAACCTCAGTTTGTGAAAACAGATTTAACGATATTGCAAGTAATCCAAAAAGTTGCAGTCCATACCGGTAAAATCTCTTTCCCAAGAACGTATTTATCATATTTTTAGGCTACACAGGTAAAAAACAGGGTCAAGAATTCTTTGATAAATCGCGATATTGCCTATTTTTCCAGCGTTAAGATGCCGAGTTTCCAGGGGATTTCGCCGTATGATTTTCCCTGCCGTTCTTTATCGCTCACTCCTTGAAACAGGAATTTCATTCCGTTAATGTCAATTTCAAGTTTTTCATCATATCCAGCGCGCAGAATTTCGCCATGGCTGAAAGAATCAGTCCAGTGTGAAGCGGTGTCAGTTGTGTTTACAACTCCGGCGAACGGATTTGTTAATGAATCTGCGAGTGGTTTCCATTGTCCGTCAAGGCTTGTAGCCGTGTATGCCTTGTAATAGCGGCGTCCTCCATTTTGAGCCTCAACAATAGTTAGATATAGATTTTTTCCTCTGATTTTATAAGTATGGCTTGCCTCAAAAATATCGCCGCGCAATACGACCGCAGGTTGACTCCATCCAACTGGGAAATCACCTATTTCTGTCTCGCTTCGCCAAATTCTGCCGTCCATTGAAGTGAAGAAAAGGCGCGCTTTATTCTCATCGCAAATAATCCAGAAATCTATCCATTGAGTAATATTTGTAGGGGCGGTTGAAAAAAGGAGCGACGGTTTTGACCACGAATCCGGCTTGTCAATATAGGTTGTCGTTGAATAGGCAGGCTGAAGCGACGGTTTACGCGACGGATCAATTACCTGGTAAATTAAATACCATTTTTTATGCGGGGTAAAATAAAAGACCTGCGGCGCGCAAAAATAGCCGTCTGTGAGTTGCAAAATAGTTCTTGGCGCCTTATTGGCTTGTTCCCATTTTTCAAATGAAACATATTCAATTTGATGTGTTCGTATTTTGCTCCGTATAGTGCAGAATAGATGCCACCGCCCGTTGTAATAAACAACCGATGGGTCTTTTACCGAATAACAGGGGTCATTAGTTCTTACTGCCGGTGAGAGAAGCGGGGGACTTATCTTCCATTTAAAACTATCTGGAATTTCAGAATTTTCTCCCTGCGCTCTAGTGTCTGAACTACACAGACAGAACAAGGTTAGCAGGACTGCCGTTTTTAAATTGTATGTTTTAACCATAATTAACGGGTAGTTTTAAATAATATAAGGATACCGTTGCGGGCGGTTAAGCAATCTGTTGGCGTAATCGTCGTTTACAATCCTTTCTTTTTCGCCATCCCAGACAAGTTTTCGCCCGAGTATGTAAGAAAGGTTTCCAAGGATACAGAGTGTTGCCGTGCGATGTCCAATTTCAATATCAACCGCCGGTTTTAAATAGCCTTCTCTAATGGATTTGAACCAGTCGGCTTTATGATTCATATTGAAATCCTCATACTCATCGGTTCTATAAACCTCCTGTCCGCCGGGCGGCAACTTAAAATTAATAGCCTCAGGGTTTGCTGGTCTGTAGCCGCCTTCCCATTCAAGCACAAGGTGTCCGTTTTCACCCCAGAACACATTTCCGAACTCGGTTTGACCGACTTTATTTCCGGGCTGTCCCCATTCAAGTGTCCAGTCAGGATTTTTGAATTGATAAACAACGTTCATTGTGACCGGACAGTCCCAGAGCCCTTTTGTGGGAGCCGTTCCGGTTGCCTCAACTGTGAATGAGGTCTGGTTATCCGCATTCATACACCACAGGATAGTGCTAAACTGGTGAGCGCCGCGATCGCGGATTTGCCCGCCACCGATTTCTAAAAACCAGCGGAAATTTGCCGGAAGATAACGTCTGTTGAACGGTCGCCAAGGTAATGGACCGAGCCATAAATCCCAGTCAAGTCCTTCGGGTGGTTCGCTATCGGGAATTGGATTTGTGTCAACTGGATTTTCATAATGCCAGCAGGTTACTTTATGGACTTTGCCGACGATTCCATTTCTAATCGCCCTGCAAGTATACCACGCCCCTTTAGCGGTACGTCCCTGCGCCCCAACTTGAACTGCAACTTTGTTTTCGCGCGCCGCTTTTACCATCGCCCGCCCTTCAGCAATAGTTACCGATGACGGTTTTTCAACATAGACATGTTTTTTGCACTGGCACGCGTGCACTGTTTGAACCGAATGCCAGTGGTCTGGAGTGGCTATGATTACAGCGTCAACATCTTTCCGTTCAAGTATATAACGATAATCTTTATACGGAGTGGCAGACTTTCCAGTCTCGTTATATGCCGCTTCAAGTCTGTTTTCATCAACGTCGCATACGGCGGCAATGTCAACCTTGCCCTCCTGTTTGAACCTCAACATATTGCGAAGATGCGTCATCCCCATTCCGCCAGTTCCGATAAGTGCAACGTTGAGTTTGAAATTCGCCCCGTTGCTTGCAATGCCGCCGACAACGCCTGAGCGGACAATTTGCAGAATCGCGCCTGCTGTTATACCGGTTTTTAAAAAAGAACGTCGTGAAATACCTTTATGATTAACAGGTTCATCGGGTAAATTCATAGAAAAAGGTTAATGACAAACCGCAAAACAATCAATCAAAAAAGGAATTATTCCGGACGCGCTTCATCATCAATTTTCGCCTCGCCTTCAATTATATCGGCTGCGATGTTAAAGTCCATCTGCGGACCGGTCACTTTAACAGCGCCAACCCTTGTGTCATTCCTATAAACCCACAGCCGTTGTCCAATTGCGGGCATTTTGCCTATTGGAAAGTTTAAAATAACAAAGCCTGCTTTTTCATTTACGCTTTTCACCCTTCCAGAGAGAACACTTTGAAGAACTGGCGACGGTTGGGGCTGGATTTTTTCGGTCTTAACTTTTTTCTCGCCAACCTGTCTATAGTCAGAAACGCTGCCTTTTTTACCGAACACCTTGCACCCGCAAAACAGCGCAATTGAAATTATACAAATTATTATGCATGCGAATCTCATAGTATAAATAATGAATTTTATAGAGAAAACAGTCAATACCGCATATCTGCAAAAGTCGGATAAATTTACCGAATATCGCAACACCGGAAGTAAATTTTTTGACATTATTATCTATGTTCCCAGCCGAATCTTGGGCTGATAGGCCAGTAAACGAAGAAGGCTTTTCCGATGACATTTTCCTGTGGAAAATCGCCCCAGTAGCGGGAGTCAAGGCTGTTCAATGTATTGTCGCCAAGAACAAGATAATGTTTAGGAGAGACGGTGAACTCCGCATCGCCGTCGGGAAACAAAGGGGCGAGACCGGCTTTGCGAAACTTTGCGGCAATAAAATTGTTCACGTGTCCAAAGTATCCCCCTTCAATCGGCTGATCCCCAAATGTGTATACATTCTCAAATCGCGGCGTAGAGGCGTCTAAACGTTTTCCATTTATATAAACGTGCTGGTCGTTGCCGATCCTGACCTTTTCTCCGCCGAGCGCGATGAGCCGTTTGATGTAAAACTGGTCTTGAGGAATTCCCTGAATTCCGTGGGTTTCAAATACGATGATTTCGCCCCGTTTCGGGTGTCTGAAATTGAATGTCATACGGTCAACAAACAGATGGTCGCCGCTTTTTACAACAAGTTTGACAACGTCTTCTCCTTTTTTAAATGTTTGCCCTTCATAAACGCCTGAGCGCGCTATTCCGTCAAATAGTTGGTCGGGCGGAAACCAGACGTAATAGGTTTCGTTGCCAATCTTAAATGTCTGCAAGATATTAAAAAACAAGAACCTTCTGACCGGGCTAACGCTGTTTAATTCGCCATCGTTTTTTGCAATGATATGATAATACGAAATCCCGTAGAACCAGGATTTGACGAATGCTTTAAAACCGGTTGGTATTTCTATATCTGGATGGTTTTTAAGATTCAAATGAGTTATGCCGTAGAGTGTCGGCTGCATAGAGCCTGTGGGGATTTTGAATGGCTGGAGGAAAAATGTGCGAATTCCCATCGCCACAGCGATTGCCACTAAAAACACCTCTACATTTTCGCGCCAAGAATGATAGGGATATGGTTTAATACAGGCATTTGCGACTGATTCCAATTTTTCGGTTTTTTCCGCAATAGCTTTTTTATCAAACGGCGGTTTCAACGCGCCGTCCAGTTCAGAAACGGCGGCAAGAATATTGTCTATCGCGTTTTTGCTCAGAATATCTCTCTGAGAATCAAGCAATCGCAATATATGCCGTTTTAATTCAACCGCATCTCTGTATGTTTTGCTAAAAAGCCATTGTAATATGTTCATAAAAGTAATTCTGGCGGCGCGTTTTAAACTTTCAACACCTCTACAAAAGCCTCTTGAGGGATGTCTACCGAGCCAATGGATTTCATCCGTTTCTTGCCCTCTTTCTGTTTTTCAAGCAATTTGCGTTTTCTTGTTATATCGCCACCGTAACACTTTGCGGTAACATCCTTGCGCAAGGCTTTAATGGTTTCGCGGGCGACAATTCTACTTCCGATCGCCGCCTGAATCGCAATCTGGAATTGCTGACGGGGGATAACCTCTTTTAACTTTGCCGCAAGCGCCCTGCCGCGAGATTCCGCTTTGTCGCGATGAACGATGCAGGAAAAGGCATCTACCGGCTCGCCGTTTACGAGCATCTCTAATTTGACCATATCTGCCTCTTGATAGCCGGCGTGCTCGTAATCCATAGAGCCATAACCGTGAGTAACGCTTTTTATCCTGTCGTGGAAATCAATCAGAATTTCATTAAGCGGCAATATTGCTGTTAGCATAACGCGGCGCGTGTCAAGCGTCTCGGTATTTTCTACCCTGCCGCGTTTTTCAGTAATAAGAGTCAATATATCGCCGATATTTTCGTTTGGACAAATTATATAGGCGCGAACAATCGGTTCTTCTATTTTTTGAATGTAATTAGGTTCGGGCATATACGCCGGGTTATCCACCTCTTTTACAGTCCCGTCGGTAAGGGTTATGCGATAAACCACGCTTGGATATGTTGCGATGATATCCATTCCGTATTCGCGGCGAAGACGTTCCTGAACAATTTCAAGATGCAGAAGACCGAGAAATCCGCAACGGAACCCAAAACCGAGCGCCACAGATGTTTCGGGCTGGTATACAAAAGCCGAATCGTTGAGTTGCAACTTTGCGAGGTTGATTTTTAAATGTTCATAGTCAGCGTTGTTAATGGGATAAATCCCGCTGAAAACCATCGGTTTTATCTCTTTAAAACCCGGAAGCGGCGGCGCAGGATTTTTTACATCGGTGATTGTATCGCCGATTTTTACTTCAAGCGGGCTTTTAATATTTCCGGTTATATAGCCGGTCTCGCCTGGTTCAAGTTTTTCTCTTGTGTATGGTTTGGGGTTAAAACTGCCGACCTCTTTTACATCAATAACCTTATCTGTATGGGCAAACCTGACTTGCATACCCGGCTTGATAACTCCGTCAAAGAGCCGTATATGAATGACCACGCCTTTGAATGTGTCAAAATAAGAGTCAAACACCAACGCCTGCAACTTGCCGTTGGCATTTGGTCTTGGCGGAGGCAATCTGTGAACAACCGCTTCAAGTATCTCTTCAATGCCGATATTTTCTTTTGCGCTTGCAAGAATCGCATCTTCGCCCGGGATTGCGAGAATTTCTTCAAGTTGACGTTTTGTTTGTTCAACATTGGCGTGTGGAAGGTCTATCTTATTGATGACCGGTATTATTTCCAGATTTTGTCTAACTGCAAGGTGGACATTAGCGACCGTTTGAGCCTCTACCCCCTGTGAAGCATCTACAACAAGGATTGCGCCCTCGCAAGCTGTCAAACTGCGGCTGACCTCATAAGAAAAATCCACGTGTCCCGGAGTATCAATCAGATTTAGTTCATAGGTTTCGCCGTTTTTCGCCGTATAATACATCGTTACCGGGTGGGCTTTTATCGTGATGCCGCGCTCTTTTTCAAGGTCCATTGAATCAAGGTATTGTTCTTGAAACTCGCGCTCGCTGATTGTCCCGGTTCGGAAAAGCAATCTGTCCGACAAGGTCGTCTTGCCGTGGTCTATATGGGCAATTATGCAAAAATTTCTTATGTGTTGAATATCCATCGCCTGCCAATCCGATCATCTGGTTGATTTATTAAATTATCAACCATCGCTAATTATACACCTATTTTACAAACTGAAAATACCATTAAAAGGACAAACTTCAAATTAACAAGACAAATCAATAAAAATTTTCTGCCTGAATCATTAGCATCTCAGGAAGAAATGTATTTTGGGGTAAGTTTAGATTTATCAAAAAAAAGCATCCTTTTTGACTGTTTTGCTAACCATTCAGGTTTTATATTATGAAATTAAATTTTTCTTAATTTAAAATTTTTCTTTAAACCTTTCAAAAAGTCTGCATTCTATTAGCCGCATATAGGTGTATTATAAATGAGGTTGTGTAAAATGGAAAAGGCAGCGACAGTTGTTTTAAAGAATGAGGATGCGCGAAGAGTAATTGGCGGGCATCCATGGATTTATTCAGGATCGGTTTATAAAACAGTCGGAAACCCGGCTGATGGCGATGTTATAAACATAGAAGACCCTAAGGGACGATTTATTGGTCTTGGATTTTTCAATTCAAAATCCAAGATCAACGTTCGCGTTATCTCCCGCGAGCAGGTGCCGATAGATGAAGAGTTTTTCATCAAACGAATCGGCGAGGCTCTGCAGGTTAGAAAACGATTTATGCCGTATGCCACTTCCTTCAGAGTTGTAAACGCCGAGGGCGATTTCCTGAGCGGTTTGATTATTGATAAATATGAAGATGTGCTTGTCCTGCAAACATCATCGCTTGGAATGGATAAACGGAAAGAGATAATCGCAAACGCGCTTGTAAAAATATTCTCTCCACGCGCGATTCTGGAGAAAAACGATGTTGCGGCGCGCAAATTTGAAGGGCTTCCAGATTCAAGCGGTATCCTCTACGGCTCGCTCAATGGCGATATCAATGTGATGATGAATGGGCTCACATTTCCAATTGCTCTCCCCGGGGGACACAAGACCGGTCTATACCTTGACCAACAGGTCAATTATCTAAAAGTATCTGAATTTGCAAAAGACGCCGAAGTGCTTGATTGCTTTAGTTTCTACGGCGGCTTCGCGCTCCATGCGGCAAAGGCTGGGGCAAAACATATCCACGCGCTTGAACAAAGTCCGGAAGCGGTAGAACTTGGCAAAAAAATTTCCGCAGTTAATGGATTGAGCGACAAAATCTCCTGGGAAACCGTGAACGCGTTTGACTGGTTAAAATTGTCGTCTCAAAAAATGCTCAAAGAACAATTGCCGCCACAATACGACCTCATCATCCTTGACCCGCCGTCTTTTACAAGAAATCGCTCAGCGATACCGGATGCCCTGCGCGGCTATAAAGAAATTCACCTGCGCGCATTTAGATTGCTTAAACCCGGCGGAATACTTGCAACATTTTGTTGTTCCCACCACGTCGGTTATGAACTTTTCTACAAGGTGATTCTTGATGCCGCGTCTGACGCGCATGTTCTTCTGCGCAGAATCGCCATCTACACACAGGCGCCAGACCATCCGGTCATCGCTTCAATACCAGAAACCGAATACCTGAAAGGTTTCGCATTTGAAGTGTTAAAATAAGGGAAACCAAACGCCCGTCCCAACAACGTTATCAGTTTTAACATTGTCGCTTCTATTGTAAGCGAGAAAAGGCGGTATTTTCTGAAGCTCTCATCCAACAGCAGGATTAAACTCCGCCAAACAGGTCGCTCTGGGGAAGGTTGCTGCCGCAATAAAGGCAACTCGCCCGCTTACTGTTGTTATTCCGACCACAATTCGGACAGACAACAATTTTCATACTCATTTTCCCATCCGCAACGCCATCGCGCAAATCTATCTCCTCCATCTTTTTTACAAGTTCTTCATCTGTAACGCCGCCCCGTTCTTTCAGAATCTCCCAGAGGGCTTGCATCGCTAGAAGAACAGTGTCAATACGATTATTTATTGAATAAATATCGTTCTGGATTTTATCAGCTATATGTTTTGCGCTCTGGGCATCAACCTCTACCTTGTTGATTTTGTATTGCTGATATAAATCAAAGAATATGTTCATAAGCGTAATTTTAATGATATATTAACTTCTGATTTTGCGTTATTCAATAACCGAAATAAAAATAGATTTTTTGATGAACAATAATTTGAAAAAAGATGGTTTAAAAAGCGGCGAGAAACCGGAGGCGGTTTTTCCACCCGGTTTTCACAATGCCTATCTATTTGCGATATTCAACGCCTTTTCATTTCAAGTTGTTTTAAATACTCCAATGGTTCTGTATGCAAAGAGCCTTGGAGCAAGCGCGACCGAACTTGGCATCATCAGCGGTATGATGCCGTTGTTGGTGATTTTTCAGATACCTGCCTCCGGGTATATCCGGCGGGTTGGGTACAGACGGTTTGTTTTTGCAGGATGGGGAACGAGGGTTAGTTTTATTTTTGCGATGTCAATTATTCCGATGTTAGGCGGTATACTGTCAAGCCGGGCACAGATTTCGCTTTTGCTGTTATTCCTTTTCGGGTTCAATCTTTCGCGCGGTATATCAAGCGCCGCGTGGTTGCCGTGGATTGCCTCGCTTGTGCCTGAGTCGGCGCGCGGTAAATATCTTGCGCGGGACGCCGCTTGCGTCAATCTCGCAAGTTGCGCAACATTTCTGCTCTGCGCCGCTGTTGTAGGAAAAAATCCAGACCCATATCAATATTCCTTATTATTCGCTTTTAGCGCGATTATGGGGGCGTTGAGTTTAACATTTTTAAAACGGATGCCCGATGTTGAGCCGCCGGAAAACACAAACTCCTCAATTCAGTGGTTTCCGTGGCGCGAGATGTGGACAAACAAAGATTTTAAAAAATTGCTGCTCGCTGTAGTTGTCTGGTCTGCGATTTATGGCGGGATGTCCACATTTGCAGTCGCATTTATGCGGGACCAAGTCGGTCTGGCGTCGGATAAAATTCTTGTAATAACATCGGTTTCATTTATCGGCGGGCTGAGCAGCCTCTGGTTTTTAGGGCAGAAATTAGACACACTTGGGAGCAAACCGGTGCTTGTTTTCTCTATGTTGCTGTGGCTTTTTATGCTCGCTGGATGGACTTCTGTGGCAGGTGGATTTTTTAATTCTGAAACTGAATTGCTCATTATACTTGAACTTTTAATGGGACTTGGTTCCGCTTTGGCAAATATGGCAAACACAAAACTCGCAATGGCGACAATACCGCAAAACAACCGCGAGCAGTATTTTGCCGTGTTTTCGGTTTTGAGTTGCCTTTCAATGGGACTTGCGCCAATCGGATGGGGAATTCTTATTGACGCCTGCGCGTCTAAAAGATTTGAGTTTATCGGACTGCAATGGAATAGATATACAATCTTCTTCTCGGCTGCGGCAGCGGTGCTTGTTGTTTCTATACTTCTTGCTCGGCGATTGAGCGAACCAAAAGCCGCAAGTATGCAGGAACTTCTGCGCGACCTTATCCTGCACTCTCCGCAGCGGCTCTGGGTTCGCATCTGGACAAGAAATTGATTTATAACATTGACTAAAACGGCTCGTTAATCTATTTACTACATAACAATAAAATTAATTAACAAATGGCTACCAAATCTTCTGAAAAAAACAGTGGCGATGCCGCAAAAGCCTCCGCGACAAGCGCGCGGTCGCGCGACCTTGAGGCGGCGATATCAACAATCCATAAAACTTATGGCGACGGCAGCATAATGCGGCTTGGCGATGTTCAAGCGCAGAAAAAAATAGATGTTATTCCGACAGGCGCGCTTGCGCTTGACCTTGCGCTCGGAGTTGGCGGAGTGCCCAGAGGGAGAATTGTTGAAATATTTGGTCCTGAATCAAGCGGCAAAACCACAGTCGTTCTGCATATAATCGCAAATGCCCAGAAAGCCGGCGGTCTGGCTGCGTTCATAGACGCCGAGCACGCCCTTGACCCTGCCTATGCAAAACGGCTTGGAGTGAATCTGAACGACCTGCTCGTATCTCAACCCGACAGCGGCGAAGAAGCGCTTTCAATTTGCGAAACACTTGTAAGGTCAAACGCGCTGGATGTCGTGGTTATAGATTCTGTTGCGGCGCTGGTTCCAAAGGCTGAATTAGAGGGCGAAATCGGTATGGCAACAATGGGTATGCAGGCGCGGCTTATGAGCCAGGCGTTAAGAAAACTTACCGGCATTTTAGCAAAGGCGCGAACAACCTGCATATTTACAAATCAAATCCGCGAAAAGGTTGGAATAATGTTCGGCAACCCAGAAACTACGCCCGGCGGCAAAGCGCTCAAATTTTACGCAAGCATAAGAATTGATATCCGTAGAAAAGACAATATAAAAGATGCAGCTGGAAACGCCATCGGCAGCCATGTTAAGGTCAAAATTGTAAAAAACAAAGTCGCTCCACCATTTGCTGAAGCGGAATTTGACATTCTCTTCAACCAGGGAATCAATAAAGAAGGCAGTATAATTGATGTCGGAGTTGACACCGGCGTAATAGAAAAGAAAGGTTCATGGCTTCAATTTGAAGGAGAATTGATCGGACAGGGGAAAGAAGCGGCGCAAAACACATTAGTTTCAAAACCTGAACTGGCAGAAAAAATTGTCCGCGCCATAATGGAAAAGCGGGCAACAATGCAGCAATTCTAATAATTTATCCCGAGCCATTGTAAAATTTGCTTTGCGGACGATTCAGGCGCATTTGCGAGCACAGGATGGTCGGCTCCGTCAATTATTTTGTAATCGCAAAAGGAAGGAGAGTTTTTCCGCAACCATCTTAATACCGGACCGCGCGGGACAATTATATAGTCCCAGCGACCGGCGAGAAAATAGACCGGCGCTTGAACCGTCTTTGCCACAGTCCTATGGTCGTTTTTAATTATTAATTCATACCGTTTGATAATTGCACGACGGTCGGCGTCATCTATGCGGTTTCGCTTGAATTCATTCAAAACCTGTTTATCGCGATGTTCTTTACGGAAAAGTAATTTGCAAATCCAGATGTAAGACCTGAGATATAATTCTATCATCCTCAATGAAAGGATTTTTGTTACCGCCTTTGCTATCTTTACCCCAGAAATAAATGGATGTCTGACGAACCCGCCCGCAAGGATTATTCCCTTTACCTTAAATGAGCGCGGTTTTGACATTATCGCCCACATAACCTGCGAGCCAAAAGACTCCGCAAGCAGATAACACTCGTCAACACCGCATCGTTTAAGAGCCGCTTCAATCCTGTCAGCATAGTTCTGAATCTCCCAGTCGGGGTTTCTCCCATATTCAATCTCAATAAATCTTAATTTCCCAGCAACGTATTTTTTGAATTCTCTCACAAGCGAGGCGTCACCGTGAATTCCCGGCAGATAGACAAGCGTCGGGGATTTATCCGGGTCGTTTATAAAAATTTTTACATCATCTTCCATCGCGCTTTACTGTAAACAATAACGTTGTTAACGATTTTTGGTCGTATTAAATACTATCGCGTCAACAGATTTAGGTCTATAAAGATTCTCCGCGTTTTTTCAACATCTTGATGAACAAAGGCTCGCCATCCAAGCCTGATTCCCGTCTGAATATTTTCTTCAATATCGTCTAAGTAGACAATTCTATTGCCGCTAAATCCGGTTTGCACCTCAAGAATCCTGTAAATCTTTTCTTCCGGCTTCATAGACTTGCGCTGGTAGGAGAAGATTTGCCAGTCAAACTCATTTATAAATGGAAAATGAATGTTAAAATAGTTGATCGCCATTTCGTTTGTGTTTGAAAACAGGCAGGTTTTATATCCAAGTTTTTTCAATTCCCGATGAAGATTTATCATCGGTTCTATCGGTCTGAAAACAGTTGTAAAATAGGATGCGAACTCATCAAACGTCCCGTCAAATCCTGTTATCTCTTTTGCCCTTTTAAAAAAAATCGTTGTTGAAATAATGCCGCGTTCGTAATCCTGAAATAATGGCGAGTTTATCAATTTGGCGTAGAGTTGCGATTCTTCAAGGTTGCACCTGTGGGCGAGCCTTTGCATAGATTCCTGGTAATCAAAATCAACAAAGACCTTTCCAAGGTCAAAAACAAGCAAGGGGAGCGAGTCGGGCATAGTTTAATCTCCTTTTGAATCATCGGATTGAATCTGCCGTCTTCCTTCAATGGCGCGGCTTAAAGTTATCTGGTCTGCGAACTCAAGCCCGCCGCCGGCAGGGATTCCGTGAGCGATTCGCGACACTTTTACGCCAAGAGCGGCAAGCCTGTTTGCGATGTAATAACTTGTGGCGTCTCCTTCAACATCGGCGCCAAGCGCTAAAATTACCTCCTTTATATTTTCCGGCGCGATTCGTTTCTCAAGTTGGGCTATGCGAAGGTCTTCGGGTTCAACGCCGCTCAAGGGCGAGATTTTTCCCCCGAGCACGTGGTATTTTCCTTTAAACACGCCGGTTTTTTCAATACTGATGATGTCAACCGGTTTTTCAACCACGCAGATTACTGAACCATCTCGACGCGCGTCTATGCAGATTAAACAGGGGTCTAATTCAGTCAAAGCGCCGCAAACAGAACAAAAGCGAATTCGTTCCCGAGCGGTTATCAACGCATCTGCGAGTTGCTTAACGCTGGCTGGGTCGGAATTTACAAGGTGCAGCGCGATTCTCTCGGCTGAACGCGCCCCGATTCCGGGCAATCTATTCAGCAGAGAGATAAGACGGGCAAGCGTTTCCGGTAACAGAGTCATCGCCGGCGCGCATTACATCAGACCCGGTATATCAAGACCGCCGGTCAATTTCCCCATCTCCTGCTTTGCGACCTCCTGCGCCTTTTCAAGCGCCTGATTTACCGCAACAAGAACCATATCTTCAACAATCTGCGCGTCTGACGGATTTAACACCTGCGGGTCTATCTTGATTGACTCAATCATACCGTTGCATCTTGCCACAACTTTGATCGCCCCGCCGCCAGCAGTGGCTTCAACCGTCTTATTTGCTAATTCAGCCTGAACCTGCTGCGCCTGCGCCTGCAACTTTGCCGCCTGTTTTATTATTTTGCCTATGCTTGACATATCCTTTTCCTATTTAAAAATTTTAACAATTTAAATTCACGCTGTCCAAATCAATCTAAAAAACAAAACTGATTTTTCAGATTATTTGTCTAAATTGATGAATAAAATCGGTTCTAAAAAATTTAAACTAGATGAAAAAATTTTATGAATTTTTCTTGATATTAACTATTTTTCCCCTGAATCGCTCAAGGGCATCTTTTATTAATGGATCGTCTTTGAAATTTTCCGCGCTCAACGGTTTTTCTTCAACTGCTTCTTCCAGCGCCGGAGGGGCTATGACCTGCTTTGATTGCGGAATCTTTTTTTCAACCTCAGCCTTTTTTTCTTCAACAACCGCGCTTCCGCTTTTCTTTATAAATTTAATATCGCAATCCTGTTGGCCTAGATCAGCAAGAATCCCGCAAATCATCTTGCGGTTTTTATCAACATCTAATAGGGCAATATCAATTTCTTCACCGACGGCAATAGTTAACTCTTTGTCCTCAAGCGATAGCGGTTCGCAATGCTTCAAACAGTTTAATAAAAACGGGCTGTTTTTCTTTGCCAGTTTCAACACTTCACTCCAGAGTTCCTCCAATGACGACGGTTGTTTAGCCCCCCCTGCAGTTGTGTTTGAGGCGACAGGGCT
The DNA here is from genome assembly GCA_049968335.1 of Verrucomicrobiia bacterium. Lineage (GTDB taxonomy): Bacteria > Verrucomicrobiota > Verrucomicrobiia > Limisphaerales > JAKPVM01 > JAKPVM01. Next base: position 117,997 of record JBMFQZ010000004.1, read on the forward strand.
CGTTTCTTCAATTGCCAGTTTTTCTGGCTCGGCTTTTGTCTGGACTTTTGCCGGGGCATCTGCCGTCTTTGATGATGAAGATTCTTGCAGCAAAATGTTGCCAATCTCTTTTTGCCCTATAGTTGTTTGAGTTATCTCGCCGGACGCGGCCGCTTCTTCTCTTAACCGCTGCAGATGTTTTAAAAGAACGTCCGCGCTAATGGCTGATCGTTCCTGAATAGCTTTGACTAATGTAACTTCCACGAGGGCTTTTCTGGAAACGGCATCGCGCAGTTCATTCTCGCATTCAGAGATTGTATCCATTATCCGTGTTAAAACCTCCGGAGTCAGAGTTGAAGCCTGCTGGCTTAATATTTTCAACTCTTCCTCAGTTACATCAATTAGCGATGTGTCCCCTTTTGAAACCTTGTAAACGAGAATATTTCTGAAATGGGATAACAAATCTGAAACAAGCCTTGTGAGTTCTTTGCCCGAGTTTGAAAGTTCATTGAGGATCTTTAAAGTCCTGTCGGGCGCGGCATCAATAATCGCCTGAGCGAGTTCTGAAACTCGCGTTGCGGATGTTATGCCGAACATTGCAAGGACGTCAGATTCTTGAATTTTATTTCCGCAAAAACTAATCAACTGGTCTAACATACCCTCGGCATCGCGCATACAGCCCTCGCAACTGCGCGCTATGGCAAAAAGAGCCGCTTTATCAATCTCTATGCCTTCGTTTTTAGCGATTTTTTCAAGGTGGTTGACGATCAATCTTACCGGGATTCTTCTTAAATCAAATCTCTGACACCGGGAAAGCACCGTGGGCGGAATTTTTTCCGGGTCGGTGGTTGCAAACATAAATTTAACGTGCGGCGGCGGTTCTTCAAGCGTTTTTAGCAGGGCGTTAAACGCCCCTTGAGTAAGCATATGCACTTCGTCAATTATGTATATTTTAAACCTGCTGACCGCAGGCGCGTATTTTACAGCCTCACGCAGTTGCCTGACCTGTTCAACGCCGTTGTTGCTAGCGCCGTCAATTTCAATAACATCAAGCGAATTTCCATCAGCGATCTCTTTGCAACGCGGATCATCGTCAGCAAAATCTACCCGAGGACCGTCAACGCAGTTAAGGCACTTTGCGAATATACGGGCTATAGTTGTCTTGCCTGTGCCGCGAGGACCGCAAAAAAGATAAGCGTGAGCGATCCGTCCCATCTTGATGGCATTCGCCAGAGTCTGCGTCACATGCTCCTGACCGACAACATCCTCAAACCGCTGCGGTCTGTATTTTCTTGCTATAACAAGGTAGCTCATTAAAGTTACGCGCTAATTAATGAATGTAAATCTTCTGGTTTCAAATCTGGATGCAAATCAATGCCGGGGTTACTGCGGCTGACGCAGAGCATACTACCGTTGCTGCCTTCCGGCCCTGGCGGGGTTTGTAAGTCCACGCTCCGCAGGCCCCGACGAAATAATTAAACCCCACAACTATCCTTTTCTCAAGATAAAATATTAAAATTGTTTAAAAATTGCTTTGCCGCAATTTTTGTAGATATTAGATAAATTATTATGAAATCGCTAACTGAATATCTATGGTTCAACACTCCGCATAGAAGAGATTATATTAACATAACGAACACGGTGGAAGAACTTGTGCGCAAGAGTGGCGTCAAAGAGGGATTGTGTCTGGTGAATGCAATGCACATCACAGCAAGCGTTTTTATAAACGATGACGAGCCGGGATTGATTGAGGATTATGATGAATTTTTAGAGGAACTTGCCCCGCACGAGCCAGTCTCAAAATACCGCCACAACCGCACAGGCGAAGACAATGCAGACGCGCATATAAAAAGACAGATAATGGGAAGAGAAGTTGTCGTGGCAATTACAAACGGGAAATTGGATTTAGGTCCGTGGGAACAGATTTTTTACGGCGAGTTTGATGGACGACGGAGAAAACGGGTACTGGTAAAGATTATTGGTGAATAAAAAAACGATATATTCAAAAAATAATTCGCTTATCGCCCGAATCCTGAATCATTAGAATGAATTGTAAATTAACCAACGTTGCCAGCGGCAAACCGTAACATCTCTAAATATTGTCGCTGAGCGCCGAAAGGCGGATTGCGCTATTCTAAAACGTAACAGGCAGATTTGCGGCAAGGTTAATTTTTACGTTATATTCCCGACGAACCAGATTGCCTTAGTTTGCACTCAATCTGCAAAAACCGCTAATAATTATAAATACGCCTGTTAGCAAAGATTGATCAGGCAAGAAACAGCACGATTAATTGAGCCACAAGAATCCTTAATAACATTGTCAGCGGATATACTGCGGCATAGGCGATTGATGGGGCGTCTGATTTTCCAATTGTATTAGCGAATGCGAGGGCTGGCGGGTCTGTCATACTGCCTGAGAGAATACCGCAAAGATTCATAAAATTAAGTTTCCAAACAATTCTGCCAATAAATCCTACAAGTAGCAGGGGGATTAAAGTTATTAGCGCCCCGCACCCCATCCATAGCAATCCGTCGCCGTTAACTAATGTCGGGATAAATTGATGACCGGCTTTCAACCCGACACAGCTTAAAAACAGCACTATGCCAAATTCGCGCATAGCAATATTCGCATTAACCGGCATATACCAAACAAGCGGGCCGATTTTACCTATCCGCGATAGAATGATGGCGGCAAGAAGCGGACCGCCAGCAAGCCCCAGCCGAACTGGCGCCGGCATATTGCCGATAGTGAGCGGATAACTTCCTAGCAACAATCCAAGGGCAATCCCCACAAATACCGGTATAAAGTTTGTGTGATTTAATTCGTGGAGCGAGTTGCCGAGGAATTTGGCTACCTCGTCAATGTCATCGGGCTCGCCAACCACCATCAACATATCGCCAAATTGAAGCTTTAAATCCGCAACCGCTGTTAATTCAATATCAGCGCGGGTAACGCGCGAGACAGTAACTCCATAAATTTCATTCAAACCGAGTTCTCGCAAGGACTTGCCCAACACATCTTTTCTCGTTGCTATGATGCGTCGGGAAACAACATTTGATGGAACTTTTAACAGGTCTATATCGGCTTTTTTACCGACAATCAATTCAAACTTTTCAAGGCTCGGTTTTGGTCCCACTGCAAGTAGGACATCGCCGGTACGCAAAACCATATCCCGGCGCGCCGACTCAACAACCTCTTTGCCAGCAGGCTTTACCCTTGAAATCACAACCCCAAGTTCACGCCTTCCTGGAAGGTCTTCAAGCGTTACTCCGTCAAGATTTTCGTTCTCTATAACAAGGTTTACCCTATCAAGTTTTTTAACATCAGATTGCAACTCTTTCTTAAAAATTTCGGCTTCATAAACCGGGTCAATTTTCAGCAGGTTTTTTACTAAAATCATTGTCAAAATAATTCCAAGCACGCCAAATGGATAAGCAACCGCATATCCCAATGATGGCAAGATCAATCTTTCAGTGGTAACTGATGGCAGTGTCTTTAATGCCTCTTGAGCGGCGCCGAGCGATGGCGTGTTTGTAGTGGCTCCGGAGAATATCCCAATTGCAGCCGCAATGTCTATGCCCAGCAACCGCGCAAGCAATATTGTTATGCCGGCGCCAGTAAAAACTATAACCGCCGCCATAAGATTTAACTTGAGCCCCTGCTTTTTCAGCGAGGTTATAAAACTCGGTCCAACCTGCATCCCGACAGTGTAGACAAATAAAATCAAACCAAAATCTCTAACAAAATCCAGAATCTCAGGATTGATATGAATGCCCAAATGACCAAATAAAATGCCAGCAAACAGCACACCCGCTATGCCTATACTGATCCCCCGTATCTTAACACTGCCGACGGCAAGACCAATTACTGCAATAAGCGAAATAACCAGCACCGCGTACACCACAGGCTGGAGTTTATCTAATTGTGTTATCCAGTTAATCATTCTTAATTCAGCACCAGATTCGTTGTTTTATTTATGAAGGAATTAACTCTTCCTTCATATACCGATTCAAGAAACGGCGCGACTTGCGCCAATGGCATAATTAAATAGCACACCCGCTGCGCAATTTCAAAAAATTGAATAAAGTATTTTAAATAATAATTTTAAAAATAATAATAATTAATAATGCTTAAATATTGTAATTAATATATAATAAAATCTAATCATAGTTTTAACCCGTTCTCTAAGCACCCACCCCTGGACATTGAACTTGGTGTTTGATTTGTAAAACGGATGAAATAGAAAGTCATTTTTAAAAGAGTGGCAATATTGTTAGGGCGCTATTCCTGTGCGTTCTCTGCGCGTCTCTGTATTTTTCTGTGGTTTATATTTTCGCCACAGAGAGCCCAGAGAGGCGCAAGGAAAGAAAATTATGTTTGCCCTATTCGTGGTCTATCTAATGATTTGAGAATAAACAGACTGGAAAACGGGGATAAAATCAGTTAAAAACCTTTTTATGGTAAAAAATGCAATTGTGACTGGCGCTGGAAGCGGCGTTGGCAGGGCAGTAGCAATTATGCTTGCTGAAGAAGGGTGGAATGTGGCGCTTGTCGGACGCCGCGCGGAAACCCTCCGGGAAACCAGCGAACTTGCCAAAAATACAAATCAAAAATTTCTAATTTGCGAATGCGACATAGGAGACTGGAAGCAGATACAAAAAACAGCGGATTATATTCTCTCTGATTTTGGAGCGGTTGAAGCGCTTGTGAATTCTGCTGGGACAAATGTCCCTGACCGATCGCTTGCCCTGCTCTCCATTGATGACTATCACAAAATGATAAATACGAACCTCAACGGCGCGTTCTACTGGATTCACGCCATTCTTCCCAATATGCGTTCGCGTCGTTCAGGAACAATTGTCAATATTGTTTCGGACGCTGGCAAACAGGCATCGCCAAAAGCAGGGGCTGGCTATGTGGCGTCAAAATTTGGACTTGCCGGTTTAACTCAGTGCATTAACGCCGAAGAACGGGCAAACGGCATTCGCGCCTCCGCAATTTTCCCGGGCGATATTGATACCCCTCTGCTAAACAAACGTCCTGTGCCTCCGAGCGAATCTGATAGAGAGAAAATGCTAAAGCCAGAAGACGTAGCGCGTTGCGTTATGCTATGTATAAACCTGCCACAACGGGCTATTGTTGAAGAGATACTTGTCCGCCCTAAATAATTAATTAAAAATCGCGCGGCAAACAACCACAGCCGCAACAATTCCGACAAAATCGGCTATTAATCCAGCCGCGATTGAGTGACGCATTTTTCTTATATTTACCGATCCAAAATAGACAGCAACCACGTAAAATGTGGTCTCAGTGCTGCCGTATAAAGTTCCGGCAATCCGAGCGGTCAAACTATCCGCGCCGCACTGTTTTACTATGTCTGAAAAAATACCCAAAGTTGCGCTTCCGCTCAACGGACGCACCAGCGCCATCGGCAAAATCTCCACAGGAAAACCGAGTTTATCCAGCGCTGGTTTGAGCAAATCCGATAACAATTCAATTCCTCCTGCTCCTCTGAACATACCAATCGCAACAAGTATAGCTACAAGATAGGGAATTATCCGAACCGCGACATCAAATCCCTCTTTTGCGCCTTGCACAAATTCTTCATACACTTTTACCCCCCGCAGAGCCGCCACGATGGTAAACCAGGATATTAAAAATGGAATTGCAAGGAGAGAAAGCGCGTTGATCGCCCGAACAAACAGCGGCTCTTTAGTTTCTTGAATTGAACCAAACCAGTGAGGAAATGTTATTTTCAAAAACGCAAACGCAAACAGAGCAAACAGCAGATATAAGACTAATTTTTTTAAATTAGATAACGGCGGGTAAGTCTGTGTGCCTAAATAAAGGTCGGCAATTATTTTGCCCGTTGTTGAATCGGCGTTAGAATCGGCTTCGTTTTCACTTGCTTTTGTTTTATCGGGAAAATTCGGCGCGCTCTCGCTTTTCTCAACTTCAAAGATTTTCCACTTTTCCATTATCTTTGCCGAGCCAACGCCGGCAATTGTAGAGAAAAGCGTTGCGATTAGACTTGTGCCCACAATCGCCGTTGGATTTGTTGAACCCGAGGCGGCAAGCACAGCAATTGCAGTAATCGGTAACAATTGAACAGAAGAGGTGTTTATCGCAAGAAATGTGCACATTGCGTTTGAGGCAACCGATTTATCAAGGTTCAAACTTTGCAGGTCTTTCATTGCTCTTAAGCCGAGCGGCGTTGCGGCATTGCTCAAACCAAGCATATTAGCCGCAATGTTCATAACCATTGAGCCTGTTGCAGGGTGATTTTCCGGCACGTCAGGAAACAACCATTTTAGCACTGGTCTTAATGCTTTTGAAACCGACTGAATTATACCGGCTTTTTCGGCAATCCGCATCGCGCCTAACCACATCGCCATAACTCCAATGAGCCCGATTGCAATAGTAACAGCGTTCCCGGCTCCGCTGATAATCCCATCGGTCAATTCTTTAAATTGCGCGCGCGTTGCGCCGATTATAACCGCCGAGATAACAAGAACAATCCATACATAATTAAGCATCTGGTTTGCTTTTTACATTGAAATAACATTTCAGACAAGACTTGTCTGATAATCCCAGGCTTTAATGGAATTTATTATTAACAACGCCATATCTACTTTTCAAACTGGTTTCCGCTTTTTATTTAAAGACCTGATTACATCGCATTTTTATAAACCTCAATCGCTGTTCTTTTAAATGTTTCATAAGCCTCTGCGCCGTTTTTAATAAAGCCGTTATTTTGAACCATCCAGACAAATATCAAATTGTTTTTAAAATCAATCTGCATATTTGTTGCGTAGGCGCCGCCGTGCCCGCACCAGCCATCGCCGACCATAAAGCCAAGTCCGTAACTTTCGTTTACCGCTTGCGGGGTTTGTCTTGCGGTCATAAGATTTACCGCCTGTTCAGAAAGCAATCGCTTGCCGCTATGTACACCTTTATTCAGAATCAGCTGACAGAACTTCGCGGTGTCTCGCGCCGTTGAAAACAGACCGCCAGCAGGCATCGGATAACGGTGGATTCGGTCGGTTAACGGATATGTTAATTGCGTAATTCGAATTTCTTTATAACCGTTTTTTTCTTTATTCGGCTCATACGCTTTTGCCAGCCGTTTAACCAGATGTTCATCCGGGAAAAACGTCGTTTCTTTCATTCCAAGCGGTTTCAAAATTCTATCGTTCAAATAGGCGACGTAATCTGTTCCTGTAACAACTTCTATGATTCTTGCCGCTGTGTTTATACCGGCGTTGCTGTAAGAATATTTTGTGTCGGGTTGAAAACGCAGATTGCTCATCGCATAACTTTTAACAGCGATATCCAGCGGCAACCGGTCAAGCGTCGGGCTCTCAACTAACGAAGAGAATGGAAGACCGCTTGTATGGCTTAATATCTCGCGAATTGTGATTGGATGCGACGGTTTTCTCAAAACCACAGAATCGTTGGTTGCTTCGCTATATACCATCTGATTCTTGAATTCGGGCAGATATTTTTCAACTGCGTCATCAAGCTGGATTTTCCCTTCATCAAAGAGCGTCATAAAAGCCGAAGCAGTAATCGGCTTTGATTGCGACGCAATCCAGAAAACAGCATCGGTTTTCATTGGCTTGTTTGCTGAAATATCGGCAAAACCAATAGCGTTTTCGTAAATCACCTTTTCTTTTGACGCAACGAGCATAACCGCTCCGGCGATGATACGCTGTTCAACAAACGGGCGAATCTTCTCTAAAATCGGATCGTTCTCTGTTTTTGAAAAACCTGTTTGCGTAAATCCGGTTGCAATTAGCGCGCCGCCAGCAGTAACGCCGATCCCGCGCAAAAATTGCCTCCTGGTTATATCGCTATTTTGCAATGATTTCATAGATATTTTTAAATTTTTACGTAAAATTATAAAAAAATAAAAGGTTATTAATCATTATTTTAAGATTTATGATGAGCAGATTGTTAAGACTAACTTTTTTATTCCTCTGGCTTGGCGGCTTTGGAACAATCCTTGCGCAAACTCAAGATGCCCAGAAACCGACATCGCGGGTTACAAAGATTATTGAGGGGTGGACAGTTCGTATTGACACACGGCTTCTGCAGCCACCTAACATTGAACTTGGCGAGCGGTGCATAAAGTTTCTTGAATCAAAGTTGATGGATATAACTTATGTGGTTAGTGAGCCGCGATTGAGCGAGTTGAAAAAGGTTGTTATTGTTCTTGATTTAAACTACGGGAAATTGAATTCAATCCAGTATCATCCAAGCGTCGGATGGCTAAAATCCAATGGATATGAACCTGAACTTGCAAAGTGCGTCCATATACCAGTGGCGGCTCAGTTGCCAACACAAAGAAATGTTCGGGAACAACCGTGGGTAATCTTGCATGAATTAGCCCACGCCTATCACGACCAATACCTTGATTTTGAAAACCCAAAAATTCTTGATGCTTACGAAAGATATAAACAGAGCGGACACGGCAACGCAACATTGCTCTTTAACGGAGAGCGCGTCAAACATTACGCGCTCACAGACCATAAAGAATTCTTTGCAGAAATGACCGAAGCCTATTTTGGCGCAAATGACTTTTACCCGTTTAATCGCGCTGAATTAATGATAGCAGAACCAGAAATCTATGAATTACTCCGGTCTATCTGGGAGCCTGATAAGGCTAATAATAAACGGGGCAATTCAAGGTAAATATAAAATAAGGATTTTGTAATAATGCTAATTTACTAGATTTTATTTCCATTTGCGTTTTAACAAAAATACAAACAACAGCTTTTAATTTGACCTGAGTCATCTGATAATTAGTTTAAAATTATGAAAACAAAATCAAAAAATTATGCCGTTGTTTTTGTCACCGCGCCCGATTCAAAAACAGCCAGAGCAATTGTCTCAAAAGCCCTTGAACAAAGATTAATCGCCTGTGGTAATATTTTGCGCGGACTTCAATCTCTCTATTGGTGGCAGGGTAAAATTGAGAAATCGGCTGAAGTGTTAATTATAATGAAGACAACAAAGTCAAAATTAAAATTATTGCAGGAACTTGTAGTTGCAAATCATCCGTATGAAACTCCGGAGTTTATCGCAACCGATCTCATTTTCGGATTTGAGAAATATCTAAACTGGATTGAAGAATCGGTCTTAGACGTTTGATAAATCCGGGTTTACAATACTAACGCGACAATTTTGGAAATGATTATTTAGATGTCAAATGCAGGAATAATTGCGGCTTTATCTCAGCCCATACCGGCATATTCCTCGTCGGTTTTTAATTCAAGCGCCATAAGGATATAATCGTGCGTTATGGCTTGCATATCCTGAACATAATCAGGCAGCCGTACCAATTCCCGGAAACCGAGCATAGCAAACATTTTTATTGCCACTTCTTGCTCTGCAAAAAATTCAGCTTCAATTCTCTGTAAACCGGACCGTCTTGCAATGTCTACAAGATGATTCACCAGACAATGCGCGATTCCGTTGCCGCGATATTGCGGATGAATATGCACGCTTACCCTTCCAATATGCCGCTTCCAGCCGCCTAATTGTTGATGTAACGTTGCTATGCCAACCACTTTATCGTCAATCAGAGCAAGCAATGGCAAATTGTGTCCGTAATCAATATTTTTGCACCAGCTGCGCGTTACAGCAGGGTCTGTGACCCGGTGCTTCATATACATCAATTCCTGACCGTGCAAAGAAAGGAAAAAAGTATTCAATGCTCTGGCATCACCGGATTGCAACGGTCTTATTATGCAACTGATGCCATTTTTTAAACTGACCTTTTTTGGAAAGGTCTCCAATATAGCCTCTAATGACATATTTTAATAATTTACTTTAGTATAACTTAAGATGTTCTATTTTGCAATTTATCGCAAGCATTAATGATTGTAATTTATGTCATTAGTATTATAGTCAGTGTTTGATTTTGATACCGAATAAAATAGAGCGTTATTTCTGTGGGGGCTCCGTTATTATGTGACCACTATTTCTCGGTGTTCTCTTTGGTTTGGTTTTTCATAGCAGAGGGCACAGAAGAAAACAATAGAGACACACAGGGAAATTAGAAAGGATTGTATTTCTTAAAAAGTGGTGGCTGGGGGCGGAATCGAACCGCCGACACAAGGATTTTCAGTCCTCTGCTCTACCATCTGAGCTACCCAGCCAGCGAGATAAATATAAATCTTATCTTACAAAATACGCAAGGTTTATTTAATGATTTTTTTAAACTTTGCAATAATTATTTAAATCAATCTGGTAAAATCTTTCTGCTTGAAGGGCAATTGTTGGGAATTAAACTGTTTGAAAAATGAACAAATATCAATTGTCAGGAAAAGTATTTTTGCTTTTGTTAATCGTGGCGGTTCCTTTGAGAGCCGCCTTTGTTCCAACAACTAAAATTGTCCCGCCCGCTCCGTTGCGGGAATTTCGCGGAATCTGGGTTGCAACAGTTGGAAACATTGACTGGCCATCAAGACCGGGATTGCCTGTCGAGCAACAAAAAGCCGAACTGATAAAGATTCTTGATAAAGCCGCTGAACTCAAACTCAATGTAGTCATTTTTCAAGTTCGCACCTCTTGCGACGCTTTATACAATTCATCAATTGAACCGTGGTCAGAATATTTGAGCGGCACTATGGGGCAGGCGCCAAAGCCATTTTATGATCCGCTTGCCTTTGCTGTTGAAGAGGCGCATAAGCGCGGTCTTGAATTGCATGCATGGTTTAATCCATTCAGGGCGAGATATTTTGCGGCAAAAAGTCCGATATCTTCCAATCATATTAGCAAGACCAGACCCGCAATGGTTAGACAATATGGAAAACAACTCTGGCTTGATCCGGGTATGGTCTCGGTTCAGGACTACTCGCGAGACGTCATACTTGATGTAGTGAGAAGATACGATATTGATGGAGTTCATATAGATGATTATTTTTATCCGTATGTTGAAAAAGACAGCAGCGGCAATGATATTCCATTTCCGGACGACAATACCTACGCGCTATACAGAGCAAAAGGGGGAAAGTTATCAAAAGAAGACTGGCGCAGGGAAAACATTAATAATTTTATCAAAACCCTTTATTCCGCCATTCATAAGGAAAAAAATTATGTAAAATTTGGCATCAGTCCGTTTGGAATCTGGCGTCCAGACGCCGCGCGTTCAATTCGCGGAATGGATGCGTATGAGCGGTTATTTGCCGATTCAAAAAAATGGATAAATTCGGGCTGGTGCGATTATTTTGCGCCGCAACTTTACTGGTCAATAGAGGCGCAGGGACAAAGTTTCCCGACGCTGTTAAAGTGGTGGAGTGAACAGAATTCTAAACAACGGGTTCTTGTTTGCGGAATTAATACGACCCGGGTTGGCAGCCAGTGGCAGGCTTCAGAAATTGTCAACCAGATAAATATTGCAAGAAAATTCGGCGCTTCCGGGCATATTCACTGGAACGCAAGCGCCATTGCGCAAAATCGTGGCAACATTTCAACCGAACTTTCTAAAAATATCTATCGCCAGTCTGCTATTGTTCCACAATACAGCTGGATAGAATCAACCCTGCCAAAATCGCCGAAAATTTACACAAGTTCAACCGCCGCTAAAAGATCGCTGATTTTACAGGTTGAACCGCAAGGCAGAGAAAAACCGTTTCTTTATCTTGTTCAAACGAAGGTAAAATCAGAATGGTTTAATGAAATTTTTCCGGGCTCAAAATCCAGTATAGTAATAGAAAACAGCGATGAGAAGGAGGCAATCGCAATATCTGCGATTGACAGGCGCGGCAATTTAAGCAGGGCTACAGTTTTAATTAGAAAATAACAAAACTCTGGCAGGCTATAAGCCGAATTCTGTCTGCCCCGCATTCGCGGAGGAGAGAATCATTTGTCTTGTGCGACCCTAACCCGAAGCCCGGTGGTTGTTTTGCCTTTATAGCAATGCAACCACGTCGGAGCGGGCAGCTCCAGGGCTTCCTATTTGGTCTTGCTCCCGATGGGGTTTTCCGTGCCGTCTTGCTTACGCAAGACGCGGTGGGCTCTTACCCCACCTTTTCACCCTTACCAGCGTCTTTTTGGACGCTGGCGGTTTAATTTTCTGTGGCACTCTCCGTCAAAAAGCTTTTAGGCTTTTTGCCCGCGTTTATCCCGTCGTTTTACCGGCGGGTTACGCGGCATCGCGCCCTATGGAGTTCGGACTTTCCTCCCCCTGACAGTTCGCGCCGTCAGAAGGCGATTCTCCACCTGCCAGAGCAATATATAATTTACGTTTTTTAATATATAATTCAAGTTTCCTGAATGACTCAGAATCCATACCTTGATTCAATGTTCAAGCTCCAGACACCATTCATTCAAATGATGTTACCTCAATAGATCGGCAAATGGAACCAGGCAACTCTCGCCCGTCAATCCCAGCTCCAGCAAATCATCGGGATATTTTTCTGGTCTAATCTTCTTAATATAGCGGTAAAAGTGCGTTTGCGCTGGTCTAATTGGACTTCAACCTTTACTTCAAAGGTCGTGCTTTGAGTTGAACAAATTCTACTAAGCATAGAGATTAATTGCGGCTGCATCCCTGGCACTGTCATCAATTCGCCTATAGTTCTAAACGGCATATCGTCTTCAGTCCCTTCCTGTCCATCGGGTCCTGCTCTTCGCGCAATAATCTCATTTGCAATATTTTCATCAATACCTGGAATCAATTGCAACGTCGTCGCAGGGGCTGTGTTTATATTTATAAAACGACTTGAAAAAGTGCAGAAAAGATCAACCAGCCCAACCGCATAAAGATTCTGTTCTTCTTTTTTTGTAAATGAAGCGCCGAATCGTTTTTGCTGGGTTGGAGATGGGGAAGGCGCTCCGGTGTAATGAGGTCCGTAAAAAATTTCAGGAGTAACATTCCGTATTAACAAAAGTTCTTTTATATCATCCATTGGTCCATTTTTTGCCACATACGGAGGTTCAAGATTTTGATAATAATCGCTTTCGGTTCCGTTTATCCGCGTTTCGTCATCCGGGTCAAGCCAATCAAGTATTGAACTTACGATTGGACCTGATTCAGACGCGTCAACGCCGATCAATGTAAGAGCCTGGTTTAGTATGGCTTCATCGGCAATATTTATGTTAAACTTTCTTTCCATATCGGTGATTTTTACCGTAATGATGCCATTGCCCAACGGCACATTTTCAAGCGTGATATCGGACAATAAACCGTTCGTCGGACCCACTCCCCCCGCCCATTTTTGGTTTAACGAATCGTAAGGTTCATTAGGGATATTTTTCTGCTGTCCGAGCACATATCTTGCAAGTTCAATCCCGGACCTTCCGAGCCATTCCATTTCATTATCAAAAAGGGCGTTTCTTGCCAGTCGGGTTTCAACCTTCATTGAATAGGCAAACCCGCCAGCCATAATGCTTAAAACCGTGATGACGATCATCACAATTATGAGCGCAATTCCGCTGTTAAATTTTTTATACTGAAACCGCATATCTAAAATTCATCAGTTTTATCAATATTCCAGCGGTCTGGTATTTAAATTTATCACCGCCGCAATGCCGGTGGTTGTGGCACCGGTCTTGCGCCGCCAGGGTAACCGAACGTGCCGGGTTGTTGAGGATACGGTTGCATTGCGCCACCGGGAAATCCGGGATTATATGTTCCCGGTTGGCCCGGCATTCCCGGTCTGCCCGGTATTGGCGGCACATTGATTGAACCCGGCGCCCCGGGCATCCCCGGCATCGGCATACCCATCGGCTGTTGCCAATCTCTTGGCACAACTACTGACGGTATTGAAACCACCCGCGTAATAATCTCTTCATCTCGCGTTGAATAACTGTAATTGTTCTTTGCCGCCCCCATCCCGATGCTGACCTTCACCAGCGGCGGAACTTGATTTGTGTATTTCCACTCATCAACCCATTCTTTCTTTGCAGGATCGTAGAATTCCATCTTAAATTTATAAACATCTCTACCGAGAACAATTGTATAGGGCGGGCTTGTTGAATTTGTGGGCATCAATAGAGGCCATTGTCTTAAAACAAGCTGGTTTTTCGAATACTCGCCCGGTTCTACCGAAAACCAGACGTGTCTTAATTTTTCTTCACCATATAACATACTCCCGGGGAATGTTTCGGGAAGGCGTGAAACGCAACTCAATGTTGCAAACTCCCCCGTTGTATCGGCAACAAAACAATAGTGCTCCGGATTAGCGGCAAAAATCTGGACTGTCGTCAGAGCGTCTTCAACCGCCTTTATGGCAATCCGTGTTCTCTGAACAGATGCCGCGGTCTCTTGCGCCGCTTTTGAACCGCGCAAAATCGCAGACCAGCAAGAATATATGGAGGTGAGAACCATTGCAAAGATCGTCATAGCCAGTAAGATTTCCACCAGTGTGAAACCTTTTAGGCTATTACGGTCTTTTATTTCAAATCTCATCGGCATTCTCTTTTATCTTCTTGGTCCTAAGGTCGGCGATGATAGACCTGGAGTTGATAATCGCGAGCCTTTAGCGTCAGGTTTATATATCAAGATAGACATCTTTGAATCTTCCTGTTTTGAATAACCAGATTTTCTCAGGACTTTTATATCAACTTTAAACAAGCCGTTTGTTGCCACTTCATAAACCTCGTAAGACCATGAATAATCCGGATACATATCGCCAAAGTCGCCGCTCTCTACCATTCCGTCTTCAAGTTTGTTAGTAACGGTGAGTTCTGCCGTGATCAATGATGGGTCTGGTCCCACTATATGCAAATGTCGCGCAGCAGAAATTCCTCTTGAAACAACCCCAAGAATCGCAAAGGTTGCCATAAAGAAAATCGCAAGCGCAATCATCACCTCAATAAGAGTGAATCCCGGAGACAACTGCTGGCAATCTACCGTATTGGACAAAATCTGTTTTCTTTTCTGATAAATATTCATACTCAATTGCGTTACCTCATAAATTTTGTCGGGTCTGATTCCACATCCGCAAGAGCGGTAATTGGTTCAAGCGAGATTTTTCGCCAGTCATTCTTATCAGACCTAAGGACAATAGTGAATTCATCGCTTGTTCCGTTCGGGTAAAACTTTACCCGCGCTTCTTCTGCTGTTTGCAACTCAACGAAATTGACACCTAACAATTCAATCTGCGCATTTTTTGCGATAATTACTGGGTCTGTCATCCCGGGGGCGGTAATCGTTCCGTCAAGCGGGCGGATGACAAGTTCCTGCGCCTGTCCGGTTAATATTGCTTGCGCCCGCGTCATACTGCATGCCTCTATTATTCCGTTTACTGTGGCGCGGAAGGAATCGCGTTCTGCCGCCCTGAAGATTGACGGAATGCCAACCGCAAGCACGAGCGCCATAATAGCGATAACAATCATTATCTCTATCAGGGTAAACCCCGAGCGCGAAGTTGATTTATTTTTACATAGATTCATTATCCACTGGCAATTTTAAACAGGTTTCATTAACGACCTATATTGCTTGTTATAGTGAACATTGCAGACAAAATGCTGAAAAGCAACAATCCAACCCCAATAGCCATTATGATGATTAACACCGGCTCAATTAGATTTGTCATAACTCGCAACGCAAGCACCAATTCATTTTCGTAAGTATCGGCGATATTTTTTAACGCGCCCGGCACATCGCCGGTGTCCTCGCCAATCTTTATAAGGTCAATCATCAGTTGCGGAAACACCTTGCTTTTAGCCATAGGCTGCGCAATTGTTTTGCCGTCTGTTACAGCCTCGCGCGTTTTTGCAATTGCCTCTTTGAGAACTTCATTTGAAATAACCTGCTCGGTTATTTTTAACGCTGTCAGAACAGGCACGCCATTCTGGAGCAATGTTGCTAAAGTTCTGGAAAACTGACAGAAAAGATTGAGCCGTATAACGTTTCCGAAGATCGGCAACCGCAACTTCCAGCTGTCCATCATCTTTCTGCCGGCTGGAGAGGCTTTAAACCGCAGAAATAAAACTGCAATCGCCGCCACTACAAGCCCGATAAGAATCCAGAATGAGGGACTTAAAAACAGGTCGCCAATCGCAATCAATGTCCTTGTCGCAAATGGCAGTTCTATCTTTAATCCTGTAAAAATTTCCTTAAATTTCGGCAGCATATAAGTCATAAAAAAGATAATTATGCCGACGCCAACTGCAGAAACCACCGCTGGATAGATCAATGCCGAGACAAATTTTGATTGCACCTCCGCAAAGCGCGAATAATGTTCAGCCAACCGCCTTAAAACGTCAATCAAAGCGCCGCTCTGCTCACCTGCGCGAACCATATTTACATACATATCGGAAAAGATAACAGGATGTTTTGCCATAGCATCGGAGAGACTTTTCCCCTCCATAACATCCTGTTTTAGTTGTTTGCTTATCTGCGAACTAATTCCGCGAGTTTCAAGATGCGTCATACTATTCAACGCAACTGTCAACGGCATACCGGATTGCAGCAAATTGGCAAGTTGCTGAGTAAATGTTGCGAGGTCTTGCAGCTTCGGTTTTCGCTGTCGGGTAAAATATTCGCGAAGCGCCGGAGGAAGAACTATTGCAAATGAGCGTTTTTTATCCGCTGACTTTGATGGTGAAGCGGCATAACCCTTCGGCGCCTCAATCGCAACGGGCAACAATCCCATCTTTTGAAGCTGCGTTATTGCCGCAGTCCGATCGCTTACATCAAGAACGCCCTGCACTATCTCGCCGCTACGTTTTCTCGCCTTATATGAAAATTGGGGCATAACTAAATATATACCGCTTAAAACTTTCTTTCTATCCGTTTACCTATCTCTTTATCCGTTCAATCTAATAATTATAACCATTCATACAATTTCTTTAAATAATAAACCAGCGGAGCCTAAAAGTTTTACCATTGATGGCTGTTCTACCATTCTAAATTTCGGAAAAGATTGATTTGAAGCGAAAAATGGTTGACCAAAATTTAATATCGGAATTTCATTTCTGATAGAAATCCAGTCCTAACGTTTTACTTTTTAATTGTGGATTTATATAAGTTCAAGGTTTCTTCAAGTTTCTTTCGCGTTGCTGCATCGGGAGCCAGTTCAACCGCAAGTTGCTGCACCTGAATTGCGTCCTTAATCAAACCATTCACAAACAACGCCCGCGCATAGGTATCTAACATCGCAGGCTGAGCGCCTTTAACCGCATCGCACGCCTTCCTTGCCGCACGCAAGGCAAGCATATTATCGCGATATCGCAGGCTCGCATCCGTCATTATATTCCACGCAAATTCATTCAATAAAAGCGGGTCGGCGGCGCCTTCTTTTAGGATTTGCTCGCCAAGTTCAATAATCCGGTTAGTCTTGACAATCTCCCCTTTTGCAAGCGTAAAATACTCATCGGCAAGCCGTTTTAACAAAAACGATCTCCTCAATTTCTCAATATCAATCTTGCCGCTTAACAGATTGCCCGCAATATCTGATAAACCGCCGAAAGGATCGCCATACCAAACCAGGCGCTGCTGGCCGTCAATTAACACCGCAAAATCAGGACCGTTTATTCCATATCGTTTAAATGTCCTGCTTTCCCCGTCAATTAAGACTTTTATCCTTTCTGTTTTTAAAAGTCTCTCTGCGATTTCTTTTAATTTTGAAGAATCCCGATCAAACAACACTATTATATCAAGACCAGCGCCTTCATATTTCTTTGAGATTCTTAATATTTCTTCTAACACTCTGTCCAATCTTGGGTCGTTTATTGAGATGAATAATAGAATGTAATTCCGTCCTTTTATAAAATTAAATTCAGACGGCTCAGCGGCTCCAATGTTTCTTGCCTCAATTTGCGGCGCGTTTGTCCCTATCTCAACGGTTCTAAGACCGCCCTGTAAATCCCCCTTCTCTGCGCCCGGTAAATACCAGACGGTAAGAACGAAATAGAGAAAAATAAGTGAATAAAAAGCACTACACCAATTCTTGAACATAGAATACAGGACTTGATTTTTAGACCGGCTTGTATAAAACCCTATTGCGGGAGCATTACGTTCCTGCGTCATCGCGCAGACGTTTAGTTGCGTGTCTTTTTCAAATAATTCCTTCAAATCTAATTTCAACCGATAATACATTCCTTAATTTCCAGGTAGTCTGGTATTCCAAACAATCCCGACCGTTTAATTTATAACATTACAAGGCTTAACCCCGTTGACTTTAACAATAATCAAAATCGTTAAAACTTAAAGCAAAACTTGAGAGGTTAGGGTATAAATACGAAAATAAATAATTAATTAATCATCTCTAATAACGCATATTATTGAAAAAATAAATGTCTCACTCTTATACAAAATTTTACAATCGGTTTTTAAAAAAATTCATTAAAGTCGGATTATTATCTCTAATATACTGAATGTTAATGATTTAAAAATAATAAAAAAAATTTAAAAAAATGTTGCCAAAACCTGCCGATTAGACTAATGTAATAGTAGAAAACGCCCAAGACCGACATGCAAGTGCATTTAAAATATGTAGAAAGCGTTAAACAAAAAGAAAAAATGGCTACGGTCGGGAACTTCAATCTGCCCGCATTTACGTTGATTGAACTTCTCGTGGTCATAGCCATCATAAGCATACTTGCCGCGCTGCTCTTGCCTTCTCTCAACAAGTCCATTGAAAAAGGTAGAACAATGGCTTGTCTGCATAATTTAAAATCTCTCCAGTTAGCGTGGCAGTTATACACAGACGATAATAACGGGCAAATGCCTTTAAATAACTATGTTATCCAGCTTCAAGGAACAGGTTCAGATGGGAGTGGCGAACTTTTTGCTGGCCAATCTTGGGCACCTGGCGATGCCCGTTATGATACAACAACGACCAACCTTGAACGCGGGCTTCTCTTTCCGTATTTAAAAAGCGCTTCTATTTTCAAATGTCCATCAGATTTTGCAAGCGCAGAAACCCCAGCAGGTGAAAAAATCGCAAAGCAACGGGTTAGAAGCGTAAATATGAACGTATGGCTTGCTTGCGATGCTAATATTGAAACAACGACGAAAAAGAAACTTTCAATCTATAATATCGGAAATATTAGAATTCCAAGACCGAGCCATTTCTTTGTGTTTATAGACACTCACGAGGATGCGATTGGAGACCCGACTTTTGGCATCTATCCAAAGGGAGACCCGCGCGGCGAATACTGGATTGACCTTCCTGCTGACAGGCATAATAAAGGCGCTAATATATCCTTTGTTGATGGACACGTTGAATACTGGGCTTGGAAGGCGCCAAAGAAATTCTATACTTACGGACAACCACCATCAAGCGCTGAAGATAAAAAAGATTTAAGACGGCTTCAAGATAGCATCCCGCCGGTTGGAGCAACACAATAAATCTAAGATATTCTAAATTTCAAATCACTAAAGAAAAATGCATTCATTGTAAAACTGCATTTTTCAAAAAGTTTTATGTTAGATTGCATCGCGTTATGAGGCGATTGCCATGATCGGAAGAAAATTCAGAATCAGACCTTAATGGAGTATTCTTTGATTTTGTTGTACAGAGTTTGTCTACCCATACCAAGTCGTTTTGCCGCGATGAGTTTTTTGCCATTGCATTCTCTTAGGACCTGGATGATTGCGTTGCGTTCGATAACCTGCCACATTGTTAATCCGCTTGGCGGGTTATCCTTAACACCTGTAACGACACCAGTCAGCAGGTCTCTGGCATCAATCAACGGTCCATCTGATATTAACACAGCGCGCTGGATTTCATTTTGCAATTGGCGCACATTTCCGTGCCAGTCGTAAGATATTAGCAGGTCTTGAGCCTCTTTTGTAAATCCCTGAAACGTCCTGCCAGCCTGAGCCGCAAACCTGCGCAAGAACAGATTGGCAAGAGGCATAATCTCTTCTTTCCTTTCTCTCAGCGGCGGAACAGCAATAGTGATTGTGCTAATTCTATAATACAAATCCTCCCGGAGTTTTCCGGATTGAATAGCCTCGTCAACGGAGCGATTAGTTGCGGTAATAATGCGGACATCAATTTTGTATGTTGAACGCCCGCCAACCGGTCTGACCTCTTTGTCCTGTAATACTCTCAACAATTTACTCTGAGTTTCTACCGGCATTTCTGAAATTTCATCTAATAAAATGGTCCCTTTTTCAGCCTGATGAAACAGTCCCTCGCGGTCTATGTGAGCGCCGGTGTATGCTCCTTTAACGGCGCCGAAAAGTTCGCTTTCAATCAGGTCTCTTGGCAAAGCGGCGCAATTGACTTTAACAAATGGCGATTTTGCCCTTGGACTCAAGGCGTGAATTATATCCGCAATGACCTCTTTGCCGGTGCCGCTTTCGCCTGTTATAAAGACTGGCGCATCGCTTGGGGCAATCCGTTCAACCATTCGCATTATTTTTCTCATTACCTGGCTTACAAATACCGGAGAGGCTCCACTGCTTAATGAAAGAAGCGCCTGACGCAACGTGTTTGTCTGTTCAGTTAAAGCCTTATGTTCAAGCGCGCACTCAAGCGAGTGCAGTAATCTTTTGGTGTCAAAAGGTTTCTGTATATAGTCATAAGCCCCGAGTTTTGTCGCAAGCACAGCAGATTCAAGCGTTGCAAAACCGGTCATAATGACTATTTCGGTCGTCGGCAACTCACGTTTAAGGAACGGCAACAATTCAATGCCATCGGCATCCGGCAGCTTAACATCAAGCAGTATTAATTCTGGAGTCAATTGCTTAATAGTTTCCTTCAACTGGCTGCCAGTAGCGCAGTCATAGACTTGATACCCGTTCTCCGAGAGAATCGTTTTAAGAAATACTCTCAGTTGGTCTTCATCATCAACTACAATAATCTTCGGTTGCGCCATACAGTTTGTTTGTTCTACATTTTAGTCATTAAACGATATGTTTTCTCAATCCAGTTCGGCATCGGGATAATACTGTAAAATTGTTCGTTTTATCCGCATCTCTTCCTGTGGTTCAAACAGACGTCTCGGAATCCTTCGTCTCACAGCGTCAAGCAATAAAAGCCAATCCTCAAGCGACGGCTTTTCCAATTCCTGCCATTTTTCGTATCGTTCATAGCGGTAAAAAAATAACCATCTACCCCCGCTATGCCTTGCGAAGACCTGCAATTCCTCGCCCTCAGGGGTTGTTCTCTTCCAGCCAATCTCTGATTTGTTAGCCATATTCCTTCAAATGCAGGAATAAATCAATAATGCACTGTCCAAAATTAGAACGTTTAATTATTATAGATTTTAATTCAAGTGTAAAGTGATTTATTGAGAACCTGTCCCTAAACCCTAATCAAATAAATAAGAGAATCCGCGTTCGGGAGAAGTTAATTCCATAAAAATGAAGTGATATAGCCTCGCGCTGCGAGGCGAAAAATATGGAAGTTATCGCATTTAACCGATAGCAATGCGAGCGGCGTTATCTATTTGAGAATAATTGATTTGAGAAATTTTTCTATTAGACAAAACGGGCTAATTAAGCGAAATTTTAATCGTGAATGATGAATTTTTATGAGATGGACAAGATATATTCCGTTTTTCAGATTGGTATTGTTTATCATCATTATTGCTTTTTTATCAGGCGCGCAACTGTTCGCTTCTATTTACATTAACGAAATTCTGTTTAATCCGCCTGGAACGGATACGCCAAATGAATATATTGAATTAAGAGGAACGCCAAATTATCTTCTGCCGGATGGCACCTACCTGCTGGGGATTGAAGGGGATGCTAACGGGAATCCCGGTACTGTCCAAAATTTGTTTGATCTTTCAGGCGCGCGGATAGGCGGGAACGGATTTATTGTTCTATTGCAAAAGGGCTCGCCGTATGTAAACAGCGTTGCTGATGGCGCAACGGTGTTGATGAATACTGGAAGCGGACCCGGATGGGGAAGCGGTTCTTTCAGCAGTATTAAACATCAAGGCGAAGGCGGACAAACAGAATTAGAAAATCCTTCCGTAACATTTATGCTTATTCAAACCTCTTCAAAACCATCAATAGGAATGGATATTGATGCAAATAATGATGGCATACCAGACCCAGAGGTGTTTACAAACTGGGTAGTGCTGGATTCTGTCGGGATACTTGATTCTTCAGGCGCAGGCGATATTGCTTATGGATTGATTAACTTCCGCGCAAATCCAGACGCAACCGCAAGAACAGGTTGGGTTCTTGAATTAAACTTTGTCCCCTCATACATAGGACGGCTTGCAAACACAACAAATTACACGGTAAACGATTGGGTAGTGAGCGACAATCTTGGCGGCGCTGCTCCGTTATGGATTCTTGGTCCGCCGGGTTCAACATTGCCAACTGGTTTTGCAATGGCTCCGTTAAATCATATCGGGTCGCCAAATTTTGGAGATTTTATGATACCCGGTGTTATCGTCAATCCACCTGCAAATCCAACGATTTCAGAAAATGGCGGCACGATAAATTATTCTCTCAGGCTAAACACCCAGCCGTCTGGTTTCGTAACAATTAGAATATCAACCGACGGGCAAACGCTGGTCAGCGCAAATAACGGCTCAACTTTCAGCAATATCTGTTCAATCACATTTTCAAACACTAACGCTGTGGTGATTAATTTAAAAGCAGTTGACGACAATATTGTTGAGACAGCAGATCATAAATCAATTATCACTCACACGGTTGCGGAGACATTTGACAACTTGAATTACCCTGCCGCAACGATAGTTCCGGAGGTAACCGTCAATGTCATAGACAACGATTTTATTCTGTTAAATGAAATTAAATCAAACCCGCCGGGTGAAGATTCGCCTTATGAATTCGTGGAAATTATAGGAACGCCCGGAGCAGTTATGACGAATGTCTATTTTCTTGTTATAGATGGAAACGGCGATAAGAACCCGGGCAAAGCGGATTTCATTTATAATTTAACCGGTAAACGGATCGGCAACAACGGTCTGCTGTTTTTGTGCGCATCAAACTCTCCGTATCAACCAGATGCGGCGACTTCTGTCTATTATGCGCCAGAATTTAGCAACCAGGGCGGCGGTCTTTTGAATGGCGCGGCGAGTTTTATGCTTATTTCAACAACAAATCCGCCCGTTCAAGGACGCGACCTTGACGACGATAACGATGGAACGCTTGAAGATTTAAGCAAAGATGTCTTTGTATACGACGCGCTCGGGTGGTCAAGCGGAAAGACAAACGATATAGTTTATGGCGGAGTGGTTTTAAATTTGCCTCAGGGCACCCCAGATGCAGCCACGAGAATTCCACAAAATTTGACGAGGCTCTCTCCCAGCGCTTGGTTTTTCGGTCAATTGACCGGTATCTCGGGCAACTCCGTTGAATATGATCCATCACGGTCAAGCGCGAACCTCCCTGACGGATCAAATTTAACCCCGGGAAAATCAAACAATGAATATCTAATTATCAGCAAGATTGAACCATTTTCCGGCGTAGTTGGCGATCCGACAAACCCGGAAGTATATTTTACTGTCAGCAATACGGTTTCAGCGCCGCAATATCTGACAATCAATGTCACAAACATAAATCCCGCAGTTGTTTCACAGACAAATATTTTTGTAAGAAATATTTCAGGATATAGATATGGATTAAAAGTTGAACCTACAGGCGTCGGCTATTCCACGATTGTGATCTCGGTTTCAGATGGAACAAGAAGCGGCGTTCGCTCTGTTTTTTACGCCGCATCGCTAATTGGAAGACCCGGCGGAATATTTTTAACCGGCGCATCAGACGCTTCAGCCGCGATAGCAATTGACGAGGACTGGATGTTTGTCGGTGATGACGAAGGCGAAACTATTAGAATTTATCCAAGAAAAATGTCCGGCGCCCCAATTGCGGGATTTTATATGACGCCATATCTTGGTTTAACCGATTTTGAAGGAGAACGTCCGCGCGAGGTTGACATTGAAGCGGCATTCAGAATCGGAAACAGAATTTACTGGGTTGGAGCGCACTCTAACGCAAACCTTGGTGAAGGACGAACAAATCGCGCGCGAATTTTTGTAACTGACATAAATGGCGCAGGAACAAATTCCACACTTACTTACATCGGTCGTTATGATTACCTAAAAGCCGACCTTGTAAATTGGGACATAAATAATGTTCATAGAAAAGGCAGCAATTATTATAACCTTGCCTACAGCACGCAGGATGGGGTTAACCCAAAAACACCGTGGGGATTTAACATTGAAGGGGCTGCGCCTGCGCCAATGTATGGACCGGCTGCGGCATTTATCGGTCTTAGGGCGCCAATTGTTCCCCCAACAAACAGAGTCCACGCTTTAATCATTCCAGTATTAAACTTTACAAACCTTGCTGGCAGCGACGCCCCAGAAGGCTCAGCCATCTTTGGCGATCCTATAGAAATTGACCTCTTTGGCAGAGGCATCCGCGATATCGTGGGCGATTCAAACGGCTACATTATAATCGCAGGCACCCCGAAAAACTCCGCTGGAGAATATCCGGATGATTTTAAACTTTACACCTGGTCTGGATTGCCAAACGATCCGCCGCAAGAACGATCAGCAGACCTATCAGGGCTGGTCCCCGAAGGAATAGTGGAATTGCCCCCGCACCCCTGGACCGAAGAGACGGAAATTCAGGTTGTCAGCGATTGCGGAACGCGCGACTACTACGGAGACGGGACACATGCCAAACTCCTGCCTTATCCCGGGTTTAAAAAATTTAGAGCCGACAGAGTTAAATTAGGCGCGATAGTCAAATCTGCTCCAATAATTAAAAATATTTCAGTTAAAACTGGCGGGATAGAAATATTATGGCGTTCAGTTCGCGGAGATAATTACCGTGTCCAATACAAATTTATTGGAAATTATAGCTATGATTGGCTAAACGCAAGCGGCGCTATACAGGCTTTGAGCGAATGGACAACTTTTTTTGATTCAGACGTCAATAACCAGAGTGGCAAAATCTATAGAATCATTGTGGAACAATAAACACCCTAAATAGCCGCTGTTAAGCGCTGTCGGATCTAAAATATTTTCTTGCGCATTCAGGACAAATCGTATGACTGATTTTAGCCTTTTCACTGGCTTTTATATAATTTTCAAGAGACATCCATTGCGACTTTTCAGCGCGAATTCTCTTGCACCAGGAACAAATTGGAAGCAGTTTTTCAAGATTATCAAGCCTATTGTTTAAACCGATGATTCGCTCGGCGACTTTTAACTTTGCGCCAATCATTGCTTCATCTAATGGCTTGATCATAAAATCATCGGCACCTTCTTCAAGCCCCTTAATATAGGCATCTTTGGTGTCAAGCCCGGTCAAGATAATGATGTATGTGTAAAAATCCCGCTTTTCTTTTCTGATAGCGGCGCACAGTTCAATCCCGGTCATCTCCGGCATTAACCAATCGGTAATTATTATCGGCGTCTCTTCCCTTTTCCACAATTCAAAAGCCACCTTACCATTTGTGGCGGAAAAAACGTTGTAATTCAATTTCTCAAGTGTTGTTTTTAAAACCGTAATAAACAACGGCTCGTCATCCGCTATTAATATCTTCATAATTGCTATGGTTTGAAGTTATTCATAGCATAAACAAATCAATCTTAAAGTGAAAAGGTTTTAATTGGAAATTTTCCAGAATAATTAGCATTCTAAAAAATCATATTTTTGGGGAAATAAGATTTGTGAAAGTATTCTACAACCAACAACTCGCTGGTTTGAACAAACCCCAACGGGGTTGAGGTCAGTTGCTATTAGGCTATTGGATTCATACAGTCAAATAACGTTGTATTTTAATCGGTTTTAAAACCAAACACCGAGTGCGACGCTAATAATCCAGCAAATTTTAAAGTCATCCTTAATTTTTGTTGCAGTTTTACAGAGCAATGTTAATGATTTTTTTAATTATGAAAGCGCTAAAAAAATGGACGTTTTTAATAATAGGCTTTTTATTAATCGCGCCGACTTTGCCAAAAGTCTCGGCAGCGGAAGAAAAGACTGTTAGGGTATATTTTATCGGGAATAGCGTGACTGACACAGTGCGGTATGGTTCTCTTAAAAAGCTTGCCGAATCAAGGGGGATTAAAATGGTGTGGGGTCGGACAATGATCCCGGGCGCTCCTCTGGAATGGATTTATACCCATCCTGATGACGGTTTTCGCGAGCAGCCGTTCGGAACATGGAAAAGCGCATTGAAGGACTATCCTTGGGATGTTGTGGTTCTACAGCCGTTTGACAGGCATCTTCATAGTAAAAATCAAGCAGGGGAAGACTTTGGCGACGTTGCGCTAATAACAAAGTTCGCTAAAATGGCGTATGAGAAAAATCCGGATGTTCAGATTTACATTTACGCGCGCTGGCCAAGAGTAACTGTGAATGGTAAGGGAGTGCCTTTTGATAAGAATGATTACGATCCCACAAAACCTGGCAGCGGAAACGATCTCTCAAAAATTGATCCTTATAAAATACGCTGGGAAGCCAAATATACCGGGGGATGGGATTTGACAAATGAGAGCCGCGGCTATTTTGAAACTCTTTTAAGAGAGGTCAGGAAAGAAACAGTTTTTTTGAAGAAACCGGTTCTTCTTGTTCCGGTTGGATATGTGTTTGCAGAACTTGATGACTGGATGAAGAACGGGAAAGTTAAAGGTTACTCAAATATTTATCAACTTTATAAAGATGGCATCCACCTAAACGAAACAGGTTCATACATTGTCGGGTGCACGTTTTTTGCGACTTTGTTCAAGGAGTCTCCTGAAGGGCTTTCTGTTGAGCCGTATGGGAATGTTGACAGGGAGTTAGCCACAACAGCGCAAAAACTAATCTGGCAAGTAGTCAAATCCAATCCGTTTTCGGGAATAGAAAAATAATCAAATTTGTTTGAACTTGTATTTTGCAGTTGGACAAGAGGTTTTAATTTAAAATCCGTCTATTCTTGGATAAAAATTATTTGTCAAAAAAACCAAAATACTCGCGCGCGTTGTAGTAGCAGATGTCCTGAACCATTTTGCCGACCATTTCAAAATCGTTTGGTATAAGTCCGCGTTCCATATCGCTTCCTAAAATATTGCAAAGCAAACGGCGAAAATACTCGTGGCGTGTGTATGAAAGGAAGGAACGGCTATCTGTCAGCATTCCGACAAATCTGCTCAAAAGTCCCATTTGCGAAAGGGCTTCTATCTGGCGGGTCATTCCGTCCAATTGGTCTAAAAACCACCATCCGCTGCCCATCTGCATTTTACCCGGAACAGTTCCATCCTGAAAATTGCCCAACATCGTGGCGATTACTTCGTTATGGCAGGGATTTAGATTGTAAAGAATAGTTTTTGTCAATTTATTCTGGCAATCAAGCCTGTCCAAAAATCGCGACAATGGCAGCGCTATCTGCGGGTCGCCGATTGAATCGCATCCGATATCCGCTCCGGCAAGTTTGTAAAGTCGGGTGTTGTTGTTGCGCATTGCGCCGATGTGGAATTGCTGAACCCAGCCTTTTTCCCAGTTCATCAATGCCAATTCATATAAAATCCAGGACTTGTATTTTATGGTCTCTTCCGTTGAAACGGCTTTATTCAAACGGGCTTTTTCAAAAATCTTTGAAATCTCGCTTTCGGTGTATTCTTCCGCATAGACGGTGTCAATTCCGTGGTCGGAGAGTTTGCACCCGGCAGAGGCAAAAAAGTCCTGCCTCTTTCTTAAAGCCAGAATCAGGTCATCAATCTTTTTAATCTCAACCCCCGCGCTTTCCCCAAGTTTATCTATATAATCATTGAATTCCCTGCCCCGCTCAATCAACATCGCCCTGTCAGGACGCCACGTTGGAAGCACCTTTATGTCAAATGTTTTGTCTTCTGCTATTTTTTTATGAGCGGCAAGGTCTGAAATAGGATCGTCTGTGGTGCATACTAAAACCACATTCATCTGTTTCATAATTCCCCTTGCTGAAAACTCTGGTCGGGCGAGTTTTTCATTGCATTCGTTCCAGATGCTTTCAGCGGTTTCCGGGGATAAAAGGCGGTCGTTGATGCCAAACGGTCGGTTTAATTCAAGATGAGTCCAGTGATAAATCGGATTCCTTAAAGTTTTAGGAACGGTTTCAGCCCATTTCAAGAACTTCTCCCAATCGGTCGCGTTGCCTGTGCAATATTTTTCCGCAACACCGTTGCTCCGCATAGCGCGCCATTTATAGTGGTCGCCGTAAAGCCAGATTTCGGTAAGGTTTTTGAACCGATGGTCAGCTGCAATCTGTTCGGGCGGCAGATGACAGTGATAGTCAATAATTGGCAAATCGCAAGCAAACTCGTGATATAATTTTTGAGCCTGTTTCGTCTGCAAAAGGAAATTCTTGTGTATAAATGGCTTCTTCAATCTACTAATTTTTTTCATAGGTATTAATTTTTAATTCCATTTTAAAAATCGTTCAATGAAAAGAATATTCAACATATTTTGATTATATAATAACAATATTTGCAAATATCAATATTTTGTGTATATATTAAGTAGATGCTATAATAATAAAAAGAAAGGTATCTAATATGAAAAAGGCAATCCTACCCATAATAATCAGTGTTGCGTTCGGACTAAACATAGCGCGCGGGGAGGCTGTTGTTGGACAGACTGCCCCGGAGTTCACGGCAAAGGATATCAATGGAAAGATTCATAAACTTGCCGATTACAAAGGCAAAATTGTCGTCCTTGAATCCTATAATCTGGATTGTCCATTCTGCGCCAATCACTTTAAGAGCGGCGCAATGCAAGAATTGCAGGGTTGGGCGACAGGCCAAGGCGTTGTCTGGCTTGTTGTGAATTCTGTTAACCCTAAAAACCCGAGTCATAGATCGCCGGAGCAAGCCAAAAAAGAGTTTGAATCTCAAAAGATGAAAGCGACGGCGTGGATTGATGATAGCGACGGCAAAGTGGGAAAGGCGTACGGATTGAAGACGACGCCGCATATTGTAATCGTGGATAAGGATGGGAATGTTGCGTATAACGGGGCGATTGATGATCGTCCTGCGACAAGCGGCGATCCAAGAACGGCGCGAAATTACGTCAAAGAGGCGCTGCAGAACCTTCTTTCGGGCAAACCTGTGGAAGTTAAACAGACAAAGCCTTACGGTTGCGGGGTCAAATACGAATAAAGTTTTAATCGCAAATCAAATTATCCTAATAATAAAAGGTCGGCAATAGCCGGCCTTTTAATTTTCAAATCTGTTTGACGGTTGCCAGAGTTTCACTTCAAAATAAGTCCGTTATGTCCAGTGTTTATAACAACCGATTGCGTATCCTGATTGTCCCGGATAAATTTAAAGGCACTTTAACGGCTTTATCCGCAGCGGAAGCAATTAAAAAAGGATGGAAGAAGGCGAGGCGGCAGGACTTTTGCGAGGTTCTGCCGATGAGCGATGGCGGTGATGGATTTGGCGAGGTTGTCAGTCGTTTGCTTAATTGCCGAACAGTTATAATTAATTCTGTAGATGCCTCGCATACCCCGCGCAGAGTTAAATACTGGTGGAATCAGCGTCAAAAAATCGCCGTGGTGGAATCGGCGCGCGTGATCGGGCTTGCTATGTTGCCTGCGGAAAAACAGAACCCGCTTGAACTTGACACCTTCGGACTTGGAATTGTTTTAAAAAAGATTTTTTTGAAAAAACCGACAAAGATATTTATTGGCATAGGAGGCAGCGCGACGAATGACGGAGGATTTGGAATGGCTCGCGCGTTAGGTTGGAAATTCTGTGATAGATACGGTAATGAAATTCATCACTGGACTGGCCTTTCAAAGTTAGAAAGCATCAAGCCGCCGGCGAAAAATTTAATCACGGGGGAAGTAATTGTCGCGGTAGATGTGCAAAATAAGATTCTCGGGAAAAAAGGTTGTTCAAGGATTTACGGTCCTCAAAAGGGACTCAAAAAAGAAGAGATTCCGCTGGCTGAGAGTTTTTTAAAACGGCTTGTTAAAATAGCGGAAAAAGATTTAAATAAAAACTTTAATGAAACACCAGGCTCAGGGGCTGCTGGCGGATTGGGATATGGTTTAATGACATTTGTCGGCGCAAAACCTGTATCGGGGTTTAAACTATTCAGCCAGTTATCGGGTCTGGAAAATCGTATTAAAAATTGCGATATAATAATCACGGGAGAAGGGTCAATTGACGCTTCGACAGCAATGGGAAAGGGCGTTGGCGAGATTGCTAAACTCTGTAAAAAACACGGTAAAATCTGCATCGGGCTTGCAGGAAGAGTTTCAAATCCTGATGAAATTAAAAAATGTTTTAATAAGACATTATCGCTTTTGGAATTGACAGAGTTTGAAAACGCGCAAAAAAACGCCGTATACTGGCTTGAGATACTTGCAGAAAATGCGGCAAAAAATCTGAACTATGAATAATCTTGAAGACCATATCGGAGATGTGATTAGAAAAGCCATTGAAATGGCTAACTTCCCGATTATGGCTGCGGCAAAAGCGGCTGGCATGGATTTGATTAATTTCAATAACTTTCTACAAACCGGAGAGTATAAAATTGCGCCGGACTTCAAACGACTATCTGAAGCATTAGACCTTGATTGTAATAAACTTGAAAACCTCGCCCGTGGTTGGAGGCCGGATAAAGTTGATTTAAGGAACTGGCGCGAACTTCGGGTAATAACCTCCACCTGTTCAAACAACACGGTAAATTGTTTCCTTCTATGGGAACCGGGCTCTAAAAAGGCGGCGCTCTTTGATACCGGCTTTGATGAGAACTTAATAATTGAAGAATTAAAAAACAACTCGCTTGAGTTAGAATATCTTTTTATAACGCACAATCATTTAGACCATTGCGGGCTGGCAAATTTTTTTGAGAGCGTATTTCCGAAAATCAAAATCTACAGAGAAAATTTTAAAACCTTGAATGAAGCGCTTTACGAAAAAAACAAACCGCCAATCAGATTTGGAAACTTCACAATCACTGCTGCGCCGCTGCCAGGACACACATACGATTCAATCGTGTATATAGTCAACGGATGGGAAAATAGAGGCACTGCGGCAATTGTTGGCGACGCGCTTTTCGCCGGCTCAATGGGAAGGCTGATAACAGAGGCAAAATCTGTAAAAAAGGCTATTATTGAAAACCTATTTTCATTGCCGCCGGATACATTGGTCTGTCCCGGGCACGGTCCGTTAACAACTGTGGGCGAAGAGATGAAAAACAATCCATTTTTTAATGTATGAATTGTATAAAGCGCTCTCCTGATTAATAAAATCCTATATACACTCTCTTTTTATTGAAGTATTTCCATAATTAGTTTATTAAGTATTGACAACTGATAAAAATCACAATGGGCTCAGGCAAAAAAATACTCGGGATATCTGCGTTTTATCACGACAGCGCCGCTGCGCTCGTAATAGACGGACATATTGTCGGCGCAGCGCAAGAAGAAAGATTTACGCGGGTAAAACACGATTTCCGGTTCCCAGTAAACGCAATAAATTATTGTTTGAAAGAGGCTAAGTTAAATCCTGAAGACCTTGATTACGTGGTTTTTTATGATAAACCGTTGTTAAAATTTGATAGATTGATAGAGACTTACCTTGCTTATGCCCCTGCTGGATTAAAATCATTTATGATGGCTATGCCTTTATGGCTAAAGACAAAACTTCATTTGCCAAAGGAAATTAGAAAATCTCTAAATAATCGTTATCAAAAAGGGATCGTTTTTACCTCGCATCACGAATCTCATTCAGCAAGCGCGTTTTTCCCCTCGCCTTTTGAAGAAGCGGCAATAATCACTGCTGATGGCGTTGGCGAGTGGGACACAGCAAGCATTGGGATTGGAAAAGGGAATAAGATTAAACTGCTTAAAACACTCCATTTTCCGCATTCATTAGGACTGCTCTATAGCGCTTTTACCTATTTTACCGGATTCAAAGTAAATAGCGGAGAATATAAACTAATGGGGCTTGCCCCATATGGAGAACCGAAATATGTAGATTTAATTTTAGATAAACTTGTAGACCTTAAAGAAGATGGTTCTCTGGCAATGAATATGAAGTATTTTAATTATTGCCAGGGGTTAACGATGACAAGCAGAGAATTTGACAAATTATTTGGCGGTCCACCGAGAAAACCAGAATCATTTATCACTCAGCGCGAGATGGATATTGCCGCGTCTATTCAAGCGGTAACTGAAGAGGCAATGCTTAGAATGGCAAAAACAGCCAAAGAACTTACCGGGTGTAAATATCTATGTCTTGCTGGAGGTGTGGCGTTAAATTGCGTAGCGAATGGAAAGATTTTGCGGTCTGGCATTTTTGACGATATCTGGATTCAACCTGCGGCAGGCGACGCCGGCGGCGCTCTTGGCTCGGCGCTGTTTGTCCATTATCAACTTCTTGACAATCCAAGAATAACAAACGGCGAAGATTTTCAACAAGGCTCTCTGCTCGGTCCAAGTTTTACAAACGAGGAAATTAAAAATTTTTTGGAGAACCAGAACTTGAAGTATCACTTCTTTGAAAACGAATCCGAACTGCTTGAACGCACGGCGAAGGCAATGATTGATGGACTGGTCGTGGGATGGTTTTACGGGAGGATGGAATTTGGTCCGCGAGCGCTTGGTTCAAGAAGCATTATAGGCGACGCCAGAAATGAAACTATGCAGTCCACTATGAATCTGCGCATTAAGTATCGCGAATCTTTCAGACCATTTGCCCCGTGCGTGTTAATTGAAGATGTTTCTAATTATTTTGAACTGGATAGGGAATCGCCTTATATGTTGTTAGTCGCTGACGTTAGGAAAGAACTTAGATGCAACTTGACAGAAGAACAAAAACGAATGATGAAAGACCCAGACCTTAGAAAAAGGGTAAATGTTAAACGTTCATCCATCCCGGCTGTAACTCACGTTGATATGTCGGCAAGAATTCAGACCGTTGACGAGAAAAGGCATCGCAGATTCTATAGATTGATGAAGGAGTTTAAAAAACAAACCGGTTGCGGCGTGATAATCAATACAAGTTTTAATATCCGCGGCGAGCCGATCGTCTGCACACCGCAGGATGCCTGTAAGTGTTTTCTGGCAACTGATATGGATATGCTGGTGCTTGAAAATTGCGTCCTTTATAAATCCGAACAAAAACAGATGGATGCCGAAACAAAGAAAAAATATTTAGACTCATTCAGCCTTGATTAAACATTATGATAAACCCGTTTAAAGAAATAAACTGGAAGCCAGATATCAATGAGAGAAGAAAATTCGCGTTAAGCCTCTTGATAGGGTTTCCCATAATCGCTGTAGTCTTTTTATTTTTAGGCTGGATAAAAAGCGGCATCTGGAACGCAAATCTAAACCTCTCTCTGTATTTAGGTGGAATCGGTTTTTGCGCAGGTTTGCTCTTCTATATTCTGCCGCAAATAAGCAAACCGTTTTATATACTCTGGTATTTTATCGGCAGTTGCATTGGCATCGTTGTAAGCAATCTGGTCTTAATCCTTTTCTTCTTCTTGATATTAACTCCGTTTGGCATCATTAGAAGAGTTTTATCAAAAGATTCATTCCCTAAAAATTTTGACAGGACTAAAAAAACTTACTGGCAGGATGCGGCGGAGGTTGATGACGTTAAACGTTATTACAAACAGTTTTAGAATTTTAGACCCGACACGTTCCTAAATCAGGATTTTCTGCGCGAATAAACAGCGGCGGTTGCGTACTGTCTTAAATATTTTATCGCAACCATCAGCGATTTTGGAAGCGGCGCCTCTATTAAAATCGTTTCACCTGTTGCAGGATGGATGAACTGAATCTCCTTCGCGTGAAGGGCTACTGTTGAAATAATGGGTCGCTCAATCTCGCCTTTTGAGGCTTTGTAATCCGGTTTCAACGTAGAAAGCATCAGAGGCATCCCGCCGTAGAGAGAATCGCCAACTATTGGAAAGCCTGCATATTTTAAATGAACCCGTATCTGGTGTGTTCTGCCTGTAACAGGAGCGCATTCAAACAATGTGTAACCGGCATAACGTTCCAGCACTTTAAAACGGGTTATTGATTGCTTCCCCCTTTTCCTCACAACCCGCATAACCTCAGGCTTGCGCGGGGTTGGCGCAATCATAACATTTATTTCAAACTCATCGTTATCGGGATTACCGTGTGCTATCGCGATATATTTTTTTGATATCTTTTCAGTGCCAAAAAGGTCTGTCAAAGCGGTTAATATCTCCTTGTTTTTAGCCAGTAGCAGAATCCCTGTGGTTTCAATGTCAAGCCGGTGCGGATTCATTAAATATTTTAAACCGCGCCCCGCCGCCCAATCCTTTTGCTGTTCAATACCAGCGTGTAGAAGTTTCATCAGATTGGGACGTTTTGGATCATATCTGTCGGGTGATGTAAGCAATCCGGCTGGCTTGTTGATCGCCATTAAATATTCATCTTCATAAAGCACCTGAATTTCCCAGAATTTGTTATATTCAGGCGCTGAAAGTTTGATGATAGCGTTTTTGCCGGATGGTTTTACATCCATATTATACTGGTTACAGTCAAGCCAGATTAACCTTTGTTATCCCGCTTTCGTTCAGGAATAACCATTTGCATAGCCTGACGTTGTTTTTGCAGCCACAAATCTGCGGCTTCATAAAGCCGTGTTTGAGTGATGCTCGTGATAAATTGGGGCAGTTCTTTGTTCAATTTCTGTTCATCAATCGGCAGCACCGATCTTAAATAGACAATCATTCCGCCTTCGCGCGTCGGGATGAACTGACTTGCTTTTCCGGGTTCAAGGTCAAACACCACCCTCTTTATTTCGGCAAGTCCTATTGGCAACTGCATCTTCTCAAGCGTCCTCGTGCTGCGAGAAAATGCCGGTAATGAAACTGGATTATACTTAGATTCAAGGCAGACCTCTGTAAAAGTTTTCTTTGCCGCGAGCGCATTTGTCAACGTGTTATAAAAGATTCTGCCGCGTGTCTGCGCAATATCAATGGCTTGTTGTCTCTTATAATCGGAAATTACCTTATCCTCTATAGCATTGAGCGGCGGAACAGTGCTCGGCAATTTGTCTTTAAGGGCAATTACGTATGTCCCATCCTCTGCTTCAACAGGGCTTAGTGAAACAGGCTCCTCTTTTGTGAGGCTAAATGCAATGCGAGTAAATTTATCTGGGACCTTCATATTTTCAGGACCCTCTTCATCAAACGGCTCGGTGTAATGAACGGCAATGTTATTGCTTGAAGCGATTGCTAAAAAGGTCTGCAGATTTGCTCCGTTTTCAGGCAGTTTATTTACAAATTCAAATGCCTTTTTAATTGAAAAATCGCGCGCCACATTTTTTCTAAACTCATCCTTCAACTGTTCAAGAGCAGCCTGCTCGGATAACGGCTTGCCCTCTGAATCTGTGAAGTAATTTGTTCCACGTTGCAGATAAACCTCTCTTAATCGCTGTGTTAGATTGGTTACCTTTAACAATTCGGCGTCTGCTTCTTTGAAATAATTTGTTAGATCAAATTTAACATAGGCAAGTTGAATCCGCTCTGGCAAACGATAACTCGCCATATTGTTTGAATAAAACTGGCTCAAGGTCTGCGGATCAGGGTTGGAAACCGAAGCAAGGTAATTTGATGCGTTGAAAAACACCACATCAACAAGCACTTCTTGATTTTCTCGCCGATAAATCTGCTCCGCCTCCTGCGGCGTAACAAGTTTGCCCGGAACACCAGCTACCGAAACAAGATGGAAAATCCCGGCTTCATGCCTTATATATCTTTCAAAATCAAGTTTTGTAAGACCGTTCGGACGCAATATTTTCTGGTATAAAACCTCAAGAACCTGATTCGGCGGTGCATTTGTGCCGGCAATACGAATCAAAAAATCCCGCGCAAGAGCCGCCGCAGTCTCCGTAGAAACATTTACTCCCAAATTGTTCAATTCTTCAACCAGCAACAATCTGCCGTAGGTCTCGCGCTCCTCGTCAAAACCGTATTGCTTCACCGCTTCGCTACGGTCGGGCCATTGACCGTGACGGAAGAAAAAGCTCAAATACGCCTCTTTCTTCGCGTTCAGATATTGTTCAGGTGTAATGGCTTTGCCATTGATTGAACCTAAACTAACCTCTCTCCGGTCTCGGCGAAACCTTGCGTCCGGAGAAAAGAATATTACAAAGCTCGGTATAACCACTATGATGGCGCCGACCCATATCCATTTTTGATATTTTCTAAAACCTGCAAACATAATCGTTATATATTTCTAACAAATTCGCTTAAGGTCAATAAAAATCAGTTTCACCTAAATTACAATAATATTTTTGTGTTTCAATATAGCCAGCAATTTTTGGATTTTACAAACCAATTTTATACCAGAATAGTTGCAATTCCATCCAATTATAATTTTGGGTAAAATCAGATTTGTGAAAATATTTTTACAACTAACAATATTGTATAGAACAAACCCCGAATGGGTTGACAAAGATTGATTTTAGACTATTGGATTCATACGGTAAATAACCTTCTATTTTGATCGGCTTCAATACCAAACACCGGGTTCAACACTCAGAGCTCTATAAATACTCCCCACGCAAATTAATTTGTTGAATATTATTCCAGCCTATTTAAAATCGCTAATAATTTTAAAATTAAACCACTGAGTTTTTATGAACAGGAAAAAATCGCTCATCTCGTTAACCTATATATTCTTTATACTTGCGACCGCCGTTGCAGAAGAAAAAAATCTGACCATCTGGTTTGATAAACCTGCGGTTAAATGGTCTGAAGAGGCATTGCCGCTCGGCAACGGAAGATTAGGCTGTATGGTCTACGGCGGCGTAGAAAAAGAAGAAATCCAGTTCAACGAAGACTCACTCTGGACAGGCGATGAAAATCCATCCGGCGACTACAAAACTATGGGCGCATATCAAAACTTTGGAAGCCTATTTATTACCGATATTCAGCCTGCAACCCCTGCAAATATCTCTAATTACCGTCGTGAACTTGACCTAACAACCGCAACCGCAACCACCACCTTCACAAAAAACAACATTCTCTTCACCAGACAGGTCTTCGCAAGTTATCCAGACAATGTTATCGTGATCAGACTAACTGCAAAAAAAGGAAACGCATCATCCAGCAATATATCCGCCCTAATAGAGTTAAAAGGCGCACACAACGAAAAAACATCAATAGAAAATAATACACTCTGGTTTGAAGGCAAATTGCCAAATGGACTTGAATATGAAGCGCGGTCTAAAATAATCGTCAATCGCGGAGGCAAAATTGAACCTGCACCAAATGGCGTCGCTGTAAAAAATTGCAATGAAGTCCTTATCCTCCTCGCCGCAGGAACAAGTTATATTATGGACTACTCAAAACAGTGGAAAGGAGAGCATCCGCGCCAAAAATTGATTCAACAATTAGACTCGGCTTCAAAAATGAACTGGCAAAAACTTTATGCCCGCCACCTTGCAGATTACCAAAAATTGTTTGGCAGAGTATCACTCTGGCTCGGCAATTCAGACCAATCACTAACATCTCTGCCCACATACAAACGGGTTGAAAATTATAAAAACAACGCATTTGACCCCGAACTTGAAACATTGCTCTATCAATACGGCCGCTATCTGCTTATCTCATCATCGCGCCGCCCAGGTCTGCCGGCAAACCTTCAAGGCCTGTGGAATAACAGCAACAACCCGCCATGGTCATCAGATTACCATTCAAACATCAATATCCAGATGAACTACTGGCTCGCAGAACCTGCCAACCTGCCAGAATGCCACCTCCCGTTCTTTGACCTTGTAATGGCTATGCGCGAACCAAGCCGCAACGCAACTCGCGCCGCATTCGGAAACGTCAGAGGTTGGACAGCGCGAACATCGCACAACATCTTCGGCGGCCACGGCTGGCAATGGAACCTCCCTTCAAGCGCTTGGTACGCGCTCCACTTCTACGAACATTTCGCCTTCACTCAAGACACTAATTTCCTCAAAAACATCGCCTATCCAATGATGAAAGAGATTTGCGAATTCTGGGAAGACAGACTCAAAACACTCCCCGATGGCACACTCGTCGTCCCCAACGGCTGGTCGCCTGAACACGGACCGCGAGAAGACGGCGTCTCCCACGACCAGCAGATCGTTTGGGAACTTTTTAACGACTTTGTTGAGATATCAACAGTCCTAAATGTTGAACCAGAATACCGCAACAAAATCGCTTCTATGCGCGACCATCTGCTCGGACCAAAAATCGGCAAATGGGGACAACTCCAGGAATGGATGATAGATAGAGACGACCCAAAAGACAACCACCGCCACACCTCACACCTCTTCGCAGTCTACCCCGGCAAGCAAATCACAGTCAGAAAAACCCCGCAATGGGCAAACGCCGCTCAAACCTCTCTTGAAGCGCGCGGAACAAGCGGCGACAGCCGCCGAGAATGGGCTTGGGCTTGGCGCTGCGCCCTCTGGGCAAGACTACTCAACTCAGAAAAAGCCTACAATATGATTCACTCACTCCTCCAATACAACACACTCCCCAACCTCCTCGGAAACCACCCCCCTATGCAAATGGACGGCAACTTCGGCATAACCGCAGCAATCTCAGAAATGCTCCTCCAAAGCCATAACAACGAAATCGAACTCCTCCCTGCTCTCCCGGCAAATATTTGGAAAAACGGCTACGTAAAAGGTCTGCGCGCTCGCGGCGCTTTCACAGTAGATATCTTCTGGAAAAACTCTTCACTCCAATACGCTATCATCACATCAGACAAAAACCAAACCTACCCCGTCCGCTACAAAAACAACGTCATAACAATCAAATTTGAAAAAAACAAACCCGTCACCCTCTCCGAAAACCTAACACAGAAAAACACAAAATAAAAACCCGCTATACGAGTGGTTTAACTCTGTATTTCTCCCGCATTGTGGATAAAAACAGCCCCCCTCTGTGGATTTAACCTCCTTTGTCTTAATAATGTTCTCCTCCTCTACTATGCCTGCGGAGTGTATTCTGGAATGATTTTTTGAAGGCGAGATTTAAGAAGTCTCGAATCGCCGTTATGAAGAAGCGGCTTTATCTGGCTGAAGAATGAAGCAATTGACTCATAAGAAGGTGGTTTACCAGTAAATCGCATTATCTTTGGGTGCTTTGTCGGGATATGTTTTTCCTTGTCATAAAAAAGCTCCTCAAACAATTTTTCTCCGGGACGCGGTCCCGTAAACTTTATCTCAATATCTATCCCCGGTCTCAACCCGCTCAACTCAATCATCTGCCGCGCAAGGTCAAGGATTATAATTGAAATTAATCCATTTACAAATTTTTACCGTTCCCATTTTTATTACCATTATAAATTTCTTTAACTCGTTCGTTTGCGGCTTTTGCAATCTCGCTAAGCATATTCCTCTTTTCAATCTCTAAATCGTCATTCTCGCCATTATGGTAAAAAACTATATGCGCACCTGTGTCTTCAAATTCAAAAGAATCCGAATGCAATACTCCATTTTTTGCATCAGACTCAACTGTTGTATTTAAAAACCAATTATTCTTAAAATTATCATTGCCTTGACCGTTCATCTCAAATAAATATCCCGGCGCTGAATAATTCTTGCATATAAATTCAAATTGGTCTGCAATCTCTTTCAAATTATTTGCCCCAAGCACACGGTAAAATACAGCCCGCCCTAAATGCTCGACCGCCTTAAATTCATACCGCTCGTTCTCGGACAACATCCTTTGCAAAGTATCTGCATATCCAAGGCTCTTAAGACATACAAAAAGCAGAATCCCAATGAGAAGAAAACCTATTGCCACACCAAAATTATTTTCCATCACTATCATTATTGCTAATCCGGAAAAAATAATTGACCCGATATAAATAATAAATACCGCTTTCCTCTGGTCAGCAAGTAACTCCACAAGACGATGATGTATGTGCCTGCGATCACCTGAAAACATACTTTTTCCCTTTAAAAACCTCCTAATCATAGAAAGCAATGTATCAATCACCGGATAACCTAAGATAATCGCAGGTATAAGCAATGACGCCGCCATAGTCCCTTTCTGAGCGCCAAGTATACTCGTAACCGCAAGCGTCATTCCAAGAAATAGACTGCCCGCATCGCCAAGAAAAATCTTTGCTGGATAAAAATTATATCGCAAAAAACCTAAACAAGCGCCGGCAAGCGAAATCATCAATACTCCTACCATCACATTCCCATTAATAATCGCCACAATTGCATTAGTCAACGACGCAAACATAACTACTCCAGCCGCTAATCCATCTAACCCATCAATTATATTAATTGCATTGCATACCCCCACAACCCATATAAAGGTAATAATAGGTCCTAAATAACCTAATTTTACGCCGCCAATTCCAGGAATAGTTATACTTCCAAATTGAATCCCTGAAATTACTAAAATCAAAGCAACTGGAACTTGAACAGCAAATTTTTGACGCGCGTTTAAACCTTTTATATCATCAATCAATCCAACAACGAACATAATCATACTGCAAAAAAATATTATTATAACATCCCATATTCTTGCTTTAAACGCTTTGACAACAAAGTTATCATAAAAGCATAACAACACAACAGGCAGCCACATTGCCAAAACCACCGCAACCCCGCCTAACAGCGGCATCGGTTTCTTATGCACCTTCCTAACCCCCGGTTTATCTACAATATTCAGCCTCTTAGCCAACTCTATAAGCAGGGGAGTAAGTAATAATGCTGTTATACCAGATAATAGAAATAATATTATATATGTTTTATAATTCATCCCCAATTACATCATCATCTCACACCATCTAAAAATATTGCGGTATTTTCCTTAATTTCTTAAGTATTACGGCTAACAATCCCCCTCGTAATCCGTTGATCTTCCACGCATTATAGTCCTCGATTGTTTGAATTAATATATTCCTGATACTTTTATTACTTTTACCCCCCATCCTCATTTTTACCAAAACCTCTGGGAGATATTTAATTTTTATCCCATATTTATGTATAAATCTTAACATTATTTCATAATCCCCAGATATATAGAACTTATCGTTATATAAACCGTATTTTACATATATATCTCGTTTTAAAAATAACGTTGTGTGTGGCGGATGCCAGCCACATTTGAATTTTTCTGGATAATATTCACCTGCTATCCAATTCCGTATAACCTTATTAATATTATTTTTATCTACATATTGAATATCGCCATATATTCCGTCAATTTCATTTTGCTTAAGTATATTAACAACTTTTTCAACAATATAATTATTTCCATATAAATCATCTGAATGCAGAAAACCGATAATTTCTCCGGTTGATAATTTTATTCCCTTGTTTATTGCATCATAAAGTCCTTTATCTCTATCGCTAATTAACTTTATTCTCCCAATATTTGGATTATTTTTAATTACTTCTATTGTGCCATCATCTGAACAACCATCAACTATTATATATTCAATATCTTTATAACTCTGGTTTAAAACGCTGTTTATACAATCGGAGATAGTTTCTCTATTATTATAAACCGGAGTTATAATTGATATTTTCATCTTATAATTAAGATATTACTCAATAACTCTATCTCTAACCTTTACAGCAGGATTGCCCTGATATATTCTATAAGGTTCAGTATTTTTTGTAACAACGCTGCCGGCGGTTATAATACTATGCGTTCCTAATACAACACCCGGACATACAATAACCTTAGCGCCAACCCAAACACCGTCTTCAATAATAATAGGTTTTAAAATCAGATCAAAAGTCTCTTTTTTATAATTATGATTCCCTGTTAGAATATAAGCGCCTTGAGAAATACATACATTGTTTCCTATCTTCACATCAGCTAAATTATCTATCCATAAACCTTCACCAAGCCAGACATTATTTTCAATCTCAAGGAACCATGGGTATTTGATATTTAAGTTTGGTTTTATAACAACATCTTTACCAACTTTTGCGCCAAAAAGTCTTAAAGTAAAAACTTTGAGCTTTGAAGGATATGGAATAGATGTTTTAAAAAATAAGAGATTAACAAAATACCACAAAAAGCGTTTGAGTTTACTGCCGGGATTGTACCATCTGTTGTTAAATTTTGATAAATCAACCCTGTTCATATACTTATCCTTACCGTAAGTAACCTCGGAGGTTGTTTAAAGTTATTAGAGTTTGATGCCATACATTTCTTCTATCACCTGTTTCACTAGTTTATTTTCTTCTTTCGCTTTTTTTTCTATTTCGTAAATTTTAGCGTCCACTAAAAACCTGTACCAGAAACCTTGAAGGAAGTGAAATATAAGTCCCTCTTTGCCATCGAGGAAACCAAGTTTCAAGAAATACCTGTAAAGGAAATACAGGAAAGGCCTAAAAAAAAGTGGCATTTTGGAGTAAAAATTCTCCTTTAGCCATCTTTTCCTCTTTTCCTGCGTTCCCAGCACCCGGGAAGGCACATTGTCACCATTAAAAAAATCATATTTAAGGTTCAGGATATCTATGGCTTCTCTTGTAGCATAATTATTATGCTTGCTAGTCCACCAGTGAAGGTTTTTCTTGTTATCATCGACAATATCGTTCTTGAGAAAAAGAGTTTTCCCTTCCTCAATCTTTATATGCTCGTCCATCCACCTTTCTTCACAGCGGGCTTTACCATTTCTCCATATCCTTAAAAGCCATGTCGGATAATAACCGCCGTGCCTTATCCATTTCCCAAGGCAATAAACCCGTCTCTTGAAATAGAGGCCTGACACTTCGTCGCCGAACCCGCTCAATTTGGCGATAAGTTCCCCCCTCAATTCAGGCAGGATATGTTCATCTGCGTCCAGCCGCATTATCCATTTCCCCTTAAGCGGCAGGTTTTCCAGTGCCCAATTGAACTGCTTAGCATGGTTCTCAAAAGGATGCTGATATATCTTATTTGTGTATTTTCTTGCAATTTCCAGGGTTTTATCTGTAGAGAAAGAATCAACTATGAAAATCTCTTCAACCCACCCATAAACACTTTTTAGACAGTCCTCTATGTTTTTTTCTTCGTTATAAGTGAGAATGATAACTGAAATTGGAAGTTTCATATTTTTCTCGCAACTATTATCATTGATTTCCATAAAAATGGAACTCTACCACTCCCATGAAATCTTAATACAGAAAAACCATTTTCTGTTAACATAGCAGATAAAGTTTTCTTAGAAAAATATTTTATGTGTCCGCCATCCCAGTTCACTGTAAAATGTTTGTCCCAAGCGTTAAAAACACTTAAAACGAGATTCTTGATATAGCCATGATATGGCGTTGTTATAATTAAAATACCATCTTTTTTTAACCAATAATTTATATTTCTCAAATAAAGTTTAGGGTCATATAAATGTTCTATTACTTCTACTGATAAAACAATATCATAATTAGCTTTAGGAAAAGAAGAAGGCAAATTTTCAAGATAACAATCATGTTTTTCAAATCTATCATTTATTTCGGCATATTCTTTACGCGCTATTTTTATTCCTGACTCTGATAAATCAAAGCCATAAATATTTTTATAACCCTTTTTAAAAAGTTCATTTAAAACATATCCTCCACCACAACCTGCATCTAATATCAATGAGTTTTTACTGATTTTGGTATTAGCTATAACTTTTAATATTACTGGTAAAATGTAGTTATGGGCATGGGTTTTGTTATTTATCCAGCCATAATCTCTATACATTTTATACGGCTTATCCATTTTTCTCCTCACTCCTCACTCTTCACTTTTTTCTCCTCACTCCTCACTCTTCACTCCTTACTTTCCATAACTGCTTCTTTATACATTTCTATCATTTTATCAGCAACTTCTTCTATATCATAATATTCTTTTACCATTTTTTTGCCATTTTCGGAAACCGTTTTCCTTAAATTTTCATCCTCAAGAAGTTTTTTCATTCCTTGATATATACTTTCCAGATTTGTTTTTACAATTATTCCAGCGTTATTATACTTTATTTCTTCCGATAGAGCCACTTTATCAGATATGACAACTGGACATCCACAATAAATCGCTTCAATAACAGCTACTCCAAAATTTTCCGAATAAGAAGGTAAAACAAAAATATCGCTTCCGTAGAAAAGCAACAATTTATCCATACCTGTAACCAACCCTGTAAAAGTTACAGAGTTATTAAGATTATATTCTTTTATCCATGCTCTGACTTTATTTTCATAACCATCACCATCATCTTTACCAGCGATAATAAGGTGAACATCTCTTCTCTCGGAACAAAGCCTTGAAAAAGCAGGAATCAATAAATCAAGACCTTTTTTCCAGT
Source organism: Verrucomicrobiia bacterium (assembly GCA_049968335.1). Taxonomy (GTDB): domain Bacteria; phylum Verrucomicrobiota; class Verrucomicrobiia; order Limisphaerales; family JAKPVM01; genus JAKPVM01. Next base: position 162,124 of record JBMFQZ010000004.1, read on the forward strand.
TTATGCGGCTTAAGAATAAAATTATTTTTTTATCCTTCAAACAAGGATACTTTTTTAACAAATCCTCTTTTGTTAAATTTGCCTCAAGTTCCGATAAAATCAAACCATTTGGAACAACTCTGATTTTGTCTATAAATTCAGGAAAGAATTGAAGAAAATGCTTCTTTTCTTCCTCCGTTTTAAGGTGTATAAACTTTGCTTTTTCTAATATTCTTTTTCCTATTAGTTTAAGAAAGACATCCTTTTTAACTCTTTTGAACAATTTCATTTTATATGCTTCTTGCATAAAAGTGCCATGAGAGCCGTAGACATATTTATAATTACTGAGTAATACAAGAATAGAGTAAAAATCAAAAAGTCCCGCAAGATAAATCGAATCATATTTTTTGGACTCTTCTTTTATTCTTTTAAAAAACTTAAGTGAAAAAGATGGCCAGATAAATCGGGGAATCTGCTCTTCAATATATTCAACCGGGAAAGTCAGAGTCTTTATAAACTCTAATTTTCTCTTATCATAATTTTTAGGCAAAGGAGATAAAACCTTAACATCAACACCTTTTTCAACTAATTTAAGCAACAGGCTTTTCACAGACATATACGGTCCGCCAATTTCAGGATAAAAACCTAATATATGTAATATTTTCAATTTTTCCATCATATATTTTATTAATTCTTATTTTTAAATTCTCTATATTAGTTATGTTTTTATGAATCACGACGATTTTTAATCAAATTCGATTTTTTGCCATACTTTTTCTATTTTTATTATATTTTTGAAATATTTCTATTCCAATCGCGATAATTACAAAATAATAAAATGTTGAATTTGATGTTAGATAATATATTTGATTACTCCACAATATTTGGAAAATAAATAATCCGCATACTACATGGACTAAAAATTTATTATGATTACAATCATAATATAGAATACTGAATATATAACTAATAATAAATAATATTAATTTTGAGTAGATAATTCCATAATCATAGTCAAATTCAAGAAACATAGTTCCGACAAATACATACAACATATTATCATATTTTATAGTTGTATTCATAAGACTAAAAAAATCTTCAGCAGGACCATATTTTATAGACACTATTTTATCTATATTTCTTACAATGAAGTTAAATGTGTAATATCCGGGGTAGCCTCTTAGAACATCATAAATATTTATTTTATGAAATTCATAGGAATCCAAAGGCGCGATATAATAATCTAGCAAACTTGTTATATTTTCTTTATTTGGTAAATGAATATGACCACTTCTTCTTCCTGTATCATAAATCATAAAAATAATTAAAGTTAATAATATAATCGTAATGGTTAGAATAGTAACTTTTGGTGTTAACTTACAAATATTTCTTCTTTGTACATAATATATAACTGAAGTGATCAATGGTATTACAATTGCTGTTCTTCCGGCTGTGATAGAAGAATTTAAAATAAATGGAACAATAGAAAAAAACATTAATATTATATACTTTACTGTTTTTAATTTATATAGATAATCATAATAAATAAAAAAAATAAAGTTAATTGCGCCTAGTAATGTTAATATTACTAAATTTTTTTCTGTTGCCATATAATTATGGTAACTTCTGTCAATTATAAGAGCTTCAATTGGATAGCCTCTTTTAAAAATGCTTATAAATACTAATATACTAATAATATTTACAAACAATAAAATAGATATTAAATAGCCAAAAATAATATTGTTTTCAATTTTTGTATCTATAATGAAATATTTATTGGTACTATTGTTAGCATGAAACTTATAAGCCACCCATATGCCAGCTCCGAATATAAACCAGTTTAATAAAAATTCATAAAGATAATTTTCTAAATGATAATTAGTATCTGGTTTATAAAATACTCTTATGGTAAACACAATTGTCCATATAAAATAGTAACATAAAATTGGATCAGTAATACTTACCTTTCTCTTTGTTATAGATAGGTATCTATTTATGGAGATAATTGCATTTATTATTGCCAATGTACTATATAATGATTTTTCCATCATTTTTTTTTATTATGTATTTTTCTGTAATTCAATAAATAATCTGTGTCTCCATTTTTAATGTATGCTAATAATTTAATATACCATATAAAATATTTTATAATTTTATCTTTTATTTTTTCATGTTTTAATGAATATCTATTTATTAATATATCGTATTCTTTCTTTTTAATATTTTGCAAATTTGTTGTTTTCGAAAACTTATGTAATCTAAAAGCTACAATATATTCTCTTATAAATATATATTTTGGGTTTTTAAAAACAAATTTGTAAAACAGATCGTTGTCCATACAAAATATTAATCCCTCATCAATTCCACCAGATTCTTTATGCAATGTACTTGACCAAAAGGCTGCCGGCTGGCTAATACCAAAACCACCATATAGAAAGCCAATTTTTTCAAATCCAATTATACTAACGTTTCTATACTCTGATTTTATGTAATCATTTTCATCAATAATATATTTATTACCGTATATTATGAACCTGTTATTATAATTCCAATATAATTTGAATTTATCGGCTAATTTTATAAATATATTAGGTAAATATATATCGTCTGAATTTAACCATGCAAATATTTCACCTGTAGCTTTTGAAAAGCCTTTATTTAATGCATGTGATTGCCCTCTGTCTTTTTCGCTAACCCAATAAGACAAATATTTTTCATATTTTTTAATAATCTCAACACTGCCATCTGTTGAGCCACCATCAATAATTATGTATTCAAGATTAGGATAGTTCTGGTTCAACACCGAAAGTATGGTTCGCTCCAAAAATTCCGCCTGATTGTATGAAGGGGTCACAATAGAAATTTTTGGCCAGGATGAATCTTTGTTTAAAATAACTTTTTCATCAAATATTGGCTTAGATACAAACTCTTTAATTTCCTGTGAAGTATATTTTTTCATAATTTTAAATACTAAAATTTACATTTTTATTATTTTTTTGCGTTCTGTTATACCATTCACTTTAGAAGTTATATCTCTATTTTAGTAAATTTTAAGATAGCACACAGGCACCAATAATTTTATGGCTTTTTTAATAAACATTTTCATAAACTTTTTTTGTCTTTTCAGCTGTTATATCCCATGAAAATAATTTAAGTCTTTCATAACCTTTTTTAATCAGAGCAGTTCTTAAATCCCTATCTGCTATTATTTTCTCAATAGCATTTCTTATAGATATTTTATCATATGGCTCAAAATATAATCCCGCCTCACCAGCAACTTCAGGGAAAGAACTTGTATTGCTTAAAAGCACAGGACAACCGCAAGAAAAAGCCTCTAAAATAGGTATGCCAAAACCTTCGTATAATGATGGGAATACAAAACAAATTGCATTTTTATAGAGTTGTGCTATCTCATTATCACTCATTACTTTAAAATATAAAACCTGATTTCTTATATTTAATTCATCAAAAAGAGACTTTTCTTTATCAGAAAAATTATTGCCACCAGCGCATAATATATTTAATTCTCTGTTTCTAACCAATAAAGGCGATATAGCTTTCACAAAAAATTCATAATTTTTATATCCACCGCGATTTCCAACATACAATATATAGTTCGTAGACAAATTTGTTTCTATATTTCCTGTTTTTTCAATTTTTATTTCACCTGCTAAATATACAACATCTATCTTACTATCAGGTATTTTAAATATTTCAATCAAATCTTTTTTGGTATTATTTGAAATTGCAATTATCTTTTTGGCTTTTTGGCACAATAAATATTTATACTCTGAAGTCTTGTCCCTTCTCCCAAAATAATTAGAATATTTTTCATGTATCATATCATAAACTGTTAAAACAAATGTTTTTTTATTAAGATATTTCAAAAAATAAGGTTCGTAATATGTGGGATGGAAAATATCAAAATCTGAATTTTTAAGGTTATGAATAGAATAATATCTGTTAATCATAGTCATTATTCTAACCTTACCCTTAAATTTATGATGTGGGAAAAATCTATGATATTTAAAACTCTCATTTAAATAGTGGTTATTTGAAAACAGTAAGCTTAATTCCGCTGAAAAACCTGAGTACTTTTTTATTCTGCTAATAACCTCATAAAAATATCTTGAAATCCCGCCAAATTCCTGGACAGAAAAGGTCTGATGGTCATATAGTATTTTCATTGCTTACCTTTAAATAATCTTCCCACGTTTTGGAAGTTAAATAAAATTTTGATAAATATTTGTGTAATCCAAATTTATTTAATTTTAAAACTTTTAGTTTGAGATTAGAAATATTCTCTTTTTCTGTTAAAATATGGATATTACCCAAAGAAAAATATTTTAAGCCAAAATAACTTGCTATATAGTTTAATGTCTTTTTTGAATAGAATGATATATGTTGTCCATGGTCAAGGCCGTAGTACCACCATTGTTCGGGTTCGGGTATAGAAGCGGGCAATAACTCTGTGCTAAAAATGATATTTTTAGAAATTTTTAGCATATTTTCTATTTCTTTCATTGGTTTGTCAAAATGCTCAAAGCTTTCAAAAGTTGTTATGGCTTCTATTGGCATTCCGGACACATATTCAAAACCTCTGGCGAATAAATTTTGAGTATATTTATCGCTCCAGTAAAAATCAAAACCTATATCTCTCATTAGTCTTACAAAAACACCATAACCCCCGGCATAATCTAAAAAAGATTTTTTATAGTCAAAAAATAAAATAAGCAAGGGTGTAACAATTTTAGAAAGTCCAATATTTCTTGAAAGATAACCAGTATCCGAAATATTTATCGGGCTTTTGTATACTTCGCCAAGCCAATAGGGTTCCTCTGTCTGCAAAAAACCACAATACTCGCAGTGAAAATATGAAATCTCATATTTTTTCAATATTTTAGCTCTAAAAACAAGTTTGCTTTCTTTTCCGCAAATTTTGCAAGTCATATTAAAAGCTCATTAATTAGATTACATAATTAATACTTTTACATATTTGAGTGCAATATTAAATGGGTATATTATTGCTCTAGTTTGTAATATAAAGTTATAATATGTCCTTTTAGTTAATATGTTACTTATATATGATGAAAATATATATGTTATTACAGAACTTAATGATGCCCCGACTAATGAATATCTTGGTATCATAATCATATTCATGATTATATTAAATATCGCCGATAGAATAAGAAAATACATAAAATATCTTTGTAAATTATTTATCAAATACCAGCGTGAACTTATTCCACCAATATATGAACATATAACAGTAAAAATATATACTTTTATTACATCACCTGCTGGTATATACTTTGTTCCGAATAAAAATAATATTATTTTATCTGATAGAAGCATTACAATCAGACATAAAAATAAAGACATCCATAAAACAAATGAATATAGTTTAATAATTCTATCTTTAAATAACTCATGTGAATTCTTGTTTGCATTTATCAATGCTGGATAAAATGAATATGCAAATATTGGCGACGCAACTGTTAAAATCTCGCATATTCTAACTGCTACAGAAAATATCCCTAATTCATAATCGCCCAAGTAATTTTTAATCATTATTTGATTTATTCTCGCATAAATTGTTGCTGATATTAGCACCAGCATCATAGGATAACTTTCCTTCAATAATGCCAGAGCCAAGTGAATATTTATTTTTTTGACATTAAGAAAATTTATTTTACCACTATATTTATAATATGCGGCAAAATATAATGCTGATAGAATTATTTGATCAATCAAAAATATTATTACAAAATAAATCAAATCTGCCTTTTTATATATAAAATATAACTTTAATGCTGACGATAGCACTAATTGTATTAATTTAGAAATTGATATGTACTTTGCCAACACTTTACTTTGAAAATAAAAATCAACGATTTCAGAACATTGAAAAATTATTCCAAATGAAATGATTATTACAAATAATCTTGTATCAAAGTCATTTGTTGAAATAAATATTGATGATATAATTACAATTAATGCTAATAATCCTCCAGCAACTTTTAACCAAAATGCTGTTGTTAAATAATCTACCTCTTTTTCAGGATAATTTAAAATGTCTCTAATCACTATACCATCTAAGCCAAGTTTTGCTAATCCTTGGAATATTGCTACATACGCTAGTGCATAATTGAATAAACCATATTTTTCTGGTCCTAAATATCTTGCTACCCATACGCCAACAAAAAAATTAATCGATAATCTTACAAATTGCTCAAAAAATAACCATAATGTGTTTTTTGTATATTTCTGTACTCCGGGCTTGGAAAAAATATTAATTATTTTATTAACAATTTCCATTAATTTAATTAATAACTCCACACAATTTGTATTCCCGCGCGGTTATATGTAAGGTCATTTGCTGCGGTGGATGTGCGGGTAAGGTGGTTGTAAAAGAGGGAGCCTTCAAGGTATTTGGAGAGTTTTACATTTACGGAAGCGCCGGCATAAAAATAGTCGTCTCTGCGGTTTGCGGATGTCGTGGATTTTGTCTGGACATAGTCAAGGTTGTAATAGCCGGGGCTGAGAGAGATTGTTACGCGGTCGCCAATCTGCTGGCTTATGCCAAAGGCAAAACCGGTTTGCAGGTAGTTGTAGTTTCCCCATGCGATTGAGGCGGATTCTGTGCGGGCGGCGGAGAGTGAGAGATAGGTTTTTTCGCGCCAGTGGTAGTATGCGGCGATTGAGCCGACGGGCTCGGTGGTTGACCTGCCGCCGCTTATCTGGCGAAACTGGATGCCAAAAGAGCCATCAAGCCAGAGCCGTTCGGATGGATAGTAACGGGCGCGGAAGCGGAGTTGTTCGTAGTATTGGTTTGGTTGTTGCTGGACGTCAAACATTCCGAGGGTTAAGCCGGCAGAGAGAGTGATTTTGGGTGTTGTGTTCCAGTTGAACCAGGTTTCTGAACTGTAGTCGGTGTAGCCGTAGAGGTCTTTGCGTTCATAGGAGTAGTCGTTGCGGCTGAGGAGGGTGTAGATTGATGATTTTGGACCGAGCTGGATGCCGCCTGCAATGCCTGTGGAGACGGTGTCTTGAGCGGAACGGCGGTTGGCTTCAATGATTGTTGTGGTTTGGTGCAAGTAGTTCTGGCGGACGCTAATTATTGCTTTTGAGAAGGGAATATAGGCGCCGGCGTTGAGGTAATGGTCGGTTGCGTTGTTGTCGGTGTATTTTGAGAACCAGTTAAATTGCGGGGAGTAATCTAAAAGATACATTTGACGTGGCCAGGATTCGGGGTCGGAGATTAGGATGTTTTCGGGGTTATAGCGGAAGAGCGACCAGTCTTTTCGGCGGTAAAGGGCAATCAGGTCGGTGTCGCCAGCGGCTGCGAGGAAGCCTGGTCTGATAGAGGAAATGAAATCGGATTTTTCGTTTGATGTAGAGGCGTATATGTTGTCGTCGTACATTGATTGGAAACCGAGCCGTGGATAGAAGTTGACTGGTCCAAGGCGTAATTCGGGTAGGGTAAAAGGTTTTTTGTATTCGGTTACCTCGGTTACGTATGGTGTCTGGGCTATGGAGGTCAGAACAACCATAAGGAGAATTACTGTGATTTTTAAGGATAAAGGCATTAAATTATTTTTACTTTTAAGGTATTAAGGATATTAGTAGCAAGGAACATAAAGAGTTATAGAGTTGAAAAAGCGTTTTTTGTATAAATGGCATAAAATAATTACGAGGGTTGCGCTGTATTTTTAATTTTTCAAAGTAAATTAATAGTTCATAAATCGCTTTTAATTTCTATTTTTAGGGGAATATAATATATTACAATTCAGATTTAATTTTATCAAAGGTTTTAAAACTTTTATCTTTAGACGAGATTATGAGCGCGTCAATTTTATTTATTGGCCAAGTAATATTTAAATCAGGATCGTTCCAGATTATTCCGTATTCATCTTCAGGATGATAGTAGTCGCTTGCTTTGTAGAGTACATCTGCTTCTTCTGACAAGGTTAAAAACCCGTGAGCAAAACCTTGCGGTATGTATATTTGTTTTTTATTCTCTGATGAGAGTTCAATTCCATACCATTTACCGAATGTTGGCGAGTCTTTTCTCAAGTCAACAGCAACATCATAAATGGTTCCATTGGCTACTCTGATTAACTTGGCTTGAGGATGTTTTTTCTGGAAATGCAATCCGCGTATGACACCTTTTATTGACTTTGAATGGTTATCCTGGACAAATATAGTATTAATTCCCAATTCGGAGAATTCTTTACAGTTATATGCTTCCATAAAGAATCCTCTTTCATCGCTAAAAACAGCGGGCTCAATGATAAACAGTCCTTGAATAAAAGTATCAATTCTTTTGAATTTGCCCATTTATGCCGCAATGGTTAATAACTGTTTACGATAAGTATTAATATAATCTGACAGAGCGGTTTGCCAATCACGCATTATATTTATTTCTTCAACATTTAGCAAATAATTATCCAGGACAGAATATTTTGGACGAATAGCCTTTGATTTGTATTCATTCATCTTAATTGGAACTATGGATACATCCTTAAAATCCAGAGCATTAATTATAGTTAGCGCGTATTTATACCAACTTGCGCTCCCTTGATTTGCGGTATGATAAGTTCCAACTTTGTCATACTTTAGTAATTCCACAGTTTGTTTAACCACATCAAGCGTGTATGTTGGAGCGCCATACTGGTCATCAACCATTTTTAATTCTTTTTTATCTTTCGATAATTTTATTACTGTTTTTATAAAGTTATTTCCATTTATACCATATAACCAGGATACTCTAAGAATTAAATAATCAGGATTTACTGATTTTGTATATTCTTCGCCATAATATTTTGACTTGCCATATATTGACAATGGACAAGGCACATCAAATTCTTTGTAGGGATTATTTTGCTTTCCATCAAAGATATAATCTGTGCTATAATACACAATTTTTGCGCCAGCTTTATACGCGGCAAAAGCGGCATTACGCGCCCCAATCGCATTTACCCGTATACATTCTTCAGGCTCATCTTCTGCTTTATCCACTTTTGTATAGGCAGCGCAATTTATAACTACATCTGGTCTTATATGACTAATTTTTTCTGCTAATTCAGGGTAATTTAAGATATTTAATTCGTTATGAGAAAATGGATAAATAGAATATTTATTGTCATTCTTTAAATAAGAGACAAATTCAGAACCTAATTGACCGCTAGACCCTAATATTACTATTTTCATTAAACAAATAACTGATACTATATAATTAATCGCTCTGCGATAAACTTAACAAATATTTTCCGTACTCATTCGCATCCATTGTCAAAGCAAGGGATTTAAGTTGGTTTTTATCAATATAGCCTAATCTATAAGCAATTTCTTCCGGACAACATACCATTAACCCCTGTCGTTCTTCAATTGCCTGGACAAAATTTGAAGATTGCAATAATGACTCATAAGTGCCGGCGTCAAGCCATGCAATCCCGCGCCCCATCAATAATACGTTCAATTCGCCTTTTTCTAAATATATTCTATTTAAATCTGTAATTTCTATTTCACCTCTTGCAGATGGTTTAAGACTTTTAGCATAAGAAACGACATTTTCATCGTAGAAATATATTCCAGGGACTGCAAGATTTGATTTTGGATTTTTAGGTTTTTCCTCTATAGAGATAACTTTGTTATTTTCTCCAATTTCAACTATACCATAGCGCTGGGCGTCTTTAACAGGATATGCAAAAATTACAGCCCCTTTTGTTGTAGAGTATGCTGTTTTAAGTAATTGCTGAAGTCCAGCGCCGTAGAAGATATTGTCGCCAAGTATCAACGCGCATTGAGAATTATTTATAAACTTTTCACCAACGATAAATGCATCGGCAAGTCCGCGCGGTTCGCTCTGGGAAGCGTAGGAGAAAGACATCCCCCATTGAGAACCATCGCCAAGTAATCTTTTGAATAGTGGAAGGTCGTCGGGAGTGCTAATAATCAATATCTCGCGGATACCAGAAAGCATCAAAATAGAAAGTGGATAATAAATCATCGGTTTGTTATAGACTGGCAATAACTGTTTTGAAACAGAGCGGGTTATAGGATAAAGTCGCGTTCCTTTTCCGCCAGCAAGTATGATGCCCTTTCTATTCATTATCTATTTTGATAATTTTTATTAATCCACTCTTTATATTCGGGTTTAGTAAGAATCTTGTTTGTCCAATCCTGATTTTTTAAATACCATCTAACGGTTTTTTCAAGTCCGGAAAAAAGGCTCTCTCGGGGTTTCCAGCCAAGTTCAGATTTTATTTTTTCAATGTTCATAGCATAGCGTCTGTCGTGGCCGGGACGGTCTGCTACGTAAGTTAAAAGTTGTTGATGCGGTTTAAATTTTGAATTGGAAAGCAGTTCATCAAGAATCTGGCAAATATTTTTCACAAGTTCCAGATTAGTAATTTGATTTTCACCGCCAATGTTGTATGTCTCGCCGGCAGTTGCTTTATTGATTACAAGCCAGATCGCTTCGCAATGGTCTTCAACATAAAGCCAATCGCGGATTTGTTTGCCGTCGCCGTAAATCGGAATCGGTTTGCCATTTATAGCATTAAGAATAGTCAAAGGTATTAATTTTTCTGGAAATTGATATGGACCATAATTATTTGAGCAGTTTGTTATGGTAATTGGAAGTCCATAGGTTTTAAAATAGGCTCTAACCAGATGGTCGCTTGCCGCTTTAGAGGCTGCATAGGGCGAATTTGGTTTATACGGTGTGGACTCAGTAAAAGGCGGTTCATCTGGCTTGAGAGAACCGTAAACTTCATCTGTTGAAATGTGATGAAATCTTACTTGGGACAATGGAAACATTTTTTCTTGTATCCAGGCTTTTCTGGCAGATTCCAATAGGGAAAAAGTCCCTATAACATTTGTCTGGATAAATTGTTCAGGACCTAAAATTGAGCGGTCGACGTGTGATTCTGCGGCAAAATGGACAATGATAGAAACATTGTATTTTTTAATAATCTCGCAAACAAGTTCCTTATCGCAAATATCGCCTTTAATAAAAATATAGCGATTGGGATCCAGGAGTTCTTTTAGATTCTCAAGATTAGCGGCATAAGTTAGGGAATCAAGGTTGACAACAAATATTTCTGGTTCGGTTTTCAGAATGTAATGGATAAAATTTGATCCTATAAAGCCCGCGCCACCTGTAATTAATATAGATCTTTTAATTGACATTATTAATTAGAAACAGGATTTTGAAATCTCAGGGATTTAAACACTTGTATGAAGGATTTATTTAACTCCTGATTAAAAACAATGCTGCCGCCTTTGGTTGATTTTTATTCAACCAACTAAAAACCAAATTTATTTTTTGTATTACTATCAATAAATGCCATTAAAATGGCATTTGAGAAATCTTCCTTGTCTATCTTACCACCTCCCGATTCAACCACATCTATCACAAAAAGGAGGTGCCCCGTTATATTACGATTACTCAGAATAAACTCTATATATTTAAATTACCTTATTTTATTAATTATGGCGCTGAATAATTTCTGCCAGAGCCCGGTTGTATCACAGTAGTATCCTGAGGCTTTATATTATTGATAATTGTAGGAGGTGGGGTGACAGGTGTAATAGTTGGTCCGTTTGCGCTGTATCTTGCGCCGTTATTTGGCGTTGCTGCCGTTTCAGAAAGTGATTTTGCGGCTGAAGCAATCTTTGCCTTAGCCTCTCTATTCAGCGAAGCGGTTTTCTGCACAATATCCATCGGTTCACCAACGGCAGTTGTGTTATTTTGGTTCTGGAGCGATTGAACAATTTGTTGTTGCTGGTTTTCCATCGACTGGATTTTAGCCTCGCTTACTGCAGTCTTCTCCACATAATCCATTATCCCTGAAACGCTGTTTTGCGCAACAGAGGTGAGGGCTTTGTCAATATAGACATTGAGTTGAGGCAAACCTGCTTTGACGCCATTAATGATTGCTTCGGTTTTGTTCGGCGCTTCCTGATCGGCAATTCTGGCAATAGCGCTGAAAAGTTCAGGACGAGCCTGACAAGCAACCTTTACTAATTCTTGCACTTCCGATGGAGCCGCAGCAATGGTAGCCTTTGAAATTGGCAGAACCTCTTCCGGTTTTGCCGCAATAGATTCTGATAAAACTACCGACGCGACTTCGGGATTATTTTTACAGATTGCGCTTGCGATATATGCAAACGACCCGGCATGGGCAAACTTTGCTGCCATACGAATGGTTTCAGCCGCAACCTCCGCGCGCTTTTCCTGTGGCGCGTTAGCGACAATTTGAGCAGCCGCAGCAGGCAGCTCAAGCACCGACACATCTTTTAGTGCCGCAGGATTATTTAAAACGTTTGCATTTGTCCTGTTCTGGACAAACACCAGCACCGCGATTACCGCTATCGTTGCGACGCTTAAAACCAGCGCCCCCACCTTTACTAAGTTTTTTGTTTTCATATTTTAATCCTATCTTGGCGTCAATCTTACTTAAATATCTGATAAGAAATGAAAAATGTCAATATTTTTTTAAAAAAATATTTGTCCGTAAAAACACTTATTCCACATCAGTTTTAACTCCTATTATGCGATATCAGATTACATAATCCAATTTTGTCTGTCAAATCGTTTAATTTGATGAGCAGATGGCTAAATATTGGTTTTGTTCTATATTGGAAAAACCTGGTCAACGACTATCTGGCATCTTTTTGACATTTCATATAAAGAGATTTGATAGAGAATGTCAAAAATGGTTATTATCAAGGCTCGCGATTGTTAATACCATATAAGGCAGGCGCATACGAACAGCAAAGAAAGGCAAAATGGCAAGAGTAGGAATAGACTTTGGAACGGCAAACACGGTAATTGCGGTTTATAATGAATCTAATGATACCGCAGAAACCATTCCTGTTCCCGGTATATCAATGGAAATGCGGCATCGCCCGAAAATTGATTCTTCGGAGCAGGTGGTCCATATAATTCCGTCAATGATTCATTATGGGAAAGACAAAATTCTAATAGGAAATCAGGTTTTTTCGCAGGGGCTAGCAGAACATCCAGACACCTTCAGGTGGATGAAACAGTTAATCTCGCAGCGCAATAATAGATATAAAAGGACTTCGCAAGGAATGAAACTACCTTCTGAAGCGGGACGCGATTTCCTCATACTATTGCTAAAATATGTCTCAAATATAATTTCATTGAACGATGACGAATTCACATTTACGGCGCCAACGGAATCGTTTGAAACATTTCAAGACTGGTTGCGTCTGGTTGCCGAGTCGGCTGGAATAAAACGGATGCGAATAATAGATGAACCATCGGCAGCAATTCTCGGATACAGGGGCTCTGCAAGACGGGACGAGTTTTTCCTTCAGTATGACCACGGGTGTGGAACCTTAAACGTAGCCATTATTAAACTTGACCTTGCCACCCCTCAGGAAAAAAAGGCTATTCATCTTGGTCAAGCCGGACGCGACGGAATCGGCGGGATGAATATAGACTGCTGGATCGCAGATGACTTTTGCCGCCGCCACAGGATTGAACTTGACTTAAGAAAAAAACTTGAACCAATCATTCTCTACCGCGCAGAAGAGACTAAAATACGGCTCTCTGATCCAATAAAGAAAGAGGTCGAGATGAATATTACCGCTGATGAAGCCGGTCAGATTAAAGTTTATAAAACAATTTATACAAAAAGTTGCGACCATTGCGAAAGGGGACGGGTTGGCGGCACCGGCATACCTGAACGCGCCTGTTTTGGATGTCTGCTGCTTGCAAACGGGTTCCAGAGACTTGTAAAGGAGACAATAGACCGCGCACTGGAAAATGCGGCTATTAAATCGGGGGTTCGCAGACAGGATATTTCCCAAGCCCTCGTTACAGGCGGCACATCGCTAATGCCCTGTGTAAATTCCATTTTGCAGGAGTATTTCGGCGATCGGGTTTTATTTCAAAATCCGTACGACGCCGTCGCCCGCGGGGCTTGTCGGGGAATTGTAATACCTGTTTTGCAGCACGATTACGCAATTGAAAGCTGGAACAGAGAGAAACAACGGTTTGAATTTGTTCCGCTTTTTAAAATGGGCGATTACTATCCAACAAAACCCGAAGATGTTGTTCAACTCTGGGCAAGGGGCAGTTACGACGGAATGGAACGTATCGGTTTAAAAATATTTGAAGTCTCTCAAATGAAACGGATGAAATTTACTGAGCCGATTATTGATGAAGATGGGCATCTGATTGATGAAAGCCGTGTTGTTACGGACAATGTCTATGTTTGTCTGAACGCCAAGAATCCCACCTTTATCACCGCAAACCCGCCCGTCAATATTAAACGAGACCAGAAACGTTTCCTCTGCACCTTCAGAGTCGATGAACAGCGACGGCTCTTAGTAACAGTCTATGACAAGTTAAACGACAAAATTCTGATGCAAGATTATCCGGTTGTGAGGTTGTAAACAACGCGCAGATATCATTCGTTTAAAAAGATTGCCAAATTTATTCTTTCATTTCTACCGCATCGCACGCAACGCGGTCTCTATAATACAGAGGAGAAGCAATTACTCTTTCACAAAATCAAATGGCGGCAGTGGTTGGTAAATTAAAGCGCGCTGGCATTGACGGCACAGATCAAATTTGTATTCAACATACACATCCCGCATTAACTCTTCTTCGGTCATTGACTCGGTCTCTTCAATTATCCGCTCAATCTCGGCAAAGTGGTCGCGGAACAAATCTTCAACGCTTATCTCCAGCGGTTGATCTGCGGCGGCGTATATCTTCATATTAACCACATATCGGGTCTCGCCTTTGAGTATCGGCCTGCCGCATCTGTCGCAAAAATGTGTAATCATAGGCTGATTTTTCCATTCCAAATATATACCGGAGCAAACATTTTTTCTATAAATTTGTAACCTGTTGCGGATCAATTTTAAAAAAATTCAAAAATTTTCAGGTATACCACAGAAAATGTCATACCCCCTGTTTTAAGATATTTAAGTGAAAACAGAACTCAAAAAATTGATTGGCAGTTTGAAGTACGGCAACATTGCCGTTGTTCACAACGCGGCGGTTGTTCCATTGTTTACCGACAAGACAAATAACCTTGAATACTTGACTCTGGATGAGGCGTATAAAGCAAATCTGCTGCATATTGGAGAGGTATCGCCCGGCGGGTCTGTTCCGGACCTTGCCGTTGAAAACCTTGCAGATAAACCGGTATTGTTGCTTGACGGAGAGGAACTGGTTGGAGGAAAACAAAACAGGGTGCTGAACTTGAGTGTCTTGCTCAAAGAAAAATCAAAAACCAATATCCCCGTCAGTTGTGTTGAACGCGGCAGATGGCATTACAATGAACCATCGTTCCCGGATGAATATTCACCGCACAAGAAGCCATCGTCTATGAAGAGCGGACATATTATGAATTTGCGCGCAAGAGCAAAGAAATCACGTTCGGTATCCGAAAATATATGTTATAATAGCATTCCTAAATCCGATCAGGGCGAGGTATGGAATGAGATAGAGAATATTCAATACAAATTAAACACGTGCTCTGACACCTCCGCGCTGAATGATGTTTACAACCAACGAAAAGCGGACTTGATAGGGTTTCTCAACAATCTAAAGGCGCAAAAGGGTCAATGCGGGTATTTTCTGTTCATAAACGGAAATTTGCAGGCGTTTGAATTGATCCCAAAACCGGATAAATACGCGCTCTATCATAAAAAGTTAATTGAATCTGCCGCTCTTGAAGCCCTTGCGGAAATTCATCTTTTTGAATAAAAGTATAAGGAAGAAAAAGTTATGGCGGATGTAAATGAATTTATAAAATCAATCCAGGATGCGGAAGAATTGGAATTCACAAGCAACGGCTATGGCAAAAACTATCGGTATAGGAAGCCCGATTTAAACGGCGAGGCGCTTATACATAATAGTGAGGTGATTCATCTGGCATTCTTCTCATCAATAGATGGCAGGTCAAACGGACGCAGAGGTTTTATGCATCCAGACTTCTAAAGACGTAGCACGCCAGGAATAAATTATCCCGGACAAAACGGGTTCTGGGGTACGGGGCTCCGATTTTCAAAAAACCAACTCAACACGGAGCCCCGTTATTTTGTCTCAAATTTCCCAGTTAATAACCAATCCTGAACATATTGGCAAACAGCGCATTTTTAGGTAAAATTTCAAAAGAGAATTAAAGACAGCCCGCAGTATGAGTGTAAGGCGGCAATAAGAAAAGGTATTGTTTTCAGCCACTTGCAATGTGAGTAGCGCTGTCCGTTAATGATCAGGATTTGGAGTTAAATAAATGAAAATAATGTACAATGCTATTGCAATTGCTCTACATTAATCTCACCGAGGTTATTGACCAGCCAATCCGGGTTGTGGATAGAAAGTTCTTGAAAGGTATTTCCGCCAGTCGTTACGGCAAGGGCTCGCGCGCCTATTGCGCGGGCGCAACGGATATCGTGCGGCGTGTCGCCAACAACAACGATTTCATCCCCGGACAATCTTTTTCCCAGAACGTTGCAAGCGCGCCTGTACGCTATTCTGGCTATTTCATTTCTGTCTTCTGAATCATCCGCAAAAGCCCCCATCTCAAACTCTTGCCAGAGCCTAAAATGGCGCAGTTTTATTTCTGCACCTAAACGGATATTTCCGGTAAGCAATCCAATTAACGGATTGGAAGGTAAATTTCTCGCGGTATTAATGAATTCCCTAACGCCCGGGCAAACGCCGCCGCGAGATTGTTCAAGCAGATGGTCAAGCCAGAATGTGTAGCAGGCAAAGAAATTTTCTATGTCCTGCTCTGTTGGGTTGTAACCGTTTAGATGGAAATAATCCTTTACAAGGCTTGTATCGGTGCGTCCTGCAAAGGACATTTTAGCCGTCACATCCGGGAATTTAAACAGAGTGTTAAAGGCTTTGGCAAAGGCTTTTACACCGACACCAAGTGTTCGGATCAGTGTGCCGTCAATGTCAAAGAGAATTACCTTTACCATCTATAATTTTATAAAAATTCGCGCGGGTCAGTGATTTTTCCGGTCAATGCGCTTGCCGCCACAGTCATTGGCGAGGCTAAGAAAACTTGACTTTCCTTATGCCCCATTCTTCCTGGGAAATTCCGGTTTGTCGCGCTTATGCATTTCAACGGCGCGTTCATCCTGCCAAAGGTATCAACCGGTCCTCCTAAACAGGCGGCGCAACCAGCGTTCTCAGTCATTCTTACACCTGCGTCAACAAGAATTTGCCAGACAGTTTTATCGCCCCAGTATGTGGTTTGCAGGTCAAGAACGATTTCCGGAGTTGCCGGAACGCCAAAGGTGTCAATAACAACCTTTCTGCCTTTTACTATTCTTGCAAAATCTAAAAAGTCGCTTGTTTTGCCGCCGGTGCAAGAACCGATGTAAGCCCGATCAAGTTTAATATTGCCGAGTTCCTTTGCGTATCTGCGTCTGCTCGGATCCGGGTGACAGGCAACCAGAGGCTCAATCTTTGAAAGGTCAACGGTCATTTCGAAGCAGAACTTTTCATCTTTATCCCGCTCTACCGGTTCATAATTCTGTTTTGTTCCATTGAGTTTTGTTCTGTAATCAACAAATTCTTTTGTCCTGCCATCAAATTCAAAAATTCCGTTTTTTCCGCCGGCTTCAATTGCCATATTCGCGATTGTCATTCTATCATCCATAGAAAGCGAGGCGACTCCCGGACCGTCAAATTGCATTGCCTTGTATGTGGCGCCATCAAACCCGATTTCGCCAATGATGTAAAGTATCACATCTTTAGCCATAGCACCGGGCTGAAGCGCCCCTTCAAGCCTGAAGTGCATTGTTTCAGGAACCTTGAGCAAAATTTTCCCTGTCCCCATAACAAACCCGGCATCTGTGTTGCCGATTCCGGTTGCAAACTGATTGAATGCCCCGGCTGTGCAGGTATGGGAATCAGTGCCGAGCAATACCTCCCCGGGACGGGTATGACCTTTTTGCGGAAGCGCCGCGTGACATACGCCGGCGTAGCGCGAACCATACTGGCGTCTATACTCGCCTTTAGCCGCGTCAAATACCCACTTACCATTCGGGTCATCAATTACATCATAAAAATAGACAATCCCCTGTTCGCGAACAAACTCTCGCAGTATATCTACATTCCGGTTGCACTTCTGGTCGGTCGTAAAAATATAATGGTCGGGAATGATCACAACCTTTTCTTTATTCCAGACTTTTGCCTCTTTTCCAAATTCCCGCTTAAAAACCCCGATCGTGCCCGGACCGCATACATCGTGCGTCATCAAAACATCAACATCAACCCAGACGTTATCGCCCGCCGCAACGCGCGCCCGTCCGGATGCCCTCGCCAAAATTTTTTCTGTCAACGTCATAAATTTTTTACTCAAATTTAATAACCAGATAATATACAACTAAAACAATTTTTTCCACAATCAAACATTTAAATTTCTGCAAGTACTCTCCTCAACAATTAGCATTGCAGGAAAAAGCGTGTTTTTCGAGCGATATGTAGATGGTTCAAAACAACTTAAAATTCTAACCATCTTGTTGATTTTTTTAATCGAATAAACAATTATTGATAGCGAACAAACTATATGAATAAATCGGATGCAGAGAAGTTGCTGCGGGATTTTCGCGAAGGCAAGGTTTCTATTGAAACTGTTTTGAACGCTTTCCAGCGGGCGCCGGTTGAAGACCTTGGATTTGCGCAACTTGATATACACCGAGCGTTGAGGAAAGGGTTTCCGGAGGTAATTTACGGCGCAGGTAAAACTGCCGCGCAAGTTCTTGAGATAATCGGAAAACTTTTAGAATACAATCATAACGTGCTTGTAACCCGCGCAACGCAAGACCAGATAAACGCAGTAACAAAAAAATATCGCAAAAAAGCCATTGTGCACGGAGCCGCCAGATGCATAACTATTGAGCCAAATCCCATTCCTAAGCGGGCAGGAAAGATTTGCGTTCTATGCGCCGGCACAAGCGATATCCCAGTTGCCGAAGAAGCGGCGATTACAGCAGAAATAATGGGAAATATTGTTGAACGGATTTACGATGTTGGAGTTGCCGGAATTCACAGGTTATTTAGAAGACTAGAGACAATTCAACAGGCGAATGTTGTTATTGCTGTAGCGGGAATGGAAGGAGCGCTTGCAAGCGTAGTGGCGGGACTTGTCTCAAAACCCGTTATTGCAGTTCCCACAAGCGTAGGTTACGGGGCAAACCTTGGGGGGCTTGCCACCTTGTTTTCAATGCTGAACAGTTGCGCAAGCGGCGTTACTGTCGTTAACATTGACAATGGTTTCGGCGCCGGCTATGCCGCAAGCCAGATTAACGAACTCTGTTCAAAATAGTTCGCCAGCCACATTTAAAATTTATAAATTAATTGAGTTCTGAAAAAGGTTGCCATATCCCGCCGATCGGCTGAGTAATAATCGCCCGGGAAGAAAAACTCGCTCCAAAGATGTCCATCAATGTTCTTGCTCAATTTAAATTTAAAAACCGCGCTTAGAAAATGCCCGCGAAATTTTCCGCTATCGCTGTATCCAGCCTTGTATTTATAACTATTTTCATTCGCAAAAATCGGCATATAGTCAACGGAGAATTCTGTGTTCTTAACCGGCGAAAAACTCCATCCTGTATCCAGTCTCTGTAAGTTTGACCATTCGCCGCTTCTTCCGTTATTTTCCGCGCTAAATGTAAAGACCAAAAGTTCGCTCCAGATTGCGCGTCGTCCCCAGAGCGGGTCCCATCCTTCAACCGTTTTCGTATCCGGGTCGTCTCCCGAAAGGTATTCGTAACCTAAACGCAATTTGTTTTCTAAACTATCCCTGAAAAGGTATTCAATCTTAGAGTTTACCCCGTAAGCAAACATACTATTGCCGTTTTTTGTCCCCGATTGCAGCGCGAATTCCGATTGCGCCTCCCAGTGTTTTGACAACTTCCAGACCTGACGGCTCCCCCAGACAAAACGGTCGCCAAAATTACCGTTTTGAAGAACCTTGTGGTCGTGTTTATAGATGAAATAGCCGTCAATTTGAGCGTTTTTAAGCGATTTATTCTCCAGATACAGAAACGCGCCCTGTTCGTCCTGTTCAGTAAGCGGTTTATTTCTACTATTAATAGGCGGGAGCCACCGTTCTGAATCAGAAGCCATATTAAAATAAACAAAATTGAATTTTGTCTTTATGTCTGGGACATTCCAGATAAGCCGCGCGGCGTCAAGAAATTCCGTTCGGCTGCCATCTGTTGTCGTGGGGTCAAAAATGAGCCAGTGGTTGCCAAAGGCAATTTCCTGCCGACCGAGAACAAGGGTGAGCGGACGATTTTTTTCATCGCCAATAGTTAAATTGAAATTATCAAATATCCCCTCGTCCCAGTCCATACCAGACTTTGAATCTGGTTTAAAATATTCCCGTCCTTCCCAAGCAAGTCGCGTATTTAGCGACAAATCTTCAGAAACAATAAATGACATTCCAAGTCGCGCCCGATATCGCTGATAACTATATTCGTGGTTTGGCTTTGTCTCGCTCAATGTGTAGGCATTATTGTGGTATTCGTGCCTGAAACGTAAATCAAATCCCCATTTAAACCATTTTGCGGGATTCTTTATATGTTGAATGATATTTGTTTCCGCGTATGTGAGAACATTGGTATCTTTTTCCGCGGCGAGACAAGTTGTAAATGAAAATTCAGCAATTCCAAACAACAAAAAAAGTATTATCAAGATATTCATCCTTTAATTCAAAAATAGTTGTATAGAATTTCTAATTAATAATGGGCTATGAGCTCTATTTCAACCTTTGCCCCCTTTGGCAATGCCGCAACCTGTATGGTTGAACGCGCAGGGTACGGGGAAGAAAAGTAGTTGCCGTAAATCTCATTCATTGCAGAAAACTCGGAAAGGTCTGTCATAAAAACAGTCGTCTTCACCACATTTATAAAATCAAGACCTTCAGAATTAAGTATCGCTTTGATATTTTTTAAAACCTGTTCTGTTTGGGTCTTAATATCGTTGCCGACGATGCTTCCATTCTCAGGGTTGAGCGGAATTTGTCCCGCGCAAAATAATAAATCGCCGCATCTGACTGCCTGACTGTATGGTCCAACAGCCGCTGGCGCTGTTTTTGTATTTATCGCAATCTTTTTCATCTTATCCAAAACAATAAGATTAATTTATTAAAAACTATCTGAAAATAAATAAAAATCTTAACAAAATAGACTGAACCTAAAGGGTTAAACAAAAGAATTGATTATGAAACCATCTTATTATCTTGCGACAATTTCAAAAATTATCTGTAAATTTCACTAATTTTATTGAGAAATTTTTAAAAGGATATAATTCTGACATTTGTTGTGTCGCAGTTATTAAAATCATCTGGCGCGATGGCTATTGCCACCTTGAGCAGCCGTATTCTTGGAATGGTACGGGAGATTGTTTACGCGCGGTTTATGGGCGACAGCTGGGTGGCAGGCGCGTTTATGCTCGCCTTTACAATACCGAATTTGTTCAGGCGCCTTCTCGGTGAAGGGGCTCTGACGGCCGCTTTTATTCCTGTATTCAAGGAAAAAGAAAAACTTGAAGGCGAACATCAGATGTGGCGCGCGGCGAACGCTGTTATCTCTGGGTTATTAATATCCGGGATTGCAGTTGTTGTCATTGTTATTATTGGCGTCTCTGTCGCAATTTCCATAGGCAAATACCAGCAGGAAACTGCGCTTATGCTAAAACTTCTCCGTTTGATGTTCCCGTATATGCTGCTTGTTTGTCTTGCGGCTATCTTTATCGGAATGGCAAACGCGCGCGGACATTTTTTTATCCCGGCAATGGGGGCAACAATGCTCAACGTTGTTATGATTCTATCTGTTTTTCTTCTTGCCCCGCGGCTTGGCGCAACATTAGAAACCCAGATTTACGGGCTTGCGATCGGGGTGCTTGTTGCTGGTATTGTGCAAGCCGGTTTTCAATTGCCGACTCTTTACAAAGAGGGATACCGTCCAGGGTGGGTGACGCCGTTTAACGATCCAACGGTCCGGATTGTGCTTAAACGAATGATTCCTGGAACGCTGGGCGTTGCGGCTTATCAGATTAATATGCTCGTTACACAGAGCATTGCTTTTGGCGTCAATCCCACTATCGTGGCTTCATACAACTATTCTGTTCGCCTGATGGAACTGCCTCAGGGAGTCTTTGGAATCTCTATAGCAACTTATCTGCTCCCTACCCTATCGGGTTATTTTGCGGAGAAGAAGTATGACGATTTTCGCTCGGCTTTGAGAAATGGCATTGAACATCTGATCATCGTTAATATGCTTGCAACCGTACTGCTCACACTGCTTGCCGAGCCAATCGTCCGCTTGTTGTTTGAACGAGGACAGTTTAGCGCGTTGTCCACTCAACGGGTGGCTTTCGCGCTAATGTTTCTTGCCCCAGGGCTTGTTGCATTTTCAACAATCAATATCCTCGCCCGCGCTTATTTTGCCACAGGCGATACAAAAACCCCGATGAAAACAAGCGTCTTCTGTTTTGCGGTAAACATAATCTTTACAATCCTTTTAGTAAAACCATTGCAACAGGGGGGTATGGCTCTTGCAAACACTGTTACCGCGTTTATTAACGTTTATCTCCTTTATTACGGACTGAAACGAAAGCTCAAAACAACCGGACTTGAAGGTCTAAGGAAATATGTTCTGTTAGTCGTTCTTATCGCAACATTGAGCGGAACGGTCGCGTATTATGTCGCAAAAATCTGGCAAAAATATGTCGGATATCACACTCTATACCAGCGCCTCGGAGAGGTGTTCGTCCCGATTGCTCTCGCTGCATTGACCTATTACCTTGCCGGATGGGCATTAAAAATACCGGCTGTTAACGAGTTATTTGAGTTGATTAAATTAAAAATCAGGAAAAAATAATATATTAAAAAATGAAAAACAGGGCAAAATTCATTATAGCGTTAATGGCAACAATCTTTTGCGCTTTATTGCAAGGGGCAACGGATTTAGAACCGGTTCCACAACAGTCTGAGCCGAGCTTATTAGCCCAGACTCAAAACAAAGAAGCAAACCAGTCAGATCAAATTGCCGGACGGTCTGAAACAATTGATGAAAAAGAACTGCTTGAGCAAACTGAATCGCGAATTTTGAAAAACCGAACCGCACCGCTTCTGATTGAAGTTCTGGATAAAAACGGTCGCCCGATAAGCAATGCGAAAGTTGAGGTTCAGCACATCAAACATCTTTTTTATTTTGGCGCAGGTTTTGACCGCGCGTTTCTAAAACCAAATATGGACGAAGTTGATAAAAGGCATCAGGATGCCTTTTTGAAATTATTCAATTATTCAACCGTTCATATTTACTGGGGCTTTTACGAGCCGCGACAGGGCTTTTACAACACGCAGGTCGTCCTTGATTCAATTAAATGGTTGAAGGAACATAATTTGACCGCGCGCGCCCATCCAATTCACTGGAATCATCGCGCAAGCGTTCCGCGCTGGGTAATTGACGCAAAACCCGATTCAGATAAATTCCGTTCTATTTTATCCGAACGGGTCAAACAACTCTCCTCCACGGTGCTCCCACTCGTGAACGACGCAGATGTGTTTAATGAACTTGTCAACTGGGACCGCTGGGACAACCCGTTCACCACACTTTTAAAAGAACGGGGAAAGGTGAAAACCGTTGTTGAATGTATGAATGAAGTCAAACAACTCAATCCCGGCTTGCGGCTTGTTGTAAACGATTACGAAATGTCTCCCAGATATTATCAACTTTTAAAGGAATTGATAGAAGCCGGCGCGCCGATTGACTATATAGGTCAACAATCTCATATGCACAGCGGCAACTGGCAGCTCAGACAAGAATGGGGAATCCTTCAAAGGTTAAGCCAGCTTAACAAACCGATTATATTTACCGAGCTAAGCGTCCTGAGCGGACCGCGAAGGCAAATTGACTGGTCTACTGAAAGACCTGCCGCGGATTGGAATTCAGAACCGGAATATGAAAAAGTTCAAGCCGATTATCTTGAAAAATTTTATAGCCTCGCATACAGCCACTCAAATTGCATCGGGATTGTTATGTGGAATTACACCGACAGGCGCGCCTGGTTAGGGGCGCCGGTTGGAGTATTGAGAAAAGATGGCTCTCAAAAACCGTCGTTTTTCGCGCTGGACAATTTAATAAATAAAAAGTGGCGAACAAGCGGCACTTTTAACGTTAACAATGGGAAGGTTGAAATCCCGAACGCGTTTGAAGGAGAATATTTGATCAAGGTAGGTTCTAAAGAGGTTAAAGCAGTCCATTCCCCCCGCTCGCCAGCAAGGGTGAAGATTCAGGTTGATTAAGATTGCTTTGAATATTTTTGATAACTCTCATACCTGTTGAAAATATTATTGATAACAGATTGCCACGCAGCGATAAGCGATTTTAACTTAATTTTTTTACACAATCTGACTTCATTTCAAAAGTGTGATTTATTACTTTGCTGATGATCCAAGAATCAAGCGGCATTAAACTTTGCGGTTTAAAATTCGCAATTAGTCTTTATTTTTTTCAAATCATAGTTCATTCTTTTTAACTAAATGTTATGAATCTAAAGATTATGTTAACACTTGCTTTAACAATGGCTGCCGTCGGCGCAGCGCACGGGAAGATGCGTCCGACAAACGGGATTGAAATACCTTATACAAAGGTCGTTTTGCCAAACGGTCTTACGGTCATAGTTCATGAAGACCACAAAGCCCCGATTGTTTCGGTCAACGTCTGGTATCACGTTGGCTCAAAAAATGAAAAACCGGGCAAAACCGGTTTTGCTCACCTGTTTGAACATCTAATGTTCAATGGCAGCGAGCATTTTAACGACGATTATTTTAAAGCGATGGAAAAAGTTGGCGCCACAGACCTAAACGGCACAACAAGCGAGGATAGAACAAATTATTTCCAGAACGCCCCTAAAGACGCCCTTGATTTTCTGCTCTGGATGGAATCGGACAGAATGGGACATCTGTTAGGAGCGATTGATCAGGCAAAACTTGATGAACAACGCGGCGTTGTCCAGAACGAAAAACGTCAGTATGAAAACCAGCCTTACGCAATTAGCGAAGAATTGATAACCAAAGCAACCTGGCCTGCCGGTCATCCTTATTCGTGGACTGTTATCGGTTCAATGGAAGACCTTAACGCAGCCAGCCTTGACGACGTAAAGGAGTGGTTCAAAAAATATTACGGCGCCGCAAACGCAACGCTCGTTATCGCCGGAGATGTGGATACAAAAGAGGCAATTGAAAAGGTTAAAAAATATTTTGGCGACATTGACCCAGGTCCGCCGCTTGCCCGCTTCAACGCGTGGGTGCCGGTGATGAAATCGGTTATCCGTCAAAAAGCGCACGACCGCGTTCCGCAAGCGCGAATTTACAAAGTCTGGAATATCCCTCAATACGGCACAACAGACCTGAATATCCTTGACCTGGTAAGCGATGTGCTCAGTTCTGGCAAGACCTCACGCCTCTATAAACGGCTTGTTTATAAAGACCAGATCGCCACTGACGTCGCCACATACATTGACGCTCGCGAAATCGCAAGCCAGTTCCTGATAATTGCCACGGCAAAACCTGATTGCGACCTTTCAAAAGTGGAAAAGGCGATTGACGAAGAATTGGAAAAGTTCCTTAAAAGCGGACCTACTGAAAAAGAGTTGCAGCGCGTCAAGACACAGTATGAAGCCTCGTTTATCCGCGGGGTTGAACGAATCGGAGGTTTTGGCGGCAAATCCGATGTTCTGGCTCACAACTTCGTTTTCACCGGGAACCCGGACTACTACAAAATTCAGCTTGAAGAGGTGCGCAACGCCACAGCAAAACAACTTAAAGATGTGGCAAACAAATGGCTCACAAACGGCAATTATATTCTTGAAATCCATCCTTATCCGAAATATTCAACAAATCCACCTGCGGTAGATAGGAGCGTTTTACCGGTTCCAGAATTAAAACCGGAAGCAAAGTTTCCGCCACTTGAGAAAAGCGAACTATCAAATGGCTTAAAAGTAATACTTGCTCAACGCCACACCGTTCCTGTGGTGCAACTTAATTTAATTGTAAATGCCGGTTATGCAGCCGATAGCCTCGCCACCCCGGGGACAGCGCGGCTTGCAATGGATATGCTCCTTGAAGGAACAAAGAAACGAACCTCTTTGGAAATAAGCGAGGAACTTGCCCTCATAGGAGCAATGATTAATTGCGGCTCAGACCTTGACTCCTCTTTCGTTTATCTCAATTCATTAAAAGAACACCTTGACAAGGCGCTTGATATCTATGCCGATGTAATACTCAATCCTGCATTTCCTGAAAAAGATTTCAAACGGCTGCAACAACAACGACTGGCAGGAATAAAAAGAGAAAAGTCTGAGCCATCGGCAATGGGTTTGCGTGTGTTGCCAAAAGTTTTATACGGGACAAACCACGCCTACTCTCTGCCATTTACCGGCTCAGGTACCGAAGAGAGCGTTTCTAAAATGACCCCAGCGGATATGAAAAAGTTTCACTCCACATGGTTTAAACCCAACAACGCAACGCTTGTGGTGGTTGGAGATACAACGATGGATGAAATTAAACCCAAACTTGAACGGCTGTTTAAAAACTGGAAGGCTGGCAAAGTTCCAGAGAAAAACATCTCCACCATTGACCCGCGAGGACAAAAGCAAACGGTTTACATAATTGACAGACCGGGCTCGCTCCAGTCGGTCATATTTGTCGGCAACATTGCAACCCCAAAATCTGACCCTGATGACATTGCCATAGGCATTATGAATAAGATCCTCGGCGGCGATTTTACTTCGCGCATAAATATGAACTTAAGAGAAGATAAACACTGGACTTACGGCGCCCACAGCACTATTCCGGACGCAAAGGGTCAGAGACCGTTCATCGCATACGCGCCAGTTCAAACAGACAAAACAAAAGAGGCTATGCTTGAAATGGCTAAAGAACTGCAAGGAGTAGTAAATGACAAACCGATCACAAGCGAAGAATTTGAAAAGGCGGTAAAAAATCAGGTTCTGATGTTGCCCGGAATCTGGGAGACTATGGGCAGGGTCGCAGGCGCGATCGCCGAGATAGTCAGATTTGGACTGCCCGATGATTATTATCAGACTTACGCCAACAGGGTGCGTTCACTTAAACTTGATAACGTTAATTCTGCGGCAAAAAAGGTCGTTTTACCGCAAAACGCTGTTTGGGTAGTCGTCGGCGATAAATCAAAAATTGAAAAACCTATCAGAGAACTGAATTTTGGCGAAATAAAATTCCTCGACCCGGATGGTAATCCTGTTCCGGAAAAATAATAGTTTTAACTAAATTTTACGGGAAAAATTCTGTGAATAATAGATTGAAAGAATAATCTGTCGCCGTTGTTTTAAACCTATGAGCGATTTAAATAGCCTGATTGAATTAAAACCGCAGAAGGAATTCTTCATCGGTATTGACTCCGATGGCTGCGTCTTTGACACGATGGAGATAAAACACAAGGAGTGTTTTACTCCAATGTTCATAAAACATTTCCGATTGCAAGCAGCCAGTAAATACGCTCGCGAGGTCTGGGAGTTCGTCAATCTTTATTCAAAAACACGCGGGATCAACCGTTTCCCTGCCCTTGTCCGATCATTGCATCTGTGCCGCGAACGGAAAGAAATTCAGGCGCGCGGGGTAAAAATAATGGATACCTCTGCGCTTGAAGAGTGGATAAAACGGGAGACTAAACTCGGCAACCCCGCGTTGAAAAAAGAGATTGAAAATGGAAACAGCGCGCTGAAGCCAGTGCTTGAATGGTCTATTGAAGTAAATAAATTTATTGAAGAAATTGTGTTCGGCGTGCCGCCATTTCCGTACTTCCGCGAAGCATTGTTAAAGATGATTAAAAATGCCGATGTAATGGTTGTTTCTCAAACTCCAACAGAGGCTCTCATACGGGAGTGGCAGGAACACGACATTGCAAAATACACCCGTATAATCGCCGGGCAGGAACTGGGGACAAAATCAGACCATATCAGACTCGCTGCCAGCGGCAAATACGGTCAGGATAAAATCCTCATAATCGGCGACGCGCCGGGAGACTTAAAAGCGGCAAAGGCAAACAACGCGCTATTTTATCCGATTATCCCTGGAAGAGAAGAGGCATCGTGGCAACGATTTTTTAATGAAGGACTGGAGCGATTTTTTGAAGGCAACTTCGCAGGCGATTACGAGTCTTCGCTCATTAAAGAATTTGAAACAAGCCTTCCAGAAAACCCGCCCTGGCAAAACCTATCATAATAACCGGCATTAGCCACTGCTATTCTTTACACTAAATTTTAATTCTGATATTATCCCGTTGATGAGACGGATCGTTTTATTTTTTTTAGACAAATGGCAGAAAAATATCTGTTTTGCCGTACTTGCGCTTTCATTAGTTCTATTCAGTAGTTGCTCTTCGGTAAACGACAGCGTTGATTCAAGGAAACATGAAAAATGGCTTCAGTACGGGTCAATGTCGTGGGATACGCGCTGGCTGATAGAACAAAAAATAATATGTTCGGGGATGAGCGCCGACGCGGTTTATATAGCGCTTGGCGAGCCAGATGAAAAATTTGGCGATCAAAATTCATCGGAGGTCAGATGGGGTTATGGGGAGTATATGGGCGGGAAAAAACCAAAAATATTTTTTAAGGAATTTGAAAAAAACGGACGACTTTACCTTCAAAAATGCAAGAAAAAAGAGAAAAACCAGACTGTTTATAGCAGGGTTGAAATTATCTTTTCGCGCGACAAAGTAGTCAGGTGGGAACTAACAGGAAAACAAAAATAACCCGATCAATTTTTATCCTCAAAAATAATGAGATAATATTATAAAGTTCCTGTATGGAGACAAAATGGAATTTAAACGGTCAGTGGGTGTTGATAACTGGCGCATCCAGCGGGATTGGCGAGGCTACCGCGATGGCGTTTGCTGGTAGTGGGGCAAATCTTTTGCTTGGCGCCAGACGGGTTGAACGGTTGAAATCTGTGGCTGATGAATGCTTAAAAAACGGAGCCGCTTCTGCCCAATACCATTATCTTGATGTTTCAAAAACAACCAACGTTGAGGAATTTGTTAACTGGGCGAAATCGTTCACAGACAGACTTGGCGTTCTTGTTAATAACGCTGGCGGGGCAAAAGGATTGGATACAGTTGCCGAAGGCAAAGACGAGGACTGGGAGTTTATGATACAGACAAACGTGCTCGGGATATTGCGGATGTGCCGCGCCTGTATTCCGATGATGATAAAAAATCCCGGGTCGTTGATTATAAATATTGGCTCAATCGCCGGTCGGTCTGTATATGAGGGCGGCTCTGTCTATTGCGCCGCAAAGGCTGGCGAACTTCAAATAACCAGAACATTGCGGCTTGAACTTTGCGGAACTGGCGTTCGCGTCTGCACGATTGACCCTGGATTTGCCGAAACAGAGTTTTCGCTCGTGCGGTTTAACTGGGATGAAGCGCGCGCAAAAAAAGTTTACGAAGGAATGACTCCGCTCACAGCGCAAGATATCGCGGAGACAATTTTATGGGTCGCGTCGCGTCCGGCTCACGTTTGTATTGATGAATTAGTCATAAAACCGACAGACCAGGCGGCAATTCATAAAATCCATAGACGGGAGCCAAAATAAATTATCCAATAAATGGATTTGAAGATTTTCCTGTTTGAGAATGACGGGGCGCGTTCACGAACGGGTTTTCTTTATCTTCAGGAATTTTTGGCAGGCTAAACAGACTTAAAAAAAGATAAATCCACGCTATCAAGATATGACTGCAAAACACAATCAGCAGAGTTATTAAATCAATGTAACCGAATGAGTAGGTTAGCAATCCAAAAGTCATAATTAGTGCTCCGGGTATTAGCGAAGCGCCGGCTATTTTGAACGCTCCGCTTTTGCCCCCCGTCATCCTTTTTAAAACGCGCGCAAAAGCGATATATAAAAGAGAATACGCAAATGCAAGAAACGTCCAGATTAGAATAAGAAAAACGACTGAACTAAGAAAAACAGCTGCAATTATGGCTGTTTGGTAAGCGCCCCATAGAGGCCAGAGTTGTTTGTAATTGAGCGGCAGATCCAACTGCTCTGGATATTTAACCGTCAGCCATCCCAGCAATGAACGGAATCTTAATTCATCTCTGGCAAAGACAATCTGCAAATCTGCGTTGTCCGAACTATCCTCTTGGTCGGAAGAATTTACATATATTGAAACAAACTTTCCCTCAACTAACGCCGTGTTGCTGTTTGTCTCCCAGTTATTCAATTTGCCTGATACTATTTCGCCTGATTGCGGCAATTTATTTATCGCCCTGCTTATGCTGGAAATAACGCAACGTTCAAAGACAAATGTTATCGCAAGCGAGCATACAACTG
This sequence comes from Verrucomicrobiia bacterium, assembly GCA_049968335.1. Lineage (GTDB taxonomy): Bacteria > Verrucomicrobiota > Verrucomicrobiia > Limisphaerales > JAKPVM01 > JAKPVM01. Next base: position 192,510 of record JBMFQZ010000004.1, read on the forward strand.
AGTAGAAAAACCAGTATGCGATAAAATTGATTGTCTGGAAGTTTTTACCTGCGGCAATTGCGCGCGGTGTGACCGGCAAAAAAGCCACTGCATTATTTAACTCGGCGGCTCTATCTTTTCCTTCGCCAGCGCCTTTGTTTTCACCGCAATCGCCCTTGCCCTGGCGCGGGTCGGGAACCATACTGCCATTTATGGAATCCACGACCGACATATTGAATTAACCTTTAGCCTCGCCGTCGCCTTTTTCCTGCGGTGGATTTTGCTCGGTTTGCTGCGGTTGAGGAGTTTGCTGATTTGGCTTTGGCGCGGCAACAACATTTATCGGTATCCGCAGTTTTCTAACATCGTCCACAGAGACCTCAATATTGTAAAAGCCTTGATATTTCAGTTCGATTCCATTGAACACCGAGACTGTGGTGGCGGTGTGAAAAGGACTTTCAAGATTGAACCTAACCTCTGTTTTAACGATAACCGATACATCATCGGGCGAAATCAGCCGCACATTTTCGCGAAAATCCCCAACGCCGCTCGTCCAGCGGTTGAGCACGTAAAGCCTCGGAATTCTAAAAGGAAGTTCCGGCACAATGATATTATCTATTACGCCGATTATAATGAATTTCCCGTTGAACTCGCGCCTTATATCCTCGCATACAACCGAGAACTGAAGGTCAGGCATTATTCTTACTGGATTTACGCTCATATAAAATTATCTCTTTAAAAATGCTTATTAATTACACAAATCAAATAGAATTCAGAATCACAACAGGAATCGCTCAGGCAATGCCAGCAGCCATTTCTGCCGCTCTCACGGTATTGCTCATCAACATTGCAATCGTCATCGGTCCAACACCGCCCGGATTGGGCGTAATCTTTCCCGCGATCGGCTGCACCTGTTCAAAATCAACATCGCCAACTATGCGGCTTCCGCCTTTTGCCGTCGGGTCTGAAATTCTATTAACTCCGACGTCTATTACAACCGCGCCTGGCTTTACCATATCAGCCTTAACAAATTTCGCCTTTCCTATTGCGGCGATTAAGATATCCGCTCTTCTGCAATGTTGTTCAATGTTCCGGGTGCGGGAATGACAGATAGTTACTGTTGAGTTTGCCCCTTTTGCCTTCTGGCAGAGAATTGCCGCCATCGGTTTGCCAACAATCTCGCCGCGTCCGAGTATCACCACATCGGCGCCTTCGGTTTGAACGCCCGATCTAATAAGCAACTCCTGTATCCCAGCCGGTGTGCAGGGGCGAAATCCAGTCGGGTCGCCAAGCAAAAGTTTTCCCACATTCAACGGATGGAAGCCATCAACGTCTTTTTCCGGCTTAACCGAAGAATAAATTATTTCTTGGGAAATATGGTCTGGCAACGGCGCTTGAACCAGAATCCCGTGAACATCGGGATCGCCGTTCAATTGCTCAATCAGTTTTAAAAGTTCTGCCTGTGTTGTCTTTTCAGGAAGAACGTGTGTTCGCGAGCGAATGCCAAGCCGCGCCGACATCTTTTCTTTCATTCCGACATAAACAACCGAAGCAGGGTCTTCGCCAACTCTGATGAAAACAAGCCCCGGCGTAATTCCACGGCTCTTTAGCGCTTCAACCTTTTTTGAAGTTTCACTGTGAATTTGCTCGGCAATTGCACGCCCATCAATGATGTTGTTTTTAGGTGCGGTATTATTGGTTTGCATTAGACTCTTCTTCAACCTCTTTGATTGTATCAATGGTTAACACTGGCGTATTTGGCCAACGTTTATCAATTGCTTCTTTCCCGGTAACAAGAACCCTTTTTCCTTTAAATTGTTTAAGAGAGATGTTCGTTGACGTTGTATAGAGATAATTGATGGTTTTGCCTGTGTCTATGGTCTGCAATACGAACGACGATGGCGCCTGAATATTCAATGTCCCGCGCACATAACCCTCGCGAGTAACAATTCTTGGCGGAACTGACGGCGCGCTTTTTACTGTGATTGAGCCCGGTTCAATTACTGGTTCTGGCGGCGCCGGCGTCTTTCCCTGAATCAACGCCAGCACCCTCTCCTTTGCATCGGCTTCCTGCTTTATAAGCGGGCGTTCTTCAAGGTTTACAACCGGTTTCTCCGGCTGCGCAGTTGCTCCAACCGGCTTTTCGCCCTCAGCAGGTTTTGGTTCGCCTTCAGGTTTTTGCGGCATCTGTTTCTCTTCTTTTTCCATCGCCGGCTTTTCTTCCGTCGGTTTTTCCACAGGTTTTGCCTCTGCGGGTTTTTCCTCAACAGGCTGCGCAACAGGTTTTGCCTCTTCAACCTTTTCCGGAACAAGCGGTTTTTCAAGCGCGGTTTGTTTCTGGACAAATTCGGTAGCAATAAACGCGTAAGCCACATCGGGCGGCTCTATTTGGAACCATTGTCCGGAAGTCTTGATTACTTTTACCGACGCCCCTTTCTCCAGCCTGCCTAAAACGCTGTATTGTTCGCCCGGACCAGCCCGCAGGTTTAACCTGTTTGGAATAACAGTGTAAAAATTCGTGTTAATATAGGCTGAGTTAACCCAGACTGCGACATTTGGCGGGAGTTTAATCTTATACCAATCGGCAAGGTCGCCCTCTTTGGGCTTTTCTATCTTAACCGGTTCAAGAATAGTAATCTTGTCGCCTTTATTCAACTGGGTTAGAACCTCGCTGAAAACCGATGGCTGTCCGCGAACATTAACTCTGTCTCGCGTAATGACACCTTGTTCTTGACCGAACAAAAATTGCAAACCGCAAAACGCGGTAGCAGTAATTATGAATAAAATCTTTTTCATTTTAATCCAAGTAAAGATTTAATTTCCGATTCTGTCAATACCCGCCATTTACCTGCGGGAAGTTGACCTAAATTGATATTTCCGATCTTCGTCCTGACAAGTTTGTTTACCCTAAAACCGATAGCCTCAAAAAGCCGCCGCACCTCGCGGTTTTTCCCCTCATTTAATTCAACCTCAACAACGCTATTTGTGTTGTTAGCTGAAATCAATTTTGCCTTTAACGCCCGCAGCCGCTCGCCGCTATGATAGACGCCTTTGCAAATCTTTTCAAGGAACGGCTTTTCAATCCGCCCGGTAACCTGCGCGATGTATGTTTTTGTAATCCCGTAACGGGGATGTGTCAAGCGCAGGCAAAACTCGCCGTCATTGGTTAAAAAAATCAAACCTTCACTGGCGCGATCAAGCCTGCCTACGTTGTAAAGGTTCGCCCATTCGGCAGGGATTAAATCATAAATTGTCTTCCGTTGTTCTGGATCGCGTCTGGTGCATATATACCCGCGCGGCTTGTGCAGCGCAATGTAGAGTTTTTTCTTCGGTTTAACAACAACTCCGTCAACCGCTACCTTATCCTGCTGCGGGTCTACTTTTGTCCCCAGAACAGAAACTGCCCTGCCGTTGACGCTGACCCTGCCTTCAAGTATTAATTGCTCCGAAGCCCGCCGTGAAGCAACACCGGCGTCAGCCAAAAATTTTTGAAGCCTGACAAGCATCAGCGTAAATCAGGACTGCGCTTCGCATTTCAAAGGCAGTCCCAATAGGTCTATAATTTTATTCAGGCTTCGTC
>JBMFQZ010000005.1:0-194701 GCA_049968335.1 Verrucomicrobiia bacterium
GTATTGTTGAAAAAACTGGAATATGCTGAAAAAGAACTTGCAAAAGTAAGCGTTCAAACAAACAATCCTTCAGATTTCAAAAAGGAGTAAGATTTAGTGGGAAATTAATTGGAATTAAATTTAGCGCTAATGATTCAGAAAATTAGCCAGATTTTGAATTTCGCGCTTGCATTTAAGTCAATTTTAAATAATAATTAAACTTTGTTGTGGCGGGGTAGCCAAGTGGTAAGGCAGGGCTCTGCAAAAGCCCTATGCGTCGGTTCGATTCCGACCCCCGCCTCCAATTTTTAAAAATTTTCTTTTTACTCTCCTTGATTTGATTACAATACTTCTCAGTTTTTATGACTCAGGAAGAAGCATTAGAAATTTTTAAAAGAACAGGCGCCTTGCTTGATGGTCATTTTATTCTGCGCAGCGGGCTCCATAGCAGGCAATATTTTCAATGCGCCCTTGCGCTTCAGGATATGCCAACGGTGGAAAAATTTGGCGCCGCGATTGCCGAAAAGGTCAGAGGGCTAAATATTCAATCCGTTATTTCTCCTGCTATGGGCGGTCTTGTTATCGGTCAGGAGGTTGCCCGCCAGTTGCGTTGTCGTTTCATTTTTGTAGAAAAAGAAGAAGGTAGACTCGTTTTAAGACGCGGTTTTAAGATATATCCTGGGGAGCGTTTTTTAGTCGTCGAAGATGTAATAACGCGCGGCGGCAGAGTCTCCGAAACGATGAATATTGTCAGAGCCAATGGCGGAGAAGTCGTTGGCGTGGCGATGATTGTTGACCGCTCGGATGGAACTATTGATTTCGGTGTTCCGGCATTTAGCATTATAAAAATAAATATTGAAACCTTTAAGCCAGACGCCCTCCCGCCCGACCTTGCGGCAATGCCAGCTGAAAAGCCCGGAAGCAAATAGATTAAAAACATCCGGCGGCCTTATTCAGTTTCAACTCTCAATTCCTCCATAAAGTTAGGAGAAAGTTCATCTATCCGCAAAACTGGATTTGAAGGCTTGTCTTTTTAGAGTCATCGGGTAAATTAGAACCGATGAAAACATTAAAACCAATTCCTCTCTTAGTATTTGTTTTTTCATTATTATACCTGACACTATTTGCTTCTCCACTGCCAGAACGGGACATAAGAGGCGAACAAATTGTTGACCTTAACACCCCTCGATCATTTCCAGAGATTAAAAATTTGTCTGAATGGCAAAAACGCGCAAAAGAAATCCGCGCACAGGTTCTCGTAAGCGCCGGTTTATATCCAATGCCGGAAAGACCGCCTCTAAAAGCCACAGTGTTCGGAAAAACTGAGTATAAAGACTTTAGCGTTGAAAAGGTTTACATAGAATCGTTGCCCGGATTTTATTTGTGTGGAAATTTGTATAGACCCGTTGGAAAGGGCAGTGGACCGTTCCCTGCGGTTTTGAATCCTCACGGACATTGGAAAAACGGGAGACTTGAAGATTCAGACACCGGCAGTATACCGGCGCGCTGCATAAGTTTTGCGCGGATGGGGATGGTCGCATTTTCTTATGATATGGTTGGATACAACGACACTTTATTCAGAATGGCAGGTTCAGAAACAGGCTACGCTTATCATCGTTCGTTCGGGACAAATGAAGTTGACCAACTCTGGGGAATTAGTTTGATGGGACTGCAACTCTGGAATAGTATCAGGGCGCTTGATTTCCTGATGTCGCTTCCGGAGGTTGACAAATCGCGAGTTGCCTGCACCGGCGCATCAGGCGGCGGAACGCAAACTTTTATACTTGGCGCTGTTGATGACAGACTGTCTGTTCTTGCTCCAACGGTTATGGTCTCGCATTCTATGCAGGGCGGATGCGGATGCGAAAATATGCCGGGACTGCGAATTGAATATTCAAATATGGAAATAGCAACTGTGCCAGCGCCAAAGCCGCAGATTTTTATGGCTTCAACAGGCGACTGGACAAAAACTTTTATGACTATTGAAGGACCGTCAATCTCAAAAATCTACAGTCTATTTAAAGCTACAAACAGAGTCTATTACGAAGTGCTTCCTTTCGGTCACAATTATAATAAAACCACTCGCGAGGCGGTTTACAAATTCTTTGATCGCTGGCTGCTCGGAAAAAAGCAACCCCCGTTTTATAAAGAAGAACCTTATCCGCCAGCAACAAACCTTGATTTAAGAGTCTTTCCTGATAAAAAACTTCCCTCCGACGCCGCAACACAGGAGCAAGTCAGAGAGTGGTTAATGAAAAGGAGTATTAGACAGATAGAATCATTGATTCCAGCAGACAAACCGTCGCTTGCTAATTACAAATCAATAATGCTGCCAGCATGGCGGTATACCTTGCAGACACAGTTTTCCACAGAAAAAATTGAGACGATTGAAACACCGTCAAAAAAACATAATTCTCTTATTGAACGAAATTATTATATAGGCGTAAAAGGACGCGGCGATAGATTACCTGTTACAATCTTTGAACCTGTTAAGACAGATTCAAAGATAATCGTTATTCTTATAAGTCCGCGGGGACGAGGGGCGTTTCTTGATTCAAACGGTCTGCCGCTCGGCATAGCAATAAAACTTGTTGAACGCGGATTTCCAGTAATGCTAATTGATACTTTTATGACCGGCGAACTGTTGAAAAATAAAAATCTTCAGCCGCAAGAAAAACGGGATTACTTTTCCAATTTCTTCACCACATATAATAGAACGGATTGTCAGGAACGGGTTGGCGATATTTATGTTGCGTCCGAATTTGCGAAAAGGCGGGGTTATAAAGTTGTTCTGTATGGTGAAGGTCGCGCCGGATTATGGACAATGCTTGCCGCGCCGGTTTGCAGCGGGTTAATTGCAGACGCAGACCAGTTCAATTCAGAAAATGACAATTCATTGCTGGCGCGCGATATCTTTGTCCCCGGAATAAGGAGAATAGGGTCGTTTGAAGGTGTTCTTGCGCTTGCCGCGCCAAACCCAGTTCTTATACATAATACCGGAACAATTTTTAAAACCTCAACCATACGCCGCGTCTATAATAATACCGGCGCTTCAAATGCGATAGAAATCCTGACCAAACCGGTGAACGATCGGGAAATTCTTGACTGGTTATCGGAAAATAGACGGCGAATTTGATTTTTATTTCCTGAAAAATAAAAAAGCCTTTATAACTGATGTAATAACGTTTGGGATAAGAACAAATTGCAGGGGCGACTATCATTCTATTAGAGAGCGCGTTTGCCGCTGCGAAAAACAGGACCGTTTATTATGAGATACAGACGTTTTGGTAAAACCGGAATCAACATACCTGTCTTGACCTGCGGCGGGATGCGGTTTCAGTATAAATGGCAGGACGCAAGTTTTAACGAGATTCCGCCAGAAAATCAGGCAAATCTTGAAGCATGCGTTTGGAAGGCATACGAACTGGGGATAAATCATTTTGAAACTGCGCGCGGTTATGGAACTTCAGAAATGCAACTGGGACGCGTGTTGCCAAAATTGCCGCGTGAGAAAATAATTGTTCAAACAAAAGTTTCGCCCCGCGAAGATGTGGAAGAATTTGTAAGGACGTTCCATAAGTCGCTTGAGTATTTAAAACTTGATTATGTTGACCTTTTTGCCCTGCACGGGATAAACAATTATCAGCTGCTTGAATGGTCAATAAAAAAGAACGGTTGTGTTGATGCGGCAAGAAAACTGCAATCGCAAGGGTATTGCAGATTTATCGGATTTTCAACCCATGGGACACCCGACGTCATATATAACGCTGTCTGCGCAGACCTTTTTGATTATGTAAATCTTCACTGGTATTTTGTTAACGATTTAAACTGGAAGGCGATTGAAGCGGCTCGCCAGCGCGATATGGGCGTTTTTATTATCAGTCCAAATGATAAAGGTGGAAAACTTTATGAACCGTCACCGATTATGTCCGATTTATGCAAGCCATTAACACCGATGCAATTTAACGACCTGTATTGTTTGTCAAGAGAAGAAGTTCATACATTGAGCATTGGTGTGGCAAAGCCATCAGATTTTGATGAACATATCCAATCGCTTAAATATTACGATGAAGCCAGAAATGTCGTGGAGCCAATTGTCCATAAATTAAGACAAAAAATGATTGAAGAACTCGGAGAAGACTGGTGCAATCGGTGGTTTGAAGGGTTGCCAGAGTATTATCAGATTCCGGGCAATATCAATATTATAGAAATTTTGCGATTGTGGACTTACGCAAAACCTTTAGGGCTGACATTGTGGGCGAAAATGCGCTATAATTTGCTCGGGCAGGCAGAGCACTGGTTCCCGGGAGAAAATGCCGCCAGAGTTGATGAAATTGATTTGTCCCAATCTATCTCAAAAAGCCCGTTTGCTGATAAAATTCCCTCAATCCTCAAAGAAGCGCATCAACTCTTTTACGAAGCTCCGCTCAAACGGTTAAGCCAGTCTTAAATAATTGCGGTGTCTGAATCATCTTATATAGGTTTTAAAAATTGTGACTTTTGCCCTGATATGCGATTTCCGCTTTGCCAGAGATTTCGGATTTAATCGCTTAGCCAAATAACAACAACTGAGATTGGCAAACTATATGCTATTATCAGAATTGAGATAGGGTAAAATATGGGTTAGTTTTATTAGAATGAGCAAAGTTTATAAACATATAAGCAAATATTTAATCGTTTTTTTATATGTTTTTTACTGTCATCTGGCAGCGGCTTTAACGTCCACTAATATTAACGGCTCCGTAAATAAATATCATCCTTCGCGATTGCTTGTTAAACCAAAACAACAGGTAAATCTAAACCAGTTAAATGCGCTGCATAAGAATTATGGAAATAACGTCAAGAGGGAATACCCCTCTTTTGGGAATTTGCAAACGATTGTAATCACGTCAGGAAAAAATCCGGTAGAAATGGCTAAACTATATCTTCAGAGCGGATTAGTAGAGTATGCAGAACCTGATTATGCGATAAAAACCGACCAGTTAGTTCCAAACGATCCGTTATACACAAGCGGCTCGCAATGGAATTTAAACAACATTGGACAATTTGGCGGCACTCCGGATGCCGACATAGACGCCCCTGAGGGATGGGCAGTATCAAATACGGCAAGCAACATTGTCGTCGCAATCATTGACAGCGGAGTAAGATACACACACGAAGACCTTTCGGAGAATATGTGGGTTAACCCGGGCGAAATCCCGAACAACAGCATTGACGATGATAAAGATGGATATGTGGATGATATTTATGGAATCAATGCGATTGACGGGGCTTCTAATCCGGGCAATCCACTTGACGATTTTGGACACGGCACTCACGTTGCCGGTATCATCGGAGCGGTTGGCAACAACGGCAAAGGTGTTGTCGGTGTTGCGTGGCGCGTAAAGATTATGGCTTTAAAATTTATTGATTCTTCAAACAACGGTTACGTTGCGGACGCGATAGAATGCATTAATTATGCGATAAACAAAGGCGCAAAGATAATTAACACCAGCTGGGGCTCAACAACTTATTCATCTTCGCTTCAAACCGCATTGAACAGCGCGCGAAGCGCCGGGATAATAGTGGTTGCTTCGGCTGGAAATGAATCGCAAAATAACGATATTACACCAAGTTATCCAGCTTCATACAATCTTGACAACATTATTAGCGTGCTTGCCACAGACCTTAACGACAACCTTGCAAATTACTCTAATTACGGCGCAACTTCTGTTGACGTCGGCGCCCCGGGGAGTTCAATCTATTCCACATTTTTTTCATCCGACTCTTCATATATATACCTGAGCGGCACATCAATGGCGGCTCCGCACGTTACCGGTTTATGCGCGCTTGCGTGGCAACGTTTTCCAATCCAGGGTTACAACCAGATAATAAAACGGGTACTTGAATCAGTTGATAAATTGCCGTCGCTTTCAGGAAAATGCGTTTCAGGTGGAAGGGTTAATCTCTTTAAACTGCTCTCAAATTATCAGATAGTTTACACAAACTACTCGTGGGTCTCAACAAATGGAATGACGCAGATTAGCCTCTCAGACAATGGTATAAGCGGGGCAATTATGCTCCCGTTTCCGTTCAACTTTTACGGCTCTGCAAAACAATTCATTTACATTGGCGCAAATGGATTGCTCGGTTTTAACACAAACGGATTAGATAAAACATCCAATATCTCTCTTGCAAATACGAACACGCCAAACGATGCAATCTATGTTTACTGGGATGACTTAAACCCGTCCTCAAAGGGCGCCGTGCATTATGGTGTTGTAGGTCAAGAACCATACCGTCAGTTTGTCGTTACATGGACTGGCGTTCCGAGAAAAACCTCAAGCAGCACCACACTTACCTTTCAGGCTATTTTGCAAGAAACCACGCAGAGGATTATTTTCCAGTATCAGCAGGCGCAGCCAAATAAATTGCTCTCTGGCGGCGGCGGCTCTTCGGCAACTGTCGGTATTGAAAATGAAACAGGTGAGATGGCTGCAGAACTGCTTTCAAACGGGAATCCAATCACATTAACCAACAATATGGCTGTGGTGTTTATACCTTATTTGATTGATGGAATAGCAATAGGTCCTGCCAGAGATTTGATTTCATCCGGTCCAGCGGGCGGTCCATTCTCGCCACAAAGCCAGACCTATTACATCACTAACACCGGCGGCGTTGATGTAAGGTGGGCGGTCTTTTCTCCGACAAATTGGGTTAATATATCGCCAGACAACGGCATACTTTCAATCGGTAAGACAACCAACATAGAGGTCTCAATAAACACAAACGGATATTCATTGAATATAGGAACCCATTACGCGGACTTGATATTCAGCAACCTGACATCAGGCGCCGGTTCAACAAAACGTTCAATTATGTTAACTGTTTTTGGAACAAATGCGGTTCTTGAAGTCTCGCCGCTCACAGGGATTAATTCAAGCGGTTATACGGGCGGACCGTTCTCACCTATGAATGCGTTGTATACATTGTTGAATTCTGGCGACGCCCAGTTAGAATGGCGCGCCAGTTGCTCCGCTAACTGGATTACCCTTTCTTCGACAAATGGAAGGTTGATGCCGCTGGCAAGTTTTATCTTCGTTGTAACCGTAAATTCGAATGCAAATACACTCCCCGCAGGAACCTACACCGACACAATTTTAATCCAAAACATTACTACCGGTACAGGAAGTGTCCAGTTGCAAGCGACATTGACCGTTAATGAAAGACCCGGCACACTTACAATTATCCCGGACGCTCAATTTGAAAGCAGCGGAATAGAAGGCGTCGGATTCGCCCCGACACAATTTTACTACACATTCACAAATTCAGGCACCGGCTCTCTTCTATGGTCTGCCTATAAAACCGCAAACTGGCTTTCAATTTACCCAACTAACGGCTTGTTAGCTGCCGGCGAAACAAATCTCTTTGAAATTAAATTAACCGATGAAGCGCTCAATTTGTCGGAAGGCACCTACTCTGACATCATCAACATTTTTACGACAAATGGGTCGTCCGATAGATACTCAATCTTTGCTTCATTAATAGTTTATCCAAAACCGTCAAACCTTTTAATTGATGATGAAACTGAACATTACTTTGAGACATTTAATGGGGTTGGGATCAATAGCAATTTTGTTATTAAATTGATAAACGACGGCGGATCAAACCTCTTCTGGAGCGCATCAGCGTCATCAGAATGGATTGTTCTTAATACAGAAAGCGGAATAGCGCCGCCACTGTCAACAAACGAGATTGATCTTGCTCTGAACCCTGAAATTATCGCAAGTCTTCCGCCAGGTAACTACACTAATACGATCACGTTCTCAAACCTGTTCAATCCGCAGAATTCCGCGCGATTAAATTATATCCTTAACATCCGCCAGCGCCCCGAACTTGTTTTTTCAATATCCGAAGATAGAGAAAAGATTAAGATAATAGTCTATGGAGAAGCGGATAAAACTTATATCATTGAAACAAGCGCAAATCTCTACCGCTGGACGCCAGTTTATACCAATGCCACTTCATCGGATGGAATAATGGAATTTTTTGATAATTTGCTTTCCGGCGATATCAAGTGTTTTTACAGGGCTCGTTTGCCTTAAATGGAAATTTTCTTGTAATAGACCTCGTTAGTATAAGAACGGAATATTTTGTTAAAAATTAAATAAGGGATTGCAATCACCAGACCGCATAATATCCATCCGACAATGCCGCCATTCAAATAATGCCAGAGGGCAACAGTTAATAGAATAATGAGCGACGCAGGGATCAACGCCTTATATGAAAAGTTCATCAATTGGTCAATTCTTAAACGAGGCAATGTTGCCCTTAACCAGATGAAGCCAAATATCATTAAAAACAGTTTTATAAAAAACCAGAACCAGGAGGGTAAAAATTCAAGAAACGGCAGGGGCGCGTTCCATCCGCCGAGAAACAGAGTTATCGCTACGCCCGAGATGGCAAACATTGCAAAATATTCGCCAAGGAAAAACAACGCAAATTTAAAACCTGAATACTCGATATAATAGCCAGCGACAATTTCGGACTCTCCTTCGGGAAGGTCAAATGGAGAGCGATTTAATTCTGCGGTGGCGGCGATCATAAAGACAACAAACGCCGCAATTCCCCACGGAGTAAAAATGTTCCAGTTTGGAACAAATCCAAATAGGTAACCGCTTTGCGACGCCGCGATTTTTGAAAGCGAAAGAGTTCCTGCGGACATAACAACCGCAGTGGCAGAAATCACAAGCGGTATTTCATAAGAAAGCATTTGCGCAATAGCGCGCATCGCCCCTAAAAGTGAGTATTTGTTGCGGCTTGACCAGCCAGCCATAAACACGGCGATCTCAGATGCGGCGCCAATCGCAAAGAAAAATAATAACCCGTTGCTAATTTCAAACGGAGTCATATTTTTTCCAAACGGAATTACGGAAAAATTCAACAACACAGGGGCGACAATCAAAATCGGCGCGATAAAATGCGCAACCCTGTCAGCCCGTTCTGGAACGATGTCCTCTTTTGTTAGCGCTTTTATACCATCGGCTACAAATTGCAGAAACCCGTAAGGGCCCACTCTATTAGGACCAAATCTATTCTGCATTCTGCCAAGCAATTTTCGCTCAATCACCGTAACGATTCCAAACATCGCTGAAAATAAGAGTATTATTGAAGCAATTACAATTAAGTGAGAAAAAAGACCAGCCAGCCATTGAGGCAAAAACCCCGAAACCCATTCCAACAGTTTAGACTTTATTAAAATAAAAATGTTTTCTAAAAACTCAGTTTTCATCTCATCAGCTCAGCAGAATCTGCTTATAAATTCTATAACACAAAACCGATTTGTCCAAAATAATTTGATGTTTAATTAGAAACCTGAATCCTATGCATTCCAGGAAATCAAAATTTTTATGTGAAATGAAATTTGTAAATGCATTTCTATAACCAATAATGCGCAGCTTTATCAAGACCGTGGATGGGGCAAACATAAATCGCCTCCTCTTTGTTTTAAAATCAAACGTTTAGTCCGATACCGACGATTCAGGATTTTTAAACAAAATATTTGCGAATTTGCGGCAAATTGTTTATATATTGAGAACTGGTGGAGAGATGGCAGAGTGGTTTAATGCACACGCCTGGAGAGCGTGAGTACCCGAAAGGTACCGGGGGTTCGAATCCCCCTCTCTCCGCCAATCAGAAAAAGTGGTTTCTGACTCGCCCGAGGCTAAGACTCGCCAGCCGATTTTAGGCGCAAAATTGAATTTTTTGTCTTTCAAAATAAAGTTCGAGCCGACATTTTGCAGGTGGGTGTGATGGATTGGAAATGTGAATGAAATAAGGTGAATAAGAGGAAAATAACCCGATAAAACCAAAATAAAATAAGATTTAAGTCAATTTCATCCCTGATTTACTGGATGAAAATCAAAATCCTTTGTCTAACTGCAAAGTGTGGGTTTAATCGGTTTCAAAATCAAATACCAAGTTCAATGCTAATGATTTAAGTACTTTAACCTTCATTAGAGAATTTTTTAATCCATCTTGAAATTGTCTGTATCCATAAAGGATTGGTGTTAAGGCAGGGGATTAGTTTTAGTTCTTTGCCGCCAGATTCAATAAAAACTTCTCTATCGCGAATTGCAATTTCTTCAAGGGTTTCTATGCAATCTGCCACGAATGATGGACAAAGAACGAAAACTTTTTTTATCCCGTTTTTAGCCAGGTTTTTCAAAGTATCAACTGTGGATGGAGATAACCAGCGATCAACGCCGAGCCGCGATTGAAACGAGACGGTATATTTGTCTTTTGATAAATTCAGTTGTTCAGCTACCAAACGGGTTGTTTCCAGACATTGATACCGGTAGCAATAGTCGCGAGCAGGGCTCGGGGTATTGCAACAATTCGGAACTTTGAGACAGTGCGAATGAGTCGGGTCGGTTTTTCTTATATGCCTCTCAGGTAAACCGTGATAACTAAATATTATATAGTCAGATGGCTTGGAAAGAAAAGGTTTTGCAACTTCAACAAGCGCAGAGATATAATCAGGTTCATTGTAAAATGGCGGCTGAAAATTAACTTCGATTTTATATCCGCCGCGTTTGACAACTTCCTGAACAGCCATCGCGGCGCTTTTGTATGTGGACATTGCGTACTGAGGGAAAAGCGGTATTACAAGCAATTGTTCAACATTCATTGAAATCAATTTCTCAATTGCCGATTTTATAGATGGTTTTTGATACCGCATTGCAAGTTCAACGGGAATGGAGACATTTTTTTGAACTTCTTCGGTTAATTCGCGGCTAATAGTCAATAACGGTGACCCTTTTTCAGTCCAGATTTTCCTATATGCTTCCGCTGAATTTGCCGCCCGTTTTGGAACTATGATAAAATTGACCAGAAAATATCTGAGCGGGTAGGGTATGTCTATTACATATTTATCCATTAAAAACTCGCTCAAATAACGCCGCACATCGTCAACAGAAGTTGAATCTGGAGTGCCAAGATTTATTAATAATGCGGCTTTCTTTTTTCCCATAAGCACAAGTAGATTAACCGTCAGCAATATTGTTCAAATAATCAACAATTCTTTCTGCTACTTTTAAGCCCGAATGTATAGAATCGCTCAATGACACGCCATTGCGATAATGTCCGGCGAAGAAAATTCCTCTGGCTGCCGACTCAACATCGTCAATTAGTTTTAAGTATTTGCCGTAACCAACATTATATTGAGGAATTGCCTTTTCATAACAGGCTGTGAATGAAAATGCCACTCTCCCTTTTGCGCCGAGCAATATTTTTAAATCCTCTGCGGTTATTTTGATCAATTCGGATTCCGACAGCAACGCTAATTCAGGGCTCTGCGCTCCGCCGAGGTAAGTTGTAAGTGTAACATAACCTTTCGGGGCGCGTCCGGGAAATAGCGACGAACTAAAAATCGTCCCGAGAATTCTGAACCCCTCTTTTTTAGGCACAAGCACGCCAAATCCATCCAGCGGATGTTCAACATCTTCCCGTTTATAGCCTAACACAACGCTTGCGACCGGCGGATATTCAATCTCTTCCAGCGGTTTCAGGTCAATATTGCAATTATTATCATTCGAAGAATTGATAATCCTTATCTTTGCAATTTTATACGCCGTGGAGGTTATCAACACTGATGAATATTTTTTATACAAAACATTATTTTCTGAATCTTTATATCCCACTTGCCAGCCATCTTTGATTTTTCTTAATTCAAAAACATCGCAATTATAATAAATGGAATCTTTGACTTGATTTGCAAGGGTATCGGTTAGAACCTGTAGACCTTCATCAAAAGAGACCTTTGGTGCGTCGGCTTTGGAGATTTCGCCACGTTTTTTTCTTTCCTTCGCTCCGAGAATTTGTCCTAAAATCAACGAGCCGTATTTTGCTTCAAGATTATAAACTTTTGCAAAGGCGTGTTTAAGGGATATTTTATAAGGGTTGCCGGCATAAATACCGGAAACCAACGGGTCAATTGCGTAATCTAAAAACTCCTGACCGAGCCGTCGTTTCACAAATTCTGCAACGCTTTCTTCACCCTCGCCGCGTCCTATAAATGGTTCAATAAAGAGTTTTAACTTAGCAGATGTTGAAAAGAGTTCAGACGCGAAGAATGCGGGCGGCGTTGACGGCAGTTTAACCGCTCGTTTATAGCGGGCGATGTATCTGTTTTTTGCCTCCGGACTGGAATATAATTTTCGCTCTTCAAGATTTGCGTCTTTAAAAAACTGTTTCATCAACGGTGTGGTTTCAAGCAGGGTATTTGGACCGTATTCTGCAAGCCAATCGCCGTCTCGCATTGTTTTAATAACGCCGCCGGGGCGTGAAGATGATTCAAAAACATCGAATTTAATTCCAGATTTTTTAAGACAGAACGCGGCGCACAGACCTGTTATTCCTGCGCCGATAACTGCAACTGATTTGTCGTTTCCCGTTGAACTTTCAGCCATAGATATATGATTAATTATTCGTGCAAGATTAAATAGCGCGTGAGAATCTTCGCTCTTTCATTTTAGGCAAATAGGCGTCAAACCTCATAGCGATAACCCTGATAAAAAGTCTGCCTAAGGATGAAACCTCAATGCCGTCCGATGTTCGTTTTACAAGCCCATCGGCTTCAAGGTCGCTGAGAGATTCCAATTCACGGTTGAAATAATTTTTAAAATTAATGCCGAGCATCCGAGACATCTGGTCGTAATTTAGTCCGAGGTCGCACATTAATCGCATTATAGTGATCCGTCTGATTTTATCATCCTCGCTCAGGAGAAAGCCGCGCGCAACTGGAACGCAACCCTCATCAAGCATTGAGTAATAGGTTTTAATCTCTTTATGGTTTTGCCAGTATGCTGAATCTGTTTGAGAGATTGAAGACATACCGAATGCGTAAATGTCGGCGCCTGCGCGGGTGCTATATCCTTGAAAATTGCGCTGTAGCGTTCGTGTCCTTTGCGCCTTTACTAGTTCGTCGGTTTCAAGCGCAAAGTGGTCCATTCCAATATATACATAACCTGATCTTGTCAATTTTTCTGTAACAAGTTTCAATAATTGAAATTTTGTCTCCGGAGACGGCAAGTTCTGTTTATATTCAAAAATTCGCTGTGAAGGTTTCATCCAAGGGACGTGAGCGTAACTGAACACGGCGAATCTGTCGGGTTTAAATTCAAGAATCTCGTCAATTGTTTTTTCAAATGATTCAGGGGTCTGGAATGGAAGTCCATAAATCAAATCTATGTTTAAAGATTGAAATCCGCATTCGCGAATCCACCCGATTACCTCGGCGGTTAATTCTTTTGGCTGGATTCTATGGACTGCCTTTTGAACCTTTGGATTGAAGTCCTGAACGCCCAGCGAGGCGCGATTAAAACCGATCTCTCTAAAAGCCTTAACCTGTTCTTTGATCATCCTTCGCGGGTCCATTTCAACACCGGCTTCAATGTCGTTTGATAATGTAAAATGCCTGTGAATCAAGTCGCCAAGTCGGTAAATATCTTCAACTGGCATAAATGTTGGGCTGCCGCCGCCAAAATGCAGTTGAACCACTTTTCTTGACGGATTCAATAACGGACTAATCAAATCAATCTCTTTTTCAAGGTAATCTATATAGGTTGAACTCTGTTTGACATTCGGCGTGATGATTGTTGTGCAACCGCAAAACCAGCAGAGCGAATAGCAAAACGGTATGTGAAAATAAAGAGATAAATCCCGCGCTTGCAGGTTGTTCCGCTCTATTTCCTTTTTAACACTATCCCAGCTTATCTCTGCAAAATGCACCGCAGGGGGATACGATGTATAACGCGGACCCGGAACATTATATTTTTTTACAAGGTCAATATCTACTGTAATTTCATTCATAAACAAACACTACCTATAATATAACGGTTTTTCTACTCTCTGCGTATTATTTTTAATATTTCTTCAATATTTTTGATCTTAGCGTCGGGCGGAACTCCGTGACCGAGGTTAAATATAAATCCATTTCTTCCTTCCATAATGGAAAGGATTTGTTTCGTCTGTTCTATTGCCGGTTGCGGGTTATCTAACCTTAAAAGTTCCGGATCAAGATTGCCCTGGATAGCGATAGTTTCCGGCAACACCTCTCTAACTTTGGCTAACGAAATATTGTGGTCAATTCCGAGAGCGTTTGCGCCGGTTGCGATCAGTTCATTCCAGTTATGATGAATGCCCTTTGAAAAGACAATTACCGGCGCCTTTGGTTTTATAGCTTCTACGATTTGTGCAATCCACTTTGCGGAAGCGGCTTCAAATTCGGTTTCAGATAAAAGCGATGCCAGAGTGTCAAATATTTGAACCGCGTCCACGCCCTCTTTTGTCTGGTAATCAAGATATTGAATAACCGCTACTGTGAGTCTTGCCATCAATAGATCAAAAGTTTTCCTATCGGAATAAAACAACTTTTTTGCCTTTTCAAAGTTTTTTGAACTGCCCCCTTCAAGCATAAAATTCGCCAGTGTCCAAGGAGAACCAGAGAAACCGAGCAACGCAGTCTTGTTACCTAAACTTTTTCTGACCAGTCTTAACGCTTCAAAGACGTAACTGAGTTTTTGTCCAATTTCGGAAGTGTTTAGTTTTAATATATCTGCGGTAGAAGAGATTGTGAAATCCATTTTGACGCCTTTTCCATCGGTAAAATGATATGGCTGTCCCATTGCCTCCGGAATTACAAGTATATCGCTGAAGATGATTGCGGCATCAAAATCAAAACGTCTGATAGGCTGTAATGTTACCTCCGCGGCGAGTTCCGGGGTTTTAACAAGGTCAATGAACGTATAACGTTCTTTCAATGCCCTGTATTCGGGGAGAGCCCGTCCTGCCTGCCTCATCATCCAAACTGGTGGATAATCCAGCGGCTGACAACCAATTGCCCGAATAAATCGTTCCCGTCGCGTTATATTTTTCTTATTCAAGGTTAACCTGATTTTTTATATCCGAACTGTCTAAATTTATAATCTAAAAAACTGATCGCTGATTAAATGTTTCCCAGCGTCAAAGCCTTTTTTAATTTTACCAGGTATAAACATCGCTGTCCAAAATAAATCAATTTTTTCCAATTGCTGTTGGCTTGACTTTGAACCTGTTTCGTTGCGATTATATATATAGCTAAAACGGGCACGTGGCGGAACTGGCAGACGCGCGGGACTTAGGATCCCGTGGAGAAATCCGTGCAGGTTCAAGTCCTGTCGTGCCCACCAAAAACTAACATTTACAAAATGAAAAACCTCACAATCATCGTTTGCCTGGTTGCGTTGCAGTCCTTATTATTCACAAAAGCCAACTGTTCTGAACTCGTTTTTGCAAAAGACGGTTCTGGCGTTTATGGTTATAAAGATACTCCTAAATTGCCCTGGTGCGGTTATTGTGTCCATGACCCGGACCGTCCGGCTCCAAAAAGAGTTGACCCCGGTAGTGCTGGATTATCTGTTCTCCCGTATAAACCGCCATCCGACGCAATAATATTGTTTGATGGAAAAGACCTCTCGCAATGGGAAAAAACAGACTGGAAGGTAGTTGATGGCTGCATAGAGGCTGTCGGCGGAAGTGAGTTAACTTCAAAACAGTTTTTTGGCGATTGCCAGATACACATTGAATGGATGGCGCCGAAGGATTTTACCGGTCCGTGGTATAACAGGGGAAATAATGGCGTTTTGCTTATGGGATTGTTTGAAATTCAAATTTTTGATTCCTACAACGAAAAGATTTATCCAGATGGTCAGGCGGCTGCAATTTACGGACAGACACCACCGCTTGTAAATGCCTGCAAGCCACCCGGCGAATGGCAATCTTACGATATAATCTTTACAGCGCCCGTTTTTGAAAACGGCAGGTTAAAGTCTCCCGCGCGAGTTACAATGTTTCACAATGGTTTGCTTGTTCATTTAAATCAGGAGATTTACGGCGAAACAGGTCATAGAATTTTGCCGGAATATAAACAAAAAACAAGCAAAGGACCACTTGTTCTCGGCGGACACAACTGCCCTGTGAGATTTAGAAATATCTGGGTTCGGCCTCTTTAAATTTTAACTTTGAATTCTTCGCCTTTTTTAATAGAGAGCGCAAAACCGGCGAGCAATTCTGGAATTTGTTCAAGGTCTTTTAAGCTAATCACTTCAACCGGCGAATGCATATATCTATCTGGCAGGCTGACCAGAGCGCTCGGTATGCCGCCGCGGGTCCAGAATATTGCGTCTGTGTCTGTCCCGCTGGTATTGGAAATTGCCTCGCGCTGGATGTTTATCTTTTTGGATTTTGCAACCGATTCAAGCCTTGAGACTACCACGGGATGGTTGCACCCGCCATAAGTCAACGTTGGTCCTTTGCCAAGTTTTACATCGCCAAATTTCTGCTTGCTCACCGATGGATAATCCGTGCTGTGCGTCACATCCACAACTATTGCAACATCCGGTTTTAATGAATACGCTATCTGGCGAGCCCCGAAAAGCCCAACCTCTTCCATTATATTTGAAACAGCGCAAACCTCCGCTTGCAGTTTTGTTCTGGATTCTTTGAGCAAACGCGCCGTCTCCGCAACGGCAAATGTGCCAATCCGATTATCAAAAGCCCTTGCTACAGCAATATCTCCTCTCAAAATTTCAAATTCATCATTCAACGTAATCGGATCGCCAATACTGACAAGTTGCTCGGATTCTTTTTTGCTAAAAGTCCCGATATCTATAAACAAGTCGCTGATTTCAGGCATTTTTTTATCCTTTTCATCTTTTTTAAGATGCGGAGGGACATTTCCGATAACACCTTTAACCGGACCGTTTTTAGTATGGATTGTTACGCGCTGGGCTTTTGTAATCGCTGGGTCAACGCCGCCAACCTTACGGACATAAATAAAGCCATTTTCATCTATGTAATTCACTATTAACGCTATTTCATCGGCATGAGCGCAAATCATCAACCTTGGCGAGCCCCCTTTATTCAGCACCGCAACACAGTTGCCATAATGGTCGCTAAAAGTTTCATCCGCGTATTTTTTTACATATTCCATCCACACTTTTTGCCCTGCTGTTTCATAACCAGAAGGGCTCGGCGTGTTCACAAGCCTTTTCAAAAATTCCAGAGATTCTTTACGCATATTAAAATATTAAATTACGTATGCAAACCTGTCCAGAAACTATCAACCGCAAACAGTTGCCTTTTTAAAAGAAATATTGTCTAATAACCAAATCTGTATTTAGTTTAAGTATTTGCAATCTGGACAATAAAAACATTATTTGTTAACAACACAGCGTGCGTTCAAAGTATTTAAAAGAAGTCAGCAGGATAGTTGTTAAGTTCGGAACGGGGATATTGACGAATGAACAGCGTCAACTTGATCCCCAGCGCGTTTCTCAACTCGTTGAACAAGTTGCCGCGCAACATAAAGCAGGACGGGAAGTCATAATCGTTACCAGCGGCGCTGTGGGCGCCGGGATGGTTGCGCTCGGTTTTGAAAAACGACCCGTAGAACTTTCGCAACTTCAAGCCTGCGCAGCGGTTGGACAATCAAGGCTGATGTCAACCTATTCGGACCTGTTCTCCAGATTTGGAATAACGGTTGCCCAGGTGTTGTTGACCCACGATGACGTTGAGCATCACGACCGTCATCTTAACGTCCGTAATACATTGGTTACCTTATTGAACAATCGCGTTATTCCGATAATTAACGAAAACGACGTCGTCTCCACCACAGAATTAAAATTTGGCGACAATGACAAACTTTCCGCCTTAGTCGCAACGTTGCTACCGGCTGACCTGTTGGTCATTTTGACATCTGTTGATGGATTAATAGAAAATTACGGCTCGCCGCAACAGAGAATTATACACATTGTTCAAAAGGTTGATAGCGCAATAGAAAGACTGGCAGGCGGCACAGCAAGTCAACTTTCCGTTGGCGGAATGAAAACGAAGATTGACGCCGCAAAGATCGTTGTCCGCTCCGGAATTCCGCTTGTAATAGCCAGCGGCAAGAAAAAGGATACGTTGCAAAACATACTCGCGTTTAAAGACGAGGGCACACTGTTTGTGCCGAATGAAAAGAAGTTGAAAAGCCGTAAACGGTGGATCGCCTTCTTCCATCATCCGAAAGGAACGTTATTTGTTGACGATGGGGCAAAAGCGGCGCTAAGAGAAAAAGGCAAGAGTCTGTTAAGACCCGGGATCATTAAATGCCAGGGCGAGTTTGAAAAAGGCGATATTATACGGATTTGCGATATTGAAGGGACAGAATTTGCGCGCGGCATCACACGCTATTCATCAAGCCAAATTTCTATGGGTGATAAACTTGGCGGCGAAGTTGTCCATCGCAATGATCTGGTTATATTATAAAGCAGTTGTTTATGGAAGATAACAAAACTGAAATAGAAAAATTGATTAAAATTGTAGAAATTCTGCGCTCCCCTAATGGCTGCCCCTGGGATAAAAAACAGACTCACAAAAGCCTGCGCTACAATGCTGTTGAAGAGGCTTACGAGCTTGTTGACGCTATAGAAAAAAACAACGACTCCGACATGGTTGAGGAACTTGGCGACCTGCTCCTTCAGGTGGTGCTTCACTCCCAAATAGCAAAAGAACGAAATGCCTTTAACTTTGATGATGTCTGCAAAAATATCCGTGAAAAGTTAGTCCGTCGTCATCCTCACGTCTTCGGCAATTCAAACGCGAATACAGTAGACCTTGTCTGGTCTCAATGGGAACGGCTAAAACTTGATGAGAAAAAGGGAACCGAATCTGAACGAAATTCAGTCTTTGATGGAATCCCCGTTCATCTGCCGGCTCTAATGTATACCGAAAAAATACTTAAAAAGGCAAAACGGGCAGGAATTGATGTTGAACTGCTTGATAACAATGCGCAATACGATAAGAAACAGATCGCAAGACGGTTGCTCGCCCTCGTTCAAATTGCGCATTCGCAGGGATGGTCTGCTGAGGCTTTATTGAGATCAGAAACTAAAAAATTTGAAAAACAGTTAAGAAAAATTGAGCCGAACCCTTTATCTAAAAAGACCGCGCTATCAAAACAAGGAAGTCCTGACAAAAAAAGAAAGAAAAAACAGTGATTATATGAATGACCCGAGATACGAAAGGTTGAGCAAACTGCTTGTTGAATATTGTTGCGCGCTTAAAAAAGGCGAGCGCGTGTTGATTGATTCAATGGACACTCCGGACGATTTCACGCTCCAACTAATCCGCGCCGCCCGTTCTTCCGGCGCTATCCCGCTGGTGGAGGTGCGGCACAGCAGGATAAGCAGGGAGGTTATCATTGGCACAAACCAGGCGCATTCATCTTTAGTAAAAGAAGTTGAATTATTCAGAATGCGCAAGGTTCAGGCATATATCGCGGTAAGGGGAAGCTGGAATTCAAGCGAAACCTCTGATGTTCCCACAGATAAAATGCAGCTCTATTCAAAAACCTTAAAGCCGGTGCTTGATTATCGCGTAAATAAAACTCGCTGGGTAGTTCTGCGCTGGCCTACACCTTCAATGGCTCAGGCGGCAAATATGAGCACCGAGGCGTTTGAAGACTTCTTCTTCAGGGTTTGCACAATGGATTATCCAAAAATGGCTAAGGCGATGCAGCCGCTGGTTAAGAGGATGAAGAACACAGACAAAGTCCACATACTCGGACCGGGCACAGACCTCAAGTTCAGCATAAAAGGCATAGGGGCTAAAGCCTGCGATGGCAAATTAAATATCCCTGATGGCGAGGTTTTTAGCTGCCCTGTAAAAAATTCGGTAAACGGCGTCGTCCAGTTTAACACTCCAACAATCTATTCCGGTGTCAAATTTGAAAACATCAGGCTTGAGTTTAAAAACGGAAAAATAATAAAAGCCACCGGTTCAAACGAGAAAAAATTAAACGAAATCCTTGATACAGACGCGGGCGCTCGCTACTTAGGCGAATTCTCTTTAGGTTTCAATCCATATATTGAAAACCCGATGTGCGATATTTTGTTTGATGAAAAAATCTCCGGCTCGCTTCACCTAACCCCAGGTCAAGCATATAAAATCGCCGACAACGGAAACCGTTCGGCAATCCACTGGGATATGGTTCTAATCCAGCGTCCAGAATGGGGCGGGGGAGAAGTCTGGTTTGATGGCGAATTGATCAGAAAAGACGGGCTCTTCGTAACGGATGATCTAAAAGGACTAAACCCGGAAAATTTAAAGTAAATACAGATTTTCCTGATGATTCTTAATCTCATTAAATCAGGAACAAAAGTCAGAATAGAATTGGCTAAGAATAAAATGCGGGATTTGAGAGGGTTGCCTGCCAGCGCAAATATTTTTTAAAAATGCGACCGATAGTTTCGGTTTATCTATTAATCCCTCTCCGCAATCTCTTTTATCGCTTCACATAACCGTTCTCTTTAAACCAGTTTATTGCGTCGGAGAATGCCTCGCGGATCGGCGTCTGTGGCAAACCAAGTTCGTTTATCGCCTTTTGCGGGTTAAAGAACATTTTGTATTTTGCCATGCGGACGCCTGCAATTGGCGCCTTTGGCGGGATGTTTGTTAGTTTTGAAAAAAGTTCATTCACATAAGCGAAAAACAATGCAACAGGATAGGGGATTTTGAACTTCGGCGCCGGTATTCTGCTCAATTCGTCAAGAAGTTTAAAAGTCTCTTCCATTGTCAAATTTCCCTCTCTGTTTCCCAGAATATAACGGTCTCCGATTTTCCCTTTTTCAGCGGCTAATATATGACCGATAGCGACATCGCGAACGTGAACCCAGTTTAGCCCGGTATCAAGGTAAGCCGGCATTTTGCGGTTCAAAAAATCCACGATTACTTTCCCGGTCGGCGTCGGTTTAACATCATAAGGTCCAATTGGTGCGCTTGGATTAACGATAACAACAGGCGAGCCTTTTTGCGCGAGTTCTTTTGCAATCTGTTCGGCTTTGAATTTTGAAAGTTTATAATGATTTGACATTTGCGATTCAAAGACCGGTGTTGTTTCATCAGATGGTGCAACCTTTCCATCAATTATCTTCGGCAACGCTATGCAGCCGACGGTGCTTGTATATACAATTCTTGAGCATCCAACGTTTGTCGCCGCTTCAATTACATTGCGTGTCCCCTCCACATTTGTTTCATACATCTTCCTGTAATCTTTCATCCACAGGTGATAACTTGCCGCTACGTGAAAACACCAGTCGCATCCGCGAATCAATTTTTCCAATCCGCTCTTATCAACTACATCTCCATAAGCATATTCAACATCAAGCCCCTGAATCGCCGTTTTGAGAGAGTTTTCCCGTAAAAGTATGCGGACTGCGTAACCGCGTTTTAAAAGTTCGCGGCACAAATTTGCTCCGATAAATCCTGTCGCGCCAGTAACAAAGCATTTCATATTAAAAATTTTATCCATTGCTTTTCCAATACCAAGTTAAATATTGTCGTTTAGACTGCGACTGTTATTATCTAGAAAATTTAAATTAAACAGCAGATTCTAACGATGAAAGAGCAGGTTCTTAATAAGGTCGCTGATTATTTTGAATTTAATAATCTGAAGACGAACTTCAGGACCGAACTGTTTGCCGGGCTGACAACGTTTTTAACAATGGCGTATATAATTTTTGTGCAGCCGGCGGTTTTGTCCGGGGCAATTATCGGTCAAAAAACAGGAATGGATTTTGGCGCAGTTACCACTGCAACCTGTCTTTCTGCCGCCATCGCATCAATTATTATGGGTCTTTACGCGCGTTATCCTGTTGCGTTGGCTCCGGGGATGGGACAGAACTTTTTCTTCGTATTAAGCGCTATACCTGCCGCCGCAGCAGCAGGATACTCAAACTCGTGGGAAACCGCTCTCGGAGTTGTATTCATTTCGGGCGTCCTGTTTCTAATCCTTTCTTTTTACGGCGTGCGGGAGGCTGTTTTAAACGCGTTAAGCCCGGCATTTAAAAACGCAATTGCAGCCGGCATCGGTCTTTTTATTGCCTTCATAGGTTTGCAAAACGCCGGGCTCATTATCAAAGACCCGGGAACAGGAGTTAAACTGACACATAACTTCGGTTCGCCGGATATTTTTATTTTCTTTGTCGGCTTGCTTGTGGCTGCCGCGTTACATTCTAAAAAGGTCGCCGGGTCAATTCTCATAGGCATTGTTACAGCCACGATTGCCGCTGTCGGGCTTAAAATTGCCATTGACCTTTTGCCGTCATCGCTCGTCAATTCTGCCGCTTTCAAATCGTCTATGTTTTTTGAACGGTTTAAACTCGCTTCCGGCATCGTCTCTTCGCCCCCGTCTCTATCTCCCACATTTCTTAAATTAGACATCAAACACGCCTTATCAATTCCAATGATACCGTTCATAATCGTTTTTCTGTTTATGGTGTTGTTTGACACTGTCGGCACGCTCGTCGGCGTGGCAGAACAAGCCGGTCTGATGAAGAATAACCAGTTGCCGCGGGCAAAACAGGCGTTTGTTTCAGACGCGCTCGCGACGACTATCGGCGCCTGCTTTGGAACAAGTACCGTAACCAGTTACATTGAAAGCGCTGCTGGCGTTGAACAGGGTGGAAGAACAGGACTGACGGCAATTGTAGCCGGGCTGTTATTTATAATTGCTATGTTTTTTAATCCGTTAATTTCAATGATTGGCAGTTATACCCCAATAACCGCTCCAGCGCTCGTGATCGTTGGCGCTATGATGATGCGAAATGTCACTAAAATTGATTGGGCTGATTACAGCGAGAGCCTTCCAGCATTTTTAGTAATAGTAGGCATCCCGCTATCCTATTCAATTGGCGATGGTCTTGCGCTCGGATTCTTAAGTTATCCTGTAATTAAATTACTCTCCGGCCGCGGCGGCGATGTTAAACCAGTTTTTTACATCCTTGCCATTTTAATAGGACTTTATTTCTTGATAATAAGATAAAAGATAAACAGGGTTTGTTTGCCACCACATTGAAGATTCAGATTTTAATACCAATTTTGATCAGGGTGACATTCATTTTCGGATTAACATTTTAATTGTATATTTACTAAATAAAGTTTAATTTACTACCATAAATATGAAAAATATCAGGATTGCAATCTTATTACTGGTTAGCGCGGTTTTTTTTAGTGCTTACGGAGAAGGTGAACAAGAAAAACTCTTACCCACAAATACAGTATTGTTGATAACCATACCGGATTATACGAAATCTAAAGAGGTATGGGATAAACACCCCCAAGCGCAATTGTTCAAAGACCCTTCGCTTCAAGCGGCAAAAGAAAAATTCCTTGCTAAATGGCGCAGCGAGGTGGTTGACCCATTAGAAAAAGAATTAGGCATAAAATTCAGCGATTATACCGGTCTTGCCAAAGGCCAGATTACTTTTGCTTTAACCTTTTTTACAGATGAATCAAAGAAAGTTCCATTCAACAGTGAGTATATATTGATTGTTGATTCAGGAGAAAATAAAGAGAGTTTAACCAGAACCTTAAACGGTCTTGTTCAAAAATACACGCAGAGCAATCATGAAGTTACAACAAACAAAATAAACGGTTTGGATTGTTATGAATTTGTTATTAATTCCGAAGAGGTTTCAAAAATAATCGCAAAGGTATTTCCTGATCCGAGCGAAGGATGGGAATCTCTGGATGGTCCAAAACCGAAACCAAAAAATGTAAAGCATAAAATCAATGTCTGCCAGGTTGATTCTCTGCTTATTCTGGGGAATTCTACGAATTTGATTTCAACTGTTGTTTTAAACAAAAGCGGCAAGTCTCAAACATCTTTGTTTGATAATCCGGGATTTAAAGATTTCTACGATTCGCGTCCAAAGGATAGTCTGCTCTGTCTGTGGGCAGACCTTGAGCCGGTTGAGCAAAAAGTTATATCATTCTTTACCCAAGAGGAGAAAAAGAAACAAAATCAACAGGGTGGATTTGATCTAACGCCGCGGAAGATTTTTGAATCAATTGGCATTTTTTCTCTAAAAGGGGTAACAATGACAGTTCAAAATGTTACCAATGGCAGTATGATGAACCTGTTCATCCGCTCTCCTGAAAGCGACCGCGCGGGGTTATTAAAGGCATTGCTCCCCGAACAGAAAGATTCAACGGTGCCGCCGTTTGTCCCCTCTAATGTAGTTAGTTTTGTAAGATATCGGCTGGATATGCAGAAGGCGTGGGGCGTTATTGAATCCACGCTTGAACAAATTGACCCCAAAATACCGACTGTTTTGAATTTGATGCTCCAGACCGCTGGCAAGGCAAAAAATCCAAACTTTGATTGGCGAAAAGATATCATTGGCGCGCTCGGAAATGATATTGTAATCTATGTAAAAAACCCGCAAAAGGCTACTATTGAAAATATAAACAAAAATCCGCGTGTTGTAATAATAAATTCCACGAATCCGGAACAACTCTGCAATTCTATTAAAGGACTGACTGCTCTGTCGCCCAAGCCTCCTGAAATCAAAGAGCGCGAGATGGCAGGCAAAAAAGTTTATTACTGGGAATCGCCAAGAATGCTGCAGAACCCGGATAAAAAACAACCGCCGCAGTTAACATTCATCACAGCAAATGGCAATAATCTCGTTATAGCCAATGAAGCGGCAATACTGCAGGAATATCTTAATTTTGCAGAGGGCAAGTCAAGTCAGTTGAAAAATCTGGTCGGTTTGAATGAATTAACCCAACAGGTTGGCGCTAATTCCGGAGTGATGTTATATCAAAACTCACGCGAACAGATGAGATTCCAGTATAATTTGTTAAAAAACGAGACCGATACATTAGCCACGCTGCTTGCGATGACACCGATCGGCATCCGTCTCGGTTTAGGCGAAGACAGCAAGTTGTTGCGACAATGGATTGACCCGACATTGCTGCCTGATTACAGCAAGATCGAAAAATACTTTTACATCACTGTCTCGGGATTAACCGTTGAAAAAGATGGTATCAGGTTCAAGAGTTTTTCGCCAATCCCTCCCGAATTGATGCAAGCAAATCAATAATACCTGATTTGATGGATAGATTTAATTGACAGTTGGCGATTTTAAAATTAAATTTTGGAAAATTATGAAAACAAAAGTTTCACGCAGAACGGCATTAAAATCATTGGGCGGCACAGTTGCCACATTTGGAATTTTGACTTCAGCCGTAAAGCAAGTCAATGCAGCCGAAGAATTAAAGGTTAAATTAAAAGGAAACATTCACCATTCGGTTTCGCGCTGGTGTTACGGCAAATTATCACTAGATGACCTGTGCAAGGCGTGTGTGGATATCGGTATTGAATCGGTGGAACTACTTGGACCGACAGAATGGCCTACCGTTAAAAAATACGGCCTTACCTGCGCAATGTGCAACGGACCAGACAGCATAGGATACGGGTTCAACAGAGTTGAGCATCACGATGATTTGGTTTCCAAGTTTGAAAAAGCAATCCCGCAGGTCGCAGAAGCCGGATTCCCAAACATTATCTGCTTCAGCGGGAATCGCCGTGGAATGAGCGATGAGGAAGGTCTTGAAAACTGCGTTAAGGGACTGAAGCGGCTAATGCCGATTGCCGAGAAATATAAAGTTACAGTTGTGCTGGAACTTTTGAACAGCAAGGTGAATCATAAAGATTATATGGCAGACCATACCGCGTGGGGCGTTGAACTTTGCAAACGCGTCGGCTCTGAACGGTTGAAACTGCTTTATGATATTTACCATATGCAGATAATGGAAGGCGACATCATCCGAACAATTAAAGAGAATTACAAATATATTGGACATTATCACACGGGCGGAAATCCGGGCAGAAACGAGATTGATGAAACACAGGAAATATATTACCCGGCAGTGATGCGGGCGATTGTATCCACCGGTTATAAGGGGTTTGTTGGACAAGAATTTGTGCCTAAACGGGACCCGCTCACCTCGCTGCGTCAGGCAATTATGATTTGCGACGTCTAAGAGGTAAAATTCATATTTTAGAAACGGTTAGACCACAGGTTGGATTAAATAACTCAGGGCAAAAGATTTTCTTTTGCCCTTTATTTTTTAATTTACATATTCGCCGTTAAAAACCCAAATTTGCAAAATTCACTCCTCATAATTCAGATTAACATTGTATTTTTGAGAAAATTCCTATTTATTGTTTGGTTGAAGTTAATATTATTTTTATCATCGTTTAAAAAATTGATTTTACAATATGACTGCGGCTTTTAAAAACGGCAAATCGGGATTTATATTATTCTTTGTAATACTTGCATTAATCGCGCTGTTTCTGTTCCGAGATAGTTTGAAGCCGGAACTTGTCGTGTTCGCAAACGACGGTCCTCTTGGCGCAATCAGCACAGAGGCAACACAATTGCCGGGGTCTTTTCTCGGTTTCTGGATGGACATCTACCTTGCCGGTTATGAAATGCCGAGCGCTGTGCCGAACCTTTCAGTCGCCCTTGCATTATTATTAAAGCCATTGCTCTTTGCAAAATTTTATGTTCCCTTCACACTGTTAATCCTCGGCATCAGCGCCTGGATATTTTTCAGACAATTGGGATTTAGCGGAGTTGTATGTTCGCTTGCGGCGCTTGCGGCGGCGTTAAATATGAACTCTTTTTCAAACGCCTGCTGGGGACAATGCTCGCGAGCCCTTACCCAGGCAGCCACATTCCTTGCCCTCGCGGCTATAATCAGCGCTGGCAAACGAAAACCATTATTAAAACTGTTGCTCGCCGGTATGGCGGTCGGTTTCGGCATAATGGAAGGCTTTGATGTTGGCGCTTTATACAGCCTTGTGGTTGCAGCGTTTGCAATATTCATTGTGTTCATAGAAGAAGGGACTATTCAGAACAAAATTTTTAAAACCATCGGGCGCGTGGCAGTCATTGCAATCTTTTCAGCAATCGTAGCCGCGCACGTCATTATTACTCTGTTAACCACACAGATTATAGGCGTTGTTGGAACTGAACAGGATTCGCGGACAAAGACCGAACGCTGGTATTTTGCAACACAATGGAGTTTGCCAAAGATTGAAACCTTGCGCGTGATTATCCCGGGTCTGTTCGGTTATAGAATGGTTGATGCCGGTAGCCGCCTCTATGAGGCTTCTTACTGGGGACAGGTCGGCAGAGACCCAAGACGCGATCTGGGAATGAATGTCGGTTATGACAGACATTCCGGCTCAGGCGAGTATGCGGGAATTCTTGTCGTATTAATAGCTGGTTTTGCCGTAGTTGAATCTTTTAGAAAAAAAGGTTCTATTTACACCGACAAACAGAGGCGGATGGTCTGGTTCTGGATGATAACCGCGATAATCTGCCTCTTCCTCGCATGGGGAAGGCACGCCCCGTTTTATAAAATGATCTACGCGCTGCCATTCTTTTCCACTATCCGTAACCCGATAAAATTTATGCATCTGTTCCATCTGGCTTTGATAATTATCTTCGGGTTTGGATTGGCAGGGTTGTGGACAAGATATATTACAGGCAACGTTCTAAAGCCGGGCGGCATTTTTGAAAAATTAAAGTTATGGTTAAAACAGGCTAACAGTTCGGAAAAACTCTATTACTGGGGACTTTTAACCTTCGTCGCTATAAGTGTCTTGGGAACGATGATCTACGCGACTTCAAAGAAAGACATTGAGGGTTATTTATTAAAAGAAGGATTTTCAGAATCTCAGATAGCCTCTCAGATAGCAAGTTTCAGCGTCAATGAAGTAACATTATACCTCGTTTTCTTAATTATTTCGGTTGTCTCAATAATCCTGATAATGAGCGGATTTTTTGCAGGACAACGGGGAAAGGTTGGCGGCTTTTTGCTGGGCGCTATCCTCGTTTTTGATTTGTGCCGGGCAAACGCGCCCTGGATCGTGTATTACGATTATAAAGAAAAATACGCGTCAAATCCTGTGATAGATTATTTGCGTCAAAAACCGTATGAATCCCGGGTTAGCTTTGACGTTAGAATCGCCGGGTTAAACCTGATCAATGCTACCGGCGCATCGCTGCCGCAGCAAATCGTTCAAATGGAACAAACCTTTGCAATGCTCTATTATCAGGAATGGTTGCAACACCATTTCTTATATTACAATATTCAGACAGCAAATTACCCTCAGATGCCGAGAATGCCAAAAGACTATGAAACAATGCTAAAAACTTTTTCCACATTGCCACTGCTTCCTCGTTACTGGCAACTGATGAATACAAAATATCTGGTTGGATTGACTGCGTTTGCCGATGTTCTCAACACACATTTAGACCCGGTTGAAAAGCGGTTTAAAGTAATAATGCCGTTTGACCTTGAACCAAAACCGGGCGTTGAAAGGGCAACCAGACTTGAAGAATTGACCGCTGTTCCGAAAACAAACGGTCTCTTCGCGCTTATAGAATGGCAGGCTGCGCTGCCGCGAGCCGCATTATACACCCACTGGCTTTCCGCAACTAACGAACAGGACGCGCTTCAGAGATTGACCGACCTTAATTTTGACGTTTCAAAAACAGTCGTAGTCTTAACTAATTTGCCACCTTCAACTTCTGAACCGGTCAAAGCAACGGCTGTCCCGATTAAGTCCTATTCGCCAAAACGAATAACGTTTGAAGTTGAGAATAAAACGCCATCAGTTTTATTATACAACGATAGATATGCCCCGGATTGGAAGGTCTGGGTTGATGGAAAAGAATCAACTCTTTTCCGCGCAAATTATCTAATGAGAGGTCTTTTCCTTGAGCCGGGCAAACACCAGATTGTCTTCAGATTTATGCCATCGCCTTTAAGCCTGTTTGTCAGTCTCGGCGCAATCGGACTTGGGATTTTAATCGGAATTTATCTATTAATTACACATAAGCCAACCCAGCAAAACAATCCGAACCAATAAAATATCTTTATTTATCAATCTTAAATTAATGATTTTTAAATCATATCATCCTGAATAATTGGCTTGATAATTGTCAAAATTTTTGGTATATAAAAATTAGATAAGTTCAGTATATTTTAACCTAAACATTAGCCTTAAACTGTCAAATATAATGGAAAAAAAGAAAGGCTATTCAATTGACCCCCCAGAATTCAGTCCTTTTAGAGGGAGCAGACGGAATGTAAACATCAATTTATATCTTTTTTGCGCGAGAATTTTTCACGCCTCAAGATTAGGAGCAAACTCTAAATCTGTCGGTTTACTGGAGAGCAAAATATGAAAACTGTTAGAATAATTTTGTTATTTTTACTCATAAGCAGCAACTGTTATGCAGGAGAAACACTCCCAGTAATAGTTCAGCACCCCTATTCGCGCGCTGTGTTGCCCGGGGCGATAACGAGATTGTATGTTCTGGCGCAAGGTCAAGGACCTTTGTTTTTTCAATGGTTAAAAGATGGAGTTCCAATACCGCTTGCCACAAACGATACATATACAATTCTGAATGCCCAATCCAACGATGCCGGCTATTATTCAGTGATAGTCAGTAACGTGTTCGGGATAATTGAAAGTATGCCTGCCTCGGTGACGATTGTTCCAAATACACTTAATCTTGCATTGAATAATACAAATCTTTCTTTCACAACAGGCGGAGAAACCTCCTGGGGGCAAGAGATTGATAACACAGTTGGCGGTCCCGCGCGAGGTGACCTGTTTTTACAGGGAGAGAATTTATGGATTGAAACCCAAATCGTCGGTCCGGGAACAGTCTATTTTTATTGGAAGCTGGATGGGGATTCTGACGATAGTTTAGAACTCAACGTCCAACCATCGGATAAAATCGTTTATGATAATACAGTGTATGATAGATTCACAACCTTCCAGATAAATGGATATGGTGAAGTTGGCGACCAGATTTTTCTAAATCCGAATGGTCTGATATCCCCGTTGGTGATTGATTATTTTAGTTTTACATACTGGGGAACTGGGTTTAATGGAAATGAGCAGATGGATGTTAGATTCTATCTGAACGATGGTGTTGATGGCAGACCTAACACAATGGTTTGGGAAAGCGGATGGTTTTCAATTCCATCAACGCAGAAATCTCTTGTAGTTTTTGATCAAGATTTAAACATAGCCCTTAATTCTCCTTCATTTACCTGGGCAATAAAATTGAGCGGACTTGAAGCAGGTGAATCCGCGGGACTCTGGATTTTCAGTCCGCCAGTAGTTGGCGGCAGTTATTCAGATTACTGGATCAAAACAAATGGCGACTGGGAGTTAAGAATAGGACAGGAGGTAAATATAGATTTTGAAGCAAAAATCGGCGCAAAACAACTGAACCCATTGGTTTTGCAATCAATATCGGGACCACACGACTGGACCTTTGCTTACGCTCCTATTCAGCACGGCACAAATACAATTCGGTGGAAATTAAAGAAAAGTCAAACAAGCGCTTATAAAGTTACCAGCGGTTGGTTGGCAAATGTATCTTTCCTCAAATCTTCACCGCCGGTTATTATTTCGGAACCGTTGTCTCAAGAAGGCGTCGAACAGGGCAGAGCCACACTGTTTGTTAACGCTGTAGGCGATCAACCGATGTTTTACCAGTGGTATAAAGATGGAACACCTCTTACGAATGAGGACAACCATATCTACGGCGTCAATACCCCGCTACTTACGTTTTTCAATCTTCAACTTCAAGACTCAGGTTGGTATGCAGTCTATATCTCTAATGCATTCGGGTCTGTTTTCGGCACTTATGTTAACATGAATGTTTATCCTTTTTCTTTAGCCGAATCGCTTGCTGAAGCCGTTGATAATACAAATCTCGTTGTCTTAACCGGTGGTAATTCTGTTTGGAATATAAACTATGAGGTGTCACACGATGGAGTAGATTCAGCTTGCGCGCAAACAATGTATTCACCGGGAGTATCCTGGATAGAAACTCAGATCACTGGAACAGGCAGATTGAGTTATTATTACAAACTTGATACAACAAACGGCATATTGACGCTTTTTATAGACGGCATAGAAACCTTTTCAACGACAGCGCCTGTTGGCTGGACTTTGGCAAACTTTGATATTGAATTGGATGGACAACATACTATTCGCTGGGAGTTTAAACAGTTGTCCCCGGACATATCGGACATTCCTGTTGCTTATATTGATCAGGTAAGGTTTAATCCGCCTACTACAAACCAGCCGCCAATTATAATAAATCAGCCGTATCCTATCGCGCTCCCTGCTGGAGAAAACGCTCTGTTTGTGGTTAATGCGACCGGCGCAGAACCGCTACAATATCAATGGTATAAAAATAACATTCAATTAAAAGATGGCCCGAAAATTTACGGCGCTACTAGCAACGTTTTAGTGATCAGCAATGTTCAGGCGCCCGATATAGGGAATTATTATGTAGAAGTTAAAAATCAATTCGGTACTAATGTTAGTTTAAACGTATGGTTAAAAATCTATCCTCTTGTTGCATTTGGCAATAATTGGTTTGGTCAAACAACAATTCCGCGCGGACTAAGCAATATCATCGCAATCGCAGCGGGCGCTAATCATAATCTCGCGCTAAAAAGCGATGGAACCGTTGTAGGATGGGGATGGAATGATTTTGGACAATTAGATATTCCGGCAGGGCTCTCCAATGTAATTGCTGTATCGGCTGGCGAACTGCACTCTATAGCGTTGCTTTCAGATGGAACTGTCACCGGCTGGGGAAATAACGATCTTAACCAGATTAATATTCCCTCAAATTTGTCAAATGTCGTCGCTATTTCCGCCGGCGGCTATCACAATCTTGCGCTTAAAAACGATGGCACGGTAGTCGCCTGGGGAGATAATAGCAGCGGGCAGATTGATGTGCCCGAAAAATTAAAAAATGTTATTGCAATCAGCGCTGGTTACAGCCACAGCGTAGCGCTATTAAATAGTGGCAAGATTGTTGTATGGGGCGATAACCGATTGGGAACTACTCCGCAAATGCAGGGGGGTTCTAACATTGTCTCAATTGCCGCAGGTAGAGACTATACACTGGCGTTAGATGCTGGTGGAAATGTATACTCATTCGGGGTTTACTCACGGGTGCCGGCTGGGTTGTCCAATATTGTTGCGATTGATGCAGGCTACGATTTCAATCTTGCCATCAGAAATGACGGCAAATTATTTGCTTGGCAAAACATTCAATCTACTGTGCAATCTGGCTCTTTAGTTCAGTTTAATGAAGTAGAAAATGTGATAGCCATTGCGGAAGGCGGAAATCATTTTCTTGCGCTTGAAGGCGATGGAAGACCTTTCTTTATCGCCAACCCGAAAGACACAGCGCAGTTTACTTCAAAACGAGTACTATTCTCGGCATTGGTTTCTGGAATCCAACCGCTCTCCTATCAATGGATATTCAATAATCAACCTCTGCCTGACGCCACAAACAACGTTTTAATTCTGGACAATCTAACCATTGATAAATCTGGGAGTTATTATTGTGTAGCAAGCAACATTCTCGGCGCGAGAACAAGCGCGGTAGCGCATTTAAATGTTATAATCCCTATGCTTCCAGTGATAACCCAGCAGCCGGTTGGAACGAATCTGGTATTAAACCAGAAACTACAGCTCTATGTCCAGACAAGCGGCGCTGAGCCTCTCTACTATCAATGGCGAAAAGACGGGGGTGCGCTTTTGAATCAGACAAATAGTGTATTGGAAATTTTCAACGTCAAAGAAACCGACGCTGGAACATATACGGTAATTGTGAGCAATGATTTTGGATTTGTTGTGAGTCAGCCCGTAGCCGTCAATATTTTTATTCCCCCGCAAATTAAAGCGCAACCAATCGGTTATGACCTTGTTCCAGATTCTCATTTCACACTCTCTGTTACCGCTACTGGCACAGAGCCACTCTTTTATCAATGGCGAAAAGATGGCGTTCCAATACCGCTTGCAACCAATTCGTTATTGAGCCTTGTCGCTTCATCGCCAGATATTGCTGGATTATACGATGTTGTTGTGACAAACCTTTATGGCTCGGTAACAAGCAGACCCGTTGCTATTACAATTGGCGAAGCGCCACAAATTATTTCCAGCCCGATGGATATCGTCGCTATTGCAGGAAGCAACGTTCAATTTACAGTATCCGCTACCGGCACAGAACCGTTATCATATCAATGGCGTTTTAACGACGTTGATATCCCCGGCGAAACCAATTCAATCTTACTAATCAAAAATGCAACCGTTGCTCTGTCCGGTTTTTATCACGTCAGAGTTAGCAATAAATATGGTTCAGCATTGAGCCAGAATGCGCTCCTTACAGTTATTGAACCGCCTCTTGTCATTGAACAATCTGAGGATATTGAGACCGATTTAGGCAAGAGTGTTTCATTAAACGTCTCGATATACGGAACAGAACCATTATTTTATCAATGGTTTAAAAATGGAACTCCACTCGCTGGAGAGACAAATAGCGCTCTTTTAATAACCAACGTTGATTTTATCCACGCTGGCATTTACAGAGTGTTGATAAGCAATATTGCCGCAACAGTATTTAGTGAACCGGTAAAATTGACTGTTGATTTGCCCCCTAATTTCTTATGGGCGCGGCGGCTTGGCGGAACTGACAATGATTCTGCTAATGGAGTTGCCGTTGACAAAGAGGGCAACGTTATAGCTGCGTGCGAGTATTCAGGAATTGTTGATTTGAACGGAACAAATATCCAGTCAAGCGGAAACGGCGACATATTAATCTTAAAATATTCGCCAGATGGTAATCTGTTATGGTTCAGACAAGCCGGCGGTTCCGGCAATGATAAGCCAAACGCAGTAGCCATTGGAGCCGACAATTCAATTTATTTAGCCGGAGTTTTTGAAGGAACAATTACCTTTGGCAGCACCAATATTTCACAGAACGATTTGAATTATGGCATAATGCCGTCGGGTTCTGACATATTTATTGCCCGATACGGTTCCAATGGCGATTTGCAATGGGTAAAGGCTCTCGGCGGCGCTGGCAATGAATCGGTAAATTCAATGACAATTGACAGAAAAGGAAATATTGTTTTCACCGGGACTTATGAAGGCGGGATGGTTTTCGGTTCTCAACCAATTCCAGCAATCGGTGGACAGGATATTTTCACCGCAAAATGTTCATCAGATGGAACAATCATCTGGATAAACTACGCAGGCGGGTTTGACTCGGATACCGCAAATTCAGTAGCAGTTGACGATGAGGGAAATGTCTACATAACTGGTTCGTACAGTCAGGGAATGCGATTCGGCAACACCACTTTAAACAGTTCCGCAGGGCCTGATATGTTTATCGCAAAATACGACCCGTCCGGCAGTTTAATATGGGTTAAGGCTTTTTCAGCTGATGGAATACAAGAGGGGAGGGCAATCGCAGTTGATCCGGGCGGACAGAATATTTACGTCGCAGGCATCTTCGGCAAAATGAATAATGAACCTGCAACCATTAATTTTGGAACAACAATTTTGACAGCATCCAGCGGAATTGATTTGTTTTTCGCCCGGTTTGATTCTTCTGGCAACACAATCACAGCAACAAGGATAAATGAAGATTTCATTGACATAGTTAACTCAATATCACTCAGCCCGGGGAATAACATTTTACTAAGCGGTTTTTATCAGGGCGAGGTTAATAAAGGGCTCGTATTGTTGCTTGATCAAAATGGAAAAGAGATAAACGAAATAGAAATAGGAAATGCAAAAGTTTTAAGCGGTCTTTTTACACCTGATAACAATTTTTGCATTGTCGGCTCATTTATAAGTATGACTGAATTTGGCGAATTTGAGTTAACCAGCGCTGGAGCAGCGGATGCGTTTATTGCGCGCGGTTCGGCATATTCATCAGGACCTCCTATAATAACATCACAACCGTCCGATAGACAGGCTCCTACTGGAGGTTCAGTTAGATTTGAAGTTGGCGTAATCGGCACGCAACCGCTTTACTTCCAGTGGTTCAAGAATAATCAACCGCTTCCTCTTGCAAATGCGCCTTTTTATGAAATTAATAATGTATCCTATTCAGACGAAGGAACCTATTTTGTCGTCGTTACAAACTTATACGGGTCTGTTAGAAGCAGAGATATCAGTTTTTCAATTGGCGCGCCTCCTCTGATAATTAGCCAGCCGCAGGATGCATCAGTATCATTAGATGAAGATGTCTGCTTTATAGCGCAGGTAGAGGGCACACCGCCGTTGACGTTCAGTTGGTATCATAATGGAGAGTTTATCCCCTGGGCGAACGAGCCGAAACTCTTCCTCAGCGATGTTGAGCTTGAAGATGTCGGCTCATACCAGCTTATTGTTAGCAATCCTGCGGGCAGCGTCACCAGTAGAGTAGCGACGCTGACACTCCGTTTGCTCCCATCTATCACCAAACAACCGCAAAGTCAGCAAGTCCTCGCCGGACTGAAAGCAGAGTTTTCAATAGAAGCAAAAGGCGCCGACCCTCGTTATTATCAATGGTATTTTAACGATTCTCCACTTTTAGGAGAAACAAATCGCGAATTAAAACTATACAGAGTGACTTCTGCAATGGCTGGAAATTACTATGCAGTTGTTTCAAATCCTTATGGGGCGGTTACCAGCCATGCCGCAGTGTTAACTGTCGCTGTGCCTCCGCAAATTTTAATCCAACCTGTTTCACAAACCGTTTTGCCCGGCGGCACAGTCGTGTTTTCAGTTACCGCTGTTGACCCGACAGGCGTAAGATACCAGTGGTTTAAGAACGATAAGCCAATTCCAGACGCAACAAACTCATTTTTAGAAATTCAAAATGTCACTTTTTCAGACGCAGGCGCTTATAACGTTATACTGTATAATTTCGTAGGCGGAACAAAAAGTGATCAAGTCATACTAAGATTGCAGATTCCGGACTTGCCGCTTGTTGATAATTTTGAAGATAGAATTGTAACAAATTCAGTTTTCGGCTACGGGCGGGCATCAAATATTTCCGCCACCAGACAGAGCGGAGAGCCGCGACACGCAGAGAAACGCGGCACAAATTCCGTCTGGTTATCGTGGGTTGTTCCATCATCCGGTATTGCAACTATCAGTCTTGAAGGAAGCAGTTTTGATACCTTGCTTGCTGTTTATTCAGGAACAAATCTTTCAACATTGACTCCTGTTGCGGCAAATGATGATGCCGCAATTGGGGGCAAATACAGTTCTGTTCAGTTTGATGCCGTTGCCGGCACAGAATATATAGTTGCAATTGACGGTTTTGGAGCAGGCGGAGAGATTGTTATGCAATGGTCGCTGGAATCAACTCCAGCGCGTTTGCCAAGACCTATTTCTCAACCGATAGACACCAATGTTCAACAGGGCGCGACAATAACCTTTGAAACTGGCTCAACAAGTGGAAGGGCAACGATAGAATGGTATTTTAACGGACAACTTATTGCTTCAAATCTTGCTTCACTAACTCTGGAAAACATTACCCCAGACAAAGTGGGCGTTTATTATGCTGTGTTAAAAGAAGGCGGTCGCATTGTAACCACTAAACCGATTCGATTGCAGATTACTCAGGTAGATGGCGTTTCAGACTCGCGATTTTCGTCTCATGACAAATTTGGAGATG
The DNA here is from genome assembly GCA_049968335.1 of Verrucomicrobiia bacterium. Taxonomy (GTDB): domain Bacteria; phylum Verrucomicrobiota; class Verrucomicrobiia; order Limisphaerales; family JAKPVM01; genus JAKPVM01. The sequence continues at coordinate 36,408 of JBMFQZ010000005.1, forward strand.
CCCTTGCGCGAGTTTTTGAAAATCTCAATGGCAACAATTTGCAGCACTCATTAAAAGGTAGAATTATAAGAACTCAAGGTCCTGCTCGTGGTTTTACGGGGGCGCAGGTTTTTAATACTTATGGTTCTACAACTGACCCAGGAGAACCGCTTCACTGCGGAGTTGTCGGTGGCGCTTCAGAGTGGTTCATATATCAGGCTCCAACCAATGGATTGCTTATAATAGATACTTACGGCAGCACTTTTGATACAGTGCTTGCCGTATATGATGTGGCTGGTAATCTCCCTCCGAACGACTACACCGATTTAAGATCAGTCGCCTGTAATAACGACATTTCGACAACCAATAATCTCAGCAGAGTAGAATTTTATGCAACGGCTGAGACAATCTATTACATTGCTGTGGATGGTGTTAATGGGGCTACCGGGATTGCGCAGATCAATTACAATCTTATTCCGCCGCCTGTCATTGTCACACAACCGCAGAATCAATCAGTCCAGCAAGGAACAAATGTCTCTTTCTCCGTTACTGCAAACGGAACCAATCTTACTTACCAATGGCGATTCAATTCTGTGAATATTTCCGATCAAACCAATTCAACATTGCTGTTAACCAACGTTCAGTCCAGCAGCGCCGGATATTACTCGGTAATAGTCAGTAATATTGCCGGTGTGGTTATAAGTTCAAATGCGATTTTGAATGTTAGTTCCGCTCCGTTAATAATCACACAGCCATCAAATGCAGTTGCAATTCAAGGCGCCAGCGCTAGTTTGACCGCGAGTGTATCCGGAACATCTCCGCTCAGATATCAATGGCTATTTAATTCGGTTCCTATTTCTGACGCAACAAATGTTTTGCTTAATTTATCAGCTGTTTCATCCGCCGATTCAGGACAATATAACCTCGTTGTATCAAATCAAGTTGGCGCGGTAACAAGTTCGCCAGCGTTTTTAACCGTGCTGGCTCCTTCCGGACAATCGCTCGCGCTGCCTGAAGATTCTCCGTTGTTAATAACATTAGGTCCCGCAAGCACTAACGGTATCGTCCTCGGTTATCTAATAACAACCGCGCCAACAAACGGAATTTTATCAGGAACAGGAAATCTGAGAACTTATACACCAGTAACAAATTATTCAGGCGTGGATCTATTCAAGTTTGCAATCTACGACGGCTCTTATACTTCATCCCAAGCCTCTATTAATTTGACGATTAATGAAGTCAATGATCCACCAGTATTATATCCGATCACCAACGTTGTGGAATATGTCGGAGTTCCTATCAGTTTTGTTTGCTCCGCGATTGATGTGGAGACGCCACCGCAAAACTTAATCTTTTCTTTAGCCAGCGCCCCTTCAGGGGCAACTGTCTCTGCCTCAGGTCTATTTTCCTGGACCCCCGCGTCTTACCAGGTAGGCACAAATACCTTCCAAATTATAGTTTCAGACACCGGTTCACCAATATTATACGCAACACAGTCGGTTAAAATCGTAGTGCTGCAACTTAATCCAGTTGAGATAACCGGTATTGAAACCACAACAAATGGTCTGATCAAAATGGTAATTCACGGCAGAATGAATCGCACAAATTATCTTGAATCAACCGTACTGTTTAACCGCTGGAATGTTGAAACCAATACAGTTCCTAATTCCGAATTATTTGAATTTTATATAGACCCGTCACTGCAAAACCGAAAGTTTTACCGCATTAGAGTTGAAAATTAAATCTGTCTTTCCATTGCCTGTTTTAAAGCCGACGCAAGTAACTTATATTGGTCTAAATAATTGTATAATTGAGCGGAAATTCTTAACAAACGATGCGGGTAATTCTCCCAGTACATTACTGGGACATCAATTCTGCGCTGTTCCCATAAGAAACACTGGAGACTATCCAAAAATGGCGCGCTCTTTGGAGGCTCATTCTCGCGAGCGTCCGGGATTGGAAATGAAACCATTGACCCGATGCACCCGTCCGGCGACAAACGATAATCAATACCGAGCGCTTCGCATATAATTTCTCTTGCCGCCAGCGCAAGGGCGCGGTTCCGTTTCCTGATCTGTTGCCAGCCTCCGGGAATTAAGTTCTCAAAATATTTAATCACCTCCGGGACGCAAAGATAAGGAGTCGGGTCGTCGGTTCCAGTCCAGCCGAATTCAATTAAATATCGCGAACGATCGGTTCTCATAGAATTAGCCCCGTGACTTATAGCGATCGGTCTGATCTTATCCTGCCATTCTTTTTTAACATAAAGAAAACCCGCTCCTTTCGGAGCGCATAGCCATTTATGACAATTCCCGGCATAAAAATCCGCCCCGATTTTTCTCAAATTTAACTCAATCATCCCGGGCGAATGAGCGCCGTCTATTAATATCGGTATGCCGTATTTTTTTAATTCAGCAACAACTTTCTCCACTGGAAAAATCAACCCGGTCGGACTTGTAATATGGTCAAGCAGAACAAAACGGGTTTTAGAAGTTATCTTTGATAAAATAGATTCGACAACTTCTTCTTCGCCTTCCAATGGATAAGGAACAGTGGCGGTAACGATCTTCGCCCCGCTCTTTTTCGCGGCAAACTCAGCAATATTTTTACAAGCATTGTATTCGTGATTTGTTATTATGATTTCATCTCCCTCGTTAAACTTCATTGAGTTAAAAACGCAGTTGATTGCATAAGTAACATTTGGAACAAAGACTATGCAATCTGGTTGCGCGCCGACAAAATCAGCAAAGATATTCCGCGCATTATCAAGCATCGGTTCAACATCTCTGACAAAAAATTTAACTGGCTGGCGTTCCATATCCCTCCTTAATGCGGTCTGAAATTCAAGAATAGGTTTAGGACACGCGCCAAATGAACCGTGATTGAGGAAAACAACCTCCTTATCCAGTTCCCATATATCAGGAACCGCTTGTTCAATAATCTCAGTTGAATTTTTAAAACTCATACTTTTGTTTTTTAATGACTTTGAAATATAATTGCTACATTATTATTTTATGTCCGAGACTGGATTATTAGATGATAAAAAAGTTTCAGAAAATTATTTTGAAAGGCTGTTGCTCAAGAACAGGCTTCCGCACGCAATTCTCATCCACGGCGGAAACATTGAAAAGGTTCAAGCCGCCGCATTGCATCTGGCTAAGATTTTAAATTGCGAAAAACCGCCGCTCAAAAGTCCGGAAGGCGTGGCGCTTGAATGCTGCAACAATTGCAACAATTGCAGAAGAATAGAAAATGAATCGCACCCAGATGTCCACTGGGTTAGACCGGAATCTAAATTGCGCCAGATAACAGCCGATTCAATACGGGAATTGATAAGGGTTTTGCAGATGAAACCGCTTGAAGCGGGATGGAAAATCGCAATTATCGTTGCCGCCGACAGGATGCACCAGAACGCAGCAAACGCCTTCTTAAAAACCATCGAAGAACCTACAGCCCGCTCCCTGATTATCCTTTTATCAACAGAGCCTCACCGCCTGCTTGAAACAATCGTCTCACGCTGTCAAAAAATTAACCTCGGCGAGAATGAAATCCCGGAAATTGACAATTATAAGTCATTTTTAGAGCAGATAGCAAAATTAGCCTCAGATTCCAGCGGCGGCATCTTTGTCCGTTACAAAATCTTTGACCTTATAGTGGCAACATTATCTGAAATAAGAACGGCAGTTGAATCCGAGTTTTCATCTCAATCGCCAGAAAAAAAATATTCTGAAGTGGAACTTGATTCGCAGCTATTAGAAAAACTTGAAAAGGAAATTAAGGCATCAATAGAAGCCGAATATAGAAACCGTCGGCTTGAACTTTTTAAAGCGATTCAATGGTTTTTCAGAGATGTCTGGCTTCATACAATCAAAGGAAGCGCCGAATTGCTTGCCCTACCGCATCTGAAAAATTATACCTCAAAAATAGCAAACAGAATTTCTCCAGAATCCGCAAAAGAGAACATTGAGATAATTGAAGAATGCCAGCGAATGTTATTCACAAACGTTCAGGAGACTTTGATAGTTGAAGTAACACTCTTGCGTTTAAAGTTTTAGCCCGCTTGTGAAAAGGCAAATTGACAATTCCGAGCCTGCTCCTGCCAGTACCATTAATGGACGTTGTGGCACGGTTGCGGCTTTGTCAACCGGACTTTTCCTCGGCGTTGTCTTATCAAAAGGGGGCAACCCCGTAATCTTTTCCGATAAAATTGAACCACCGCAAAACTTCTTTGAAATTATTTTCCAGCCATTCCCTTTTTACTGGCTCTATTTATTGCTCGGGACCCTGTTTATAATAAATCTTTTTTGCCATTTTAAATTAACAATATTTAAAAAAAAATGGATTCTCTTTCTCCCGTTACCCTGGTTTATCTGGCAACTCCTTGCAGCCTTCCATACTGTTGACACAAGGCTTACATCTCAAACATTGCCCCATTTTTTTGCCTGCATAATTTGCTTTTACATCGGGGTGTTTAATAAAGAACATTTTTCAAAATTCAGTCCGTCTCTTTTAACGGGCATATTGCTTGGATTTTTATGGACAATCTGGAACGGTTTTGACCAGCATTTTGGCGGTTTAGAGGCGATTCGCCAGAATTTTGAAAAACATATCCAGCAACTCCCCCCGAACCAGAGGGAATTAATTGACACTTACGAATTCCGGGTCAAAATCCTCAGCAACAGAATATTTTCCACCTTTATCTATCCAAACGCTTTTGCAGGAGGACTTTTATTATTAACCCCGCCGCTTTTTTGCTTCGTCCATAGTTATTTTTCTAAAAATGCCAAACCGCGACCCTTTGCTATTATAGTTTCATCGTCAATCATTGCAGTAAGTTTGGTCTGTCTTTACTGGACTGGTTCAAAATCAGGTTTGATAATCGCCGCAGTGACCGGCAGTTTGATTTTCTTAAAGTCCACCTTATCTAAAAAAATTAAACTCTTATCCGCTATCTTGATTGTTTTATTTGCCGGCGCGTTCGTTGTCTTAAAATATGCTGACTATTTCCAGCGCGGCGCAAAAAGCCTCGGGGCAAGATTTGATTACTGGAACGCAGCAGCAAAAATCACGATTGCAAATCCGGTATTTGGCACTGGACCGGGGACATTTTCCATTCCTTATAGAAAAATCAAGCCCCCAGAGGCTGAAATGGCAAGACTTGCCCACAACGATTATCTGGAACAGGCGTCTGATTCCGGGATTTTTGGTATGCTATTCTATGTCGGATTTGTCCTCGGGGTTGTTATTTATGGATATAAAACTGTTGGCTCTAATAAATCGCTCTTCCCGTACTGGCTCGGATTCTGCGCTTATAGCCTCCATTGTTTATTTGAATTCCATCTCTATATACCTGCTCTGGCTTATCCAGCATTCGTCTTTTCCGGTATCCTGTTAGCCGCCAGAACCGATTCTGGATAGCAAAATTTTATTAGACAGCAACCAGAATTTTGCTAAAATGTGGTCATTAAATGAAAATTCTGTTTATCAATGGTCCAAATCTTAATATGCTCGGAACCCGCGAGCCGGGTGTATACGGTAGTTTAACCCTCCAGCAGATTGAACAAAAGGTCAGAGAAAAGGCAAAAGAATTGGACGTTGAGGTTGACTTCAAGCAATCAAATGTTGAAGGAGACCTGATTACTTTTATTCAAGAGGCTTATGGAAAATACGACGCTTTGGTTTTGAATGCCGGCGCTTATACACATACCAGTATCGGAATAAGAGATGCAATATCGGCTGTTGGCATCCCCGTGATTGAAATTCATCTATCAAATATATATGCGCGTGAGACATTTAGACACACCTCAATGATAGCGCCGGTCTCTATTGGACAGATCAGCGGCTTTGGATGGTATTCATACATACTCGGGCTCTTCGCCGCCTATAACGTTATAGTAAATAAACGGAAATAGTTGCCCGTTCTTTTGATAAATTAGGCTTTTTGCCCTTTAAATGCGATAATTTGCCAGAAAATTAATGTTGACTTGCCTAAATATTGACATTATTATTTATGCCATATTTAGAGAAAAATATGAGAAATTTTGCGTAAATTTGATAAAAATGAGCGATTTTGGTCTAAAAACAATATGTATTCGGTTAAAAAACACAACTAATTATCGGAGGCAATTGTGGACCTTAAAGATATAAAGGCTATTATTGACTTAATGAAGAAAAACTCCATAACGGAGTTTGAATTAGAGAAACAAGATTTTAAAATCAGACTAAAAAGAGGTCTTGGCGGCGGATATCCTGTTTACGAAGAAACAGCTCCGCAGATCTTACCGGCTCAGCCGGGACAACTCGGGGCTGTCCCGGGTGTCCAGGTTCCGCAGATTCAATCTGCCCCTTCACCTCAACCGCAATTGCCGCAAGTTCAACAGGCGGCGGAGGAAGTGGAGGTTGAGATAAAATCTCCAATGATCGGGACTTTCTACAGAGCGCCGTCGCCGGAATCGGCTCCTTATGTAGAGGTTGGCTCTGAAGTTAATCCTGACACTATCGTTTGCATCATTGAAGCGATGAAGGTTATGAACGAGATTAAGGCTGAAGTTCGGGGACGTATTACAAAGGTTCTTGTTGAAAATGGTAAACCTGTTGAATATGGACAACCTCTTTTCAAGGTTAAGCCGTTGTAAAACAGGGAGTTATATAAAATCGCGGAAATTCCAAAATGTTTGAAAAGATTTTAATTGCAAATAGAGGCGAGATTGCAGTCCGGGTAATCAGGGCTTGTAAAGAACTTAATATTAAAACGGTTGCGGTTTATTCAGAGGCAGATGTTAATTCTATCCACGTGCAACTTGCCGACGAGGCAATTTGTATTGGCAAAGGTCCTGCTAATGAAAGTTATTTAAAAGTTGAACGGCTAATAAGCGCTGCTGAAATTACCGATGTTGATGCCATCCACCCCGGTTACGGATTCCTTTCTGAGAGTGTTCATTTTGCCGAGATTTGTGAAAAATGCAATATACGGTTCATCGGACCTAACCCACGCGCGATGCAAGCCCTTGAGAATAAGGCAGTTAGCCGTGATCTTGCAAAAAAGGCTGGCGTTCCGATTCCTCCCGGTTCCGATGGTCCGGTAGAAAGCGAACAGGATGCGCTGGCGATCGCTAAGAAAATTGGTTATCCAGTTCTAATCAAGGCAATTGCAGGCGGCGGTGGACGAGGAATGAGGGTTGCTCACAACGACATTTCGCTTGTTCGCGGTTATCACACCGCAAGAACTGAAGCGGAAAAAGCCTTCGGAAACTCTGGCGTCTATGTAGAGAAATATATTGAAAATCCGCATCATATTGAATTTCAAATACTTGGAGATAGCAAAGGCAATATCATCCATTTAGGCGAGCGTGATTGTTCAATTCAACGAAGAAACCAGAAAATAATTGAAGAAACCCCGTCCCCTTTGATTGAAAATAAGTTCAAAGATTTAAGGAAAAAAATGGGGAAGGCGGCTATTAGAATCGCGCAGGAAGCAAAATATACTAATGCCGGGACTGTTGAATTCATTGTGGATGAGCAAGGAAACTTCTATTTCCTTGAAGTAAACAAGCGAATTCAGGTTGAACATCCGATAACTGAAGAGGTTACTGGAATTGATCTTGTTAAGATGCAAATTTTGCTGGCAGCCGGCGAGCCGTTAAAACTTTCAGATGTTCAAATAAAAGGGCACGCTATTGAATGCCGTATCAATGCTGAAGACCCGTATGACGATTTCAAGCCGAGTCCCGGCACAATCGGAGTATATTATCCGCCTGGCGGCAAAGGGGTTAGACTTGATAGCCACGTTTATGCCGGCTATGCGGTTCCGCCTTATTATGACTCGCTGATTGGCAAACTGGTTACCTACGGAAAGGATAGAAGAGAAGCGCTTGCTAAAATGGTCAGGGCAATGAGCGAGTTTGTTATAACAGGGATTAAAACCACTATACCTTTTCAATTAGAAATATTGAAAGACCCGAATTTTGCCCGCGGAACTTATTCAACAAATTTTGTTGATAAATTTTTTGAATCAGCCGGCAGGAAGGATGTTATAGAGGATAGAATTTGATTAAATGAAGCGGATTTCGGAATGCAGACTTTATACATTTGTAGATACCGGGTATTTGCGGGGCAGGAGTGTTGAAGAGATTGCCAGGTCGCTTTGCGAAGGCGGTTCTGATATCATCCAGTTAAGGGCAAAAAACGAAGATGAATCCGCAATTATCAGAATGGCAGAAGCAATACTGCCGGTAACTGAATCTTTCGGTGTCCCTTTAGTTATCAATGATTATCCAAAAATCGCAATTCGTGTCGGCGCTCAATATTGCCATTTAGGACAGGAAGATTTTTTTGACGCTGGTTTTAAAACAGCAGTTCAGGTTACCGGTTGTCCTAAAGAAATAGGACTGGGATTAAGTTCTCATTCAGAACAGCAGGCATTAAGGGCAATTAAGACATCGCCGGATTACATTGCCGTTGGACCGATTTTTAAAACTGGAACTAAACCCTCTGCGCAACCGGTTACTCTTGACCTGATTAGGTGGGCAGCCGCAAATGTAAAAAGCGCCCCTTGGTTTGCCATCGGGGGGATAAATCTGGAAAACATTGACGGGGTTCTTTCAGCTGGCGCTAGAAGGATTTGCGTTGTATCGGCTATTCTAAATGAAACGGATATTGTTTCGGCTTGTAAAAAATTTAAGGAAAAGTTAATCCAGTATCCGATTTAACCAGAAAACTACGATGATGAAAAAGGCGAATAGATTAGTAATTGTGGGGTCTACCGCATTAGATTCAATAAAGACCCCAAAGGCAGAAAACCCAAGACTTCTCGGTGGTTCGGCGAGTTACGCCTCTGTGGCTGCGAGTTTTTTTGCCCCTGTAGATATAGTTGGCGTCGTTGGCGAAGATTTTCCCAAAAAATATATAGATTTATATAAAAAACATAACATCAATATTCAAGGATTGCAGATTGAAAAAGGAAAAACATTCCACTGGTCTGGCGAGTATGAAGAAAATATGAACAATCGCCGTACGCTTTCAACCGAATTAGGCGTGTTTGAACATTTTAATCCTGTTTTGCCTGATAGTTATAAAAAGAGCGGCTATGTGGTTCTTGCAAATATCTCGCCATCGCTCCAGCATAATGTTTTAAACCAAATTTTAAAACCAGAGTTCGTTGCCGCCGACACGATGGATTTGTGGTTAAACATTGCGTTGTCTGATTTGTTGACGTTGCTAAAACGGATTGATCTGTTTGTGCTAAACGATAGCGAGGCAAAAGCGCTTACAAAATCGGATAACATTGTTGCCGCGTTAAAGTCGATACATCGTCTTGGACCAAAATATGTAATTATAAAAAAAGGCGAGCACGGTTCTATTCTTTCAATTAAGGACTCAGGCAGCGGCATTTTTCTTGCGCCTGCTTTTCCGCTGGACAAAGTTGTTGACCCGACCGGGGCAGGGGATTCGTTCCTCGGCGCTCTGATGGGGTATCTGGCAAGCAAAGGGGGAGACCCGTCAAAAAATATTCGCAAGGCAATTATCTATGGAGCTGTGGTTGCGTCGTTTTGTTGCGAAGGATTCGGGCTGACAAGATTAACAAAGATAAATCGTCAGATGATAGAAGCCCGCTTTACCGCTTTGCGCAAGATGACGGCGGTTTAACCTGGGATTATTTCGCCGTCAGGCAGAATAAATTTTTGTTTATAAGAGATTCAGTTAACAGTTAAGGAACAACCTTATGCCTCTCCTTTTTTGCGCAGCGGTTCTCTGTGGGCTTTCTGGAGTCGCAATTTCTCACGCAATAAATTAAATCGCGTCTCTTCATCAATGTTATCTTGATTTAACTGGTTATTGAGAGTGTTTATATGCTGTGAGATGGATTTATTCCTCAATTTTAAAACTATATCGCGCGCCTGTTTTTCAGGTTCCGGTATTGAGCCTGAGTCAATTGCCGATTCGCTTATAATTGCGACAATGCCGGTATCTTCAAACTCTTCCATAAAGCGGGAGACGTCAAACGACTCAGGGATTTGATGAACCAGTTTTTCGAAGATTATTCTTAACCGTTCATCCTGAATCCAGTTTGTATCAAGATAATCATTAAGAATATGGATTGTTTCTGGTTTTAAAATCGCGATTTTGAGCAACCACAATTCATCTTTTGAAGGGGCTGGTTTATCGATTTTAACCTGGACATCCCAGTTTTGTGTTTGTGGTTGGATGGAAATTTTTTTGAATTCTTCATCAACAGCGGTTCGTGAAACGCCGAGTCTGGCGGCAAGTTTTGTTTTATAGGTGTCTATGATGGTGGCGTTCTGAATTTTTTTAAGAGCCGTACCGAATTCTCGCATAACCGTCATTTTTCCTTTGTCGGTTTGCGGATTATTTAATTTACAAAGACGATCAAGATAGAAGTCAAAGAATTGTCTGGAATCGCGAATTAGTTCAAGAAACTTTTCCGTTCCGTATGTTTTTATAAAACTATCCGGGTCATCGGGTTCCGGGATAACGGCGACTTTAACAGCGATTTCGTATGAGAAAAGGATTGGCGCCGTTCTGATGGCGGCTTGCTGACCGGCATTGTCGGAATCAAAGCAGAGAACGACTTCATCTGTGTAACGTTTTAAAATGCGTGAATGTTCCTCAGTAAATGCGGTGCCTTGAGGCGCAACGATGTTTTTAATCCCGCTCATATAGCAGGTGATAAGGTCAAGTTGTCCCTCGCAAACAATAGCGTAACCGGCGTCCAGAATCGCCTTTTTTGATTTGTCTAATCCGTAAAAAATTTTGCTTTTAATGAATATCGCGGTTTCAGGCGAGTTTAAATATTTTGCGATTTTTTCATTTTCATTCAATATCCTGCCGCTAAAAGCCACGACTCTGCCCTGTTCATCGCAGATTGGAAATATAAGACGACCGCGAAACCTATCGTAGAAATTATCCGAGGTTCGCGCGATTGAGGTTTTAGATTCATCTCGTCTGACGATTAAGCCTGCTTTTTCAAGGGTTTCAGGCGGGTATCCTTTTGAAGTTCCCCAGTTGACAGTATCGTCCCAGGACTCCGGCGCGTAGCCAAGCCGGAAGATTTTGATCGCTTCTTCGCTTACTCCGCGTTTTTTTAAATAATCGCGAGCGACTGCGCCTGCCGATTCGTTTAAGAGACAACTATGCCAGCGTCTGGTTATTTGCTCGTGGATTTCATATAGCAGTTCTTTTTCCTGTTTTTCGTGGACCGGAACGTCCTCAAAATGAATCTGGATATGAGCCCGTTCAGCAAGCATTTTTACTGCTTCAACAAAGCTCACATTCTCGTATTCCATTATAAATGTGAATACATTTCCGCCTTTATGACAACCGAAACAATGGAAGACTTGCCGTTGCGGATTTACGTAAAAACTTGGGGTCTTTTCTTTATGAAATGGACAGAGCGCAAAGAATCCGGCGCCGGAACGTTTCAGACGCAAATAACCACCGATTACCTCAACGATGTCGTTCGCAGACCGTATCTGTTCAATTATTGTTGGTGGGATCAATGCGCCCATTGATTAGAATAATAGCCTTCTGAATTAAGTTTGCAAATCTATCAATGGACTTTATTTTCCAATCACCGAGTCTAACTGTTTTTGTTTCTCCTTTTTAATTGACTCCATACCGGATTTTTTAGCATTCCCTTCCGGGGCAACGGCTTCAATTAGCAGGAATGACAGATGCTTTTTTAACTGGCGTCCTGATAAAGATTTTTCAAAAATATACCTTTGTATCTGGCCTATTGAAGGAAAGTATACGGCGCCGAGTTCTTTCTCCTGTTCTTTTAATTCTGCTTGTAATTCAGCCTCAGGAACGAGTTTAGCATTCAGCAGCGAAAGCAACATAATTAGAATAAGAAGAAACCGGATTGCCCCGGACAACATCCCGAGCGGATACTCTAAACCTCCAAATAAATCCAATTCAATTATTTTGTCGTGGACTAACCTGTCAAGGATGGATTTAACGATCATACATATAAGGACTATTGCAAGATAGCCGAGTAGATTGGACCAAAATAATTCAAGACCTGTTTGTTTGATGATAATCTGTGAGACAAATTTATATCCAAGAGCGCCGCCAACGACGATACCAATCCACATCAATAAATCCAGAAGCTCCTGAGACATCCCACGTTTTCGTCCTCTAAATATCCCGAGCGAGATGAGAATAACAACCAGAAGGTCAAACCAGCAAATATTTGTTATTAAATCTTTCATACAGATTTCTTTTAATAATAGAATTGAAATGACAAATAAACACTAAAATTTTGCAAAATTTCACCGGGAGGAAATGAACTGTGAACTACTCCGGAACTTCCCATTTGATTACATTAACGAGGTCGCCTTTTCTTAAAGTCGTATGAGGCGGCACATCTATTAATCCATTTGAATTAATTATTGAACTTAATCCGTGCGATGTTTGTTTCCCGGAGAGTCTGATTCTTTTTTTGTCGTCAATTTTAACGCGCATAAGATGACGTCGGTTGCCGTGGTTAGAGATATCTTCAACGAGTTCGCCGCTTTCAACTGGGAGTTCAATCATCGCGGCGTTCTGGCATTTCATTATGAACGGTCTAACGAGGATTGTGTAGGTAACGATTGCCGATACAGGATTTCCTGGCAGTCCAAACCAGAACTTATCTTTAATCTGACCAAAAACAAAAGGTCTGCCAGGTTTCATTATGATTTTCCAGAAATGGATTTTGCCCCCCATTTTTTCAAACACATTTTTTATTAAATCATATTTTCCGACTGATACGCCGCCTGTCGTGATTACGATGTCTGCATTCTGGAACGCGCGAGTCAATGTATTCTCAACATTGTGTTCTGCATCCGATACATATTCCTTTATAACAGGGGCAGCGCAGGCTTTTTCAACAAGACGGCTCAGGAGAATAAGATTGCATTCATAAATCTCGCCCGGACCAAGTTTTTCGCCTGGCTTTCGCAATTCACTGCCACTGGAGATGATAGCTATTTTAGGTCTTTTCCATACTGGAATTTTATCAATTCCGACTGCAGAAAGAACACCAAGTTTTCCGATTGTAATTTTTTGACCCGATTTGATTATAGGGGTTCCGTACATAATATCTTCGCCGCGCATTCTTATATTTTCCCACGGGCGAACCGGTGCGAGGATTTTCACTCTGTTTTTATCTATTTCTGAAATTTGAGTTGATTCAATCACTACCACAGCGTCTGCGCCGCGCGGTATTCTGGCGCCCGTGAAGACCTGTACGCATTCGCCCTGTCCGATCTCTCCACTGAAAAATTCTCCTGCTGGCACAGTTGCTACAACTTTTAACTCAACAGGTTCATTCGTTGAGGCTGTGAGGACATCCGAAGTTTGTACTGCAAACCCGTCTACCATTGAATTATCGAACATCGGCAGGTCAATTGGCGAGTTTACCTGGCACGCGGCAATTCGTCCGTATGAATCTTCAATCAAAACAGATTCCGTTCCATAATCGCGCGCAAGTTTTAGTATAAAATTGCGGGCTTCCTCAACTGTAATCATAATACAATTTACTACTGCACAATATTCAGTCCAAAATCAAATTCAAATTAAAAGATATTCATAAAGATTAAAAATAAAACCGACAAAAATTGGGGGTATTTTACAGAAATAAACTAAAATAATTTTAAATATTTTCGGATTTGAGATAGGATTAAACGGTATTGAAGATGTTGTAAAATTAATTTAATTAGAGTGATTTTCTAAAAACTTTTCAGATACAAGTTTATGTCAATAACAACAGGAAAAGGCGATAATGGGCTCACCGGCGTGATGTTCAACCGAAAAGTTCCGAAGTATCATCCTAATGTTGAAGCCTGTGGGGCTGTGGATGAACTTACCTCGGCGCTGGGCGTTGTCAGGGCGCATTGTTCTGTCCTGAAAATTAATGAACAGATTTTTTCTATTCAAAATGACCTGATCGGATTGATGGGTGAACTTGCCACATTGCCGCAGGATATTGAGCTCTACAGGTCATCTGGTTTTAGAACATTAAAACCAGATGATGCCGAACGGCTTCACATCTGGATTAATGAATATTCAAAGGAGATTGAGAAAATGCAGGGCTGGGCGATTCCTGGCGAGTGTAAGGTAGCGGCATTTATAGACCTTGCGCGTACAATATGCAGGCGAGCTGAGCGACGAATTTGCGCATTAAAACAGGAGACAAAAGATTTTAACCCGTCAATTGTTGTTTATCTCAATCGACTTGGCGACCTATTATGGTTGATGGCGCGTATTGTTGAAAAAGAGGAGAAGGAGAGTTCAAAAACTCAATAATATCTGCCAGATATACATATTCGCCATTGAATCTATTTGTTGCCATATTTCTCTGATTAGATCAGGGTTTCCCGTGATTTGCGGCAGTTCTTTTACTTTTTCTTCCCAGGGGAAGCAGACGCCCGGTTTTACTGTAGGTTGAATCTCCTTCGGCAAACCTGTCAATTTTTGCCTTGTTGCAGTTGATTCCGGCAATTCGGCAGGCGGTATGATATCAGGATTGTATGAAGGGGATGAATAAACGCCGTATTGTCTGGTAAATTCTGTCATTGTTTTAAGATTTTCAATACTGACATCGTTTTGCATTATCGCGCTTGCGTCCATTATATAACCGCCGTCCGCGGCGACTTCGTCAATTACCCGTTTGCAGAATTGTTTTACATCCTCAGGTTTACCGTAACTCAACAATACATTTGGTATGCCGCCGCTTATGCAGAATTTATCTCCGAGCTTTTTATGAACTGAAAAGACGTCGTCTCTATCCACGTGGAATACGATGCTTCGTTCTGGCAATTCCGCAAACCTGTCAAGATGCGCGGCCCATTTGCCCTCGGCGTAAAAGAGGGTTTGATGGCCGTTTTTCCAGAATTCCTCAATAATAGGTTTTAACGTAGGCCAGTAATGGGATTCAAATTGAGACGGTTTTACAAATGGCACGCAGCCGCGGTGCATCCAGAACCCGATTGGAACGAGTCTATTTGGGTCTGCTGTAGTTAGACCAACGTGACAAAGATGCGGCATTAACGCCTCGCAGGCTTTTAAGACCTTATGCGGTTGCGTATGCATATCCATTGTTAAACCAACATAGCCGCGCAGCTTATCTGCAATGATATCAAACGGCGCTTTGAATATTCCCGAGATTGCAGAGACTGTGCCGCACTCTTTGCGAAGTTTCTCCACTTGTGGTCCAAAGGCATAGAAATATGAGAGCATCGCCATTGAACCTTTTACAAATGAGAGGTTATTGCGGTATGTTGAAGGCTCGCCAATTTTCTGGACTTCTGTGGAAACACGCGGCAGCCAGATGTTGTACAAAAATCCTGTAGGGTCTTTTATCAATTCATCGTATTCATCAGCCTTCATAAAGGCGTTTTCTTCAGATGGCTCAACATAATTGAAACCGACATCGTGCGGCATTCCGATGCCCGGGATTCCGTAATATTTTAAGCCAATTGCTTGTGTAAGACCGGTCCAGACATAGACCATATTTGGAACAACGGCATCCCAGTCAAAATCCCTTGCGCATTTGACCGCAGCGTCAA
The DNA here is from genome assembly GCA_049968335.1 of Verrucomicrobiia bacterium. Lineage (GTDB taxonomy): Bacteria > Verrucomicrobiota > Verrucomicrobiia > Limisphaerales > JAKPVM01 > JAKPVM01. The sequence goes on from JBMFQZ010000005.1 coordinate 51,953, forward strand.
AGGCTTTTGTATAATCGTGAGCAACCTCCTGACAGGTGTAGCCGGCGTATTTCGCGGTGAATTCGGCGACAAACGGTCTTATTGGAACGCAGTCCGGTTTCTCATTTCGCATCGCCGCAACATAACGGCGCAACCTCTGATGATACAATTGTTCCGTATTCATTATTTTCTATCCAGTGCGTATTGATTATTAGAAGATTTTAAAAAGTTTGATAAAATTAACCAGAAAAATTTTAAAGACTTATAAACCCACAAAATGTTTCAAACCTGAACTGGATTTGAGATATTACAATTTTGAATAAAAAAATGTACTAATATTCTCTGACTCAAGAGATTGAGTTGTATAACTATCGTTGAGCCTCAGACTTTATTTATCAAACCTGATTATTTAGAATTTTGCGAGCGGATGTAATCTGTGAATTCTTTCCACAATTCATCAACGGTTTTTCCTGTGGTCTCCTTGAACATCTCTATTTTGAATTTTCCTTCGCGCAGCGGTTTATTAAGTTTTTTGACTAATTCCTTATCGTACTGTTTTTCTGCCCATTCTAAAAATATAGCAGTTGTTTTATAGGCATCTTTGTAACTGGCTTTATCGGGATTTATTCGCGGTCGGCGCGCCTGTGGCTCAAAATGGACAATGCGGATATAGTCAGCAATGCCTTCTACGAGCCAGCCCGGTTTTGAATAGCCTTCGGATGCTTCTGGATATGCCTGGACAATGTGGGTTAATTCGTGAATTATCATTCCAAAATCGTTTGTGAATTTTCGCACATAATCGGCAGAAACAGCAATAGAGGCTCTTGATGTTCCAGCAACGCCCCGCATATTATTTCTAAAACGGATTTTAATCTTATCGTATGGTTTGAATCCTTCGCTGTTTAATAATTCTACAATTTTTGGATACCATTCAGCGCTCAATTGACCTGATTTTTTTGCCCAGTTTTCAAGGTCTGGCGTTTCTGTTGCATCAACGGAAATTGTAGCAATCACTTCGCCCTGTTTGTTTGTGGCGTTAAAAGTCCATTGCAGAACAGAATTAGTTTGGCCCGTTTCGGCTGCTCCGTCAGCGCCAAATATGGAAGCGATTTGCCCGAATAATAATGTTATCCCTAATGATATTGCAGCTATCTTATTAATTCTCATATTTAACCTTTCAGTATTATTATTACTTAATAATTAGACAGATGAAATAAAATTTTGTTACACGCAAACAAGTTTGTTTTTATTTTTAAAATTGCGCAGACAATGTTATAATTTTTGAAAAAGAATTATCAGGGTATAATCTTGAAAATATTGGTTGCAATAACCGGCGCGAGCGGCGCGATATACGCCCAACGGCTTTTAGACAACCTCAATCCAGTTGAACATAACGTCTGGGTTGTTTATAGCAAGTTCGCCAGAATGGTGATAGAAAAGGAATTGCCGGAGGGATTAAAGATAAAGCCCGGAATAATGACTCGCTCACCGGAAGATATGAACGTTCCTTATGTGAGCGGCAGTAATCCGTTTGACGCAATGGTAGTAATTCCTTGCAGTATGGGGACGCTTGCCAGAATTGCGCATGGAATGAGCGACAACGGGCTACTCAGGGCAGCCGATGTTATGTTAAAAGAGAGGAGAAAATTAATCCTTGTTCCGCGCGAGACGCCGCTGCATCTGATTCATATTAAAAATATGGAATTGTTATTGCTCGCAGGGGCGTTGATTATTCCGGCAAATCCATCATTTTACAGTATTCCAGCGACTGTTCAGGAGGTTGTCGATACAGTCGTTGCAAGGGTGCTTGACCATCTGGGAATAAAACATAACCTAGTAAAAAGGTGGATGAGCGAAAATGAGGAGTAATAATATGAATATTGTTTTTAAATTCCGCAGATTTTTTCTCGCGATTATCCTGTTAATCAGCGGGTTTGGCCTTCAACTAAACGGTCAGGTCAAACGAGGAGAGATTGTTTATGAAAATAATTTTGAAGCGACGGATGTTTTGAACTCTTTTAACCTTAGCGATAGCGGTTCTATTTTTATTGATACCGGATATAAGAGCGCCCGTTCTCTGTCGGTAAGGTCTCCGTCAAAAAATGGAAGCAGCAATGTAGTTGCCAGAATTAGATTGAATGTGGATAGGTTTAAGAACTGCGCGCTTTTGTGCGAGGCTATGGTCAAGGCAGAGAATGTAAGCAATCCGCCGAATCCGTGGAACGGTGTAAAATTTATGCTCGTCGTTGAGGGGGATGGGAAAGAGTATTTGCAAAAGAACGCCCCGGCTGGTTCGTATGATTGGCAGAAATTTCAGTTTCTGGCAAAGATTCCAGAAGATGTGAAAAGTTGCGAACTTGTGCTTGGGCTTGAACTTGCATCCGGGAAGGTCTGGTTTGATGATGTAAAGATTTCTGTTCGCCGCGCAGCGTTGCCGGTAGTTGCTGATTATAAAGCGACGGAGGTTATGTATAAAGGGCATAATTTACCGCGTCTAAGAGGGACGATGATTGGAACACGTCTAACGGAGGCTGATTTTTTAACACTGGGCAAAGAGTGGAAGGCAAATCACGTAAGATGGCAACTCACCTGGGGCGGGTTTCCTCACAGCCCGGCAGATGATGGCGACCTTGAGAAGTATGATAGATGGCTTGGCGGAGAATTAGATAGAATAGATAAAATGCTTCCGGTGTGTAAGGAAGCCGGGATACTTGTTTTAATAGACCTGCATACGCCGCCGGGCGGTAGAAACAAGTCATCGGAGTGTATGATTTTTCAAGAGAAGAGATTTCAAGAAAATTTCTTAAAATGGTGGGAGCAAATCGCAAAACGGTATAAAGGGAATAAAACTATCTGGGGATACGATTTGATGAATGAACCGGTAAGCGGCGCTGTAATAGGGGAGGGTTGTCTTGACTGGAATGAACTTGCCCTTGAAGCGGCAAGACGAATCAGGGCGATTGACCCTGAACACGCTATCGTAGTTGAACCCGAACCGTGGGGCGATCCTAAAGCAATTGATAATCTTCAACCGTTACCAGTTCCCGGCGTGGTTTACAGCGTTCATATGTATAGACCGCATAAATTCACACATCAGGGAGTTTATGACACAAATTCAGGCATCGCATATCCCGGGGTTATTGACGGCAAATATTGGGATAAATCGCAGTTGCAAAAGGAACTTGAACAAACGCGGGCATTTCAAAAAAAATATAACGTCCATATCTATATTGGCGAATTTAGCGCAATCAGATGGGCTCCCGGGAAAAGCGCCTATAATTATTTATCGGATTTGATTGATATATTTGAAGAATACGGATGGGACTGGTGTTACCATGCCTTTAGAGAATGGGATGGCTGGAGCGTTGAACACGGACAGGACAAAAGCGTTAGGATGAAAAGTCCGCAGCGCACCGACCGCGAAGATTTGCTCCGATTCTGGTTTTCAAAAAATATTAAACCTTGATGGCAATATAAACGGCTGCTATCTGGCTGTTCAAACATCGCTTGCCGTTTTTTATAATAATGTGTAATCTAATCAGCAAATGGCTGAACGGCTTGACCAGTATCTTGAAGCGGGCATCTTGGGGTTAACACTCGGGATTTTAATTTACGCGCCGGTTGCAATAGGGGCAGTGCTTCCAATGGATTTCTTGTTGCTGGAGGCAATGCTGGTTTTGATCTATTTTTTGTGGGGATTGCGGGTGTTAATTAAACCGGGCGCGCGCCTCTTATGGACACCTGTTTGCTGGGGCATCCTTGCATTTGCTCTCTATGCGGCAATTCGCTACCTTTTTGCGGATATTGAATATGTCGCAAGAAATGAACTTCTTCAGATCATCTTTTATACTGCTCTATTTTTTGCTGTTTTAAACAACTTGCATAGACGCAACTCGGTATGGATAATTTTAGGGACGTTATTAACGGTTGGGACTCTGATTTCAATCTACGCGCTGTATCAATATTTAGCCCGTTCGGGATGGGTTCTTATATATCCAAAGCCTGCGCAATATGCCGGTCGCGCCTCAGGAACTTACATCTGTCCAAACCATTTTGCCGGCTTGCTGGCTATGTTATTGCCGCTCGGCATCTCGCTTTTGCTTTCTGCCCGTGTCGGTTATATTATTCGTATCCTTTTAGGTTACGCGGTATTGATGATGGTAGCTGGACTTGTGGCTACTGCTTCCCGCGCCGGCTGGTTTGCCGCAGGGGTTGGACTATTCTTTGTCGTCGTGGTTTTATTGCATAAAAGAAGGTTCTGGCTGCCGGTTACAGTTGTGTTGATATTGCTTGTATTCAGCGGGTTATATTTGTATAGCCGCAACTATACGGCTAAAAGGCGAGTTCAGGAAAACCGCCTATTAGTTCCGGATGAAAACCGCAGGATTCTCTACTGGCAGGGGGCGATTAAAATCTGGAAGGAATCGCCGTTATTCGGAGCAGGCGGCGCTCATTATGATTATCGCTATAGACAGGTTCGCGAACCGATCAATGTGGCTCAAGGACGTCCCGGTTGGGCTCATAATGATTATTTAAACACACTGGCAGATTACGGGCTCGCAGGATTAGCGATAATTTTTGTGATTATTGGAACAACCATCTACACAGCCATAGGCAGCTGGAACAGCGTCAAACGACGAATAGAAGCCGGTAAATCAAGCAAGAAAGGGGCAATCGTCCTGGGACTCTCTGGCGGACTTATCGGAATTGCTATTCACTCGTTTTTCGATTTTAATATGCACATTCCCGCAAACGCCATTATTGCGGTAACGTTTGTGGCGTTGCTCACGGCATACTGGAGATACACTACGGAAGAATGCTGGATAATGTTAACTCGCACAGGCAGAGCAGTCGCATTAGTCTGCATTGTTTTAGTTGCCGCAATTATAACGCTTTCAGGCGCCCGTAGATATAAAGAGGAGACATTTTTAAAACTCGCGAACGAATCGTTATCAGAAAAAGAGACAATTCAAAATCTGATTAACGCTTATAAAGTTGAACCGAACAATTCCGAGACTTCATATAACATCGGAGAATTATTGAGATTGCGGAGTTGGGAAGGGAACGACGATTATAAAGAACTGGCAATTCAGGCAATGAGTTGGTTTCGCAAAGCAATGGACGCTAATCCGCTTGACCCATATCCATTCTTACGATACGGGATGTGTCTTGACTGGATTGGACGTCGGGCAGAAGCCGGTGTTTATTTCAAACGGGCGATTGAACTTGATCCGAACAGTTATTATATGCTTGCAAATCTTGGATGGCATTATTTCCAGATAGGCGATTATATTCAGGCTCGCGAGATGTTCACGCGCTCTTTAAAATTAAACTGGTGGGATAACCCGCTTTCAACATTATATTTGAAGTTAATTAAAGAACGAAATCTGGATAAACAAAAATAATATTGAAACTTTCCTAATATTTATATCTGTTTTAAAGGCATAGACTAAACATTAGAGATAACACTCTTTTTACTAAAGGTGTTATCGCAATTCAATCTGGGCATAGAAATTGCTATTATAGGTTATACCAAAATTAATAGTGTCAATTTACTACTCAAAAGCAATGTTGATGAGACAAAATGAAAAAACGGATGTTCAAAATTAATTGGTTCGGTCTCTCTGTAGTTACATTGGTAATAATTATAGCTTTTTTTAAATATAAGGATGCCGAAATATTTTCCCGACAATTCAACACTGGGTCTTCTTTAGAAAACAATATTAAGAAATTAACATTGAACGGAGTAATCTCTTCCAGTCTGCAAAATGCCTCCTCATTGGTTGGAAATAAGGAAAATGTAAAATCTGATGCAACCGATGCTTTAAACAATACGGTTTTTAGATACTCAAATTTTCCACAAAAATTGCGGGATGAAGAAATTGAATTTAAGAGGTTTAACGACTGGATTGATGAATATCTAAAGGCAGATGTCCAAACAAGATCTGGGATTGAGCAAAAAGGTGTGGAACTTGCGCAGGAGCGGTTAAAGGCGCTTGGGAAAATGATTGTCAATAATCCGCAACGCGCGCTTGAACTTGCGCTACCGCAGGGGGTAAAGCAGTCGCTTCCGGATTCTGTTAAAACCATTACCGAGCAACAGGTGAATGCGCGGGTTAAATATGAAGTTGTTTGCGCCTTTCCATTGGAAACTGATGAACATAGTCGGTTGTCGCTAATTAGGAGCGCCAGAGCGGGTGATGAAACTTACCGTATTTTTACTTATGGCAAAGGGCTTGAATACGTTACTAAACAGTCGCTGTCAATAAACGGTATAGCCGTGCCTGTTGAATATGCGCCCCAACTGGATGATAAAATTGGTTTGAATCCGACAAAGTTAATGGCAATGTCGCCGGCGCCGGCGCGGGTTTTAGATAAAGCTGAAGCCTCTGCGCGAGGCATAACCGCGCCTGTTGCAATTGAACTTGGAGGAGAGGTCTTTACATTTTCAACAATGGCAGACGCTGCGCTATGGGCTCGCGATACTATGCAATCAGAATCGCCTGAGACACCGGATTTACCAGCAAACCTTCCTACTGCGGAATCAAGTTATACCGAGGGGCGCAAACGATTTTTGGTTTTACGCGTCGATTTTCCGGATTATCAGGTTGAAGCGTTGACTACAAATGCGGCTCTGACGCTGATGAATAATTTGAGCAATTTTATGGCGCAGGCTTCTTATTCAAAGTTTGTTATTGCTCCTGTTGGTCAGGGTTCTGATATTACGCCGGTTATGAGGATGAGCACCAATGCAAGCGCTTATGACAATGCAGGGTTGTCTAAACTATATCCAGAGGCTCGCAATACAGCGCGAGATGTCTATGGATATGATTTGAATAAATACGATTTCTTCTTTGTCGTAACAGGGGCTAAACCGTCGTACAGTTATGCTGGACTTGGTTATGTAGGAGGGGTTGGATTTCATCTTGCGAATAGTTACTTTGATGTCCGCACAAGCGCTCATGAATTTGGACATAATCTCGGGTTCGGTCATGCAAACTGGTGGAACACCGGCGACAAGTCAATGATTGGAAGCGGACAGAGCGACGAGTATGGAGACCCGTTTGATACGATGGGCGGCAGCGGCGGAGGGATACGCCATTACAGTTCATGGTTTAAAAACAAAGCTGGATGGATACTAAATAACGATTGTCCGACTGCGACGACAAATGGGATTTATCGTTTATACGCACAGGATGTAGTTGCGGCTCCTGTCGGTGTAAGAGGAATTAGGATAAACCGTCCATCCGGCGACCCATACTGGCTTGAATTTCGTCAACTCTGGACTGATAACACCGCTATGATGAACGGCATAAGCATAAGATGGGTTTCAGGAAGCACAATATTAATTGACACTACACCCGGTTCAACCGGCGGGAAAGATGATCATTCATTAACAATTGGCAGGACATTTGCCGATTCATCTATGAACCTTTACATTACACCATTAAGAAAGGCTCACACTTATCCTGAATCGGTTGATGTGGCGATTAATTTTGGACCATTCCCGACAAATAAGCCGCCGGAAATCATCCTTAGCGCATCAAGCATCACTACATCAGTTAATCAAGCCGTGACATTTAACGCAAATGCGTCCGATCCCAATGGCGACGCGCTTGCTTATTTCTGGGATTTTGGCGATGGAACTTACAGCACAGAAAGCCTTTCAACTGTTACGAAGGTGTTCAATTCTGCCGGTCGATATCGCGTTACTTGCACTGTGAGCGATTTAAAAGGCGGTATTGCCGCAAACACGGTTGTCGTTAGAGTAGGCAATCCACAGACATACTCAATTTCTGGGAGAGTTCTTACGCTTGATGGCGCGCCGCTTGTTGGAATAAAAGTTTACATTGATTCTGGAAAATACTGTTTTAGCGGTTCAGATGGCTCATACTTAATCAGCGGACTATCAGCCGGTAACTATACTCTGAACGCAATGGAACCTGTATTCGGGGCTCTCGCTTTTCTGACGCCGCCGGAGATTACAGTCGGTCCTGATTATACAGGGGCGGACTTCTTCTTGATCAACTCAAGTAATATCTATACCACAATTGTTTCTAAAAAATCGGTGTGGAAATATCTTGATAACGGCACAGACCAGGGTACGAACTGGATATCACTGAACTTTGACGATAGCGGCTGGTCAAATGGCGCCGCGATACTCGGCTATGGGGAAGGCAATGAAACGACCGTTATAAGTTATGGTTCAGATTCAAACGACAAATACATTACCTATTATTTCAGACAAAAATTTAATATCACAAGCCAGACTCTGGCTGGATTTACAAATCTTTTATTAGAGGTTTTGCGTGATGATGGAGTGATTGTTTACATAAACGGTGTAGAGGTCTTCAGAGATAATATGCCAACAAATACTCAAATCACTTATAAGACGACGGCGCTAACTGCGGTTGAACCCGACACATACTTGCAGGCTACCATTCCAACATCGCTTTTGCGCGCCGGGACGAATATCATAGCCGCCGAACTGCATCAATCAAGCGGCACAAGTTCTGATATGAATTTTGACCTTGCTTTAAGCGGTGTCTCTTCTTCTGAAGTTTCGGCAATCAGAGTTGTTTATATTGATTCACCAAAGGATGGACAGATATTTTACAATCCAAATTCCATCGCAATCTCTGCGCAGGCAAAAACAGGCTCCGGCGCGGTTAATAGCGTTGTGTTTTTTGTTGATTCCGCTCAATTAGGACAGGATTTTTCATCGCCGTATGAATATGTTTGGAACTCTCCATCAGAAGGGGTTCATACATTAACGGCAGTTATGGCGACTGGCGGTAAATTCTATACCTCTGCGCCGGTGCGAATTCAAGTTAGCGCCCCGCTTTTCCAGCCGCAACCTGTGCAAATTAACCTCGTGGACACTGGTTCGGTCTGGTATTATTTTGCAACTAATACCAGCCCGGCTCCAAACTGGTATGACCTTTATTACGACCATTCAAAATGGGCAAGCGGCAAGGCTGAGCTGGGATATGGAGAGGGAGACGAGGCTACGCGGATTCCTTATGGTTCAGATAGCAATAACAAATGGATAACGGCGTATTTCCGTAAATATTTTACCGTTAATGACCCGTCAGCAATTACAAATTTAATTCTAAATCTTAAACGGGATGACGGCGCGGTTGTTTATTTAAACGGAACAGAGGTCGTCCGCGACCAGTTGCCGCCCGAGGAAGTAACCTGGTCTACTCTTGCCACAAACGCGCCAGATGATGGACAGAATTTCAATCCTTTTATAATAGACCCAAAATTGCTTTTGAATGGCACAAACTCAATTGCAGTGGAAATTCACCAGACCTCGCCGAGCAGTTCGGATTTGAGTTTTGACCTTTCATTGATCGCGTATGCCTGGACAAATAGAAATAGAGGCGTATGGATAACTACTCCAACAAATAATTCACAATTTTCCTCTTTTGCAATTGTGAATATCTCGGCTGAAGCGGTTGCTGGCGGCAACCTTGCTATCAGCAAGGTTCAATTTTACATAGACAATGCCTTGCTTGAAGAACAGGTTTTCCGCTCACCGCGCTATTCTGTGGAATGGTCAAAACCGCTTCCAGGAGTTCACCAGATTTATGTTGTCGCAGTTGATTCTTCCGGCCTTTCAATAACAAGCGCGCCGGTTCAGGTCTTTATTAATTCACCTCCGGTTGCAACAGAACTGGTTTCATTCCAAGATGTATGGAAATATCTTGACAACGGCGCAGACCAAGGAGAGGCGTGGCGATATCTAAATTATGATGACCGCAAATGGAAGAGCGGAGCGGCAAAATTTGGTTACGGCGGAGATGGAGAAATTACAACAGTTTATGAAGGGACAAATTCCTCTGCCAGATTCATAACAACATATTTTAGAAAAACATTTTATGTTTCAAATCCTTCTTCGTACAACGGCTTGGTGCTTAATGTAATCAGAGACGATGGTGTTGTTGTTTATATAAACGGCAAAGAGGTTTTCAGGGACAATATGCCTGACGGTTATGTTTCGTTCAATACTCTTGCGGTTAGAGCGCTTGGCGCTCCCGAAGAAACTGCGCCTATTCAAACAATAATTACGCCAAATTTAGTAGCCGGCACAAACATTATCGCCGTTGAAGTGCATCAGGCAAACATTTCAAGCACCGATTTAGGATTTGACCTTGAATTGCTCGGAATTGCCGATACAAATATGGCATCGGGAATTTACATCACTTCGCCTTATAACGGCGCAAAACTGCTCCCTACAACCCCTGTTAACATCCAGTCATTTGCCATCGCGGGGACAAGTTATGTTCAAAAGGTTGATTACTATATTAATAATGTAAAATCAGGCGAGAGTTTGCATCCGCCTTACCAGATACAATGGACGCCCAGCGCAATTGGAACCTATGCGATCAAGGCGGTCGCGTATTTTGGGAATGGTCAATCTATCCCAAGCCCTGTTATTACCGTGACGGTAAAAGAACCGCATAACCTTGTTGAACCTGTTATTACTACATTAATTCCTGAAGGCTCAGAATGGTTCTACTGGGATAACTCGCAGGCTGTAGCGGCTGGTTGGCAGGCTTTAAGTTTTAACGACGCAAACTGGCAATCGGGCGTCGCTCGTTTCGGTTTCGGTTATGACGGCGAAAAAACTCCGTTGACGGAAGGAAGGGTAACATACTATTTCAGACATTATTTCTATATTACAAATGTGGCAATGTTTACTGAATTAGAATGCAGACTTCAGCGCGACGATGGGGCAGTGGTTTATTTAAATGGAAAAGAATTGTACAGAGACAATATGCCATCAGGCGCAATAACAGCCTCAACGGTCGCAAGCACAACCGTAAATACGCCGGATGAAACCGCCTGGTTTATTACACGAATACCTATTGAACAATCTGGACTTGTTAACGGAACGAACGTGATTGCGGTGGAGATTCATCAGGCAGCGGCAAATAGTTCGGATGCCGGATTTGACTTTGAACTTGTGGCTTATGGAGATACCGCGCCGCGAGTTGTTATTGTGAATCCAACCGCAGGCTCCTCCTACAATATAACAGATACAATACCAATTCAGGTGGCTGGCTGGGCAGGTTATCAAGATAAGATTCAAAAGACAGAATTTTATATTAACGGAATCAAACTCGGCGAACTTGCAGGAGCAACACCGATATTTAACTGGACAACATTGCTACCGGGAAATCATACAATCTCTGCCCGTTCTTACACAATGTCCGGTAAATACTACGATGCAACGCCTGTAAACGTTATAATTGGACAACAATCATTTTCACTCATACTTGTGAACTCAAATTCTAACTGGAAATACCTTGATAACGGTTCAAATCAAGGAACTGCGTGGAGACTTCCATCATTTGACGATTCATTATGGAGCATCGGCAGAGCGCGTTTAGGCTACGGCGACGATGGCGAGGTTACAAAACTCAATTACGGTCAGAACGCAAACGCAAAATATATTACCTATTACTTCAGAAAACAGTTCACAGTTCCTGATGGTGTAGTGATTACAAATCTTTCATTTTATTTGCTAGTTGACGATGGCGCGGTCGTCTATTTAGATGGCGCGGAGGCATTTAGATTTAATATGCCAGCAGGCGCCGTTGATTACCAAACATTAGCATCAGTAACAGTGAGCGGCACAGCAGAACAGACATTTTATCTCACACAGGTTGCCTCTGTTTTAAACCCGGGAATTCATTATCTTGCAATAGAAGCGCATCAGGTAAACGCAACCAGTTCTGACCTTGCGTTTGACCTTGCCCTGAATGGCGACGGTTATGTCCAAACAATGCCTCCAACGCAAACAGAGATAAGAAAAATCGGTCAAAATATTGAACTTTCCGTTCCTGCGCTCTACGGCGATTGGCGTGTCTTTGGCTACACAAATATTAATCACCTTATTACAGGAGAGCAGGGGACAGTTGTGCCGTTTACCTTGATAGAAACCAACGGCAGAAAATATTTCTTCATAACCCCTACCGCGCCAATTCAATTTTTCAGACTTGGAAAACCATAAAATCAGATTAAACACTTTATTTAAACCTGAATATTCTAAGAAATCATAATTTTTGGGTGAAATTAGATTTATTAAAATTATTTGGCAATGGACAAAACAGACTCAGCAAGTGGGCTAAAATAAAGAGCCACTTATAAATGGATGAATTGAAAAAATCAAAACAATCACTACGCTCCAGGTAGTCTTTATGAATATTATTAGAAAATTTTTACAATTTCATTTTTACCTAATAATACACTTTTCTTGTAATGCAAATTGTTCAGCCTAAAAATAACAGAATTATTTAAAAAGATTAAAGCGCTGCCACCAGATTAAGATTTCTCCGTTACTTTATAATCCGCTTTTTCCAGCAAATCCGGGTTCACTTTTACTCCCCAACCAGGTTCAGAATTCGGAATTTTCACCATACCGTCCTCAACTTCTGGCATCGGAGAGTATATATTTTCGATCCATTTATCCTGTTCTATTGTAAATTCAATATGATCGCCAAAATTCGGAATAGCGCCGCAAAGGTGCAATGTAAACAAAATGACCATAGAACGATTCGCGGAATGCGGAACGCACGGTTTTCCAGCCTCTGCGCCCATTATGGCAACCCTTATCCCCCTTGTCAGACCGCCGATGTAACACAAATCAGGTTGAACAATGTCCACTGCGTTCATCCGAATCATCCTTCGCCACTGGGCAAGGTCGTTATCCTGCTCGCCTCCAGCGACGGCAATATTTAAAGCCGCGGCGACCTCCGCAGTCCATTCAAGTTCCCAGTACGGACACGGTTCTTCAAAATGACAGTAGTTATGTTGTTCTAACAACCTGCCAATCTCAATAGCCTTCTTTGGAGAATAACAACTATTTGCATCGGCAAGCAAAGCCACCTTATCACCTAACGCCTTCCTCACCGTCGGTATTAGCGTTTCAGTCCTGCCAGCCCACTCATCTTCATCGTGTCCGCATACTTTGCCTACTCTTAATTTGAACGCTTTAAAACCTTTTGTTTCCCGCAAACGGAGCATTCTATGCGCCTCTTCCTCAGGTTTAATCGTCCTGCTCATACTTGAACCGTAAACGGGCATCTTTCGTGGTTTTCCTCCAAGCAATTCGCAAACGGTTTTGTTTTCTCTTTTCCCTCGCAAATCCCATAACGCAGTATCAACCCCGGCAAGCGCCCGACATACAAATGACCACGGAAACTTATAGTTGCGTTCAATGCATTTATCTGAAATTGCCTCAAAATCATAAGGGTCTTCGCCAAGAGCAAGCGGCGCGATTTTGCGGTGCAAAACCGTCGCGGTAATATCGGCATCAAAAGGCGAAACCTGACCAATTCCCTCCGAGCCATCATTCGCTTTTACTACCACAAAACAGAGATTCTGATTAACGCAAAACGTCTCAATTTTCTGAATCTTTAAACCGCTCTTTCGCGGCAAATTCTTTATATGTTCTTTGAATTTTTCCAGTCGCTCGGAATATCTATTGCGGGTTGGCTGTCCTCCGCGCGATGTCAAACTCTTCCCGGCAATTGCCGATAATAATAACGTGGTTAAAAAATTGCGCCTGGTAGTTTTCATAATTCTTTTTTACTAAAAACCTATCTACAAAGCGAGAACCAAAATTGATTTTACTAAAGCGCTGTTGACACGCAGCGTTTTATTCAGTCCTGTTATTTGTAATTTTAATATCATCAATTCCACATCAAAATTTTTCCATTGAAATAAATTCATTTTCCTTTGATGATTAAGAAAAAAATGAAAAGGATCATCGGATTATTGTTTCTGGTCTTGTTTTTTCATAATCAGTCTTTTACCGCTGAAAAGGCTGCGTCAAACCTCTGCTATGTAGTTAGTTACGACCACGGCGGCGTAATCCTCTGGGGCTACGACCATTTCCTTGAAACTTTCCGGGAGTTGTTAACGTGGTTTGACAGGCATCCAAAGTTGAAAATGGGACTGGATAATGAAGCCTGGGCTTACGACTGGCTTGCGGAGAATCAACCAGCCGTGCTTGGAGAAATCAAAGCTGCGCTTCGCAAATACCGCGGACGACTCGGTATTGGCAGTTGCAATTATGGTCAACCGCTCGCCGGTTTTATCGTTGATGAAAGCAACGTCCGTCAGGTGACTTTTGCGGTTGAAGCCGTCAAAAAACGTCTGGATTACGATTTAAAAATTTATTCTTGGTCAGAACATGCCGGATTCCCACAACTTGCCCAGATTCTTGCCTCATCCGGTTTTGAAGGCGTTTTGATGAGAACACATTTTATGATGTATGGGTATTGTCCCGGTTATGACGAGCCTATAGTTTTATGGGAATCGCGGGACGGTTCAAAAATTCCGTGCGTTTCAACCTACATTCATCAAGAACGTCAACTGCCCAATTATCTTGCGCAACCGCCCGGACCATTTGGATTAACCACTGAAGACACCTGGATTTTAACCCGCTACCCGAGCAAAGAATCGCCCGCGCCGTTGGATTCATTCGTAAAACGGTTCTCACATATAAATCCTGTGGTCGCTTCGCGAATTGACGATACCAGATTAAAACGAGAGGAACTGGTTTCCGAAATTGATCCGTGCAGCGATTATGAATGGGCGACTCTTGAAGATTTATTCAAAAAAATGCCGTCGCCATCAAAAGTTGTGTCGCCGCAGTGCGACGATTTTGGTTACAGAATGCCGTGGGGTTATCGCGGGAATGAACTCTTTAATCTTTATCGGAAGGCTGAAGTATCTGTTCTTACCGCCGAACGATTAGCGGCAAGGTTGTTTGTGGATTATAAACTCTACGGAAAATCCATCATTAAAGGCAAAGTTGACGACAGCGTTTTCCGCCAGTATGAAAAGGAACTGGACACGGCATGGAAAAACATCCTTGTTGCGCAACATCACGATGTCCAGATTACATTCCCGCCCGGTGTTCTGGGACGCGAACTTCTCCTTTCCGCAATTGATAGGTCGCGTTTGGTGGTTAAAGAGTCCCTTGATAACGTTGTTTCAAAAACCGATGCTGAAGAGGGTTATTTTACCGCATTCAATCCGCTCCCGTGGAAAAGAACCGAGCCCACCATCCAGACTCCTGACGGACATATAATGGAAAACGAAATTGACCTGCCAGCGCTCGGATTTGCATCGTTTAAAACACCTCCATCGCATCCGCAAGAAACACTTCCCGGACTCTCGTTCTCAACAAAATATTATAAAGTCAGATTTTCGCCCTCAGGCGGTATTGAAGAATTGACCGATGCAAACGGACGGCGAATATTCAGGACAGATATTAAGTCTGGAATCTTGGCGGCAACTATAAACGGAACCAATTACACCAGCGAGGGCAAAGTCACCGTTCGCAAAAGTTCAACCGGTTACATCGTTGAAGAACGGGGCAACATTGGTTCTGTCCGTTACACAACAAAATGGTTTTTCCCGATGAACAAAAACAGGATTGAATGTTCTATTAAGGCGCGGTTTTCAGGCGAAAAAATCGGCGCCCCGGCAAAAAATCCGCGAGACAGTTTTTCCTGCTTTACTCATGAGAAAAAACTCCGCTTGGTATTATATCCCGAACTTGACATAAAAAATGCATTTGGTCTTCACGACTTTCCGTTCAGCATTGATTTAACCTCAAAAAATTACATTGAAGGTAATTACTGGACGGGTATCGGGGACAAATCTGGCGGGATTGTGATAGTTAATCAAGGGACAATGTGCAGCGTTCGCGAAGAAGATGGCGCCTTCTCTGTTCCTCTTGCGTTTTCCACAGAATACATTTGGGGCACGGCAATGCTTGCCGGTGAAAAAGATTGGTCTTTAGCAATTATTCCGTGGCAGGGAGACTGGAAGAAATCCAGCATTCACCGTCAGGCGCTTGAATTCGCATTTCCGGTGATTGCAGTACCAGGACGCATCTCAAAACCGACCGCAGATTTTATTAACCTTGACGACCCCGAACTTTTTGTAACCGCGCTCTATACCCGCGATTCAAATCTTTATGTGAGATTTTTTAATTGCAGCGACGATAAAAAAATCCTCGCGGTTGACAAAAAATTGTCCGCAAGACTTCGCCCAGTGAACCTTCTCCATCAACCACTCTCTATTCCACAGGACGATATTCTGAAACTCAACCAATGGCAGTTTAAAACGTATCAGATAAAATGATGTGTTAGAGACCTGAACATTGAATATTTCAAGAAATAGCGCATTTCTAATTTCCTGTCTGCAATTCGTTTCATCTGGCGCGGAGCTGGTATTGATTTCCTTTTTTAGTTGAGAAGTGAATTACATTGTCTTTAACATAAAAATCTACCTTTTGCGGCAACCCGCTGGTAATGTCAAAGACATCACACTCTTTATCCTGCCAGGGATTCACGATTTTGCATAAACGTCCCGCCTCGCTTTTGATGGTTACATAACTGACCTTGCCATTTTGGCAAGCGCTTGAGACCAGAAAAGCGCCAAAGGCTCGGAGGTCTTTGAACGAGGCTGGTTTATCTTTTTTCCATACAGGAAAAACCCGAATTACATAATCGTGGCTTTGCAAGAGCATAGAATTGATCGCTTCAATTGCACCTACTGATTCGATCCCGTGGACTGGCGGAACAATGGTCAGGTTAGCCCGCAATTGAACGTGGTCGCCACGATCATCATAAGGTTGGCGACCTTCAAGCAGCAATTTCCAGTTAGCAATGATTTTTTCCACAGGAAAACCTGACCTGACCGCCTGAGTGTAGATTTTTGGAAAACAATTTGCCTGAAACCACGAGGCTTTATTCTCCTCCGGGTTAAGCGCAGCCACAGTGTTTCGGGCGATTTCAAGCAGTTCAGGATTAGAGCCCAGACTAATGGCTTCCCCCGGAAAAACCGGAAAAAGGACGTCGCTATTGTCCCCCGGTCCTCCAAGAGACATCTTGTTTCTGTTCTCCGCCTCTTTGAATACTCGTTTGCCGTTAAACAAAATGGTTGGAAATTGGCTCAAGTTAGTAACATAACTTCGCCATTTTGCTTTCTGTGATTCCGAGATATGAATCTGTTCATTGCCAGACCGCTTTCCCTCAATTGAATCGCTATTATCAAGAAGAAACTTGAACAGCCGTTTTACATAGGCAAGGTCGGTGACGGCATTGGTATCCTTAGCGCCTTCGCGGGCGCCGCTGTTGCAAATCATCCAACGCGAGCCGCGTTCATCCCACACAAGATTATCATCCCAGAACAGCGCCAGTTCTTTCAATAAGGGCCACGCTTTGTTTATAAGAAAACTCTCATCCTGAGTGTAATCGTAATGCCACATAAAATTCAGGGCTGCAAGCGAGGCGTTCCCTTTCATATTCAGGGTTCGGATATCAGTAAATCCGCCCCATGCGTGCGCATTCACGCCAAATAAAATACCCTGCGTGCCTTGTTCTTTAGCCAATTGTTTGCCTGCCGGAATCAATTTAAGAATTACATCGTAATAAGGCAGCGCAAGTTCAGGACGATTGGCAGAATACACGCCCCACCAAACAGACTCAAAATTGTAGTCCAGTGTGTATCTGTTGCCCCAGCAGATTGGTCCGTTCAAATGCCACGGTCCGGCAAGACCTGGCGGCGCGCTTCCTTCTCTGCTCGAACAGCCTAAAACATAAAGGGCGCCATAATAGAACTTTTCCAACAAATCTTCATCCAGAGTAATGTAAGATTTAGCCCAATACTTATGCCACCAGTCAAGGTGATGGGCGCGCAGACCAGCGAGATTCTGCTCAGTCTGAGACTTTGCCAATTTTATTGCGCCATCTATGTGATTTGTGGCTTGATACCCTCCAGAAACTGCTGTGATTAACTTTACGGTCTTTTTAGGCTGCAAAGTGAACCGGGCAACCGAGGCTTTTTTGCCATCTGTTGAGCACACTGGCGCTGCGTCCAATATCCGCGCTGCCATCGCAACTTTTGAACTAAACGGCTGCGGCGGTGTTCCGAGTTTTTGATTTATCTCGCGGGTTGCCCAGATAATTCCATCGTTCATTCCAGCTTGCGTTGTAGAGGCATCGGTGTGGGACCATAACCTGACGCTCACATCAATTGGAACTCCTTCCTCTATCCATATATCCGTAACAAGAATATTGCTGGCATCAGCCGTCCAAGAACGCATCTTGACTTTAGTTCGATGCAACGGAATAGTAGACCTGACTTCTGCATTATAGATATCTTGTTCTTGACGATATTTAGCGACATCGCCTGCGGGTTCATCAAATGCGATTGTTAATCCGCCCAAGCCTCTCAGCGACTGGCTCAAATCACTCTTAGAAAGGTAGAACGTCTGATTAGTATAAGTTCCGCCAACCGCAACCGCAATGTCGCCATTCCCCATTAAAGGACCATCGGGAATCCGATAGGCTTTGATGCTCGGGTCAAGCGATCCCACATTGGTAGGGGGCATTGTATAAATGCCAGTATGCTTTGATAAGATCATTTGCGCCTCGCTGTCTGTTTCTTCGGCGCGTGCTTTTTCTTGCCAACTACTTAAAATGGCTATCGCGAGCGCAAGTTGCAATAACAACCATGAATAATATTTTATATTCTCTTCCATTTTCTTTTTATTTTAAATTCCCACTGTAACCATTAAACCGCACAGTATAACCAGAGACAAATATGTTTACTCGGCGAGATGAAATTGCCGCGCGGTAGAAGCAAAGTTCTACCAAACAAATCTTGTTTGAAAGTTGCTGCCATCACCATTGATAAATCCATGTGTAGGTAGTGAACCGCGTATCTGGAGGATTGTGCAGCGGTTTTCCGTTCAACTCTTCGCCGCAACGACAGGTCAGGCGTAGTCCTTTGTGGAAAAACAGCGGGTCATCGTCGTGAAAACGATAAGCGGAGAACCTGTTCTTCTTCGTGTCAATATGCGTTAGACCGGCAAGAGAATTTGCGTAGCGTCCCCGGTTGAAATAGTAAGTCCCCAGAAAATAATCTTCCAAGCCAGATGAAAGCAGTGTGGAAGTATTCGCGCCATCAATGTAAGCGCGCATAATGGCTTCAAGGTAGCTGATATCTCTCCAGTCGCCGGATTGACGCAGACCTTCGCCTGCTATTGTAACTTGGTAGAGCGCGCCAGCGCCTTTTACATTGCACAGAACAAATTCCTCCAACGGCTTGGCAACGTGGTTTTCCAGTTTATAGAGTTTGAGCCGCGCGGTTTCTGGAAGACGCGCACCAGCCACCGTAACAGGCAAATTTTCCGTGCCGCGAATAATCCACCAAAAAGGCGCGCCGTCTGGCGAGTTCTTGTCGCGTTGCGCAGTAACGCGAATGCTTTTGCCGAAGGGAATTTTGTATGTATTGTAAAAACCGCTTGGATGTCCTGTCTTTCCCATCTTCTCACTGCCCCAAGGCGCGTTCGTGTCGCCAAAGCCGACTCCGTGACCTAGTCCCAACTCCATCTCTATAGAAGCCTGTTCTTCGCCGTCCACATACACGCGAATAACAGTTTTCTCGTAGCCCGGCCAATCGCCTCCGAACCACATATGGGTCAGACAACCCTTTCCATCGTGGCGGAGTAACTCCGCTTCCCTGTAACCATTCAGGTCTGGACGCTCCTTGCCGATAGAGCTAAAAGTTATAAGCCTGTCAATTTCAATTCTTGGTTCGGCTCCCAGCGCAAACAGGCAGCCTGAGCATAACACAAAAAAACCTATTAAAAGCTTCATAACCAGACTTTACCAATTGTTGACCTTACTATCAATTGTTGTTGAACAATGTATATATACTTTAACCCTAGGCGTTTCAAGGAAAAGCGCAGTTTTAGGTCAAATTGAATTTGTTCAGATTTTTTATTTTATTATTAAGTCGCAAAGAATTGGTGGAAGTAAAAAGGCTGCCGGTGGACGGCAGCCTGTGAGCGAATAATCCTGTAATGGATTTATTTTTCTGCCTGCGCTTTTTCCTTGCGTGCTTTTGCTTCTTCAATAACTTTTTGTTCAAGTTCGCGCGGCATTTCTTCATAATGGCTAAACTCTTCCTTGTGAATGCCGCGTCCGCCGGTGAGCGAGCGCAGGGTGGACGAGTATCTATAGAGTTCCTTTGCCGGTACCTGCGCCTTAATGACCTGCAGATTGCCATCTGCTTCCATACCGATAATTTTGCCGCGTCGGCTTGAGAGGTCGCCCATAACTTTGCCCATACAATCTTCTGGGATGCGGATTTCTACGTTATAAATTGGTTCAAGCAGACAGGGTCTGGCATTCAAAAAGGCTTCTTTGAATGCGAAATAACCTGCAATTTGGAATGAGATATCGTTTGAATCAACAGGGTGCATTTTGCCGTCGTAGAAGTCTATTTTGACGTCCACAACCCGATACCCTGCTAAAATACCTTCCTGGCAGGCGCGCATAACGCCTTTTTCAACTGATGGAACAAATACGCGGTCAACGTTTTGCCCGACTAAAGATTGTGTAAACTCAACGCCGCTATCGCGCGGTTTCGGTTCAATTCGCATCCAGACCTCAGCAAATTGTCCTGCGCCGCCGGTCTGTTTTTTGTGTCTGTATTTTGCTTCCGCTTTTGCTTTAACCGTTTCGCGGTAACGCACGCGCGGCTCTGTTAGTTCAATTTCAAGTTTAAATCTCTTGCGCAATCTATCGGCTACTACCTCAAGGTGCAGACTCCCTTGAGCCGATATAACGGTTTGGTGAAGTTCAGCATCCACATTGAAGACAAATGTTGGGTCTTCATTATGCAATGCAGCAAGTCCTTGAGCGAGTTTATCTTCTTCGCCCTTTGAATGTAATTTGATTGCAGCATGAATATTTGGCGATGGATAAACAACTTTTGGCAGTGTAACAATTCGTTTAGGCGAACAAAGCGTATTGCCGGTGTGCGTGGATTTGAGTTTAACTGTCGCTCCGATGTCACCTGCTGTCATTGAATTAAGCGGTATGCGGTTTTTCCCAACAAGCGCGTAAATTTGGCCGAGCCGTTCTGTGGCTTTCGTGTCTGGATTGAACATATCCATACCGATTTCAATTTTTCCACTATACACCCTGAAGTAAGACATATCGCCAAATTGCGGCTCGGTTACAGTCTTAAATACATAAAGAACAGGCTCGGGATCGTTTATAGAAATCTGGCCTTCATTTCCATTTGAATCTGTTGCTTTGACTGCTGGTCTATCAAGGGGTGAAGCGCCGAAATCGGCTATGAAATCCATAAGCCTGCTTACGCCCACGTTTAATTCGGCTGATGTTACAAAAAGAGGAATGAATGTCTGTTTCATCAGCGCCGCGCGCAAACCGTTACGCATCTCTTCTTCTGTTAGGGTGCCTTGTTCAAAGAATTTTTCAATCAACGCGTCATCAGATTCAGCAACAAACTCTAGCAACTGTTGATGAAGCGAATCTGCTTTTTCTTTAAGCGCTCCATCTGCTGGAGAGGTTTGAGGTTTTCCGCTCTGGTCGCTATAAACACAGACCTCTTTTGATAGCACATCCAGAACTTTGTTAAACCCGGGTCCGATGTTTACGGGCAGTGTTAATGGCAGAATTCTCTCGCCAAATGATGCCTTTGCCTGCGCGATTATTCCGTCAAAATCTACATTTTCTTTGTCGAGCGCGTTTATGACAATAATGCGCGGAACGCCGTTTGCAGCGGCTGTTTTCCAGGTTTGTTCGGTGCCGATATTTACGCCGTGATTCGCGTGAATCACAACCACGGAAAGGTCGGCAACCCGCAGCGCGCCAAGACTTTCAGAAATAAAATCAAGATATCCAGGGGTATCAAGCAGGTTGATCTTTTTGCCCTTCCACTCATAATGAACAAGTGATGTATGAATGGAGATTAAACGTTGTTGCTCTTCTTCGTGGTAATCTGATACGGTTGAACCTCCCGAAATGCTGCCGAGCCTGTTAATAACGCCGGCGCTCATCAGCATACTTTCGGTCAACATTGTCTTTCCACAAGAGGCGTGACCAACTAACGCAACGTTCCTGATATCCGCTGGCTGATATGTTTTCATCACAATCCTATTCCTTCAATCGTTGTTTTAATTTTAAGGCTTAAAGTGTGGTCAAATCTCTCAAACCAACACTCAACGCCCTTTCACGGCTTTTAACTTCATTATATAATGCCAGTCAACAACGTCTCTTTTACGCGCTGACTTTTAGAGATTACAAGCAAACCTTATTTACAATAAAAATCAAGACTAATTTGAAAAAAATTTCAAATTTACCGGGTTGTTAACATTGAACCTGTAATTGTTTTAAATTGGAACGAAATTAGTAAGAAGTGTCATAAAACTGTGAGACCACGATTTCTCTGTGACTCTCTGCATTCTCACTGATTTGTTTTTCACCTCAACACTGTGATTTCAAGTTTATCATGTATTAAATAATCGCTGTGCTAATACTCATTTGCTAAACCGCCAATAGGGGTTATATTAAATATTAAATAATGATTAAAATAAAAAATTTGATTAGTTCGGTGAGATTAAAAATTCATTCATCCGAAGGAACTTTTGAAGTTTTAGGTATTTTCTTTGAGAGGAAAAAATAGTCATCTTACAAATTTTTTAGACAACTTTAATTCTTGAGATAAATTATGAATATATTGCTTGTAAGCCCGAAAACGCCAGAAACCTTCTGGAGTTTTAGATATGTGTTGCACTTTATATCAAAAAAGGCTTCTTACCCGCCGCTCGGTTTGTTAACCGTTGCGGCAATGCTGCCGCGTGAATGGAATTTGCGCGTTGTTGATTTGAATGTGAAAACTGATATATCCGAAAAGGATTTAAAATGGGCGGATTATGTAATGGTTAGCGCAATGATTGTCCAGAAAAAATCGGTGTCAGAGATAATTCAAAAATGCTCGAAATACAATAAAACTATTATCGCTGGCGGACCGCTTTTCACGACAAGCTACGAATATTACCCTCAGATTAAACATTTTGTGCTCGGAGAGGCTGAAAATGTGGTTGATGAACTCGTCAACGATATGAAATCTGGCAATCTTAAACATATCTATTCATCAGATAAAAAACCAGATTTGACAGTAACTCCAGCGCCTCGCTGGGACCTTATAAAGATGCGCGATTATGCGGCAATGAGCGTGCAGTTTTCCCGCGGTTGTCCGTTTGATTGTGAGTTCTGCGACATTACTGCGATTTTTGGCCGTGTTCCGCGCACGAAGCCCCCGACTCAGCTCATCTATGAACTTGAATACTTGCGTAATTTAGGATGGAAAGACACAGTGTTTATTGTTGATGATAATTTTATCGGAAATAAAAAGCAAACTCGCGAATTATTGAAAGAGATGATCGCCTGGCGTAGGAAGACCAGAGCAAAAATGACATTTCTAACAGAAGCATCCGTCAATCTTGCCGATGACCCTGAACTTTGCAAAATGATGGTTGAAGCCGGTTTTGTGAAGGTATTTGTCGGCATTGAAACACCGTCAGCGGAGGCGCTGCTTGAATGCCGTAAAATGCAAAATCAGGGACGCGACCTTGTCAATGTAGTAAAAATACTCCAACAGTCCGGGCTTGAGGTAATGGGGGGATTTATTGTTGGTTTTGACCACGACCCGCCAGATATTTTCCAACGCCAGTATGAATTTATCCAGAGGTCCGGTGTGGTAACCGCAATGGTGGGCATTCTAACTGCCCTGCCTAAAACCAAGCTGTATCATCGGCTTTTCAAAGAGGGCAGAATCAAAGAAGATTCCAGCGGCGACAACACACGGACTGATATTAACTTTGAACCAAAACTGAATCGGGAATTTTTAAAAAATAACTATCGTCAGTTGATGAAAAAACTCTACTCACCCTCAGTTTATTACAAACGAATCCGCACATTCCTATCAACTTACAAACCTGCCAGCGCAAAAATCAGGATTTCTTACGATGATTTTCTCGCGTTTATAAAATCAATCTGGTATCTTGGCGTCCGCGATAGGGAAGGGCGAAAGGAATACTGGAAACTCTTCTGTTCAACCCTATTAACGCAACCTGAAAAGTTCCGCAACGCAATTGAACTTGCCATCATAGGTCTTCACTTCAGAAAAGTTGCAGAACAATTATAACAAGACTGCGGATATAGGTTTATATCATTATAGCGGGAGTGAAGGCGTAGATATAATGAGTTCAGTATCAAATACTTCTTAATTGTAAATCGTATCACAGGACCTGGTTTCGCTTAATTAAATCATAATCATCGTTTCAACTGCCTTTTGCAAAAACACCATCGCTGGTTTTCGGTTGCGATGAATTTGTTGTAGATTTTTATTTGCTTTGACAAAATATGCATTATTTTATAATTATCCATTAAAGAGAATTAGTAGAACGCGTGGTTTTTATGAATATTAAAGATCCTAACCAATTATTATGTTTTGATTTAGATGCCTCCGGACAATCTTATGGTACTGTCATACTAAATAGAGACCGATTTGTTGAAATATTGACAGATATCCTTAATATAAAAGACACAAACATTTACAAAAATAAATTAACCGATATTAAAAATACAATAACTAATTTTAAGAAGGATGATGAAGGAATATTAAATATTGAAGCGAATGGGGATACGATAGCATTAAGAAAAGATGTGTTATTATCGGAAATAAATCAAATATTAGACTCTTTAACAAGGGAGAGAGCGGATTATTACCTGAGAAGGCTAATAAAAGGAGTTCAAAAAATTAAAACAAATAAAATAAATGATATTAATTTACTGAGATGGAAGGAATACGATAATATAATAACAGATAGTTTGTGGATTCTTAATAAAAGAGATACTTCTGGCGCACATCTTGGTTGGTACTGGGGAAATTTCATCCCTCAAATACCAAATCAACTAATGCTCAGATACACTAAGAAAGGTGATTGGGTGGTAGATCCATTTGCTGGCAGCGGCACTACATTAATAGAATGCAAAAGACTTGGAAGAAATGGCATTGGTATTGAATTAAATGAAGAGGTAGCAAAAAAAGCAAAAGAGTTAATATCTTTAGAGCCTAATAAACATAATGTTATAACTGATATAATTAATGGTGATAGTGCCACGGTTCGTATTGGTTCTTTACTTAATCGGTACAGTATTGACAAATATCAACTATTACTAATGCATCCTCCATATCATAATATTATAAAATTCTCAAGTGATACAAGAGATTTGTCAAATACTAATAGTATAAGAGATTTTTTAAACGTCTTTGGAAAAGTTGTTGATAATTTTACACCTTACCTTGATAGTGGACGCTATTTAGCATTGGTCATCGGTGACAAATATTCTAAAGGCGAATGGATACCCCTCGGATATTACTGTATGAATGAAGTAATGAAGAGAAATTATTCTCTTAAAAGCATAATTGTAAAAAACTTTGATGAAACCAGGGCTAAAAGAAATCAACAGGAGTTATGGCGCTATAGAGCGTTAGTCGGTGGTTTCTATGTATTTAAACACGAATACATAATGTTATTTAAAAAGAAATAATATGGCGTTATTAAGTAAAAAAGAGGTACTAAATCTAAAACTAAAGGCTATTAAGAGTCAATTGTTGATTTCGCTTGTTGATTTGCTAAAAATTCCAAAGGCAAACACTGCAACAGAATTAATAAAAAATATCGTTGAAATTAATCCTGATAGCCACGTCATAGATGATTTTATCAAACGAAAATATAAGGAAAAAATTGATGAAAGACGAAAACTAATATCAGATGAAGAGTTAATAAAAGAACTACACAAAATAGAAAAATTCTCTTGGGGAATAGTACAGGGGCAGTTAGATCAAAAAATACAGATGGAGTACGTAAGAAAATATTACAGATATGATGATTTGATTAAAAATATTAAATCTACACTACACGATGATGTTACAAATTATGTAATGTGTACTTGGTTTAATCATTGGACAACTGTTTTAATAGAAGAGCATATAGGATTACATCCTAAAGTAATTCCAACTGTAAAAAATATAAAAGGAGTCGATATCTTTTTTGGCGATCAACCATTTGATTTGAAGATTACTTATCTACCTAGAGGTTATTCTTGTGATATTAACAATAAAAAAGATTTAGCAATATGGATGTATGAAAATCAGGGGGCTCAGCGATTTGGCTCAGATAATAGGTTATTTGTTGTTCTAATTGATGAGAATAATCCTAATGATAGCTGGAAATTGAAAATGGATTTTGATTTAGTGTTTAAAGAAATTGACGATTTTTTTAATAATGAATCAGTATCCGGACAAGATGAAATTATATTTAGATATGGGAGAAACACTTATACTGCATTAGCAAAAGTTCTTTTAATTAAAAAAAATAGTAAACACAATAATGTACTTAGAATATCTTAATCCTGCTGGATTGATAATAATATACTTCACCCCGTAATTTGCGGGTTTTCCATAAAGGCATAGCAGAGGATATGGCAAATGCCCATCTGGGCGTCTTCAACTCTCCCATAATGGGTGTCGTTAATTACAATAACCTCGTCGGCGATTTCAGCCATCTTTCCCCGTTTCCCGCCTACCAGAGCCACAGTTGTCAATCCGTTTTCCTTAGCCCATTTCAACGCCTTGACAACATTCGGCGAATTGCCGCTGACACTTAACGCAAAGGCGATATCTCCCGCTCTGGCATAATTAACAAGTTGTCGCACAAATACATCTTCATAGGAATAGTCATTCCCGATTGCTGTGAGCCAGCTCACATTGTCATTGAGAGTAATAATTTTAAATCTTTTTCCGATTTTATCCGAAGAGCCTTTGCCAAGGTCTGTCGCAAAATGAGAGCAATTTGAAGCGCTTCCTCCATTTCCGAAAACAAAGATTTGACGTCCTTCGTTAACTGCTTTTGAAAAAATCTGGATCAGTCTTTCAACTTTATCCGACGGGATTGAATCAAGCGCCGCCTTTTGCGCCTCTATATAATTTTTAATCCACAGATTCATATTTACAATTATTATCAATATTGCTTAATTTTCAGATTATTCAAGGTTTTTGAAATTTTCCGGCAAGGATTAGCGCGCCAACCGGCACGGCATCTTCTCCAAGAGCTGCTATCTTCACTTCAGGTCCAGGTTTAAAAACGTCCATAATGTAACGTTCAAGCCTCCGCGCCACGGCGTTCTTCAAAATATCTCCAAGATTTGACAGACCGCCTCCAAGGATTATCACTTGTGGATGAAATAAATGCGTCGCATGCGAAAGCGCAAATGCAAGGTCATCGGCGGTTTCGTTTAATATTTCCAGCGCAAGCGGGTCGTTTTGTTCAATAGCAGACTTTAAATATCTCGCTTCGCCGCCTTTGACATCTTTGACAAGTTTTGCGAGCGTCGATTTTTCAAACGAATTAGTTCTTTCCCGTATTTTCCTGTCCACCGCCCAGCCTGAACATTGCGATTCAACGGTAGCTCCGCTTTTATCAAGTCTTATATGCCCGATTTCACATTCACCAGGGATATCGCCGTGGTATATTTGCCCATCAATAACAAGCCCTCCACCGACGCCGCTGCCTAAAGTTACATAAAATACTGGATTGAATCCCTGTCCGCAGCCGTAGCGCGCTTCGCCAAGCGTGCCAACATTCGCATCGTTTTCTACATAAATTTCTGAAAGTCCGCTAATTGATTTTAACCATCCAACAATATCAAATCCAGACCAACCTTCTATTTGGTGCGAGCGACAAATCTTGCCGTTCCTCCAATCAACAGGACCGCCAAAACCAACACCGATTTTGACAGCGCCTTTTTTAATAAGTTTTGGCAGATTATGTTCAATGGTCTTTTGAATCCCGCAAGCGCCTGCTGTTTTATCAACCGAAAATCGTTTTTTCTCAACAATGCGTCCATCGCAGTAACCTATTGCCATCTGCAATTTAGTCCCGCCAATTTCAATGCCGACACATAACCCATTGTTCATACCGGAAAATTAATTAAAATATATCCAAAACTGGCAATCATACTAAAACATACTCCTGTTTTAATATGCTTTTCTCCATTCTGAGTTCCCTAAATTTCTTCTCAATTAATTCTAATTTGTTTTTATTTTAATATTTTTAAACCAGCATTCGCTTCCGTGGTCTGTTAGCATTATAAATCCTTTAATTTTTTTGCCGAATCCGTCAGCGTTTTTAAATTTGCTTTTGGCTATGGCGTCGATGACTTCTTTGCTTCCGCATTCATATTGCAAAACCTTTTCTCCATTTAACCAGTGTTCAACAGTGTTGCCTTTTACCACGAGCCGCGAATGGTTCCATTCTGGGGCTAATTTTACCGGCTTATGTTCTTTTGGCGGCAACACATCATAAAAAGAAGCGGTCATCTGTTTTCTATTTCGCAGGGTTGAGTCGTCAATCATTTGATATTCGTGTCCTGGCGCGCCCGGGCGTTGCTCAGTGACGAAATATTTCACTCCGTTATTTCCTTTTGGCGCAAGTCGCCAATCCCATTCAAGTTCAAAATCTTCAAACTGTTCTTTTGTGATAATATCGCCGCCGCGTTCGCCAGCGATTTTTTTCAAACAACCATTTTCAACCTTCCAGCCAGTTGTTGGAAAAGACTGTTTTCTATAACCTCGCCATCCATCGGTGGTTTTTCCATCAAAGAGCAGTCGCCAGCCCTCAGATTTTTCTTTTTCCGTTAAGACGTTGTCGTCTGCAGCGCAATTAATAATTGCTGCTATTGCTACAGCATAAATAGCAATTGAATTTAGATTTCTCATAACTTTAATTTGTTTTGATTTTAATATTTCTAAACCAGACCTCGCTATGATGGTCTTGCAAAAGTATATGTCCTTTGATTTTTTCTCCAAAGCCCGCTGTGTTTTTGAATTTGCTATTCTGGATTGCCTGTTTTAGTTCTGGACTTGAACAGGTGTATTCCAGAACTTTCACTCCGTTTAACCAGTGTTCAACTTTATTGCCGCTAACGACAATTTTTGAATGGTTGATTTGTCCCGGTGGAAGCGGCTTTGCGTTTTGCGGTTTTAGCACATCGTAAAATCCAGCAGTTAGATGTTTGCCATCGGCAATCTTTGCGTCCGGATTTGTATCATCGTCAATTATTTGATACTCATGAGCGATAGGAGAATTGCGCGTTTCTGTCACAAAATATTTAACACCGCTATTTGCCCCCGGCGCTATTTTCCATTCAAGTTCAAGTTCAAAATCTTCAAACTGTTCA
The DNA here is from genome assembly GCA_049968335.1 of Verrucomicrobiia bacterium. Taxonomy (GTDB): domain Bacteria; phylum Verrucomicrobiota; class Verrucomicrobiia; order Limisphaerales; family JAKPVM01; genus JAKPVM01. Next base: position 81,088 of record JBMFQZ010000005.1, read on the forward strand.
ACTGTAATGATGTCGCCGCCATCTTTTCCGAGACAATGCAGCCATCCATCTTCAACTGTCCAACCACTTTTTGGAAACGAATCTTTTTTAAATCCCCGCCAGTGCGATGTTGATTTACCGTCAAATAGATAGCGCCAGCCGCCAGCGTCTTTGCCAGTTTGAGCAATAGAGAACAGCGGCGCTAAAAAAAACGCCAGCGTTATTCCTGAAACAATTGATTTAACAATTTTCATATATCGCTTTAACATTATTTTGTATAGACGAGTTTTTTGAATGTAACAATCATAAAAAGTTTATTAACGAAATATGGCGATGCCACATAAAATATCAACTCTGCTTTATGTCTTTAACGACAGAGGAGAGGTCTTGCTCCTAAAAAGGAAAAAAGAGCCGAATCTCGGCCTATGGAGTCCGTGCGGTGGAAAACTTCAAACAGAGATTGGCGAATCGCCATACGAGTGCGCAAGACGGGAGGCTAAAGAAGAACTCGGGATTGAATTTTCTATTCAAGATTTTCATCTTAGTGGCATCATCAGCGAACACGGTTACGAAGGGAACTCCCACTGGCTTATGTTCTTATTTGAAGTAAAACGAACAGTAAACAAGTTGCCCCCATCAAACAGTGAAGGCGAGTTTGCGTTTTTTACTCGTGAAGAGATTCAAAACCTTGCCCTTCCACAAACAGACCGAGAAATGATCTGGGATTTGTTCTGGGAACATCGCGGCGGTTTCTTTTCCGCTCATTGTCATTGTCTTGAAAATGGCAAAAACATCTGGACGATTGAGGAATCTATTAAGATAGAAAATCGAGGCGCAAATATTTTAAACCGGTCTGGTTTAACTGGCGGACAAATCTCAACTCAACAATCTACTACTTTGCAGAAAATAGCAGATGGTATTGATCTTGAAAGTCATCATTATTTTATGGGAGAGGCATTAAGACTTGCCATAAAAGCCGCAAACGGGGGAGAGGTGCCGGTAGGCGCGGTTATCGTTCGCGGAGGCAAAATAATCGCAAGGGCGTATAATCAGGTTGAATTATTAAAAGATGCCACGGCGCATGCTGAAATGCTTGCGCTCACACAGGCGCAATCAGCCGTTGGAGACTGGCGACTTACCGATTGTATTCTGTATGTAACAAAAGAGCCTTGTCCGATGTGCGCCGGCGCAATTGTCCACACACGGATACCGCTGGTCGTTTTCGGCGCGCCGGACCAGAAAGCCGGAGCGGCAGGAAGCGCTATGAATTTGCTTCAAAATCCAAATCTCAATCATAGATGCCAGATAATAGGCGGTGTTCGGCTTGAAGAATCGCGAAGCCTGTTAAAATCATTCTTTCTTGATAAACGATAATACTGGAAGGGATTAAATATTTAATCATTCTATACACTGAACCAAATTGAATGAATGGTGACGGAGTTCACGCTACAAGCCGTTCAGAGGCAAGGGAGCGCTGCAACAGCATCGCATACTGAAAATTCGGCAATTCTGAATTTGATTAAAAAATGCGTTCCCTCTTGGTTTTTATCAGGATTTAGTGAGTAGAAATACGGCGCAAAATCAATTATCTCTAAAATTCCACTTGCGAGATTAGCCAAAATAATTAATTATAAATACATCACGGTTGCATCCGTAGCTCAACTGGATAGAGCATCTGACTACGGATCAGAAGGTTGCAGGTTCAACTCCTGCCGGATGCACCACTCCTATTAAAATCAACTCTTAATCGCTCCCGATATACTCCTTAATCAAACGCACATTTTCAATCGGCGTTTCATACGGCAATGCGCCTGTTCCCAAAATACAATTCTGGCAACCGCGGGTGATTTCAATAATACGGTTAATCTCCGCATAAATATTTTCCTTGTTTTTTGAAATCACGATATCAGAACGCATATTTACCCGCACCTTTACATCTGGAGCAACTGTTGCGACTTTTTTAACAAAAGCCGCTTGATCGGTCTCCGGATTGCAAACAAGATAGTTGGTCCCAGTAGATAAAAGTTCGTCAAGCACGGGAAAAGTGTTTCCACCCATAATACAGGGGACGCGCTGGTTTGCGTAATTTGATGCGATCTCAATAATTCGCTTCAACGCTGGCAGTTCAAGTTCGCGAAATTGTTTCGGTGATAACATCGGGGGCGAGGCGGCGGATTCAAAGAACGCTGGCGTTAGTCCCGCCTGCGAGATTGCTTTGCAAAAAGCCGTCTGGTTCTCAGCAACGCGCGTTAACATTTTTGAAACTGCCTCGGGTTTTTCTCCAACCTCTTCGCACAGCCGTGTAATTCCAAGAAGGTTGAAAGCTATGGAAAATGGACCTGCAAGAGGAATTTTTACGACAGCATCGGGCAATTCATTTTTTAATCTCTTTCCGGTTGCAATTACCATTGAAATTCTCCCATCTTTCTCTGGGTCAAATGGCGGCAAATTGAGCATTTCTGTGGCGCTTGTAAAGAGCGGCTCGTTTATTGCCGGGATTGAATTGTCATCAGGAATACAAACCTTCGCCCCATACGCCTCCGCTTCAAGGTTATAAATATCAATGCCAACGGCAACCGGCGTATGTCTGTATTCGAGGAAGGCGAGTTTGTGCGCTTGAAATAATAAATCAGGATCGCGCGACACCGCGTAAGGCGAGCGATTTACAAACCGCGCCGCGTGCTCATAAACAGCGGTAGAGAAGGGGATTTTCATTGGTTATTTCTCTCTTGCTATCCATCCTCCGCCAGCAACCAGATCGTCAATAAAAAACACACAGGCTTGTCCTGGCGTGATCGCGCGTTGGGGGGTATGAAAACGCACCTCAGCTGCGCCGTTTTGTTGCGGGATAACTGTAGCCGGGGCTCCAGGGTGATTATACCTTATCTTTGCAATCACCTCTAATTTATCAGGCGGATTATCAAACATAATCCAGTTGCATCGCTCCACTTTTAGCCGGTCGCTTACCAAATTCTGCTGGTCGCCAACAATTACCCTGTTATTCTGCGCATCTATGTCAAGAACATAATACGGTTTTGGCGCTGGTATCTTAATGCCTTTTCGCTGTCCGATTGTAAAAAAATGGACGCCCTGATGATATCCGAGCACTTTTCCTGATAGATCAACAATTTCGCCTTTTTGTTCAGCAGTAAGCCCTGATTTGCTCAAAAATCGCGCATAATCTCCATCCGGAACAAAACAAATCTCCTGGCTTTCCTGTTTTCTGGCTGTTTTCAAATTGTATTTTGAAGCCAGTTCCCGGCTTTTCTCTTTTGTTAAATCTCCGAGCGGAAAAACGACGCGAGCCAGTTGTTCCTGTCGCAATGAAAAAAGGAAGTAACTCTGGTCTTTTTTTAAATCTCTCCCCCGTTTTAAAAGGTATCTGCCGCTCTGCGGTGAATACTCCACACGCGCGTAATGGCCTGTCGCCACAAATTCTGCGCCTAATTGCAACGCGCTATTTATCAACGTGCCGAACTTTATCTTTTCATTACAGACTACACACGGATTGGGTGTCCGTCCCAATTTGTACTCAGAAGCAAAATACTCAATAACCTCTTTTTTGAACCGTTCGCTATCGTCAATCACATAATACGGAATGGCGAGGCGAGCGCAGATAGCGCGGGCGTCCATCACAGCCTGGGGACCGCAACATTTATCTTCACCCCGGTTTATACAATCCTGCCCCCACATCTTCAATGTTATCCCGATTACTTCATAACCCTGTTCAAGCAATAGGGCGGCGGCGGCTGAGGAATCAACTCCGCCGCTTAGTCCAATCACGACTCGCTTCTTTTTCTCGTTAGCCATTACCATTTAATTAATTTCTACTGTAAATCTGAATTTTGCAAAAAAATCCATTTCACAATCTGCTACTCATTACTGTTTACCAACAGGACATTCATCTAAACAGAGAATTTTTGCACTACTATGATTATTTGTAACCTGAATTCTTAGCCCGCTGAGAAAGCCCGACTTCTGAGCATCGAAAAAACATTAATTTTGCGATTGAGTGAAATAAAATGCGATATTTAAGATATTTGCAATACTGTGGACTGGTTAACGGAATATTATTTCTCTGTGCATCTTTGTGTTCTCTGTGGTTTATTTTCATAGCAGAGGGACAGAGGGAATGGCTATTTCGTTTGACCAATTTGAGGGCATATTGGTTATTTTGTAATCATCGATCCATTCGTTTATAAGTGGCTATTATGTTTGAACAATTGCGATGTTTGTTAAAAGTTACTAAATAATTATGACAAATATAATTTTTTCACAAAATGCAATTTTTCCGAAATTTTAATGACGCAGGGGTAAAAAGTTGTTGCAAAGGGTTTGGTTTATAGTAAAAATAATTACGCTTTATGATTCCGTTAGCCGAGCTTTTAAAAGAATCGCCATTTGCAATATTAAAAAAACATGCGGCAAAGGTCTATGAATGCGTAAATCTTCTGCCGCAACTTTTCGACTTTGTGTCAAATGGTCAGATTAATAAACAAAAAGAGATTACCGAAAAAATATTTGCTCTTGAAACAGAGGCGGATAATTTAAGAGATTATCTTCGGGAACAGCTGTCAACTTCAATACTTCTTCCAATGAGAAAAGAAGACCTTTTTAACATTGTTGAAAATCAAGATTCTATTGCCGATAGTGTTGAAGAAATTGCCGCGATTTTGAGCTACCGGGATATGAAGCTGCCCGATCCACTTTCTAACGAAGTGAAACAATATCTGAATGAAGTATTGAGAAACTGCATGCTTGCCGAAGGCATAATGTCGAAATTAGACCTTCTTGAAGAATCCGGGTTTGCTGGCAGAGACGCTTTGACGGTTTCTAAACTTATTACTGAATTAAGTCAACGCGAGGACAAAATTAAACCCCGTCAAACCGAAGTTTCTTATAAAATCCTAAATACTAAACCGCCGTTGGAACCTGTCGAAGCAATTTTATGGCTGCAGGTAATTGGTTACCTTTCTTCAATGTCTAAATATGCTGAAAGAGTAGGGAACGGTTTTAGACCAAGTTTTAAAATCAAAATTTAACTGAGGGTTAGAATATGGAGGTGGTATTTTTTGGAATTGTAGAATCAGCGATTCCCCACGGCACTATTCTGGTAATACTCGCGATAGTTTTCGGTTTTTATATGGCATGGAGCATTGGCGCAAATGATGTTGCCAATGCAATAGGGACGTCGGTGGGGGCAAAAGGACTAACATTAAAGCAGGCGTTAATAGTTGCGGCGATAATGGAATTTTGCGGTTCGGTTTTTGTTGGCAGTCATGTTTCTGAAACGGTTCGAAGCGGGATGTTTGATCCGACAAAATACGAGGCATTGCCTTTAGTCCTCGGGTTTATTGCGGCATTGTTAAGCGCGGCAATCTGGCTGCAGATTGCAACCTATTTTGGATGGCCAGTTTCAACAACTCATACCATTGTGGGTTCTGTGATTGGCGTTGGAATACTCATTGGCGGATTTTATAGCGTTCGATGGGATAAAGTAATCGCTATTGTTCTTTCTTGGGTTACCTCACCGATTAGCGGAGGGTTTGTAGCATTCATAATGATAAAAATCATCCAGAAATACATCCTCAACAGTAAACATCCGTTGCGACAAATGTATAAATTTATTCCGTTCATTATGTTCTATGTTTCATCCGTGCTTTGTCTGGCAATGGTATATAAAGGAATGCCGAAATTTAAACTCGATTTATCCTTGCCAAAAGCATTGCTGGTTTCGACCATAGTTGGACTTATTTTTGCTGGACTTTCCATCCTCTGGGCGCGCAAGAAGAAGGAAGAACATGATCGTGAAAGGGTTGAGAGGAATATTGAACTCATCGAGCCACTCGAAGTGGGTATTCCATTTGTAAGAAAAGAATTGCGGGGCAGGGATGATGTAAAACCGGAATTAAGACCTCCGCTTGCGCCTGGTTCCGAATTGCCATCAAAACTCTGGGAACATAGACGTCAATTTGAATTTGAAAAGGTGGAGTTGGTATTCAGAAATATGATGGTTGCGAGCGCTTGTTTCCTTGCATTTTCGCACGGGGCTAATGATGTGGCAAATGCCGTGGGACCAATGGCTGCATCGCTTGATTTAATAAAAAGCGGTATTGCGGGGCTAAAGGCGCAGATTCCTGTTTGGATTCTAGTGGTTGGGGCAGTTGGCATCGTCGTAGGACTTGCAACATGGGGTTATAAAGTAATTGAAACGATTGGCACGAAAATAACTCATTTAACGCCGAGCCGCGGTTTTGCCGCAAATATCGCCGCCGCCACAACTATTGTTGTTGCAAGCAGACTCGGTCTTCCAATCTCCACAACGCACACTCTTGTTGGCGCGGTTATGGGGATCGGTCTTGCGCGTGGGATTGAATATTTGAACTTGCGAGTTATACGGGACATTGTTATTTCGTGGCTTGTAACAGTTCCCGTTGGCGCAATCCTTGCAATTGTCTTTTATGAAATTTTGCACTTAATATTCATCGGATAATCCTGAATTATTACCATTGAGTTAAGTGTTTGATTTTAAAACCGAGGATACTATTTTTGAGATGATTGTGGCACTAGAAAATCCGATTGTGCCGTATTCTTTGTGGTTTATTTATTCACCACGGAGCGCGCAGAGAAACACAGAGAACGGCTATTTTGTTTGACACCTTCAGGGTCTGTTCTAATTAGTGCATTGTTGATTATAAAATACTTTGAAAAATTAAATTTCGCCCAAAAATTATGATTTCGTGGAACGCTCACAGGTAATTTATTTTATTTTGATTTAGATAAATACATTATTTAGAATTAATTTTGACGAAAGGTAATTTACAGTGAAACAATCAATAGTAACGCTTGATATGGAGGGCGTATTGACGCCCGAGATATGGATTGCGGTTGCTGAAAAAACCGGCATACCGGAGTTGCGCCGCACTACCCGCGACGAGCCAGATTACGATAAACTGATGCGGGGGCGGATCAAAATCCTTGACCAGCACGGTTTAAAACTGAGCGATATCCAAAGTGTTATCGCTACGCTTCGTCCATTGCCGGGCGCGCTTGAATTTTTAAACGAACTACGTTCTATAGTTCAGGTAATCATTCTATCCGACACTTTTGAACAGTTCGCTCAACCTCTGTTGCGTCAGTTAGGTTATCCGACGCTGTTCTGCAATAGACTAATAGTTGAAAATGATAAAATCACCGGCTATCAGTTGCGTCAGCCAAATCAGAAACAAAAATCGGTTGTGGCATTAAAGAGTCTAAATTACAGGGTGATTTCAGCAGGCGACTCCTATAATGACACCGCTATGCTCGCCGAAGCCGACGTTGGATTCTTATTCCGCGCGCCAGATAATGTGAAGCGTGATTTCCCGCAATTTAAATCTGTTGATACCTATGACGGATTGCTTGGTCTTATTAAAGAGGCGATGCAAAGAGATTAACCCGCGACGGCAACATTAGATTCATGGATATATTACAAACAATCGTTGAAGAGAAAAAACGCGAGGTAGATTCGCTTCCGAAAAAGGTATTTTCAATTGATGAATTAAAACAGGCTGTAGAACAGCGTGGAGGCGTTCGCGACTTTTTACAAGCCTTGAGAAATCCAAGGCGCGGGAGAATTGGTTTAATTGCTGAGATAAAAAAGGCATCGCCATCGGCAGGGGGTATTTGCAAAGATTTTGATCCGGTAAAAATCGCTCAACGATATCAAAATAGCGGCGCAAGTTGCATATCTGTACTGACCGATGTAAAGTTTTTTCAGGGCTCTCCGAACTATCTGCCGCTTGTCAGAAATACTGTCGGTTTGCCGCTTTTGCGAAAGGACTTTATAATAGACGAGCGTCAAATCTACGAATCAATTCAAATCGGCGCCGACGCAATATTGCTTATAGCCGCAATACTGGAACCGGCGGTTTTAAAACGGTTTTATGATTTAATTACCGGCGCCGGTCTTGCGGCTCTGGTAGAAGTTCACAATGATTCTGAACTGGAGATAGCCATTGCAATAGGGGCAAATTTGATTGGCATAAACAATCGCAATTTAAAAACATTCAAAGTTGACCTCTCAACCACAGAACGATTAGCCAGTAAAATAAGAAAAAATCCGGGAGGCGACTCAGTTGTCATAGTTGCAGAAAGCGGGATTACAACTGGCGCAGATGTTTTAAGGGTTATTGAATCAGGCGCTAACGCAATTCTTGTCGGCGAGTCTTTATTAAAACCCGGCTCGGTGATTGAAGAAAAAATCGCAGAACTAATCGGTTAATTTAATTTGTCAATTTATCCGCATTCTATAAACCTGTTTTAATTTAATACCATTATAGAAATTTTCTGTCGCTGTTAACTGTAATTTCGGATATTCAGCAAAATTAGCAAATTAACCTTGCTGGATAATTCAGTTAACTAATTTTAATTTGAATATTTTTCGTTTCTAAAGCATCTTTTTTAAAAAATATTATGAAAAAGGCTCTCGGATTAATATTCCTGATCGGGGTAATTTTTATAAACCTCAATTCAAATGGCGCTGAGAAAAAGTTACTGATAATTGCAGGCAGACCGAGTCACCCGCCCGGTATGCACGAATTTAGAGCCGGCGCGCTGCTTCTTCAGAAATGCCTTAAAAATGTCCCCGGCCTTGTTACACTCGTGTATTCCAATGGCTGGCCCACAGACTTATCTGCATTTGACAATGTTGACGCCGTTGTTATTTATTCAGATGGCGGCGGTGGACATCCTGCGATTCAGGGCGATAGATTAAAATTCTTGCAAGGTCTTGCGGACAAAGGCGTAGGAATAGGAATGATGCATTATGCTTGCGAAGTTCCTGCCGATAAAGGCGGAAACGAGTTTCTTAAATGGATTGGCGGTTTTTACGAAGACAAAGTCTCCTGCAACCCAATGTGGTCGCCAGAATTTAAAAAGTTTCCAGACCATCCAATCTCTCGCGGAGTAAAATCATTCAGTATTCTTGATGAATGGTATTTCAATATTCATTTTAGAGAAAATATGCAGGGAATAACCTCAATTCTCGTCGCAACACCCTCCGATGAGGTTAGAAAAGGACCTTATGTTTGGCCCAAAGGTCCGTATCCCCATATAATTGCCGCGAGTGGGCGGCCTGAGACACTTCTTTGGGTGGTTGAAAGGCAGGATGGCGGACGCGGATTTGGTTTTACCGGTGGACACTACCATAAAAACTGGGGGGACGAAAACTTTCGCAAGGTCATTCTCAACACACTCGTTTGGCTTGTGAAACTTGATGTTCCTGCAAATGGCGTCGAATCGGTAGTAACCGATGAAGACCTTAAACAGAACCTTGATCCAAAGAAATAGGAATATTTGATTGTAAATAAGCCTTCCATTCATAACTGACGGTCTTTTTATGTCTAAAAAAAATAGTTTAATCTAACTTGATGATTTAGAAATTATCAATCCTAGTTAAAATTTTTGAACGTTTTTGTTATAAAATTAATCTTTACAAATTGATAGATAAATTATAAAAGTGATAAAGATTAAAAATTGTAATAAATAAGTATTGACAAATCGCAACAAAAAATTAAAATTTTTAAGTAAACTAAAATGGAATAAGCGGGAGAAAAAATATGAAATTTGCAACCACAGCCAAATATATAGCCTGCATTGCGGCTTTTGCGTTTCTGGGTTCAGTTGTTTCCGGTGTTGCGCAAGAAATAAAACAGGGGAAAGCTGTTGTTCGCGCAATCACTAAAGGGACTGCAAAGTATAAAGACCCTGCTTCTGGCGTAACAGATTGGGCGCCGTTGAAAGTTGATACAGTATTAAAACAGGGCGCGGTAATTGAAACCGACGCAACTGGCATAGTTGACCTGTTCCTCGGGGTAAACGGACCGGTGGTGCGGGTCACACCAGCAACCCAGTTAGCGCTGGATAAATTGACATTCAGCCGCGCAGCGGGCGAAGTTGTTATTGAGACTGAACTTGATCTGAAAGCCGGCACAATTCTCGGCAGTGTTAAGAAACTTGCCGCAGCGTCAAAGTATGAGGTTAAAACTCCTGTGGGCGTCTGCGGTATCCGCGGCACCGAATATCGGGTCAGCGCAGATGGCAGAGTGGTTGTATTAAAAGGGTGGGTGAGAATTACATTCACACTAACAGGTCAACCGCCGGTTACCATTGATGTCAAAGAAGGACAAATGGTTATTCCACCGACACCAACCACGCCACCACAGGTTGTTACTATTCCTGAAAATGTTCAAATTGAAACACGCACTGAGTTGATACTTTCACAAGAATACACTGGCACCCCGCCTGAAGCAGTTGCTCCTGTAACAATCAAAGTGACTCCTATTGAAAAAACAGAAAAAGATGAAACGCAAAACTTTGACAGCACAGTAGTTCCGGGCGGCTCAAGTGGCGGTTCAGGCGGCGGCTCGGGCAAATGAAAAATAAGGTTTAAAATTAAATCTATACAAGCCGGCATAATCGCCGGCTTGTTTGCTATTTAGAGTAAAATATGAAATCAGACACGGTAAAAATTTCCGGATTGATTTTATTGTTTTCGTGTCTGATGTGCGGTATCCATTTTTATGGTTTGAGTGGCGATTCCGCTCGAAACATTGTCAATCGCGTTGAATTATTAACTTATGATTGGCGCGTCAGAGAATCCCGCAATATTATTCCACCGTCTGAAAATAGACTTGGTTTTGTCTTTATCAGCGATGAGAGCATAAACGCAATCGCCGATGGCAGCCTTGGATATCAATTTGGTCTTTACTGGCCAAGGGCTATATACGGGCTCGCATTAAGAGAGTTAACTGCCGAAAAGGCTAAGGCAGTTGCCTTTGACGTTCTATTCGCAAACCGTCGTCCTGACCATCCTAAAATCTCGCTACCGGAAAATGCCGAGACTTCATCAGACGAATTTTTTGCGGAACAAATAAAAAATCACGGCAAAGTAATTCTTGCCGCCTCTCAAGGAGTTTTACCGGATGAATTATTTCGCACAAACGCCTTAATCACCGCAAGCATCACAGGCGAGAAAGACCACGACGGAGTCCTCCGTCGCATCCGGTTAATTGAAGAATTTAAAGTCTTGCATCCGCTGTTAAAATACGCTACTAAAATTGAAACGAATAAAATTATCTTTACACTGCAAGATGATAGACAGGTTGCTATTCCAGTAGATAAAGATGGGTGTTTTAAATTGTCCGATCTCGGAGAAAAGCCGCAACCCGGGGGCTCCGATAAACAAAAAGTATATACGACATATAAACTCTGGAATCTTGGTATTGCTTTAGCCGCCTGCGAACTTGGATTAGACCTTGACCACCCTGAATTCACGCCCGACGGTGTCATTCTTAAAGGCGCAAACGGCATAACACGAAAAATTCCAGTTGATAAAAATCAATCAATATTCATTGATTGGTGCGTTACGCCAACGGATAAACAGCTGGTAGCGGAATCTATAGAAAGTCTGATTTTAAAGGACAAAATCAGACATCAGGATGAAAAAGAAAAAATCTTTCCGCGCTGGAAAAACAAGTTAGCCATTGTAGGTTCTATTGCAACAGGCAATGACCTTACAGACCTCGGCGCAACCCCGCTCGAAAAAGAAACCTATCTTGTCAGCACCTACTGGAATGTGGCGCGTTCAATAATTGATGGAAGGTTTATCCAAAAAACTCCGATACTGGTTGACTTGGCAATAATAATTGCGATTTCTGTTTTCACCGGATGGATAAGCTGGAGGCTAAAGCCTACAACTGCTCTTCCACTGCTTTTAATTGTTGCAATAGAATACATATTTTGCGCCCTATTTCTTTATGCAACAGAACACCTCTGGATTCCAATGGCTACACCGATCCTTGGCGGTCTGTTTTTAAACTGCGCCGCTGTAATTGCTTATAAGTCAATTTTTGAAGAGAAAGAACAGAGGCGAATTAGAGGAATTTTCTCAAAAGTCGTATCCCCGGACGTTGTTAATGAGTTGTTAAAATCAGAACGACTTTCATTAGGCGGCACGCGAAGAAAAGTCACTATTCTTTTTGCCGACATTCGCGGATTCACCGAATTCACAGACAAAATGCACTCTTATGGCGAAGCAAAAGTCGCCCGTCTTAAACTCAATCAATCTGAGGCAGAACAGATTTATGAGACTTATTCGCGCAAGACTCTTGAAACTGTCAATTTATACCTCTCCACTGTCGCAAATATTGTAAAAAAATACAACGGCACGCTTGATAAGTATATTGGCGATTGCGTAATGGCTTTTTGGGGAGCGCCTGCTCAAACGCAAGACCACGCTGTTCAGTGCGTTAGGGCGGCAATTGAGGCTCAAAAGGCGATTGCCGAGTTAAATAAAAGCCGTGAACAAATTAATAAAAATCTAAGACAATCCGGCAATCAAGAGAACGAGGAACTTCCTCTGCTTTTACTCGGAACAGGGATTAACACCGGTTATGTCACAGTTGGATTAATGGGTTCTGAAGAGCATATTTTGAATTACACAATTTTCGGACGCGAGGTCAATCTTGCAAGCCGCCTTGAATCGGTGTCCGGTTATGCCCGCATAATAATCAGCCAATCAACTTATAATGAATTGACAGAAAAAGCCCCCGACCTTGCCGCGCTATGCGTTAAACTCGCCCCTGTTTCCGTAAAGGGAATCAAAGAACCGGTGCCTATCTATGAAGTTAAATGGCAGGATTATAACAAATAATTTGTTTTAATTACCGGCTACACTGTAATAAATTATCTTCAACTATGATGAACTATATAACACCTGCGCTGATTGGTTTACTGGGGGGATTAGCCAGCGGACTTTTCGGGGTCGGCGGCGGCATTGTAATGGTGCCGGCAATGATTTATTTTATGAATTTCACCCCACATCAAGCGGTCGGAACTTCTTTGTTTGTAATCATTCCAACCGTTCTTGTTAGCGCAGGGAAACACTTTTCTATGGGAAATGTTTTGTGGAAAACCGGATGGCTATTAATCCCGACAGCGATTATCGGCGGCTATTTAGGCGCGTGGCTAACCCAGTTTATGACTGGAGCGGAATTGAAACGGGCGTTCGGCGCATTTTTGATACTTGTTGGACTGCGACTTATCTTTTTTAAATAACCTATTATGGAAATCTCAAGACGAAGGTTCCTCAGCCAGTTGACAAAGTCTGCTTGGGCGGTGGGTTTAGCGACAACATTGTCCGCTCAATTGAACGCCAATAGCAGAAAATACAGGGCTGTTATCATAGGTCGCACTGGCGGCGGCGATTACGGTCATGGCTACGACATAGTTTTTAAAGGAATTGAAAACGTTGAGGTCGTCGCCCTGGCAGACTTGAATCCCGCAGGATTAAAAAAAGCCGCCGAAAAAATCGGAGTACAAAAGACATATACAGACTTTCGCGAAATGCTTGAAAAAGAAAAACCCGACTTGGTTTCAATAGCAATGCGACAGCCGGATTGCCATTCCGAAATTGCGGTTGAGGCTTGCAAGGTCGCGCGCGGAATCATTATGGAAAAGCCCCTAACAGAGGTGGTGGAGGACGCGGATAAAATTGTCGCAGCAGCCGAAAAATACGCCGTCAAAATATTAGTCGCGCATAACAGGCGGTGGACTGAAGAGTTCGTGAATGTAAAATACCTTATAGAAGAAGGACTTATCGGCGAGGTTCGCGAGGTTCATTTTCACGGAAAGCAGGATAAACGAAGCGGCGGCGAGGATTTAATTGTCCTTGGCACGCACGACTTTGATTTAATGCGGTTTTATTTTGGCGACCCGTTGTGGTGTTTTGGAAATGTCAGAGTAGATGGACGTGATGCGGTTAAATCGGATGTCCGCAGAGGCGCCGAGCCACTGCTGGTCGCGGGCGACACAATCTTTGCAATGTTCGGATTTAGGAATAATCTTGTTGTTAACTGGGCTTCTGTTAAACGCAATGACCACTGGAACACAAATTTTTCAAAACGGGAAAAATGGGCTTTCGAAATCCTCGGGACAAAAGGAATAATAGCCTATCAATCGGGCTTTGAATTTGGATGGCTTGAATCGCCATTTTTCGCACATAAGGACGGCACAACGTTTAAGGATTTGCCAAAAGCAAAAAAACTATCGCTCCGACCTTATGAAAAACATCCAGTTCTTAACTTAATTTATGCAATTGAGAACAATGCCCAGCCAGTATGCAGCGTGTATGACGGAAGATGGACAATTGAAATGGTGAGCGCGGTTTATCGTTCGCATATTTTGCAAAAACGGGTGGACTTGCCTTTAAAAGAGAGACGCGATCCGCTTAGAAACTGGGCTTAATATTCAATTGAAAGGGGATTGGTTTTTTAATTTTATTTTTGTCTCTCTAATTCTGGCTTCTATATAGATTTAGGATATACTAATGATTTTGGTCAAATCCTCATAAGGAAAATCTTCTTTTCAAATTTTTTCCACAGCATAATAATTGTTTAAAATAAATCACGCCTATGAAAAGACTGAGTTCAAAACGAGTTTTGAAAAAAGAGCCGTATCGTCAGATAATCATTAGCGCGGACCTAAACTTACATCTTGAAACGTTTGAACTAACCCCATCGATAATGAAATTTCACGGTCCTAAAGGCTGGAGTATAAAAAAATGGACACTGCACGGTGGCAAGCAGGAGGGAGTTGATCTTCTGGAGATAAACAATGGCGCGATGCGTACAGTAATCTGTCCTACGCGCGGAATGGGAATAATTGGCGCAGAAATTGGCGACATCAGGCTCGGATGGGATTCGCCGGTCAAAGAGATTGTTCATCCCTGTTTTATCAATCTGCTCGGACGCGGCGGGTTAGGGTGGCTTGAGGGGTTTAACGAATGGATAGTGAGGTGCGGGCTTGAAAACGCAGGGGCGCCGGGGAAAGACAAATTCATCAATAACGTTGGAGACGAAGCGGAGATGGATTTGACACTGCACGGCAGAATTGCAAACATCCCGGCATCGGAGGTTGAAGTCATAGTGGAACGACAAGAACCATATACTATACGGGCTATTGGACGCGTTTACGAACGACTCTTCTACGGGCCAAAACTTGAATTAGTTACTGAAATCTCTACTACGCCCGGTTCAAACATTCTCACGGTCTCAGATGCCGTAATCAATCACGGCGGCGCTAATCAGGAATTTCAGTTGCTATATCATATAAACATCGGGAGACCTATCCTTGAGAAAGGCGCGCGATTTATAGCCCCGTTGCAAACTGCAACTCCAATCAATCAACGCGCGGCGGACGATGTTGAAAATTATAATATTTATCCCGCGCCAACACCAGGCTACATAGAAAAGGTCTATTGTCTTATTCCATATTCCGATAGGGAAGGCAATACTGTGGCGATGATTAAAAACGCAAGCGGCACTCGCGCTCTATCTATCCGTTATTCTACGCGCGAACTCCCTTATCTAACATTATGGAAATGCGCAAATATAGAGGAAGAAGGTTACGTCACCGGAATTGAACCTGCCACAGGTTTTCCGTATAATAGAAAGATTGAAAGGAGATTCGGACGCGTCCCGGCGCTTGCGCCGCAACAAATACGCAACTTTACTATACAGTATGAGGCGCTCGCGAACAGCGAGTCGGTCAAAAAATGCGAAGATGAAATAGATAAAATTCAGGGGGAACGAGAAATTTCAATAATCAAAGAACCGCCGAAGGTTGATTGAATAATTTGAGAATAATATTTCTTTCATTCTTTCAGACACCATAAATTAAATATTTTAAAATGATATGCTATAATTTTATAGATGTCTGAGTTTTCGCAAAATCTGAAACAAAAATTGCAAAATGTGCCGCACAAGCCGGGCGTATATCTGATGCGCGATCGGTTCGGGACGGTAATTTACGTCGGAAAAGCGCGGGATTTGCGGAGGCGATTGAGCCATTATTTTCAACCTTCAAGGCGATACTGGTCTGATCCTAAACTCACCGCCCTAATTGAGGCAATTGCTGATTTTGACATCCATATAGTTAAAAGCGAAGCCGAAGCCCTTCTGTTAGAAGGACGTTTGATAAAGGAATTTCATCCGCGATACAATGTAAGTTTTCGGGATGATAAGCGGTTTTTAATGATCAAAGTCAATTTGAACGACCCGATTCCAAAATTCACATTAACCCGCATCAGGCAGGAAGATGGCTCGCGCTATTTTGGCCCTTTCCCCGATTCTGGCGCTGTTAGGAATATACTTGCATTGATAAGGAGAGAATTTAATCTTCGCGGTTGCTCTCCGCTAACTCCATCAGCGCAGGATTATAAACATTGTCTCTACGCCCATCTCCGTTATTGCACCGCGCCCTGCATCGGCAACGTCACCAGAGAACAATATCTTGAACAGGTAAAAGCAGCCTGCGAATTTTTGGATGGCAAATGCGAGGAACTTGCCGATGAAATTGAAGAACAGATGAAAAAAGCAGCCGCTGCCCAGCAATTTGAAAAAGCGGCAAAACTTCGCGATCTGCTGTTTGACTTAAAAAAAACATTGAAGAAAACGCAAAAATTTATCCGTCTTCCATATTCTCTCCCTCCAACAATTGACCCTGACAGAGACCTTTGCGAACTTGCTGCCGCGCTTAATTTAAACAAACCGCCCAGCCGCATTGAAGGCTTTGATATTTCAAATATAAGCGGCACATTTTCAGTAGCGTCAATGGTTTCTTTCAAAAACGGCCGCCCAGACCGTTCAAGTTACCGGAGATATAAAATTAAAACTGTTGAGGGACAAGACGATTTTGCCTGTATGGCTGAGACGATACGTCGAAGATATAGTCGTTTATTGCGCGAATGGAAAGAGGCAAAAGATTCAAACAATGCGACCGATAATAATACCCCGGACAAAACCGATGCCAGCGATGAGATTAAATTACCATCAGGCTCACAAATCCCGGATAATATGCCGGATTTGATCCTTATTGATGGCGGCAAGGGTCAACTCAACGCAGCGCTGCGCGAACTGGAAAAACTGGGGCTCAAAGGTATCCCTGTCATTGGACTTGCTAAAGAATTTGAAGAAATTTACATTCCCGAAAAATCAGAACCGGTCCGTCTTAATAAAGACAGCGGCGCGCTCAAACTGCTCCAGCGAGTTCGCGATGAGTCCCACCGATTTGCAAACACCTACAACGCCAGATTAAGACTTAAGAAAATCTCAGAGAGCATACTGGATGAATTTCCCGGTATGGGCGAAAAACGTAAGACCGCATTGTTAAGAAAATTTGGTTCGGTTCAACGGCTGAGACTTGCGACTGTGGAACAGATTGCTGAAACACCGGGCGTTGGATTAAAATTTGCCGAGAAATTAAAGGCGTTTCTTATTGCCCGCTCTCCGATAGGCGCGTCTGAAAACGATACAGATAATGAGCAGACAGAAGAAGAAAATAAATAGAAGTCTATCCTGCAACAAATCTCTGACGGGAAAAATTGCGCTAATCTATTGAGAAATTACAAAAGGCTTGCTGAATCTGAATCAAGGTAAAGGAGGGCGTTTTTATGGGTTCTAAGAATTGACGCCGGACATCGTTCTGAAATCTCGCCTTTTAATGTATTTGCAACAGCCGTCGCTTTCCGTTTTTCCGGGCATACGCAAATCATTCGCCGCGCCGATAAGAGCGTTGGAACAGTCAGGGTAATTGCATACTTTGGCACAGATTCAATATCAGGAAATGCTCCTTCGCCAACCTGTTGACGGCGACAGGCTTCATCCAGCTTTACAATCTTTACAGCAAATCTGTCTTTGAAATTTGCCACTGGCGGGTCGTTGAATGCGATGTGCCCGTTTTCGCCAATTCCAAGACAGCACAGATCAATAGGTTGAGCCTTTAATAAATAACCATATCGTTCGCATTCAGAGAGGGGTTCAGCGGCGTCCCCTTTAATTAAATGATACGAGCGCGGATTTATCTTTGACAGAACATTGTCGTATAAAAATTTTCTGAAAGACGCCCTGTGCGTTTCTTCAATGCCAAGATATTCATCCATATGAAAGATTGTTATCCGCGACCAGTCAACAGAGAGTGCTGTGAGCTCGGATAGGAATTGCGTCTGCGATGCGGCGGATGCGAGGATGACCGCCGCTGTTTCTTGAGCTGTAAGAACTGCGTTTAAGTAATCGCAGGCATCCTTTGCCGCCGCCTTTGCCATAGCGGGTTGATCGCGAAAAACGCGAACTTTCAACAAATCAACCTCAAAACTGATTCCCCCGTTTTTAAACTTCTCTATCATAAACCGTTTTTAAAAAGGATTGTTCACCTCGCTCATCTTTTTTATAATTCGCTCGTCAAGTTCACGCGCCGTGTTATAGCCTGCGGCTTTCAATTTTGTATGCATTGCAGCCACTTCAACCAGCCGCGCAATATCTCTTCCCGGTCTGACAGGTATGGTTATATGAGGAATTTTCACGCCGAGAATTTTTATATACTCATTATCCATACCAAGACGATCAATCTCTTTTACATCGTCCCAATCTTTCAAAGTGACCACAAGATCAACCCGTTTTTCGTTTCTTATACTGCGGACTCCAAACATTGCTTGAACATCAATAATGCCGATCCCGCGAACCTCCATAAAATTTTGCGTAATCTCCGGGCTTTTTCCAACAAGGTATTGTCCTTCAAATAAGGTTAAATTAACGACATCGTCAGAAACGAGACTGTATCCTTTTTCGATCAACGCAAGCACGCATTCGCTTTTTCCAATTCCGCTTTCTCCCCTTATAATTACCCCGATTCCGAGTATATCCACCATACTTCCCATTACCGTTTCACGAGGGGAGAACAAAGCTTCAAGCGCGATAGTGGCTACGTTGATAAATTTCATCGTGATTAGAGGCGAGGTAAATACCGGCACCTGATATTCTTCGGCAAGTATTTTGAACTGTTTATCAGGCTTCAATCCCCTGCAAAAAACTACACACGGAATTTTAAACGAAAATAACGTTCTATATCTTTTTATCCGTTCTTCTACTGGTAATGTTTTCAAATAGGTAGTTTCGGCGCTGCCAAAAACTTGAACCCGTCGCATAGCAAAATACTTGGTATGACCGGCAAGCGCCAGACCGGGGCGATTCACAGTCGGCTCACGGATGATTCTTTTAAGACCGGTTGCGCCGGCAACAAGTTTAAGTTGCAGAGCATCAGCCTGAGTTGTGTAGAATTGTTCAACTGTGATTGTCTCTCGTTTCATAAGTTAAATTCCGGTCCAAGGTAAATTTCGCGCGCCGATGGATCGTTGGCGAGGAACTCGGACGAACCTTCAACAAGCACCTTTCCTTTGTGAATAATATAACCGCGATCAATCAATTTAAGCAATTCCCTGACGCTGTGGTCAGTGATAAGAATTCCTAAACCGCGGTCTTTTAATCGCCTGATAATCTTTTGCACTTCATACACGGCGATCGGGTCGATCCCGGCAAACGGCTCGTCAAGGAGCAGTAGTTTTGGACTCGTTACCAGCGCTCGCGTAATCTCCAGTCTCCGTTTTTCGCCGCCGCTAAGCGTGTATGCCATATTTTTTGCCAATGGCAGCAAATCAAGTTCCTCCAGCAAGTATTTTAAACGAGTCTGCCGCTCTTCTTTAGAAATAACGCAGGTCTCAAGAATCGCCAGAATATTCTCTTCAACCGTGAGTTTTCTAAATATTGACGGCTCTTGCGTTAAATAACTAATCCCGAGACGGGCGCGTTTGTGCATCGGCAGAGAGGTAATTTCTTTTCCGCAAAATTCAACTGAACCGTCATCCGGTTTTATAATTCCTACGATTATATTAAATGTAGTTGTTTTGCCTGCGCCGTTTGGTCCCATAAGACCGACTATTTCGCCGGCGCGAACCTCAATTGAAACGCCATCAACAACGCTGCGTTTGTTAAATGCCTTAATAAGATTAAAAGTCTTGAGCAGGCCGTTATCTTGCGCCGGGTTTTGTTGCCCTTGCCGCGCAGACTCAATTATCTCGTCTGATTTTTCTTGCTGCTGAATATTTTGATTATTCGTCGTCATTTAGATTTAATATGGATTAATTCTGTTTTTGAAATATATCAAATTTTTTCCTGCTTTTTTCATCAAACAAGATTTTTACCTGATACGGTCCGGTTGCCTGAAATCTATTTTCTGCCCGGTACCATAAGAGCGAGTCTGTAGAAGAAACCTCAATATTTTTCTGTGCTTCGTTTGTTGACCTGCCTGTTGTATTTAAATTTAAAATTGGATTTCCATTCAACTTAACCAGTTCATTTGTTCCGCTAAAGAGAGCCGCCTGCGCGACCGCGAATGTCTTTCCATACTCCACCACCACATTGTTAGTAGCGGCAATATAATCAATCAGATTTGTGTTTTGCAAAGTTTTGAGATATGCGGATTGCGCCCGCAGTCTTAAAGGAGGCGATAATATGCCGGGCGTTCCTATCTGTTCCACAACTACATTTTCAACCGCTTTCGCAGAACTGATGTAGCGTCCGTTTTCAGTCAATGTTGCTTCTACTTGTTCGCATTTCAAAGTTATATTTGTATAGACGATTCCATTCGTTGTTATCTTTTTCTGCGCAATGTTCACATCGTTGCTCGCTGTTATTGTTTTTAATACATTTGTCTTTTCACCAAACAAAAAAAGAGCCCACTGACAATTAATTAACAGATTTTCAAAGGTCTCTTTGAGAACATTCTTGACGCAATGCGCTGCCTGAACATTCCCGAATGTTGAAATCTTGTCCGGGTTCACACCATCATCGATAATTGACACTTCGAGCAGATCGCATTCAAGTCTCCAGTAACCATTTGTTGAACTATGAAAGTCTTCTATATTCTGTTTCGCTTTAACCTGATTTCTGGCAATCAATTTTTGAAGACGGTTAGCAGAAGAGAGTATCAACGACAGTTCTTTGCAATCTATCCCGAGCGCGCCTCCTTTTAGTGTAATGTTCCCGTTAAAATCGACTCTATTGCTATAAAGCAAAAATTGATCTGCAAAAATATCTATTTTAGTACCGTTGGTTGGCGCGGATGCTTCATTAATTTTAGATATTCGTTCAAAGGCGACATACGTGTTGCCTTTTCCCGAAAATGTGTTTTTTGTTTTATCAATCCGTAGAGAATCGGTTTTTCCGAACAATCCCTTTGAACGCCACTGCACATTTTTATAAAACTCAAATATTGCTTCGTTTGTAGATGAATTGTATTGAGCCTGTTCAGCCTGAATATAAGAATCGCCTTGAACAATTCGCACTCCGCCATCGGCAACCAGATGTTGAATTGGTTTGCCCTGAGGCGGAAGATTTACGATGAGGTTGTCGCTAAATATCTGCGCCGCGACATTTGTTTTTGCTATGTTATTAGTTTCAAACAGATCAAATCCAAACGTTTGCGCCGCCGCTCCTCTGGTTTTGGTAAATGTATGTCCGGTTGCTATAAACCTGTCGGCTTTTCTGTCAAGAACGATAGTATCCGCTATGCCTTCGGCTTGTTCTGTTGACCATTTTGGAGAGCCGCTTAGATGAATCTGATCATTGGTCGCATAATAAACTGCGTTTAAAGCCGAGGCAGTGTTTGTCCCTTGTTGAATTACAACATCATATTTAGCTTGTATAGATTCTATTCCGCTGCCGCCTGGCAAAAATTTTGCGGTCAATTCCTCGCAATTAAGTCTGAGTAACAATGATTGACTTTGTCTGACTGGTATTTCAGTTAAACTCACTCCTTTTGTGTAAACCGCTTCGCCCGAACGTGGTTTGAACTTAAACCTGCCCGACTTTATCTCAAACTCCTGCCGCGCCGCATTTTTAGGGGCATTTGTGGCTTTGGAAATCAATTTTATTCTGGTGATAACGTTGTTTGAAATAGCGATGGAAGAATCGGCTTGTCTCCATTCAAAGCCCTCTCCCGAGATTGAGAATTGACCGTCGGCGGATTGAGCGCTCAACATAGAATCCGAATAAGCGGTCTTATTGTTGTAATTAAAAAAGCATTTCGGAGCAAAAATCGTCCAAGCCAGTTGTTCTTCTTCATTATAGGTTTCAATTTTTAAACCCTTAATAAGATAAATCCGATTTGTAATATTAAGCGCCTCTTCGCCAAACAAAACCGAGCGGCGTCGGTTCTGTGAATCAAATTCCGGCACAACAAATCCCCCTCTCACAGTTGCGTCAATCTGCGGCTGCGAGATTAATCGCGTCTGAAACATAAACGCGAAAACCAGACAAATTAAAATTATCCGATCAGCAATTTTCATCAGAATTAATCAATGAATATAATTTAACCATAAATTTCAAAAACCGCGATGTCTCATTTAGAGGAATCATATTCGCGCCGTCGCTTAACGCCCTATCGGGTTCTGGATGGGTTTCAAAAAACAGACCATCAGCTCCGGCGGCGATCGCAGATTTAGCAAGTATCGGCGCAAACTCGCGTTGGCCGCTTGAACGGTCGCCTCCGCCGCCGGGGAGTTGCACCGAATGCGTGGCGTCAAAAATCACAGGATACCCGAATCTTTTCATTATCGGAATCGCCCGCATATCAACAACAAGATTGTTGTAGCCAAAGGTAGTCCCGCGTTCAGTGATCATTATCTTTTTATTCCCGACAGATTCAGATTTTTGTATTGCCTGACCGATCTCTACTGGCGATAAAAACTGGCCTTTTTTAATATTCACGATCTTTCCAGTTTTTGCTGCGGCAACTATTATGTCTGTTTGACGGCACAAGAAAGCCGGAATTTGAATTGCGTCTACAATTTTTGAGACCCGTTCCGCCTGATCAGGCTCGTGAATATCGGTTAAAACTGGAACATTAAATCTCTCCCGCACTTTTTTTAGAACGTCCAATCCGATCTCAAGCCCAGGTCCGCGATAACTTTTAACTGATGTCCTGTTTGCTTTGTCAAAACTTGCCTTGAATACATAGATAACCCCCAGTTCCTTGCACAAACTGGATAAAACATCAGCCACCTGAAGACACAACTCTTCGTCTTCAATTACGCACGGACCAGCAATCACAACAAGCCTGCCACCGCAACTGATCCGCTCCCATAAATTATCTTTTTTATCCACAATAGACACAAAACTCTTTTTATCAAAAGGCATCTCAAAAGTAAATCATTCAAAAATATACTGAGTCATTAGCATCGAACTTGGTATTTGATTTTGAAACCGATTAAAATACAAAGTTGTTTAAAAGTTTTTATCCAATAGTTTAATAACAAACACTCTCAGCCCCAACGGGGTTGAATATTAATATTATCTTATAGATGTGGATACTATCGGATAATTAAACTTGAGAAGAAACATCAAGTTTTCAATCAAATCACATTCGTTGTACTAATATTATTCCTTCGCTTTTATATTGTTCAAACTCACAAAGCGGTGTTGCGACTTCCCGCATGCGGGACGTTTTGCCACCGCAATCCAAAAATGTTTGCCCATTCAGAGTTTATGCAGCCGATAACTAAATAATTATGGCAAATCTAATTTTATCAAAAAAGTCAGGTTCCTTTGTTTGCTGGCGACTTAGAATTTACCTGATAAAACCTGCGGATTTTAATTGATGAATCTTTTCAACGACCATATTGGTGGTAACAAGGCGCAGACATTCAAGTTGATTTGGATTTTTGCATTTTCGCTTGAAACAAGGAACGCAGGGAAGCGATGCCTGTAGAACCCCCTGTAAAAAGCCATAAGGACCGGTGCGTTTTGGTTCTGTTGGACCGAAGATTGCCACGGTTGGCTTTTTAAGAGCCGCGGCAATATGCATCGGACCGGTATCGTTGGAGATTACATACTGGCTAAATCTGATGACTTCAATCATCTCTGGAATCGTGGTTTTTCCAGCAAGGTTTATGCACCTATCTTTTATAACTTCTCTAATTTTCTCTCCAACTTCAAAACATTCATTCACGCCAATGATAACGAATTTAATATCCTTATCTTCATCGGCGAGTTGTTTTGCAAGCGATATATAGTTTTCGTCAAACCACCGTTTAGTTTTCCACCTGCCACCCGGGCAGATTACAACATATCTTGAATCCGCGATCCATTTTTCTTTAACAGAATTGGCGATCTTAGCGCGAATTGGCAGCCAATCAAAATTGAAATGGACAGGAATGGAGAGGGTCTTTAAAACTTCAAGATACCAATCTACAGCGTGCGTATAATAAGAGGGGCGTTGCACCACGATGTCGTAAAATCCATTTGCCCCTTCTCTTGGTTCGTCAACTCCAATGAGCAATTCTCCGTTGGCAATCCACGCAAACGCGCCGCTTCTCAAAAGCCCTTGCAGGTCTATTACGAGGTCAAAGCGCTCTTTTCTCACATTCATTATTGAACGAGCAACCTCACCCCAGTAATACGGACTTGCCCAGTGATAACGGTCAAAGTAAATCACTCCGTCCAGGTCTTTATCCCCTTTAAGAATAGAACTGAACCGCGTGTCAACCCACCAGTAAATCTGACTTTGCGGAATATGAAGTTTTAGTAGCCGCAGAACCGGAAGGGCTTGCGCAATATCTCCCAGTGAACTTGGTTTAAGAATGAAAATCTTCATCTGATTACCCTTCCGAGATTCAGGAAAAAATCTGATATTAAATCTTATTTTCCAACCGCAAGCCTGTCAGCAAGCCTGTGCGGCAGACCGGCGGCAAGGATTTTTGCCTGCGCCTTTTTTATATCATATTCAACCCTGCGCAATTCAATCGTCATATTATCCAAATCATAAATCACGTAACCTGCTTTAGGATTATTATCGCGCGGCTGACCAACACTGCTGACGTTCACAAAGTATTTTTTCCCGGGTTCAACATTAAATTTTGAATAAGTGCCGCCCCGAACCATACTATCTCGTATAAAAGCAAGCGGAACGTGCGTGTGACCGAAGAAACAAACATTGGTGTTTTGATACGTAAAACTTGCCGCAGCCATTAACTTGTCAAACACATATCCCCATCCCCTCGGCATATCAAGGGTGGCATGAACTATAGTGAAATTTTTTATTATCCGGACATACTTCAAGTCCCTGAGCCATTTTTTCTCTTCCTCGCTCAACTGCTGGCGGGTCCAGGTTATAGCATCGGCTGCGTGCGGATTAAAACCGTTCATATCCTCATCAATGGAACAATACTCGTCGTGGTTGCCTTTAACGCAAGGAATTCCTAAATCCCGAACAATTTTTAAACATTCCTTTGGATTTGCGTTATAACCAACTATATCGCCAAGACAAACAATCTCATCGCATTTCTGTTCCTTGATGTCGGCTAAAACCGCTTCAAGCCCTTCAAGATTTGAATGTATATCTGCTATTATCGCGTACTTCATTTAATCAGACCCATCTTATTTACCAAAATAAACCAATCATTATCAATAATTATCCAACAATATGAAAGCCTTTCAATGTTCCGGTCGGCGGCATCCATTTTATATCTTCAGAGCGGATGAACCTGCCAACTTCTGAATCGCGTATCGCCTGCAAAAACTGTTCTAATTCAGTCTTCTCCCCTTCGGCAATCAATTCAACCCTGCCATCATATAAATTCCGAACCGTGCCGACAACTTCATACCCGGTTGCAAGCATCTTCACGGTGTATCTAAATCCAACACCCTGAACATGCCCGGAATAATTTACTTCCACCCGGCACCTCGTCATATCAGTTATTCAAATACAATTTAAATATCATCAACCTTCAAAATACAATAGATAAAATATCTTCAAAACAGCAATTAATCAAATTAAACAACACACCATCATTCAAACCTATGCCAAATCTATTAATGAAAATCATTATTAATAAAAAGCAAAATTATTTTCTAATCTGCAAAATAAATTCTGGATAAATTAACGCAGGTCAAAATATTTCTTTAGAATTAAACATTGTTTTTTGATAATATTTAATAAAAATAAATGCCTATGACGAACAGTCATTCATCCAGAAACAACGAGCCAATTGAGCTTAGCATAATTATGCCCTGTCTCAACGAAGCCAGAACAATTGGCATCTGCATAAAAAAGGCTCTCGGTTTTCTGGAACAATATGGAGTAAAGGGTGAAATCGTTATAGGCGATAACGGCAGCACAGACGGCTCAAAAGAGATTGCAAGAAACCTCGGGGCGCGAGTGGTTGATGTGCCGGCGCGCGGCTACGGCGCCGCGCTGATGGGCGCAATCAATGCGGCGCAAGGTAAATATATAATAATGGGGGACTCCGACGATTCCTACGACTTTACAAATCTGATGCCGTTTCTTGAAAAACTTAGAGAAGGCTATGACCTTGTGATGGGAAACCGTTTTCTCGGCGGCATTAAACCGGGCGCAATGCCTCTTTTAAATAAATATCTGGGAAATCCTGTTCTTAGCGGGCTCGGACGCCTTTTCTTTAGAACGAAAATTGGCGATTTTCATTGCGGTATCCGCGGCTTTTCAAAAGAGGCTGTTAAAAAAATGGATTTGCAAACTACCGGAATGGAGTTCGCAAGCGAAATGGTCGTAAAAGCCTCTCTTTTAAATATGCGGGTATGCGAAGTTCCAACAACGCTCTCTCCGGATGGACGCTGTCGCCCACCGCACCTCCGCAGATGGCGCGATGGTTGGAGACATCTCCGTTTTATGCTTCTTTATAGCCCGCGATGGTTATTTCTTTACCCGGGACTGTTCTTAATGCTCTTCGGGATATTTATATCATTATGGTTGCTCCCTTCACCGCGCAAGGTGGGCAATTTAGTTCTTGATATCCATACGCTCCTCTACGGCGCTATCGCTATCCTTATCGGATACCAGATAATCCTCTTCGCAGTCTTCACAAAGGTCTTCGCTATCGCCGAAGGACTACTGCCACCGGACGAACGTATGAACAAGGCTTTTAAATATATTAAACTGGAGACCGGACTGTTGATAGGGGCAATACTATCGGTTGCAGGAATCGCAGGTTCAATCTACTCCGTAATCTGCTGGCAGAAAACCGGGTTCGGACCGCTCCAGCCTTCAGAAATGCTCAGAATGATTATCCCATCTATAATAGCGCTGATGCTCGGAATACAAACAATATTTTCAAGTTTTTTCCTTAGCGTACTTGGAATGAAACGAAAATGAAATTAATAGAAACAATACACGAAAACTACATATTTAAGCGAAGGGTTAAAGTCCTGAGCGACAGAATATCTTCGCTGATACCCGCAAACTCAAATGTTCTTGATATCGGATGCGGCGATGGATTGATAGATAAACTGGTTCTTGAAAAACGTCCGGACATCAAGATCACCGGCATTGACGTTTTAATCAGAGAAAAAACCTTCATTGAGGTGATCAAATTTAACGGACACTCAATCCCGTTTCCGGATAACAGTTTTGATTGCGCAATGTTTATTGATGTTCTCCATCATACAACAGACCCTTTTCTCCTTCTTAAAGAAGCCGCGCGCATTGCAAAAAAGCAGATATTAATAAAAGACCATTTAAAAGAAGGTTTCTTAGCCGAAAAAACTCTGCGGCTTATGGACTGGATTGGCAACGCCCGCCATAAGGTCGTGCTCCCCTATAATTACTGGAAAATGAAGGATTGGACTGCCGCGTTTGCGCAACTAAACCTTAAATCGTCCACGTTTGAAACAAAACTCGGGCTATACGGTTTTCCTGCAAATATTCTATTTGAACGACGTTTGCACTTCATTGCTCTGCTTGAAAAATCTCAATAATATCGCACAATGAATCCAGAAAATCCCGGCAAAGATTTAACAATGCAAAACCGTCGCTTAAAAAGACGCGCAATCATATTTGCAATTTATTTTTCTATACTGGCAATTATTTTTCTGCTTGGCTGCGAAATAATCTTACGATTGCGCGGTTTTAAACCATATAGACCGGCAGAGTTAAATGTAAAAATTGAACCGGGTGGAAAATTATTCTCTCCACATCCTGTTTTGGGCTACTCGCATATTGCTGGGAAATTTAAAGTTACATTAAAAGACGGCTACTCTTTTAACCTTACACATTTAACTAATGGATTGCGCGCAACCCGACCTCTGGACGCTCTAAGCACCGGCAAGCCTTCAATATGGATAATGGGCTGTTCGTTCGCCCACGGATGGTCGCTAAACGATGACCAGACATTCCCCTGGCTTATACAATCAGCGCTGACAAATTATGACGTTTTAAATTTTGGCGTCAACGGCTACGGCACGGTTCAATCCCTTTATCAATTCCGCTATTTCCTCAACTATCTTCCAAAACCATCCATCGTTGTCGTAACCTACGCCTACTTCCACGATGAACGGAACACATTCCTGCGCTCCTGGAAAAAGGCGATCGTACCTTACAACAAGTTGGGTCCAATTTCTCCCCCCTATGCCCGCTTTGACAAAGAGGGCAAACTCGCCTTTTATTCAAATCCTGTTCAATACACCGAATTTCCGCTCCAACGGCATTCTGCGCTCGTCCATTTTATTGAACAAAAATACAATGACTTTGAAGACCGCAATGTGAAAAGTCATCAGGTTACAAAAGCGGTAATTGAGACATTCGCAAACGAATGCAAATCAAACGGAATTCAATTCTTCGTTGCAGGTATAACACGCGGGAACATAACAGCCGATCTGCTTGAGTTTTGCAAAAAGAAAAATATCAAATCTGTTGACATATCGGTTAACTTAAGCAACCCGGAAAATAGAAACCTCCCGCACGACGACCACCCCGGCGCTCTTGCCAATAAACAGTATGCTGAAAAATTATTAAACTACCTAAATCAGATCATTTATCAGTCACATTAATATTCTCCGAATCTTTGCTCACTTTCTTATTGCTGACTGTAATATGAAATAATTTAACCTTTTTGCTTTGCGCGGTTTTTTCATACTGAAATAATCCGAATAAAAACGAGGCTTTTTCGCTCTCTTTATTTTTATCCTCCCTTAATAAATTCCAGAATAGAGATTTTGAATATTTTCCCTGAACAGGATTTTTTTCTTCTCTGCAAAGTCCCCATAAAGGAGAGTAGTTGCGCGCAATAGGCGAACTTGATGGAAAGATCGGTTCAAGCAACGCCGGCGCAACAAGCCGTTCCTTTCCGTCGTTATCAATTTTTTGAATAAACAATGGCCAAAGGCTTGTTCTCCTGGAGGCGTCGCCACTTTCCGTATTAATGGTTATTAAATCCGAATAAAGGAAAAAGAACAGACGGGTTTTTTCAACATCAACTCCAGAAGCCCTTAAAAAGTTGTATTTATATGCAGGCCAGAGGTAGAAATTGCTTACGCGATATGGATTAGACGCCGTCCCGTATAATGGCCAGAACCTTGTTATGTTTTTACCCTCGCCTCTGGCAATAACGATCAGCGGCCAGGGAGCGCCAATCTCGTGATATTTTTTCTCATCGTCTCTTGTCAACGTTAACCCAATAGGCCAGGGAGCGGTAATTGAGTGACGCAATTCCGATTCTTGATATGAAAAAAATGGCAATATTGCCTGTTGGAAACTCTGGTTTGTTGTCCCTACGCCGGTTGTTGATTTAAGATAAATTGGCCAGAGAACAAATTGCTTGTTATGTCCCGGCGATATTTCTATCTCGTCGTATTTGTTTGTAAATGAGAAAGCGTTCTTATGCTCTTCGCCGTAAATCGGGAAAAACTGCCATCCTTTCAGTTCAGTTCCTCGCCTGATATGGAAAAATGGAACAAAATAGTTTTCCGTAATCACATCCCGTTTCTTTGTTTTTGAATATATCGGGAACAGAATAAAATGCGCCTCATCCCATAATAACCGATTTTTTAATGTCCCGTAAAACGGAACAACCGCGGTGTAATTTTCTTCCGGGATTTGCGACCATTGATGGAAATAGAATGGAAATACCGTGAACCTGCGAGATGAATCGTTGTCTCTTGAAGTTCCGCCTGAAAAACTAAAAAACTGAAATAAATGATATCTAAATTCTTCGCCATAACGCCGGTAACCAATAGCCGGATAGAGTATATCAGTCCCGCTATAATCAGTAGATTCGTTTTTATAATGCGAGAAGAGCGGGGGAACGGCAAACGTCTCTGTCTCTTCATCCATCTCATAATAAAATAGCGGACCGAACCATTCAGAACGCCATCCATCAGAAAGCGTCAGCTCCGACCGGTTATAAAGCGGTCCAAGTGAAATAGCCCCGGTAGCCGTCAGCACGACAGCCGCCATCACTATCAAACCCGCTGCTATTTTCTTTATCCCGAACATTTAATAACTTTTTTCAGAAATCTCAGAAAAAAGCAATAAGAGTGTATAGTAATTTGCCTAAACATCAACAACGCATTGAGCAACCCAGATTCCTTCGAGGTCTCTACAGACTTTTAACTGACAATACGTGGCTGCTTTGACTTCAACTGCTGGCTGATGCCTCTCAATATCAATCCTCTCGCCCCAGCACCTGCTATATAGATTTTCACCCTCTATCCTGACTTCATATTTTCCAAACACCATTTTTCTAATGTCCATTTGACATAGAACCGCATTTAGCCACTCAACAAGCAACAGTTCAACATCCCGGGCAGAACAGTCGATTTCAACGGATTCTTTCAAGGCGATTATATCAGGGTCTGTTATAACCGCCGTCATCGCAAGCGCGACGTTCTGAAAAGCCTCTTCAATATTTCTCCCAAAACCCCTGATTCCAATATCGCCTTTATGCTCAAAATGTTCCCAGCCTGTCATTGACATTAACAATAAATTAGATTTACTGCCTACGACAGGCAAATAATAAGTGAATAATTAACGCGGGAAAATTATTTGAAAGTTTAATCGCGAAATTAGCCGAAAAATGACTAAATTTATTTCAATACCTGATGCTTTGTTTTATGGCACAAGGGCAGTTCCTTTTCCGCGCCATTTATCTGTAACAGCCCATAGATTAAGCGGATATAACGTTTTGCCTGCCCTGAAATATCTCACGCTGCCATCCGCAAATGCATAATTTGAACCGCCTCCGCCAGTGGCGCCAGTCTTTCCCATATGACGACTCTGTTCCAGTTCTTCAAAATCATTCCCGGCTTGCGTCTCCATAAAATCCATATAATAGTGCATCGAAGTCGTCTCTTTTTCCCCGAAAACTATGGTATTTGACGGCTCTTTTATCGCGCTCTGACGCATTGAAAGCCCCATTATCCCGGAAAGATTGCCAATTGTTACATTCGTCATTGTTGCCTCAAAATAATCGTTGAATCCGTTAATTATATAACTGCGCGGATGCGCGTCCGCCGCATTTGGTGAACTTGATATAGTCCCCGGATTTAGTCCATCGCTCGGGCAAACAAGCACCCTCAAATCTTTATACCCTTCTCTTAAAACCGCTGGCCAGGCGCCCGGCGGCGTCGTGGGCGATAGACGCATCGGAAAATAATCCTGGTTCTCATCCGCATACATAAGCAGTGAAAGCGCCAATTGACGTAGATTATTTGTGCAGGCAATCTTCTTGCCAGCCTCTTTTGCTCTCGCAAGCGCAGGAAGTAGCATACCCGCAAGGATTGCGATAATCGCAATAACAACCAGCAGTTCAATCAATGTAAACCCGACATTCTTTTTTCCCTTAATTAACCGTTTCATAGGCTTTTATCGTTTTAATGCAATGTTTTGACGTCCCACGATCGGTTTTTATTTAAATGATTTTGAATTTAATTAATTTTTTTGCGTCTAAAAACTATGAAAAGATATTTGAAACTTATTTATCAGAAACTGCGTCTAATTTATTGGAGAATATGATGAAAAGAAATATTATAGCGATTTGCATACTGTTGGCGTTCGTCGGCGCCTATTTCTATACGAACAATTTTTTCCGAAAAGAACCGATACAGATAACGCCCTCAATACGTCCCGGGCGTCCATCAAGAGTTAACCCGGAGGTCTATCCGGTCTCATTCCTGCTGGATAATAAATATAGACTTACCTCCGTCAAAGTAGTCCTAAAAGCCGATGCCGAAACCAATAAATACCCCAGACCGGTCTGGCATATGGTTTCGGATAGCGCGTCGCGCGCCACCAAGATGATTATTTACGGAATGCCGATCCCTGGTATGAAACCAGCAATACCAAAGGCAAGACCAGAGCCACTTCAGCCAAACGTACCTTATAGATTAATCATTGAAGCCGAAGGCGGCTATACCGGATATGTTGACTTTAAAACAGTTGAAGCGGTTACATCAGGACAGCAAAGTTAAAGTCCGGTTTCAATTTCGCAATATTCTTTAATAGGCTGGCACCATTGCCAGCCTTTTTATTATCCCGACTGTGCTTGGATTTAAAAAACAGTGTTTAAAAAAACACTTGAAACCTGAACAAACTAACGGAAGTAGTATTAATATAAAATTAATTAAAGAATTGTCGCCTCGTGTTCCAGAACAATAACAATTCACGATATTGCCGTTGATAGCCTAAGTAACGCCCTCAGCAATACCGATGATTTAAGAAAATTCACAAATAAAAATTATTC
Source organism: Verrucomicrobiia bacterium (assembly GCA_049968335.1). Taxonomy (GTDB): domain Bacteria; phylum Verrucomicrobiota; class Verrucomicrobiia; order Limisphaerales; family JAKPVM01; genus JAKPVM01. The sequence goes on from JBMFQZ010000005.1 coordinate 113,489, forward strand.
TCCTTGCCGAAAAAAAGACTGTTGTTTAAAAAATTATAAGATAATTTAATACATTGTAATATTTAATCATAAGTATTTATGGAAAAAATGAGTAATGCTAATATAAACGAAAGACCGTATTTGCAAACTTTGCCGGGCGATGATGTGCGGCAGATAATGTGGCGTTTTGCTGATAGATACGACCTTGCTATGCTTGTTCAATCTGCGCGTTCAGTGGCGCGCGGGGTTGTGGCGAGGCTCGTTGCCAATGGCGCAAGAAATACTCACGAATGGACTTCGGAAAAGGAGGCAATGCTAAAAGCCTTTGATGATGCCGGAATAACCGCGGCTTTTATGGACCCAGAAGAGGGGGGCTTTATAGCAGGACCAAAAAACCTTGCGCTTGCATTGATAGCGTTTGAACTATCCTGGGTTGACGCTGGCGCAGCAACGGCAAGTCTTGCGGGGAATCTTGGACTTTCTCCAATTCACGAACGAGGCACAGAAGAACAGCGCCGCTTTTATATGAGCAAGGCTGTGCCTAAACCGGGCGAGAATGAAAAGCCGTGGCGATACGCATTTGCGCTTACCGAGCCGATACCGTTTGTCGGTGTTGATACTGGCGTTTTATCCGGCAAGGTGAGGGTGGCAGAATGGAAGGAAGGGGAAGAACCGATTTTGCAAGTTGATAAACGGGGAAGGTTTATCACTAATATGGCATATGCAAACGTTGTTACAGCCGCTGTTGATACCGATGACCCGAGGATAAAGAGCAGTTGTATGATTATTCTCGAAGAAACCGACCCGGGCGTCTTTGACCGTGGCACGCCGACTAAAAAGCTTGTGCATCAACTCTCTTCTACCGCAGACCCGGTTTTCAGCCTTCGCGTTCCGGCAAGTCGCATTATCGGCGGATATACAATCAAAGACGGTGTAATTGTTCCTAACTATAATCATAGCGAAATCATTGAGGCTGTCTTTAAAAGAACGCGCGTAACGGTGGCGCTGATGAGTTCGGCAAAGTTGCTCTCCGCAATTGAACCAATAATCCGCTACCAAAGAAATCGCTTCCGCGGTGGAGAAAAGTTAAGCGCGTCATCGCCGCGATACGAACTCGGGCTTCAACAAAAAGAAGACACGCTTCATAGGCTTATCGATATATGGGCTTCGGGCGAAGCAGGGGCTTCTTTAGGTTTTGAAGCAGCTCGCGTTTTTGACAAATTAGACCCGATTGAACGGCAAAAAGATGCCATATTTGCCGAGCGTAAAATCACCGCCCCTCGCGCCCAGTTCAAGGCGTTGATGGAAAAGCAAAAAGAGGCGATTGAATTTATTGGCCTTGAGTCGCTCGGAGAAAACTTACAGGACAACGCCAGATATCAAACTTTGAAAAACGACACACTGGTTCAATATATTGTTCTTGATGCGTTAGCCAATGTCCTTTGTCCAGCCTGCAAACTCTGGAATACTGGACACGGCGCAACAATGATGCGCGAAGCAGTAAGCCTTATGGGCGGATACGGAATTACTGAAGATTGTCCCGGTTTCCTTCTCCATAAATGGGTTGACGCCCAGCTTGAAGCCACTTATGAAGGTCCTGAAGCAGTGCAGCGGCTTCAACTCTCTATTACAATGACAAACGAGGTCTTTCTTTCAATGTTCAAGACTTGGATTAAACAAATGAGACGCATCGGCTCTTTAAGACCGGGCACTGGTGCTTGCGCCCTTGCAACCGCAATGGAGATGTGGCTATGGACGTTGAACCACCTTTTGAACGCAAAGGATGCGAATGGAAATAAACTCTACTCCAAGAATCGTCAAGGCGTAACCTTCCCGATGGCGGATGCCTTATGCTGGATTCTTGCAACCCGCCAGCTTATTCTTGATGTTATTGAACTGGAAGAGAAAGGCTCATCAAATCCTGCACTGGCAGAAGGATTGCCCGGATTAATTAACTTCTACACAGACCTTTCACACGTTCAGACAGCGCGCGCAGCAGGGGAGGTCGGAAAAATCTGCGCTCAACTTGTCTTTGGTTTTAATCGTCATCCTGCCTGGGACGACCCAGAACGGAAGCCTTGTTATAAGAGCGACGAGCTCGCCTCTTTAGAAGGCATTATTCCCGGCATTCAAAGCGGCGCTCAGGGAATTACTGATATTGAGAAAAACGGAAGTCACCCGGAAAAAGCCGGTCCTTGCGTCTGTCTGCACGATTACGAAGATTTTGCCCGTCTGCGCGTTAAACTGGACGGCTGCCTCACAGGAGCATTGCTTGCAAAAGATAGAGCCGCAGAAGCGCTTACAAAAGTTATGATTCCTGAAGCGCTGGATTATCCTGTTTAATCAGTAAAAAAATCGCTAATTGGAAAATTGTTTTACCACAAGAATCTAAAACCTTCTTGGAAAAATGGGAAACCTGTCATCGCAGGCTGTGGAACATCCACGAATGGATGTTGATATCGTGTGCGTCGGCTTCGGTCCGGCAACAGCCGGATTTTTAACAACATTGTCGCGCAAATTAACAAACCCAGATGGCTCTCCAAAATTTGAAAGCCGCTGTATGCCGGGGATGCCGCTTCAGGTCGTTTGTTATGAACGCGCAGATGATGTGGGATTTGGCGTTTCTGGCGTCGTAAGCAGGGCGCGGTCTATCAAACAATCATTCACAGAATCGGAATTAAATTCCATTCCAATGTTTAGCAAGGTTAAAGAAGAAAAGATGCTCTATTTATTAGACCCGCACGGCGCGAGCAGAAGACCGCTTTCATTAAAATTTGCCGATAAAACCGCGCGCGCGTTAAAGTTTGCGTTGCCTTATTCTAACGACGCGATAGAACTGCCATGGATTCCTAAATTCCTGCATAAAACCGATGGATTTGTGTTTTCAATCGGACAATTTATGCAATGGGTGGCAGGCAACGTTCAATCAAGCGGCGCAGTTCAGATATGGACAAGCACGCCCGCATCGGACGTTGTTATTGAAGATAACTCCGTAAAAGGCATCCGCCTCATAGACCAGGGCGTTGATAAATCGGGCAAACCAACCTCCGGCTACACACCCGGTATGGAGATACGGGCAGAATTAACCGTTGTTGGCGACGGGCCAGTAGGCGTTATCGGACGGAAAATTGATGAATATTTCGGACTGCCTGACGGCAACGAGCGTACCGATTGGGCTGTCGGTATGAAGGTAGTCGTTGACCTGCCTGAAAATACGCCGCTTCAACCAGGAACAGTTTTCCACACCTTCGGATATCCTGAACCCGAAATATTCGGGTTTATGTATGTATATCCGGATAAAATCGCTTCACTGGGCATATTTGTTCCTTCCTGGTTTAATAATCCGGTAAGAACAGCATACCGGTATCTTCAATACTGGATGCTTCACCCTTATTTATGGAAATATTTAAATGGAGCAAAACTCCGCTCCTGGGGGGCAAAATCTATCCTTGAATCTGGCAGACGCGGCGCTCCATACCTTGCTGGCAACGGATACGCAAGGATCGGCGAAGGTTCCGGCAGCACAAACGTTTTAACAAATTCAGGCGTAGATGAAGCATGGGAAACCGGACGTCTGCTGGCTGAATCTGTGATTGAATTGCTTGAGAAAAACCTTCCGTTCACAAAAGAGAACCTTGAAGCAACTTATGTAAAACGTCGTAACCAGAGTTGGATAGAGCAGGAAGGTAAAATAGCGGAAAAGGCGCGCGACGGGTTTAACCGTGGTATCCTTAGCGGCCTTATAGGAATGATGTTGAGCGGGCTAACAAATGGCGCCGTCAACATAGCTGGCAAATCAAAACCAGCCGCAGAGAGAATTCCGCAAGTAAAAGATTTCTATAAGGATAAACTTTCACCGGAAGAGATAAATCAAATAATGAACGAGTGCGTCGCAAAAAGACTGCCGTTAAATTCCATACTTATGGAAAAGGCAGGATGGCAACCAATTCCTTACGATGGCAAACTGCTTGTCTCGCATCAGGATATCCTCCTGTTGGGCGGAAAAGTGCAGGCGCCAGAAGGCTACGCCGACCACGTCATTTTTTCAAATCCAGAGTTATGCAAAAAGTGCGACAAAAAAATTTGCATAGAAATGTGCTCCGGTCAGGCAATTGCCCCAGGTGAAAACGGCGTTCCGTCATTTGATAGAGAAAAATGCGTCCATTGCGGCGCCTGTCTCTGGAATTGTATTGTTGAATTGCCCGGACAACTTCATAAAACAAACATTGAATTTGTAGCTGGCGCCGGCGGACTTCACTCGGCGGAAAATTAGGATTTAAACTTTGTTTTAAAAACTAATCATTGGCATTGCGCTCAGTGTTTGATTTTTTACATCCAGCTGCCTCATATCAATTCATCAACTATAACGTGGTCTGTTCAATCCATTGCTAAATAATCTTGATAAATCTGATTTCAACCGAAAACTGTGAATTATTGGAATACTAATAATTCAGGACAAAAATCGTCTCTGTCATAATAAGTTTGACAATCCATTTGTTTGCGTGTTGATTGAATTTGGCGAGAGCGATTTTACTTAATGGGCACATTGATAGACAGCGGATTTAAATGGTTAAAGACAGGGAGCGAGGCATTTGGAGCAATGCTCGCTGCTATTGATAATGCCAATCATAGTGTCAGGCTTGAAACTTATATATATAAAGATTCTGGCATCGGCGAAAGATTCAGACAATCCCTTACAAACGCCGCAAAACGCGGTGTTAAGGTCAGTGTGTTGATTGACGGTTTTGGTTCATACGAACTTCCCGAAAGGTTTTGGGATAGCCTAAAAAATGCAGGAGGGAAAGTGCGTGTATTTAATCCTCTCTCCTTTTCACGATTCGTTTTCAGAGACCATAGAAAGGTCCTCGTTTGCGATGAAAAGGTTGCGTTTTTAGGCGGATTTAATATTGCCCCGGAATATGACGGTGACGGGGTGCAAAAAGGATGGTGCGACCATGGAATTGAAATAAGAGGCAGTCTTGCCGCAGAACTTGCTCGCGGCTTTGACGATATGTTTAATCGCGCAGACATTGAGCACCCCGCTTTTGCCCAATTCAGGGTAACTAAATCGCGCCGCAGCGTTACTATGATGCACAGCACATTGATACTGACCGGTCCGGGACGCGGTGGCAATATGCTTAAAAAGTGGCTTATAAACGATTTAAAAAATGCAAACAATGTCTGGATAGAGACTGCTTATTTTTTGCCTACGTGGCGGATTCGCAGAGAACTGGGCAAGATAATTATGCGCGGCGGCTCGGTTAAATTAATACTCGCCGGGAAATCCGATGTTCAACTTGCAAAATTAGCGGCGCAAAATCTTTACTGGCGGCTTATGCGACGCGGAATAGAAATTTACGAGTATCAGCCACAGATTCTGCACGCCAAATTAATGGTTGTTGACAACATAGTTTATATTGGTTCTGCCAACCTCGATACAAGAAGCCTGCATATTGATTATGAAGTAGTGTTGCGGGTTCAGGACAAATTTGTTGCCTCTGAGGCGCGCGATATCTTAAAGCAGGATTTAACTCACTCAATCAGAGTTGACCAGCATACCTGGATTAAATCAAGAGGATTATTCCAGAAATTAAAAGAAAAATTCGCTTATTTGATCCTCGGACGTTTTGATCCATTGTTGGCAAGATATCAGATTCGCAAACTGATGAAAATTAACATCTTGAATAATGGAAACAAAAAAGGCGGTAGAAAACGCATTTGATTGAAAAACTTAACAAACTGAAATCAAAATCAGGCTTTGAAAAGTTGACCGAGTTTTTTCCCTAATAGCTTTCCAGCAATAAAGAGGCTTGCCATAAGGATAATCATACCGATAACGCCCATAGCGCAGGCGATGCTCGGCGCCGATGGCTCAATCCTGCCCATAAACTGGTAAATCATTTTTGTAATAGGAAAGAACTGTTCTCTAATTGCAAGTATAAGACCGTCGCTAACTTCAAGCATCGCAAATGCAAAACTCAATATTGTCCCGGCAATTAGATTTGCTGTAACCAGCGGCAGGGTGATTTTCCGCAGAGTTCTTAATGGAGAGGCGCCTAAATTTGCCGACGCCTCTTCCAGCGTGATGCTGGTTTGTTGAAATCCCGCGTAAGCCGAGCGCACTACATAAGGCAGTCGCCTTATGCTATAACTTATTATTAAAAGTATGGTTGGATTTTCACGCGGATTTAACCAGGAAATTTTCAGGTCAAATCCTGCCATATATCCGAACGCCACTACAACCCCCGGCACAGCAAGCGGTAACATCGAAAGAATATCAAGCGCCCCAGCGCCCGGTATTTTCTGACGCGTCAACAGCCACGCAATGGTAATTCCAAGTACTAAATCGCAAAAAGCGCTGATGCTTGAATAAAATAGACTGTTTGAAATGCTCGCGCGGGCTGGTCCGGCTTTTAGAATTTCAGAATAATGTTCAGATGTCCATTGATTCGGTAAAATGCTGAAAAACCATTTTTCCGAAAAAGATTGAATTATAACCATTAAATGCGGCAACAAGGCAATTGATAGGAGCGAACCGATAATGAGCCAGATAACAACGGTTTGTGCTCGCGTGGCTTTTGATTCCATTCCTGCGGTATGACCGCGGGCAAGCATTTCATAACGTTTAGTTGCAAGAACATTTTTAGCTACCCAGAACAATGCTACCGTAAGAATAAGGACAAATACAACAAGGGCGTGTCCCATCGGATTTGTATGAATCTGGGTAACGGAGTCAAATATCTGCACCGGGACAACTCTTGAATATCCAAAAATCAACGGTGTGCCAAGGTCGGTAAAAGCCCAGATGAAAACGATAATAGCGCCGGCAAAATAGCCGGGCAAAATCAAAGGCAGTGTTACTGTTCTAAAAAGTCGCCAGCCGCTTGCTCCGAGATTTTTAGCCGCTTCAATAAGGGTCGGATCAATGTTTGCCATCGCGGCTGATAGATTTAAAAACATTATTGGATAGAGGCTCAAAACCTGCAGAATAACAATCCCCCAAAATCCGCCTTCTCCGAACCAGTCAACAGGACTTAGCGGACTTATCAAACCAAGTTTTATCAATAAAAGGTTTAATGAGCCGTATTGCGCCAAAAGCTGTTTCAGCCCAATTGCCCCGACGAATGGAGGCATAATCATAGGTATTAAAATCAATCCGCCGGCTATTGATTTTCCAAAAAAATCGTATCTAACCATCAGATGCGCGATTGGCATCGTAATCAGAGTCGTAAGTATCGTTGTGAAAATCCCGATAGCGAAGCTGTTTCTTATAGATTCCCGTTGAAGCGGACTTTGCAGAAGCATTTCAAAATATTGCAGGCTAAATTTTCCCTCCGCAAAAAATGCCCCGCGCAACATATAGCCAATCGGATAAATCAGGAACAATCCGAAAAACGCCACCAGTATCGCGAGCAACAAACAATTCGTAAAATTTAAATCATACCGTTTCACGGAAATAATTATTTTTTCAAAATCTGAATTGCGTCAATGTTTACAAAACCGTCGGCATCATTGTTATCTATAACAATTGAATTTGTTGAATTGCTATCAAACTCAAAAGTTCCAAGTGAAAAAAAAGATGGAGCAATGGACGGTTTTTCCCGTTGATTAACAGTTTTAACGATTGCGCCCTCAGCGCAATTAATTACAACTCTTGTCTTGCTGCAACGGTTTGTATGGCATTGATAAGACATCCGCACCTCATAAAAACCAGGGTCGTTAATCACAAAATCATATTGAGCCTTGCCTTTTGTTGCCGGGGCAATATAACGATAACCTTGACCGATATAGTTTGGCAGGCTATTGCCGCTTCCCCAGTTTCCTGTGAGTTTTGCCTGAGTGTCGTCTATTATAATTCCCGGGAGCGTTGCAGCTGATATTGAGTACTCGGATGGGGGCGGAATTTCGGGAACATTTTTCGGGATTATTATTTTTGAATTCACGGTTTCTCTACGGGCAAGTCCGGGCAATCTCATTAATTCTTTCAATTCTTCAAGATATGAATCATAGATTTCTCTCGGTGTCCGTTTATATTTTACGCAGAGCGAGACTGCTTTGCCGACGACTTCGCCCATCATCCCGCCGGTTTTCTGAACCCGTATTGTTCCTAAAGCCTCGCGGTTAACGCTTATGCAGCGTCCAGCCATAAATAGATTCTTTATATTTCGTGAATAAAAACAGCGGTACGGGACCGGATATCCGTTAACCTTGTCCACCGAACGGTCAAAGACTGCGCGGGAGATAAACGGTTCACTGATATGTTCAGCGATATATTTTTCATTTGGATAATGCAGGTCAATGTCCCAGGTGGTTGGAACGCAGGCATCGGGGTAAATTTTTCGTTCAACGATATCATCGCGGGTCAGAATAATATCGCCCAGCAACTGTCTGGATTCGCGTGTCCCGCCGATGTATGCAACCCATTCAAGTTCAGCGTTAGGATGTTTTTCTTTGCCGTCACCGTTTTTCATTGCGTTAAAGGCTCCGAAGACCGCGCGCAAGTTCCAATCCCGAACATATTCAAGGTCGCGAATCGGGTCTTTGTCAAAACCGCTTTCCCAGAACCATTCTCCTGCGAATTTTGAAGGGTAGGGGAAGTCTTTCATTGTAAGCGGCAAAGCCCAGGGGGTCTGGGGAAATTCGCGCGGACTATCCGCGTTGCGCCATCTCCACATATTGCTCATCCCCATATGACCTCTTTCCTGAATCGTGTGGTCTGCCCCAGCAAGATAACCGATACGACCGTGTCCTGTGCAATCGGCAAAATAATCCGCTCTAAAACGTTTTCGCTCCCCAGTTCTGGTGTCAAAGGCATAGACAGCGGTGATTCTTCCGGTTTGATTGGTCTCAACTCTGTATGCGTAATGGTTTAGAAACAATGATATGTTTTTCTCAGCCTTTACGATTGCTTCTTTCTTTGTGTCGTTAAATTCTTGTTCTGAACCGGGCGATTGCGTTGGTTTATCAACCAGTTCCTCCACGATTTCGCCAAGTCTCGGGAATAGACCGCGTCGGGTCCCGCCTTGAGGCCAGACCCGTATCTCTGAACTGCCGTTGCCGCCAAGCACCGGTCTATCCTGAATCAATGCCACTTTGCAACCCATTCTTGCAGCGGAGATAGCCGCGCACATCCCGGCATAACCGCCTCCTACAACTATAAAATCAAAACGCCCTGCATCTGAAGGTTGAATCTTCTTTCCAGCAAGTTTTAATCGCCAGTCGGCATTTGGAGTTGAATCGTTCGGCGGTGTATAATTCGGGTCATCGGTAAATATGATTGCGTCGCATCTGCCGTCAAACCCGGTTAGATCGTGAAGCGCAATTTTTACTGTTTTTTCAATTATATTGACCTCTCCGCCGTAATGCCAGAACCAGTCTGCGCCTTTTGTTCCGAACAATTCGTCAAGCGGTTTTCCATTAATCAATAATTGAAATTTTCCCGGTGTCCCCGGCGCATTCCACCTTGCCACCCAATCTTTTGTTCTGACGAAGACCCGATAATTCCCGGTTTTTGGAAACTTAACGATTGTTGTTGCGTCCTGAACAGGTTTCCCCAGCCCGTGGGCAATTAGATAAGGCGAACCCATTATCTCAATGAACTGGGTATCTAATTTCCACCCGCCATAATCTTCAAAACTTTCGGCTTCAACAACTATTGTAGCCGCTGTAGATGAATTTATAGCAAATAATAGCCAGAAGTGCGTTAGAAGGAAAAAATTTATAAAAGTTAGTAGAGACCGTTTTTGCATATTGACTGAACTATTCCTCATCAAATTTTCTCTCTACGAGGTTAATTAATTCCTGCATAGCCCGCGAAGCATCTTTTCCCTCTGTATAGATAGTGATTTTTGAGCCCGGTCCGGCGGCAAGCATCATCAACCCCATAATGCTTTTTCCATTTACCCTTTCACCATCTTTTTCAACATAAACATCACAGTCGTAGTGGTTGGCAAGTTTTACAAACATTGATGCGGGTCTGGCGTGGATGCCAAGTTTGTTTTTAACCATTACCTCGCGGGTCTCGCGGGTTTGTTGCGCCGTTTTTTTCTTGGTTGCGCTCATTGAATTAATATGAATTCTTAAATCATTAGTTCAACATAATCAACAATTATTGATATATAATTTTAAATTTTGTTCAATATATTATTCCGTTCAATTAAATCATTTAAGGGCATTTTCAACCGCTGATTTCATCTTTTCTATTCCAATTTTTGCCGCTTCAAGGGCGTTCATCTCATAATACTTCTTATTAAACAACTCCAGAGAAAGCACTTTTTTGCCGCCGCTTTGGTTAAGATACTGGATTATCTGTTTAATTGGCGCAATACCATCCCCGGGCATTACCCGCGAGCCGTCATTTATCTGTTCGCGCGGTGGTTGAGCCGGATAATCATTGATATGAAAGACCTGAATTGCCTCTGCGCTGCAAAGTTTCAACGATTCAAAACTTGATCCGCCTTTATAAATATGAAAAACATCCGGAAGTACGCAGGCTTTTGGATGTCCGCTTTCCATTGCCACATACATACATTGCGAAAGTTTGTTCAAGTTAGCCGAAGAGCCCCAGAATTCTAATTGTGGAACAACGCCGATTTTATCTCCTTCTTCAAGCAATACCCGGTAGCGTTCGGCAATTTTTAAAAGGTCAATTGCAGGGGGTCTGTTAATTCCAGACGGCGGCGCCGCAACCCGTTTCCCGCCGATTTGCGCAATTAAATCCATTTCATACTTTGCCCGTTCAACGCCTTTAGCTCTGAGTGCGTCGTCATCAACAGCCCATTGAGGAAATCCAATTGCGCTTTCAATAGTGAGCCCAAGGTCGGCAATTATTTTCTTTAAATCTTTTAAAGAGCCGCCGCTTTTTACATAATCTTCAACATCGCTAATCCATGGTTCAATCGCCTGAAAACCGGCTTTTGCTGCAACCTCAGCGATTTTATCAAGGCGAAGCCGCTGCCCCCTGATTGTTCCTGTGTTGAGGCAATAGACAAATTGCGCATTTTGTTTTAACTGTTCTGCACCTTTGAGATTGCTCTTTTCTGAAAATACGGCTCCAAGCAATACAAGCGCTCCTGCTCCCTTTATTGCGTCGCGGCGAGTTATTCCATTCTTCTTCATAAGCCTAAATTAACGAATTTAATCTTAAAATCCAGAATTTTGTTGATAATCATTGATAGACCAAATGGTATTTAAATTCTTTCATTCGCTCAGTTTATCTAAAAATGAAAATCAGGATTCCAAGCAAGATTCTGTACCATCCAAATGGTATAAAGGTATGGTTTTGAACATATTTCAATAGCCATTTAACCACAAGAAATGCCGTAATTGTTGAAATTGTCGTTCCAACTGCAAGATAAACCAGACCACCTGTTTCAAGTTGATGACGGGCTTTGATAATCTCAAGAGCCCCTGCTGCGAAAAGGGTTGGGATTCCGAGCAAGAACGAAAATTCAGTCGCTTTTGGTCGTGAAATCCCCATTGCTATTGCGAATAGTATTGTGGCGCCTGAACGGGATGTTCCGGGAAAAGCGCCGGCAACAAGTTGCGCTATTCCAATTCCAACGGCAACACCCCAACCAATTTCATCGCTCAATTTTTTACCTTTAAGAGAATATTCAATTAACAGGATCAAAATGCCGCCGATCAATGTTGCCATTGCAACCGGAGCAACTTCCTCAGGAAGACGCAGACCAAACTTTTTTAGAAGTAAGCCGCCCGACCCAGTGATGAAAAATGCTACTGCGAGTTTAAGCAAATAATCGGTGACTTCTGGTTTACGCCAGTTAAAAAGCAAATCTTTTACTCGTTTGGCAAACACCGCTAAAACCGCTAATACAGCGCCGCATTGAATTACCGTATTGAATACGTCTGTTTGACGCGGAACCCACCCGAGATTTTCCACTATAAGCAGATGACCTGTTGAAGAAACCGGCAAAAACTCGGTTACCCCTTCAATTATTCCAAGTATAATTACAGCAAGCAGTTCAGACATTGTGAACATTCAAAACAATTTTCTAATCTTTACAAGAAAAAATAAAAATTGCGTCAATAACGGGCTTCTTTCAAAAATAGCCTTTTATTCCACTCTGTTTCAAAATCAATCCACGGGTTTTTGGGTAATGATTATGGGATTGCTTGCTTAATTACTTTTTAAAGGGATATTTGAAATTAAAATGGTCAATTCAGAGTTGTTCAACGAGGCGGTAAGTTTATAACCCAACATATCCGCAATTGCCTTTGATAGGTTTAACCCCAACCCGATATGGGAAGATGGCGAGCGAGCTTTGTCTTTTCGCCAGAACCTTTCAAAGAAATGTTTTATATCCTCATCGGTAAGGTCTGAAACTTTATTCGTTATATTTATATTCACAAATCCGTTTTTTTCTATTGATTCGATTTTAATTGTTTCTCCTTCCGGGCTATATTCAACGGCATTTTCTATTAGGTTTGACAGGATAGTTCTAATCAATATTTCGTCGGAAAAGATTTCTCCGTTTGCTGTTATTTTTAGATTGAGATTTCGTTTATTTATAGTTGTTTTAAAAGCAGAACAAATATCGGATAGGAGAGGGGCGAGTTTGATATTTTGTTTTTGGGTCTGGAGGTCTGAACGCTCGGCTTTAGCCAGCATTGTCAATTTTTGAATGATTGAATCAAGGTTAATGGCGATGGCTAAAATTTCTTTATCTGTTTCGGAGGAATGGGCGTCTGGGTAGGCTATGATATATTCTGCGATTGCGCGAAGTTCCGCAACGGGCGTTCTTAATTCGTGGGCAATATAGGAACTAAACCGCCGTTCCCGTTCAAATGATTGTTCTAAACGGGCTAAACTTTCATTCAATCGGTTTGCGATCAAGAGGAGTTCGCCCGGCAAACTGGTTGTTGTGAACCTTGCATTAAGGGTTTCGGCATCAATTTTTGCTGCCTCATCGGCAAGTTTTTCCAGAGGCTTCAATTCTCGTTTAATAACATAATTAACCACAATAAATACTGCGGAAAGCAATACAATCCCGCAGCCGATTAACACCAGCTGTATTGTGCTTATTGTCCTGTCTAATCCTTTTCTATCCGAGCCGACAATGAGTATCGCTTCAACCTTTTTTGTAGTCCTTTTATTTATTGTCCCCGTTTGCGGATAAAACCTGACAGTAACGGTTTTAATAAGTCTGCCGTCCGGGAATTTCATATTCCTGAAAACAGGGGCTGTATCTTCATCGGTTTGCGGGATTATCGGTAGGTGAAGGTCGCCAAGAGAACGCGAACGTTCAACGGTTTTGCCGTCTGAGCGGTAGATTTCAAAGAAATCGCTTCCCCCCTTATCATATTTAGCCATTATTTCATCTGAAAATTCTAACTCAATCCGCGAACCGTTTAATTCTGTTAGGCTCATAATAGCCTCGGCTTTTGCCAGAAGGGCGGAGTTGAACTGGTTTTCCAGATATGCGCTTGTCAATAATGAGATTATTAGCCCTGTTATTGCCAGAAGAGTGGCAAGGGCTATCAGCAGATTTGCGGATAGACGTTGGCGAATAGTTTTCATTAAGGCGATAATTCATATCCGAGTCCCCGTCGGGTATGTATTAATGGAGATGGATTTGCCTCTGCGAGTTTACGTCTGATGGCGCAAATGGCAGAATCCACAGTGTTGCTCATTATATCAATTTCGTCTGAGTATATATGTTCTTCAATTTCAGCCCTTGTTACAATATGCCCGCGTCTTCTGGCAAGGTATTCAAGCAAAGCATATTCGCGGGGTTGGAGTTGTATTTGTTTTCCTGCTCGCGTTACTTTACGGGCGGCGGTGTCTATTTCAAGGTCGCCGATTACGATTTTTGTTTTTTTGTCCGAATATGCGCGTCTGCATAATGCGTGAATGCGGGCAAGTAGTTCTTCAAGAGCAAATGGTTTAACAAGGTAATCATCGGCTCCGTTTTCTAACCCTGTTACACGGTCGTTGACCGAATCTTTCGCAGTAAGTATTAATACAGCGGTTGGATTTTCAGACTTTCTTAATTTCTTTAAAATTGTTAGCCCATCAACTTTTGGCAGCATCAGGTCAAGAACGATGACATCATATTGATATGCTTCGGCTAAAAACAGACCTTCTTCGCCATCCAGCGCGGAATCTACAGCAAAACCGTTTCTCCGTAAAAACGCGGCAACAGTCTTGCAAAGGCGCGGTGAATCTTCAATCACGAGGACGCGCATAAATAAAATTTACCTTTGTGTTGCCGCCTTATCAAGCAATAGCAGTTAAGAATCAGTTGTTGATATAATTCAGGATTTATTTTTCCTTCTCGTTATTATCAGAATCATCATCATTGTCATCAGCCGATTCATCCTCATCGTCATCGTTTTCGGTCTTGATTACTTTCCCATCGGCTGCCACTTTTATTTCAATTTTCTTTCCATCCGCTCTCTTTACCTCAACTTCATAAACAACGGCTCCATCGTTTTTCACCTCTTTCTCAATTTCAACAATCGTCCCGTCTTTTGCGATTTCTTTAACGGCGTCCAAGACCGCTTTGGGACAATCTTCGGGTTTTATCTTTACCTCCTTGCCCTCTTTGTTCGCCGCAAAGATATTTGTTGATAACAACATTACCGCAAGAGCGGGTATCACCGCCAGAGCCAAATATTTTACTATGTTTTTCATAATCATTCCTTTCTCTACTTTGATGAATTAATATCATAACAACATTATCTCAAAATGATGGGAGAAAATGGCTTTAACAAATTGTTTGAATCAATTTTAAAAAAACCTATAATCCTCCTTGCTTAACAATGCGAATACACGACCTTCCCATAGAAGAAAGACCGCGCGAGTTGCTTGTCCAGCGCGGGGCTGAAAATCTATCCAACGCCCAGCTTCTGGCTATTTTGTTAAGAACAGGGACAAAAGGCGCGTCAGTTCTTAATGTTGCGCAACAATTACTGGCAAAATTCAACGGCTCTTTGAGAAGTCTTGTTGAGGCGAGGGTTGAAGAATTGACTGAAATTAACGGTATCGGACGCGATAAAGCCGTAACATTAAAGGCGGCTTTTACGCTTGCCAGAAGAATGAGCGAGGAAACCCGTCGTGAACAGCCGTTGTTAAACACGCCTGAAAAAGTGGTTGAGGTAATCAAGGATGAATTTGTCAATTGCCCGGTTGAAACGCTATGGGTGGTTTTATTAAATACACGAAAGCGATTGATAAAGTTTGAAAAAGTTGTTGATGGGATTCTTGACACAATAATCATTCACCCGCGCGAGGTGTTTTGCAAGGCAATCATAGCTAGGGCCGCGTCGGTAATTCTTGTCCATAATCATCCAAGCGGCGACCCGACACCGAGCGACGGCGACATCCGCACTACGCGCGAATTAATACGAGCCGGACAGATTTTGAAAATTGAACTCGTTGACCATATCATTATCGGCTCAAAAACAGACTCACGCGACGCATTCGTTTCTCTGCGCGCCTTGGGCTATTTCCCGAACTGAGTTGCTTCTTTAAAGAATTTGTTAAGAAATTCTCCTAACGCCCGCGCGGCGTTATCAGTCTGTTTTTGAAAATTAATCAAACGCGCCGCAAGTTGTGGATTAGTAGCAATTTTCATTAAGATTTTGCTTATTTTAATATCCCCGTTCTCATCAATATAGTCATTAAAATCAAGCGGAAGGTCCTCCTGTGCAATATCAGAAATAACACGCACGGTAACAGCAGGGATATTATGCCTCTTGCAAATTTCTTTAATTATACCCGATTCCATTTCAACCGCGTCGGCGCCGGTCTCACGATATAGCGCAAGTTTTTCTTTTGAACTGCATATAACTCTGTTTGAACAGTAAAATCGCCCTTCAATTGCGTCAAGTTGATTGAACAACAAAGCAAGTTCCTCTGAAGCGGAGAAGACGATTGAATTAAGTTTAATCCCAGGGTTTAGCGCTCCGGCAAGCCCGCAGGTAAATAAAATAGATGGACGAGAATTTTTTAGCAGTTCATTGATGAATTTTTCAGCGTTTTTATTCCCCATTCCGCAGTAAAATAACTGAATACCTGGCGGCGGATTGAAATATTTTGCCTCCTGTTTTAACGCGAATATTACCGGGAGATTTTTAAACTTAGAGTTAATCATTCTGTTAAAAATATAAAACTGTTCGTCTTTATTTTATTCCTGCCAACCGTTCTTTCCAGATGTGATAAAGTTCAACTGTAGCCCGCACGTCGCGCAAACAGTATTCGGCAATCTCGCGATGTTTTCCTTCGTAAAAAAGTTGATTTACATCGTTTCCCGTTACGCCGTGAGATTTCGGAGAGTCAATCTGGAATGTCTTGCAATAGAAATCAAGGTTAAATCTCCTTGCGGCGCCTTCTCTGCCGCTTATTCCGTAAAATGTTAATTGTTCGGCAAGGTCGCAATGGGGTTCGGTGGCAAAGCGATATCCGAGCCAGTCTTTTCGGCTGATCGGGACATTAAGAATGGCAGAACGAAGGTAGATGAACGGCACGTCAAACGACCTGCCGTTGAATGTTACAATCTGGTCGTAATGTTTAGCAACGTCCCAGAATGCCGTCAGCATCTCAACCTCGTCAGGAAACGGCACAAATTCCACAGGTCCTGCCTGTTCTTCTTCATCTTCAGTTGATTCATCCGGACACAAATAGAGCACCTGGCCGCGCTTTGTATCGGCGTTCAACATTGCTACGCAGACCACGCGCGCCGTAAGCGGCCAGAGCGCAAGTTGGCGGTTGATTTCCTGTCGTCGGAGTTCCTTCTGGGTGTCATCGGGAATTCTTTCCAGTTCTCTGAATAAATATTCCTGTTGCGCCTCGTCAAACAGTTCAATCGGCAACGCAACACTTTCTATGTCAAATACAAGAGTAGCCATTTTCAGGAATTATAAACATTATTAAAACGAATTGAATTTTTTTGACGAGGAAAATTTATATAAATACAGAATTTTATTTCTTCTCGCTAAACTCTTTTTTCCACTTCTCGCGAATTGACTGATGCAATTTTTCCTTAAATTCTATCGGCAGTTCGTAAGGTTTGCCCTCTTTATAAAGGGTTATTGTCTTTTTTAATGTATCAACAACAATCTGGCAGGGATTGCACCCGGATAAATGCTTTTCAAAATCTTCGCATATCTTGGGGTCTATCGTCCCGTCAACATATTCATTCAGCAGTTTAAGTAAATCTTTACATTTCATTTCCGATATATCTCTTTTTATAATCATAGACCCATCAACCAGTATTTTGTTACAATCAAATAAGAATGAGTAAACCTGCTTCTTTTACAATGTCAACCTTGCCGCTATCTTATCTCAACCCGAGGTTTTTAATTATTCTCATCGTCGGTGTTGATTTATTAAGGGTGTAAAAATGGAGTCCGGGGACGCCATTTTTCAGTAATTCTTCACACTGTTTTGTTGCAAAGTCAATGCCGTATTCAGTGGTCGCCGCGTCGTCATCGCCCAGTTCATCAAGTTTTAACCGCATCCCTTCTGGAATTGTCGCTCCGCATAAAGCGGTAAATTTCTTAATCTGCGATGCGCTTGTTACCGGAATTATACCAGGAATAAGCGGGATATTTACCCCTTTTTTGACAAGATAATCTCGCATTTCAAAATAATAGGTGTTATCAAAAAACAACTGGGTTATTACAAAATCCGCCCCTTTTTCTATTTTTGATTTTAATCTATCCCAGTCTGTATGTTTGCCCTCTTTACAGGCAATATGCCCTTCTGGAAAACCGGCAACGCCGATTGAAAAACCGCCGATTTGTTTTATTAATTCCACAAGTTGATAGGCAAATTCAAATCCTCCATCAATTTTTTTGAATTCACCACCCCCTCCGGGTGGATCGCCGCGAAGCGCAAGTATATTCTGTATTCCACGACTTTTCGCTTCATTAATAATATTCACTGTTTCCTGGCGGGTTGCGTTTACGCAGGTAAGATGAGCCATAGAAACGATTCCCTGTTTGCGCTGAATAGAATCAACAAGGTCAAGCGTTTTACCTCGTGTGCTGCCGCCGGCGCCATAAGTTACAGAGCAAAAATCAGGTCTCAGGCTCTTTAAAAAAGGAATGGTCTTTTCATTGAGCAAGACCTCGCCCTCAGCCGTTTTGGGAGTAAAAAACTCAAATGAGATTACAATGCGCCCTTGCGCCCTCGCCTCTGATAAAATGTCTTTTATAAACCGCACAAGCAAAGATTATTTATCTTTTTGTTTAAATTTCAAGTTGCCATTCATTATTTTTGACTATCCCTGAATCATTAGAATTTAAAAAAACGCATTTTGGGTGAAATTAAATTCATCAAAATTATTTGGCGATAGACTGACCTATCCCTGTCGGGGTTGGAAGCGTTTGTTAATAGGCTATTGGATACAAACTTTTATATAACGTTGTATTTTAATCGGTTTTAAAATCAAATGATAAGTTCAATGCTAATGATTCATAAACTGCAGAATTCGTTAAAAATAATTTTGACATTATGTTCAATTAAGGTTTAGAGTTTAAAAACTGCGTTATAATTCGCGGTTTAGAAAGAATAGAAAATAAATGAAATCATATCTAATTGTTTCGGCAGGACTCGCCGTTATGGCAAGTGTCCTCTTGGCTCAAGACAGCAAGCCTAATCTGCAAGATAAAAAACAGCGGATAAGTTATTGTATTGGCGCTGATATTGGCAGCAACTTCAAGCGTAACGATATTGAGGTTGATCCAAAGGCATTGGCGGCAGGTTTAGCCGACGCCCTTGCCGGGAAAACCGCATTAACAGAGGCTGAAATGAAGGAAACCATCAATAATTTCAGAACTGAAATGATGGCTAAATTTCAGGACAAACAAAAACAATTAGCAGAGAAAAACCTTAAAGAAGGGGAAGAGTTTCTCGCTAAAAACGCCAAAAAAGAAGGTGTAAAAACAACCAAAAGCGGCTTGCAATATCAGGTGATTAAATCTGGCAAAGGCAAAACTCCAAAAGAAACTGACACTGTGAAAACTCATTATCACGGGACATTGATTGATGGCACAGTGTTTGATAGTTCTGTTGAACGGAATGAACCCGCTATCTTTCCGGTCAATGCTGTAATTCCCGGCTGGACTGAGGCATTGCAGATGATGAAAGAAGGGGATAAATGGAAACTGTTTATACCGGCAAAACTGGCTTACGGCGAGCGCGGTGCCGGTCAAAAGATCCCGCCAAACAGCGTGTTGATTTTTGATATTGAATTGCTGGAAGTGCTGCCTCCTGAAAAGCAGTAATTAAAATACTTCTAACCATTTAAACAAAAACGCGGGAGAATTTTTTCTCCCGCGTTTGTATTTCTACAACTAATAAGCAAATAAACCAGCTTGCTTGATAGCAGGTTTTTTACTTAATGAATTCGTTAATCAGGTTTTCCAGATACTCCTGACGTCCGCTCTTGTTGGTCTTAACCTCGCCCATCTTTAACGCGTATTGTTCAAGTTCTTTAAAGCCAACTTTTCCTTTTTCAATATCCGCGCCAATACCGCTATCCCAGGAACTGTAACGTTCTTTTACGAACTGCTGCAGACGTCCATCTTTGCGAATCTCGGCGGCAATCTTAAGCCCGCGCGCAAATGCGTCCATACCGCCAATATGAGCATAAAAGAGGTCAATTGGCTCAAAACTTTCTCTGCGCACCTTTGCGTCAAAGTTTGTGCCGCCGGTGGTGAATCCGCCATATTTTAGAATAGTGTACATAATCATAGTTGTGAGGTAAACATCCGTCGGGAACTGGTCGGTGTCCCAGCCAAGCATCAAGTCGCCGGTATTTGCGTCAATTGACCCGAGCGCCCCCGCAGAGCCTGCCACTTCAAGTTCATGTTGAACGGTATGTCCGGCAAGTGTTGCGTGGTTAGTCTCAATATTTAGTTTGAAATGATCAAGTAAATCGTACTGACGCAGAAAATTCAAACACGCCGCCGCGTCAGAATCATATTGATGTTTGGTCGGCTCTTTTGGTTTTGGTTCAATGTAGAATTGTCCTTTAAACCCGATTTCTTTCTTGAAATCAACCGCCATATGAAGGAACTTTGCAAGATGGTCAAGTTCCCGTTTCATATCTGTGTTGAGAAGTGTTTGATACCCCTCGCGACCGCCCCAGAAAACATAACCTTCGCCTCCAAGTTCGTGGGTAACTTCAATCGCCTTTTTAACTTGAGCCGCTGCATAGGCAAATGCGTCGGCATTGCAACTTGTGGCTGCGCCGTGCATATAGCGCGGATGCGCAAATAGACAAGCCGTTCCCCATAATAATTTTACTCCGGTGTCCTTCTGCAATTTTTTCAACTCCTTAACAACCCTGTCCAAATTTTTATTCGTTTCGCGAAGGTTTTTCCCCTCTGGGGCAACGTCTCTATCGTGAAACGCATAGAATGGAGCGCCAAGTTTTGTGCAAAATTCAAACATCACTTTCGCGCGTTTGATCGCCATTTGCACAGAATCGGTGCCATCCTCCCATGGTCTAAAGAATGTGCCGCGACCAAACATATCAGCGCCAGTGCCGCGCATTGTATGCCAGTAGACCACCGAGAACCTTAGGTGATCGCGCATAGTCTTGCCTTCTACAACCTCTTCAGGATTGTAATATTTGAAGGCTAATGGATTCTTTGAATCCGGTCCTTCATACTTTATCTGTGTAATCTTCGGGAATGCTTCATTCATAATTCAATCAATTTTGTTAATGTTTTGTTGGCTAACTTTTTCAGATATTTGTTAAAATAAATTTGATTTCTACGCAAGAAAAATAGCAAAAATTATTGAAATTTATCCGAATCATTGGGATTGATGTCAACGCTACTTACGCTGCAAGCAATATTAGACAATATTTTACACCCTTCTTGCTTTGCATAGCAAAACAACTTGCCTGTATCTGTTTTAAAAATTCGATATCGCTACAAAAGGTCTTTTTATATCAATTGCTGATGATTTAGTGCAAAATATTCAAACTTCTCTAATCAATCTTGCGGCGTAAGCGCCGTCGACTCCATCTGCAAATGGGTACAAACTCTTTTGTATATCAAGCCTCCATCCTCTATTTTGAGCAAGGAATTTTTCAACAACCTGACTGTTTTCTTCAGCCTCAATACTGCAGGTTGAATAAACAAGCGTTCCGCCTCGTTTCAAATAAGTTGCTGCTTTTGAAAGAATCTCAAGTTGTAAGCCTTGCAATTCTTTAAATTTCTGCGGCTTTAACCGCCAGCGCAATTCAACGCGACGTCTCATCACACCTGTATTGGAGCAGGGGACATCTACAAGGATACGGTCATAAGGAGCGTTAAACTCAATCTCACCGGACATTCTGGAATCTACAACCCTGCAGCATTTCACACCTAAACGGTCAAGGTTTTCTTTGAGAAGTTCAAGCCGGTGGAGGTTAGTGTCGTGAGCTAAAATTAAGCCATTGTTGCGAATTAACTGCGCTATGAAGGTGGTTTTTCCTCCCGGAGCAGCGCAAAAATCAAGGATTTTATCTCCTTCTTTAGGTTCAAGAAGTTTTACCGCTAACAATGTGCTCGGGTCCTGAATGTAGAACCATCCCTTTTGCAGAGTTTCAAGTTGCCACAACGGGGGATGAGATTTCAGTTCATAGACAAGGTTTTCTCCAGTCCATTGAAATAAAACGGGTTTGTAACGAACTTTTTCCTCCGCCCATTTGTTTAATAAAGCTTCAGCAGAAACCAGCAACGTATTCAAACGGGCGTAGGTCTTTGCAGGAATATTGTTCCACTTAAGCAGTTTTATAGCATTTTCTTCTCCAAAGCCGTTTTTCCAGTGATTGTATAACCATTCTGGATGAGAATAACCTATATGCGGTTGGGTCTTTTTAGTTTCTTTTATCAATTCTTTAAACTTCTCTTTTTCTCTCGTAAAACCTCTCAAAACCGCATTTACAAGACCGACAAATTCCAGCTTTTCATATTTTTTAGCCAGTTCAACAGACTCATTTACAGCGGCGTGGTCTGGAATTTTTGATAGAAAAATAATCTGGTATATACCGAGCCGCAATATATTTGCCAGGGAATGATGGCGCGGCGGAATTTTCGTCTTTTGTGAAATTAGCCAGTCAAGTGTCAATTGCCATTTTTTGATACCAAGACAGAGTTCCCAGATAAGCCGTCGGTCGGCATCGGTTAACGGGGTGGTTCTTAATGTTTCAGCCAATCTCTCTTCTATAAATTGATGTTTTAAATTAGCTGGCGACGCAATGCTTTCAGTATCTGTAACGATCTCATTGTCAAAATGTTCTGAATTCGGAAGTGGACGCCTATTTTCTGCTTCCGAGGTTTCATTGAGAATCTTTAACGCGATTTCTCTTGGTTTTTTTAACACCATTCTGATATAATATGTTGATTGTCAAATTTTGTATAGGTATTTTGAAGAATATAAATAGTATGAGAGAGCAATTAGAAAAGTTAGTTACAGCCGGTAAACTTAGCCGCCAGAACCTTGATGGACTTGTAAAACTGGCAGAGAATGGATTTTGTTTTCATAAAACCTGGGGAGTAGGGAAAATTTTGTCCATAGATACCGTTTTTGCCCGAATGACCATTGATTTTAAGGATAGGAGGGGGCATACGATGGAGTTGAATTTCGCAGTTCAAGTCCTTAAACCGATATCCAAAGACCATATCCTGGCGCAAAAGCTGACCAATCTTGATGAATTGAAGAAACTTGCCGCAACGAATCATTTAGAACTTGTTAAAATGGTTTTGAAAAGCTACGGGAACAAGGCAACGGCAATGCAAATCCAGCAAATTCTCGTGCCAGACGTAATTCACGATGACTGGAAAAAATGGTGGGAGACGGCAAAAATGCAGATTAAAGAGGATGGTCATTTTGTTTTGCCGAGAAAAATTAACGAGCCGATTGTTTATACTGAAACAGTAAAATCCAAGCACGAACGATTGGTTGATGATTTTTATCAAGCCCGCGGTTTGAAAGCGCGGGTACTGATTGCGTCTGAAATACTTAAAAATTTAAATGAATTTCCTGATAAAGAGACTGTGGTTGGTGAACTTGTTGAAAAATTGAATTCCGAAATTGCGACGCACCAGCGGACTCAGCCTGGCGTTGCGATTGAGGCAATTTTTGTTCGCGATGATCTTTTATCCGCCGCGGGGCTCGAGCCTGCGCCGGGCAGTATAACTGTTGCCGATGTTTGGTCTCAATTGCCATCGCTCGCTACGGTGCTTGAACAGGTGCCATCACCAAAGCATCGACGGCTTCTTAACACTTTTAAAATAGCTTATCCGGATAAATGGCAGGGGATATTGTTAGAGACAATAAATAATGTCCCTTGGCGGCTTGTTCCAGAACTCGCGCATATCCTGATGGAAGACGAAAATATTGAAGTCTTCAGAGAGCATCTCTTGCGACTTATCAACCAACACACGGCAAGCAGCGACCTGTTATACTGGATTGCAAAAGAGTTAACCGAGAAAAAGTTGGAAGTTTTTTCCGACCTCGTCGGCGCGGAATTGTTGAGGGCAATGCTTGCGGCAATTGAACGGGACATTCTAAATGAGAAGAAATCTAACAGACTTGCCGATATCCTCGCCGATGAACCCGAACTGGTGTTAAACCTGTTGCGAACCGCAGAATTGGATGTGATAAAAGACATAACACGTTCCATCCAGATTTTTACCGGATTCAACGATATGGATAGACGCGCGTTGCTTGGACGCATAGTCAAAACCTATCCCTCTTTAAAATCCCTCTTGACCCGCGAAGCCGCAAAACACGAGTCTGTTCTGATTGTCTCCTGGGAGAGCCTTGAAAAGAAAAAGAAAGAATATGATGAACTTGTCCAGAAGAAAATACCGCAGAACTCGCGCGATATCGCTCACGCCAGAAGTTATGGCGATTTAAGCGAAAATCACGAATATAAAGCCGCCAAGGAAGCGCAAAAATTATTGTTTCAACAAAAATATGAACTAGAAAAGATGCTTGCAATGGCGCAGGGTACAGACTTTTCAAATCCAAACACAGCAGTAGTTAGCGTTGGAACAAAAGTTGAATTAACAGACCTCTCTTCTATGCGTCGCGAGACATACTCAATTTTGGGCGCATGGGACTTTGACGAAGAAAAGGGCATTATTAGTTACCTCTCTCCGATGGCAAAAGCAATGATCGGCAAGAAACCGGGTGAGACTTTTGAATTCGGTCAGGAACCACACAAAACAACCTACAAAATTGAATCCATAAAACCCGCCTTTGAACAGATGACAATTAACGGGGAGCAATCTGTCCAATCAGCGTCCCAGCAGCCGCAACAGAGACTTCAAACCGGAGTATCCCAGAATGGCGCTCTCCAGACCGCTGCTGCGCAAGAACAAGCGCAAACCACATCAATATCTGCCTCCTCAGAGCCAGATAAACTTTCTAACAATGGTGACGCCGGTGTGAGCGGAGAGTCGTTGAACTATTCCGGGCAAACAACGGCGAACGCTCCGGAGGTCGGAGATAATTTTCATCAAACAATGCTTGACAATACTGAACCGGTAAATAACCAGGCCCGTAATTCTGAAACAAATTAAGTCTAAAAATATAAGAATTTTGCGTAAAAGAGCCGGTAAAAACCGGCATCTTTTTTTATATTTTGGTGCCTAAACTGAATTCCGATCGTTAAGGGTCTTGCTACCCTTGTCGCGATTGGAAAAGACTATAAATCCGCTGGCATTGCCTCTCAGCACTCGGCGAACTTTTATTCTTTTTTATAAACTAATTTCCCCAAATGATTATAATATCATAGAATCCTAATTATGCAGATGCTTATGGAAAAATGCTGTTGCCCGATTTTTATAAAATGTTAGAAATTATCTATGCTCATAAAATGCACAGCGCCTATACGGATTTGCGACCTTGGCGGATGGACTGATACCTGGTTTGCCGGAAGCGGCAAAGTACTAAACATAGCAGTCTTCCCTTACGTTGAAGTTTTGGTTGATGTTTTAAAAAAGACGCAAGGTCAGCCTCAGATAACAATCCATGCCGAAAATTATGGGGACAGTTATAACATTAAGGCGAACGCAAAAAGTTTTTCAAAACACCCATTGATTGAAGCCGCATTTAGATTGTTCAATCTTCCTAAAAACTTAAGACTTGAAGTCTCAATTTTTTCAGAAGCCCCTGCCGGCGCATCAACAGGGACGTCCGCTGCGGTTTCTGTTGCGGTAATCGGCGCGCTGGATTTAATCTCTGGCGGCGCGCTTACTAGCCACGAAATAGCCGCAAAGGCACACTATGTTGAAACCGAAATTCTTAAATTGCAGTCCGGGATTCAAGATCAACTCTGCTCGGCTTATGGCGGTGTGAATTTTATTGAAATGACTGAATATCCAGATGCAACAATCTCGCCCATATATTTGAAAAAAGAGGTGGAATTAGAACTTGAATCAAGGTTGCTCCTGATTTATTTAGGCAAACCGCATTCCTCCTCTGACGTTCATAAATCTGTCATTGCGCGACTTGAAAATTCTCCGCAATTCAGAAAATACCTTGAACCATTGAGGCAGAGCGCCGAAGATGGAAAAAAGGCTCTTATCCGCGGCGATTTAAAGGCATTTGGCAAGACGATGATAGCAAACACAGAGGCTCAGGCAGAACTTCATCCTGAACTTGTTGGCGAGCGAGCCCGCGCGGTTATTCAGATCGCAAAAAAATTCGATGTAATCGGCTGGAAAGTTAATGGCGCAGGCGGAGCCGGCGGATCAATTACTTTGCTTATGAACGAAAATACAAGACACAAACATAGTCTCATAGAAGCAATCGAGTCAGCGCACCCAGAGTTCAAAAATATCCCGATTCGCCTTGCGCCGTACGGATTGAGAAGATGGCATATTGAATAATTGGACTTTTACCAGCAATTCAAAATTACTATCTGATAAGAATTATCTAATTCTTAATTCAGTTAACTTTTCTTAAAATCTTACTTCACATTTAAAATATTATTAATAAATTAATGATTCAGACATAAAAGATTATAAGGAAGAAATTATGGGCGCAGATACAGGTGCAGTAAAAACGGTAGAGGTTCCGCCACTGAAACCTTTAAACATAAAAGTAAAACTTGCAGGCACACCGACGCGGCAGCCAAAATATGCGGTTAAGGTGAAAAACGCCGCCGGTGAAGATGTTGTCCTAGCCGACCCGCGCGCTACCCGCGCGCTTGTGGCATTAATGAATATGCACGCGGTTAATGGCGGAGCAGCCTGTCATTGGGGCGGACCTGCCGCTTTTGCCGAGATAAACGCCGCTATCCACGGCATTATGTTTGCCACAAAAGGACGCCAGTGGTATGAGGCTTTTAATTTTGTTAACGATGCAGGACATACCGAAAACGGCGTCTATGCGTTAAGGGCAAATTATGGCTTTGACGGGATGACCTTTGATGACCTGAAAGGTTTCAGAAGCATAACAAGCAAACTTACAGGTCATGGAGAATCTCACCTTAACCCGGAAGGGGTTTTAATAAGCAACGGACCGTTGGGCTCCGGACTTCCGCAAGCGCAGGGGCTCGCCATAGCAGACAAAATCGCCGGCAGAGATAGAATTACTATTTGCACTATTTCAGACGCCGCTTCAATGGAGGGCGAGGCAAAAGAGGCATTCGCAGCTATCCCAGGACTCGCTTCCAAAGGACTCGTAAATCCGTTCGTAATGGTTATTAGCGATAACGATACCAAACTCTCGGGCAGAATTTCTAAAGACGCCTACAGTATGCAGCCAACTTTTGAGTCGCTGTCAGTTCTTGGTTGGAATGTTATAAAAGTTCAAAACGGACATAATCTTCAGGAGGTTTATCTTGCAATAGAAAAAGCGGTAAATGAGGCAAAGTCAAATCCAGCTAAGCCAGTCTGCGTCTGGGTTAAAACGATCAAAGGTTACGGAATAAAAGCAACAATGGAGGATAAAGCCGGCGGACACGGTTTTCCATTAAGCAACGCGGAAAAGATTGTTGACTGGATTATTGAAATATATGAAGGCAATCCGCCGAATGAATTCCTTGATTGGGCAAAGTCTCTCAAAGCAGAGTGGGAAAAGAAAGAAGCGGAGAAAAAAGCAAAGGCTTCAGTTCAACAAGCCCCTGCTGTTAAAAAAGACAAAGTCCAGTCTGGTCTGGCAAAAGCGGTTATTCGCGCCGCGCAGGAAGGATATCCAGTTTTTTCAATTTCTTCAGACGTCCAGGGGTCCACAGGAATTAGCGGCTTTCAAAAGGCTGTTCCGGGAAGGTTCATTGAAGTCGGCGTTGCCGAAGCAAATATGGTTAGCACAGGCTCTGGATTCTCAAAAATGGGATTTATTCCAATCGTTGACACATTTGGACAATTTGGAATTACAAAAGGGAATTTGCCGTTGATTATGTCCGCTCTATCTCAGGCGCCGTTGATTGCAATTTTCTCGCACATTGGACTGCAGGACGCGGCAGATGGCGCCTCGCATCAGGCAACCACCTATTTTGCCGCAACCTGCGCTATACCGCATACAATGATAATCGCCCCCTCTTGCGCTGATGAAGCCGAAGCGCTGATGTATCAGGCTATAAAACAGCAGGCTAAAGAGAGAATGGAAGGAAAAGATGGCGAGAGTTACATCTTCTTTGTCGGAAGAGAAGGATACCCGGTTCACTGGGTTGAAAACGCAACGTACGAATGGAAAAAGGCGCAGGTTATAAAAGATGGAAAAGATGTTGCGATTGTCGCTTCGGGCGTTCTACTTGGAAAGGCAATTGAAGCCGCAAAACTCCTTGCTCAACAGGGCATCAACGCCGCTGTTATAAATAATCCTTTTATAAATAGAGTGGATGTTGCGACTATCGGGAGAATTGTTAAAGATTGTTCCGGACGCATTGTCACAATTGAAGACCATCAGTTAACCGGCGGTATGGCATCGCTTCTATCGCACAGTTTGTCTATGGCAGATATTCCTCACAGGATGCGTTCGCTTGCTATTAAAGGCGAGTTCGGTCAATCTGCCTATGTTGCGGAACATCTATATAAACATCATAATTTGACCGCAGACGCAGTGGCAAAATCCGCGTTAGAATTGCTGAAATAATAGAAAAAGTTACAAATACTGCGAATAATACAGGTTGTTACCAAATAGAGTTTGGTGTTTCTTTCTGGCGAGCATCAAGGCTATTATATTCTATGCCCGAACTATTGGAATGCTCTTACTTAAATATTTTCATTAGGTAGAATAAAATCCTTAGCCGTCAGCATTGATAGTAGCGCTACCCTCATTGCAAAGGGCTATAACAACTTTACTATTTGAACTCCTCTTTCAGCGCGAGGCAACTCACTCTGTATTTGTTAATTCCCAAGGCAATAAATCCAAACTTTTTAAATTGAATTAATTGAATACCTACTAGGATATATGAATCTAATGAGAAAACTTAATCAGTGGACATAATAATTTATTAATTTATGATAATGCTTTATGAAAATCATTTATAAGCCAGAGATTTGCGTATGGTTATTTTTATCTATTATTTTGATGTTTTTCACAGGATGCGGCAAAGAAGAGGCAAGGATAAAACCTGCGCCGGGAGTCTTTTTTGTGGCGACAAACGGCAATGATAACTGGTCTGGGAAATTGCCAAAACCAAGTTCCGATTTTACCGATGGTCCTTTTGCCACGATTCAGAAGGCAAAAGAGGCTGTCCGCCTGTTTAAGTCAAAGAATACAAATATTGCGCCAGTGATTTATATTGGCGAAGGAAAATATTTTTTGAACAAGCCGCTTGAATTTACCTCTGAAGATTCCGGTTCTGGAAATTTTCCGGTCAGATATATTGCGATGCCTGGAGAAAAGCCGCTCCTCAGCGCTGGACGGCAGATAAACGGTTTTAAGGTTTCGGAAATAGGCGGGAGGAAAATTTGGTCTGTTGAATTACCAGAAGTGCGGGAGGGGAAATGGTATTTTCATCAACTCTGGGTTAACGGACAGAGAAGAACCCGCGCTCGGCATCCGAATAAAGGTTATCTATCCCTTGAATCTGTGCCAGACGCCACAAACGGCGTTGATTGGACTCAAGGACAGTCCCGATTTGTTTTTAAGAGCGGCGATTTGCCTGTCTGGAAGAATGTTAAAAACGGTGAAGTCATTGTTATGAATCGCTGGACAGAATCGCATCTGCCTATAATGGCTATTGACTATCAAAAACGGGTCATAATGTTTAGCAAAAAAAGTGTGTTCAAACTTGACCCGGACGACCTCTATTATGTTGAGAATGTATTTGAAGCAATGGATTCACCAGGGGAATGGTGCCTGGATAAGTCAAACGGTATTTTATATTATTATCCGTTGCCAGACGAAAATATAAACAGCGCAGAAATCATCGCTCCAGTTTTAGAAACTGCTCTCAATTTTATCGGTGCTCCGGAAAAAAGGGATTACGTTGAAAACCTTGTATTTGAAGGAATAACCTTTTCCCACACGGAATGGTATTTTCCCGGCGGCTTTGATACTGGGAATGAAAAGGTCAACATCTGGCCCCCACCAAAGGCAGAGGTTGGCGGGTTTGGACAGGCTGCGGTTGGTGTTCCGGGGGCTGTGAAGGCTCAGGGAATGCGAAATTGTGTTTTCACTAACTGCAACTTTAAAAATCTCGGAACTTACGCGATTGAACTGTCAAGGGGATGTCAGAATAACAAAATCACCTATTGCAATATACACGATCTTGGCGCAGGTGGTGTTAAACTTGGCGAAACGGCAATCCGTAACAAATTAGAAGAAATTACAATGGGTAATGAGGTTAGCGACTGCAATATTTATAATGGGGGATTGATTTTCCACAGCGCGATTGGCATCTGGATTGGACAATCTCCTTCTAACCGACTCATCCACAATGAAATACACGATTTCTATTATACCGGTATTTCAGTCGGCTGGACCTGGGGATATTCAAAGGCGCTTGCTACTAATAATCTTGTTGAGTTTAATCACGTCCATCACATCGGTGCCCGTTCTGACAATGACGGACCCATCCTTAGCGATATGGGCGGCATTTACACGCTCGGTCTACAGGCTGGTTCAAAAATATTAAACAACTTATGGCACGACATCGCGGCTACAAGGTACGGTGGATGGGGAATTTATTTTGATGAAGGCACAACTGGTATTCTTGCTGAGAATAATCTTGTCTACAGAACAACCCACGGCGGGTTTCATCAACATTATGGTAAAGATAATATTGTTAGAAATAATATCTTTGCTTTCGGAAAATATCACCAGATTCAACGCTCACGGGCTGAACAACATCTGAGTTTCATTTTTGAGAAAAACATCGTCCTGTGGAAGGA
This sequence comes from Verrucomicrobiia bacterium, assembly GCA_049968335.1. GTDB lineage: Bacteria > Verrucomicrobiota > Verrucomicrobiia > Limisphaerales > JAKPVM01 > JAKPVM01. The sequence goes on from JBMFQZ010000005.1 coordinate 143,789, forward strand.
AGGTAAACTTCTTGACGGCAATTATTCAGGGACAAATTTTATTTTCAGATCAAACCTTTATTGGAATGGGACTGGCACGAATATATTATTTGAAAAATTAACTTTAGCAGAATGGCAGAAAAATAGGAATCAAGATGCTGGCAGTATTATTGCAGACCCGATGTTTATAGACCCCGAAAATGGCAATTTTAGTATCAAACCGGGTTCTCCCGTAGAAAAAATTGGGTTTAAACCGTTTGATTTGTCCTATGTCGGACCGCGTAAAAAAGGGAACAATAAATAAAAAATGCAAGTTTTAAGAATTTTAGTCACTTTAAAATTAATCAAAAATCCTAACAGATTGATTATCAATAAAAAATAATCTAAATGGTATGATTTATGCTTTATTCAAGAATAAGAATATGGTTAAAGCTGTTTTATTAAAGTGCAGAATGAATGTGAAATTCGGTTGAATTCAAATAATTTGAATGTAAAACTGTTTTAATCATCTAATAAAAATAGTAACAATAGTAATTTTTAAGATTAGATATACAAATTATTAGTAAACCCCTGAAAGACAGGTAGTTAAATGAAGTACAATAATATAGTTTGCGGAGACGGTAAATTTATATCGTCTGTAAATGGCAGTATTAGGGCGATCTCATATCTATTGGGTTTGATCATAGTAATCGGCGCGACGCTATACGGGGCTGATTCAACCACGGTCAACCTTATTTCCACAAATGATTTCTGGAAATACAACGATAATGGCGTTGACCTCGGGACAGCCTGGAGATCGCCAACTTTTGACGATAGTTCCTGGCCTGTCGGTCAGGCAGAATTCGGTTATGGCGATGGCGACGAGGTAACCACGAACAAATGGGGACCCGACCCGAATAATAAGTATATAACCTACTACTACAGGAAAACCATAAATGTAATTAATCTTAATTTAATTACTAACATAATTTGTAATTTTCTGAGAGACGACGGGATTGTAGTCTACGTAAATGGAACACTTGCTTTCTGGAACAATTTTCCTGACGGAACAACCCAGATAACCTACACTACGCTCGCTAACGTAGTTGGCGGGACTGAAGAAACTACTTGGTTTACAACAAATATAAATAAAAGTCTGTTTGTTGAAGGTCAAAATGTTATTGCTGTGGAAATTCACCAGTGCAATCCCGACAGTTCCGATATTAGTTTTAATCTCGCTTTAATAGCTCAATATACAACTCCGCAAAATCAGGCGCCTCTTGTGTCGCTTTTAACTCCAACGAATAACAGTTCATTTGTATTGCCGGCAACGATTACGCTTACCGTCGGCGCGAGCGATAGCGATGGAACAATCACAAATCTCCAGATTTTTGCTAATTCTCAAAAAGTGTCGGAAGTTACTCCAAACCTTGCGCAAATAATTCGTGTTATTGACTGGTATAGCGAGACTTCCGGTATTTACCGCATTTACGCCGTTGCTACGGATAACAGCGGCGCTCGGAGTTATTCGCAGACAAATATAATTAAGGTATTTCCACAGGCAACTGTTACCTGGCGCGCGTTCAACGACCATTTCGCTGGACCTAACACACATCCAAACGCAACCGCATGGAACCCGTTGGGGACTGATTACGGCGCTCCTGGGAATTCCGGACCTTTGAAAGACATTTATAGCGGAAGAAATTTGCCAGTTACTTTAACGATTACCGCTAATTATTACAGCACAGGCGGCGCGATGGGCAAGCCGAATGCCGGAACACCTGCAGGGGATTGGTTTTTGCCTTACATAGATTTCGGCAGCGGCGATCTGCCACACACCCTTTTGCTGGCTGGAGCCGACAATCACGCCACTTACACCTTCACAGGATTAAATCCAAATTGCCGCTATATTTTCAAGGGAACCGCTGTAAGGGGAAACAGTTATTTGAACAGATGGAGTATGGCGACTTTGAACGATGCCGTCTCTTTCAAAGGCGCGCACGTTCCAGCATGGGGGGCGCAAGGGATTGTTAATTTCGGAGCTCTAACATCGGAGCAGATAAGCGATCTATCAACAAACCAGATGGCGTGGAATGCCGGCGAAAACCGCGCTGACGGTGTAATGATTGTCTGGCAGGAGATTGTTCCCCCGGCTAATGGGCAAGTCTCTGTAAAGGTTCAACAATATTTAGGCAGAGTTCCAACAGGTCAGGCAACCGATGGTCAATACAGTTATTCACTTTCCGCTTTGAGCCTTGAGCAGGTGAGCGTTCCGCCGGTTATCGTTCTTACCGCCCCGTCAAACAACTCGTCATTTACTACTAACAATATTCTTTTGAGCGCTGAGGCTGCCTCGCTTTACGGCGTTGCATCAGTAGCGTTTTACGCGAATTCAAATTTAGTCGGAACAGTTACCTCGTCGCCGTTTAATTATACTTGGGCAAGTATTCCAAATGGTTCATATCAGGTATTTGCTATTGTAACTGACACAACGGGCGCAAGCGCAACATCTACGGTTGTTAATGTTCAGGTATCAGGAAATCTTCCTCCAAAAGTTGCAATCACTTCACCGGCTAATAATGCAACATTTACAGAGCCGGCGAACATTATGATTACCGCCACTGCGACTGATGCGGATGGAACGGTTGCTATTGTGGAATTTTATCAGGGACAGAAGAAAATTGGCGAGGCAAAGAGCACGACCACTGAATTTTCATATAACTGGACAGGTGTCCCAGCAGGAAACTACGTTTTAACAGCGGTTGCGACTGATAATTCCGGTTTGATGAGCACATCTGCGCCGGTGTCAATCAATGTTGCAAGACCGAGCGCTGGCTGGATAGCGTTTAACGATCATGTTCCCGGCGCGGGGACGCATCCGAACACCACCACGTGGAATATCTTTGGCGATTCGCCGGGCAATGCTGGATATTTAAAGGACATTAATAATGGCACAAATCTGCCAGCGAGGTTGATTATCACTTATTCAGGAACCGTCCAACGAGCAAGCACGGCTGGCAGACCTGCGCCCGGGACACCGCTTTACAATACCTTCAACGGTTATGTGGATTTTGGCACTGCCACGTATGGCATTGCGCAAGTTTTATCCGATGGATTAGTGGTTTATACCTTTACGAATCTGAATCCGAACGCGAGGTATAGTTTTAAGGGGGGAGTGGTTCGTGGCGGAGGCACTTATACCAATCGCTGGACGATAGCCGGAATTTCCGGAGCCGTTTCATACAGGAGCGCTCACACGGTAAATGCACTGACTCACGACCAGTATCCTAATAATATAAAGACAAACGAAGCGGCGATTAATACCGGTTTAAACCACACGCCAACCACGGGCGATATGTGGGATTGGGAAGATATTGACCCGGGTCCGGACGGCAGTTTTTCAATATACTGCACGCAGTATACCGGACCACAACCACACGGGACGACAGATGGACCGTATGGGTATGCGATTGGCGGTATCCGGCTTGAGGAATATCCGGGCTCCGCGTTTATCACAATTGTTAATCCGACAAACAACGCGGTCTTCACTTACCCGACGAACATCACAATACAGGCAAGCGCATACTCGCCTGCGGGGATAAGCAATGTTGTGTTTTATGGGAACAATAATCCGATAGCCACTGTTTCTGCTGCTCCATACTCTGCGGTCTGGACAAATGCGCCTGCCGGGACAAATTCAATCTATGCTATTATGGTTCAAAACAACTCGCAATCAATTACCTCTGCGGTTGTTACAGTAATTGTTAATCAACCTCAATTAAATACAAATGCTCCGGTTATCGTGCAAGTCACACCTGCGCCCGGGACGGTTGGTTCTCTAACGAGCATTCAGGTTGTGTTTAGCGAAAACGTGATTAATGTTGACGCTTCGGATTTGTTGATTAACGGCGTTCCTGCGACCGGTGTTTCCGGAAGCGGGACAACTTATACCTTCACTTTCCAGCAACCTGCTTATGGAAATGTTGCAATCACGTGGGCTTCAAATCACGGAATTGTTGATACTGGTTATCCGCCACTGCCGTTTGATAACACCGCAGCAGGTGCAACATGGAGTTATAATTTAGCCGATTTAACTCCACCAACGATCGCTTCTGTGGTTCCTGCGCCAGGTTCAACTGTTAATGAGTTATCCTCAGTTACCGTCACATTCAGTGAACCTGTAACAGGTGTGAACGCGAGCGATCTATTGATTAATAGTTCTCCTGCAATTGGTTTAACTGGTGGCAACCAGCAATTTACATTCTACTTCCCACAGCCGACTTATGGAATAGTGCAAATTTCTTGGGCGCAAAACCACGGTATAACAGACCTCGCAACGCCGCCAAATTCGTTCAATGCGGCAAACGCAGGCTGGCAATATCAACTTGAACCGCCAAAGACAGTTTTAGTTGCTACCAATGCCGTTTGGAAATATAAGAAAGGCACATCAGAGGCTTCAAATCCGATTAGCGCATGGAGATTTCTGAACTTTGATGATTCAGGCTGGCTGGAGGGACCTGGTCCTTTTTATTATGACGTTGACGGAACACCGGTGCCTTATGTTGGAAATACTGTACTGGATGATATGAGGTATAATTATGCTGCAATTTATATGCTGCATCGTCTGGTGATTTCCAACCTTCCGTTTATAAAGAGTATAACAATAAATACATTGTGTGATGACGGCTATATATTGTGGATTAACGGGGTTGAAGTTATTAGGTATAATACAAGGACATCGGGCGATATAACTTACGATAATACCACGCCGGCTTACAATGCGCAGGAACCTCTATCGCTCCAAAGTTTCACGTTCACCAACCTTGATTCTTTGTTGGTCAATGGGACGAACTTAATAGCAATTCAGGCATTAAACGCCAACCTTTCAAGCAGCGACTTTTTAATCAGCATGGAAATGACCGCTTTGATAGCAGACCCATCTCTTGAACCGCCAAGAATCGCAAGTGTGACCCCAGCGCCCGGAGAGGTTTATTACCTCACCAACTTAACAGTAACTTTCACCGAACCTGTTCAAAATGTTGACGCTTCGGACCTACTGATTAATGGCGTTCCTGCAACATCTGTTTCCGGACAGGCAAATAGCTACACATTTACTTTTGCACAGCCTGCTTACGGAAATGTAAATATTACTTGGAGCACAAACCATGGCATTGTGGATTACGATACACCGCCGCGTCTATTTGATGCAACATCGCCATCCGCGAACTTCCAATATGCCCTTTTGAATCCAAACGCTCCGGTAATTCTTTCCGCATCGCCGATGCCCAATTCTACAATTAGCAATCTTACGCAGATAACGGTAACATTCAGTAAACCGGTTACAAATGTGGACGCACAGGACCTTTTAATTAACGGGACACCGGCAACTGCAGTTACAGGCGACGGACAGATTTTCACATTCACGTTCCCGCAACCTCCTTATGGAACAGTTAGCATACGGTGGGCTCAAAACCATAGCATCGTTGATGCCACGAATCCGGCAAACAAATTTGATGAAACCCGTCCTAATGCAAGCTGGCAATATAACTTGATTGACCTGACGCCGCCATCCATATCGTCTCAACAACCTCAGGCTGGTTCAACTGTCACTAATTTAACGCAAATAACAGTAACCTTTACAGAGCCAGTAAAAGGCGTAGATGCCTATGATTTGCTGGTGAATGGAATTCCGGCGACTTCTGTTACTGGTGGCGGAGCCGTGTATACTTTTAATTTCACTATTCCGAATTCAACTATAATAACGATAAGTTGGTCTCCGTTCCACGGAATAACAGACCTTGCCCCTGCTGCAAATCCGTTTAATGAAAACGCGCCGGGCTCAACTTGGCAGTATTATTCGCTGGATACAATACCGCCCAAAGTTCAATCCGTAAGTCCTATTCCAGGAACTACTGTTCGCGAACTTTCCAGAATATCGGTTTTATTTGATGAATCTGTAATCGGTGTTGACGCGTCTGACTTATTAATTAATGGCGCGCCAGCGCAATCGGTTTCCGGCAGTGGCGCAGGACCATATATATTTACATTCAACCAGCCATCAAACGGAATAGTTCAAATCAGCTGGGCGCAAAATCACGGGATTACTGACATTGCGAATCCTCCGAATCCATTTGGCGGTAACGGATGGAACTATATTCTGGACCCGAATGCGAGGTTTGATAATAAGATTGTTATTAGCGAGATAATGTTCAATCCACCATCTCATCGCACCAACGAAGAATGGATTGAAATACACAACACGCACGACGCGCCAATAAACCTGACAGGATGGCGCTTCACAAAAGGAGCAGATTTTACATTCCCGAACATAACCATTCCAGCAGGCGGTTATCTTGTTATTGCGTCGGATACGAATGCCTTTAAGGCGCTCTATCCGAATGTGACAAATGTCATCGGTAATTTTGCCGGAAGATTAAGCAATATTGATGAAATTTTAAGATTGGTAAACGCCTATGGAGAAGTGGTTAATGAAGTGCATTATGCGACCGAAGGAGATTGGGCGATCAGAAGACGCGGTTCTGAGGTCTGGACTTATTCACGGACTTATCGTGGATGGGAATGGTATAATGCAGCGGATGGATACGGAAGATCAATAGAACTTATCCAGCCTAATCTTCCAAACATTTATGGACAAAACTGGGCAGTTAGCACAAATGCTTTAGGAACCCCTGGCAGGGCAAATAGTGTGGCAAAAACAAATATTCCGCCGATGATACTTGATGTTGCGCACTTGCCTGCTGTGCCAACGCCGACCAATGAAGTTACTATAAGGGCGAGAATCCTTGATGAAGAGACAAATAATATAGTTGTAAGACTCTACTGGCGGGATGTAACCACGACAACCCCGCCGGCATTTAGCTCCACGCAGATGTATGATGACGGCGCCCATAATGATGGGATAAGCGGGGATATGATTTTTGCCGCAAAAATTCCACCAATGCCTGATAAAACGATTATTGAGTTCTATGTTGAAGCGACAGACCGGTTTGGACAAACTCGCACCTGGCCTGCCCCTGCTTATGAAACAAACGGTGTTGTTTTAGGACAGGTTGCAAATGCGTTATATCAGGTTGATGCGAGCGCCGGCGTCCGGTTCACACAACCTATTTATCGTTTGATAATGACAGCCGCTGAACGGCAGGAACTTCAGAGTATCTGGGGTGATGACAGTATTGGTAGAAGAATAAATGCTGAGATGAACGGGACATTTATCACAATTGACGATAGCGGTACAGATATCCGTTATCTTTGCGGATTCAGGAACCGCGGTAACGGCACAAGGGCCGCGACTCCGCATAACTTCCGGGTAAACATTCCTAATGACCGAAGATGGAAAGGACAACAGGCGTTCAATCTCAATACGATGTATACACACTCGCAGGTAATGGGAACGATTATGTTCAGAAAATCGGGCTTGCCAGTTGAGGATTCACATTTCGTAAGAGTCAGGGTCAATGGTACTGACCTCGCGAATGCCGGTAGTCCTCAATATGGATGCTATGTGCACCTTGAAGAATTAAACACTGACTGGGCGAAAAACCACTATCCATTGGATGGCGGTGGAAACCTCTATAGATGTATGCGCGTGGCTAATCTGCACTATTTAGGCACAAACTGGGTGAGTTATACCACAGGCGGTTATAACTATTCTAAACAGTCAAACCGGAGCGAAAATGACTGGAGCGACCTCTTCAACCTAACATACATCCTTGACAACACGCCAGATACTAACTGGGCTAAAGCAGTTAGCCAGGTTATAGATGTGCTTGAGTGGCAGAGATATTTTGCTGTGTCAAGTCTGACCGGTTTCGGAGAGACCGCGCTTGGAAGCGATGGCACAGCGGATGATTACACAATTTATAGAGGAGAAATTGATACAAGATTTAAGGCTATACCTCATGATAACGACACCGATTTTGGCGAAGGCGATGGTTCGCGCAGACCGCCAACAGATTCAATATTCCGCGCTGCCACTGCGACTTCCGAAACAACATTTGTTCGGAAGTTCTTGCAGCATCCAGAGTTTGTCCCGACTTATTACGCTCAACTCTATGAACTTGCCACAACAGTGTTCAGTACTAACGAGATTCATCCTGCTCTGGATTATTATTTAGGCAATGTCATCGATACCGCGACAGTGAACAGAATGAAGACATGGACAGCACAGCGGGCGGCGAACGTGCTGAACCAGATTAATTTGTATCTTACCGTAACTAATATCGGCGGATTAACCAGTAATCAGGGCTATCTCTATACAACGAGTTCTTCTCTCACTCTTGGCGGTATGGCAAATGTGATTCATACCCGTCAGATAAAAATTAATGATACAGTTGCTAATTGGGTCGCATGGAGCGGTCAATGGCAGGGGACAGTCAATCTTAATCCTGGAATAAACACACTCCTGATTCAAAGCGTTAATTCAAACGGTGTTGTTTTTGCCCAGACAAATATAACGGTCTGGTATGATAAAGGCAGTGTAACGACTGTTTCAGGCACATTGAGCGGCAACACAACTTGGTCGCCAGCAAACGGACCATATTACGTTTCAAGCAGTATAACAATACCATCCGGGGCAACTTTAACAATACAACCTGGCACCACAGTTTATCTTAATAGCGGCGCGAATATTACTGTTGCCAACGGCGGTAGGTTGCTTGCCGAGGGAACACCGACTGCGCCAATCAGATTTACCCGGACACCGGGCACTACAGTACGCTGGGGCGGTATAACAATAAATGGGGGAGCTGGATCGCCGGAAACAAGGATTGCTTATGCCCACATTGAATACAATGGCGCAACGGCGATCCACTCATCGGGGGGGACCGTTTACTTGAGCCATCTCACATTCGGTTCAACCGATTATCAATATCTCTCATTAGATGGCTCATCCTTTGTAGTCAGCGATTGTAATTTTCCGACGCCAACAGGATCATTTGAACCGATTCACGGAACTGGCGGTATAAAAGCAGGCGGACGCGGAATATTTATACGGAACTTTGTAGGCGCGCCACACGGTTATAATGACGCCATTGACTTCACCGGCGGCAACCGTCCGAGCGAAATTGTTCAATTCATCAACAATGTGTTTATGGGCTCAGGCGACGATATTCTTGATCTTGACGGCACAGATGCATGGGTTGAAGGCAACATCTTTATGCATTGCCACAAAAACGGCTCGCCTGATACATCCAGCGGAGTTAGCGGCGGCAGAGATGGTTCAAATGTTTCAAGGATAACCATAATCAATAATATATTTTACGATCTTGACCACGTTGCCACGGCAAAAGAGGGGAATTTCTATGTTCTTCTCAATAACACTATTGTCAGGCAGACAAAACAAGGCGGCACTGAGACTGAAGCTGGGGTATTGAACTTGAGCGATGAAGGCACCACGGAAGGCGCAGGTTATTATTTTGAAGGAAATATTATTTATGATGCGGAGCAGTTGCTGCGCTCGCCAATTGTAAGCGCGATTGTGACTATCACGAACAATTTAATGCCGTTCTCGTGGAGTGGATTGGGAGGAAATAACTTTAATGCCGATCCGATGTTCAAATACATCCCGCAATTGTCCGAGACCACTAATTTCACAACTTGGGCTCAAGCGCAGGTTTTCTGGGATTGGTTTAGCCTCAAACAGGGTTCGCCAGCGATTGGCGCCGGCGCTTATGGCAATAACCTTGGCGCTGCCCCTCAGTATGGCGTTCTGATTAGTGGTATACCGGATGGTGTTACAAGCCGTGGGGACGCTGTTATTAAAGTGGGAATTAATAGAAGCGGCAATAGCATTCCTGCCAGTAGCTGGCAATATGGCGCAGGATACACTCATTATAAATGGAGAATGTCGGGCGGACTGTGGAGCGCTGAGACACCGATAACTACTCCAATTGTTTTAACAAATCTCCCAACAGGAACTTATAGAATTGAAGTCGTTGGTAAACGCGATTGCGGATTTTATCAAGATGACCCTGTTTACACAAGCAATGCGTATGTGACTGTATCAAGAGTATGGAAAGTTGACCGCAGTCTATCGCCAGTGAGAATCAACGAAATCCTTGCCGCAAATCGCAGCGCGTATATCCATTACGATACCACGCCGGACCTGATTGAACTTTACAACGAGAGCGACAGCCCGGTCTCACTTGCCGGTATGAGCATAACAGATGATCCTTCTATTCCAAATAAGTTTGTCTTCCCGGGCGGGACTGTTATCCCCGCGCGAGGTTATCTTGTATTGTTTGCAAATAATCCGGATGGCACGCCAGGCTTGCATTTAGGCTTTAACCTCGCTCAGGAAGGAGAGGGAGTTTACCTGTATGACAAGATAGAAAATGGCGGCAGGTTGCTTGACTCGGTTGTGTTCGGTCCGCAATTGACGGATTATTCAATCGGTAGGTTGGCTGATGGAAACTGGGGGTTAACTCTCCCAACCTTTGGCGCCCTGAATAAACCCGCAGTTCTTGGTGATAATCATAAGGTAAAGATAAATGAGTGGCTCGCATCAGGCGGCTATTGGTTCCAATCCGATTTCATTGAATTGTATAATCCAGAAAACCTGCCTGTCGCAATCGGGAATATGTATCTAACAGATGAGACGGGGTATCCAACTCGTGACAGGATTGCTCCTTTATCATTCATTGCTCCAAAAGGATATCTTGCGTTTATTGCTGATGGAAATGCTTCAAAAGGCGCATTGCATACTAACTTCCGTCTAGCTTATGAAGAGGGACAAATTGAATTATATGACTCAGAGACCAATTTAGTAGACCGTGTCGTTTATTTGACACAAAAGCCCGGTGTTTCTCAGGGGCGTTCTCCGGATGGCAGTAATAGTTTCGTCTCATTTAATCAACCGACGCCCGGTTTAATCAATCCTACAACAGTGCCCGGCGGCGGCAGTGTAGAAACACCTATTACGCTTGTTAATTACACCGATAAATGGCGTTACGAACAATCCGGAACAGATTTAGGCACAAACTGGATTTCTACAAATTACAATGATTCATCTTGGGCAGAAGGTAACGGTGTGTTAGCCGTAGAAGATTGCAATTGCTTGCCATATCCAATTAATACACCACTTACTATAGGACAGATAACTTACTACTTCAGAAAGACCATTGTTATCACAAACGACCTTTCAAACTTCGCGAGGGTGCAACTGTCATATCTGATTGACGACGGCGCTGTGTTCTATATAAACGGCAGGGAAGTTCATAGGATAAGGATGAATAACGCCGGGTCTCCAGTTCCATATAATGCGCTTGCGGATACCGCCGTGGGCGATGCAACTATTGAAGGACCGGTTACTTTACCAGTTTCTGTTTTACAAAAAGGTACAAACTATATCGCTGTGGAAGTCCATCAGTCCAGCGCCACAAGCAGCGATATAACTTTTGCAATGTTACTTGAAGGGATATTAGTCACTAATCAACCGACGGTTACCAGCGTTAGCATAAACGAGGTTCTGGCGATTAACTCTGACTTAAAAGAAAGCGATGGTTCAACGCCAGATTGGATTGAACTTTATAACTATTCAAACGGCGCAGTTGATTTAAGCGGATGGTCAATTACGGATGATTTAACTCAACCGCAACGATTTGTATTTCCGCAAGGAACGACTATCCCGGCATACGGATATCTGAAGGTATTGTGTGATGGAAATAAACTGGTTTCTTCAACCAACACCGGATTTGGATTAAAAGGAAATGGCGGGGCAGTTTATTTATTTGCTCGGAATGGAATGCTTATTGATTCAATCAATTATGGCATTCAAACTCCTGATTTTGCGATTGGCCGCGTTCCAGATGGCTCAACAAACTGGGTGTTAACAATTCCAACCGGTGGCGCCGCAAATATTGCAGTTGGGCTTGGCAGTTACTGGCAGTTAAAGATCAATGAATGGATGCCGAACGATAACGGAGGAAAACCCGATTGGTTTGAAATCTATAATCCGCAATCTCAGCCGGTAGCAATCGGAGGACTGAAAGTTACCGATACTCTAACCCAGCCAGATAAGACAGTATTCCCGCCGCTATCATTTATTGGGGCGTTGACGAACGGGTACCTGAAAATTATTGCCGACAACAATGTTGTCGCAGGCGCCGACCACGTTGCGTTCAAGCTTGACAATACTACTGAATCTATTGGGTTGTTTGCCCCGGATAATACTATGATTGATTCAATAACTTATTACAACCCTGTTGGTGGAGTTTCTGAAGGCAGATTCCCCGATGGTTCAACAAACATTGTCAGGTTCTATAGAACAGCGAGTCCTGGCGCCGCAAACTACCTGTGGCTGACCAATGTGGTAATTAATGAGGCTTTGACTCACACAGACCCGCCGCTTGAAGACGCGATTGAACTTTATAATCCGACCGACCAGCCGATGGACATTAGCGGTTGGTATCTCAGCGATTCAGACAATAATCTCAAGAAATATAGAATACCGGCGGGGACAATAATTCCGCCGCGCGGATATAAAGTGTTCTACGAATATCAATTCAATTCCGACCCTGGCGTTAATCCGCTTGCATTTGCATTAAGCGCTTTAGGCGACCAGATATATCTCTCAACTGCTGATAGTCTTGGAGAATTAACAGGTTATAGAACTATGGTCAAGTTTGGAGCCTCTCCTAATGGGGTGTCATTTGGCAGGTATGTTAATAGCGTCGGAGAAGAAGATTTTGTCGCAATGAGTTATAGGACATTCGGCGTTGACGACCCGGGCACAGTTGAAGAGTTCCGTCAAGGCACCGGCGCGCCGAATAGCTATCCATTAGTTGGACCGGTTGTTATCTCTGAAATTATGTATCATCCGCCAGACATTGGTACAAACGACAATGTGAGAGATGAATATATACAAATCTACAACAACTCAAGTGTGCCAGTTCCACTTTATGACACATCCAATCCGACAAACACGTGGCGATTACGCGATGGGGTTGATTTTGACTTCCCGCAAGGAACTGTTATTCAACCATTCGGACGGATCGTTATAGTGAGTTTTGACCCGCAAACTAATTCGCAGGCGCTTGCTGAATTTAAAGCGCAGTATAGAATAAACGGCAACGTTGTCATACTCGGACCTTACAATGGCAAACTTGCCAATGACAACGAGAATATAGAGTTATATAAACCGCTTGATCCTACATTGCATACAAATTCTCAGGGAGTTGTAACACTCGTCGTTCCATACACGTTAGTCGAAAGAGTTCATTATTACGACAGCGGCAACTGGCCTGTTGAAGCCGATGGCAACGGCTATTCGTTGCATAGAGTTTCTTACACTGGCTATGCGAATGATCCCACAAACTGGGTTGCCGCGCCGCCGACACCCGGACCGCAAGGTTTGCAGATTATAGTCCAACCGCAAGATGTGCACGCAGTTTGCGGACAGAACGCTCAATTCGCTGTTGAGGTTAGCGGACAAGGACCTATTAGTTACCAATGGTATTTTGAAAATACTGCTATGCCAGGCGAAACGAACGCAACGCTTCAACTGGTAAATGTTTGCACTAATAACGCAGGCGGCTACTTTGTGATCGCTTCTGATTCAAGTGGCGCAGTTACAAGTTCGGTTGCAAGATTATTCGTCGCAGTAGCGCAGTCGCCGTTACCGGGAATTGATCGCGTAATAACAATTAAGAACCAGCAGGTTCACATTCCTGTATCGTTCCTGTTAGCTAATGACCAGGACTTTAACGGGTCAACATTGACGATTGTGGGAGTTTCTCCAAATTCAACCAATGGAGGCACAATCAACCTGCAGGGTAATGAAGTCATCTACACACCGCCTGCGAATAAATCCGGTTTAGATGAGTTTACCTATACAGTTCAAAATGGTTACGGATTACAGGCGATGGGTGTCGTTGAAGTAACAATCGGAGTAACCACAAATTATAACCGTATCTCAATCAATAAAGATAACGGCGGATTCAGAATTAATTTTGAAGGCTTGCCGGATTATAATTATGAAGTCTTGAGGAGCACTAATCTGCAGACCTGGACAGTTATTCAGGTTATAAAAGCAGGAAGCAACGGTCAGATTCAATTTATAGATACAGACCAATCCTCGCCATACCTCTATTACAAGATTCGCAGACAGTAATCTTGTCCGCATTTATTAATGGATGATGCCACTGGAATAAACAGGAGTTTAATCCTTTGTCCGGTGGCGCATTTATAAAGCGGTTTTATTCACGCTGCGAGCGCCACAATACAGCATCTTTAACCGGCGTCCTTTTGTTGCGCGTGACAACCTGGCATTTAGTATTGCTTACGGATCTGATTTTTCACAAAAGCGCAATCTTTCTTACTTTGCTAAGGGTTCAAGTATAAATTGAATTTTAATGCTTTGAATTTAGTCTAAATAATAGATTACAATTACACATATCCTTGAGATGATGCGAATAAGAAATTATTTTGTAAAACAAGCAATGTTATCAGTTTTTGCAGGGATAATCTTGCTCGGTGGAATTATTTGTTTTTCTCAAGAGGGTACAGTTCAGTCAAATTCTGCGTTTGAACAAATTCTTCAAAGCGAACTAAAACAGCAACAAATCCGCGCTACGACACAACGTGTTAGTTCGCAATTAGGAATGATAATTGAGGAATTTGAACGGAACGGCATCAGCGGCGAAGATATTCAGGTATTAAAGTCGGTTCAAGCGGTGTTAGGCGAGTTGTCCGATAAGGAGATGGCGCGGATAGTTGACCTGTTGAAACAGGCGCGGTTAATTCAGGATTATACGGCATCGCAAACAAGGATGCTTGAGGCTTTTTCAACTCAAAAATCAATTATAGTTAAGTTAAAACAATTGCTGGATGAATTTAAAAAACAGCAGGCGTTGTATGAATTATCTATCGCATTCACCAGACTTGCCGACAGACAGAATGCCAATCTTAAAGAATCGGTTTTGCTTGAACCGCTGATTCAGGGACGTTCTATTGACAGGCTTACCGAAGCGCAGAAAATTCCTCTTCAAGTTCAAGCAACTGAACAAGAGTTTATTAAAGAAGAGACTCTGCATAATATTTCAAAGGTGGAGACTCTTTCTAAAGAACCTGCCACTGTTGACAGCACAAAAAAAGCGCTTGAGATTGTTGCAAATTCCAATCTTAAAAACACTCTTCAGAACGCAATTGAGGATTTAAAAAACGCTAAACTTTACAGCGCGATTGGAAATGAGAAAAAAATTCGCGATACCTTGCGAGAAATTGCGCGTGAATTAATACCTTCAAACGACATAGCTGAAAACCTTCGCCGGACTTTAAAAGAACTTGAGGCTTTAATTTCGGAGCAAAAGGAAATTGTCCGTCAGACCGAGGAGTTGAAAAAGAACAATAAAAATCAGGATAACAATAAAGAAATTGCGGCGCGACAGCTTGATCTAAGCGATCGCGCAGATTCTTTAAAGGAACAAATCAAAAATAGCGTCCCGGATGCGGCATCTGATTTGAAAAATTCAATCAATCAGATGCAGGAGGCGCACGCAATATTGAACTCTAATGAAGGGCGGTGGCGCGCGGCTGACGCGCTTGCGAGGGAAAAGGACTCATTAAACAAACTTGAACAAGCAAAAAATGAGGTTGAGAAGCAACTTGCTTCTGCGCTTTCAGATTCTCAAAAACCAATGGATAATTTAGCGCAACTGAAAGACCTGTTAAACAGGGTTGATAACTTGATTCAAAACCAGACAAATCTCTCAAACACGGCAGCGGATTTTGAAAAAACAAAACAGATTTCCAAACTGTCTGGCGAAGCAACAAAGAAGCAACAGGAATTAAAACAACAAACCCGCGCCGCTCAAACAGAAGCGGCACCGCTTGCCCCTGCGGCGGCTGAAGAACTTGGTTTTGCTGCTGAACAGATGGCAAAATCCGAGCAGGCATTATCAAGAGGCAAAAATGAACCAGCTTCTCAACAGGCTGCTGTTGATGCCTTGAAGCGAGCTTCAAATGAGTTGAAAAAAACGTATGGTGAATTGCAACAGGCGGCGGCTAATCTTGCGGCGTCAGAAGAATCGCTCAAAAAATTATCCGATGTAATAAAAGACCAGCAACAATTAAACAAAGAGACTGCAAAAGCGGCTGAGAGACAAAAACGTTCAGAGCCGGTTGATACAAAACCTCTTGCTAGAAATCAGTCCGAGACCGCAAACAAAGCAAAGGCGCTCCAGGAAAAATTGTCGCCAGTCTCTCCTGAGGCCGTTCAACCAGTCCAGAACGCAGTACAAAATATGCAGACAGCCGGGACGCGATTGGAGCAGAATAATCCTCAAACTGCGCGGCAACCTCAGGCTGATGCCCTTGATAATCTGTATAAGGCAAAGAAGGCAATGGAAGACAGGGTAAATGATTTAAAACAACAACTGGGAATGCCATCTCAATCGCCTTCTGAACTGGCGCAGGCACAAGAACAGATTGACAACGCGCAGCAGCATATCAACGATGCGATTTCAGACCTTGCCCCTGCCAGTTTTATTGATCAACTAGCTCAACGCCAGCAAGCCGTTGCTAAGAAACTTGCAACGCATAACCAGAAGTCGCAGGCAAAATCTGCGCAGATAGATAACGCGCATAAGGAAGCCGCAAAAGCCGCTGAAAACCTTGCGCGCGGTAATATTAAGGAAGCAATTGGCTCAATGAAACAAGCCGAAGAGGCAATGAAAAACGCGATCTCCCAGCAGCAGCCTGAGTCCAATCAATCTTCTAATTCCACAGCGCAAAATAAAGGGGGCGAGAAAAACTCAGGGGAAAATTCCTATGCGTCAAAGAGCGCCTCTGAGCGGAATAACGGGCAGGATAACGGAAATCTTGCAAAAGCGACTCAAACTCCATCCCATCAACAGCCGCAAACAACTCAACCAGCCCAAAACTCTGCACAACCAAGAATGAATTCTCAACAACAATCGCCGGATGCGATACAGCCGCAGGCAGGGCAACCGGAAACTATTCCTCAACTTTATGAAGAACAAAAAGAGATACGAGAGGTTGCTCAACAGTTTTTGGACACAATGCAAACTCCGTTAGAAGAATCCATTGCGCGGGCTGCACAGCGCCTTAATTCAGCTTCTGCGGTTATCGGAAATCTGGCTGCGACGGCGACCGGTCTGCCGCCGGCAGCGCAGTCTTCGGTTCAACAAGCAAGCAGCGCGCTTTCAGATGCCGCGGCGCAGACGGCTGCAAAAAGTTCATCGCCAGCGTTGAAAAATGCAACCGCGGCGCAATCCGCTTTAGCGCAAGCCTCTGCCGCGTTATCTATGGCAAAAGCGGCTGCAGGTTCGCAAAAGATGGCTGCGACAAACCAGAACGATGGTAAATCGCAGGGGCAGGGGGAAGGACAGAATCAGGCTCAGTCAGGAAATGCTATGCAGAGCCAGAACGGACAGCCCGGCAATGGAAAACAGGGAGAGGAAACAGGTATGAGCGCCTCGCAGCAGAGAACAGCGGGAAGCGCGGGGCGGAGTCAGGGCAATTCCGGGAACTGGTATGGAGCGGGAGGGGATAAAGGTCAGAGAATGAATACTCAGGGCGCAAGCCGTTTCATCGGTCTGCCAAAGCGAGATAGAGACGCCATTATGCAGTCGCAGGCGGAAAAATATCCTCAGGACTACGCATCATATATTGAGCAGTATATGAAGAACCTATCAGACGAATCTACAAAATAACCAAAAATATGCGCAGAACAAAAACAGTCTTCATACACTTAGCGATATTATTGCGCAGAGTTTTTTTTACCGTAATAGTTTCCGGAGTAATTTTACTAGCGCCTTATTCTTTAAATTCTGCAGAAGTTCCGCATTCTGATGGGACAATCACAGTTGACCCAAAGACAGAGGAGATTATTCGCGGCTCTTTAAGATGGCTGGCTTCTAAACAACTTCCAAACGGCGCCTGGGGGATAATAGGCGAAGAAAGTTCGCGTAAAATCGCAATGACAAGTTACGCGCTAATGGCATTTCTTTCCTGCGGTCATCTGCCCGGAGAAGGAGAGTACGGAAAGACGGTCGCAAGCGGAGTCCAATACCTTTTAGACCAGATACAGCCTGACGGAATAATTGGCAATCGCAACGATGGACAGTATATGTACAGTCACGGGCTTGCCACAATTGTTCTGGGAGAAGTTTATGGACAGTCAAAAAGCCAGATTATAAAGCCAAAATTGGAACGGCTTGTCAGATTGATAATAAGTTGCCAAAGCCGCGAAGGAGGATGGAGATATAGACCTGTATCACAGGATGCGGATATATCTGTAACTGTTTTGCAGGTTGTTGCGTTGCGTTCGGCGAAAAACGCCGGTCTTGCTGTTCCGCAGCAGACAATTGACAGAGCGGTTGAATATGTGAAGCGCTGTTATGATAAACGAAGCGGCGGTTTTTGTTACCAGCCCGGAGCAAGCCCGGGATTTGCAAGAACGTCTGCCGCAATTTACTCGCTTCAAGTCTGCGGTTTATATGACGACCCGATGGTTAAAAAAGGCTCGGAATATCTTATTAATTCCCTGGAAAAAGGGGAAATCAAAGAGTGGTTTACCTACGGTCATTTTTATGCTTCGCCCGCCCAATATATGATCGGCGGTGAAACCTGGACAAAATGGTATCAAAAAGTAAAAGCGATTTTGTTAGAAGATGTGAAGGCTGATAGAGATATGTATTACTGGGAGCCAAAACGGGACCGCGGCCGCGATGTCGGACCTACTTATTGCACGGCAATCTTTACAACAATTCTGGCAATGCCTTACAACTATATCCCGCTGTATCAGCGGTAGATTTAAGGTTTGATTTTTACCGGCGCTTACGGGCTTGATTCTAAGTATTTGCATAAGCTATCGCCGTTCGCGCTGCGAGGCGATATACCATTAATTTTCCATAAATTTAAATACTTTGAATTTTTTAAAATTCATTTTATTATAACCGTATGAATTTGGATGACGAAAAAAAACAAAAAGTCATTGGCTGGATTAAAGAGGGACGCAAGCTGTCAGAAATTCAAAACCTCCTTGCGTCAGAATTCGGTATCCGTCTGACCTATATGGAGGTCAGATTGCTGGTTGACGATTTAAAGGTAATGCCTGTTGATACGGAACAAGAAAAAGAGAAAAAGACGGTAAATGCAAAGCAGGAGGTTGAAAAATCGGCAAGCAAGAAAGACAATGACGAGGCGGAACAAACTGAGGTGTTGTCCGATGTCTCGGTGAGTGTGGACGAGGTTACGCGTCCGGGCGCGGTTATGAGCGGACGAGTTAGATTCAGCGATGGCGTTTCTGCTGAATGGTATTTTGATGAAATGGGAAGGCTTGGCCTTGTTACGTCGCGTCAGGATTATCGCCCTTCAGACCAGGATGTTAGAAAGTTCCAGATTGAATTGCAAAAACAACTCCGTAAACTCGGTTATATCTAAATCAAAAGCGGACAGATTATTTTTTACAACTGGAAAACCGTAGCTATCTAAAAAATTGTGGATATTCTCAATAAAAATCCAGAAGCAGAATCCACAAGCGCGGAGAAAAGAGCGAAT
The DNA here is from genome assembly GCA_049968335.1 of Verrucomicrobiia bacterium. Taxonomy (GTDB): domain Bacteria; phylum Verrucomicrobiota; class Verrucomicrobiia; order Limisphaerales; family JAKPVM01; genus JAKPVM01. Next base: position 163,286 of record JBMFQZ010000005.1, read on the forward strand.
ATTGAACCGGGCGTAAAGTCAATTCTACATACTCTGTTTGTACTGGGACGGATTTCAAACCTTCCGACAGTTTGGTCAAATTGTGTTGCAGGCTGGCTTCTTGCGGGAGGCGGCAGTTTGCGAACCTTATTGAATCTCTGTTTTGGGGTTTCCTGTTTATATGTTGGCGGTATGTTTATGAACGACGCCTGCGACGTTGATTATGATAAGATTTACCGCCCGGAAAGACCGATCCCATCCGGAAAAATTCAAGCGCGAACAGTTTGGCTAATCGCCGTGACATTAATCATTATAGGCGCAGTCTCTATTTTCCACATTTCAGATTCAACCGCGTTTTTAACCTCAGTTTTGATCGGTCTAATCCTTGTCTATAATGCGGCGCACAAAAAAATTTCGTTTTCGCCAATGTTGATCGGGCTATGCAGATTGCTTCTGTATCTGCTTGGCGCGAGCGCTGCGGTTGATACATTTAACGGGCTTGCGCTCTGGAGCGGTCTGGTTCTGGCTTTATACGTTGTAGGACTCTCTTACATAGCAAAATATGAGTCTTCTGAAAACTATCTATTTTCAAGGTCAATAATAATCCTGTTATTCTGTCCGATCGGCCTTTCAATTATCGTAAACGACGCTGGATACCGCGCAAGGGGTATAATCATTTCCGCAACGTTAGTTATATGGCTCATTGAGAGTTTGCGGCATCTAAACAGGGGAAATTCAAACGAATTAATAATGAATACAGTTTCAAAACTGCTTGCCGGGATAGTTCTGGTTGACCTTGTGGCTGTGGCTGGAACGCCAACGTATATTGCCCATTATCTCGTCGCTTTTCCGATCCTATTTATACTCACCCTGTTATTACAAAAGTTTGTGCCAGCCACATAATTCACCATTAAATCAAATGCCCCAGTTTTTCCTTTTTAGCCTTGAGATATTTCTCATTATACTGGTTCGGTTTAACCCTGATTGGCACCTGTTCTGTAACGGTCAGACCGTAACCTTGCAATCCAATTATTTTCTTCGGGTTGTTTGTCAACAGCCTGATGGATTTTAAACCAAGATCGCAGAGTATTTGCGCGCCGATGCCGTATTCGCGAAGGTCTGCCGGGAAACCAAGTTTGAGATTGGCTTCAACCGTGTCGTAGCCGTGTTCTTGAAGTTTATAAGCCATAATCTTCGGAGCCAATCCTATTCCGCGACCCTCCTGTCGCATATAGACGATTACGCCGCAGCCTTCTTCAGAAATCAATCGCATTGCTTGACGCAGTTGAGGTCCGCAATCGCAGCGCAATGAGCCAAAGACATCGCCTGTCAAACACTCGCTATGAACCCGAACAAGCACATTCTCTTTGCCTGAAACATCGCCTTTGACTAAAGCAAGATGATGTTTCCCATCTACCTTGGAACGATACAAATATAAATCAAACTCGCCAAAATCAGTTGGCAATTTGACAACTTCAATTCGTTCAACCAGCCGCTCGCGCGAACGTCTGTATTTAATCAGGTCTTCAATTGAACATATTTTTAGCCTGTGTTTTTTTGCAAATTTAATTAATTGCGGCAGGCGCGCCATTGTTCCGTCGTCATTCAAAATCTCGCAAATTACCCCTACAGGGCGACAGCCTGCAAGTTTGGCCAAGTCAACCGCCGCTTCTGTGTGTCCTGCCCGTTGCAATACACCGCCGGGTTTTGCCCTTAATGGAAAAACGTGTCCGGGTTGAACAAGGTCTTCTGGCGTGGAGCGCAGGTCTGCTATCACTTTAATTGTTTTTGCTCTATCTGCCGCGCTAATCCCGGTCGTGATTCCCTTTGCGGCGTCAACACTAACCTGAAAATCAGTTTTAAATGTATCTCTATTTTGCGCAACCATCTCTTCAATGCCCAGTTGACGGAGCCGTTCAGCGGTTGTTGGAACGCAGATCAAACCCCTGCCGAATTTTGCCATAAAATTTACTGCCTCAGCCGTAACATACTCGGCAGCCATAACAAGGTCGCCCTCATTTTCCCGATTCTCATCGTCAACCACTATCACCATCTTCCCGTTTTTTATATCCAGCAAAACCGAGTCAATAGAATCAAATTCAATTTTTTTCTCTTTTTTCATATTCATTTCATTCCAGCATTTTTATGCCGGTATTTTTTTTCATCCTATCCTCATATTAAAATACAACAAACTTTATTATAACAAAAACAAAAAGCCCGTTGCCAGAAAATGACAACGGGCTTAATTAATTGACTTTAGCAGTCTAATGCTAACTTAATTGCAGACGGTTATATAGACTGCCGTAAAATCAGGCTTTTTCTTTCCCATCTTTTTTAGTGTCTTTGTTAAACGGACAGGCCTGTTTACTGCCAGAACCTGATTTCGGACACTCTTTTTTTTGATTAGAATCGCTTGATTTTGCCGGACAACCAGCCGCATCTTTAGCAGGACAACAGTTGTCCCCCGCGTATGCGATTACAGGTGCCACGGCGATTACCAACGCCAGTATGATAGTATTAATAATTTTCATAGTATACATAAAATAATTTGAAATAAAAAATTGTCAAAATTTTTGGAAGAAATAAAATTCGGTTTATCTCCAATGATTTTAAATAATCTTCGGGCGCACGGAATTGCAGGACTCTCCAAAATACTATTTCATTTCGTTCGGGTTTATTATCAATCCACAACTTAAATGCTCAGGGTTTAGAGAAAAGATCGTACTTGTAAATCTAATTGCGACTAATATTCTATTGATATGAACTCCAGAAAATATAAAAAGTATGCGTCTATTATTGCCGCGATTTCATTCATATCAGTCTCTTCTCTTACGGCTGCCGAAAAAGATGGTTTCGAACTGCTATTTCCTGTAGACGGAGTGCCGAAAGGCTGGGTAGTGAGGATGTGGAATGATTTAAGTAAACCTGCGCCGTCTAATGCGGTTTGGATAGTTGAGAATGGGGTTCTACGAGGAAGCAAAGAACGGGGCGTATGGCTCGTTAGCGAGCGAGAATATGAGAATTTCATACTTGAATTTGAATTTAAACTGGGAGAATTGGGCAATAGCGGCTGCGCGCTCAGGGCGCCAATGAGAGGCGACCCGGCTTTTGAAGGGATGGAATTGCAGATGGCTGACTTGAGATATAACCCGAAGGCAAAAGATTCTGAATTAACTGGTGGAATTTACCGGGCGATTGCTCCGAAAAAACAGGTCTATAAGCCAGTAGAGTGGAACAAATACCAGATTACCTTAAAAGGGAATTCATTAAAAGTTATACTCAATGGCGAACTGATTCAGGATATTGATCTGTCGCAGCAAAATCAGGAGGTAAAACGGCACGACGGCACGATAGCCCCGCCTGTTAAAGATAGACCAAAACGGGGACATATTGGATTTCAAGAGCTAAGCCGCGGTGATACACAGGTTCAAATTCGCAACGCTAAGATCAAGGTCCTGGACTGAATTAAAAATTTAATGGCTAAGCAACATTTATCCATTAATACTCACAATCACGGCAGCAGCGGAGTGGGAACCGTTTCTTCCTGTGGTTTCTCGGGCGTTAGATTAAACCGTTTGATTATTATATCCCCAACGTAAACGGCTGCCTCTTCGGGATCAATTAAATCTGTATTGATCATAAGATGATAAAGTAGCGGGTCATTTGCGTCCTCGTTAAAATAATGTTTGAGATATTTTATTTTGGCTTCATCTTCTCTTTTGACAAAATTTTCAGCCTCTTTTCTTGACATATTTCCCATTCGCATTATTCGTTCAACCCGCGTTTCAAATGATCCAATTAAGCGAATATGGAAAGTATGCGGCATCATTTTAGTGATAACATTAGCCGCGCGACCGACAATGATTACATTTCCAGCGCTGGCAAGGTGCAATATAGTTTCGGCAGTCTGTCTTACAAGGTCCCAGCTTGGCGGATGCAGCCCTAATAATTCTTCCACCATATCGTTTATTAAAGAGACTTTACCCTCTGGCATATATTTGCCAAATTCTTTTGGCAGGTTGTGTTCTTCAAGAACTTTTTCAACAAGATTTTGGTCAAACACTGCCCAGGAGCAGCGCGTTGGCGCGTGATGTTGAAGATACTCCGCCAGTTTATTGGCAAGCAAATGCCCGCCAGAGCCGGTTTGTCTGGTGATTGTTATAACTGGTTTGACGCACGTTTTTTTCTTGCTGGGTTCAGCCCCTTTTTCAGGGGTGAGCTGGCAACGAATAAAAGAAACGTACCTATTATATTCTGGATTTTTCTCCATAACTCCTCCGACATTTTTTGAAATTAATCATCTAAATCGTTAATATAAATATTAACTTTTTTAAAATTTCTTCTGGCTTTCTAAAATAAATCTAAACCTCCTTTTCTCATTTTTCAACTGGATAAAATTAAAGAAGTTCAAAATTATCCATAATTTAGATGATATCTAATTGAGGTTATGACTTATTCGTTAATATTGGTATTAAATAGGATATATATGTCATAAATAAAATCATCTAATGATTATTATTTTTATTGCGCATTTTTTCAGCGGCATATTAGCTGTATATTATTGGTATCCAAGCAATTTGGAATTAACCTCTTAATTTAATTCAAGTGTTATAGCATTGTTTAGAATGTTTGATCAATCTTTCTTCTCTATCATCTGTTTGAGCGCTGTGTAATTTGTTTTTCCAGAACCTAATTTGGGAATTTCTTTCATAAAAATTAATTCAGCAGGATAGGCGAGCGGCGAGAAACCGGCAGATTTAAGAAGATTTCTAATCTGTTCAATTGTTAAAGCGGTGTCGTTTGAAACGTAGATGAGTTTTTCACCTTTTGTCTGGTCAGAAAGATTAACGATAGCGATTTGTCCCTTCGGGTTAACTGATTGAATTGCTTGATTTAATGTATCTTCAACCGCGGTTAATGAGACCATTTCACCGCTGATTTTTGCAAATCTCTTTAATCTTCCAAGAATATGGACATATCCATCTTCATCCACATTCACAATGTCGCCGGTATCATACCATCCGTTAAGAGAAAGGAACTTCTTATTTGACTCGGGATTTATGTAACCCCGCATAATATTTGGTCCTTTTACATACAACCTGCCTGTATTGGGTTTGTCAATTCCCTCCACCGGCTCAATTCTCCATTCAATCCCCGGCAAAAATCTGCCTACGGTGTTAGATTTGTTACATAGCGGTGTATTTACGCTGACGACCGGGCTGCATTCTGTAACGCCGTATCCTTCAAGCACGCGGGCTCCGAAATTTTTAACAAAATTTGTTGCTGTTGATTCGGAGAGTTTTTCCGCTCCGGCAAATACAAGTCTTGCGTTGTTGAAATCATAAGGATGAGCGCGCCGCAGATAACCATTTAAAAATGTGTTTGTGCTGAACATTATCGTGCAATCTTTCTCATAAAAAAGCACGGGAGCCAGCCGGTAATGCAAAGGGGAGATGTATAAGAAACTATAGATGCCGCGCACCAGAGGGACGAATGCTCCAATAGTTAATCCAAAACTGTGAAATAATGGCAGGCAGCTGAATAGCCTGTCATCATCGCGTATATCAACGACGGAAAGCAATTGCCGTATATTTGCGAGGATATTTAAATGGGTTAATTCAACTCCTTTAGGATCGCCTTCAGAACCGCTTGTAAAAAGGATAACAGCGGTTTCACCGGCAAGTGAGCCGACGCCGCGCGGTTTTAAGCAGGGCATAACAAACAGGCTTTTAAAAAATTCTAATACCCTTGCTGTTTTGGAAATTTGCGACCTTAAATCTTCAAGATATTTCACTACAAACCCTTCAGAAATAAATTTCTCCGGCTCAATTCTTAACCGTTCTAAAAATACTTTTGATGTGATGATGTGCTTAATGCCGGCAATCTTTGCGCATTTAATCATTGCGTTCATACCGGATGAGTAATTAAGAACAGTCGGTATTTTGCCGGATTTCCACAAAGCGACAACCACTACCGGAGCCGCGCACACATTTGGCAAAATGACGCCGATGCGATTATTTTCGCCGTTCAATTTTCTAAATTCTTTTGAAAGCAAAGAGGCGGCAACAGAGAATTTCCTCATTGACAATTTATTTTCCTGTGTGTTTTCAAAGACGATGAATCCGGGTCTTTCTTTTGCCGAGTTATAAATTGCTTCTGGGATATCCGCAGGGGCGAATCTCATTTCAACATCAAAATGCTGTTTTATCATCAAATCCATCAGCCATTGGGTTAGTCTGGCGCGAATTACTGAGGTTTTGACGGCTTCAATTTTTGGCGGGTTTTCCGGTCCTTCAAAATGGAGCGATAACGGGTAAAAAAGTTTTTTCCATCCTTTGTGTTTAGCCCAGATTGTTCTCTCCGCCCCGCGGATTCTGCACAAAATAACCTTTGTTTTAGTTGTATGAAGGAGGAAACCTACGCCCTCGTAGAATTTCATAATGTTGCCCGTTCGCGACATTCTACCCTCGGGAAATAAAACAATGCGTCCTCCGCCTTTTAAATATTCAGCAATTCTTTTAGCAGAGTATGGCGATGTGGGGTCAATGGGAAATGTGCGACTGTTGATCATAATAAATCTATGCAACGGGCTTAAGTTGGCTGTGGTTTTTGACGTAACGAACTTCCAATCCTCTTCTAACAATACCCCAATTAATAGCCAGTCAATCCAGGTTAAATGGTTTGCAACTAAAAGGACTGGACCTTTAGTATTAAGAACCTGTGAGTTATAGGCAGAAAATCGGTAAAATACTTTTAAAATTAAGAGTAATAGACAACGCAGTAATTTCAATACTAGATTAATAATCGGAGCGCATCGGTTCTGGTTTTTAATTATGTTTTCGGCAGTCTCTTTCATAAAAAAGAATTTTTAAATCATTCTAATTGTTTTTCCGATTTCGCTGGCGGCATTTTTAGGAAAAAGGCGACCGATAAGATCAATAAACCCTCAAGTAGAAAAACTGTTGGAGGTGTTGCGCCTGTGTAAACAATTCCGAAAACGAATGAACCGCCAATGACCATTGCAAGGTTGTCAAACAGATTAAGCGTTGCGATTGTTTTGCCGCGCTTTTTAGGATGACTTTCCCATTGCAGCGCCGCATTGATTGGAATTAAAAACAGTCCGCCGGCAACGCCGGCAAGAATTAACAGAACTACAGGCAGCCAGAGCGGAGAGCTGATTTTGATAAAACTTATCGCTGCGACGAGCGTCCCCATCACCCAGCCATAAAGCCTTGTAAGTTTAAGATCGCCAACAGAGTGCAGAAGACCGGCTAAAATACTGCCTGTCATTACTCCAATAGCTACCCAGAGCGACAGAAGCGAGACTTCAGAGTTTGTTTTAAGACCGAGTATTTCAAGCCCCCACGGTTGAAAATTCATTTTCATAATTGCGCCGCTCGCCCAGAATAGTGCCGCGCCGAGCAGTATTCGCGACGTCCGACCTGAATCAAAAAGATGCCGCGCGTTTAATAGAAATTCTGAAACGTTCTCTTTAAATTTAATCTCCGGATTAGACCTCGTTCGTTCCATCTTATACGCAAAAAGAAGACTAATAAAGTAGAGTAAAAGTACAATTATAAATCCAACAAGAATGGAATATTTATCAACCACGATTGCGCCGGTCAGAAATCCAGTCAAGACAGCAATAATTGTGAGCATTTCAATGACGCCATTTGCCTTCACTAATAATTCAACAGGAACGATTTCGGGCAGAACTCCGTATTTTCCGGGAGAATAAAAACAGGCGCCAACGCCGATTATCAGATATCCGAGCCCCAGCCAGAATCTTCCGTAGTAAAAACTTATTATTCCGATTAATGTTCCCGATATCTTTACCAGATTGGCGGCAATAAGACATTTGTTTTTCGGGTAACGGTCGCTAAGATAGCCAGCAACAGGGGCTAAAAGGATATACGGCGCGTATAACAGACAGGTATAAATTGCATTTGCCTCGCCAAGTTCTTTATCGGATATCAAACCCTTTTGATGTTCTATCGTCAGAGGACCTAAAATTAACCATAGAAAAAAATTATCCGCAAAGGCGCCAAGAAATTGGCTGATTAGCAAATAAAAATAATTCCTGGATTTTAAAAGAGAAAGATAGGTGTCGGGAATTTTAGGCAAAATTCGCCGTTTCTCTTCTGTATGAATTGAATGTGAGGCGGTTGAATTGTGTCGGTTAAAATTCATAATTAATGAATTTTTGAGCTGTTTTTGAGAGACCGTGATTTGTTGAGCGCGCTGGATTCAATTTTCTCAAGAGTTTTTAAAAATTCTGCGGGTTCTTTAATATCTATATTTTCAAACAGTTCAGATGTTATCTTGCGGAATTCTGGCAGTATTTTATCAACAATTGTTTTTCCGCGCGCGGTGAGTTGGACATGTGTTGCGCGTTTATCAGATTTGGAAACTTTTCGGGTTATAAGTTTTCTTGTTTCAAGTCTTTTTAAAAGTCCGGTGACGTTTGACCTATGGGTAAGAAGCCTTCTGCTGAGTTCTATTTGCGTCATCGCTTCTCTATTTTCATATAGAAGATTTAAGATGTTAAACTGGCTCGGACTGATGTTATATTTTGAGAAAAACAATCGGCTCTCTTCCCATAAAGTATCTGCTACTCTGAGCAGTTTTAATAAAATCTCGTAATTGTAATTTTCTTTATCCATATTCCAATATATTCCTTATAAATATAAATTGTTGATATGTCAACAAATTATTTTAAAATGCATTTTTAAAAAATCCGACAGTTTTGCCGCGAAGATATTATTTTGGCTAATCGGTTTATTTATTTTAAATTTTTATAATGTTGGTTTGCAAATTATGAAGATAAACTGTAATATATAATTGATGTTTAAAGGGAAATCTATAGTAGCCGGCTGGCAAGGGGATTTTGATGAAAATTCCATCACAGACTGGATTATAGAATTACGCGAAACCTTTGGAGCGCCCATTTCGCTTGGTTTAATTTTTGTTACTCCGCGTTTTTTTGATTATTCCCAGCAATTGCTTGAAATTGTTAAAATCTACGGTCAGATTCCGGTGCTTGTAGGTTGTTCAGCTAATGGTTTAATTCAAAATGAACTGGAGATTGAATCGGATGGCGGATTTATTCTTGGCTTGTACTATCTGCCAGATTCTGTAATTAGCGCTTATCATATTGTCCAGAAAGACGTGGATTCTGCTGATTCAGATAGATATTATCTGGAAAAATTTGCCATTAAAAAAGGCGAAGTAAATGGATGGCTTGCTTTTGGAAACCCGTTCAATTTTGACGCTGAAACCTGGCTCGGGCAATGGAGCAGATATTTTCCGGAAAAACCGGTTGCAGGCGGTTACGCCGACGGCGGATTAGAGAGCAACGAAATTCTGGTTTTTCTTGATAATAATGTTTACGACAATGGGTGCGTTGCGGTTTCAATCGGCGGCAATGTAGATCTGGAGGTTGTCGTCTCTCAGGGCGCAAAGCCAATCGGCGAAAGGTGGATAATAACAAAAGCCTATAGAAATATTGTGTATGAAATCGCAAATATGCCGGCTTTTGATATTCTGCTTGAAACTTTTTCAAAAGTGCCGCATCGCGAACAAAAGAAGTTGAGTGAAAATCTGCTTGTAGGACTTGCTGTTAATGAGTATCGCGAAGAATTGGGCAGGGGAGATTTCGTGGTCAGAACATTGATCGGTGGAAATCCGGAATCCGGAATTATTGCCATCGGAGGATTATCGCGTCCGGGACAAAGCATCCAGTTTCAGCAGCGCGATGCCAAAACTGCAACCGAAGACCTTGAAGAAATGTTGGCGAGGTTAGAAAGTTCATTGCAACAGAACGTTATCTATGGCGGTTGTCTGTTTTGCTGCACAGGACGCGGCCGTACAATGTTCAAAGAACCTCATCACGACGCCTCGCGAGTGCAAAAAATCTTTCCCCGCACACCGATCGCCGGGGTTTTCTGCAACGGAGAGTTTGGACCAATAGGAAACGCAAATTACCTACACAGTTACTCGGCTTCATTAGCTTTGTTTACAAATAAGAAGCCAAAAGCATAACAAGGGGAAATTTCCATACAAATTGACCGCGTTCATTCTCTATCTAAATAGGTTTTTTTGTTCTGAAAATGAAGTCGCGCCCTTCCTAAAGCCTGCAACGGGAAATAGTGACGGTACATATTGTAATTAATCATAAAGCCGCGCGAGAGTTCACGCCCTTGAGCAAGCAAGAGGGTATTTTTCTTTAATCTGATTCTTTCGCCAATTCCATATCCCGGGAAACCGCAGCCGACATAATATGATTCGTGCCAGGTGCCCTCGAGCTGGTGACGCAACAGCCACTCAACGCCGCGGCGGATATTTTCGTCAAAACGATGGTCTCCAACAGCTAATAGCCCGATAAGAGCCCAGGCCGTCTGCGTTGGGGTATTGGGACCGTTGCCCCTAAATGAATCATCCATATATGAGGCGCAGGATTCGCCCCAACCGCCGTCTTTCCTCTGGTGCGCGGCGAGCCATTCTGCGGCTTTAATTATCCGCGGGTCTTTCATATTAAAGCCGACTGCTTTAAGTCCCGGCAACACCAGCGCTGTTCCGTAAATATGGTTTACTCCCCATCTGCCGAACCAGCTGCCATCCGGTTCTTGCTCGCTCATTATGTAATCAACAGCTTTTTTAACCGCCGGATCATCCATTGTATATCCGAGAACACCAAGGGCTTCAAGTTTGTGTCCGGTTAAATCGGCGCTTGGCGGGTCAAGCACTTCGCCAAAATCGCAGAATGGGATCAAAGTCAAGAACCACTTATTATTATCTTTATCAAACGCGCCCCAACCGCCGTTTGAAGATTGCATTGCCCTGACCCAGGCTTCGGCGCGTTTTAATGCATAATTAATTCGTTCTATATACTCTTTTGGCGCAATCGGACGCATCCTTGCAAGCACTGTCATCACAACCGCAGTGTCGTCAATGTCGGGATATAACCTGTTTGCGCGTTCAAAAGCCCAGCCGCCGCATTCAACCCCCTTAACTGTCATCGCCCAATCGCCTTTGACGAATATCTGTTTATTTAATATCCACTCAAGCGCCTTTGCCATTCCCGGGAATGTTTCAAAAGTTTCGCCGCAATCCAGCAGCGCCTGCAATGTGAGAATTGTGTCCCAAACAATAGATTCGCTTGCTTGAATGTAGATCGCGTCGCCGCGGCGATAACTCCAGTGGTGATTCCAAGCATCCATTCCTTTGAACATAACTGGATGGTCAACCGGATAACCTTCCGTATATAGCGCCATCAGACTATAAATCCACGGTGGTTGAATGCCGCCCCAGGCGCCATCCGGGTCTTGATGACGTATTATCCATTCAAGACAAAGTTTGATTGCTGTCTCCCGCCCGGGTTTCCACGGGCTGTTCATATAATGGTGAAGCAATCTTTCATTAATACGGAAAAATGTAGGCCAGAAACCGCTTAGCCGTTTCGGCATTGAATAATCAAAATTCTCGCGTCCCTCCGGGAAAAGTTCATCAAGCCTTCTATCAGGCGGAAGGGGTTTCACTGGACGCCGCGCCGAAAGGATTGCAAGCGGTACAATCGTTGCCCTTGCCCAACTTGCAAACCAATAGATGTTAAACGGCGCCCAGACAGGCACAAAAATTATCTCTGGTGGAACGGCGGGCGTATATTCCCAGGGCCATTCACCAATCAAGGCAAGCCAGAATTTTGTGAAGTTTCTAATTTTTTTCAAACCGCCGTGAGAGAGTATCCATTGCCTTGCCTTTTTTAGCGGCTCATCATCGGGTTTAAAACCGACACTCCTTAGCGCCGCATAACACTCAACTGTGGTATTTATATCTCCGTCTGGCGCTTCATGATACACCTCCCACGAACCATCAGGACGTTGTTCTCTTAAAATCGCCTTTATGATGCCTGGCATTTTAGGGTCGTTCTCAATGCCTAAAAAATGCATTGCAAGCACCCATTGCGCCTCCATACAGGAATTTGATTCAAGAATACCGACCCAATAACCCTCTTCGTGCTGTTCCCTCTGGAGCCACTGGATTGCCTCTGAGATGGCGCTGTCAACGGCTCTCAATGAGAATGAGAAATCGCCTGTTGCAACTGATGATGTTGCAACAGATTCCCCTTTGTTACCATCATACGGCAAACCCATAAATTTTAAGATTTAAAAAATGATATTTATCGCCACTTTAAAGAAACTATCCAGACGAAAAACAACATAATAGTCTCTTAATATGCAGAATTCTTAATTTTTTTCAACAAAAGAATGATTCTCAGTCTGACAATTGATACTGATTTAAAAATGGTTTTCTATAATTATTACTAATATCTTAAAAAATTTGTAATCTTTTATTGAATTTGACTTATTAAATAGTTTGTTCAAAATTTGATTAAACAACAGGATTGGATTTGCAATTTCTGTTAATTTGATGGAGCAACAGGTTTTTGAGAGAAGCCTGAAACTGATGAGATAATCAAAAATACCCAACCAGATATAATATTATGAAACTTAGCAGAAGAAACTTCGTTAAGATAGGCGCGGCGTCCGGATTATTGATATCTGCATTTCCATTGATTGCGGTTGAATCGCCGGTTAAAAAATATCGCACTGCCCTGATAGGTTGCGGATGGTGGGGAAACAATATTCTTGGCGAGGCGATGGCAAGTGGAGAGTGCGCCATTGTTGCGCTGTGCGATGTTGATGGAAGGTTTTTAAATCAAACTCTGGCGAGGGTAAAGAAGGAATCAGGTTATGAGCCAAAAACCTACAAAGACTATCGGGAATTGCTTCAAAAAGAAAAGCCCGAAATCTGTATTATCGCAACACCAGACCATTGGCATCCGCTGCAGATGATTGACGCAGTCAAGAGCGGCGCGCACGTTTATGTTGAAAAACCGATAAGCCATACAATAAAAGAAGGGCTGGCGATGGTTAAGGCGGCGCGGGCTGCTGAACGGGTTGTCCAGGTTGGTACTCACAGAAGGGTTTCGCCGCATAATGTAAGCGGGCGGGAATTTATCCGCTCAGGCAAGCTGGGCAAAATCGGTATGGTTCGCGCCTTTGTCCATTATGGCGGCGGACCTGAAAGACCGCGTAAGAATGTGGAGCCGCCAAAAGAATTGGACTGGGAGATGTGGTGTGGACCAGCGCCTTTAAGACCGTATAACGGCGACCCGAATAATCCCTGGAGCGGGGGAATTCATCCACGCGGTTTTAGAAGCTATCTGGACTATGCCAACGGCACACTCGGAGACTGGGGAATCCACTGGATGGACCAAATCCTCTGGATTATGGGCGAGAAATATCCTAAACGGGTTTTCTCTACCGGCGGACGCCCGATAAAAGGACCGCCGATTCTTACTAAAGAAGAACAAACAAGCGACGCCCCAGACCATCAAGTTGCTCTTTTTCAGTTTGATAATTTCACAGTGAGTTGGGAGCACCGTCAGTTTGCCGGAAACAATGCGGAGAAGGGCGAAAATGTCGGTTGTTATTTCTATGGCGAGCGCGGCACATTGCATATTGGCTGGAAAGATGGATGGAAGTTTTATCCGGCAAATCCAAAAGAACCGGTAATAAGCGAACCTCCAAAACTTCATCAACCCGATGACCAGAATATCAAAGAACTCTGGGCTGATTTTCTTGATGCCATTAAAAAAGGTAGAAAACCTGTCAGCGATATTGAAGAGATTCACTATTCAACAAATATGTCGTTGCTCGGAATGTTGTCTTACAAAATTGGCAGAAGTATAGTTTGGGATGGAGAGAAGGAAGAATGCATCGGCGACCCTGAAGCTAATAAACTATTAAGCCGCCAATACCGAGCCGGGTGGGTCTATCCAGCGTAAAATAGCCGAACATTAACTCATTTTTATCCGGAGCGTTTTTTGGTAAATTGACTTGCAGAGCGAGCCTATTTGCCAAAAGATTGATTTCGTCCATACTTAATTCGTATTAACTTTAAGTATTTCGTAATTTGTCAATGGTTAGGGGCAATATTTGGTATCCGCCGTCTAATAAACTGTTGGCTTAATTTTTACTAATAAAAAGTCAATCCGCGTGTCATAGGAAGTAGAGATACATATTTAAATATGAACGATGCCGGGGCAGATAAATCGGGTGGCAGGGGAGACTCTTTAGGGTCTGTTGAGGCTGTTTACCTGGCATACGAGTCCGAACTTTTAAGATTTGCCAGACGAATTGTTGATAATGATGAAGACGCTCAGGATGTTGTTCAGGAAGCATTTATGCGGCTGCACAATAATTTTAATACAGTGAAACAGCCAAGACCATATCTTTACAGAACCGTTCATAACCTTGCGTTGAATAAGAAAACAAGGGACGAAAAAGTTATCCCTTTGTATGTTAATCCAGGGGATTCGGACAATAGAAAAGATATTGAAGATTTTTCATCGGATATAATTTCACCTGACGAGGAAATTGCCAGAGTTGAGGCAATTGAAATAACCAGAGAGATGGTAAATAAGTTGAACGATAGAAGCAGGATGTTGATCCATCTGAAGTTTAACGAGGGGTTGTCATACAAAGAAATTAGCGAAAAGACGGGATTAACGGTTTCAAATGTTGGTTTTATCCTGCACCAGACGTTAAAAGAATTAGCCGCTGAATTCAAAAAAGCAGGATTACTGAAATGAACACGGATAAAGAGAACAACAATTCATTAGAAGAGCGGATAGTTGCGTTGTTGCTCGGAGAAGTTGACGAGAAAGAACGGGCGGAACTTGAACGAGCAATGCAGGAAAATCCCGCCCTTGCGGAGTTTTACAGGGAAATGGAAAAGACGGTGAAACTCCTCCGTGAAGCAACGAAAAATGTCACCGAACCTTTGAGTGAAACAGATATTCAGCCGCAAAGTTTAAAGCCCGAAAGAAGGCGCCAATTGCTTGATTATTTTAAAAAGCAACCGAATTGTGCAGCAGAGCAGAAACATAAGTGGTATGAAATTAGAATATCGTTTGTCGCTGGGTTGGTAGTTGTATTCCTCGTTGTTTTTATCGTTGGAGTATCATTGCCATCATTATCCAAAGCAAAGGCGAAGGCGCTCCGTGTTAGTTATCAGGTTGAACAAAAGCAATTGGAATTTGATAGAAAACTTAACGTTCAGGAGTGGAAAGAAGAATCGGAAATTGCCCGCGCAAATGTTCCGGAAGAGCCAGCGCCACAACCGCAGCAGCCAACAGTGGGTGGCGTGTTAAGCCAGACGTTCTTTCGTCAGGACGAATCAAAACGGAGAGGTTCGCAACTCTATGAAGACCAGACAGCAGCAAGATTTTACGACGGAACAAGCGAAAGCGCTCCGCAAGCAAAGATGGAGGGACGGGCAGGTTTTGGTGGAATGGGCGGTGGCGCTTATGCTGGAAGGGGGGTAAGTGGTGAATTGAAAGGTAATATTGCAGAAACCCGACAATTGCATTTTGGATACGCACCGCAGTCGGGAACGCCGCCTTCACCATCGCAACCTCCAACAACACCGACTCCTGTCGCCGCTCCTGCAACAGTACCTCCGATTACTCCTCCGCCACCGGCAAAACCTTCAGCCCCAGTAGCAGGAACCGAATTAGCAAAGGCGCCGGGAAGATTAAGCGAGGCTGTATCATCTTCACAGTTAGGCGCATCATCAAGGACGCTGGTATTAGGCAGCAGACCGTCTTTAGGGACAGAGTTTTCAAGGGAAAAGGCGGCGGAACAAAACCGATTAGCCGGCGTTGCCGCAGAACAAGCCATTACGCCCGGCAAAGATGTAACGTGGAATGCCCCCGCAGATGCTTTTGGTAAGCGAGAAAATTTGCGGAAAGAACTTGGCGATGTTGTGACTGCTGTTGGGGCAGATAAGGCAGGTGTTGTTGAGGAAAAAATAAAGTTTGCGACTGGACTTATCACAAATGAGGCTAAACAACGGAATTTGAATGAAATGGTTGTAAATGGAGTAATGGCTGATTCAAAACGCGAAGTTGAGTCTCTCAACCTCAAACTTCCTGCGCCTACTTTGAAGGCAACTGCTGAAGATATTTCAGCGGCAAGTGTTGCCGGGAAAAAGGATAAAGTTGAAGCGCTCTCAAGAATAGATGCTATTGAAACCAAAAAATTGGCAGAAGTTCGCGACCGTTACGATATACCGACTGAGAGCAAGCCTGTAGAAGAACCTCGACAGATTCAACCCGAGATTCTAACCGCAGAAAATCCATTCTCAACATTTTCTCTGAATGTGAGCGACGTCTCGTTTAAGACAACGATGGCGAGTTTACAGAACAACGTCCTGCCTGACCCCAATTCCATTAGAGAAGAAGAATTTATAAACGCTTTTGCTTACAATGACCCGGCGCCTCCGCGAGGGGCTAAGATTGGGTTTTACTGGGAACGCGCTCGCTATCCGTTCGCGCATAATTGCGATATTGTTCGGTTTTCAGTTCAAACTGCTGCGTTTGGGCGCGGGATTGGTAAACCGTTGAACCTTGTCATCTTGTTGGACAACAGCGGGTCTATGGAAAGACCAGACAGGGTGGCGATTATTGCAGAGGCAATAAAGGCGCTCGCAAATCAGTTAAGACCGGGAGACAAGGTTAGTGTAATTGCCTTTGCTCGGACTGCGCGGTTGATTATTGATGGAATGGTATGGGGTAATCCAGACGCATTTTTAAGCCGTGTTTTAAATCTAAATCCTCACGGCGGAACGAATCTGGAAGAGGCAATGAGATTGGGCTATAAAACAGCGCTCAAGCACTTCATTGTTGGTGGAATCAACAGGGTAATTCTTTTAACCGATGGCGCCGCAAATTTAGGCGATGTTGAGCCGGAATCGTTAAAGAACCTTGTGATTGAACACAGACAGAAAGGGGTTGCGCTGGATTGTTTCGGCATTGGCTGGGAGGGTTATAACGATGAACTATTGGAAGTTCTATCCAGAAACGGCGACGGCAGGTATGCCTTTATGAATGAACCTGAACTTGCGCCGGTGGAATTTGCAAAACAACTTGCAGGTGCGTTGAAGGTCGCTGCGGCAGATGTCAAGGTTCAGGTGGAATTTAATCCATCGCGAGTAATATCCTATCGCCAAATTGGTTACGCGAAACATCAATTGACAAAAGAACAATTCAGAGACAACACGGTTGATGCGGCAGAAATTGGAGAAGCGGAATCCGGTAACGCATTATACATAATTCAGGTGAATCCGAACGGCACCGGAAATATCGGCACATTCCGTGTTAGATATAAAGACCCCGACACAGGCGCATATTTTGAACGAGAATGGACTTTGATTTACCAGCAAACAGCGCTGCCGCTTGAACAAGCAAGTCCATCGTTGCGACTTGCCACAGTTGCGGGTATTTTCGCCGAGTGGCTGGCTCAAAATCCTTATTCCTCTCATATAAACCTCCTTGAACTTGAAAGGCTAATGGTCGGCGTGCCGGAGGCGCTCGCTCCAGACCAACGACCACGTCAACTTTTAACAATGATTCAGCAAGCGAGGAAGATTACAGGAAGATAAAGAACAGGGTTTAAAAACGGCAGAAATTATGAACACTAAAATACATCAAGCAGGTATGTTAAGTCTCAGAACGGAATCCATTTTTTTTAAATGGATGGTTAAAACGGCATTTCAGTATTTGCTCTTGATGATGTTTGTCGGTTTTTTGAATGTGAGGTGTTTTTCATCGGAGGAGACTGTAGGCACTGTAATTGACGACTTGAAATTTAGTGGTTCGCTATCTAAAACACAGGCGAATTTTATTATTCAGGGCATCATCAAAGGACTTACGACCACTGAAAAAGAACCACCGCTTATTTTTTCCGCAAAGTCTGTTTCCCAAATTGCAATTTCCCAATCAAATGCCACTCAGGTGATAAAAACCGATTTGCGAATATTGCAAGGGACATTGAGAGAGGCAGTGTTTAAATTTTATGGAGATGGCGAGATCGTAAACTTGAGCGGCGACTGGATTGATTATTGGAGCATACGCCAGACAGCAGATGGACAGCGCTTCCTTGTTATTACCCCTAAAAAGGTTGAGAAAAAAGCGGAGGAAAAAACAGCCGATGAAAATTCAAAATCAGCGCCAGTTAGAACTAATTACACCTTTACAATTACAACATCCAATAGTTTTCCCAAACTGCCATTGTTATTTACACCGCTCTCGTTTGTGCCATCAGGCTCAATTCTCTATGATGGCGAAATTGAGATTAAACGCGGTGATGGCATAGAACTATCATTCACAAACGTCTCTGGCATTTCATTAATCAAACGATCTGTTGAGCCGCAAAGGGGCGAAGAAGACACATTTTCATTCAGATTTTCGCAGGAAGAATATAAATTATCCGCGCTGATTTCCGAAAAGGAACTTGATTTGAAAAAAGTGGATTTTCGGAATTTCTCTTTGAGTGGGAATTTGCAGGGCGAGTATGCCAATTTTACACTTCAAGGCGAGGCGATTGTTAAAGACGCAAAGGGCGGACGAATACCAGTTTTGAGCGGAAATGCTGCTCTAACAGAATTGCCGCAATCGGTTGAGTTAAGGTATGAATCTAACCAATACTGGCTCGTGTTTTCAAAGGATGGGACTTATCCAGTAACGTTAAAGTTCTGCTCAAAAGTTTCAATTTCTGATGGGTGGAAATCCATTGTTTTTAAACCTGTTTCGTCAGTGTTAAGACCGATTAGCCTTGAAGGACTTGCCTCGGATATTCAGATTCTTGTATCCGGTTCTAAACCGGAGTGGCGTGAGGGAAAATTTATTACTTTTGCGCAATCTGAGGGCGATTTATTAATCCGCTGGAAAGAAAAACCGGCTGAAGAAGCAGGAAAACTGTTCTTTTCTGTTGATGGGGTGGTTCAACTCGCCGTTGGCGCTGGTCTGATTCGTGAGATGTACCTGTTTGATTATAAAATTCTGCAAGGCGAATTGACGAAAATTGAATTTGATATTCTTGGTGAAGGCGAGATTACCCGAGTCAGAGGAGATGATATTCTGACGTGGAACATTCAGAATACCAGTCAGAAAGGACAGAGAAAATTAATCGTTCAGTTAAACCAACCAAAAAAGGATAGATGCGTGGTGATTATTCAGTCACAAACTCCGCTCGGTGTATTTCCGGTTTCAATAACACCATTGCGAGTCACGCCACTTAATGCAGTTAGATATGGCGGAAATTTGCAGGTTGTCAACGACGGCGCCGTGAAACTTGAAGTTACTGAAACACGCGGATTGTCGCAGGTATCGCCAGAACTTTTTCCTAAGGTTAAAGAGATCAACGAACTTGGCGTCAGCAATTACAGTCAGGTTTTTGCTTACCGATTCTCTGGCGCGGATTATTCACTGATTATTCAAGCAGACAATATACTTCCGGAATTAACGGTGTCGGAACTGCTGATGTATAGGATTGGCGAGACCGAAACCGCTATTGACGCAGAACTTGAAATTGACATCAGAGAAGCACCGCTTCGCGAGTTCCAAATTCAAATTCCCGCTGGATATTCAGTGGCGCAGGTGTCGGCTCAAAATCTGGCGGACTACTTTGTTTCAGCGGCAACCGATTCAAAATACAATATGTTACGTCTTGTCTTTTCAATGCCTATCAGCGGCAGACAGGTGGTCGTGTTTAGACTTGAGAAGAATCAGCCTGTTCAAGCCGGCGTGTGGGAATTGCCGCTAATTAAACCAATGAACACAAAGACATTGAGAGGTAACATCGCAGTTTCAGCAGACACTGGATTTAGACTCACTTCAGGCAAAATTGTCGGGTTAACAGAAATTGCGCCTGCATATTTTCCAAAGAAGATTAGCGGGATTCAACTTGCATGGCGGTTAAGAGAGGAGGCTTGGTCGGTGGACGTGAATGTGGAACGGATTCCGCTGTCGCTTCAGGCAGATGCCACCCATATTTTCACGGTCACGGAGGGGATTATTTACGGTAGCAGCGTGATTAACTTTTTTATTACAGGAACTCCAGTTTCAGGATTTAAATTCATTGTTCCGCCTGAATATTCAAACATTGAATTCACCGGTCGCGATATCAGGAGTTGGAAGAAAATTGATACTAATGTTTACGAGGTGAACCTTCACCTGCCGGTTTATGGCGCATACACAATCCTTGCCACTTTTGACAGGCAATTTGATTCCAACAGCAATGCGGTTTCGTGCGTCGGAATTGCGCCGCTTGGTGTTCAAAACGAACGTGGCACTATAATTATAGTGAGTGAATACCAATTTGAAGTAAATCCGATTAAAACTACAGCCGGTGTTCTTCAACTTGACCCAGCAGAGATTTCGCCTGACCAAAGATTGCTATTCACCGCGCCAATTCTTGATGCATATCAATACAGTTCACGACCATTTGATTTAACAATGCGGTTTACATCGTTCAATTTGGGACAGAGCGTTCGTCAAGTCATTGACCGAGCGTTGTTGAAAACAAAAATCTCGAGCGAAGGCGAACTCGTCACAGAGGCGCGGTATTTTGTAAAAACGCACGGTCATACGCATATCAGTTTTAATTGTCCAAAAGAAATCACGTTATGGGAGGCGCGGGTCAACGACCAGAAAGTGATTCCGGTTGCTGAAAACGATTTAACATTTATTCCGTTACCGGCAAAAGGCGCGCCGATGATGTTTGTTGATCTCAAATGGGCATCAAAGTCGCAGGATAAAGAAAATATTAGTATAAAAACGCCCGCGTTCAGTGTGCCGATTCTACTTTCTGAATGGCAAATCACGCCGGATAAAAACTACAAACTTGAGTTTAAGAAAGGCAATGTTGAGCCAAAATTGATTAAGAAATTCACGGGTTTTGACGCATTGCGTGAGGTTTTCAAACGATTCGACAGAACTGCTGTTTTTCTAATTTTTACATTGTTTATGATCTTCCTTGCCTCGGTTTTTAATACTGCCGCAGTGTCGTATGGAAGCGCGATAAAGACAAAGGGGTTAAAACTTTTTTCTATTCTCCTATCGTTAATATCCGTCTTTTTAATTTTTAGATATATCAAACCAGCGACGGTATTCACGACGCAGGAATCTCTGGATTTAACTTTCCTTGCCCCTGTGCTTGAGCCGGGCAACGCATTAAGACTTGAACTTGCTAACATTGAAATCGGCAAGTTTGCAATCAACATCGGTTTTGTGATTCCTGTTTTAATCGGCATAGTTCTCTGGATTCTGATGTTTTACTATAAAGTCAGCGGATGGCTCAGGACATTGTTGGTGGCGGGAGGATGGACATTTTTGTTCTACGGTGTCTTAAATATAACGGGCGGATTTTCTTATGCGCTTATTTTATTCAGCGCATTTATTTTCATTCACATCATAATCCCAGCGGTTATCGGGCTTTTCAAAAAAGGCAATGGTCAAACTCCAGCACCCGCTGGGAGCGGTGGTTCAGAAAAAGAAAAAACCGATATTAAGCAAGGCGAAACCGACGCCGGGATTTCTCCAATAACACCACTTATTACGATTGGTTTCACATTGTTAATGCTCGGAAACAACAGTGTCGCCGCGACTGCTGAGAGTATCGTGCAGAGTATGTCTCAAAGGGCGCAAGTTCAGGAGAATTACGTCGTTGTTGAGTCTGTGATGAAATGGAAAGCAGAGAAGGGGGCGCGCGTTGATTTTATGTCTACTGCGGCAACCCTGACATCAATCAATTATCCAAGCAACGCAATTAGTCATTTTATTTTCACCGATGCCAAAGGCTCAATGAACAGACTCCTTGCGAACCAGAGCGGAGAATATGAGATTAAATTCAAATATCAAATGCCATTTTCCACTGACGCTGGCGGCAGCAAATTTACTTTACCAACCGCCGGAGCGCTCGTGAATGTTTTGGAGATTGAGACCGATAAACCTGAACAGGAAGTTTCCTCCGACGGCGCAGTTTCTATTATTCAAGAAAAGGCAAAACGCGGGACAAATGAAATTGTCCGAGCAAAACTCATTTTGCTTCCCAAAGAGGGTATTGTAGTTGGATGGAGACCACGTCAGCGCGACACGCGAGCCGAGAAGCCAATTTACTACGCCGAAATAGCCCATCTTTTTATTCCATTGCCCGGTGTGTTGGAGGTTGTGAATAACGTCACAATCCGCCTTGCTCAGGGCGAACTGGAAGAGATTAAGATGCATATCCCGGAAAATATAACCATAACCGATGTTCAGGCGCCGTTTGTCTCATCTTGGAAATTTGACCCAGACGCCCGTCTGTTGCAGGTTCAATTCAAACAGGCGCAGTCGCGTCAGTTTGACCTTAAAGTTTTTTCCCAGACCATCACGCCATCGCTCCCATATACTGTTAGTAACGGAGTAATTGTTGTTGATAAAGCCGCTGGACAGGTCGGAATGATTGGCGTCGCCACAGGCAACGAAGTTCAACTTGAGTCGGTAAAGGAAAACAACTTATCCCCAGTGAATTTGGAGGACTTTCCGCAATCGCTCGTGAATGAGATGGTAAAGAACGTTGCTGGATTAACCCTGCGGCGCGCTTTCAGGTATTCCGAGCCCAAAGCGGCGATAACCATCTCTGTTTCTGCCGTGCAACCGGATATCCGCGCAGAATCGCAAGAGACAATCTCTCTTGGCGAGGATAGGTCTCTTCTTGCTTCGCAATTAAAATTCACAGTAACACGCGCTGGAATATTTAAAGTCAGTTTTATCCTGCCGCAAGAATATGAAGTGGAGTCAATTAGCGGGCAACAGATGAGCCATTGGACGGAAACAAAATCCGATTCAGGCAGAATAATTACCATTCACTTCAAAGGCAAAACCGAAGGTTCCCACACACTGAACATCTCGCTGGTTGGTCCCGGAATCGGAAACAGAAAAGAGTTTCGCGCCCCGAGACTCGTTTTACGAGAGGCAGAAAAACACACAGGGCAACTCGTCATTGTGCCCGAACTCGGTTCGCGTCTCCATGTTACTAAACGCGATGGACTCAGCCAACTTGACCCACAAAAGGTCGGTATCAAAGACCGCGGCGTTATCGCGTTCAGAATCCTTCAGCCAACTTGGGAACTCATTGCTGATATTGAATCTGTTGAGCCGTGGATACAGGCAAATTCACTCTTGGATGTTTGGGTTCGCGAAGGCGCAATCATAAACACTGTCAATGTAGAATACCAAATTGAAAATGCCGGAACGAAGTTGTTCAAATTAAAATTGCCAGCCGCAGCGGAAAATGTTCGGTTTGAAGGCGATTTAATCTCAGACTTTGTCAAGGTTTCAACACAGGACAACTGGGCGGAATGGGACATCAAATTGCAACGACGCGTTGTCGGGAATTATTTCCTTAAAATCTATTATCAGATGCCATTGACCAACCAGCAGAAAATCGTAGTGCGTGGCGTTCGCGCGTTGAATGCAAATTTGCAAAAAGGATATGTGGCGATTCGCGCTGGTGGCAGGCTTGAAATTAAGATTCCGTCTGTGCCTTCAGGATTAAAATACGCGGAGTGGCAATCAATCCCAACATCGCTGCGACGCGGGAAAGATTTCGCCGAGTCTAAAGACACCTTTAGCGCGCTTGAAAACGACTTTGAATTGCCGATTGAATTCTCAAGACACGAGATAGCAAAAGTCGTCCCTGCAAAGGTTGAAGAACTGCGTCTTACAACTGTGATAGCCACCAGCGGAGAAATGCTGACCGAAGGCAAACTCGTGATTCACCCCGGCGACAAACGGCTTTTGAGAATTAAACTTCCGCCATCTGGCAGATTCTGGTATGCCTTCGTCAACGACCAGAGCGCCCTCCCTTGGATAGACAAAGACCAGATTCTCATTATACTCGAAAAACATCCCGACCCGGCAAAACCAAGCGTTGTGGAGTTTTTCTACTCAATCCCGCAAAGCGGAATAGAAAAGGCAAGCGACCTGCGTAATCTTGCCGGTCCGTCGTTTGACCTCCCGCTCCAGAATGTGAACTGGACTGTATATTATCCCGAAAACTGGGAACTCAAATCTGCAGAAGGCTCTTTGCAACTTGTCTCTAAAACGCCAACGTATATGCCGCTGCAGATTGACGCGAATTCGTATATGCAAGCCGAAATGGCGCGATTCAAACAACTCACAAAAGAGGCGGAAAACCTAATTTTAACAGCAAACACTCTCGTCCAGCAAGGCGCTCCGCAACAGGCAAAGCGCGCATTTCAGGCGGCATACAAAATGTCTCAGCAGGACGCTGCGCTCAACGAGGACGCGCGGGTGCAACTGCATAATTTAAAGATGCAACAGGCAATACTTGGATTGAATCAGCGACGTCAAGCAGCGTTTGAACCTGCTGATAAACAGCGACCTGCCTCGCAACTCTTCACCCAATGGACGCCCGGTCAGGAACCCGATTACACCCAGCAACAGGTCAAACAGGTGCTTGAAACAACGCCAACTGAAGAAAACGTTGCCCTCTCAAAACTTGCCGAAAAACTAATCCGCCAACAAGAAGCCGCTGTTGAAAAACCGATGGCAATTCGTCCCACACTGCCTGCGTTTGGGAACAAGATAGAATTTGCCGTTCCATTAAAAGTCAACCCGTATTCTGAACTTTCAATAAAACTCCGTTCCGCCTACAAATCAATGAAAGACCTCGGCGAATCCAACACGCCTATAATCCTCGCCCTCTTCGCCTTCCTCCTCATCCTCTCCTCCCTCTCTGTTGGTAGGAGGAGGGAGTGAGGAGAAAAGTGGAAGTCATTAGAAACCTGACTGCTGTGCCAACTCATTAATCTGGCTGGCGGCGTATGCGGCGCCGAAGCCGTTATCAATGTTTACGACGGTGACACCGCTGGCGCAACTGTTGAGCATAGCAAGGAGGGTGGTAAGTCCGCCAAGATTTGCGCCGTAGCCAACGCTTGTCGGAACCGCAATCACAGGTTTTGCAACTAACCCCGCAACAACGCTTGCGAGGGCGCCTTCCATTCCCGCAACAACGATTATCACGTTCACCCGCTTAATAATGGGCGGGTCTCTAATAAAGCCTATGGATGACGGCAAGGATGAAGTTGTAAGTTTTTCCGTATCGTTTATAACATCTTTTGAGAAATCAAAACCACAATCAAACTAATGTAGAATGTTTTTCTAAGATTAAATTAGATATGATTGTTTTATTCAAATTTAGGATGCTTTACGGTGCAGGGCGAAGATAGTTGAAGATAATTGCCTTTTGCCTTACGCATTGCGAACTGGGTTGCCAGCGGCGCTGGTGATTTTGACGATGTGTAGTTTTTGTTATATTGGCGCCGGGGCAGGGGATTCCATTCCCGGGACTGTTGAAGATGATGGTTTATTTTCTGCCAACGCGTTAGAGGGTTCAGAAATGACTGGGGGTTGAGCAGGAGAAAGTCCCTCAGTTGGCGGTGTAAACTTGCCTGTTTTTACAATGTCTTCAACCTGTTTGCCATCAAGCGATTCGTATTCAAGCAGGGCATTGGCGATAATTTCTAATTTGTCTTTATGTTGTTCAATAATCTGTTTAGCCGTGTTGTAGCATTCATCAATTATTCGTTTGACTTCGGCGTCAATCTCTCTGGCGGTCGCCTCGCTATAAGGACGCATTTTTAGCATGTCGCGTCCTAAGAACGTATATTCTTCATCATTGCCATATTGAACCATCCCGAGCCGATCGCTCATTCCCCACTGGCAGACCATTGCTTTGGCGATAGCCGTTGCTTGTTGAATGTCGTTTGCGGCGCCGCTGGAGATGTCGCCCGAGATAATTTCTTCGGCGATTCTGCCAGCCATCATAACCGAGATTGTGTCAAGCATCTCCTTTTTTCTGCGGTTTAGCACATCTTCTTTTGGCAATTGCATTGTTGCGCCGAGCGACTGTCCCCTTGGTATAATTGTTACTCTATGAAGCGGATGTGTATGGGTTAAAAGGACGTTTACGAGGGCGTGTCCTGCTTCGTGCCAAGCGGTATGGCGTTTTTCTTCTTCGCTCATTGCGAGGCTCCGACGTTCTCTACCCCATCTAACTTTTACGCGCGCCTCTTCAAGTTCAACCATTGTTACGGCTTTTTTATTGTTCCGCGCGGCAAGAAGGGCTGCCTCATTTAAAAGATTTGCCAGTTCAGCCCCTGAATAGCCCGGCGTTGCCCGGGCAATTACGGATAGGTCAACGGATTTATCAAGTTTGATATTTCTTGCATGGACTTTGAGTATTGCTTCGCGTCCTCTAACATCCGGCAGATTGACATAGATTTGCCTGTCAAATCTGCCCGGTCTTAAAAGCGCAGGGTCAAGGACATCTGGTCTATTGGTTGCGGCGATGATGATTATCCCGTCCTGAGTATCAAAACCATCCATTTCTACCAGCAACGCGTTTAATGTTTGCTCCCGTTCGTCGTTGCCTCCTCCGAGACCGTGTCCGCGGCTTCTGCCGACGGCGTCAATCTCATCGATAAAAATCAAGCAGGGCGTATTCCTTCGCGCCTGTTCAAACATATCGCGGACTCTGCTTGCGCCGACTCCAACAAACATTTCTACAAAGTCAGAACCGCTGATGCTGAAAAACGCGGCGTCTGCTTCGCCTGCGATTGCCTTTGCGAGCAATGTTTTTCCTGTGCCGGGAGCGCCGACCATCAGAATGCCTTTAGGTATTCGCCCTCCAAGCCTCTGGAATTTTTTCGGGTCTTTTAAAAACTCAACTATTTCAGCCACTTCCTCTTTTGCTTCTTCAATACCGGCAACATCTTTAAACGTTGTTTTATTCTTTTCTTTGCTCAGCATTCTGGCTTTGCTTTTGCCGAAACTTAGCGCCCCTTTGCCAGCCATCTTTATCTGACGGATGAGGAAGAAATAAATCGCGGCAACTATTATCAAAACCGGCAGCAACCCGATCAATATCTGGCTAAACAGAGTGTTTGGCTCTCTTGTGTCAAACTTCCCGCTTTTAAGCACTTTTTTAAGGTCTTCTTCAAGCAGGACGGTTTTTAATTGAAACGGGACTTCAACTGGCTTGCCATTTTCAACAACGACCTTTCCGTTCTCATCCACTTTGTAATATTTACCGGAAATTTCCTTTAACTCGGGCGATTGCGGATTGAATATAATTGTTCCGGAGACGATCTGGTCTTTTTCTACTTTTGTAATAAACTCGTTATAAGTTAACGGTTTAATGCGAGACTCAGGGCGTTCTCTGAGCATCATAAGCATCATTATGACGCCGATGATAATCATCCAGACGACCCAGGTGCGCGGCGATAATCGGAAGTCCCCGTCTTTCTTCATATCGTCGTTATCATTATTATCTTTTTTCAACATTAACCCTTTGTAACATTCTTAATTGGAAGTTATCACATTAGACAGATTATTGCAAACTCGTTGTGGCAGACGGTTTGGCAGGTTTCCACTCCCATTTTAGAATGGTTTTTGTCTGGTCTGTGATTTTATATTTATCAGAAATCCTGAATCCTTCAATCCAGAATATTTCTCCCTCCCAGGACTCAGCCACCACCAGAGAATGTCGTTTTTCTTTAGGTATTTTATTATTAACAAATAAGTCTTGAAGTTTTACATAATCGGCAAAACCGATCGGTCTGAATCTGTCGCCTTCATTCCAGTGCCGCAATGTTATACTTTTGCCAATCTTATCAAAATCAAAATATTCAACGTTTTTCGGTTTGGTGACAAGTAATCGAGATTTGCCGAATTGCAATGGTTCAACAGACCATTTGATTTCTATCTCTTCAAAATTGATAATTCCTTCTTCAGAATTCAATGCTATTTGTCTGCAGTCTTCGGATTGAAATGCCCGGTAGTAGTCCTTGTTTTCCAGAGGAATAATTCTAACAATTCCGTCGTTGTCAAGCAGCGCTTCGGATTCGCTATTTAAAGTTACAGGTTTGTTGGGCTTTAACCGCAACTTTTCAATAAGGTCAAAATCCGGTTCAATACCGTTGTTTATTAACTGGATTTGGATGCACTTTCTTTGAATGGCTTCGTGAAGCCAGGAAAATGAAATGGCCTTTGTTTTAAGCCATTCCTGCGCTTGATTCAGGATATAATCGCTTTCGGCTTCAAGGATTTCTATCTGACGCAATATTATTTTTTCAATACTGTGCTGATATTCCATTTTTAGCAGCGGAATTAATTCATTGCGAATTCTATTTCTCAAGTATTCCGTTGTGGCATTAGTTGAATCTTCACGATAGTTGAGATATTTATCCCGCGCATATCTTTCAATTTCTCGCCTCCATAAATTTAAAAACGGTCTAATTAAAAACACATCAGTGTCAACAGGAGAAGGCGAGATTGGTTTCATACAGGACAACCCGGCTGAACTGCTGCCGCGCAATAATCTTAAAAAGAATAGTTCAATCTGGTCATCTGAGTGGTGCGCTAGGGCTATTTTTTTTGCCCCGCATTCTTTTGCTATTCTGGCAAGAAAAAGATGCCGTAGCCGCCGCGCCGCCATTTCAATAGACATTCGTTCTTTTTCAACCAAACACTTTACGTCGCCACGTTCGCATTTGAATGGCAGGTTCATCTTGCGGGCTAATTCGCAAACAAACTGTTCGTCTCCATCGCTTTCGTCTCCCCGCAGAGAGTGGTTAAAATGGGCTACAACGAGGTTTATCTTTAGTTCTTCTGAAATCTGTTTGAGCACATTAAGAAGCGCCACTGAATCCACACCGCCTGAAACTCCTACAATCACCGTCTCGCCAGGATCAATCAGGCCGTTCTCGCGAATATACTCTAATACTTTCTTCTCTATCTCATCCACAGTTTTGATACTAATTTATCAAATCATTTAATATTCCACAATATTCAACACGAAAATCATTCCACAATCGTTCCATAAAAACCATTTCCATTTTAATAAAATTGCAATTTAATCATTAAATTTCTTTGATCCTCTTTGCCTTTGAATAGATTAAGGAAACTGTAATTTAATCCTTAATTATTTCATCACTCCCTTCGTTTCAGAATAGATTTCCAGCTTAAAAAAAGGATATTTTATGGAAACACGTAGATAAAAACGATATGGAACAATTTCATCAACAAGCTTAACGCAAGAAGTGGCTTCACTCAACCTTTATCCTGACTGGTCCTGAAACCGCAAACCAATATAACAATTTCAGGCTTATTTGATTTCAATTGCTGGATTGCTCAGCTTTGCCGAGGTTAACGGCAAATTCTTTCATAAAACCTGAAATTCCATTTGAATATTGTTCTGTTGATTTTCTTGAGATGCAAACAATCCTGATTTTATATTTTTGTCAATTTCTTTTAGTCTTCGTTCGGCGATTTCAACATATTTCTTGTTTGTATCTATCCCAATATAATTTTTTCCTAACTTTTTAGCAGCAATAACGGTTGTGCCACTTCCAACAAACGGGTCTAATATTATAGCATTATTAGAAAAAGCTGAAAGTTTTATTAAATATTCGCAAATTGCTAATGGTTTAACGGTTTTGTGGTCGTTATATTCTCCTTTTTCTTTTTTTGTAGGCTTTGGCAAGAGAAAAGTTTTATCAATAAGTTCGTTTATTTTATCCACGGTAAAAACATTTGCAGGATACATATTATCACCAATCTTGATATTTGTATTTAATAATCCAATTTCATGCCTTAATATATTATTTAAATAAGTTTGGTCCACTGGCTTTTGAGCCATCGCAATAGGTTCAAAACAAGATTTTATCTGCGGAGTTTTCCATCCACTTAACTTTCTTCTAATTTCTTCCTTTTCCTCGTTACTGATATTCATATTTCTAATAAAATGGTCCAAACCCATCGCTTTTGCTTGATTTTGAGTATAAAGCCATATAAATAAATCTCTTATCTCAAACCCTGCATCATCAATGGCGCAAGCCATTCTGTGGTAAAGCCTTGGACTCGAGAAAGAAAAGAAAAATCCTCCCGGTTTTAAAACCCGAAAAATTTCTTTGGATACCTCAAAATACCATAAGTAAAATCGTTTGCCTTGTTCGCGGTCAAATTTCATACCAGCTGGTAAAGATTTGATTACATATTGATTGTCTTGATTTGAAACCTTTTCGTAGTCCCAATTGTTGTCAAGTTTATCTAAAAAATATGGTGGATCTGTTAGAACAACATCAATAGAATTACTTTCAATCTGAGGCAATAATTCCATTGCGTCACCGCAAATAATTTTATTAAGAAATTTGTTGTTCATACTCATTCTAATGAGTTAGGATTTACACCATTGAATTCTTTATATAATATCTTATAAATTTTTTTTCTTACTTCTATATCAAAATTTTTTACAAAATTTGGATCTGCTAATTTTATAACCCTACCCTTGTCATCATAAACCCATCTATTTCTGTCGGCTCTGTTGCATTTTTGGCATTGTGGAATGATATTACCGGCCACCAATGGTTTGTTCGGATCCATATGTGCTTTTTGTAAAATTGTTTTTGTTGCTGGCCAATGAAAATGGGGTTTTCCTTCTTGCGAGCCACATGTAGCACACCTATAGTGATATTTCTCTTTTATCTTTTCCCAATCATCAGTTTCTGATACCCTATGTCCTTTTTTGAATCCCGGATATGGTTTCTCCAAAGTATAAAGTTGATATGAGCCTCTTTTTAAATTTAAAACAATATTATCTCTACCACCAGCAACAATCCACCATCCGCTTTGAGCTCCTAGATGTCTTGCCTGTTGAACATCGTTTGTATCAGGATAATAACTTCTAATAAATCTCGTTAATTCTTCTTTTGTTACTTCTCTAGTTTTTGGATAGTTATAAGCCAAATAAACTAACACAAGCGCATCCTTAGTAAAATTGCCTGTTGAGTCGTAAAGTCTTGGTAATTTTACCCCGTATTGTTTTAAATATTTTTCATGGTATTCACAAATAGTTTTGTAAATATTTTCTATTGATTTTTTGTTTAAAATAAGGCTATCTGACATATTTTTATTTTATTAAATTTTCGTTTTTTCGTCAAGTATCTTAGCGATTTTCGCCATAGTTTTGACCCTTTGTTTATTAGCCCTTCCGTTTTCGACATCCATAATCGTTGTATATTTAATTTAAAATATATTTTTTGGCTAAATTGTCTTGAGCTAAGCCGAGTTTCGTATTTGCCTTTTTACGTTTTTACTTTTCTACTTCTCATACTGGTAAAGTACTGATAAAGTTTTGATGTTATAATAGTATAATGTTTATATTTTATCTGTTACCATATTATCGGAAAATATGCGTTCAAACAATCAAAATAATAAAAAGTCCGCTTCCAGCAAAAATAAAATTCTACCAAATTTTTTTAGAGTTCTTTGTTATTTTGCCTTTCATTTTTCCACTTTTTGGCAATACACAGTGGGAAAAAGTGCGGCCCGTTCCCTTTTGCCAGCCGAGCCAGTTACCAAAATCGGTTCGGATTGTTTTGAAGATAACAGCGCGATCAAGAAACCATTTTTTTAACTGGCGGAGAGAGGGGGATTCGAACCCCCGGTACCTTTCGGGTACTCAC
>JBMFQZ010000006.1:0-190593 GCA_049968335.1 Verrucomicrobiia bacterium
TGCACAGTTGTTGTCCAACTGTAGTTTGGTTTATCGGCAAGGTTTTTAATCGCGCTCTTGACTTCGTCAATAGCCGCTCCTGCTACGATAAATGAACTCGCTGTTAATATTGCCGCTCCTAAAATTATGTTTCTTTTCATATCTTTCCTTTAATTTACGGATAAATAAGACGATGACGGTTAGGAAAAGGTTACAAAAAAGCAAAAATTTTTGAACAGATTAGAAATAGAGACCAATTTCCGATTTTATAACAACCAGATGCTACGGAGGTTAGAACATATTGAATATTTATAGCCTCTCACGATTTTTTGTTCAACGGGATTGGCTGCGGTTTTTCAGTAAAGAGATTGTTTAATTGCGCTGCAATGCGCATACCGTCTGAAACCGCCCTTACCACAGTGCCGCCCCCATTTATAACATCGCCAGCCGCAAATACATACGGACGCGACGTCTGTAGAGTTTTTCTGTCAACGGCGATTAAGCCTTCTCTTGTTAGAATTATTCCTGTCAGTCCCTTTTTTGTCTCCTCATCAATTGTTTGTCCGATTGCTTCAATCACAAGGTCGGCGGGCAATGTATGTTCGGTGTAAGGGATTGGGATTGGGGCGCGTCGTCCACTCTTATCCGGGGAGCCCAAAATTGTGCGAACAACCCGCAATCCTTTGAGGTTGTTGTTCTCATCGGATATATAACCAATTGGCATTGTGTTTATTAGAATATTTACCCCAGCATTGAGCGCGGAATCAACCGACTCTTTCCACGCAGGCATTTCTTTAAATGAACGTCTATAGACGATGAATACATCTTTT
This sequence comes from Verrucomicrobiia bacterium, assembly GCA_049968335.1. Taxonomy (GTDB): domain Bacteria; phylum Verrucomicrobiota; class Verrucomicrobiia; order Limisphaerales; family JAKPVM01; genus JAKPVM01. The sequence goes on from JBMFQZ010000006.1 coordinate 810, forward strand.
GCGCCGTTGAGTTTTGCCTCAAGCGCGGCGTCAAACGCCGTGTTTCCGCCGCCGAGCACATAGACTAAACCATCGGGTTTAAAACCCGATCTAACTTTATTGAGAAATTCCAGAGCGCCAATGACGCCGGATTGCGGACGCTTATCAGTGGAGGGCAATTTGATTGATTCCTGGAGTCCGAATGCAAGGACTACTGCGTTAAAACCGTGTTTAAAGAACAGGTCATCTATTGTAAACTCCTTGCCTAAAGTTCCCTGACGCAGTTCAATAAGTCCAGGGTAAGAATTGATTACAGCCTGAATTTCTTTTGCCACTATTTGCGCTGGCATACGGGTTTGCGGAATAACGGTTGCCGCAAGTCCGCCGATGGAAGATAGGTTGCGGTCAAAGATAACGACGGAATGTCCTTCTTCAGCAAGTTTAGTTGCCGCGCCGATCCCGGCAGGTCCGGCGCCGATAATGGCGACTTTTTTTCCTGTTAAAACCGGTATTGTTCTTTTTTCTGAAGCCCAGCCTTCTTCAAGGGCGAGTTTGCAAACCCAGCGTTGGAGGTGGCGGATCGGCAGTGCGTTTGCAAAGTGCTGGTTGAGGCATCCGGCTTCACATTGCACCTCAGCCGGGCAGACATAACCGCATATTGTTGCAAGGATATTGGAGGCGCGAATAGTTTCGTATGCTTCGCGGAACTGGCGGCGGGCAATGAATCCTACAAATTTTGGAATGTCAACAGACGCCGGACATTGATCAACACAGGTTGGCGTCTCGCACTGTCGGCAAGTTGCGGCAATTGAAACAATAGTGTCAACGGCTTCAGACCTGCCTTCTTTATATATCGGGGCGTAAATTTCGGAATCGCGCGGCACACAGCCGCTTCTGCCGCCGTCTCGCATTATTTGGGTGCAGGCTGAACAGGCTATGCAACTTTTCTCACGCTTAAAGAAGCCGAGTTCTTTAAGATCGCGAACGCAGTCCGGGTATGCAAAAGCCATTCTACCGAGGCCGATGAGTGAGACGTAATTTTTGTTAACAGCCCATGCGGCAACATAAGGCAACAGATGTCTCAAATAAGAATATCCGCCGCCAACAACGAGCAATTCTGGAAAAGATTGTTGAATTGCGCGAACAATCTGTATAAACCGTTCAACTCCGACGAGCGGATGTTCTTGAGGGATTGGCGCGCCGTCGGTCGGTCTGTCAAACGGACGATTGACGTTTGGGTTGTAATAAGGATTGCCAATTGTAATGTTTACGAGCGGGGCGCCGGTTTCTTTCAAGAAGCGGACAAGATTGATTGGCTCGGTTAAATCTGCCGCCATTGAACCGTTTTTATCCATTCCAAAACCGTAAGGATAAGGCATTGCGTCATAGGCGTTCAACCTGGCGGTAACAATGAGTTGCGGCAATTCGGATTTAATTTTTTGAACAATATTTCTAAAAAATCGCGTTCTGTTTTCAAAAGACTCTCCGCCGTAGATACTCTCTTGTCTTGTGAAAGAGGCGTGTAGTTCAGATATAAGGTATCTGTGGCAAGCCTTTATATCAACGCCGTCAAATCCCGCTTCATAAGCGAGCCGCGCGGCTTCAAGATAGACATCTTCCAATCGTTTCAATTCATCATCGCTGATCAACGGATAATCCGGCGGCAGATTGTGAACTGGGTCAAGATAGAGCGAGTGGTGGGCAATAATAGGTTGCGGTCTGCGAACCGGTCGGCTGTAACGTCCCGAATGCGTTAACTGGACGATTAAAAGCGGACGATGATTTTCGCCAAAATTATCACAGGCGGTTTTTAATGTTTCTTGGACAAGTTTTTTAAATTCATTGACAGAGCCTTTATGAAGCCAGAGTTGACGCGGGTTTGCCCTGCCTTCCGGGACAACCGCTGTTGCTTCAAACCACAACAGACCAGCGCCGCCGGCGGCAAATCTGCGATAACGGCGAAACGTCAGATCATCTGGCGAGCCATTGCTTTTGCCGTCGCAGCCTTCCATTGGAAGGACGATAAATCTGTTCGGCAGCGTAAAATTTCCGCATCTTACCGGCTCATACAATTTTTCAATATTATGGCTGACCCCGATCTCAAGCCCGAGCCGTTCAATCCGCTCTAAAAGCTCATCAACCGTTTTTAACTTAAAACTCTCGTGTTTGTCTCTTGAAACATCCATTATTAGAAATCTTATTTTGAGTGAGTTTAAATGCAAATGAAATCCATATATTAGGAGATTTGGCAAAAGGAACAAAGCGGTGTCGCGACTGCTATCGCGGTTTTGCCACCGCAGTCCAAAGTCTGTTATGCAATTGGTTATTGTTAATTTTTTGCGGTTTGTGTAATAATAGCCGCAATTATGACCTCAATAGGAACAGGCGAAAATTATTATTTGCCGAGCAGGCGAATTGTTGAAGTTGCCGGCGATCTTAATATTGATCCGGAGAATATCTGGTTGCACGGGCATTATATTGCCAAGATTCATATTGATGAGTTGAAGGCAAGAGAGAAAAGACAGGACGGGGAGTTGATTCTTGTGACAGCGATGACACCGACGCCTCAGGGCGAGGGCAAGACTACGACGACAATCGGGCTTGCGGACGGTTTAAGGCATAGCGGCAAGAGTTCAATGATTTGCATACGCGAGCCATCGTTAGGTCCTTATTTTGGCATAAAGGGCGGCGGAACTGGGGCTGGAAAGGCTCAAGTTGTTCCAGCAGAAGATATCAACCTGCACTTCGTTGGGGATATGTATGCTGTGGAAAAGGCGAATAATCTGCTCGCGGCGATGCTGGACAATCATTTGCAGCACGGAAATGAACTCGGAATTGATCCGCGTCGGATTGTTTTAAAACGGGTGATTGACCTGAACGACCGTGCGTTGCGGGATATTATAATCGGACTCGGCGGACCTCAACACGGCGTGCCGCGCCGCGATGGGTTTAATATAAACCCGGCGTCTGAAGTTATGGCAATTCTATGTCTTGCGAAGGACTTTTTTGAGCTTGGCGAAAGGATATCAAGGATGGTTGTCGCCTTTACATACAAGGGCGAACCTGTTCGGGCTGAGTCTTTGCAGGCTGTCGGGGCAATGCAGGTGTTGTTGCGCGATGCAATTCATCCAAATCTTGTTCAATCAATTGAGGGCACGCCGGCATTTGTCCACGGCGGTCCGTTTGCGAATATCGCCCACGGCGCAAATACCGCAATCGCCACAAGGATGGCGTTAAAACTTGCTGATTATGTGGTAACAGAAGCCGGTTTTGCCACAGACCTCGGGGCTGAAAAGTTTTTCCATATCAAGTGCAGAACAGCGGGTTTAAAGCCGTCGGCTGTTGTAATTGTTGCCACTTTGAAAGCGATTGAATATCACGGAGGGAAAAAACCGAACGGCGGCTATGGGAATTTGCTAAAGCATATTGAGAACATTCGCGCCTTTGGCATTGAACCAGTTGTGGCAATTAATAAATTTACCGGAGATAAACCGCAAGACCTTTCCGCTCTTGTAAAATTCTGCGAACGCAATGACGTTGAAGCCGTTGTTGCCGAGCATTATGAAAAAGGCGGCGCCGGGGCTGAAGAACTCGCTGCCGCTGTTTTGCGCGCCATTCAAAAGAATAAAAGACGAAAGTTTAGATTTTTATACAGTCTTGATCTGCCGCTTGATAAAAAACTGGAAAAGATCGCTAAAACGATATACGGCGCGGACGGAGTTGAATTTGAAAAAAGCGCAAAAAACGACCTGCAGTTGATGGAGAAACTTGGGTTTTCAAACCTTCCGGTTTGTGTTGCCAAGACAGCGATGTCGCTCTCGGACGAGCCGTCGCTTCGCGGCAGACCGTCTGGGTTCAAAATAAGGGTGAATGAATTGAGAATCAGCGCAGGCGCCGGTTTTGTGGTTGCGATTTGCGGCAACATTGTAACAATGCCCGGTCTGCCAAAAGTCCCAGCAGCGGCAAGAATCAAAATACTTCCCGATGGACGGGCAACCGGCCTGTCGTAAGGAATAATCAGCAATCATTAGAATTAAATACGCGGTTGGTTTTCAGGGAAATCTGAAATTCCATCTGCGCAACTACTGCAGCGCGCCTGTTGTTTAATCAAAAGGGTCGGTCCAAATGACCGACCCGTGATTTTTTTGGCGATTACTGCCGCAACGCAAACTATTTCATTTTCGCAATCTGAAGAATTTATTAGTTGAATCAATCGGCAACGTGACTTTGAACATATTGTTTTCTAACACCGGTGCTGTATCTACTGGCGTCCATTGACCTGAATAAATTTTCACGGCGCTTTCAAGAGTAAAACCGGTTGCGCTTGCCTGCCAGTATAAATTCACTGAATCGACGTCTTTAACTATTATCAGGGCTGGCGGCTGCGTTATGAAGTTGTCAAACGCGGCGGTATAACTGGCTGCAACGATAACATCGTCCACAGTCAATGTCCCGATGCCGCTTGCCTGGCGGAGGGCAAAACTTGTTACGGTGATCGGCGCGATTGTGTCAGTTGCGGTAACGCCCGCAGGCGATTCGGTCGGGTCATTTATCCAGAGCGAACTTATGGCGCTGCCAAGATTGTATTTAAGCACAACGCGATATGGGGTGTTTAAACTCAAGTCCATCGGGAAGACCGCGTTCGGGCTGCCGCCGCCATTTGAAACACCGAGCCTGAATTTGCCCGAAGCCGCCCCGCTCGTGGTTGCATACAGTCTGCACCTGAATCCGGTGGTTGCGTCTTTGAAATGAGCGAAATAGCCGCTTGAAGGCAACTGCGAGAAGTTCACGGTTAAACCGGCGTATAGAACAATATTTGAGTCCGGCGCGAACGGAGCGTTTGTTATTGGCGCGTTAATATCTTCGCTTTGAGCGGCGGTTATCTGCAAAGCCCCGTTGACAACCATCGTTTGTCCTGTTGTCCCGCTATGAGCGTTCCAGAAGAAGCCCGAATTTGTGATTATTGAGCCGTCTGTGTAGTTAAATCTTTCTTCCAGAAGAACAATCGGATTAACATTTACTTTAAATGTCTTCGTGGTGATGTAAACGCCGTCGCTGACGCTAATAGTAACATTTGCCGAGCCAGTCTGATTCGGGGCGAGCAACAAGGTCAGTGTTCGGTTTGTCCCGCTGCCGCCCAAAATAAGCGCGCTTATTAGCGTTGTGTTATCCGCGCTCGCCGAGATTGTCAAACTCTCCGACGGTGTCTCCATATCGTAAGCGGTAAATTGAATCGGAGCGGGGACCGATGTGATGAAGTATTGTTTGTCCGGAATATCCGAAATCACTGGCGGATTATTCGGCGCAAGCACAGTAACAAGGAATGATACAGAGGCGCTCTCGCCGCTATCGTCCGTGACAGTGATTGTTATAAGGCTCTCGCCGGTCTGACCGCTAATTGGCGTTACTGTTACTGTTCGGTTTGTGCCGGTGCCCGATAAGACTATGTTTGCGGTTGGAATCAGGTCTGTGTTAGTTGATGCGGCGGTGATGAGGAGATTATTGGCCGGCGTCCAGTCGTCAGAAACCGTGAACGGAATTGTTCCGGTTGAATGGTTCATCTGGATTGTCTGGTTGGCAATTTGCGAGACTGCTGGCGGGAAGTTCGGCGCAACATAGACTCTATCAAAGGAGGTGCCGATTTTAAGGTCGTCTATTGTCAGACTGCCGATGCCGGAATTTTCGCGCAAGCTGAATGCCCAGATGTCAACCGGCGGCGTGTAGTCTGTCGCCTCGGCGCCCGGGTCAGATTCAGAGGTTGCGTTTACCCAAATTTTGCTCTCTGCGGTGCCAACGTTGTATCTGGTAATAACGGTATATGTTCTATTAGTTGCGAGGTCGTTAGTAATATAGGCAACGGTGAAGCCGCCGTTTGCGATGCCGATTCTGTAACAGCCGGGCGCGGCGCCGTTAGTAGTAGCAAAGACCCGCGCTTTGAAATTTACAGTTGAAGTATCGCGGTAATGGGCAAAATAATCGCTGCTTGTCGGTAGCGATTTATAATTCAATTTAAAACTTGAATATAATATATAGCCGTCATTTGTCCCGTAATAGCCAAGAGGCGGCAAGTTATAGAGATAGATACTGAGGTCTTCTGAGTTTGTTTGAGTTAAAAACGCCTTTCCGCCGATGACCTGCAACTCATTTGTGCCGCCGTTGTGTCTGAACCAGCGATAAGAAGAGACCTCCTGCAACGCGCCGTCGGGATAATCAAACGGTTCATATAATTCAAGGTCGCCCGGTTGCGCTACAATTAGCCTGAAACTGTTTGTTGCATAGTTAATGCCGTCACTTACTATAATTGAAATTGTCAACACGCCGGCTTTGTCAATCGCCGGTGTTATTCTTATCGTGCGGTTTGCGCCGCTGCCGCCAAAAACGATTCCGCTTTGAGGAACAATTGACGGATTTGATGAAAAACCGCTAATAGTGAGGGTAGCGGGGTCGCTTTCATTGTCATTGACTGTAAAAGGTATATCTGCTGTTGAAGTGTTTTTCTGAATGATTTGATTGGGAATTGACGAAATAGTCGGCGCGCCGACCGTTATGTAAAATTCTGTTGATGAAAGGTTGTTATCTGAATCGCGGACTGCAACGCTAATTAGCGCGGTTCCTTGCTGGTTTGCCGCCGGGGTGATTGTAATTGTCCTATCACTGCCTGAACCGCCAAGAACAATCTGGCTATTTGGAATAAGCGTCTGATTGTCTGAAACCGCGGTTACCATAAGTTGTTCAGCCGGCGTTTCGCCATCAAGAACCGTGAACGGGATCGCCGCTGTTGATTGATTTGCCGGGATTGACTGGTTGGGGATAGTGGAGATTGAAGGTGGATTTGTTGATGATGGCGGCGACGCAACATCTGCAAAACTGGTGCCGATTTTAAGCTCGTCGATTGTCAATATGCCCATACCAGAACTCTGTCTGAGAGCGACGGCATAAATCGGCACTGCGGATGTTGAATCGGTAGCGTCAATCCTGTTAATCGTAGAGTCTTCAGAAACTGGATTTATCCAGAGCGTGCTATCGGCTGTAGTGCAATCATACCTGATTACGATTTTATAATCGGTGTTCAGAGACAGATCAAAAGGCACGTTGGTAAATGCATTGGTGCCTTTTGAAATGCCTAATCTGAAACTTCCGCTTGACGCTCCGGTAGTGTTTGCCCACACCCTCGCTCTATAATTCATTGTCCCATTATCTTTTAAATGCAAAAAATAGGCTCCGCTGCTTGTAGGAAGCGCGGAGAAGTTCACCACGCAACTGACATATAAAGTGGCATTCGAATAAGGTCCGTTTGGCAAAAGCCTGTTAACATCTTCGCTCTCATTTTGCGCAAGGTTGACTTTCCCGTTTGAGACATCAACCTGATTTAATGTTCCGCTATGGTTTGACCAGCTTCCGCTTGAGACCTGTATTAACGCGCCGTCTGGGTATGAAAACGGCTCGTCAAGAATGACTTCGGCAAGTCCCAATACGGTAGAAACTGCCACTACTGCTGCTGATAGTAATAACTTTTTCATAGTCTATAGGTTTTTTATTAATCTGGCGTTGTTGGTGTAGGATACCAGTACATCTTCCGCGGCGCCGCCCACTCGTCTTTGGCTGAATTAGCCTCTGTGGGCGTTCGCAAAAATTCATTCGTTTTGGCTGAGCGGACGCTGCCGTCGCACATCGCAAAAATCCCGCGCTGGTCGTGTCGCGCTACTGCATATCTCCCAGTAACATTGGACTGCGCCGCGCCGGCTGTGGCAGAATTGCCATCGACTTCGGCAAGAAAAATTGTGTCAGTCGGTTTCGGTATTGTTGTAATACGGGTATTGCTGATTCCCATTGAAGTCCTTGTGCTCTTGTTTATACAAAGCCTTCCATTCATTCCATACATAAAATAGGCTTTATTAACCGATGGCGTAAAAGCAGGCACCGGCGCTGTTGGACAGGAAAAAATTGTTTTTGTTCCCGGCGATGGTATCAAACCGCTGGTGTAAAGATTGACAAGGGTTTGACTTTTGATCTCCGGCGGGATTGTATTATACCAGGCGTCGCCGTTTTGCGGATGATTTATCGGCAAAACTGTATTCCCCTCTTCTGGAACAATATCTTGATTGTCATCCGTGTACATTCTAAAGGCGAGCCCCCACTGCCGTAAATTGTTTGTGCAGGCGACCGACTGCGCCTTTGCCTTCGCCTTTGAAAGAGCCGGCAACAGCAACGCGGCAAGTATCGCGATTATCGCAATAACAACAAGCAGTTCTATCAATGTAAAGCCCGAAAATAATTTTATCCCTGATCTTTTAGATTTAGTATCAGTTACGCTACAGTTAATTTTATTATGACTCATTATTGAATTCGATATTTTTGACCATTAATTAAAATATCAATATAAATTAATATCAATACATAGTTGTTGACAAGTTATTGGTATAGTTTTTAACAAAATATTAACACAACCGTAACAATTCTAAATATTTCGGGAAAAATGCATTTGGGGTGAAATTAGAGTTGTAGGAATTGTTCAAGAACCACCAATGTGATGAAACAAACCACGAAAGGCGCAAAAATATTTTTTGGAGCGCGGTTGCGACACCGCTTTGTGAATTTAAATAACATAAAAGCAATGGAATAATATCAAAACTAAAAAAGTATTTGGTTATGAATTTTGTATTTTATTTTAAAATAAATTTATTTCAAAACTGATAAGAAGCCCCCCTTCAGGGTCTGTTAGAACAATTATTAAATATTTTTGATAATCCTAAAACTCACCTAAAAGCACATTTCTTATTGAAATGCTAAGGATTCAGGTTTTGATGATATGGGTATAGTTATTCGCCCTGATTATCATTATTAATATTTTCCATTACAATTCATCTAATTGCGGATAAACAGCGAGTGTCTGGCGCGGTCGTTCAATTTTTATTCCATTTTTATCAATGTATAGCGTCAATCCAGAAAAAGGTTTAACTGTTTCAATTCCGATACGGCGGGATTCAATTTCGCGCAATGTTCGTTCAGGTATGTCGGAACTTATTGAGGTCTCGGTAAAAACGACTATTTTCGGTTTCACTAAATCAAGGAATTCAGCGTCTAATTTTTTATCTATCAGATATTTTGACATCACAACTATATCTGCTGTCAGGTTTTGCGAGGAAGATTTCAAATATTCAATTCCCCGCGGGCTCAGGTCGGAAAGGAACAAAATTTTATAGCCGTAAAAATTTGCCTTTAAAACAAGTGCAGCGTCATCTGCGGCGACCGCTCTATTGCCCTCCGATGGGAAGAGTATTTCATATTCATTTATCCTGTCGCCTGCGGTTAAAAATTTTATATTAAAATCGTTGTTCGTAAAATAACTGATCGCGTCACGAAATATTTTTGATCTAAATCTTGTATTGCCAGTGTAAATTTCGGAGAGTTTAAAAATCTTTGACAGATTTGTCGCCCCGCGGATATGCGCGGCGTCGCCGTGCGTTAGGAAAAATCTCTCTATTTTATTTGCGCCGCGCGAAACAAATAATGGCTCAAGCAAACCTCGTATCTCGTTTTCTGAACCACAATCAATGAGGCAGTTTTTCCGCGAATCAATATAGATTGAATGGGCTTTTAAAAATGAAACGATGTTTATCTCTGCGGCTCTTGCAGAAGCGGCAATATTGACAGTTAGATAAATCAACCAGATTGCGCATACCGACGCGGCAAAATATTTTAACCTATTTTTGCTAAATATGTCGGTAAGGACGCATATCAAAATGAAGTAATAAAAATATATAAAGGAAAGCGACGGTTTTCTTACATAAAACCAGCCGTAATCCAAGTTTGAGCACAACGATGTAAATTCAACCATACATTTTGACCAGAACCAGCCGGAGTAATTAAACAGTTCCGATAACGGAGCGCACCAGAAAGCGGTGACCAAACTCCCGAGACTTGAAACCAGCGAAAACGAACCGAGCGGTATCACTACAAGGTTTGCAAAAACATTTATCGGAGTCACAAGATTGAAATAATAGGCAATTAGTGGCGCTGTGCCTAAAAAAGCCGCAATGGTTGTAACAATCGCTCCGCCTAAATAAACGATTATCGGATTCATCATTCTAACTGATACCGGCTGCAGATGCGCTAGCAAGAACGGGTCGCCGCGAGTCAGATATTCATAAATTTTTTTAAATCGCGGCATAACCAGCGCAAGGCTCAACACTGCCAGAAAGGATAATTGGAACCCGGCTTGAAACAACTGCGCTGGCTGCCAGAACAATATTATTATCGCGGCGGCAAAAATTGAATTTAACAGATTTGACGGACGGTACAACATCCAGCCAAGCACAACTATTGTGAGCATAATCGTTGCCCTGATCGCTGAAGCCTGCCAGCCCGTCACAGAAACAAAAAACCACATTGACGGAATCACCACCAATCCGCAAATCGCGCGCGGTATTAATAGCGACCTTAATAATATCAATATCGCGCCGGACAAAATAGTGACGTGTATGCCGCTCACAGCGAAAAGGTGCATTGTCCCGGAGCGCATAAAACTGTCGTTAATCTCCTCTCTTAACAAACTCTTCCATCCAAATAGCATTGCCTGCCGCAGATCTGAATTTAACCCCTCTTGCGGAATGCCTTTTATTAGAACGCGCGATGCCCATTTTGCAAAACGGTATGTAACCGTCGGTTTTGCAATACCGTTAACCCCTGCTACTGTTCTTAAATCGTTCGTGGAATCAATCTCAAATGTGTAAAAAATATATTTATTTTTTAAATTCTCCTGATAACTGAATAAGCCGTAAATTTTTTCTGGCGGCGGCGGTTTTATCACCCCTTTCGCCTCAATAAACTGACCGTCGTAAAGATAATCGGGCAAACGAGATTTCAGCATCACAAGAATCTTTCCCGTGGCATCAGTCCAGTTTGTATAACCTGGCAACAACACCGATTGACAGGCTATATTAAATTTTGAAATAAAGGTTTCCGGGCTTGATTTTACGCATTTTTCCGCAGGAATCCCCGCTATTTCGCCGCGAATTGCAATTATTGAAGGTCTATCTTTTATGAGATTTCTTAAATCATTTTCAAAAGTCGGTGAAAAATGGTAAATATGATTCGTCCAGCCTAAAAAGAAGAGCGCAATTAATAAAAACACTTTTCTGTAACGGGCTATGAAGATTGAAACAAGAATAAAAATCGCTGCGAGTGTTGCGGGCAGATAAAATTGCGGTTGGAACAACTCGCCAGCTAAAATCCCGCAGACAATTGCCGCAAGTGGCAAAAGTAGTGGATATTTCATCGGATTTAGCGCCAGAAGATTAACAGGGAAACAGTGGCAATTCAAGATTTAATGTTGTCTCCGTTATCAGGATAAACTATATTTTTTAAAACGTATGAGGAAAAAATGATAAGACTGCCAAAAATATTAATTTCAACAGCGCTATTGTTCCCGTCATTATTGTTTGCCCAGACATTAACATTAGGCGAGGCGTTGGATAACACTAATGTAGAGTGGATAACCGCTTATGACGCTGACTGGTTACCGGTGACATCGCCATCGCACGACGGTGTTGACGCAGCGCAAAGCGGTCAGATTGATGATGAGCAGAGCGCTGCAATCGGGGCATTCTTTGTTGGTCCCGGCAAACTCTCCTTCTGGTGGAGGGTCTCTTCGGAATACAACGCCGATTTGTTAACATTTTATATAAATGGCGAGGCAGTTGATGTAATATCGGGGGAAACAGGCTGGCTATACAAAGAGGTTCGCCTGCCGGCAGGAACTAATCTCGTCTTCTGGGAATACTCAAAAGATTTTGTCCTTGCGGAAGGACTTGACGCCGCGTGGCTGGACCAAGTCGTGTTTACTCCCGACAAAATAGAGCCGCCGCGGCTAAACATAGAAAAAATTGGCTCAGGAGTTAAACTTTTCTGGAATGTTCAAAACACCGGCTTCATCCTTGAAGAAACAGAAAATCTCCTTAGCAACATCTGGAACGCGGTTTCGTCAACTCCGATTACAAATCAAAACAATGTTATTTATATTATTGAGAATCCAGTTTTTCAAAAAAAGTTTTATAGATTAAAATCCCGTTGATAAAAGATTTTTAGCAGGATGAAAGACAATTTCACTAACAGAATTTTAATACTGAGCAATGTAAAAATCATTCCACATCCGGTTTTGCTCGCCTTTTGGTTAACTTTCATTTCCACAGGAGATGTTTTCGGAATTTCCGCGTCGCTTTTTGTCTGGGGAAACAACAACACAGGACAAACAAATTTTCCATCTGGTTTGACAAACTGTTCAGCCATAGCCGCTGGAAAATTTCATGCCCTTGCTGTTCTTGATAACGGAAATGTAATTGGCTGGGGAAACAATGAACTGGGTCAGCTTAACATTCCAAGTCAAGCGGTGAATGTTGTTTCTGTGTCTGCAGGATACGCGCACAACGTGGCATTGAAAAACGACGGAACAGTTGTTGCGTGGGGATTTAACGATTCAGGTCAAACCAATGTCCCTTACGGATTAAGCGGCGTTATAAAGGTTGTTAGCGGCGACAATTTTAATCTGGCGCTCCTGTCAAATGGACGGATAGTCGGCTGGGGCGGCTCGCCTTACGGCAATAGCCCGTCGCGTCCGCCTTCTTACCTTACAGACGGTCAAATCCCGGTTAAAGACATCGCCGCCGGCAACAGTTTTGGAATGGCAGTTGATGTTAACGGACAGGTCTATGTCTGGGGAACAACCGATAATCGCGTGCTTCAAATCCCATCAGCGCTCACAAATCTTCAATACAACACAGTTGCTGTAGCCGGCGGACAGGCGCACTGCCTTGCATTGCTTGATAATGGCACAGTAATTGGCTGGGGCAATAATTATTACGGTCAGGCAAACAGTATTTACGGGGCAAAAGCCATAGCGGCAAAAGGCGACACAAGTATGGCAATCCTGCAAAATAACACCGTCGCCGTCTGGGGAGATAACACCTATAACCAGCGAGTTGCGCCCTCTGGATTAACAAACGTGGTGAGCATTGCTGTCGGCGATGGCTATTGTATGGCGCTTTATTTAGAGCCGGTAAAAATTGTTGCGCATCCGCAAAACCAGAATGTAGTTGCCGGCGGAACAGTTAATTTTATCGTTTCAGCCACAGGCAGCCAGCCAATAACATACCAGTGGAAACATCAAGGAACAAATTTGCCCGGGGCAACAAATTATATCTTGACTCTGTCAAATGTTCAGAGCAATCGCGCTGGAAGTTACACCGTAGTTGTCGGCAACGCAGTGAGTTCAACGGAAAGTCAAGCGGCAACACTAAACGTCTGGGTGCCGCCTGTTATTACTGTTCAACCGACTAATCAATCTGTCCCTTTAGGCGGCGCGGCTCAGTTCAGTATAACCGTTCAGGGAACATCGCCGTTTTATTATCAATGGAGAAAGAATGGGACCGATATTCCGGGCGCAACCGTCGTGCCGTACAAAATTCTGAACGCGCAACTGTCTGACGCCGCCGAATACTCCGTCGTCGTCAGCAATATTGCCGGCGTTGTGACAAGCCAGACAGCGCGACTTACCGTGAATCTGCCGCCGACCATTATCGTTCAGCCCCAGAGCCAGACGGTTATTGCTGGGGCAAGCGTAACGTTCAAGGTTATTGACTCTGGCGGCGTTTCATATCAATGGAGAAAAAATGGTGTAAACATCGCAGGAGCCACCAATTCTATATATACCATTACCTCTGTTAAAAAAGATGATGCCGGGAATTATTCCGTAGCCGTGAGTAATCCTGGCGGCACGGTAATTAGCCAGAACGCGGTTCTTACAGTTGTTGAGCCGCCACAAGGCAGCGGAATGGTTGCAATCTGGGGAGAAAGTTCAAACATCTGGAACGGCTCTGAATACATTGACCTTTCGCCACCAGCCGGTCTTACAAATGTCAGCAAACTTGCCGCCGGCAGTTTTCACTGCCTTGCATTATTAAAAGATGGCCACCTTATCGGATGGGGAGATAACCGCTATGGCAAAGCGTCAATTTCAATCGGCAATATTAAGGCAATCGCAGCCGGCCAAGACCATAGCATCGCCCTGTTGAGCAACGGAACAATCTATGTCTGGGGCAATTCTAATTACGGTCAGACAAATCCGCCTGCAGGCTTGACAAATATCGCGGCTATCGCCTCCGGCTTAAACCACCTCCTCGCGTTAATAAATAACGGAGTTGTGGTTGGATGGGGAAAAAACGATTACGGACAGGCAACGCCGTTGCCGGGCTTGACCAATATAGTCGCTATCGCCGCAGGAGCCGACCATAGCCTTGCATTAAAAAACAATGGCACTGTTGCCGCGTGGGGGAAAAACGATGATGGACAAACTCGCGTCCCCAGCGGCTTGACCAATGTTGCCGCAATCGCAGGCGGCGCCGGCCACAGCATCGCGCTATTATCAAATGGCACCGTGGTCTGCTGGGGAAGAAACAACTACGGACAATCAACGCCTCCAGCAGGATTATCAAATGTTATGGCAATCGCAGCCGGTGAAAATCATTCCGTGGCGTTGCTCTCCAACAACCTCGTAGTCTGCTGGGGAGCGGATAATTATGGACAGATTGAAACACCCGCAAATCTAAAAGGCGTCGCTTTTATCTCTGCGGCTGGAAACTACACAATCGCCACCTACTTGAAACCATTAACGCTCTCCCTTTCGCGATATTTAGACCAGCCGCATCAGTTAAATTTAAAAATATCAAACCTTGATGGAACGGCAATTGAAGATTGGCGTTTTAACCAGATAAATGTTTACATCTCAACAAATTTAAATCGCGCCGGCACCTGGGATAAAATTTCGTCTATCCCGTTCTATAACAACGGCAGCCTCATTTACACTCTCCCATACACAAACACCGCAGCAGGATTTTTCAAAGTTCTTGAAACACCGTAAAAGGGGATTTTTGGTTGTTAAATCTGACAAAATATTTTTGGAGCGCGGTGGAAATACAACGGCAGTAGTCGCGGTACCGCTTTGTGAGAATGGATAACACGAAATCAGCGAGATAATACCAGAATTAAGAAAGTAAATTTGCTCTGGATTAAAAAAGGAGATTTTTATATTGATTTGGTATTTCGTCTCAAGATTAGTTATTTAATAGCATCCACATAGCGGCGTCGCAGTTGCTACGCAACTTTGCCGCGCGCACTCCACAAAAAAATATTTTAACTTTGCGGTAGTCCCGTGTCGCGGGACGGCGGCGGTGCTGCGCGCTTACTTATGATTAAGTTTCAAAATGGTTTCTTCTCATTTGCCAGTGATAGAGAAATCTTAAATCGTAGCATTGTTTAGTTAACCCCAGTTCACAGCCGGTAAATCTTTTTTACTATCTTCTTTCATCAATTGCCCGCGGGTAACCCCTATCTGGCTTATCAATCTTAATTCTTTCCATAAATCTTTTCCGGAGATTTTGTTCTCAAAAAGGGCGCGGTATTTTTGGATTGTTTTAATCACGATGTCAGCAGGTTCGTCAACGAATTCAATTCTGAACCAGCGGGCGCCGGCTTTATAGAGGTCGTTAAAGAATTCGGCGCCTGTCTGCGCAAGCGCGTTGTAAACGACGTTTCTGCAGCCTGCGTCGGCAATTACGGCGTGTTCGGCGCCAACGCGGTCGCGCAATTTTAATTTATGTTTCTCACAGGGACGCCCGCAATCCCGCCAATTTGTTCCCGATGACAAAAATTTGCAGAAAAGACAATACTCCATATAAAACATCGGCATATGTTGATGAAGAGTGATTTCAAACCAATTCGGCGGCGCCCCGTTTAACAAATCAATTATCTGCGGAATATTAAGGTCATAGGAGATTGTGATTCGTTGCGGTTTCCAGCGGTTCATTATAAATTGCGCTGAGAGCGGATTAGCGATGTTCAAAGAAAAATCGCATACCGTTGGAAGCCCGGCAAAATATTCAAGGTGGGCAAAATTTCTGACGAGGTAGCCGTCGGCTCCACATTGGCGGATTTTTTTTAAAATCCCCTCTTCGCCATCTTTAAAAACCCTTGGCGGCGCAATGTAAATTTTCGGTCTTGCCGTTTCGCCAGCCTGGCGGGCAATCGCAACAACATCGTCATATTTTCTTATATCTTCAAAGTCGCAGTAAATTGTTTTAACACCGCAATTCAAAGCTGCTTTGAACTGGTCAATGTTTCTAACAAGCGTTATCAACTGCGGGGTCAGCGATTCTGAAACATTATTACGATGAATCTCGCGGTGATATCGCTCCGTTGCAATCGTCCAGCGCGGCGGCTGTTTGCGCACTTGTTCAATTCTTGCAATCGCCTCCCGACGGAGTCTGTTAATCTCGCTAAATGGAAGTATCACATTTCCAACAAGATAATTTTCAAATTCAGCCAGATAAAACTGTGTCCCGCCAAGTCGTCCGAGTTGAGATTTCAACGTTTCATCGTCAAGCGGTTTTTCGCTTGCTTCTACAAGGGGAATCTCGGATTTTACGCAAACCCGGTTTCCAAGTTCATCTTCAACAATCATCTCCATAACGTTGCCGGCGCTGCCGCTGACCTTTATTTTAATAGCCCGTTTGTAATTTGGAGAATTTGAAGAAAAACTTTTTCGCAACTCCCGCTCAAGCGCGGGGTCGCTTGTCTTCCAGAGGCGGTCGCCGACGTGAATGTTCTTAAAATTTATATCGCCGCTGCCAAATGCCAGCGCAACATACTCGCCAGAATCGGCAGACTGTTTTGATAACTCATTTTTACAGGAGAAAATCTCATAAACCCGTCCCCCTTCTTCATCAAGGTCGGGTCTGCCGCAATCAAAAACCACGCCATCGCCTCTGTTTAATTTTCCTTCAAGCGTTAAATAAACTCTGCCGTTATGAATCTTTTTTACAGCCCCGAGAAAAACGCCCCGTTTTTTGCCAAAGCGAGCGTGGACGAGTTGTTGGTTGTTAATTCCATTCAGCCACCCGGTGTAGATTCCGCGTGAAAACGCCATCTGCATTTTGTACCAGACATCGTCGTTTTTTAGCAATTGAACCGTTTCATTTGTCCCCCCTTTTGCGGCAAGCGAATCAAGGGCGTTGCGGTAAATGCGTGTAATATTTGCCACATATTCGGGAGACTTTAATCTGCCTTCAATCTTTATTGAACTGATTGCGCCGCAGCGGACGATTTCCGGCAACAATTCCAGCGCCGCGATATCTTTCGGACTCAATAAATACCGTTGGTCTGCAAGGTCAAGAACGCGACCGTCGCAAACCAGTTGATACGGCATTCTGCAAGCCTGAGCGCACTCTCCGCGGTTTGCGGAGCGTCCCCCAAGCGATTCGCTCGTCAGGCATTGTCCAGAGTACGCCACACACAAAGCGCCGTGGACAAAAATCTCCAGTTCCGGACAGTCATTGCCAAGAATCTCTTTTATACGGACGACTTCCGCAAGCGAACATTCGCGCGCAACAACTATGCGCGAACAGCCAAGTTCCTTTGCGGTCCGCGCGCCAGTGGCGTTGGTAACGGTCATCTGCGTTGAGGCGTGAACGGGAAAATCGGGACTAATCTGCCTGATTAGCCGGCACAATCCAATATCCTGAACAAGAACAGCGTCAGCGCCGGAGCGGATTATCTTTTCAATAAGCCCGGCAACTTCATCAAGTTCATTTGTAAAAACCAGAGTGTTTACCGTAACATAGCCTTTTACCCCGCGCAGATGAAGATACTCCATTGTCTGGGGCAGTTGATCTAAAGAAAAATTTTTCGCCCGTATCCTTGCGTTATGAGACGACAAACCGAAATAGACGCCGTCGGCGCCGTTTTCTACCGCGGCGCGAAGACAATCCCAATCCCCTGCTGGCGCGAGCAACTCCGGCAACCTGTTCAATTCAGCTTTATGCACACTGTTTTCTTTATTAACTTCCATTCTATTTATTTGTGATTAAACTCCATTTGTTCGGAATTATATTCTCACCAGACCTGAATTGAATCGGCTTCAAAAATCTTCTCAATTACAGGCTCATAATTTTCAATTTTAGCAAGATGAATAATTTCAATCTCTGCATCTTTGCATTCTCCAGAATTAACCATTTTCTTCTGAAAATCAATAATCTGACTGGCTAAACAGTCATTCTCTTCGGTCAACAGATGCAATATTTTTCGCATAATCAAAACCTTAATAAATAATCGCACTTTAAAGAAACTTCGGCTAACTGCTTTATTTCTATTTTATCGCTCCTATCGGCGATATTCAAAAAATCGGCGTTAGAACCTTCAGGAATGAGAAATCTGCAATTTTCCTTTTTTAATGTTTCTATTGATGAATTTAAAAGTTGGACAAACTCGGGTTCATCAGAATTTTCAGAGATTGTCTGCAAAGAATTTTTGGATAAATATATGCTTAAATAAATACCTGCCGCTGCCATCCCGGAGCAAAAGCGCATAGCCTCCAGAATGAGTCCGGAGTTATTTGAATTTACATCAATAATTACGAACAAATTTTTCATCGGTTAAACGAGATAAACCTATCGGTGTAATTTATAATATCGGACAATGAGCCGAGCCCTGAAAAAACAGCGCTGTCGCTTAATTTTATATTTCTGCCGATTGCGGCAAAAGCGCAGACGTAAAGTTTCGCGCCGTTTTTTCTAAGGGTTTGAACTTCATCAGAATCAACCGACACAACTGCGTCGTAAAGCAGGTAGAGATAGACATCCACTCCGGTATTCAGGGCGGCTTTTGCGGTCTCTATTCCCTGCCTGAACCGCGGACTCTGCGGCGCGCAGGAAATTAATATGCCGAGTTTTCTTTTATTCATTGCCATATCAATATACTAAATATTTAATAACTGGTGGGAAAAATTTGTTGAATGAGCACGGAAAAGGAAAATTTAGAGATGTTGCCGATCGGGATATTTGATTCCGGTATTGGCGGTCTGACGGTTGTTCGCGCGATTAAGAAACTGTTGCCAGCAGAAGATATTATTTATCTTGGCGACACCGCGCGCGTTCCATACGGGACAAAATCGCCCGAAACCGTAAAACGATTTGCCCAGCAGGATGCCGCTTTTTTACACCGTCAAAACATAAAAGCCCTTGTTGTTGCTTGCAACACCGTTTCCTCGTGGGCGTTGCCGGAGCTTGAACGACTGTATAAATTGCCGATTTTTGGCGTAATAGAACCTGGCGTTTGCGCGGCTATCAGCCGCACAAAAAACCATCGCATTGGAGTTATCGGCACCACAGCAACGATAAACAGCAACACCTACACAGTGGCGATTAAGGCGAGAGATAAAAGAGCCAGAGTTTTTGCCCGTCCCTGCCCGCTGCTTGTCCCGCTTGTTGAAGAAGGCTGGATAAATCACGCCGTAACCCGTCAGGTTCTATCCATATACCTTGACCGGTTAATCAAAAGCAAAATTGACACGCTTATCCTCGGCTGCACCCATTACCCGTTGTTAAAACCTGTGATTAAAAGAATTGTCGGAGAAAATATTGCCCTTGTAGATTCCGCTCAAGTATGCGCGCAAACAGTGAAACAAAAACTGGGTCAACTTGGATTACTAAAACAATCATCAACTTCTGGCAGCCTTACCTTTTACACTACAGACGCCCCTGAACACTTTACGCGAGTTGCCAGCCGTTTTTTAGGCTATCCTGTCAAAAGCGCGTGGAAGGCGGAGTTGTAAAATCAAAATTGTTAGCATAACAGGGAATCTAATTTCTCGGTTATAATTAAACTTGTGGAAATAATTTGGGAACGGGCTGAACAAAATCCGCAAGCGGGGCTTGCCACTGCAGTCCAAAAAATGTTTGACCTCTTGTGTTGTCTTTCCCCCTGTTGCACTGTTCATAGTTTGCGCAAGGTTCGGGCGTTGTGAAAAGTTTTGTTTTTACTATTGATGGGTTGGGTCTATTATTTAAGGATATTTGATTTAACTGAAATTGAATGTGAAGATGAAAGCGAAGATAATTATAACGCCAAAAAAGGCTGTTGTTGACCCGCAAGGCAAGACGGTGCAGGGGGCTCTTGAACATATGGGCTACACTGGCATCCGCGCTGTGCACGTTGGAAAGTACATAGAGATTGAACTGGAGAGCAACGATCGTGAAACGGCTAAAAAACAGCTGGAAGAAGCCTGTCACAGATTTCTGTCAAATCCAGTCATAGAGGATTATTCGCTTGAACTGGAATAAGCGGCAAAGTTTAAGAATTAGAGTATACTATTATTATGCGATTTGCTGTAGTACAGTTTCCGGCGTCAAATTGCGATCAGGACGCGATATACGCGGCGCGGCTATTAGGCCACGAGGCATATTTTGTCTGGCATAAAGAGACCTCGCTTAACGGAGCCGATGTGGTAATAATTCCCGGCGGTTTCAGTTATGGCGATTACCTGCGCACTGGGGCAATTGCGAGGTTCAGCCCGGTTATGCAGGCTGTAAGCGAGTTTGCCAGAAATGGCGGTTTGGTATTAGGTATATGCAACGGATTTCAAATATTGTGCGAAGCCGGGCTCCTTCCCGGGGCACTAATTAGAAACCGCTCGTTGCAATTCCGTTGCGAACAAGTTTATTTAAAACCGTCAACTTACAACTCGCCATTTACCTGCAAAATCCCGCAAGGAAAATTATTGCGAATCCCCATAGCGCATGGAGAAGGTTGTTATTATGCCGACCCGGAGACAATCCAGAAATTAAAGGCAGACGATCGCATTTTATTTCAATACTGCGATAAAGAGGGGACTTTGACCGAGCAGGCAAACCCGAATGGCTCGCTGTTTAATATTGCGGGCATTTGCAATGAGAGGCGCAACGTTGCTGGGATGATGCCGCACCCTGAACGCGCCTGCGAACCTATTTTGAACAGCGCCGACGGTATGTTAATTTTCCAGAGCGTAATCCACGCTTTAACAGAATCAAAAACTTTAAAATCCTGATTTTAAAAATGACAGAACCAAAAATCACACCTGAATTAGTTCGCCAGCACAATCTTTCTCCAGAAGAATACGAGCAGATTAAGGCTATTTTAGGACGCGAGCCCACATATACTGAACTTGGTATTTTTTCGGTGATGTGGAGTGAACACTGTTCTTATAAAAACACCCGTCCGTTGCTTAAGACTTTTCCGACTAAATCGCCGCGAATCCTTATTGGCGCGGGCGAAGAAAATGCCGGAATTATTGACATTGGCGACGGATTGGCGATTGCGTTCAAGATTGAATCTCACAACCACCCGAGCGCGGTTGAGCCGTTTCAGGGGGCGGCGACAGGCGTTGGCGGGATAATTCGCGATATTTTCACGATGGGGGCGCGTCCGCTTTGTGTTTTAGATTCATTGCGATTCGGCGATATAACGAATCCTGAGGTTCGCCGTCTATTCAATGGCGTTGTTGCCGGCATAGCGCATTACGGAAACTGCTTTGGAATACCAACTATTGCAGGTGAGGTCTATTTTGATGAATCTTACGAAGGCAATCCCCTCGTGAACGTGTTCTGTCTGGGTGTATTAAAACATAATCAGATCGCCCGCGGCAGAGCCTGCGGCGTTGGGAACCCGGTTTTTTATGTTGGACCGGCAACAGGACGGGATGGTCTTGCCGGCGCGGCATTTGCCTCTCAAGATTTAACCGATGAATCGGCTGAAATCCAGCGCGGCGCCGTTCAAGTAGGCGACCCGTTTATGGAAAAACTTGTTTGCGAAGCCTGTCTTGAATTGCTTGCCACAGGGGCGGTTGCCGGCATTCAAGATATGGGAGCCGCCGGGTTGACCTGCTCTACCTGCGAAACCGCAGCGCGCGCAAGCACAGGAATTGAGATTGAACTAAATAAGGTTCCGCAGCGCGCCCCGAATATGACGCCATATGAGATTATGCTCAGCGAATCGCAGGAGCGGATGCTCATCATAGTCCATAAAGGAAGGGAAGAAGAGGTAAAGAAAATCTTTGATAAGTGGGATTTGCCGTGGTCACAAATCGGTGTGGTAACCGATAGTGGCAAGATGGTAGTAAAATACAACGGCGAGGTTGTTGCCAGCATCCCGGCAAAGGCAATTGCCACAGAATCCCCGGTCTATCATCGCGAAGCCCGCGAACCGTCATATCTTGCCTCTGTCAGGGCATTTAGATTAGACCAGATTGAGCGAAAATTCGCGCCAGTTGAACAACTCCAGTCGCTGCTCGCCTTCCCGTCAATAGCATCTAAAAACTGGGTCTATCGCCAGTACGATTATATGGTCAGGAACAACTCGGTTGTTTGCCCGGGCTCTGATGCCGCAGTGATTAGAATTAAAACCGATTGTCTACCGCCCGAGCCCGAAGATGTAAAGATCGGCAGCGCCACACAAATTCCAACTGGTAAAATTCCAGAAAAATATATTGCCATAACATCGGATTGCAACGGCTCGTATGTCTATCTTGATCCTTATGAAGGCTCAAAAATTGCCGTTGCAGAAGCCGCGCGCAATTTAGCCTGCAGCGGCGCAAAACCGCTCGGCGTAACTGACAATTTGAACTTTGGCAACCCGTACAATCCAGAACTTTTCTATCAATTAAAAGAGAGCGTAAGGGGAATTGGCGATGCCTGCCGCGCGTTGAATACGCCGGTAACAGGGGGCAATTGCAGCCTTTATAATCAAAACCCCTCAGGCGCGATTGATCCGACGCCGACTATTGCGATGGTTGGCTTGATTGAAAAACCTGAGTATATAACGACACAATGGTTTAAGGACGAAGGGGACTCAATTATACTATTGGGAAAACCTGTGGACACTGACGACCCGTTGCAAGGCTTGGGCGGCAGCGCATTCTTAAAAGCGGTTTACGGAATTAAGAACGGAACTCCGCCGCGCTGCAACCTTGATGAGGCAAAGTTGCTTGTTGAAACTCTGCTCGGTCTCATTTACGGCGGCTCGGTTAAAAGCGCTCACGATTGCAGCGACGGCGGGCTTGCCGTTTGCCTTGCAGAATGTTGCATAAGCCAGCAAATCGCCCGCAACACGCCGCGACTCATTGGTGCGGAGATAAATCTCACAGGTGAAACTCTTGAAAAATTCGGACTTGGGCCCGAAAAAATTCTGCCGGAAGCGCTGTTGTTCGGCGAAACCCAGAATCGCGTAGTGATTACCACAGATAAAAATAACGCAGGTAAGATTTTAGCCCGCGCGGCAATCTATAATTACCCGGCGGCGCAAATCGGCAAGGTTGGCGGCTCAAAACTTGTAATAAAAACCGATGCCGGTGAATTCAACTGGGAGGTTGAAAAACTGCACGATGTCTGGTGGAACTCGCTTGCGCGCGCAATGAGGTAACGGTAAAAATAATTTCTTTAAATTTAAATAAAACTGCAGAATTATTATCTTAATGAAAGTTCTTGTAATAGGTTCAGGCGGAAGAGAACACGCAATAGTCTGGAAACTGGCGCAGTCGCAGCACATAACGAAGATGTGGTGCGCTCCGGGAAATGCCGGGATCGGCTCAGAGCGGCTGAGTAAAAACGGGTCTGCTGTTGAGTGCGTGCAAATTGGAGCCGAAGACCTTGAAAACCTATTAAAATTCGCTCTTGAAACAAAACCAGACCTTACTGTAGTTGGTCCGGACAACCCGCTTGCGATGGGAATTGTTGATCTATTTGAGCAAAACAACCTCCGTATCTGGGGACCGAACAGGCAAGCAGCCCAATTTGAGTCTTCAAAGGCGTTCTCCCAGCAGTTTATGGAAAAATATGGAATCCCGACAGCAAAAGGGGCTGTCTTTACCGATTTTCAATCAGCCTCGCGTTATGCAGCCTCGCTCGGAGGACGTTGCGCTATAAAAGCCGACGGACTTGCGCTGGGCAAGGGCGTGATAGTCTGTCGGGATATGGAAGCCGCAGACCGGGCTATTGAAGAGATGCTCGTAAAAGGGGCTTTTGGAAAGGCAGGCTCAAAGATCGTTATTCAAGAGTTGCTTGACGGAATGGAAATCTCGCTTCACGCCCTTTGCGATGGAAAGACCGCTCTCTTATTCCCAACCTCGCAAGACCATAAACGGGCTTATGACGATGACAAAGGACCGAACACCGGCGGTATGGGAACATATTGTCCGACGCCGTTTTTAGATGGCGAGGGTATGTTATTAGCAAAACGGCTCATCATAGACCGCTGGCTTCGCGGCTGTAATGAAGAACGGATTGATTATCGCGGGATAATTTACCCGGGAATTATGCTCACAAAAAGCGGTCCCAAAGTGCTTGAGTTCAATTCCAGATTTGGAGACCCGGAAACGCAGGTCTATTTAGCGCTGCTTAAAAACGATCTGTTTGAATTGATGATGGCTTGCATTGATGGAACGCTTGAAAAACATCAATTGCGCTGGAAAACCGGCGCCGCTGTTTGCGTTATAATGGCTTCAGCTGGATATCCGGGCGCCTACCAGAAAGGAAAACCTATCACAGGCATTGATAAAGCCGAAGAGGAGCCAGACGTGAAAGTCTTTCACGCGGGAACGGCGCTTTCCAACAACAAATTTGTTACCAGCGGCGGACGCGTTCTCGGGGTAACAGCCTGCGGCAATACCCTTGAAGAGGCAAAAAACAGGGCTTATGCGGCAGTTGAAAAAATCCATTTTGAAGGCGCTCACTACCGCCGCGATATCGCAGCAAAGGCTTTGAAGGTTTTATAAGTTGGAAATTTTTAAAAACCTGTGGGAATATAAATCATTATGGGCAGAATTAGAATCATAACAATTGTTTTATCAATAGCGGTTTGCGCCTTAAATCTTTATTCCCAGAATGCCAGACCGCCTCAGTTTAGAGAAGTTTACGAAATTTTAAAATCTAAATTGACGGGGATTTCCGAGTCAGAATTGGAATCAGCGGCTTTAAAAGGGATATTGACGCAATTTTCAAACTACGTTCAGGTTGTTTCAAATGAAGAGGGCGAACAAGCCGACCAGCCAGTTGCTAATGTCCGATTTTTTGAAACCAACATTGTTTATTTCAAGATTGCCGCCGTTAGTAAAAGCCTGCCTAAACAATTTATAAATTTATTAAAAAGTGTTCAAAAGACGAATGAGGCAAGAGGCTTGATCATAGACCTCCGGTTTACTTCTGGAAAAGACTACGAAGCCGCCGCTAAGTTCGCAGACCTGTTTTACAGCAATGAAAAGCCGTTGTTTAAATTAGGAGATAAGGTTTTTAAAACTACGGCAAAAACCAATGCTATTGCGACGCCAACAATCCTGCTTGTAAACGGAGAAACGGCAAATGCAGCCGAAGCGCTCGTCCTTGCCCTGATGAATTGCAAGTCGGTTGTATCTATTGGAAACAACACCTCCGGCACAGCCCACTCTTTTTCAGAGTATAAACTCTCTACGGGTCAAATTCTTAAAATCGCCGCCGCCGCAATAAAATTGCCGGATGACACCGCTGTTAACACAAACGGTATAAAACCGAACATAGCGGTTGATACGCCGGTTGAAGACGAACGGGATTATATTCAAAATCCGTATAAACTGCCGAAAAGATTGGAATCTCTGGATTCAATTGCCGCTCGCTCAGCGCGGCCGCGTCTGAATGAGGCTGAACTTGTTAGAATGAAAAAAGAGGGCATTGACCTTTCAGGCGATTTGCCCGTCAGCGAAAAACCCGCTAAACCGCAGGATTCCCAGCAAAAGTTAATTCAAGACCCGTCTCTTGCGCGCGCGGTTGATATCTTAAAGATAATCAACCTTATCGGTGTGGAAAAATTTCAAAAATAGCCGAAGTAGATTAGAAGATAATAACCTTTTAATATCCTAACGCCCGTCCGATATTCCAGACTAAAAAGGATAAACTCCACGCGAGAACGCCGAGGTAAAACCATTGAAATAGCGTCCATTTTAACGAATTGGTCTCGCGCCGCACAACAACGACGGTTGAAGCGCATTGGAGCGCGCAGATATAAAAGACGATGAGGCTAATTCCTGTAAGCGGGGTGAACAACTTTGAGCCGTCGCTCCGTTTCTGTTCTTTAAACGCGCTGGCAAGGGCTGCGAGTGATTTTTCTTTTTCATCCGCTGCGTTGTAAATTATCGCCATAGTGCTCACAAATGTCTCGCGCGCGGCAAAACTTGAAACGATGCCGATCCCGATCTTCCAGTCAAAACCTAATGGCTTGATAACCGGTTCAATCAAACGGCCGAGCCTGCCGGCAAAACTGTTGCTCAACCGTTTCGCCGCCCTCTCGCGATCAAGCTGTTCAACCGTGGAAAGCAACGCGGCATCAGCAGAATTCGCGCTATTTGTAAGACCCGTTGAAGAAT
Organism: Verrucomicrobiia bacterium; assembly: GCA_049968335.1. GTDB lineage: Bacteria > Verrucomicrobiota > Verrucomicrobiia > Limisphaerales > JAKPVM01 > JAKPVM01. The sequence goes on from JBMFQZ010000006.1 coordinate 27,040, forward strand.
CGGCAGCGCCGTATTTCGCCCGCAATTTTTCAACACAATCAAGAGCCTCTTTTTCACTATAAGAGACCCCGAGTGTTGAATTGACAGTTTGAGTCAATTTCTGGTTGTATTCCCTTTCTATCCCGGACTTTGGATATGTCATCAAAAACCACAGGATGATGTTAATCCCGAGTATGATTGTTCCTGCCTGACGCAAAAAGATAACAGACCGTTCCCACATATGGCGCAATGTCGTCCACAATGTTGGCTTTTTATACGGGGGCAACTCCATTATTAACATCGGGATTTCTCCTTTCAAAATTGTCTTTTTAAAAATAAGCGCAATGGCAAGGGCAAGCAAAATCCCGAGCAGATATGTTCCCATTAAAACGAGCCCTTGCAATTTGAAAAATCCGAAGATTTTTAAATCCGGTATGCAGGCGGCAATCAAAACGGTATAAACCGGCAACCTCGCAGAGCAGCTCATCAACGGGGCGATTAAAATGGTAACAAGCCTGTCTTTTTGGCTCTCAATCGTTCGCGTCGCCATAATGCCAGGAATAGCGCAGGCAAAGGAACTCAAAAGCGGTATAAAACTTTTTCCGTGCAAGCCAACCTTGCTCATCAATCTATCCATTATAAATGCCGCCCTTGCCATATAACCTGTGTCTTCAAGCAGGCTTAAAAATAAAAACAAAAGCAAAATTTGCGGCAGAAAAACAACCACCGCCCCTACCCCCGTTATTACCCCGTTTGATATAAGGTTGGTCAAGGCGCCGGGCGGCATATTCGCGGCAACCCAGCCGCCGAGCATCTCAATCAACGAACCGATCCATTCCATCGGCGCCTTCGCTAATCTGAAGATGCTCTGAAACATAATCAGCATTATCCCGAAAAAGATAACCAGTCCAAACACCCTGTGGGTTATTATCCTGTCTAATTTATCGCTAAATGTCTCCTGAACATTTTGAATCTGAGCAACGCACCCGGCGCAAATCTTTGAAATGCTTATATACCTGCCTTCAATCGGGTCGGTCTCCCAATCGCCTCCCTGTTCTTCTATCCGCCTGCGCGCTTCAAGGACGGCTTTGCAAATAGCAGGCGAATACTGCAAAGACCGTTCGCCAGATTCATCATCGCAAACTAATTTATTATCGGACAATAAAAGCAAAGCCTCCGCTTTGGGATTTATTTTAGGCTCTGGATTTGCCGCTTTTAGCAATTCGGCAATCCGCTCTATCTCCGCTTTATAAAAATCCGGAAGTTCACAGAACAATTGCCGTTCTTGAATTGCAGGCGACGGCGCCTCCGAAACTTGCTCTATAATCGCCTGCCTCAACGCGGTAATCCCCTCTTTGCGGCTTGCAACAAGCGGAATAACCGTGGCGTCAAGACTGTGATGAAGTTTGTCTATATTAACGAACTGACCATTCTCGGCGGCGACATCCATCATATTGAGGGCAATAATCACAGGATAGCCAAGTTCTATGACCTGTGTCGCATAATATAGATTCCGCTGCAGATTTGATGCGTCAATAACTATTACCACCGCCGAGATTGACGGGATTTCTTCAAGCCTGTTAAACAACACGTCTCTGGCAACCTGTTCATCAAGAGACTTTGGAGAAAAACTGTATGTTCCGGGCAAATCCAGTATCATAATCTCCTGCCCGGCTGGAACGCCCTTTAATCGCCCCTCTTTTCTCTCAACTGTTACCCCGGGATAATTTCCAACCTTTGCCCGCAACCCGGTAAGCGCGTTGAAGATGGTTGTCTTGCCGCAATTCGGATTCCCGGTCAATGCGACATAACAAATCTTTCTTTCAGCGCTTACTGCCTTTTTATCGCCCATAAAATCAGAGATAGAAAGAACTTAATGAAATATTATAACTTATCCGGAGAGAATTAAAAGAGGTGACCGGGCTTACTCATTCTGCTGAACAACTAAAATCTTTTCCGCGTCCGAACGGGGAATTGTGAGCCGATAACCGCGAACCTTTACTTCCACAGGATCGCCTAATGGGGCGTATCTGACGATTTCGATACTCGTTCCTACTAACAATCCTAATTCAAAAAAACGTCCGCGCGACTCTGACGGAAGGTCAATCGCGGCTATAATACATCTGCTTCCTTGAGCCATTTTTGTTAATGGCAATCCGGTAATCGTCATAAATTTAATCTGTTAAAAAGTTAACTCTATCAGACAGATTAGACCGCTTTTTTGTTTTTATCCTCGCCAACAGGTTCAACAATGATTGAGTCCGCAAGATCGGCGCTCAATCCAAGTCTCATATTGCAAAGCTGGCAGATAAGATTTGATTCCTTTAACAGCAACCGGATTTGCTGCTCTTCGCATAACCCCATCTCGCGAAGCCGTTGACACATCTCCGGACAGGCAAGCAGTTGTTTTATCCTTACAACCGTGCCTTCCTTAACCTCGCTCAGAGGACAGCCCCCTTTGTCCGGACATTCTCTGCCTTCCGGACCTTCCCCGCATCTGCCCCTTCGCCATCTATGTCTATGCCTAATCACCTTGACCTAACTTACCAGATTAAGGCATAATTGCAAATATATATATTGGTATTTCATAATTAGATTTGATTTAAGTCATAATTAATAACAGATTTATTGAAAACGTTGGTTTATAACAACGTTTAATTTTTTTAATGGAAGGTTTTGGCATACATAGACCCAGAAACGTAGACTGGAAACGGGCAGCCGGCTTGCTTTATGGCGACTGGGGAACAAGCAAAGCCTATGTAACAGGTTTTGCCTTCAGCGCAAGCGCCTTTGCCTTAGGCTACCATTCTTATCCAATAATCCTTGCGGTTCTGGCGCTTACAGGAATCGTCGCATACAATTACAGCATTATTTGCGCTCATTTTCCAGACGGCGGCGGCGTCTATTCAGCCGCGCGGAGCCAGAGCAGGATTTTAGCGGTAATCGGCGCCCTTCTCCTTGTTGCAAACTTTACCGTAACAGCGGCAATGAGTTGCTGGGCGGCGATGCTCTATTTTGGCATTCCAAAGGAATACGTCCAGATTTCAACAATGGGTTTCATCCTTCTTGTCGGCGCGCTTAATTATTTCGGTCCAAAACATACCGGCAGCGTTGCAATGACCTTTGCCGCAATGATGGCTGCAATTGTATTTTTAATCATTATTTTCAGCCTCCCGTTCCTCACAACGAAAAATCTTGAACCGCTAAAACCCGGCTTCACGGTCAACTGGCTGGCTTTTACAAGTTTGATTCTGGCATTGAGCGGCGTTGAAGCAATCGCCAACCTAACGGGGGTTATGAAACTTGACCCCGATGCAACTTATGAAAAACCGCGCGTCTCAAAGACAGCCAAAAAGGCTATTTTTATAGTTGCTCTTGAATGTGTATTTGGAACAGCGATCCTTGCCCTTGCGATGTATTCGCTTCCCCGCGATTTAGAACCGCTCTTGCGAGAACGATGGGAAGATATGCTCCGCGTTTTGGCTGAACAATACGGAACAAAAATTTTCGGCGTTTTTTTCGGTAAGTTATTTTCAACCGTAACCGGAATAGTCGTTGGGCTGCTGCTATTAAGCGCGGTAAATACCGCCATTAGCGCCTTAATCGGCCTCTTCTATATGTTAGCCCGCGACGGAGAGATGCCCGGCTCATTTACAAAACTAAACAAATACGGCGTTCCTCTGTTTCCCTTGCTCATCGCCTTTATATTCCCATTTTTAATCGCCGGGATATCAACCAATCTTGAGTCATTGATGGGGCTTTACGCAATCGGCGTCGTCGGGGCTATAACTGTCAATCTCGGTTCCTGCACATTCAACCGCCAGCTTTCTGTTAAATGGTATGAAAGAATTGTGATGGGCTTGACGTTTATAATTATGTTCGCTGTTGAACTCACAATTGCCAAAACCCGCCAGGATGCCCTGTTTTTTGCCGTCTGCGTAGTCGGAGTTGGCCTGGCAATAAGAAGTTACACACAAAAACGCGCCGGCTATAGAACGCTCGTCGTCAAAGAACATATAGCCGCCCAGATTGCCCCAGAATCGGTTCCGGATTTTAAACTTCACCTCGGAGATGGTCAGGCAATTATGGTCGCGGCGCGCGGATTAACCCCGGTCCTGCGGTTCGCCTTAGAAGAAGCCCGCCTCCGTAAGGCAATCCTCTACGTCCTTTACGTAAGAGAAATCTCTGTGACACTTTTAGGCGCCGGAAATTATTACGGACCGCAAAAATGGCAAGATGACCCCAACGCGGCTAAAATAATGACTTATATGCTTAATCAAGGCGAAAAAAATGAGGTCAAAGTAATTCCCCTCTATGCCGTAAGCGACAACGCGCCCCTTACGATCCTTGACCTTGCCGCCACACTCGGCATTGATATGCTGGTTTTAGGCGCCTCGCAACGTCAGGCGTTAATTAAAATTTTAAGGGGAAATGTTATTGATGAAGTCGCCAAAAACCTTCCAGAAAACATCCAACTAATCATCCACGGTTAGCAGAAAATAGAACCTGGGGATTAACAAGCCGTTTGAATTTGAAACTGAAAAAGAATGGTATTTAACTATTTTGGCGCCGCGCCGTTATAAATCTTCTCTCTATTCTCCGTTATTTTCTGTGATTGATTTTTAAACCGTCTACTGAAGCGGGAATTCATTATGATGGCTTTCATAATACTGCCTCCCTTTTTCTGTTATCTCCCAGATGCCCACCGGAGATTGGTCAGAAAGCAAGCCTTCTTTAACCATACTATGTCGTTCCCATTTTGCTGTGTTTTTCCAGCGAATCTCTCCACTTTTTAATGGCTCAAAATCAGCCGATTTTAAAACTCCTTTCATTTTTTCCTCTAATTCATCAAGTATATACCTGACTTTGCCACTCCCGCCATTCTTAATTAAAATTTCAAGAATAGGAATGCGGAATTCTCGCTGTGTAGTCCTATCTATGTGACTGTTATCTCCATTATTTGGTGGTTTTTCTATTTTTCCATCATTAAGAATTTTTTCCAATTCCTCCTTTATTTTCTTCAAATTCCTTCTTATGCCTTCAATTTTCTTTGCCTTTTGAATATATTTTTCAGCCTCATCATATTTTCCTGTTTTAGTTGCTTCTGCCGCTTTTTCGCGGATAGTTGTTAGCGACTCATATAACTGATCAAAAAGCAAGTCAAATGCCTCATTTATATTATCGGTATTCATATTTATTAATCCTGTTCTTCAACACTCTTTGCTTTTTCTAATCTTGTTTTGACAAGTTCGGCGACTGACCAGTAGACTTCTCTGCGTTCTTCTTCAATTAAGCCAAGGGTGTCAAAGACAATGTCATCAAGGGCTTTTCTGTCTGGTAATGGATTTGGCTCCTGCTCACGAATGGGCTTTTTAGGGTCAAAACCAAGCTCTAAAAGAACAGGTTGAATTATACGATTCATAAACCGATTAATAACCTCTATAAAGTTGGTGTTTGTAATTACCATTCTGGGGTCTAAAATAAAAAGTGAAGGAATTTCATAAACCTTGAAACCTACAGGAGCTCCACCTCCTCCATAATTTCTTCCGAATAATTCTGGGTAAAGAAAATATATACTTGTGTTCAATAAAAACGTAAAAATCTGTTCATATTCGTCTCCTATATTAAGTTTACTTTCATAAAGAGTATTGTCAACGTAAGCCTCATGTGTGTTTAGATGGTACTTAAAAGATTTTTGAAAATACATTGTAAAAATAATACGCCATGGTTTTTTCCCTTCCAAATCCCACCATTTTTCCCTTCCTTTACAACTTGGTCTATTCTGATACCCTTGTTTTTCTCCCCACTTTATATACTCCAAAGCCTTTGTCCCTGCTAATTTACTCTTTGGCTCATGGCACATAAAGACAAGATAGTTTAAATCTTCAAGTCGCACCACAATTGTTTTCAATTCTCTTGGGCTTTTTATCACTGGCTTTAAAAATCTTGCTTCAATTTCACCTTCCCAACCTGCGCCGTTTTTTACTCTTATCAAAGCATCAGGATTTTTTTCTGCAATTTCTACAACTTCTTTAACAGTCATTCCAACAGGTTTTAAATAGAAAAATTCATTTGCTCCTGTTTTAATTCCAAAACGCACCTCTGCAATATCCCCCAGCCTTACCAATTTCCCTTTTCCTTTTTCTAGAATTGTAAAATAGATATCTGGCGCTCTTAAATACTTTCCGCCCCATTTGTTGCCGGTATATTGTGGAATAAATGGTCTTTTAGATTTTATCTTTTCAGTCCCTTCATCATCTTCAACTCTAATTCCCTCCTGCCAGAGTTCGCTGTGCGTTCGGACGGAAACGCGGTAATCATCGTTATTTTGCCTTTCTGTGGAAGATTCTATATCCTTGAATACCTTTGAACTAAAGAGGTCTTCATAAGGTTTTTTAAACATAACAAATCTGACGGGTTTATTTTCAGGACCGTTTGTGGGATTTACGGGCGGGCGGTCCAGAGGCGGCGCCAGGAGTATGATTATTGTATTAACATCAGCCTGGGCAAAGGAGCGTTTTACCTGATTATCAAGCACGAGTTTAACGTGACTGCAGGTAAGGAGAAATTCTTGCAAGTCTTTCCCATAGCCGACATCAAGCCATGAATTTGAAGTTATAAAACAAAACGAACCTTTTTGGTTTAACAGTGATAAGCCGTGCAAATAAAAATAGACATAAAGGTCGCTTTTACGGTCGATTTCTTTGAATTTTGCAGAAGAAATATTATAACCAAAAAATTTAGGATAAGCGGCTGCGACTGATTTTTGTAAACTGGCTTTATAATTATCTTTTATCTTGCGCCAGTTAGCGGATGTTTCACCGCCATAATCTTCTGGATTGACTAAGGGCGGGGCAATCATCTCTTGACGGACGTAGGGTGGGTTTCCTATTACAATGTCAAAGCCGTTTTTTTCATCCTCAAATATTTCAACAAAGGCAACGTCCCAGATGAAAGGAGTTTTTTGAGTTTTAAGCGCCTGTAAAGCCTGGTCAACCCGGTCTAATTCAGTTTGCTTTTCATTTCGTTCAGCGATCAATTTATTCTGGAGATCAAGTTTCTCCTTTTTTGCGTTTCCGTCGCCTATGCCGTCCAATTCGCCCTGTTCAAGGGTTGACTCAATCTGTTGATTAATAGCGGCTATTTTCTTTTTAAACTCTGTTTGCCTTTGTTCCAGAATATCGCGGAATAACCGTATTTCCTCTGATTTTAAATCTTCTAAACGCAAATTTTTATCACCTTGGTAAAAGCGATATTTTTTCTCTTTAAGTTCTGTGATTCGTTTCTTCAACGTAGATGGAATATCGATGTGGTTGCGATGGAGGCTGAAGTTTATCCCGCCGATTTCCTGAACAAGCGAATCGCCGCAGCGAATTTTGAAAGAAAGATTTGGAAGAACCGGTTTAAGGTGGGATTCTTCTTTATTAATCTCTGTTTCGACAGTTAGTTGGAGCCAGAGCCGCAATTCTGCGATGTGCGCAGCCCATTCCATAACATCAACGCCGTAGAGTTGTTGACCGATTATTCTGCGGCGGCGTTCATAAGGCGTTTCTTGAATATTGAGGTATCTATTTGCCCGTTCTTGAAGGTCGTCAAGAACAAGCAACATACCGACAAGAAATGAGCCGCTGCCGCAAGCCGGGTCGCATACAGTCGCAGAACAGAGCAAGTCGTTTAATTTTCCCCATAGTCCGCTAATTTCTATTTTTTTATCAGCAATTTCCTTTTCATTAATTTCTCGGGCAAACACAAGGTCGTAGAGAAGATTTTTATTTTCATAGCCTAAATGGTTTGAGAGATAATCGACAAGGGCAAGCCTGCACATTAAATCTATTTCAACTCTTGGCGTATAAAAGATGCCGGCTCCGCCGCGTTTATCTACTTCAGATATTCCTTCTGTGGTTACATTGACGAGGCTTTCGTAGACTTTTCCAATCATTTCGGGGTCAACAGCCACTTCAATGTCAAACGGCGTAGATTCAGAAATAGTGAAGTTGTAACGTTCAAGAAACCCTGGTTCTGAAGAATTAAATTTATCAAAAAGGCTAACAAAAAATTCATCTGGGATTGTTATTTCGTATTTTTCATCTAATTCATTTGCGGTGAAAAGTCCGCCGTTTAAGTAAGGCGCGATTGCGAGGGCAGAACGTATATCTTCTGGCAGATATTTGAGGTCTGCGCGACCGGCTTGGAATTTATTATTGAATGCCTCAAAGAATAATACAGCTAACCAGTCTTGATAAAACGAGTTGTTTTTATTATTTGCTTTTTTATAAGATTCCCAGAAATATTTTATGAATCCTTGATTATTTCCGAGCCAGTACTCACCATTATGAAATCTCTTTTTCTGGATGAAATAAAGGAACATCAACCTGTTAAGAAATTGGAGCGAAAAATCGTGAGCCCAGCGCGGGTCTTTATTTTTTAATTGATTATTAAGAATGCTCTGAAGATCGTTGCATACAGAACAGTAATCTGAAAAGAATTGTTTAGTAACTTCTTGAACATTAAACGCATTGTCAAGTTTACTTGTAATATTTGTAATTCTGTAAGTATCGTCTTTTCCTAATTCATCAAAAGTGAACGCGAGTTTTTCTAATCTTTCAACTGTAGTTCGCGCGGGAGTGTTTCTTTCATAAGAAAGTGAACGAAGTTCAGATATGTTATCACTAATTTTTCTTGATCTGACAAATGATATTTGTTTTTTATCCGATGTTACAAAACAGACCAGGTTTTCTGCATTTTGCTTTGATATCGCATTGATGATTGCTCGTCTATAGGTTAAGCCGGGCAGTCTATCCTGTTTTAATTTTACAAGGAATACAGGAAACTCACCAATCTCAGCAATAGGTATAAAATTTATGTTTTCTTTAACAGAATATCCGACATACAGATTTTTCTCAGACAAGTCAGATGGATTTCCCCAATTTAATATTTCCAAGAATAATTTCCTTAAGTTATTTACTGTTAAGCCTGATCTTAAACATTCATCTATTTGAACCAATGGGCTGCTATTATTCATAATATCCTCCTATTAATGAAATATTGATAATTGTTGACCGTTATCTGGGTAATGAAAACCGAGTGAGCAAATAATTTGCGGTTCCTTTTTCTCCTGAACATCTCCGCTGGATTTTTGAACTAACTTTTCTTCTTCCGCCAATTCTATAACCATCTCGGCAAGTTCTTTGTCATTTATCCCGAGCCGCAATTGTCTTGAGACCTTATCCCGCGCAGATTCTTTTAAACTATAAGTATAAATAAGGTCTATTATGTTATCTATTTTTTCTGTGAGTTCGTTCAATTCAGGGGAATTCTTTTCTTTAAGTTTTTTTCGGTAATTTGAAAGGCGTTTATAGAGTTTATTTGCCACTGACCTTGAGGAACCTAACGCTCCTCCATACTGCTTTTCATCTTTAACAGCATATTCAAGACATTTTTCCACAAGCTTATAATGATATTCTGGTCTTGGCAAAGCCGGTGTATCCGGTTTTACGGATAAAGATGAGAAAATATATGAAAGGGAGTTTGAAACGAGATCGCCATTTTCATTGACGCGGACAAGGGCATCCATACCGTCTGGGAACCTCATAAAGGTTATAACACCGGGGGCTTTTTGCGACGGGGAGCTATCGTCGGTAATTGGGGCGGTTGAAGAGACAAGGTCTGGGAGTTTTTTTGCTGCGTCTCTATCTTCTTTAGACGCGCTGTTCCATATCTGCAATGCGTAGCTTGATATATCAATATCCTCATCAGATTCATCATTTTCTAGAACGTGGGCTTTTTCAGTGTAAAGGTCGCGCAATTGATTTGCCGCATCCTCGCCAAAGAATGATTCATCTGTCCCGATAACCTCTTGGTTCTTTTTTAGACGGTCAATTAAACGGCTTCGCAAATTTATAATATCTTCCACACCATCCGCTGGCAAAAATGAATAGACCAGAATTGTGTCGTGTTTTTGTCCTATTCTATCCACACGCCCCGCGCGTTGAATTAAGCGGATAATCGCCCATGGGAGGTCATAATTTACGACGATATGACAATCTTGCAGGTTTTGCCCTTCGGAAAGGACATCGGTGGTAATTAAAACGCGCAATTCATCTTTTTTATTTATTTTATAACCGTTGCTTTCCGGACTGAATTGACAGGCGATTTCAACTGGGTCATCTATATCGCCAAATACGACTCCGAGGCGATCAACTCCGCGACGTTTTAAATAATTAAATAAATAATCTGCTGTGTCAGCAAATTGTGTGAAGACAAGGATTTTATCATTTGGATGATTGTTTGTTATCAGATTATATAGTTCATTAAGTTTATTGTCTTTTTCCGGGTCCCATTCTCCAGCAATTTTCAAAGTATCAATTAAAATACTTGTATCGTTGATGAGGTCTTTGTTTAAATCGTTATGAAAATATCTGCTATCAATCCAATCATAACGTTTTTTTAATTCGGTACTGCAAGTTTTATAAATAGCGCCGATTTTGTCGCTCATTTCCGGGGTAAGGCGGGCATCGATCTTGCCGAACTCTATGCTGGAGGTCACTTGTTCAAAGGGTTTTTCTTCTTCATCATATTCAATATCTGAGGTAGCGGTATCAAGCAAAGAAGGATTCATTGAGCCAACAGGGAATGGCAAGTTATTTTCTATAGCATAGATGTATATTAGATTGCGGACAATATGTCGCTTTATTGAAGTAAGAAAACTGTCTCCGCTTGATTCAAGCCGTTTAAATAAATTTGTACGGCAAAATCCGATCAAACGGCGACCGGCGCGGGTCAGATTTTTAATAATCTCTTTCTCTTCTTCTGCTGCTTTCTGTTCAATACCGTTAATAAGATAATTTCCCAGACCATAGCGCGGCAGTTTTAACTCTTCAATTTTCGACACAATAGTTTCATTGAAAAGCCGCGCATACTGGTCATCTGCGCTGTTGCCGACCGGAAATTTTACCGTAAAAGGCTTCCGCAAAGGGAAATAAGATGGTTTGCCATTTAGCAATACGTAGTAACGTTTTTTCTCATCATCAAATTTTGCGTAATTTCTAATGATAAAGTTTCGGGTTCTTCGGACAAGGAATAACCGCATAAGGTCGCGCCAGTCTTCAGGAAAATAACTTTCTTCAAACGCGCGAAGGGTGCATGGACCTGTTTGGTATCTTATAACGAAATCCCTTTCTGATTGCCCCTGTTCATTCTGCTGTTGGAAAAAACGTTCCGGTCGGATATGCAAATCTTCATCTTCATCTACAAAAAGCCTGATCTGGTTGCTGAGGTCTTTGTATTGCTTGTTAAATGGTGTTGCGGTAAGGAGAATTACTTTGGGCTCATTAAGGTCAATGTATTCTTTTATCGCCTTATAACGTTTAGATTCGTGATTGCAGAGATTATGGCTTTCATCAATAATTAATAGCCTGTATCTTGGAGTATTCGGGAGGTCATCTATAACTCTTCCTAAGGATAAAACATTGCCTACAAGGTTATATTTCTGCAAATATCGCTCCCACATTTTTTTTAATTTTGGAGGGCATATAATTAGTGTATTAACATCCGAATCCTCCTGAAGAATTTTAGACACCGCTGTTGCCATTAACGTTTTTCCAAGCCCAACCACATCGCCAAGCAATACCCCTTTTCTGTTGTATAAAATATGCGCCGCAAGGTATACGGCTTTTGCCTGAAAATCTAATAGGGGCGTGCCTTCTTTTTCAAAGATTTTGGGCAGTTTGAACTCGCGTTCGCTAATCCTTGTGGCTTCGCTTAAATGATAGGCTATTTTAAGATAAACCAGATATGGACGAACCATATCTTTTAACGCCCAGCTTTCCTCGATAACTTTTGCCAGATCAGTTGTTATATCTAATGCAAATTTATCGTTCCACCTATCTTCAAACCAATTTAATAACTTTTTAGCGGCGTCTTGTTCAATTACATCAACATTCAATTCCCCTTGATTGCCAAGACCGGACAATGTAAGGTTGCTGCTGCCCACAAAACCAATTATAGGAGCCATAGGGTCTTGGCGCAGGATGAGGTATAATTTTGCATGCAGCGGATACCTTAAAAAGGATTTTATAAAAACCTTTTTTTCTTTAATCTGCTTCAACAAATGTCTGAGCGCATTTTCGGACTTGTTTGAGGGAATGCCAAAAATGAGTTGTTCTTTAAAGCTGTCCACAATCTTTTTTTTAAGACGCGCTGCTGCTGGAGCATCAAGGAGAGTGTTTGTCTTAAAAAAACCGTGTAGTTCGCGCATCTGTTCTTCCGGGGGACGATGCATTCCGATTAGGAGACGGCAGCCCTGGCTTTCAGAACCTCCCTTCAAATTATCAACAAAATCAGCAAGCTCATTCCATCCCCTTAGATTTAAATATCCAACGCAAAAAGAAGCGGATGTCGCTTCTGGAAGCGCCCTCCTCAATCCCTCCCCTAACGTGAGTTTAATATTATCGTAAATTTCTGGCATATAATTTCATCGCCAATCCAGACCATTTTTTGTTTAAGATATGTAAAAAATATCTATTCATTAATTTGTTTTGTGTGACATTGTTGTGAAATTTTATAATAAATATCTGATTTAACATCAAGGAGATAAATCAAGTACGGTTGTGGGTCTTTGGATACTGAACATTCCAAGAAATCGTAATTTTCCCATAAATGCGTTTCTCCTGAAACGTTTAAAACTGGGATGAATTTTTAAAATATTATTTGACATAATTAGCTAATTGGCTAATATTAGCAACAATGAGCGATTTTAAAAGAAAAAAATACGAGCAGCATGCCAGAATTTTTAAAGCGCTGGCACATCCGGCGCGAGTGTTTATCGTAGATGAACTTTCGCGCGGGGAGCGGTGCGTGTGCGAGTTGACTAAAATGCTGAAGGTAAAAATGCCTACGGTGTCGCGCCATTTATCGGTTCTTAAAAACGCAGGCATAATTGAGGAGGAAAAACGGGGGCTGAATATTTTTTACCGGATTAAAACTCCGTGCGTGATTAATTTTTTCAGATGCGTCATTGAGGTGCAGAAACAATCATTGAAAGGATTGCGGATGTTTTAAAACTGTGAATTTTTTAAGATGAAACCCGGGAATAATCAAGACGAAGATATTATGAATATTAAAAACTCAAAACTCTTTAACTGCAGGTCGTCTCTTTTGCAAGGCGGCAACGGGTAAATGGATTATCTTTTGACCCTTGCAACGCAATGGGGTTTAACATTAACTCTAAGGTTTAAAAATTCTCAAAAATCAGTTTATTAAAGATTGAATTTAAATAAAGGTTTGCATATTATCAATTTAGCTAATTAGAAATGTTGTAAAATGAAGTTTGACTGGAAAAATGAATGGAAATCGCTTGTCCTTATCGCAATCGGATTTGCCGCAGCCTATTTTTTGCCCGTAGGTTCTCCGAGATTTGACAATGCTGTTAAGGAATCTTTTGAACTCGTTAAATGGTACGCGCGTGAACACGTAATCCTATGTCTTATTCCCGCGTTTTACATTGCCGGCGCGATTGGCGTTTTTGTTAGCAAGGATTCTGTAATGCGGTATTTAGGCGCGGGGGCAAAAAAGATTCTTGCATATTTGGTCGCTTCTGTCTCGGGGGCAATTCTTGCCGTTTGTTCGTGCACGGTTTTGCCGCTGTTTGGTGGAATTTGGAGGATGGGCGCCGGGCTGGGTCCAGCAATAGCATTTCTCTATTCAGGACCGGCAATTAACGTCCTTGCGATAATTTTAACCGCAAGAATTCTTGGGATTGAACTTGGCGTGGCGCGGGCAGTCGGAGCAATTATATTCAGCGTTGTTATAGGTTTTCTGATGCACCTAATTTACAAGAAAGAGGAGGAGGAAAAGGCGGTTGCGCAATTGCAGGTTGCAACGGCTGACCCGAAACGTCCTTTGTGGCAAACGGCGGTTTATTTTGCGACGATGATCGGGATTCTGGTATTTGCAAACTGGGGGAAACCTGTGGAACAAAGCGGAATCTGGTTCGTTGTCTGGAGTTATAAATGGAAGATAACGGCAATGTTCAGTCTGGCGTTTGCGTTTATTCTCTGGAAATGGATTGGATTAAAGCCCTTAAAGGTTGCTGTGGCGGCCGTTATTACAGGGATTGTCGCGCTTGCGCTTCCCGATGAACCATCCGCGGCATTTTTAGTTGGCGCGATATCGCTTGCGGTAATTACAAGCAGCGAAGAAGGGGAAGCCGGCGAGTGGTTTAATTCTACTTGGACTTTTGCAAAACAAATAATGCCGCTGCTGTTACTCGGTGTTTTAGCCGCCGGGTTTTTGCTCGGACGTCCGGGAAATGAAGGCGTAATTCCGAATTCATTTGTGCAAAAACTTGTGGGCGGAAATTCGCTGTTTTCAAATCTTTTCGCATCCGTTGTCGGCGCGTTTATGTATTTTGCCACTTTAACGGAGGTGCCGATTTTGCAAGGATTAATCGGTTCAGGAATGGGGAAAGGTCCGGCGCTGGCATTGTTGCTTGCGGGTCCGGCTTTATCGCTTCCCAGTATGCTCGTGCTCCGGAGCATAATGGGGGCGGGCAAGACAACTGTGTATGTTAGTCTTGTCATTATTTTTGCGACAATAACAGGCTTAATCTACGGAGCGATTTTTTAAAAAGGAGAATAAAACTATGGCTATGCAATTATTAGTAGTTGGTCCGGGTTGCGCAAGGTGCAAAACCCTTGAGCAGTTCACTACTCAAGCGGCGAAAGAAATGGGTATTGAATACGAACTTAACAAGGTTACTGACTTAAAGCAGATAATGGCGCTCGGGATAATGATGACGCCGGCGCTGGTGGTGAACGGAAACGTCAAGGTCACGGGAAAAGTTCCTTCAGTTGCAGAAATAAAACAGATTTTGAAGGAAGCAGCGGAGTCAAAATAAGATATAACCAACAACAAAGGAGCGGACTATGCATCATAAAACAATTGGTTTCATCGGTGGCGGACGGATAACACGGATATTTGTTGAAGGCTGGCAAAGGGCTGGCAAATTGCCTGCTAATATAACTGTCAGCGATGCTAACGGAGAGGCCGTTGGTAAATTGAAAGAAAAGTTTCCGACGCTCCAGACATCGCAGGACAACGTTGAGGCTGCGAAAAAAGATATTGTTTTTCTTGCTGTTCACCCGCCTGTTGTCGCGGCGGTTTGTGAGCAGATAAAAGGCGCGTTAAATCCAGATGCAATTCTCATTTCTTTAGCGCCTAAATTTACGATCAATAAATTGAGCGAATTGCTTGGCGGATTTAAACGAATAGTGCGGGTTATACCGAACGCGCCGTCTATCATCGGCGCTGGATATAATCCCTGTTTCTTTTCAGCCGCGTTGACCGACGCAGACAGGGGCGAAGTGAAACAACTTTTAGAGCCGCTTGGCGAGTCGCCGGAAGTTTCGGAGGAAAAATTAGAAGGCTATGCGATTTTAACCGCTATGGGACCAACGTATCTCTGGTTCCAGATGCAGGCGTTGCGGGAGATTGCCGTCGGTTTTGGACTTACTGCCGATGAGGTAAATGCCGGTTTGAAAAGGATGGTTTGCGGCTCGGCGCGGACGCTCGTGGAATCGGGGTTATCGCCGCAGGAAGTTATGGACTTAATCCCGGTTAAACCGCTGGCGGAGATAGAACCGCAGGTGACTGAGGCTTACAAGACAAAACTGCCGGGGGTGTATCAGAAAATTAAACCATAAGGTTATGGAAGAAAAGACAGTCATCTGTCCGCTTTGCGGAAATAAAGGGAAATCGGTTTCGTCAATGACAATAAATTCTCTGGTGAAACCGGAAAAACTGTCGTTGATTAAGAGCCCTGACGGATTCTATTTCTGCTCAACGCCCGATTGCGCCGCCGCGTATTTTAACCCCGTGAGCGGCGAGGTAATTTACACGGCAGATGTAAAAGTTGTTATCTATCAGAAGAACAAAGACCCGGAGCGTCCCATCTGCTATTGCTTTAACCACACGGTTAAAGAGATCATAGAAGATTTCAAAAAGCACGGTCGCTCATTAATTATGGAAGATATGAAGGCGAAATGCGCTGCTGGTCTGGCGCGGTGCGCTGAAACGAATCCGCAAGGCTCCTGTTGTTTGGGGAATATTCAAAAGCTAATTGAGGAGACTTTTCAGAAAACAATAAGAATGACAACTAAGTGCTGCTGTGGCGTAACAGGAAATAATCAGTGTTGCCAGTAGGAAGAATGATATGAAAACGATATATAAAATAATTGTTATACTCATTGTGATAGTTGCCGCATCCGGCGCTTACTATCTGAAATCAAAACAGGGGAACCGGGAAACCAGCAGCGCTCAATCTGTTCAAATCGCTGCTAATGAAAAAACGCAGCAGAGCGCCAGTCAAACCGTTACGGAAACAAAGAATAAAAAATTGCCGAAGTTGATTGACCTCGGGGCGGGGAAATGCATTCCGTGCAAGATGATGGCGCCGATTCTTGAAAAATTAAAGAAGGAATACGCGGACAAATTTGAAGTTGAATTCATTGATGTCTGGGTAAATCCGGATGAGGCAAAGAAATACAATATTCAAGTAATACCGACACAAATCTTTTACGACGAAAACGGCAAGGAACTTTTCCGTCATATTGGATTTTTTAGTGAGGAAGAGATTTTGAAAAAGTGGCAGGAGCTCGGTGTTAATGTGGCGAAGTAGTTTGCTTCGCCATTAAAAAACTCAACAGCGCAAAAGATATGAAAAACCTTATATATACAGGGCGGTTATTGGTTTGTCTGGCAGTTATTCTTTTCGCCAGCGGATACAACGGGCAAACCGAACAAACTGAAACAAAAGACTTAGGGCTAAAATCAAAACGCGCTGTGGGCGTTTGTCCGCCTTTTAAATTAAAGGATGAAAAAGGGAATATTATTGATCCTGTTAACGGAATAAACACGAATGTCCCGTATTCGCCGAAACAGACCTGCGGCGCCGCCGGCTGCCACGATTACAACAAAATTACTGAGGGTTTTCATTTCACTCAAGGCAAGGGAGAGGCTGTTCCAAAGGAGATGGCAGAGCGGTATTTGTGGGTTTCATATCCAGGCAATTATGGAGGCAACTGGTGTTCCCCTGCCCCGCTTTACCGTCAACTCGCCGCAAAAACAAACAAAAGCGCGCGCGTCATTGATATGACAAGTTTTGAGTTTGTAACCGCCACCTGCGGGAATTGTCATCCGGGCGGCGGTCCGCTGGAGTTTGATAGAAATGGAAAGCGTTATGACCTGTGGATGAATGATTCTAAAAGCGGATTTAAATCGGGCGGCGATAATAATTTTGACGGCGATTATTACAAGGCGCGCTGGTCAGAAACTGGGGTTATTGAAGCAGATTGTTTGTTATGCCACCTGCCAGAATACGATTTTAAAAAGCGCAACGCTCAACTTGCCCTTCTGAATTTTAAGTGGGCGGCAACCGAGGCATCTGGGCTTGGAAAGGTCAACGGCGCTGTCATCAACGGACAAACACCAACAGTTGAGTATGACCTGAAAAAATTTGATACAAACGGAAATGTTGCGATTCTCCATATTGTTCCCGAGCCAAGAAACGAAACCTGTTTGACCTGCCACGCAAAACCGAACTGGAAAAAGCGAGGGGCGTCGTTTTCTGCAAGAACCGACGTGCACATCGCAGCAGGGCTTCGTTGCGTAGATTGTCACACCGCCGGTAGCAAAGCCTCAGACCCGCGCATTCGCGGACGCGAGGTTCATCAATTCGGAAAAGGCGATTGTCCTTCCGGCTGGGTAAGAAATGACCTTGATAACACAGTGAGGGATTGTTCCGATTGTCACCTAAAAGGCTGGAACAATGCCCCGCGCGCAAACCACGCATGGCTTCCGCCTTTGCATATGGATAAACTCTCCTGCCAGACCTGCCATATTCCATACCGTTTTGTTAAAAGCGCGCTCGTTCAGGCAAGCGACGCCTTCATCAACGCCCCATATATAACGCCTGCTGGCAAACGGGTTTGGACTTTTTACGATCAGGAGATGAATTATTGGAATCATTATGGAGAACTTGAAATGTTCACCCAAAAAGACCAGCCCACAGACCCAACACTGCCAACCCTGTTTGTGTATAAAGGAAAAATTTATCCGGGCAACCGGGTTCACAGTATGTGGGTTGGATACGAAGAAAATGGCAAACCGGGATTAAACCAACTCTTTATGAAAGATTTCTTTACAATGTGGAAAACCTTCTTTGACAGCAAAGGCGCAAAGTATCCTCAACTTGCTACGATAAAAGACGACAACGGCGACGGCGCGCTTGAGGTTAACCGACCTGAGGAAATAGACGCCCTGTTGTCATCGGTAAAACAGTACCTTATTGATACCGGGTTCCCGCTTGAAGGCAAGCGGCTCGTTTGGGTTAGCGATGATAGAGCCTATTATTCTTCAAAAGAATTCAAAACGCTTCCGCGAAAACCGCACGAAGCAACTCCGTATGCCTCTGTTTATAAATTCTCGCACGACGTGTCGCCATCAAAAGCGGCGTTAGGCGCCGGCGGCTGCGTTGATTGCCATTCATTCAACTCGCGCTTCTTTGAACGCCCTGTGCTGGCGGTTGCATTTTCTGAAACCGACGCAAAACCTGTCTGGGCGCCAAATTATACTATACTCGGCTATTCAAAATTCAATGTCTGGCTCGGCGCTTTCAGGGAACAAATCATTAAGCCTATTATGTATGGCGCAATCGCTCTTGCACTTGGGTTTGGCGCTATATCTCTAATTTTAAAAAAGGCGACAACCGCAAACATTATAACTGAAAGCGCTTTTCCAAACGTAGGCACTATCGCCGCAATCGCATTCATCGTCGGCGGGATTTTGCTGATCAATCAATCGGACTTGTTAGAATATATGATTGCAAAGCGAATTACGCTCGATTCTGCGCACTTCTGGATTTCCATAGCGGTAATGCTTGCGGCGGTTCTCCTTCTGTTTGCTGAAAAATCTAAGAAGGGCGGCTCTTCCACGTTGTTAACATTTCTGACTGTTCTCTCGCTTTTCTGCGCTGCGATTTGCGGTGTGTTGATGATTCTTAAAATTGGATTCCTGTCTGGGTTAACACGAATTTGCTACACCTGCTTTGATATTGCAGTGGCTATCCTCGCAATTTTGTGCGTCGTGTTTGCATTTATAAATCTCACCGGAAGTCAGAAGAAAGAAACACCGGATAAATAACAACGCGCGGTTAGTTATTAAAATGAAAACAGATAATTCACGGCGGCAAAACGGGGAACAGAGTTTACGGTGAATAAAAAATAAGATTATATGGAATCTCTTTTTAAAACATTGAGCAGCGCTGTAGAAAGCCAGCCCGATGTAGCAATTGCCGCCGCATTACTTTGGGGGATACTCAGCATTCTGTTAAGCCCCTGTCATCTTGCAAGCATTCCGCTAATTGTCGGCTTTATCAGCAAACAGGGGGAAATACGGGTTAAGGACGCGTTTATAACCTCGCTATGCTTCGCATTGGGAATCCTAATTACAATTGCCGTAATCGGCGTCATAACCGCTGCTGCGGGCAAGATTATGGGCGATATCGGAAAATGGGGAAATTATATTGCCGCAGTGATATTTTTACTTGTCGGATTAAACCTGATGGAAGTTATCCCGCTTCCAATCAATCCCCCCTCGGGCGCAAACCTAAAAAGAAAAGGATTCTTTGCCGCATTCATACTCGGACTTGTCTTCGGAATCGCGCTCGGTCCCTGCACATTTGCGTTTATGGCTCCGATGCTCGCTGTGGTTTTCAAATTAGGAACCACTAGTATAATTTACGCGTCCTCTCTATTGCTGGCTTATGGCGTCGGACATTGCGGTGTAATTACCGTTGCCGGGACATTCACTGAATGGATTGAAACCATCATAAAGGCAAACGAAAAGACTAAAGTCCTTAATTATTTAAAAATTGCCTGCGGAGTCCTTGTTATAGCCGGCGGCATCTGGCTTATCTACACGGCGCGGTAATAAGAATGCGGATTTTAGTACAAAAACAAAAACTAAAAACCGGAGAAATATATGAAAAACAACAAAATGACAAACAGAAGGTCGTTCTTGAAAACATCCGGCGCGACCGCGATAGCCGGAACAATCGCAGCGCTAACGTTAAACAGCGCCGAACAAAACGAAAAACCGATTAAAATCATCGGTGTTTCCTGCAGCCCAAGAAAGGGAATGACAACCGCAAAGGCAGTTCAAATTGCGCTTGACGCCGCAAAAACCGTCAGCCCAAGAATCCAGACCGAGTTGATTGACCTCGGCGGTCTAAAAATTAGCGGATATTCCCCTCAGCCGGTTCAGGACGATTTCAACCAGATTTTGCCAAAACTGCAAGACCCGGCTCTCGGCGGCTTAATCATCGGCTCGCCATCTTATTTCAGGGGTATGAGTTCTCTCTGCAAGGCGTTCATTGAACGATGCGCGCCATTGCGCGAACCTAAAATGCTCCTTGCGAATAAACCAGTCGGAATCGTCGCCGTCGGCGCATTCAGAAACGGGGGACAGGAACTCACAATTGAACAGATTCAGGCGGCGATGCTCTGTTTTGGTATGATACCGGTTGGCGGCAACGCCCCTGCGTTTCAAGGCGCAACACTTGTTTCTACTAAAGACGATATCAGCGACGACCAACTCGGCATTGACACTGCAAAGAAACTCGGTATCCACTTAGCCGAAATTGCGGTAAAACTGGCAGCGACAATGTGATTAATATTAAGTAAAGTTGTCAAAACTATATACTACTTAGTTGAAAAAGACCCCTTCGGGGTCTTTCCCGACCATTGAATTGTTTATATAATAATTTCACAAATTCAATTTCACCTAAAAGCGCATTTTTCACTAAAATATTAATGATTAAGGGTAATAATCCTGTTCTAAAAATAT
Source organism: Verrucomicrobiia bacterium (assembly GCA_049968335.1). GTDB lineage: Bacteria > Verrucomicrobiota > Verrucomicrobiia > Limisphaerales > JAKPVM01 > JAKPVM01. The sequence continues at coordinate 47,920 of JBMFQZ010000006.1, forward strand.
CAATTGAAATAATTTTTAAAAAATATAAAAAGGTCGTATGAAAATATTCAAAGCTGGTTTGGTTTTTACGTTCTCTTTTTTATTGCAGGCGGTTGGCAACGCACAGCAGACTTCCGCTGTCGTTTTTGCAATCTCGCCCGGACCGTTTAAGCCGACGATGGAGTCGCTGACGAATTATAATTTCCCGGAGTGGTTCAGAAACGCAAAGTTTGGCATCTGGGCTCACTGGGGACCGCAGGCAGTCCCGATGGAAGGGGACTGGTATGCGCGAAATATGTATATTCAGGGGAACAGACAATACGAGCATCATCTGACCAACTACGGACATCCATCAGTTCACGGCTACAAAGATATAATTCCACTCTGGAAAGCGGAGAAATGGGAGCCAGATAAATTGATGGCGTTGTATAAGAAAGCAGGGGCGCGATATTTTGTTTCAATGGGGGTGCATCACGATAATTTTGACTTGTGGAATTCAACTTATCATAAGTGGAACGCCGTTAATATGGGACCGAAACGGGATGTTGTCGGCGAATGGCAAAAGGCGGCAAAGAAATATGGTTTAAAGTTCGGAGTTTCTGAACATTTAGGCGCAAGTTTTACCTGGTTTCAGCCATCACACGGCTCGGACAAGACAGGTCCAAAGGCAGGTGTTCCTTATGATGGGGCAAATTCAAATTACTGGGATTTGTATCATCCGCCGGCAGACCCAGACGACAAGGGCTGGTATAGCAAGAGTCCAGAATGGCAAAAAGAGTGGTCCACACGGATTAAAGACCTCGTGGATAAGTATAAACCAGACCTGCTTTACACGGATGGCGCCGTTCCGTTTAACAATGAGGTCGGACTATCGCTTATTGCGCATCTTTACAATTCGGACTATCAGCGGAACAAGGGAAAAAATCAGGTTGTCTATACTTGTAAACAATCCTCAGGAGGCAGGTGGGTTGAAGACCTTGAACGCGGTGTGATGGGAAAGATAAATCCGTATCCTTGGCAAACGGACACTTCTATTGGCGATTGGTATTACAATAAAAACTGGAAATTCAGACCTGTTGAATGGACGATTCATATGCTTATTGACATTGTTAGCAAGAACGGAAACTTGCTGCTCAATGTTGTCCAGAGACCGGACGGCTCAATAGACCCGGAGGTTGAACAGATGTTGAACCAGATGGCGAAATGGATTGCAATAAATGGCGAAGCGATCTACGACACGCGCCCTTGGCAAATCTACGGTGAAGGTAAAACCCGCGCGCGTGGCGGGAGTTTTAGAGAAGATTATAAATACACGGCATCGGATATCCGGTTTACCACAAAGGGAAATACACTCTATGCGTTTGCAATGGGACTGCCGGAAAACGGAGAGATTGTTATTCGCTCGCTCGCAAAAACCGACGATCCGCAACAGAATAAAATTTCAAAGATTAATCTGTTAGGTTATTCCGGAAAAATCAAATTTACTCAGACATCAACCGGGCTGGTGATCAGGCTTCCGGAAAAAAGTCCGTGCGATTATGCGATAGCGTTTAAGATTTCAGGAAAGAATTTAAAGCCTGTATCATTTGAAGTTCCGCCGCCAACTGTTGAGGTTGATAGAAATGGAAACTATACACTAAGCGCCGATGACGCGCAGTTGCGCGGCTCGCAGATAAAAGTGGAAGACCACGGCGGACAGCCTAACATCGGTTTCTGGGATAGGGCTGATGAATGGGCGGAGTGGAAGGTGAATTTTAAGCAACCAGGTGAATTTAACGTTGTGGTTGCCACAGCAACAATTCACAGCGGAGCAACACTCGCTATTGAATGCCAGAACCAGAAATTGCTCGTGAACATCCCTTCAACAGGCGATTGGGCAAAGTTTCAGAATGTCTCTGCTGGCAAGATACAGATTTCTCAACCGGGCGAATATATAATTAAAGCCGTGCCGCCGGATAGGAATGGATGGAAGGCGATAAACGTCAGACGAATCCGACTTGAAAAGGTTAGGAATTAACAACAGTTCAGCGCAATTTCAATAAGATTTGCATTGATGTAAGCGAGGTTTGTTTGGCAAAACGGATTTAAGCTCCCATTGCCTCGCAAAGTGTTATAAACTTGGAAAATAAATCTTGTTTCATTACACAGGGTTTAACCACATAGGACACAGAAAAACGTAGAGAAGGGCATAATATTTTACCCCTTGCGGGGTCACAACGGTTTTGCAGTCTTGCCACCGCACTCCAAAAAATATCAACCAAAACCGATTTTTCCCAAAATACCAATAATTCAGGTTGTTTAAACCAGAATTATTTTAAAACCAAGATGGCATTCTCGCTATTTGAGCAGCCCTAATTTTTTAAACTTGCTCTTTACTTCTTTAAAATGGAATTCAAGAGAGCAGAGTTTTTCCAACTCGCCGGATTTAAAATATTGCGCCACATCTGGGTCTTTTAAAAGTTGTTGGAGGAAATCGGCGTCGTCTCTGCCTTGATGTTTGGCTTCCCAGGTTTTCATTGCGTTGCGCTGGACAAGTTCGTAAGCCTGTTCGCGCGTTAGACCTTTCTTAATCAAGGCAAGCAACACGGTTTGAGAGTTCCACATTCCGAGCGACAGGGCAAGGTTCTTCTTCATATTTTCCGGATAGACATTCAAGCCCTCCATCATTTTCGTCAGCAACACGAGCATATAATCAAGCAGTGTGCAGGAATCGGGGAAGATGATCCGTTCTACACTGCTGTGGCTGATGTCGCGTTCATGCCAGAGAGCAACGTTCTCCAGAGCCGCCAGAGCGTTGGCGCGAAGCACCCTTGCAAGCCCGGTCAAACGTTCAAATGTAATTGGATTTCTCTTATGCGGCATTGCGCTTGAGCCTTTTTGTCCTTTTGCAAAATACTCTTCGGTTTCAAGAACCTCAGTTCTCTGGAGATGTCTGAACTCGGTTGCCCATCTTTCAATTGACGCGCCAACAAGGGCGAGCGCCTGCATAAACTCGGCGTGGATATCGCGTTGAACGACTTGTGTTGCGACAATTGCCGGCTTCAATCCCAACTTTTTGCAAATATAGGCTTCAACTTTCGGAGAAAGGTGCGCGCTTGTGCCGACTGCGCCGGAGATTTTGCCTACTGCGGCAATTTCTTTTGCGGTCTCTAACCTGCGGAGCGCTCTGCCGAACTCGTCATACATCAGGGCGAGTTTGAATCCGAAAGTGATCGGCTCGGCATGGATTCCGTGACTCCTTCCAATGCACGGCGTCATAATGTGTTCTTTTGCCCGTTTTGCGATGACTTTGCGGAGTTCTATAACGTCGTTTATAAGGATGTCCGCGGACTGAACCATCTGGACGGCAAATGCGGTGTCAAGGATATCGCTGCTTGTTAAACCGTAATGAATCCAGCGGCTTGCCGGGTGATTGACAAACTCCGCGACGCAGGTTGTAAACGCAATGACATCGTGGTTTGTGACCTTTTCAATCTCCCTGCATCTTTCAATATCAAATTTCGCGCGCGATTTGATAATCTGGAAATCGGCTTCTGGAACGATTTTTTCTTTTACCAGCGCTTCAATCGCAAGCAACTCAATCTGGAGCCAGATTTCAAGTTTCCGTTGTTCGCTCCAGATTTCCCGCATTCCCGGTCTTGAATAACGTTGTATCATAACAAATCAATTTTCATTAAAGCCGCTTAAAATTAAAAGATTTTTTTTAGTGAAGAAGAATGTGCGGAAAGTTCTGAAGCGCCAGTGGTAAGACTGATTGAGAAGCGAGCGGCGTTGGTTCTTATTATCAGTGTGCAGGTTGCTTGCTGCTGTTTTTGATTAAAATTGACTAAGCGGGCAAGCCGTGTTTTATTTAATTAGGTATGGGAATAGACCAATGCAAATTGCAAAGTCTCTTAGAACAGGCACTGGTCAAGCCTCATAAGGTCATCAATTTTAATCCAGCCCGATTTTATGGAACACAAAGTTTATCTGCCGTGGAATATTGTAGCGCAAGGTTTTACCGCGCACGATCAATTGAAAAACTGGGTTCAGCGCGAAATAAAAAAACTTGAACGTCATCTGACCAATTTTCCACACCAGCAGGTTCATCTCTATGTGCTAATTGAGATGCATAAGGCGAGCAAAAAATTTACCGCAAGCCTGACTTTGCGACTGCCTTCAAATTTGTTAAACGCAAAATGTCTTGATGAAGACCCGATAGCGGCGCTCTCGGGGGCGATGAAGGCTTTGATACGGGAGGTTGACCGTTTTAAATCTCAATTGCGTCACGTAAAAGAAAGGAGGCGTTACAGGCAGAGAGTTAGCGTGGTTGGAGAGAGATATATTGAGTTTGCTCCAGAACCGCTTCCTGAAGTAGCGGCGCCAAAAGATGTCTCCATTCTTATGTCGCAGGTAATTGAAGATAATTACGAGCAACTTTTTGAATATGTTCAAAGACAGTTAGAGAATCTTGAAGCCACCGGCGCAATCCCGATAAATTCTATTGACGCAGAGGCGGCTCTTGACGAGGCGATAAAAATTGCGCTTTCAACTATAAAAACCAAACCCGATGAAATCGGTTATCTGCCGTGGCTCTATCAACTCATAAATGAAGAAATCCAGCGCAGGTTAAAATTGATAAAAAGACAACAATCAACCCTTATACCCGTTGAAGACCTTGAAGAAGAGTTCACCGAACCGACAACTGTCAGCCCCCTCATTGAATCTATGCTTAATGAACCGCTGGATGAAGAGCCTTTTCCATCATCAAAACCTTATCTCCGTTCCGCAGCTCCGTCGCCGGATGAAGAACTCGCCGAGAGAGAATTCGTTGAAAAATTGATTGAAAGTTCGCGAAGGTGGAACCCTCTGGAACGGGATGTTTTTGACCTCCATTTTATTGAAGGGTTTGAGCCGCAGGATTGCTCTATAATTTTAAAAAAACCGGTTGATGAAATAACTTTAGCTATTCAAAACATCCACCAGCGGATACGAGAATTAATTATTGAGGAAGCCTCGTTTTAACGAATCGCGGGATTTATTTCGCAATTCTGTACCGTTTTTTTCTGTCATTTAACGCAGGGAATTCTTTTCTTATCCGCTTCACATAATCAAGCGACAGGTCGGCAGAGATAACGGATTCTTTATCGTCAGCTTGCGCGATAATCTTTCCCCACGGATCAATAATCACAGAATTCCCATCGTAATGGTGCGATGGCGAATTTCCGCACCGGTTAACACCCACAACATAGGCGAGGTTTTCAATAGCCCGTGTTTGAAGCAGCGGAATCCAGTGCGACGCCCGTTCGCGAGGCCAGTTTGCAATCAATAAAAGAATTTGCGCCCCCGCAAAAGTCGCCGCGCGAAATATTTCGGGGAATCTCAAGTCATAACAGATAAACGTGGAAATTTTCCAGCCCCTGTGATTAAAGAGTCGCACCTCGTTTCCGCTCTGGTAATATTTTTCTTCGCCAGCTGGAGAAAACGAATGAATCTTTGCAACCTGATAAATTAATTTGCCCTGCGGCGAAAAACCAAGAGCCATATTACTTCCTTTTTTACCTCGTCCTTTTACCGGCACCCCGGCAATAAGACAAATTTTATACTGCTGCGTTACTTTTCCCAGTTCATTCACAATTGGGCTATCATATCGCTGGCAAACGGCTTCAACATCCATACTAAACCCGCTGCAGAACATCTCCGGCAACACTACAAGCGAACCGGGCTTGGGTTTTACTTCATCAATTGTCTGTTTCAGTTTTTCAATATTTGCTGTCGCGTCTTTCCAGATTATATCTAGTTGAACCGCATAGACCTTTAAAGACCGCTTTGAATCACTGGCTTGTGACATAATAATTATGAATATGATGTATAGTTATTGCTTATGTTCAAGCAGTTTAATAATTTTCTCAACCACATCGGTTTTCATCTTTATTTCTGGGGGCCATTGTCGTTTAAAGCCCTCGCCGGGCAGTTTTCTCGTAGCGTCAATACCGAGTTTACTGCCAACACCAATAAGATCAGTGGCATGGTCAAGAACATCTGCCGGACCGCGCGTAAAGACGCAGTCGCGTTGCGGGTCTGTGTTTGAGCATAATTTAAACAAGACCTCGCTTGTGTTGTGGACGTCAACATCGTCATCAACAATTACAATGTATTTGGTAAACATCATCTGTCCCATTCCCCACAAGCCGTGCATAACCTTGTATGCCTGCATTGGATAGGTCTTTTTTATGCTTGCGAACAAGAGGTTATGAAAAACGCCTTCGGCAGGCAGAGCAATGTCTATGAGTTCAGGAAAAGTCATTTTTAACACTGGTAGAAAAATCTTTAACGAAGCGTTGCCGATGTAGAAATCTTCCATAGGCGGTTTGCCTACGATTGTGGCGGGATAGATGGCATCTTTTCTGTGGGTGATTGCGGTTATATGAAATACCGGATAAGGTTCCGGCATTGTGTAAAAACCTGTGTGGTCGCCGAAAGGTCCTTCTTCTCGCAATGGCTCGCGCGGGTCTATGTAACCTTCAATTACAAAATCGGAGTTTGCGGGGACTTCAAGGTCGTTTGTTTCGCATTTGACAAGTTCAACCGCTTTTTTTCTCAAGAACCCGGCGAGAATAAATTCGTCCATTCCATCAGGCATTGGCGCGCTTGCGCAAAACGGGAAAACCGGATCGCCGCCTAAAAAGACGCTGACTGGCATTTTTTTGCCGCTTTCGTAATAGCGGCGGCCATGGCGAGCCCCGACCTTTTGCAACTGCCAGTGCATACCGGTTGTCCGGCTATCGTAAATCTGCATTCTATACATTCCAATATTGCGCTCGCCGGTATCTGGGTCTTTAGTAACAACGCACGGCAGTGTGATAAACCGGCCCGCGTCAAGGGTCCAGCACTTCAACACGGGAATATTCAAAAGTGTGGGAAACTGACCGGTTTCATTCATTTTTTCAAGTTCATCAAGCCCTGGCGCCTTTTCCCAGCCGCTGACGGGTTCGGAAGGGGGATCAAACTTATGAATCACCTCTTTGCAGCAGCCCTCTTTTACAATTTTGGGTTTTGTATGTCGCACTGAAAGGAGAGTAGAAAGCAATCTGATAGCCTCTTTTAAATCAACTGGGGGTTTAACTTTGATCAATCCCTCCAGTTCCTTTGCCACCGCTTCAACCGATTCGACGTTTAAGGCAATTGCCATTCTCTTCCACGATCCAAGTGTATTGATTGCTACCGGATAAGGAGATTGGTTACCGTTAACCGTCGGCTTTTCAATTAAAAGAGCCTTGCCGCCGCCGGGTTTTTTCATCTCGATATCTGCTGCTGCTGTGATTTCAAGTTCGGTGGCAAGCGGCTGATGAATGTGTATTAACTCGCTTTGTTCTTCCAGTACTTTTAAAAATTCGCGAAAAGACTCAAATGCCATAGCCTTATTAATCGCACAATTTTCAATCCCGTTCAATAAAAGAAAAGGGAACCTGAAATGCTAATGATTCGGATTAAAACCATATATCTTTGAGTATCTCTGATAAATATGGTTTTCTTATTTTCTCAAGATTCAGGGTTTTATCTTTCAAGGACGATAATGTCGCCGGCTTCAAGCGGCAAGTCTTCGCCCGCTGAGAAAAAATCGCGGGTCTTTAATTTGAACGATTCTTCGCCACGAATAATTATTATGAACGATGGCTCGCGGATTCCGCGCCAGCGCGCCGCAAGCAGCGCGCGGGCAAGCGTAAGGTCTTTTGTATAAGGAATTGTAGGGTTCATAACATCGCCGCGAATCGTGACAATCTGCGGAGCGGACTGTGTTTGCGCCAGCATCTGCCCTTGAATAAACGCCTCGCGAGCCCGTTTTTCTGCAGACGAACGGGTCGTGCAAGAAGTAGTAACAAGTCCTGTTAATCCGCACAAAACCAATATTGTCACTAAACGATAGCAGATTTTTCTTCTCACAATTTTAAACATATTTTTCTTTTAAATATTTTGCCATTTAAATCTTTTCAAATATAATAGATTATTATTAAATAAAGACGAGCCGGTGTGATGGAATGGCAGACATACAGGACTTAAAATCCTGGGGCTGTAAAAAGCCGTGCGGGTTCAAGTCCCGCCACCGGCACCAATTTTTACTTATTTTTGCAAAATACACCCCACCGTTCGCGGCTTTATATCAAATTCAAGTTCGGCAACATCGCCGAGGATTTTAAATTTTACCGGACGGTTGTTCCAAAGATCATAGTATTGTTTTCCTTTAACGTGTTTAACCCGCAGCAATTTTCCGGAGATTGTTTTGTAATTCGCGTTATACAGAGTCCATAGAGTGTAATTCGGGGCAGAAAAACGATTTGCGAAAAGGTGCGGATATTCGGTTTTAACAAGCGGCTCAACGTCTTGCGACGAAAAGGCGTCGGCATATTTATGCTGAATTGCAAAAACTTTTCTGTAAAAAGCCGTTGCGCGCGAATCACAGTCTGTTTGCGTTACTCCCTTTAAACAGTAACCTTCGCCATTGAAAAACGGGAACTTTAACAAAAACCAGTTCCCATTTGTTTGAGGAACATCATAGACGATTTGAAATATTTTAAAATCGGGGAAGGCAAATCTAAACAGGTTTATATAATGCGGCGCAAAACGTTCATGGCTCGTCTCTTTATTCATCTGGTTTAGCCACCAATCCTTATTTCCCAGATACGCAACAGGATAGAGATATGAAAATGAACCATCAATAAACTGGCTCGCTACATCCGAAGGGATAAACTCCGTGTATAAAACAATATTTGACGGAACTGCTTCTCTGATTTTTCTTAATAAAATCCCCTCTCCCGGCGACATTCCAGATGGAACAGAATGGTTATGATTCGTCGCATAGCATATACGGTTTTCAATGTTTCTTCCAAACTCATCAATATAAAGTCCGGATGGCTCAAGATCGACGGCAACTCTTTTGTAAACATTTGCGATGTAATCCTGCCATCCTTTTGCATACGGGCACATTGACAGGCAGTCGCCGTAATATTTTTCAAGCGCTCCATTTTCGTTTCTTATTCCCCATTGTTCGCGCTCATAGCCGGCAGGTTCCACCGATGTTGGAGAAACCAAATAGCCATCAAGATACAACCCCACCGGCACATCGGAACTTTGTATGCGCCCAATTATATCTTTGAAGTTTTTTTTGCCATCCGCATCGTTTTTGCCAAACTGAAAGAAATGAGAGTAATCGCCCCAGCGCCCGTATTGTTCGGTAATTGCCCAACCGAAAAGATGAGCGTAATCGCAGGCGCCAAACTTATCATAGGCGTTATTTAATTCATTGATGATATTCAAATTCCCGATCGGATGGCAGGTAACAAGAGTGAAAACCTTTTTGAACCACTCCGGACGAGCCGAATAGTTCCTGTACCACGTGTTTTTCCACTCTATGTATTTTGCAAACTGGTCTTTCCAGTCGCCTGGGACTGCGGAGACCAAAACAGGAGCGCAATTCCACTTATCTTCGGGTTGAATTGTCTGCTCAATATATTCAAGCGAATAATTCCCGCCATTGTCGTTTTTACCGATATTATACCAGCGAAAAATCTCATTCAAATCCTGCGGTATAAAACAGATTCCGCCACCATTTTCAACGCTGAAAAACCCGTCCACCTGCATAGGATGCAACTCACCAATATGGTCTCGGAACTGCGCCCGAACCTTGTTGATTACCCCGCCCGCGCGCGACGCAAAATACCACGTGTCATCCCAGTTTTTAAACATTATTCCGTTTATTACCGGAAAAAACAGTTTTCCCCGCATCGGTTTTTCCCCCGCATTTTTCAGATTAAGCGATATTAATACTTCATCCGGTCTGATTTTTTGAGCAGTGAATACGGCATTGAGTTCTATATCGTTTGTCGTAAAAGAAAGCATTGCCCTGAAACTGTTTGAAGAACTTTCAACGCCGTCAATATTCCAGACAGTTGAGGGCAGTTCTATTTTGTTGTTTGAACCGGGCAGTTTAATCTCAAGCAAAAACAGAGGCGAATTTGAAAGCGCAATCTTTCCCCCCCATACAGCCGACTCAATTCTCTCCCAGCCAAGCCCGCGAGATGAACTAAAGCCAATCGTCATTGCAGACGGTTTGGACTTCTTCATTTCATACCAGACCTTTGGAAAAATCGGCTCCTGAACAACTGGCGTTTTTGTGTTGACCGTAACCGCCCAGATGCCAAAAGCCGCATTGCGCATTTTATCGTGGAGAGTAAGGGTAATCGCCTTTTTGCCTTCCTGCGGATGAATCACATAAAGTCCGAGACCGTTTTCAATTCCAAAAGAGGGCTTGCGAACATTTAACGGTATGAAACTGTCGCTTGTTCCATCGGAATACACAACCTCAACCTCCACCCGTTCAGGCTCATCAAGCATTGTGAGTTTAAACAATGTGTCGCCTCCGTCGCCAAACGGTTCTTTATTGGGAAAATCCGCGGAAAGCAGAATAAATATTTCGCGAGCGCCGCGTGGCAAAACAACAGAAATGGACTCCTCTTTTTCAATCTGAGTCGCAAGTATCTCGTCAAATTCAGGCGCAAGGTCAAACGGCACGCCATAACGAATCAAATGCGGATTTTGCGGATATACTTCTGCAAGCAGGGTCTTTGGCGGCAATGTGTCTGAATCAAAATTTGTGACTGTTATAAACCCTTTTGACCCCGGTCTCCAGTATGAACCCCTTTGCTCAAACTCATCAAATATTCGGGCAAAAATCGCGGCAGGTATAAAAATGAGAAAAATCGCTGCCAGATGAAATTTTATTAATTGTTTCATAACCAGTGAATCAAACTTCTCTTTACATTTGAAGCGATTATATAATGGAAAACATTAGTGTCCAAAATAAATTGTGCAATTCATCAAACCTTGCAAATAATACAGGCGATTTAATAAACCTCGTTCCTTGTTGCAATTCTCAATTAAGCAATTAATATGGAGATATGTCGAAAGTGGCTGAAATGTTGCGTCAGGCGCGAGAAGCAAATGGTCTGACAATTAATCAAGTTGCCGAAATTACAAAAATCCGCACAGACCATCTTCAAGCGCTTGAAAATGGAGATTACAAAGTCTTTGACGCCCCGATCTATGCGCGCGGCTTTGTCCGCAGTTACTCCACGCTGTTGAAGTTAGACGTGCAGTCAGTAATGGATGAACTTGAAAAGGAGTTGAATCAAATTGATAAATTCAAGGAATCCACATCGCTTAGCGGAGAACCGAAAGGATTTGTTGACTGGTTGATGTTTCAACTCTCAAAGGTCAACTGGAGCATTGTCGCCCCAGTACTCGGGTTAATAATACTTGTTTTTCTATTAACGCAAGGCTATCGCGCCTACCACAGATACAGTTCTCGGGACATTTTTTCAGAAGTAAACTCCACGGCTTATGAACCGAAACAGGAACGTTATGAACTCTACCTGCCCGTTCCAAACAATCCGCCACAATAATGAAATCAACCTCCTGCTGTGCCCTCTGCGGTGAAGAACAAACCTCAAAGATTAAGGAGACAGACAAAGAAATATAGAGAAATAGTTGCTCAATAGAATCGCAACGCGTACAATACCAGCGTTCTATTTCACCCAGTCTCAAAATCAAACACAGAATACAATGGGAATAATCTGGCAAGTTCATTATTGGCACGAATACGGTTTTTATAAAAATTAAATGACTTTAAAAAACATTTTTGAAAGATTTTGCCCGCATTAAACGTGTAAGTTATGATTAGCCTTAATATCCCTATGGGAGATAGCCATAAATTATTTATAAAAACGCGGCATACCCTCCTGTCCAGACTAAAGAACTGGGAGGATAGCAAGAGTTGGAAAGAATTTTTTGAAATATATTGGGGATTGATCTTTAACACCGCTCTTAAAATGGGTTGCACGGAGGTTGAAGCAGAAGAAGTGGTTCAAGAAACAATGGTCGCTATAGCAAAAAACATAAAGAACTTTAAGTGCGATCCAAAAGCAGGCTCTTTTAAATCGTGGTTAATGCAGCAAACTTGCTGGAAAATTAATGACCAGTTACGGAAAAGACGACCCAATATAGTCTCTATAAACAATCCCGACAACGGTTTATATGATCTTTCTATGGAAGAGACCTTGCCAGATTCAAATTGCAAATCGATGGAATCAATCTGGAATGAGGAATGGGAAAACACCATTTTAGAAGCCGCTTTGAACAGGATAAAACAGGTTGTTGACCCTGTGCAGTATCAAATTTTTTACCTCTATTCTGTAAAACAAGAACCTGTAAGGAAAATAGCAGCGCTGTTTAATATAAACGCCGGCAGGGTTTATCTTATAAAACACCGGTTAGGGAAACTTCTAAAAAAAGAAATTAAACTCTTGCATAATAGTCCGTTATAAGCTAAAATTGCCCCCAAATAATAATCAGCCTGTAAAAACGCTATCCCTATTTGTGTTTTGCTTTATTGGGAGCGCGAATGTGGAAAATCTGGAAACAATGTCTAACAATTGTAAAATTATTTTTCAGGTTGATAACACCTGCGGTTAATATAAAGCAGGTCAACGGAAAACCAACTTATTACGTTGTGGGGGCAATAAGGAATGGTTGAGAAGCACGTTGCTGACCATACACTTGTGCGTCGCATAGCGGATGGAAGTTATGGCGAGGTATGGTTAGTGAAAAGCGCTCACGGTTCGTGGAGAGCGGTAAAGATTATTAACTACCGCCAGTTCAAAGACCCGCGCCCTTATGAGCGAGAATATAACGGCGTTAAGGAATACGAGCCAATTTCCCGCGAACATACCAACCTTGTTGATGTGCTTCACGTCGGAAAATGCGAGGAACACGGTGTTTTTTATTACATAATGGAACTCGCGGATAACTTTCGCGATGGTTCCGAGAAAAGAATGCCGGGTAAAATCGGCGAAAATGGATCAAACGGAAATCTGGATGTCGAAAATTATGAACCGTACACGCTTGAAAAAGAATTGCAAACCCACGGTAGATTGCCGGTTAAGAAATGTATCCAAATAGGAGTCGGTATAGCCTCCGCGCTTGAATTTTTGCATAATTTTGGGCTTATCCACAGGGATGTAAAACCATCTAATATAATTCGCATAAACGGGATTTATAAACTTGCGGATGTCGGATTGGTGGCAAGCATCGGTAGTTCTCACAGCCTTGTAGGAACAGAGGGATATATTCCGCCCGAAGGACCCGGAACAATAAAAGCGGACATCTACGCGCTAGGCAAAGTGTTATATGAAATATCCACAGGAAAAGATAGACTGGAATTTCCTAACCTGCCCACATTATCAGATGATTCAGAAGAGAACAAACTGTTGATTGAGTTAAATCATATTGTTACAAAAGCCTGCCACCCTGATCCATCAAAGCGGTATTCTTCTATGACCGAGATGTTTGAAGAACTTAAACTTATTGAACATGGCGGTTCCGTTAATGAACTGAGGAAAACTAAACGAATTAGAAAGATTACTGCGGTCTCTGTTCTATGGGCAATCCTTGGGTTTGCAGCATATTGCGGTTATTTATATAACGCAAGCGGTTTAATTAAAGTTAACACAATTTCGCAAGGCGGTGTTATTAATTGGTGGATTGCATCATATTGCAACTCTTTGCCAGACCCCGCTCTGGAGATTGTTGTTCCGGTAAATGATAGTATATGTGTCTTTGACTCTAAAGGCAACCTAATTCAATCCCCGCAAATCCTGCCTAAAGGGGCTAAAATGTTGAGGATTGATTATGTGAATGATGTTAATAACGATGGCATTGATGAACTATTCGCAAGCTGGGTAGAAGGCACAAATCTAACGATTCAAGTTACAAATCAAAAAGCTTATAGATATAAAGAATTTCATTTTGAAGGAAGGGTGTCTGGCAATGATAATAGCTTCTTGATTCCAATTGGTTTGATAACAAATAAGCAAAACAATCGTTTGTTCATCGCAACAGTAAATTCCGCGTATTTAAAAAAGCCAAGAGGCATTGCCTGTTATGATTATGAATCTGAAAAACTTCTCTGGTTTTTCCCTTTCGCGCCATTCACACCGAACTGTATATTTACTGACATAAATGGAGATGGAGATATTGATATGATTTTAGGTTCTGGTTCTCCATGCAATGGAGCCACTTTAGAAGATGGAACAGATGATTGTCATTTGTATCTAAACGCTATTTCTTCTGATGGTAAATTATTGTGGCGGGAAGTTATCGGTGATGAATTTGCGTTATGCAATGTGGAACTTGTGGATTTTAATAATAATGGGACCAATGAAATAATCGCTGGAATTACAGGACATCCATTTTATAGAAAACTTGCTAATAAACCTGAACTCGGGATAGTTCAAAAGTATAGTTTAGACGGCAAGTTAATCGCGCAGTATGATCATAATTGTTATATTTCAAGTTTTGTTATAGGTGATCTAAATGGAGACGGTAAAAAAGAGATTATCGCCGCAGACAAAACCGGTAGCATACTAATTCTTGATTCTCAACTCAGTCCGGTTAAGAATGTTAATGTTATTCCACCAAAATATACAGATGTTATGATAGACAACCTATCAATCTGCGACCTTGATCAGGACGGGAAAAATGAATTGGTTTTTCTGTTCAACCATAGAGAAGAAATATCAGGAGATAACCCAGGATATTATGATAAGCCTGATAATATTATTAAATATCGAGATGTTCATATTGTCGTATTAGATAGGAATTTAAAGATATTAGATAAGTATTTGCTCTGGAAAGAGCGGTTCTATATAAGTCCTTCAAAGTTAGTTATCAAAGATTTTTATGGAAATGGAAAATCTCAAATTCTTGTTGCCTCTGAAAAATTAGATGTATTTGAATTCAGAAAATCCATTTTAAGAAACGTAGTAAAATTGTTGCCATTATAATAACCCTAAACAAATACTATGATCAAATATAAACTAATCGCAACGGTAGGTATAAGTTTAATATTTGCCATTAATGCCTCCTCCGAAATCTCAATGAATTACAGGGATTCGGAATTAGTTGGAGCAAAATCTACAATCAAACAAAGCAGTGTAAAGTCCTCTTCTTTTGATGAATCAAAAGCGCCATTTATACCTCCGGGATGGCGTTATCCGCGATATAATGCGATTGGGCATTCCTGCTTAAAGGCTGGGAGTACTGTTAGGACAGGGAACGAGATGAAATTGGTTAAAACAATCTCTGATGTTAGTTCTATTTTAACCGGAGATGTTGATGGGGATGGAAAATTAGAGATGGTGACTGTCAATGCATCTGAGGGGTCTTTGGGGAACACGCTAAAAATATATGGCAGTGATGGTAGTATAAAAAGGTCAGTGACATTGCCTTTGAGCCAATGTCGGGTGACTATGTTAGAGGATGTAGACAACGATGGCGCAATGGAGATTTTTATTGGAAGCGGTTATGCGTCGCAAATATCGGCTTATATATACAATGGCAATGGAACTTTATTGAAAGAATTTAGGAACCAACATATAGGTTGGTACGATGATATGCAGATATATCCTATTGCTTTTTCTAATGGTAAATTAATTGTTCTATATACTTGTGGCTGGGCGTTTGTTCCCCGTGGATTAGGCGCATTTGATTATACAACCGGCGCTGAATTATGGTATTACCAGATAGGTCCAATTACTGGGATATCATCTATTGATGATATGGATAGGGATGGACTTCTTGATATAACACTAAGCACAGGAACAGTTCATAATGGTGTAACCGGCAATGGAACTACTGACGGAGATTGTTATGTGATAGTTGTAAATGAGAATGGTGTGGGTAAGTTAACGACTAAATACTCTTCTCCGAGCGATGGTGACGCAGAGGGATTATTTGCTGATATTAACGGGGATGGCAAGAGCGAGATAATAGGTTTCAAAGGTTTTAATCAGAGATATTACTCGGGTCAATCAAGGATTCAAATATTTGATAGGAGCGGCAATGTGTTAAAGACTTTCTATGGTCCGCAGAATCGTACATTTAAGGGTAATTCTTGGATTATGGGTTCTTTTGCTGTTGGGGATTTAGATGGGAATGGAGCCTTAGAGATAGTTACAACTGCGATTACCGAGGATACAACTCCTAATGTGACTACAACTTTTGTATTGGATACAAATTTGAATAAGATAGCAGAGAGTAATGTTGATGGGGAGGTTAGGTTTATCGGGGATATAAATGGCGATGGGAATATGGAGGTTGTTATAATATCGCAGAGCGGTATCTTGCGGATACTTGATAGGAATTTGAATCAACTTTCTGAGATTAAAGTGGGAGATAAATCTGGCGAGGTTATAGCCAGCGATTTAGATGGTGATGGAAGAATTGAATTATTATGCCGCAATGACCAATTATACATCTTAGGTTTTAGCGATCCTGTTTTTAAATTACAAGTTTCATCTACTAACCCCACTAATGGTGTTGTAATTACAAGTTCAACAGGTCACGCCGGAACAACTGAATATTCACTTGATATTCCCCAAAATTCCACTGTCAACTTACAGGCGCCGTTATATATTGGCAGCCTTAATAATCGGAAAAGGTTTTCAAACTGGTCAGGATCAATAACAAGCACAAATCTTTCTGTCAATTTCTTGTTAAATTGGGATAAAGCTGTGACTGCAAATTATGTAGATGATCCTGAAACGAAGATACTCAGGGTAGTAGGCGATCTTACATTTGATTCGGTCCCGGTAGGCGGCAACCGCGTAAAGACAATAACAATCTGGAATGACGGTAATTCTGTATTAACGGTCACTTCAATTGATTGCCCACAAGGCTTTTCCGCAACTCCTCAAAGTTTCATATTATCGCCCGGCAGTTCTCAAGCGGTTGAAGTTACTTTTGCCCCGACGTCATCGGGGATTAATCTCGGTTTGTTTATAATAAATTCCGATAAAACAAGCGGCAATAACACGCTGGTCTGTTTTGGACAGGTGGGATGTTCATATTCTCTTTCATCGCAGAACTGGTCTGCGCCGGCGGCTGGCGGGTCGGTAAACATAACGGTAAATTGCGCCAATGGTTGCAGCTGGAATGTCTCAAATCCGTGTTCTGAATGGGTTACAGTAAATCCTTTAAACGGTAATGGTTCTGGTGTTGTAACAATAACAGTTGCTCAAAATAGTACAGGTTCTCAAAGGGATTGTGTTTTAACCATTGCAGGACAAAGTTTTCAGATAAACCAATCTGCGGCGGAAAATTTAGTGGTTGCAACACAAGGCGGCTCCCGGTATTCAATTCCCGGAACAAACACAATCTATTGTTCCTTTGCCTACCCTGCCGGCCGCCAGATTTATTCACTTATATGGCGTCCAATTCTGCCACCGCATTTTATATTGCTTGACGCTCAAGGCGATGGCGATCCGGTCGTGTTCAATGACGAAATTGTATTTATTAATTTTACGGGCTCAAATCCGATCACATTCTCCTATCAGGTTGCGGTTTCAGAACAATCAGCGCCAACTAATCAATTGCAGGCAGAGGTTGAATATATGTTGAATGGAATGATAAATTCAGAGACGATCTACGCCTCGCCAAATCCATTAATAATTCGGGAAATATCGCTTAACTCTGCGGATTATCGGTCTCTGGGTCATTGACAGCGCTGAATTGACTCGCGTTCTTTCTTACTGGCGGATGCAAGGATACTGTATAAATTCGCTTGGAGCAGATGGTTATGCGGTGGGGTCTGGTGATAGAAATGGCGTTGTTCATTCTGCGGATTATCGCGAGCCGTTCTGGCGTATAGATGGAACAGAGGTCAACCGCGTGCTGGCATATTGGAGGGCAGGCGGATACCATATTGATCCGCGCGGATTTGATGGCTATGCGCCCGGGCTTGAGAATGATCAATCCAAAACAGACTCTCAGCCGCAACCAGCCGCCTGTCAGGAAACAATGCCCACTTATTCGTGTGGGAGCATTCTTTGCATCACGAACACTTTTGAATATTCCGGCAAATTATTATCCTTATTATTGCGACCCAAACTGCCACAGGGATGGACTATTCAATCAGTTAGCGGATATGGTAACCCTGAACTTGTGGCAGGCGAGGTAGTCTGCACAGGAATTCTTCCATCAAATTCTGTAAGAGTAGTTTACACGTTGTCTGTGCCGCCTGGCAACAGGACGCCAAAGCAGGTCGGTTGCGAAATTGAATATCAACTATCAGGTATGGTAAATCCTGCTGTAATCAATTGCGATTCATTAAATCTTGCCACGGTCAAAATTGTTTCTGCCGAGAAACAGGAAAATATGGTCAAATTCAATCTTTTAGGCGAGTCTAACGGGTTATACCGGATTGAATATTCCACTGACCTCAAAAACTGGAACCCGTTGTCAAACTTAAGAGCGGTAAATGGACAGGTTAACTTTAGCGATTCGCCCTCATCGCGATATAAATTCTATCGCGCCGTGTTGTTGGAGTAAAATCAATGCTATTGTTCTGCCCGCATTATATTTATTGACATTCGTTTAAAAATCTATGTGAATAATGACGGTTATTTGTTTAACTGAGAAATTGTTCATTAATTAGGAATTTAACTAATAGAAATAAAAATATGGCTAAAAAGCAAAAACACGCAAGGTATCGGGAAGACTTGTCTGAAATGCCCGATTGGCTGAAAAAAAAGAAATGTCCGCACCGGGACAAATATTTGTCTGGTAAACGGATTCTGCCTAAAAATCTTACCGGCAAAGAATCTGTAGAAGAGTTGCTGGATAATGTGTTTCTGGCGTATAACGCCGCGAGATTGCGCGAGGGGTGTCAACTTTTTGTTGAGAAGATGCTTGAGCCCGACGTTACTATCGGTATGAGTTTGTCCGGCGCCCTAACGCCTGCTGGACTTGGCTGTTCTTGCGTTGTGCCGCTAATTAAAGCTGGTTTTGTTGACTGGATAGTAGCGACAGGGGCGAATTTATATCACGACCTGCATTTCGCCTTCAATTTCCCTATCCACGTCGGCAGTTTTAAATATGACGATACCGACCTGCGCAACAACGATATTGTAAGAATTTACGATGTTGTTCTCGGATACAGCGATTGTTTGATGGCGACGGATGAAATCCTTCGCAACATTCTTATTCAGCCCGAATTTCAGAAAGAGATGGGAACTGCTGAATTGCATTATCTGCTCGGCAAATACGCAGCTGAATGGGAAGACAAAAACGGGTTAAAAGATGTGTCGGTGCTTGCCGCAGCATATCGCGCCGGCGTGCCGTGTTATACAAGTTCGCCCGGCGACTCAACAATCGGTATGAATGTTGCCGGCGTTGAACTTAGGGGAAACAAACTCAGAATTAATCCGTCAATTGACGTTAATGAAACTACAAGTTTTGTCCTTGCCGCAAAACGAAGCGGCGGCAAGAGCGGCGTAGTGCTCTGGGGCGGTGGAAGTCCGAAAAACTTTATGCTCCAGACAGAGCCGCAAATTCAGGAAGTTCTCCGGATAAAAGAATACGGTCAGGACTACTTTTTCCAGATAACCGACGCCCGTCCTGATACTGGCGGTCTTTCCGGCGCAACTCCGAGCGAAGCCGTTAGTTGGGGCAAGGTTGATCCAAATCGTTTGCCGGATGCCGTTGTCTGCTATACCGATACTACGATAGCAATGCCAATCTTTACCCATTACGCTCTGGCTAAACACAAACCGAGAAAACTTCGCAGACTCTATGATCAACGCCCGACTTTAATGAAGGCGCTGGTAAAAGAGTATTTCCAGCATAACAAAGTTAAAATGATTGATGGCAGCGAACCCAAACTGGATTAGTTAAGGGCAATTTCGCGGCATTAAAAATTGAATCATATAAATCGCCTCGCATTTGCGGGGCGATTTTTTTATAGCCTGGATTTATAAAGATGGCGCGAAGCGTTGGTAGAATTAGTTTGCTTTTTTAAGATTAAGTTTTGCAAGAATAGGCATTAGAGCCGCTTTCCATTTTTCATAGCCTTTTGAGTTCGGGTGGAGCAAATCCGGGAATTCCTCTTTTTTCGCCCCGCCGTTTTCATCAGCGTAAATGCTGTATGTATCGCAACGGATGAATTTCGGGTTTCCTTGAACAAGTTTGTCAACCAGTTCGTTGAGATGTTTGATTTTTTCGGCAAATTGTTGTTGTCTTGGCATAACTTTGCATACGATTACAGTGGTGTTCGGCAGTTCGGTTTTGATTTCATTGAGAATAGCGCCGATATTTTCCGCCGCCTCTTCGGGCGTTCCGCCAAGTCCAAGGTCATTGGTTCCAATTAATAACACAATTGCGGTCGGTTTTAATGAAACAACATCTTCTTTAAACCTGTATCTTAACTGCCGTGTAGTATCGCCGCTGATACCGCGGTTTGCCACCTTGTATTCAGGAAAATATTTTTCAACATTCCAGCCCTGCGTGATTGAATCGCCCGCAAAAACGAGCGCCTGCTGGTCTTTTTGAACATCTTTTTTCCACTGCGACCGTCGTTGCTGCCACAACTTTTTAAACCAATCGCCTTTTTGCAAGGCGCCTTTTCCGGGGAAACCGTCGTTCTCAGGCCAGAGCGATTCAGCCGGCGCATCGGTTTGAGAAAAAACAGTCGGAAGTCCCGCGCAAATAAAACCTACTATAATCAGTGAATAAATTATGTTCTTCATAGCCCGCTATTCTGAATTAAATTACAGAAAAATGGAAGAATATTATTAATTCAATAATGATTCAGTTGAGCAACAAAATTATTTCTCTGGTTTTTAATAGAATATAGGATATATTTAATTAACAAGATGAATGGCAAAAGCGCAGGGCGCCTGATTACAGGTTTGTTAATATTCGGTATTGCCAGCAACATTGTATACGGCATAGCCGAGCAAGACCGATATGGCGCTATTGTGCGTAGAAACGCATTTAATTTGCGCGAGCCCGAGCCGCCAAAACCTCCGCCTGAACCGCCTCCTTCAATAAAGGTAAATCTTACCGGGATAACTACTATTTTATCAGGAAAGCGCGCCTTTTTCCTCGTTCAGGAACAGGGAAAAGCGCCTGAATCAAAGATGTTAAAAGAAGGCGAACGCGACGGGCAGATTGAGGTTATATCAATAGATGAGGTGGCTGGGGCTGTTAAAGTTAAAATCGGCGATAAAGAGAGAGAATTGACCTTCAAAGACGATGGGATTAAACCGCCGACGGCGCCTGCGGCTCCGGTTCCTGCTGTTCCTGGCGCGCCGCCGGTTCCCGGCATCCCAAATCTTCCATCTGCCATACAACCGATTCATCCTTCAACAACTGGAATCACGCCTGCTGGCGCTTCGGCAATTCCTATAAATCCGCAATCAACATCTCCGAGCGCGCTTGCCGCGATTGGAAGCTCAATGCCATCAAGGCAGATACGGTCTGGTGTGGTTGAAACAGCGCCGGGAGTTGTTGCCGGTTCATCGCCTGCGGCAGTTACAGTGTCAACGCCGGCTGGGCAAGGGGTAACATTGCAGATGGGGGGAGCGCCGAAACAGCCGAAACTGCAACCGAACTGGCCGCCAGAGAATCCGGTTAGTCCAGAAGAAGCCTTAATTATACACGAGGCGAATCGAATAAAATATGAGAATGAGATTAAATCTGGTTTAATGCCGCCGTTGCCAGGCGATCCGATATTCAAATGATATTGCGGTGATATCATAGTTAAACCTTTCTAAATACAAACCTAATTTCCCGCCATTAGCCCTCAATCTTGCTCACACTAGTGAAGAATATGTTTTGTGCCAAATTAGATATGGAAGAAAGGTATAGTTGTCTCCTTACGCGCCGTAAAGCACAGTAATGGAAAATATAGATTTTCGCGCTCCAAAAGGAAGCGCCGCTAAATTAATGCTTAAGGCGCAATTTTAACTAAACGTTTCCGGTAGAATCCAGTTTTATGGATAATGTATTGTATGCGGGAGGGCTTTTTCGCGGTCTGAACCCTCCGGTTTGGCGTCAAGTTTTAAAGTGGTTTTATAATCTTCTCCAAATGCTTTTTTAACGCTATGGATTATTTTGGGAACCTGGTCGTGCGATGAAAGGAGGTTGAACGCATAACGTTTATCAACAAATAGGGTAACGGTTTTTGTGATCTCGTTGAGTTGAATTTTTCTTATGTGTGTTTCAACCATCTCGCGGGTCTCGCGCGGCGAGAGGTTTTCCAGCAGTTTTTTGAATATTTTTTCCATAGGCATTCTGGCATTTGGTTTAATATTTTTAACAGATTCGCGGCAGTTGTTCGCCGCTTAGCATATCAAGGATTCTGGTTGTTCCAATGGCGCTGACGCGTGTAACCAGTGGCTGGTCGGAGTTTTTGACCTCTCCGATTATTGCCGCGTATGTTGAAGTTACATCTCTTTTGATGATCTGGAGCGCCCTGTCTGCCTCTTTTTCGGGAACGAACGCGATAAATCGTCCCTCGTTGGCGACATAGAACGGGTCTAAACCTAAAATTTCACAGGCGCCTTTTACTTCATCTGTAATCGGCACGGCAGACTCGGTTATATCTATCCTGATTTTTCTTGCCGATGCGATTTCGTTCAGCCCGCTGGCAAGACCGCCGCGGGTTAAATCTCGCAGGCAATGAATTTCAACCCCATTTTCCAGAAGGTTCATAACTGTATGGTTTAGCGGCGCGCAATCGCTTATAATGCTGGATTCAAATTCAAGCCCTTCGCGAAGCGACATAATTGCTATACCGTGTCTGCCGATATCGCCGTTTATGATTATTTTGTCGCCCGGTTGTACTGAACGGGGGCTAATATCAACCGGTTTTTCAATTATCCCTATGCCTGCGGTATTGATAAACAAGCCATCGCCTTTGCCCTTGTCCACCACTTTAGTATCGCCTGTAACTATCTGGACATCAGCAAGTTTTGCGGCGGTTTTGATGGATTCAACGACCTTTTTCAAGGTTTCTATCGGCAACCCTTCTTCAATGATAACAGCCAGACTCAGCCAACGGGCTCTTGCCCCGCACATCGCAAGGTCATTTACAGTGCCAAATACGGCGAGTTTGCCAATATCTCCCCCCGGGAAAAAAATCGGGTTAACAACATAAGAGTCTGTGGTGAAGGCTATTTTAGAGCCGTTGATATCAATGACCGCTCCGTCGTGCCGCTGGTCAAGATAATCGTTTTTGAAGGACGGAAAAACGACCTTTTCAAGTAATTGTTGAGTTAATTTTCCACCCCCTCCGTGGGCAAGGAGGATATTTTGATGCCCTGTAAGAGGCACCGGACAACAAAAAGATTCAGTAATTGAGACTCCTGTTTGCATTTAAAATCGGTCTGTTTGTGAAAATTGGAAAGCGTTCCTTATGTGGTTCTGGTCTGACAATGTTTTGTGCCGTATTGCGCATTCAAATTTAATTTAAATCCTTGATCTGAATTTTTCAAGTTTGATTCAGTTTTCGTTGAGAAAAGCGATATCTATAATACGCCGAGCAGGCGCCTTCTGCCGAGACCATAGGGGCGCCGAGCGGATGTTCCGGTGTGCAGCGTGTGCCAAAAGCGGGGCATTCATCTGGCCTTTTTGCCCCTTGCAGCACCAGACCGCTGATACATTCAGCAGATTCACTGGCGGTTATTGCTGAGAGGTTGAATCGTTTTTCAGCATCAAATTTTTCAAATTCATCCCTCAATGCAAGACCGCTGCGGGGTATTTCACCAATGCCGCGCCATTTTCTATCAACGACTTTAAACACACTGTCAATCATCGCCCGAGCGCGAGGATTTCCTTCGTAGCGGACAGAGCGGGAATACTGGTTTTCAACAAGTGATTTGCCGGATTCAAGTTGCCGGACGCACATAAAGATTCCCTGAATAATATCAAGCGGTTCAAAACCGGTAACGACTATCGGGACATTGTATTTTCTGGCTAATGGCTCGTAGTCCGCGCAACCTGTGATTGTGCAGACGTGCCCGGCAGCTAAAAATCCTTGAATCTGGTTTTGTGGATTTGAAAGCAATGTTTCAATGGCTGGCGGCACAAGGACGTGGGCAACGAGCATAGAGAAATTTTTTAAATTTTCCCTTGCTGCTTGAATCAATGCCATTGCGGTTGCAGGGGCAGTTGTTTCAAAACCGACGGCGAAGAAAACGATTTCTCTGTCTTTGTTCGCACGGGCAATTTTGAGGGCGTCAAGCGGCGAGTAAACGGTTCGGACGTCTCCGCCTTCTGCCTTAACGGTTAACAAATCTTTTTTGCTCCCGGGCACGCGCAGCATATCGCCGAATGAACAGAAAACCACATTCGGTCTGGCGGCAATTTCTATAGCGCGGTCAATTAGTTCTATCGGAGTAACGCAGACAGGACAGCCCGGACCGTGGATAACCCGTATTTTATCTGGCAGCATTTCGTCAATACCGTGCCTGATTATGGAATGGGTCTGACCGCCGCAGATTTCCATAATAGTCCAGTGGCGCGTAGTTATTCGCGCAACTGCATCGGCGATTTTCTTAACCGCCGCGCTATCGCGATATTCTTCAAGATATTTTAGCATTGATGATAATTCACTGCCGTTAAGATAAGTTAAATTATTTATAAAAACCAATGAAAAATCCGAATATAAATGGAAAAAGGGCGGCTTGGATTGTAGATTTTGTGCTGTACAAACTTACAAAGCGGTGTCGAATTTCTTATGGAGTGCGAGCGGCAGCGCCGCCGTCCCGCGACGCGGGACTACCGCACAATAAAAATGCCTGTTGATATGCGGTGGCGAATTTCTTATGGAGTGCGCGCGGCAAAGTTGCGCAGCAACTGCGACGCCGCTATGTGGATGCTAAAAGAAACTAACCTTGAGATGAAATACCAAATCAATTAAAAAATCTCCTTTCTTAATCCAGTGCAAATTTACTTTCTTAATTCTGGTATTAATTTGCAGATTTTGTGTTATCTGAAATCACAAAGCGGTGTCGCGACTGCTCCCGCAGTCTTGCCACCGCACTCCAAAATGTTTGCCACCTTTGGGATCAACCTCAGCCATTGTATAAGGCATTTCTCAATATACTTCCATAAATTTAATTTTACCCACAAAATTAATCTTTCTAATTTTTCTCAAAATTAGAATGACTTTGTATATTGACTAATTTTATCGCAGGATTGATAATATATCATACACTCGCATCCAAAAATTCTATCAATTGTTGGCTATGAGCGCAGAATTAAAGATTGGTATTGCCGATGATAATGACGAGCGGCGTCGTTCACTGACAAAAGAAGTTTCAAAAAAAATAAATCCCGATAATATCTATCACTTGCGGAACATAGAAGACCTGCAAGAAAAATTAAAAACGAATAAACTTGATTTGATTATATGCGGCGAGAAGTTTTTCGGGAAAACATCTCTGGATTTGCTCTATTTAATTAAAAATATCCACTCTGGAATACCAATTATTATTACTGGCGAGAGCCAGTCAAAATATGTTTTTGATAATTTCATAAAACTTGGCGCAACCTGTTATCTATCCACGCAAGAATTGAACAAATTGAGCATAGTAATAGAAAGTATAAGAGACAGGCTCGTAAAAGCCTCAACTGATAAATTCGGTTTGCGCGACGTTTTAATTTCGCCACAAGTCTTTGAGGCATTTTTCGGCGATGCGCCTATAGGAGTATGCATAACTTCTCCAGAGGGTAAATTACAATATGTAAATAAATCGTTAGCCAAAATGCTGAATTATGAAAAGGAGGAATTGATAGGCAAACATTTTGCTTCTATCACACATCCTGATGATATACAAAAAAGCAAAGAATTTGCAAAATCGCTCCTCGAGGGCAAAGAAACTACTGGCATTTTAGAAAAGCGGTATCTGACAAAAAACGGCGAAGCAGTGTGGGCGTATGTTTCATCAACGTTAATTAAAGATAGAAATGAGCCGTTATGTTTTATGACGAGAATCATTGATATTACTGAAAAGAAAGCCATTGAATTAAAACTCCGTCAGCAGGCGGAAATTATAGATGACGTTGATATTGTTATTGCGCTTATTGATAAGCAAGATGTTTTTAGATTCTGGAACAAAGGGGCAGAAAAGGTTACAGGTTGGAACGGGCAAGAAATCCTCGGAAAGTCTATGGATGATATTCGGTTAATTGAGGAAACAGACTGGTATAAGATTGGAAAAGAACTTGAATCAAAAGGGACATTTTTCGGTATTATTCACGGTTTTGACAAAAAAGGAAATAAAAAGATATGGGAAAGCAAAATAATTGTATGGAATAAGGAGGATATCAAGGAACAGAAAATAATCTTGACCCTTCTGGATATTACAGAAGAAAAGAAAATGGAAGAGCAATTTTTAAGAGAGCAACGTCTGGATACTGTAGGGATGCTTGCGAGCGGGATTGCCCACGACTTGAATAACTGTTTAACGCCGACAACTATGGGTATTGACCTGTTAAAACTTAGAACAACCGATGAAAATTGCTTAAAAATATTGAATTCAATGGAAAAAAGCATTAACAAGGCATTAGAAATGGTTAAACAAATCCTTGCATTTACTCGGGGTATGGGAGGGGAAAGCGCGCCTGTTAATATGAATGTCATTATAAACGATATTAAAAATATTATTCAAAATACTTTTCCGCAAAATATCAGGATTAATGTAAAAAAGCAGGAGAACCTGTGGAACGTAATCGGCAATACAACCAGATTACATCAGGCTATAATGAATCTATGCGTGAACGCTCGGGACGCAATGCCGCAGGGCGGCGCTCTCAGCATTACGACTTCAAATGTGTATTTAAGCGAACAAGATGTTAAGGGTTTTGAAAAGGCAAAACCGGGTCATTATATAGTGGTCAAAGTTGCCGATACCGGGTGCGGAATATCGCCCGAACATCTACCTTCCATTTTTGAACCATTTTTTAGCACTAAAGAAACTGGAAAGGGAACAGGTCTCGGATTGTATGTTGTAAAAACCATTGTTACAGAACATAACGGTTTCATAACGGTGAGTTCTAAACCCAGAGAAGGGACTCAATTTGATATTTACTTTCCTGCCGATCCGAAAGCCGTTGAAAAGGAGATGCAGAAGAAAGCCGCAAAAATGCCAAAAGGTAATGGACAGACAATTTTACTCATTGAAGACGAGGAATACGTTCGGGCTGTTGCAAAAGCCGCACTGGAAAGCGCAAATTTTAAAGTCTATGAAGCCAGTGACGGCGCCGAGGGCGTTTATATGGCATTGAATCATAAATCCGAGATTGAATTAATAATAACTGATATGTCATGCCTGTGATGGATGGTCTCGCGGCAATAAAAGCTATAAGAAAATATTTACCCGATGTGCCAGTAATTATTACCACAGGGTTCAAACCCGAATCATTAAACGTTGACGAAAAAGAGGATAAAATTCTCGCCTTTTTAAATAAACCTTACAGGCTTGATGAATTATTGGCCGCAGTAGCGGCTGCGTTAAATATAACGGTTGAAGCATAACCAGCATAGCCTGTTTAAATGTCCTGCATAATCAGCATTTTGAGATTAGAACCTAAATCATTAGCATTTTAAGAAAAAGCGCAATTTTAGATGAAATTGCCGGGAGAAAACGGATGGGAGTTTTTATCAAGATTAAAGTCAGACCCGACAACAAGCAATATTCCCGTGATTGTTGCAACCATTCTTGAAGATAAACAAAAGGCGTTTGAACTTGGAGCCGAAGATTTCTGCAGTAAACCAATCCCATCAGAATGGTTATTAAATGCCATTCATAAATGGGGGATTAAATCGAAAAAGAGCACGATTTTAATTGCGGACGACGAAGAGGTATGGCGTTATTTGTTGCGAGACGCATTGAGCGAAGGGGGATATAACGTCGTCGAGGCAAAGAACGGCGTGGAATGTCTTAAATTAATGCGTCAGAAAAAACCAGACCTTGTATTTCTGGATATAATTATGCCTGAGATGGATGGATTTGAAGTTCTTGCTGAGATGCGGTTAGACCCAACATTGCGCGATATCCCCGTGGTAATTACAACTTCAAAAACGCTTGATGAACAGGAAAAGGAATATATAAGTTCCCGTTTAGTAAGCATTCTGCCAAAACGAACAATTGATAAAGATAAAGTGTTGGCAACAATAGTTGAGCATTTAAAAGAAAAGGTTGTTCAAAATAAACCGTCGCAGAATTAGATTAAGTTGCCTGCTTTTTTATAAAGAGATGAAAAATGGAAAACTTTAAGGAATATTAAATTCTTGTCGTAGATGATAATGAATACGGCCGACGCACTACTTCAAAAGTAATTGAGAATGCCGGTTTTAATGTTATAGAAGCGGCGACTGGGAAAGAAGCCATTGATTTAGCGTTAAAAAAAACCTGACCTAATTGTTCTGGACGTCAATTTGCCGGATGTCAGTGGTTTTGAGGTTTGCCGTCAGATTAAAAGCCAGATTAAAACTGGATTTATTCCAATCATTCATTTATCAGCAACCTATATAAAGTCATCGCATAGAGTGGCGGGTCTGGAATTCGGCGCTAACGGCTATTTAGTCCATCCCATTGACAACAACGAACTCATTGCCACTATTCATTCTTTTTAAGATTAAAAGAGACCCAGAAAAAACTTGAGGAAAGCGAACAACAGTTCAGAAATATTGCCGAAAACGCCGCCGATATGATATGCAGATTTTTATTTAAACCCGAGCCCCGATATGCGTATGTGAATCCCGCGGCGACAAAGATAATAGGTTACACACCTGACATTATGCCGACCCTTGTTTGAGGATGAAAATTGTTCATCCAGAAGATAAAGAAAAATTTGAAGAAATAATGAAGGATGGAAAATCTGACAGCAATCCTATAGAACTCTGGTTCATTCACAAAAATGGAAATATTATTTGGAGCGAACTTCTCAAAGCCCCTGTTTTTTCGGCGAATGGCGAAATAATCGGTTTTGACTCAATATGCAGGGACATAACAGAAAAAAAGATCGCCGAGCAAGAGAAGGAGAGATTGATTGAACAATTACAAGCCGCCCTTGCTGAGGCGAAAACTTTAAGGGGCTTTATCCCCATTTGCGCCGGTTGTAAAAAGGTAAGAAACGATAAAGGTTACTGGGAAGCGATTGAGACATATTTAGGACAGCACTAGGAAGCGGAATTTACTCACGGTCTTTGTCCAGATTGTATTAGAAAACTTTACCCAGAGTACGCGGATGAAATTGAAAAGAAATTAGCGGATGGCGAAAAATAATTAGCCTCAATACTTATTCCTAACACTGAGAACTGAACTCAATGTTTGATTTTGAAGCAGAGTGAAATAAAACGGTATTTGTGAGATAGGCGCGATATTGTCAGCGTGCTATTTCTCCGTTTTTATCTCTGTTCTCTGTGGTTTGTATTTTCACCATCAATTTTACCCAAAAGCGCGCTTTTTCTTGAAATGAGCAGAATTCAGCGGGATTGAGCAAAAATAAAAAAGTTTTTGACAAATCGCGCTTTGCGAGTAGTCTATTTGATGATGAAGATAATTTCAAAAGCGCTGGTTGTCGTTGTCGTCGTATAAGCGACGCGGCATCGGTGCTTTTTAGTTTAGCCGGTGACCCGCGATTCTGATAGGAACGCGGGTTTTTGTTTTAGTATAAGAACGTAAAAACAACAGACAATATGAGACACACAATATCTGTTCTTGTGGAAAATAAGTTTGGCGTTTTGACGCGCGTTGCCGGGTTATTCAGCGGACGCGGCTACAACATAGATTCGCTAAACGTTGCGCCGACCCAGGACCCTAAGTTTTCGCGAATGACAATTGTTACTCGCGGCGACGATGCCACCCTTGAGCAAATAGTCAAGCAACTCAATAAATTGATCAACGTCATTGAGGTCAAAGATTTTCGCGATGGCGAGTATGTTGACCGCGAGCTTGTTTTAATCAAGGTTAAAGTAAATTCAAAATCGCGCGCGGAAGTTATGCAGATAACCGATATTTTCAGGGCAAAAATCGTAGATGTTCAACCCGATAGCCTCACGATTGAGATTACAGGGGATGAAAGCAAAGTTGAAAAATTCATTGAACTTATGGGCGGTTTTGGCATTCAAGAATTAACCAGAACAGGAAAAGTCGCTTTGCCAAGACGATAAAATAAATAATATTAGTTGCATTAGTAACTGAATTTCTGTTTAAAATAAGTCGATTAAATTAAAAAAGAAAGGAAAACGATTATGGCAAAAATAAATTTTGGCGGA
Source organism: Verrucomicrobiia bacterium (assembly GCA_049968335.1). Lineage (GTDB taxonomy): Bacteria > Verrucomicrobiota > Verrucomicrobiia > Limisphaerales > JAKPVM01 > JAKPVM01. Next base: position 78,056 of record JBMFQZ010000006.1, read on the forward strand.
GTAACGGAAGAAGTGGTAACGCGCAAAGAGTTCCCTTTGTCAAAGGCGCGGAAGGTTTTGAAAAATGAAGTTATCGCGGTTCTTGGCTATGGAGTTCAGGGACCGGCTCAATCACTTAATTTGAGAGACAACGGGTTTAATGTAATTATCGGACAGGATAGTCGTTTTCAGAAAGATTGGGAGCGCGCCAAAAAAGATGGCTGGGTGCCGGGAAAAACATTGTTTGAACTGGACGAGGCAGTGCGGCGCGGCACAATTATAATGATGCTTGTTAGCGACGCAGCGCAGCGGCAAATCTGGCCTATAGTAAAGGCGAATCTAAAAGAAGGCGACGCCCTTTATTTCTCGCACGGGTTTTCAATCGTTTACAAAAAACTCACAGGCGTCATACCGCCGGAAAACGTGGATGTTATAATGGTCGCCCCTAAAGGCTCCGGAACATCGGTAAGAAGAAACTTTTTGAGCGGTTCTGGGATCAATTCAAGTTTTGCTGTCGCTCAGGATTTCACAGGCAAAGCGCTTGAGAGATGCCTTGCCATCGGGATTGGCATCGGTTCGGGTTATTTGTTTCCGACAACTTTTGAGCACGAAGTTTATAGCGACCTGACGGGCGAACGCGGCGTTTTAATGGGCGCGCTGGCGGGAATTATGGAAGCGCAATATGAAATCCTGCGCAAAAACGGTCATTCCCCGAGCGAAGCCTTTAATGAGACAGTTGAGGAATTGACTCAAAGTCTGATACGGCTTGTTGATGAAAACGGAATGGACTGGATGTATGCAAATTGCTCTGCAACCGCGCAACGCGGCGCGCTGGATTGGAAACCAAAATTCAAAAAAGCCGTGCTTCCGGTCTTTAAAGAACTCTATCAACGGGTAAAAACCGGCAAAGAAGCCGAGCGCGTGATCAAAGCCTGCGGCAAACCAAATTATCAAGAGGAATTGCAGAAAGAACTTGATGAAATTGGCAATTCAGAAATGTGGCAAGCCGGCAAGGCAGTCAGAGAATTAAGACCAAAAGAACCGGCAAAAGCAATCGCTAAAGGCGCAAAAGGCATCTCTGGCAGAGGTTCAAATTAATAAAAGATTAATGAATATCAAGGGCGGCTGTTTAAAGCCGCCCTTAATTTTTTGATGCTGGGTTTGGGGGTTAGTGATTAAAATTGAACCTTTGGCGGTTCTTTCTGGTCCTGCGGGATTTCAAAAAACGGTTCTTTCTCAAAGCCTAAAATTCCCGCAAAGATGACTGCTGGAAATGTTTGAACTGCGGTGTTGAATTCAAGCACAGAATCATTATAAGCCTGCCGCGCAAACGCTACGCGATTTTCCGTGCTTGTTAATTCCTCCTGCAACATACGGAAATTTTGGTCTGCTTTTAAATTTGGATACGCCTCCACAACCGCGAGCAACCGCGCCAGCGCGCTGCTCAACTCTCCTTCGGCTTTTATGACTTCAGAAGGAATTGTCGCCCGTGTGGCTTTTGAACGCGCTTCAATAACAGATTCAAGTACGCTTTTCTCGTGAGCGGCATAACCTTTGACCGTCTCAACAAGATTCGGTATCAAATCGTGTCTCCGTTTTAACTGAACATCGATTTGAGCCCACGCGTTTTTGACAATCTGCCGCAGCCTGACCAATCGGTTATACAGCGAGACCAAATACAACAGAACAAATAAAAACGCCAGAAAGATTATAACCAAAAGGGTTTTCATATTTTTAGCGATTATAATGGATATAAAAATGATTGCAAACAATTAATTAATAAAAATGGGGTGGCAAACGGGACTCGAACCCGCAACAACCAGAGCCACAGTCTGGGGCTCTACCAATTGAGCTATTGCCACCACTCAAAAAAACAGTAATACTTTTTAAAAAATCGTCAAGCCTTCATATAACAAAACGGTTCGCGCAATGCAGGGGAGATTGAAAAAAAGAATGTATTTATTAGCAAATTCGGATTGGGGAAATTTATTAGTGATTGGCTTAACAAGCCCTGAAGAAGCCAGACATTTTTAGACTGCGACGGCGTGATGTCCTGCATGCGGGAGCAGTCGCGACATCGATTTGTGAGGTAGGGCAACACGAATCAGTGGAATAATAGCAGAACAATGGATTTGATTTAATCCCGAATTTGGTATTTTTACCCTAAACCAATTGGACTTGCAAAAATAACAAGTTAATCTTAGCTACCGGGAAAAAGCTATTTTTTTGTATTGCGGTATTGCTGCGCAGCAGGGCGGCGGCGTTGCCACTATCACTCCAGGTTTGCTTCGTTATTATAAACAATGGGTCATACTATATTGGTCAAAATAACCCCGAAGGTGGCAAACAATATTCTCTCCCCTGTGTCTCTCTATGTTCTCTGTAGTGAGAAAAATAAACCGCAGAAATGACGATATATATACAGAGGTAACATAATTTCGAAACATTATTATTCTACCAAAAAGAGCATTGTATTTTGATCGTTTTCAAAACCAAATACGGAGTTCAATGCAAATAATCTTGGCTTTACAAAACAGAATATATTTGATCTTAGAATTATCTTTAAAATGTTATGTAAAGTTTTATTTGCCATATTTTTTATAACTTATGTCATAAATTGTATTATCATTACATACAGTTAATAAATTATTAAGTGCAATTTTAGTACCTTCTATAAGTATCTTTAAATATTTTTTACTTTCTAAAACATTATGTAAGATAAAATTGTATTCAACTGTTGTTTTTCGCGCTTCCTCGCTAATAAGTTCGACAAGGAAGTCTCTATCGTTACATGAAAGTCTTCGCTTTGATTTTATTGTTATTAACCACATAGCAGTTTTTCTTAAACTGTTAATTTCCACTTTCCTTCATCTAAGCATATTATTCCTTTTTTTCTTAAAGATTGCTGAGCATTGCGAACTAAATGTTTCCGTTTTTTCCAAGATGCTGCCCGTTTATTGCTCTATCTATTGAGTCGTCGTCAATTCCTTTCATCCTCTCAATGCAATCAATATTGTAAATGTTATTGAACTCTATTTTATTCATTTTTTAAAAAGCCGTTACACATTCATAATGCATAATAGCACGAATTTAAAATTGTGTAGCTATTTGTTTTTGAATTTTTTGATGAATATAAAATTTTCCGTTCTGCTCTGGTAAAAAGGCGGTTGCAAATAAAATTTTTAAAATAATAAGTTCAACCAAATCGTTAGGATTAATAGGCGGTGTCGCCCGAGCTGTTTATGGCAAAGCCAATAGTCTGTCATCATTGTCCCGCGCCAACGCGCCGCTCAAAAAAACCCGTTTTCATTCACTCGTTTTCAAACTCAATTCCCGGCTTCAATAGTGATGATTCATATTCGCAGAAATAGCAAAAATTTGGCTTGCATAATCTCCTTAATGAAATGAAATTAAATTGCAATGTGACCGAGGAGAAAATCTGGAAGATTTTAAATGTCGGTCTTAAACCGAACCAATCTGGAGTTTTACAGGTATGAGAATTGCGCATAATAATTTAAAACAGCAGTAGAAGTAATGATTTACAGGTTAAAGATTATTGGCTTGCGCTTAACGGCATCATCGGTCGGTGCTGTAAAACCGATTATGATCGCTGCTGGATTCAACAAATCTGGTTCAGATAGTATGTAGACGAGGCAATGGTTTTTAAACAGTTGAGAATGACAGTTGTTGCTTGAGGAAATAAAGATGTCAACTCAGAATGGAAACAAACTAAATTCTCAAGCCATAGTATCTAAGAAGGGTCGCGATGTTAATATCAAACCCTCGCCGCAGATAGTGGAACTTGCCCGCGCGGAGACCAGTGAAGTCCTTAAAAGACTCCGTTCATCTACTGCGGGTCTCAAACAAGCCGAAATAGAAGAACGACAGGAAACCTATGGCTTAAATGAAATGCCGGGCGAAGTCAAACACGGCTGGCTCTGGTTTTTATGGATTGCGCTGCGCAATCCCCTTGTGATTTTACTGAGCGCTCTGGCGACCGTTTCTTTTGTAATGGGTGATATTCGGGCAGGGACGGTGATGAGTATAATGGTGGCAATCGGTGTTTTGCTCAGGTTGATTCAGGAGGTTCGCGCCGATTCTGCCGCGGAGAAATTGAAAGCGATGATAAAAGTTACCGCAACTGTCATCAGAGACGGTTCGGCGCAGGAAATTCCACTAAAAGAACTTGTTCCCGGCGATATTGTTAAACTTTCCGCAGGTGATATGATCCCTGCCGACATTCGTATTATCTCTTCAAAAGACCTTTTTATAAACCAGGCAACGATGACCGGCGAATCTATTCCTGTGGAGAAATCGGATGCGCGGGAAACGCGGGACAACATATCGCCGTTTGAGTTTTGCAACATCTGTTTTCTTGGAACGAGCGTGGAGAGCGGCAGCGCAACGGGCGTAGTTGTGGCAACTGGGGCTCAAACCTATTTCGGGAAGATGGCGGCAACTCTGTCGGGTCAGCAAATTGAAACCAGTTTTGACAAAGGGGTTAAACGGTTCACCTGGATGATGATAACATTTATGGCGGTAATGGTTCCGCTGGTATTTTTGATAAACGGACTTACCAAAGGCAACTGGGGCGATGCTTTCTTCTTTGCGCTTGCAGTCGCCGTGGGGTTGACACCGGAAATGCTGCCAATGATTGTCTCGGTCAGTCTCTCAAGCGGCGCAATTATGATGTCGCGCAAAAAAGTTATCGTAAAAAGGCTTAATTCTATACAGAACTTCGGCGCTATGGATATTCTTTGCACCGACAAGACAGGGACTCTCACCATTGACCACGTTATTCTGGAACAGCATTGCGATGTGGTTAGAAGAGAGGATGAGGAGGTCCTTCTTTATGCTTATCTTATCAGCCATTTTCAAACTGGACTCAAGAGCGTGCTTGACCGCGCAATTCTTGACCATCGAGAAGAAATTCATCAGCAGAAAGGCGTGGAGCGGTATCAAAAAGTTGACGAAATCCCCTTTGATTTTCTGCGGCGGATGATGTCTGTGGTGGTGCAAATGCCCGATGGCAAGCATCGTTTGCTCACAAAAGGAGCGCCGGAAGAAATTTTCCGCCGCTGCGCTAAGTTTGAAATTGATGGCGAAATTCTTCCCATTGAACCGATTCTGGTTGTTGATTTGCAAGAAGAATACCGAAGATTAAGCGCCGATGGTTTTCGCGTCCTTGCTCTGGCTTACAAAGATGTTGACCGCCGCTCCTCTTATTCAAAAGACGATGAACAGGACCTTGTCCTTAAAGGATACGTTGCGTTTTTAGACCCGCCAAAAGGCAGCGCCAGACCTGCAATCGCCGCGCTGCAAACGCACGGCGTAACAGTAAAAATCCTCACCGGCGACAATGACCTTGTCACCAAAAAAGTTTGCCACGACGTTGGGCTTTCAACCGACCGTATCCTGACAGGAACAGAAGTCCAGAAAATGTCCGATGAACAACTCTGCTTTGAACTTGAAACAACGAATATATTCGCGCGTCTCACGCCATCGGACAAACAGCGAATTGTTCAACTCTTGCGGGCGAAGGGGCACGTCGTCGGATTTTTAGGCGATGGAATTAATGACGCCCCTGCCCTGCGCGCTGCCGATGTCGGCATATCTGTGGATACCGCTGTTGACATCGCAAAAGAGTCCGCAGACATTATCTTGCTTGAAAAAAGCCTGATGGTTCTGGAAGAAGGCGTGCTGGAAGGCAGAAAAGTCTTTTCCAACATCGTTAAATATATACGGATGGGCGCAAGCTCAAATTTCGGTAATATGTTCAGCGTTCTTGGCGCAAGCGCCTTTCTACCATTCCTGCCAATGACACCTATCCAGATTCTTACAAACAATCTGCTATACGATTTTTCTCAAGTTCCTATCCCCACAGACAATGTTGACAGAGAGCAAATCTCAAAACCGCGTCCCTGGTCGATGAGTGAAATCGCAAAATTCATCCTTTTCATCGGTCCTATTAGTTCAATCTTTGACTACATCACCTATTTTGTAATGCTCTATGTTTTTAACTGCTGGGACCCATCACGGGCGTCTCTATTTCAAACAGGCTGGTTTGTAGAATCGCTTATGACGCAAACGCTCATCATCCACATAATCAGGACAAACAAAATACCGTTCATACAAAGTATGCCAAGCGTTCCGCTTGTTTTAACATCAATTATTATCATCGGCATCGGAAGCGTCTTGCCATATTCCGCTCTTGCATCATCATTAGGATTTACTCCGTTGCCGTTGCTTTACTGGCCTATCTTATTTTCAATAATCTTCTGCTACCTGTTGCTAACTCAATCCGTGAAGACCATTTTGTTGCGGAAAAACTGGATTTGATTTATCAAATTAAATAAACCGACATTGAATAGTTATAGAAGAGTGAATGGATGCATATTCGGGTGAAGTTAAATTTTTGAAAGTATTTTTATAACCAGTAACAAATTAAATTTTGGACTGCGGTGGCAAGGCCGCAAGAGCGGTCGCGACACCGCTTTGTGAATTTTGACAACACAAAGGCAAAAGAGTAATGCCAGAATTAATAAATTAAATCTGCTCAATGTTTTATATTTTTATCACAATATGGTCTTGCTAAATTGATAAGAACGCCCCGAAGGGAGCAAACAATATTCCACTTCTCTGCGCCGCTCTGTGTCCTCTGTGGTAAAAACCCCTTGTTCACTACTCCGGATTCAGGCTTAATTAATTAAATTGCAATTTTGGGCAAAAGCATTAATATTTCTCTATTGTGGCGTAATAGTCACTTTAAGAAATTTTTAAAGATAAAGCCTTGATACAGGACAAGGCTTTTTTATTACTATGATTGAGTAAATTGATGTTACAACGACCGGCGTAACTAAAAGATTTTAAATTTTATGGAAGCCGCAAAAAATGCAGTGGAACGAAAAAGTTTAGAACAGCGGGAGAAGATGAGCGAGATTGAACGGCTCCGCCATTCTGCCGCTCACATTATGGCAGCAGCAGTGTTAAGATTGTGGCCTAATGCCAAATTAGATATTGGTCCGGCAACAGAAGAGGGGTTTTATTATGATTTTGACCTGCCTGACCATCGGTTCACACCGGATGATTTTCCGAAGATTGAAGAGGAGATGCGCAAAATTGTTAAGGAGAATCACCGCTTTGAAAAATTTGTCAAGACCCGCGAGGAGGCAAAGGCGCTTCTGGAACAAAAGGGACAGACATATAAGATTGACAGGTTGAACGATATTCCAGAAGGCGAGCCAATCTCATTTTATCAGAGCGGCGAGTTTGTTGACCTTTGCGCCGGACCGCATGTGATGCGAACAGGAAACGTGAAGGCGTTTAAACTCCTGCGCGTTGCCGCCGCATACTATCGCGGGAACGAAAAAAATCCGCAACTTCAGCGAATTTACGGCACAGCTTTTCCGACAAAGGCTGAACTTGAAGAATGGCTTAAGGCTCAAGAGGAGGCTAAAAAACGGGACCACCGCAGGATCGGAAAGGAAATGCAGATATTTCTCTTTGACGATGATGTTGGACCTGGGCTTCCGTTGTGGATGCCTAATGGGGCGGTGATTGCTGAAGAACTCGAAAAACTGGCAAAAGAGACCGAGTTTCTCGCCGGCTATGTTCGCGTTCGCACGCCGCATCTGGCAAAAGAGTCAATGTATCTTACCAGCGGTCATTTGCCGTATTACGCCGAGAGTATGTTTCCGCCGATGGAGTTGAAGGAATACGATGAAAACGGTCAGGTTAAATCGGTTGAAAAATATTATTTAAAAGCGATGAACTGCCCTCATCATCATAAAATATTCGCTGCTGTCCCGCGCAGTTATCGCGACTTGCCTTTGCGGCTGGCTGAATATGGCACCTGTTATAGATACGAAAAAAGCGGCGAATTAATGGGGCTAATGCGGGTAAGGTCTATGCAGATGAACGACGCCCATATTTACTGCACACCGGAGCAATTTGCGGATGAATTCAAGGCGGTAAATGAGATGTATTTGAAATATTTCAAAATTTTCGGGTTTAAGAAATATCTGATGCGCTTCAGCACGCACGATCCGTCGCGGTTGGGGCAAAAGTATGTGAATGAACCGGAGCTGTGGCTCAAAACTGAGGAAATGGTGCGAAAGGTTTTGAACGATTCTGGCATTGAGTATGTTGAAGTTCCAAATGAAGCCGCGTTTTACGGTCCAAAAATTGATGTTCAAATCTGGAGCATTAGCGGCAGAGAGTTTACTATTGCCACAAATCAGGTGGACTTTGCTGTTCCACGCCGATTCGGGCTTGTTTATCGGGACAAAGACAATACTGACAAGACTCCTATTGTAATTCACCGCGCGCCGCTGGGAACTCACGAACGGTTTATTGGATTTTTGATTGAGCATTACGCCGGCAATTTCCCTCTCTGGCTCGCGCCTGAACAGGTTCGCGTGCTTCCTGTTACCGAAAACCAGATACAGTATGCCGAAGAGATTGTTAAACAGTTGAGATCAAATCTTGTTCGGGCAACCATTGAATTTAGCAACGATAAGTTGCAGGGCAGAATATTGCGCGCCGAAGAAGCCCGCGCCGGCATAATGTTAATAGTCGGACAGCGGGAGCAACAGGCAGGCACAGTTGCTGTCAGAATTCATACTAAAGGCGATCAGGGGGCGCATCCGCTCCCGGTGGTGATTGACACGATTCTGAACGCCATCAAAGAAAGAACGCCGGAAGTGGTTTTGAAAAAGAGTTAACCGCAAATTTCATTATCATTTTGCGCTGCCTTTGATGTTGCAATATAAATAATTGCATTTTAAACGGTTCGGACTTTAAATTTTTGACTAACAATTTATGGCAAACCGAAAGTTATATCCTTTTGATGTAATTGAGAAAAAATGGCATAAAATCTGGGAAGAAGAACAGCCGTTTCGCGCGTGGAACCCGGGCGAGCGGATTCCCGAACAACATCCGTTCGGGAAAAGACACAATCTTGCGGGAAAGGTTGTAAGCCAGCAGGATTTGCCGCCAAAGTTTTATGTGCTTGATATGTTTCCCTATCCAAGCGGCGCTGGTCTTCACGTTGGACATCCCGAGGGTTACACCGCAACGGATATAATCGCAAGATATAAACGCGCCCGCGGTTTTCACGTATTGCATCCGATGGGGTGGGATGCCTTCGGTTTGCCCGCTGAACAATACGCTATCAAAACAGGACAGCATCCAAGGATAACAACCGAAAAAAATATCGCAAACTTCCGCAGACAGATAAAAGCGCTCGGTTTTAGTTACGACTGGTCTCGCGAGATTGATACCACCGACCCGAAATATTACAAATGGACTCAATGGATATTTTTGCAGTTGTATAACTCCTGGTTCAATCCTGAAACCAATAAAGCCGAACCGATATCAACCTTAAAATATCCGCCGGAATTAAAAACCGAAGAAGAACGGCGAGCCTACCGCGATAGCAAGCGGCTTGCGTATGTGGCGGAGATGCCCGTCTGGTGGTGCGAGGAATTGGGGACAGTGCTTGCAAACGAAGAGGTCATTGATGGCAAGAGCGAGGTTGGCGGTTTTCCAGTTGTTCGCAAGCCGATGAGACAATGGATGTTGCGAATAACCGCGTATGCCGAGAGATTATTGAAAGACCTTGATACAATTGAATGGAGCGAATCGCTCAAAGAGATGCAGCGGAACTGGATCGGCAGGAGCGAAGGGGCAGAAGTTGTATTTGAAGTAGTTGATGACGGCGCGTTGAAACTTTCATCTGAAGAGCGAAAAATCACGGTATTTACAACCAGACCGGACACATTGTTTGGCGCGACCTATATGGTTCTGGCGCCTGAACATAAACTGGTTGATAAAATCATCCCTCCCCACTGGCCTGAAGGGACGCCAGAACTATGGAAAGGGGCTGACCCGGCATCAACATCAACCCCGGCGCAGGCTGTCAGGGCATATAAGGCTTACGCGGCGTCAAAAAGCGACCTTGAAAGAACAGAACTTTCAAAAGAAAAAACAGGCGTCTTTACCGGTTCCTACGCGATAAATCCTGTCAATGGCGAAAAAATCCCCATCTGGATTGCCGATTATGTTCTTGCCACTTACGGGACAGGCGCAATTATGGCGGTACCAGCGCACGACACACGCGACCTTGAATTTGCAAAAAAATTCAACCTTCCTATTCGTGTGGTTGTGCAACCAGCGGATAGTAAAGTTGACCCGATAGGATTTGTTGACGACGGCATCAGCGTCAATTCTGGCTTGATAAGCGGTCTGCCGACACCGCAGGCAAAACAAAAAATCATTCAATGGCTTGAACAACAGGGCAAAGGAAAGAAAACTATCAATTACAAACTCCGCGACTGGCTATTTAGCAGACAACGTTACTGGGGCGAACCGTTCCCGATAATCTGGAAAGACGGCAAACACGAGCCGCTACCGGAGAGTGAATTGCCGCTTGTTCCGCCGCCGCTTGACGATTATAAACCGACGCCGAATGGAGACCCGCCGCTTGCGCGCGCAAAAGATTGGGTTAATCTGCCGGATGGTTCAAAACGGGAGACAAATACTATGCCGCAATGGGCGGGAAGTTGCTGGTATTATTTGAGATATCTTGATGCCAGTAACGACAAACAATTTTGCAGCCCGCAATCCGAGCAATACTGGATGGACGGGGCAAATTGTCAGGGCAAGGGAAAGGTTTGTCCGGGCGTTGACCTGTATGTTGGCGGCACAGAACACGCAGTTCTGCACCTGCTTTACGCCCGATTCTGGCATAAAGTCCTTTATGACCTTGGCTTCGTCTCTACGCCGGAGCCGTTTTATAAACTTGTCAACCAGGGACTAATTCTTGGCGAAACCGAATACACGCTCTTCACCTATCCGGACGGCTCTTATTGCAGCGCGTCGGAATTGCGCGATATATCCGAAGAGGCTACCCCGCGCGGTCCGGTTATGATCGGATATCATAAGGTTACCGGCGAGAAACTTTACGGTAAAAAAATCAGCGAAGACCATGTGGAAAAGTCCGCAGACGGTTTTGTTTTAAAAACAGATAAATCGATAAAGGTTGACGCGCGCAGTTTTAAGATGAGCAAGAGCCGCGGCAACGTTATAAACCCCGACACTGTTCTTGCCGAGTATGGCGCCGACGCGTTCCGTTTATATGAAATGTTTATGGGACCGCTCGAAATGGTTAAACCGTGGAGCACCCGCGGCGTGGAAGGCGTTTATAGGTTCTTAGGTCGCGTCTGGAGATTGTTCATTGATGAAAAAAGTTATATTGAGTTTGAACAATCTCTAACAGCGAATCCGGATAAAGCCGAAGAGTTGCTAAAAAACTTGAAACTCTCTGATTCTATTAAAAACATTGAACCTGACCAGCAACAACTGAAAGTCCTGCACACCTGCATTAAAAAGGTAACCGAAGATTTAGAAGGTATGCGGTTCAACACAGCCATCTCGGCGCTGATGGTATTTATTAACGAGGCAAGCGCTTGGGAGGTTAAACCGGTCTCGGTGTTGCGCGATTTCTTAATCTTGCTCCAGCCGTTTGCCCCGCATATCGCGGAAGAATTGTGGGATAAATTGCTATCTCAAGCGGGAATGAAACCGGCTATTGAAGCCGTTGCCCTTTGTTATCAACCCTGGCTTGATTACGACCCGCAGATGCTTGTGGAAAACACAATGGAAATCCCGGTTCAGGTCAACGGCAAACTGCGCGATGTAATCAAAATTGACGCAAACGCCTCACAAAAAGAAATTGAGCAAACAGCGCTTTCTTCGCAAAAAGTAAAACCATTTATTGAAGGAAAACAGATACGGAAAATCATTGTTGTTCCTAAAAAGATGATAAATATAGTGGTTAGTTAATCAGACAAACCAAACGTAAAACTGATTAATGAAGCTATTGACGCGACAACAAAGAAGAATAATTCTTTTAATAATATTTTTACTGATAGTTGGGTGGGTTGTGAAGAATGTTGTATCAACAACAAGCGCTAAAACAGCGCCGATTTCACAATCGCCTCAATAAAGATTGGGTTATGCAAAAGACGACTTTTGAAGATGAGATTGAAAAAATAGTAGAAAAAGACAAACGATATAGTAAGGACGCTTATTACTTTGTCCGGGAAGCCCTTGAATTTACGCAACAGAAACTTGGCAAAAAATCGGCTATTGGAGAAGAACGGCATATCACCGGGCAACAACTGCTTGAAGGCATCCGCGACTACGCCCTTTCTCAATTCGGTCCGATGACCTTGACCGTGTTTGAAGAATGGGGAATACATTCCTGCGAAGATTTTGGCGAGATAGTTTTTAATATGGTTGACGCGATGCTGCTTGCCAAGACCGAGAACGATACAAGAGAGGATTTTAAAAATGTTTACGACTTTTACGAAGTTTTCCAGAAACCATTTTTGCCACCTTCAAAAGCAATCAAACCAAAGCCTGGAAAAAGTCCGCGCGAAAAAACCCTCTGATTGATATAAACAATCCAGAGCGCTACAACTTGCCAGTTGAATTTTTAACTCCGGTTTTCGTCAAATTTAGATAATAGAAAAACCCGGATTATGAAAATTCGCTGTGTCTTGTTTAGCGGAGTATTTTTGTTCTGCGTATTTTGTTTAAACGCGGCGGAGAACCTTGTTTACAACGGGAGTTTTGAAATCCCCGGCGAAGGAAATGTTCCCGATGGATGGAGCGCCGCCGGGAATGCGGCGGTGAAACAGAAATTGTCAATAGACACCGGAAGAGACGGAAAACGGTGCGCCAAACTTGAATGTTTTGAATTTAATGGAGACGGACCTGATTACCACGCGATGATATGTCAGGTTAATAAGATTTATTTAAAGCGAGGGAACTGGTACCGGATTTCCTTTTACGCGCGGGGTAGTGGCATTCGCGGCGACGCAGTAGATGTGGCGCTAAATAGAACCCGCCAGTGGGACAATGTTGGGCTTTCAGAGGCGTTCATTGTCGGCAGCGACTGGCAACGTTATGAATTTGTTTTTCTTGCCCGTTCAGATTTGCCCTCAGATGCCAGCAGATTGCAATTCTGGTTCAAAAGCCCCGGCGCGCTCTGGCTGGACGATGTTGAACTTGTTCAAACAGAGGAAGGACGCCAATGGTTTCCGCAGATCAGCGCCGAGGGGGTTAAAAACCTTGTCCCGAACAGCAGTTTTGAATGCGACACCGCCGGCTGGGGAAGTTTCACCTACGGGTTGAGCGGCTGGGGGGGAAATTTATATAGATTAGAAGGCGAAATAGACGACAGAGTTGCCTATCACGGAAAAAAGAGTTTAAAAATCGCGCTTAATCAGAATAACCTACCTGTATATTATTTTGACTATTTTATCCCGGTTGTCCAAAAGGTTAAACGGGTGTTTGCCGCCAATATGGGTTGGTTCAAAGTTAATCAAGGGGAGCAGTTAACGCTTTCGGCATATATACGCGCTGATTCGGAGGGAGTAAAAGGCGAGTTGATGGAATGTGAACCTGAAGGAAGACGTCAGGGGAAATCAATTACCATAAATAAAAACTGGCAGAGGTATGAATTTTCGTTTAGACCAAACGGAAGCTATTTTTTTATCGCGCTCGGACTTGACCTTGAAGCGACCGTCAGCGGCACGGCGACAATCTGGATTGACGCAGTCCAGCTTGAACGCGGCAACATAGCAACCGCATACCAGCCACGCCAGCCAATAGAATCATTTGCAATTGCAGGTGAATATATTTGCAATAAAAAACAAGGAATTAACGCAAAAATCTTGGCTTATAACAACACAGCGTCAAAACAAAATGTGTCCGGAAAAATAGCTGTCACAGATTTTTTTGACGCGCAGCTATTTTCGCGCCCGATCAGTTTTGAACTTCAACCGCAGACTTCTGGCGAGATGTTGCTCAAAAATCTGAACAACGATAAGTCTGGATTTTTTAGAATAAATTATGTTTCGGAAAATTCATCTAATTCTATCCGTTGCGCGGTTATTGAGCCTGCGGAGACGTTAGAAGATTCTCCGCTTGGTTTTAACCACGCCTATCCGTGGGATTTTTTAATTGAACTGACGCATAAAGCGGGACTTGTCTGGTGGCGTGATTGGTCTGCAAAATGGGATACGATTGAACAGGAAAAAGGAAGAATAGATTTTTCTCTGCCCGATGCGCAGATAAAACGGGTATTGAATTTAAACGGACAGGTAGAGGCGCTGTTGCCGTTTCCATCCGCCCGTTGGTCATCAAGCGCAAAACCGCAAGAGATTGAAAAAGCCGCTGGCAACGACAGTTATTTAAAATCGCGAATGCCGCTCGCGTTTATGCCCCAAAACCTTGAAGATTTTGGAAAATACGCTTCATCTGTTGTCTCGCATTACAGCGCCTTAAAACCAAAAGCCGTTACATATTATCAAATCCTGAATGAGCCGGTTTATACAAGTTATGCCTTGCCAAGACAGTTTGGTTATTCGCTTGATGATTACATAAAATTGCTTGCCGTTGCATATAAACAGATGAAAGAAACAAATCCGCAATGCAAGGTGGTTGGCGGGATAAGCGCAAATCTTGAAGCCGGTCTTACCCGCGATTTTGTTACGCGAGGCGGACTGAAATATCTGGATGTGTTTGATATTCACAATTACGACCCGCCGCGACCGGCTGAAAGTTTTGAAGACTCCTTTGCCGCGTTGTGGAATTTGATTGAAAAAAGCGGAACGCCGAAGCCAATCTGGATAACTGAATGGGGATGTTATGCGGACGACGATCCACCTGTTTTGCCGTTTACCGCTGGGGATTCAGCAATGAACCGGAGCAGATGGCAATCGGAGCGCGCTGCGGCAGAGCACATTGTTAAATACACCGCAATAGCGTTTGCGTATAATTTTAGAAAAATCTTCTTTCACGCCGGCACTTGCGGAACGATAAACAATCCCGACGCTGGCGGCGTTTTGTATGAATATGGCGGGGCGCCAAGGAAAATGTATGTGAGTTCCGCGGTATTGTGCAGGTTGCTCGGCGTTCCAGACGAATGCGTCAAAAAAATCAGACGCAATAACAACTACTGTTATATTTTCAAAACAAAAAACAGATACACCGCAATTTGCTGGTCAAACAGTAATGATGGAAAATTGATAAAATTGACGGACGCAGTTGATTGTTATGATATTGTCGGAAATAAAATTGAAAAAGAAGTTAAATTAACTAAAACGCCATTCTATTTTACCAGCAAGAATGAAAAAGCGCTCATTGATACGCTGGACAAAGGATTATGAATCGTCGGTGAAATAGGAAAAATTGCGTTCATAGAAGGAAATTATATTGCCAAAATATTTTTGGTGGGCTTTTCCAAAACACGGATTATTGTTAATACTTTCAGAAATTTACCCGAAAATGTGATTTTGCCAGGTGTTCTTATGGTTCAGGGATTTTTCATCCAGATTGCTTTGATTGTTTCTTCTTGATTAAAACCATCTGGGCAAGCCGCGCTGCGGGTGTTTGCAAAGTACCAGTAGATTTTTCGTTTTCCATCCACTGTTGTAACTGGATCGTGGAGAACACGACTACAGCAGAATTGGACAAAGCCGTTTGGATCGTTTTTTCTAACCCAGTCCCAGACATACCACAGCCACTCATTGCGATATGATTCAGGCTGGTGAGCAAACCAGGATATCTCATCGTAGCCCCAGACCCAGTAATTTGGTTTTGGCACTTGACTTGCCTTGCCGCCGAAACCGGAGGCTCCCCAATTGTCAAATTCTACTATATAAGGCAGGTGTTCGCACTTCCATCCAGCAGGCGCAATGCCGCCTTTGCTTCTCCCGTAGATGCTATCAAAGAATCCCATTTCAAGGATTGCTTTTTGCGGTTCATTTTGCACTTCTTTAGGACGGAGCGGAAAAGAATGAAAATCCAGCAGCAATTTGCCATCAACCGCAACGCCGCCGCTCGGAACATGGGCGTCGCAAACAACCCAGTGGCGTCGGGCGCGTTTTGCGGCATAATTGCGGACTCGTTGAATAAGTTCCTGCCAATGTTTATAGCCTTTGTCTCTGCCGCCAACAACTTCAATCTGTCCAAAATGGATCGCCTCAGCCCCCGCGTCTATGTAGGAGGCTGCAAGGAAGAAAAACCAGAGTTTGGTCTCAAGTTGAACGATATCCGGGGTTGAGCCGCGTCCGGGTTTCGGTCTTGCGTTTGGAAACAGCATATTTGTATAGATGAATGAACGGTTTTGAGGCGGGAGTGAAAATTCTTTAAAAACCCAGTCTGGAACAGGGACGTTTGTGACCGCTTCGCTCACAAATTCAAACACAGCCCCTTGAATCATCATATCCGGGTCCGCTTTATGGCAACGTTCAATGGTCTGCTTTGCTTTTTGTAAAAACTCTGGTTTTGCTATTCGTTGCTCGCCGCCCCACATATAGATTGCTCTGCCGATAAATTTTGCGCCGATATTTGTAAGCATACGGATGTTGTCGTCCGGATTGCCTGCGCCTGTGCACAGGTCTTGCATTGTCACTGCGCGCGCGAGATAATTCTCAAGAACATCGCGAGGAATTGGTCCGTCGAATTTGTAATTTTTCTCGCCGCTGTAACCTATCATCTGTGTTAAAATAAACAGAACAATGCAGATGCTAATTTTATTAATTCTCATAAATAAACCCTTGCATTCAATTGACGTTGGAACAAGCAAATTGCATCAATTTTTTATCTTTTGAGAAAGTGGAATGAGGAGTTCAAATCTTGTTCCGGTTGCGGAGGTGGATTTTAATTGAAGCGTGGCGCCTAAGTGGCTGGCAAGATGTTTTGATATTGCAAGTCCGATTCCGCTGCCGCCCGGTTTTGTTGAATGACAGGGGGAGAATAGATTTTTTAAAACTTTTTCGGGAATTCCGCAGCCTTCATCTATGACCTCGCAAACAAGCGAACCATTGTTTACAGAGATTGTCAGTTTTACAGATTTCCCAGAGGGAGTTGCGTGGACGGCGTTTTCAATTAGATTAGTTAAGATCAAGCAGACAAGATTTGCGACACGATTGGAGAGGTCTGCGTTTCCATTAGATTCAATAATCAGGTTAATTCCCTTTTCTTTCGCTAACAGCGCGGTTTTGTTTTGAATCATCTCGCGCAATTCAGGAAGAGTGATTTCATATTCTATTGCGCCGCTCTCTTCTTTCAGCAGATTGACTACTTCGTTTATCATTGATTTGATGCGATTAATGGATTTGACGGCGCTTTGAAAGTCGGTTGTGTCGCCGTTTAATCCGGCTTTATCGGCGGCAAACAGTTCAAGTCCTGTTAGCGGGCTTTTTAGACCGTGAATAAGGTGCGCGGCAACAGCGCCTATGGCAGAAGCGCGGGCTGCCATTGCCAGTTCTTGGTTTGCGCGCCGCAGGTCTTCGGTTCTCTGTTCTAATTTGTAAAAGGCGTAACCGACTCCTAATATAATCAAAACCGACCCTATTCCGAACGCAACAAGCGCTTGCAGATTTAAATTATTTTCTAAAATGGCGAATTGGCTTGCAATCCCCGACCCTTCAATAACAAACTGCGCCACCGCGGCAAGATTAGTATCGCTTCTGCCGTGCAATGGAATATTCACAACCAGCAGAGACTGCGCGTTAATCTTTCCTTTATAAGAATCTGGCAAATAATAAAAGAGTTCGTTCAATCCAATCTCTTTATAAAAACGGGCATTTGGTTTTAATGTTTTTAAAAGGTTCAACTCTTTTTCATCAAGTTTTCCCTCCTTAACATTTACCGGCAGCGCTGTGATAAAACCGCCATCGGCGTCATAGAGCCGGACCGCGATAACGCCGCGGAGGTTTGAAGCCCGCAAAATCAAGGTCAGCTGTTCTGATGGATCATTGATATCAACTTGCTGGTCGGTTGAACTGTCCCTCAATAAACAGATTGCGGAATATAGGATTTCCGCGTCCCGATTTATTATCTGTGCTCGAATTGCGTTGCCGAGTTTTAACCTTGCAAGAAATACCGTTGCGCCAAGCACCGCCACCGAGAGCAATATTGCCAGTAGCGGCGTTAATCGTTTGAAAGTCTCTTTTTTAAACAACGACTTCATCGGCTTATAGTTCTATTTAACCATATTAAAACTCTATCATCAAACCGCCATTGATAGTGTTAACCTGATACGCCTCTGCTGTTAGAGTGGAGTTATTATTTTCGTGTTCAAACTCGCTAAACACCTTTACCTTTTTAATAATTTGCCGTTCAATATGCAGGTTCAATGTAGTGTTTGAAATCCGTCGCAGCGATCCGCTGGTGTAAGAAACAGGCTGTTTGTCATAATCATAAAGCGAGACCTTCAGTTCAATTCGCGCCTCCCAGTATTTGTCCCGATATCGCAATTGTTCGCTTAAAGTATATCTATCATAATCATAATAGCCAACGCCGCTGTCCATATTTCTCAAATAACCAAACTTGCTATAAAGACGCCAGTAACATTTTTCATCCAAATAATGATGCCATGAGAGATAAAGTTTAAACTGGTTGTATTCAAGATGGGTGCCGGGCAGCCGCGCGCCTGAATAGTCGGTTTCCATCATATTATCATAAGCCCTTTTAGTATATTCAAGTGAGAGAGAAACATCGGAATAACTCTTTTGCTTCGGCTTTGGCTTGTAATTTAAACCAAAGGTCAATTTCGGTCCAAATTCCCAGTAATCGTCAAGTGGAGAGTCGTAGTCTTGACGGCTTATTGGGAACTCCATTTCTGCCCAGAGCCATCTTTTTTGGTTCCTGCCATCCGTGTAAGAAAAGTCGTAGCGAAGCGAAGGTTTTGTAATAAAAGTATGACCGACAACGTGAAGCGAACTTATCGTTAGCGGGTCTCCTGAAAGGTCAATGACTCTATCTTGATAAATGTATTGCGCGGTCAATCCCGGCTGCAAACCGGTGCTGTATTTCTGTTTTATTTGAGCCATACCGAAAAAGGTCTGCTCCTTGTCCACAGAGGTTTGTTTCAAATATCGCAGGTCGTCGCCCGTGGCATAAAAGACTAATTGCGGGCTATTTACCGCTACTCTGTAGAGGCTTAACTCCAGTGAATTTTCTATAAAAGGGCTATTCTCAATTTGGTAATGACTTAAAGTAATATTATCTCTGTAACCGGCGGCGGAAGTTATTGTGGCGGAAGCCTGCCAGGGCGAGGGCTTAATCAATTTTTCAAGCTCGCGTTCAAGCAACTGATTCAGGTTTGTGTAAACATCAAGTGAATTTGCGCTGTTTTTATTGATCGGTTGCTGGGCAGACAGGTTAAATATAGCGCAAGCCGCAATGATAACGATTGCGCCCTTTGATATCAATTCTTTGCCCATAGATGAAAACAAAAGGTCAGGCGGCATATTTACCGCCTGACCCGTAGTTTATGTTCTCTTCCCCGTTATGTCCACCCTAATTGGCGACCTGCTTGTCGTTTGGTTTTAATAATGAGTCGGATGCTTCTTTATTGCTGGGTATCGTCGCCGCGACGTGGACGAGAATTTTGCTGTTCACGGACTCTATCAAGGACTTCCTGACGGGTTGGAATCTTGTCGCGCAATTCTTTCAGAGCCTCGCGAATCTGTTGACGCAACTCTTTTGTCTGTTCAAGCCATGCATCGCGTTGAGCCTTCAATTGTTCGCGAATCTGGGCGCGTTCCTCATCAGTTGTTGCGTTCTTCAATTGTTCCAACAGGTCCTTTTGCGCTGTAAGAAAGTCCTGCTTTGCCTGCTCAAATTGCGCTATCAGGTCTTTTATCTCCTGAGGCAATTCCGGACGAACAGGAGGTTCAATCCCCGGTCTGCCGGGCGGTTCTGGTCTTGGTGGCAGAATTATTTTGCCAGGACGATGCCGCATGCCATCGGTCGGAGGAGCCGGTGGTTCCGCTGGCGGAGTTCCCATATGTGGTGGTTGAACCTCAGGAGGAGGTGTTGTTCCGCCATTGTCTCCACTGCCGCTGCCGCTATCCTGCGCAAATACCGCATAGCCTGCCAACGCAAGCCCCATCACTGCAAGTAATAATAGTTTTTTCATACGCCGCTTGTTGATACTTTGTTTTTTACTCTCTTTGTCAGAACCCATTTCTGACAATTCTCTGAATATCATATAGCAATAGGTATGCCAGTTTGATTTAAAATGCATAAGTTATTTAATATCAATATATAACAAAATTAACAATGTCTTTCAATTGTATCATTCTGGGTGTATGTCCCCAAATGATTGGGGAAAATTGACAATTCTTATAGGGGTAAACTTAACTGAATCTTGTTGATTAGACGAGGCTAACTTTTTTGAAGTATCACTATGAATTCAGAATCCATTGTAGTATCGGTAATTCCAGGGAGATTTGTGGGGCTGTTCTTTTTCGGCATTCGTTTGTTCGGAATCGTTCTCATTATGGTTTTTATGTGGTTGAATCCGCATCGTTCAAAGAATTCCCGCGTAATTTCATCGTTTAAAATTTGCACTCCTTTTACTTTTCTATTTCCGACGACATAAGACACTATACCATTTCTTTTTACGAGTTTTGAAACGTTTTTGATGGACTTTTCATAGTCTAAATAAAATGACAGGACATCAAACGCTCTTTTATTATCTTTTTGGGCTATGGCGTTTAGAGCGTTGTCAAGAGGTTCGCAGTTAAATATTTTAAATTCCTTTGACGGTTGCCCTCCCATAGCCCTTTTATCAACTTCATTCATTTGTTCAAATCCAAGCCACTGGTTTGCGAGCCGCGAAAATTGTCCATAAGCAACCGTTGTCCTTGAATCTCCGTAAGGCGGCGAGGTTACAACTATCTCCACACTTTCTGGCGGCAGAAGATTTTCTGGGATACCAAAAACGGTATTAAAATTGCATATTATAGAGTAGGATTTATTTTTTTTAATTGAGATATATTCCGCCAATCCATTTCTATTTCGCAATAACTTTTGAAGGATAGTTCCGAAGACATCCGGTTTAAATTTTTCAATCTGCTTTTGGCTCATTCTATATAACTTAAATTCGCTATTTTTTGTAAGGGAGACATCCCGGACGGTTTCGCTAAAGGCGACTTTAAAGAAATCCTGAATATCTTGGTTTTCAATCGCATCAATATAACCCTTAATAATTGCCAAAAATATTTGAGTATCTTTTTTAAACCAATAATCAATGTTCTTAAAATTTGGGATATGCGGAATAGTTTTTAATGCACCGAGTTCAGCAGAAAAGACGAAGTTATTAAAATCCTTTAAATAATCATCAAGGAGATTTAAAGGAATAATAGTTGTTTTAACTTTGGCGATTAATCTGGCTAATGGGTTTATGTCGGTGCCAATTGCGTTTATTCCGCGCAAATTTGCTTCTACTAACGAAGTGCCTGTTCCGCAATATGGGTCAAACAGCAACTTAGACCCAGAGCCATATTCATCTAATATTTTCCCGGCAACTTGGGGAATCATCATTGCGGGGTATTGATGGAAACAATGAACATACTGTTTCGTGTTCGCTGTGCGGAAATCCCACGATTCGTCACGGTATTTAACTGGTTTGGTTAAAGTTAAATCCATCTTAAACAAGTTTCTTGCGATTGTCGTAAAGGTCAATGAAATTTGATACCTTTATGCGAAAAGCCGTTCCTCTATTTCTTACGCTTTCATTTTCTTTTAAGTGCATTCTTAAATCAATCCCAATCATATTGTTTTTAAATGCCTTTAAAAAGTTTCTCGCATCGGGGTCTGTTAATAAAAATGCCTCGTTATAGTGAAAGTATTCAATTGATTCGGAAATTTTTCTCTGGGCGAGGACTAATAATAGCCTGCTTAATTTAGACATAAATTTTCCTACTATTACATATACATCCCAAGTGGCTAAAATTGTGTTTTCCACAGAATCTACCAGACTTATGATATTTTTATTTTCGTCGGTTTTTAATATTAGTCCTTGTGGTGTCGGGTGACTATGAAAAACAGTGGCTTTAAGCGCGTATCTGTTTTTGTCATCTATATAACCGTATTTTAAAATCAATTCCTTTTGTTTAATCTGCCAGACGCCTTTATTAAATGTGAAAAGAGTAACGAGAGATTCTGCATCTTTTCTTACGGTTTTTATTTCTACTCTTCCGCCGATATCTGGCAACGGCAAATTGTTTTCCTCCACGCCCAGTAGTTGTTCAAATGTATAACCAACACCAGTTGAACCTGTTCTCAATGAAGAGACGAATCCTTTATTCTTAATCTCTATCAACTTGTTCTGGAGTGTTTTAAAATCCATTTTACGTGATTTTTATTATTCTAATTATAAAACCGTTTTCTCAATCTTTATCATTGGTTTTTAAAAGAGCAACAAAAATGCAAATTCCTCTAATTTTTAATTTTCAGCATTCTTTTTCATAATCCATTATTAAAGACCAAATGAAGCCAGAGCCATTAGGAAAATACGGTTTGAAAATCCTCTGTAACTCTGTAATCATATTTTTATGAAAAGGTTTTTTTTGATTTTATTCTTTCTATTTAGCGGTTTTGCTTTTCAGTCTAATGCTTCAGACGCGTCTCGGAAACCGAATATTCTTTTTATTTTAACCGATGATCTGGGCATAAACGACCTCGCCTGTTACGGTCGCAAAGAGCACAACACTCCCAATATTGATAAATTGGCAAAAGAAGGTCTGCTTTTTACAACTTCGTATTGCGCGCTTCCAATCTGTTCGCCAAGCCGCGCGGCGATTCTCACCGGCAAAAATCCAGCAATGCTTCATCTTACAACCTATCTGCCAGGCCGCGCTGATTGTCCATCGCAGAAATTGCTACATCCAAAGATAAGGCAACAATTGCCGTTGGAGGAAAAGACAATTGCAGAATATCTAAAAGAGGCAGGTTATGCAACCGCTTGCATAGGCAAATGGCATCTTGGGGGAAAGGGGTTTTCTCCGGTAGAACAGGGTTTTGATTTTTATCACCCCGGCTCAGCGGTTACTAAACCTTCTTCAACAGAAGGGGGAAAAGGTGAATACGATCTGACAAAAGCCGCTATCAGGTTTATGGAAACAAATAAATCCAGACCGTTTTTTCTCTATCTTGCGCACAACACGCCACACATACCTTACTCGGCTAAACCTGAGCTTGTTGAAAAAAATAAAAATGCTTTTGAACCGGTTTATGCGGCGCTGATAGAAACGTTAGATGATACGGTAGGGATATTGATGAATAAACTTGACGAACTGGGCTTAACAGAGAATACAATCGTCATATTCACCTCCGATAACGGCGGCTTGCACGTTCCGGAATTAAATCATAAACGGATAACTCACAACACGCCTTATCGCGCCGGCAAAGGTTATCTTTATGAAGGGGGTCTGCGAGTTCCGCTAATAGTCAGATGGAAAGGTTTTATACCTGCGGGAAGAATTATAAAAACGCCGGTAATAAACATAGATTGGTTGCCGACGCTGCTTGACATTGCCGGGCTGCCTGTCCCTGTGAACATAGAGGGCAAAAGTATGAAAGAGATATTGTTTTCTGGAAAAGAGGCTCAAAGCAGCCGTCGTTTCTATTTCCATTTTCCTCACTACACAAATCAAGGCGGCAGACCAGGCGGCGCTATAATTGAAGGGAGATGGAAATTGATTGAAAATTACGAAGACGGTTCTATTGAACTGTATAATTTAGAAACCGACCCGGGCGAAACGAAAAACCTCGCCGCTATTGAGAAAAATACCGCAAGCCGTCTGGCAGACCTTCTTCATAAATGGCGGTCAGAATCAAACGTCCAGACAAATAGTCCGAACCCGTCATTTAATCCCGAACTGCATCGCAAACTTTATATTGACATAGAGACATCAAAGTTTAATCCATCAACCGCTACGTCGGCTGAGATGCAAAAGATTTTGGACTGGCGGAAATTGATGGACGAAGTAACAAAAATGAAATAGACAATTAGTTATGAAGAAAATTCGCTGGTACTTGATGCCGCTCATTTGTCTGGTTGCAATTTACGGTTCGCTTTATTCCGCCGACCCGCCGAAAGATATTTATTTTACAATTCAAGTTGTGGATGACCAGACCGGACGTCCAGTGCCGCTCGTTGAATTAACCACGGTTAATAACCTCTCTTACTTCACGGATAATAACGGCATTGTGGCATTTTATGAACCGGGATTGATGAATCGCGAACTGTTCTTTTATGTCAAATCTCACGGATACGAGTTTCCCAAAGATGGCTTTGGTTATGCCGGGAAACGGCTTTATACCAGAGCGGGCAGCAAGGCTGTTTTGAAGATTAAAAGGATAATTATTGCTGAAAGACTCTACCGTATAACCGGTTATGGGACTTATCGCGACAGTGTTCTTGTAGGTGAAAAGATTCCAGTAAAAGAGCCGCTGCTCAATGGCAAAGTTTTCGGACAGGACACTGCAATTGCGGCGGTCTATAAAGGCAAAATATATTGGTTCTGGGGCGATACAATGTTTCCCAACTACCCGCTTGGCAATTTTGCCGTCTCTGGGGCAACTTCTGAATTGCCTGAAAATAGGGGGCTGCAACCCTCGGCTGGTATCAATTTGACTTATTTTGTGGATTCAAACGGTTTTTCAAAACCGATGTGTCCTGTGAAGATTGATGGACCAAAATGGCTTGAAGGTCTGATGGTTTTGAAAAATCCAGATGGCGGGGAAACGCTCCTTGCCAGATACGCCGCGGTAAAAGACCTTGGACACATCAATGAATTCGGCCTTGCCGTTTTCAATGATAAACAGGAGGTTTTTGAAAAAATCCTTACCTTTCCGACAAAAGAAGGGTTTCACAAATCCGCGCATCCAGCCCTGATTAATTTTAAAGGCGAGAAATATTATTACATTTTTCCAACCCTCCGCGTTAAGGCGCGGATAGAATCAATTAAGGATTTAAATAAGTATGAAAACTTTACCTGTGTAAAAAATATAAAGCCCGATGGTAGCCGCGAGGTTGATCTTTCAATAGATGGAAAGCCAAGATTTTTATGGAGAAAGGGAATCGCCCCGTTCAACCCGTCAATAAATGAAGACCTTGTGAGAAAAAAACTCATTAAACCAGAGGAAAACTGGATTTTTTTACACGATGTTCAGACTGGAAAACCGACTAAAACGCCCCATCTATTCAACGGGTCTATTTGCTGGAACAATCACCGCAAGAACTGGATAATGATCACTCAGGGAGAGCCGGGCGAGGTCTGGTTTGCTGAATCAGATACACCTACCGGTCAATGGGTTTATGCCCGCAGAATTGTAAACCACGACAAATATAATTTTTATAATCCTGTCCAGCACCGATTTTTTGATGAAAATGACGGCGCAACTATCTATTTTGAAGGCACTTACACAGCTACGTTTTCCGGAGCAAAGAACCAGACGCCGATCTATGATTATAATCAGGTAATGTATAGACTTAACCTTTTAGATGAGCGGCTTATTCTGCCGATGCCAGTCTATGAGGTTTTGAGAAATGAGGGCAAAGAACCGGTATATATAATGGGAGATGGGCTAAATTCTGGCAGAGATAACGATAAAGTAGTTAAAATTCCCTTTTATGCCATACCGTTAAGGTCAAAACTCAACGGTTTAGAAGAATTTGGCTATCTCAAATCCAGTCCATCAAGAATTATAGCAAGGTCAAAGGTCTCCGATTTAAAGGAATTTGTTCCTGCTTTCAGCGCCCTGCCGTCCGCGGCAAAAACAGACGATAACAGAAACGGAGCAGGGGCGGTTGTCAATGAACTTAATTCTATAGCGATTCCTTTATATGAATATCTGGTTGAGGATGGCAACGGGGAGAGCCATTATATATATTCCACACAAGAGGGGATAAAAGGGAGGCGGTCTCCAGAACCGATCTGCAGGGTCTGGAAAAATCCGTTAACTTCTCTTGCAATAGACATTGACGCAAAAGCGGAGCGTTAATCCATCTTGTTTTTTTAGCGAATTAATTAAAACAATAAGGTTTAGTTTTGATCCTCTGTAACTTTTTTAATTAAAAAGTCGTCTGAATCTAATGGCAACTGGATGTGATGAGCGCCTTTAAAAAGCGATAAGTGCCAGAAAATTAAGATTTCCTGATTATGAATCAAAATAATGAAATAAAACAGGTAAAAATAAGCGCCAGACTGATAATCGGCATAGCGCTTATTGTCATTGTAGCTATAGCGACTGTCTTGTATTTTTCCGGACCGAAACCGGCATGGCTGGTAAAGATGGAGATTAAACAGTTTTTAAAGAAGAATAGCGGCAAAAGTAATTTTACCGTTAACGATTTCAAGTTCCCGCCAAAATCGGAGATGGAAAAAGCGCCGGAGAAGAAGAAAACGCCGGATGAAAAGTCGTATAAAGGGAAGTTAACTAACAAAGATTTTCAGACGCTAAGAGATGAGTATATTGAGTTGAAATCTGCGGCGTTTAAGTTGGAGGAAGCTATAAACACGAATAAAATCTTAATTCAGATAGCTACTGCCCGGTTAGAAGGGAAGCCTGACGATACAAATCTCTTAAGGTCGCTTTCCGATGAGCCGATGCGATTAGTATTGCCTAATGAACCCGAGCAGATTAAAGAGAGGATAACCGCTATGCAGGCGGATATTGAAAAAAACGCCAAATTACTTGCTCAAAAAGAGGAACAGATAAAGCCGATATTGTCGGATTTAATAGATTTCCAGTTGATGTTCAAGGATTTGTATCAACCTGTTGATTACATTGGGAACAAGGAACTTGCGGATGCTCAGTCTGCGTTTATACAGAACCTGCGTCAAAAATTTGATGAATCTACCACTTATAACAAGATGTATGAATATATTGGGCAGGAATTATGGATTGCGGAGCGTTTATTTGAGAGCAAGAATCCGGATATTTTGCGGGCTGCGTTGAGGATGGCGCGGCAGGCAGCCAGAGATGCTATGGACTGGGCGGAGAACTACTGGTTGGCGGCGCGGATTTATGAGGGGTATGTGTTGCCGAATATTGAACTTGCGGCATCGGCAGGGGGCGCTCGGGGGAGAAGGAACAATTTTACAATAGAAGGTTTGCTGAATGAGTCTGCAAATATATTTCAGATGAACGAAGAGACGGAGAATGTTGCCAGGTGTTATGAGCGCCTGCTTGCAATTGCGCCCGATTCTCCGAGGGCTGACTTTACGCGGATACAATTGGCTTCAATATATGAACAGTCGGGACAGACTGGCAAGGCGGTTAAATATTTAAAACAGGTTCAATCTACAAATACATTGAATTTTGCGTTGCGCAGGTTCCCATCGTTGCAACAGTATGTGCAGACGAGGTAAGCCGTTTGTTTTAAGTAATTTGCCCGGTTCTGGGCGTATATAGGGTTAATTTGATTAACTTTAACGCTTTCGTTGTAAAAATAAATTTGACGAGATTAAAATATTGGTATAAAATACAAATAGAAAATTAGCCAGGCGCCAGTAAGGCGTTATGGGATGTTGAAGTCGGTAAAAATACCGACTTTTTTGTTCTCAAACCAATAGAGTGGCTGTGCCGTTATGAAAACAGAAATATTTGATATGCTGAGTATCTGGGAGAAGGAAAAGAAGATACAACGTCCTGCCCTGATAGAAGCGTTGCACAAGGCTTTTCTTGCCGCTGGCAGGAAGGCTGTCCAGCGCGGTCGCAAACTTGAAGTGATTATAAATGAACAGGAAAAAGAGATTAAGCTTTACGCAACGTTGGTTGTAGTCAATAAGGTTTTGAACGCGCACGATGAGATATCCCTTGAAGAGGCGCGCCGGTATAATAAAGATATTCAGCTTGGGCAAGAAATCAGGGTAGAAGTTACCCCGAGCGATCTTGGCAGAATTGCGTCAACTATTGCTACTGAGGCATTTAAACGAGCTCTCAGGCAGGCTGAAAAGGAGAAAGTTATTGAACAATACCGACCGTTGATTGGCGACATAGTTAGCGGAAAGGTGGTTGGGTTTGAACAATCCGATATAATTATAGACCTTGGCGATTGTGAAGGGGTTATGCCGCATTATGAGCGGATAAAGTTAGAGAAGTTTTCTGTAAACGACACTATTCGCGGGGTTTTGAAGAGTATTGAAAACAGACAAAATACCCCCCGTCTGGTAATATCTCGTTCGGACCCTGAATTTGTAAAGGCGTTATTTAGGCTTGAGGTGTCGGAGATTAAAGAAGGGATTATAGAGATAAAGGCGATAGCGCGCGACCCGGGCAGCCGCACTAAGGTGGCTGTTTATTCAAACAATCCAAAGGTTGACGCGCTTGGCGCCTGCGTTGGATTGCGCGGCGACAGGGTAAAAAATATTGTCAAAGAACTCGGAAACGAGAAGGTTGATGTTGTTCTCTGGGATAGCGATATTGGCAATTTTATTGTAAATGCAATTGTCTCCAAGAGACCTAAATCAAACTCGTTGTTGTCCGAGAAGATTAAGTCTATTGACGTTGATAAAAAAGAGCGTCGGGCGCTGGTGGTTGTATCGCGCGATTTTTATCAGGCGGCTTATGGCAGGCATGGTCAGAACGCGAGGCTTATCTCGCGACTCTGCGGTTATGATGTAACAATAATCGCCGAGAGCGAGCCGCAAAAATCAGCCGACTTTGAAGAGAAAATGGAGAATGCAATAAAAGACCTTTCAAGCATTCCCGGAGTCAGTGTTGAGATGGCAAAGACGCTTGTTGAGAATGGCGTTACAAATTTAGAAAGCCTCTTGGGTATGGATGTTGGTGATCTTGAGTCTATAGAAGGCATAGGGGAAAATGCCGCTCAAATACTCGCAGCCGCCCGTGAAGAGGCTGAAAAAAGAAGAATTACATTAACTTAATTTGGTTTGTAATCAGAATATTTTTAGGTAAAATAAGATAATATCTGCAAAGCGGAAGAGTAGCGAAGGGAAAATGATAAAAAAGTATGCCCGTTAGAATTTACGACATAGCGAAAAAATATAATTTAAAGCCGAAAGAGGTTATTGAGATAGCTAAGTCAATTGCGGAATTAAATTTAGCTAACAAGAACCTTACTGCCTCAAGCAGCCTTGATAAGGTTACCGCGGAGTATCTTGAAGAGCGGTTGCCACAGCCGGCGGGCGAGGTTGGGAAGTCTGAACAGGGGGGCGCAGTTGTTGTGGGTGAACAACCGCCTGCGGTAACGGGCGAAGATGTTAAAATAATTGAGGGAACATCAGGCGTCGCTGTTGTAGGATCAGGACAGACGCAAACAGAAGCGCCTGTTGCAACGACAGGGTCTGCTATTGATACAACAACTGGTATAGTGGCTGAGCCGGAGACAGCAGGAGCAGTAGAGACTTCCGAACAAGGCGCGGAAGTAGAGACTGCGGATGAAGAAGCTGAAACCGAGTTTGAAACGCCATCAATTAGCGTGGTTGAAGAACCGCAGACAGAAGATGAAGCCGCAACATCTCAACCGGAGACTTTTTTACAACCTAAGGCTGAAGTTAAACCGCAAGCGACAGATTCTAAAAGCGGGGCAGAAACTGCGGTTGTTGAAGCCGAAGATAAAAAACCGGTTGCGGCGTCTGATGTTGCGGCGTCAATAACAACGGTTGAGCAGGAATTGGAAAAGAGTGGCGCTGGAGTTGCTCCTGTCAATGCAACAAGCGCGGTGGAAGGGCAAGCCATTGCTATTGATGCAGGAGAAAAGCAAGCCGGTTCAGCAAATGAACAGGCGCAGGCGGTTGTTGAAGAAGTTAAAATAGAGACAAAGCAATCTGATATTGCCGCGCAAGGCGGGGTTGAGACAAAACCGCCAGAACCTGTAGAACCGCCGAAGCCGGGTGTTGGGGCTAAAATCGGTTCAATTGATATAAGCAAGTATTTAAAGACAAGAGGGGAAAAGCAAAAGCCTCAGAAACCGCAGCAACAGCAGCAGCCGAAGAAACCGCAGCCGCAGCAGGCTAAAGGGCAGCAGCAGCCTGTGAAGCCGCAACCCGGAAGACCGCAGCAGCGACCGGGACAACAGCCACAAGTGGCTGGAAAGCCGCAAGCAGGAGTCGCCCAGCCTGTTAAAAAAGACCAGCAAAAACCGGGACAAGCACAGCAAGGTGTTCAATTTCCAAAGCACAAAGAAAAGGGGAAACAGTCGCCGGTGGTTCCAAAGGCGCCTGTTTTGCCGCCGAATGCGCCGCAAGTAATGATTAAACCGCCGATACTTGTCAGAGACCTTGCTGCGGCGTTGAATAAAAAGCCGTATCAGGTGATTGCCGAGTTGCTCAAGCGGAGGGTGCTTGCCAAGGTAAATGACCTTGTTGATGAAAAGAATGCGGAAGAGGTTGCCGCAAATTTTGGTATAAAACTTGTTATAGAAAAACGGGGAACGAGGTCTCAACAGCCGCAAAAGGTTGAATCTAAGGAGAAAACAGTAGTTGAGGACGAGACAAAACTCAAGCCGCGTCCGCCTGTGGTAACGATAATGGGTCACGTTGACCATGGCAAGACGACGTTGCTTGATGCGATTAGAAAATCAAATGTAGTGGCGACTGAGGCGGGCGGAATAACGCAGCATATCGGCGCCTATACAATTTCTTTCCCGCATCCGTATGATAAGAAGAAGTTGCAGGAGATAACATTTATTGACACGCCGGGACACGCGGCGTTTAGCGCTATGCGCGCCCGCGGCGCGAACGTAACGGACATAGTTATTCTTGTGGTTGCGGCTGACGACGGTGTTATGCCGCAAACGATAGAGGCGCTCAACCATGCAAAGGCGGCAGAAGTGCCGATAATTGTTGCTATAAACAAGTGCGACCATCCAAATGCGAATCCGATGAGGGTCAAAGACCAGTTGTCAAAACAAGGTTTGAATCCGGAAGAATGGGGCGGCGATACAGTTTTCGTGGAGGTATCGGCATTAAAGAAACAGGGCGTTGATCAGCTTCTGGAGTTTATTCTGTTGAAAGCCGATGAACTTAATTTAAAGGCGAATCCGGATTGCCCCGCGTGGGGAAATGTAATAGAGTCCGGGCTCGAACAGGGCGGTCCAACGGCAACACTGCTTGTGCGGCGCGGCACATTAAAGGTGGGGGATTTCTTGGTTTGCGGTCAATTTTACGGCAAGGTGCGCGCATTGATTAACGACAGAAACGAGCGATTAAAAGAGGCAAAGCCCTCTTATGCTGTTAAAGTGCTTGGTCTTAACGGTGTGCCAGAGCCGGGAAGCGAGTTTGAAGCGGTGAAAGATATTGACACCGCGCGCGAGATTGCCGAAAAACGGATGGAAGAACTCAAACAGCAGGGACAGATTGTTGCCGCAAAGAAGATAACGCTTGAATCGTTCCTTGAATCAATTGAAGCAAGCAAGAATAAAGTTTTGAAGGTTGTTTTAAAAGCCGATACACAGGGTTCGGTTGAGGCAATTTCTGCGGCGCTTAAGGATATTAAGTCAGAGAAAGTTTCGCTTGAAATCATCCATAGCGGCGTTGGCGCGATATCTGAGAGCGATGTTATGCTTGCCTCCGCGGCAAAGGGTGTGATTATCGGATTTCACACGCGGCTTGAACACGGCGTATCTGATATTGCTAAAAAAGAAGGCGTCCAGATTAAACTTTACGCGATTATCTATGAGTTGATAGACGAGGTGAAGAAGGCGATGGCAGGCTTGCTTGAACCGATAATCAACGAGGTAATAATCGGCGAGGCGAGCGTTAAGAAAGTCTTTGAGTTATCAAAAGGCGGCAAGGTTGCCGGTTGTATGGTTACAGAGGGCAATATAAATCGCGGGGCAAAAGCAAAAGTCTATCGCGGCAAAGATTTGATCTACGACGGCATAATTGCCTCAATACGGCATTTCCAGGATGAAGTGAATGAAGTTCGCGCAGGTATGGAATGCGGCATAAGAATAGACGGGTTTAATGACTTTAACGAAGGCGATGTAATTCAGTGTTATAATTTGGAGAAGAAACTGCAGAGTCTGTAAAAATTGATAAACTGTAAGATTATATGGAGGCAGTTATGACATACCGACTTGAACGAGTGCGCGAGCTGATAAAACGGGAGGTCGGAGAGGCAATTCAACGCTACTTTCCGATTGAACAGGCAGGAATGATTTCTGTTTACGATGTTGAAGTGTCGCGCGATTTTCAGCAGGCAAAGGTCTTCGTAAGCGTCCTTGGAAATGAAGAAAAGAAAAAGAAGAGTTTTGAATATCTGCAGCAGAATAAAAATTTAATTCAGCAGCATATAGCGAAAACAGTGGTTATGAAGCACACGCCGAAATTGCAATTTTTATTGGATAATTCAATAGAACGCGGCAATAAAGTGCTTTCAATAATTGAAGAATTAGAAAAAAATAATCCCCCTTCATCTGAACAATGAAGTCTTATCCGAAGGTAGTTGAACGGATAGTTGAGGCTCTAAAATCCAATGAAACATTTTGTGTCATTGGACATATAAGACCCGATGGCGATTGCATAGGATGTCAACTTGCGGTTGCTCACGCGTTAATGGGAATTGATAAAAAGGTTGTCGTCTGGAACGACGATGAAGTCCCGTATAAATATAAATTTCTTGATGAAAAAGGGATTATAAGAAAGCCGCAGCCGGGGCAGGAATTTGATTGTGTGATTGCGGTTGACTCCGCAAACGCTGTCAGATTTGGCTCCGGACTTGATTGCATCGGGAATAGGAAACTTCTTATAAACATAGACCACCACGAGAGCAACGACCGTTTTGGCGATATTAACTGGGTTTCCGGACGCGCCTCATCGACCGGCGAGCTGATTTACAGAATTCTCAAAGCAGGACGGTTTCCGATTACTCCGCCGATTGCCGATTGTCTCTTTACTGCAATTTCCACAGACACCGGCTCTTTTCAATATCCGACCACAAAGCCGCTGACTTATCACATTGCCGCGGAACTTGTCAGCAAAGGGGCGAATTTAGCGAAGATTTGCGACAGGGTTTACTCTTCATTTCCGCTCTCGCGCGTCCGTTTGTTGCGGCACATTTATAACAGTTTTAAATTGACCTACGACAATAAGATTGCCTATTTCTGGTTGAGAAAAGAGGACTTTGAACGCGCCGGGGCTAATTGCGATGATACGGAAGGTCTTATAGACCATATTCGTTCGATTGAACCGGTGGTTGTTGCCTGTGTGTTTGAAGAAGAGGAGCCGGACTTAATCAGGATTAGCCTGAGGTCAAAAAGCAGTCTTGTAAATGTGAGCGAGATTGCAAGCCAGTTTGGTGGCGGAGGACATGCGGCGGCTGCGGGGGCAAGGATACGCGGCACACCGGTTTCGGTGCAGCGGCGGGTCCTTGCGGCTATTAAATCTGCTTTAAACTCTCACTTTTAAACTCTCATTTAGGAACAATTCAGATAGAATGGACGAACGTTTTGAAATATCGCCATACGACGGCGTATTGTTAGTGGACAAACCGGCGGGTCCAACATCGCACGATGTTGTGGATGCCGTCCGGGCAATTTTAGGGATAAAACGAATCGGGCATTGCGGCACGCTTGATCCCAATGCCACCGGACTGCTTGTCATTGTTATCGGGAAAGCCACTAAACTTTCAGACCGATTCACTTCAACAGATAAAGTCTACGAAGGGGCGATGATATTTGGGGCAGAAACAGACTCTTACGACGCGGATGGCAAAATTGTGGCAACAAGGGAGGTGCCGCAATTAACTCTGGATAAACTAAATGAACTTGCAAAAAAGTTCACGGGCGATATTTTGCAAAAACCGCCGATGGTCTCGGCTGTTAAGAAAGACGGCGTACCGCTTTATAAACTGGCGCGAAAAGGGGTTGATATAGAACGGGAGGCGCGACCGGTTCATATATACGATTTTTCATTTGAAGATTATATTGAACCGATGGCGTGGTTTTGCGTTGCTTGTTCAAAGGGAACTTACGTCAGGAGCCTTGTTCACGATTTTGGAAAAGAACTCGGGTGCGGGGCTTATTTAAAACATCTGCGGCGAACAGTCTCGGGCAAATTCAACGTTAAAGACGCGATTGAAATGGAAGAGATGATCAGGATGGACGCTGAAATGTTGAAGTCAAAAATTATATCGCTTCACGAGATTGCAAAGATTTTATACGCAAAATAGCAGCGGCGCTGTTCCGTAAAAATGAATGTGCTTGTTCCAGATGGCGGTTTTGCGGCGCATAAATCAATATGCGAAGCGGAGGCTGTCTCGCTAAATAACGCTACAACATCGTTGCACACCGTCAGCGTCTGCAACGAGGAATTGGCCGAGATTCAAAAGTATGAAGGCTGCATTCGCGACTATTTCAGCCGTCAAAATTTTAAGAGCGCCTGCGTTGCAATTGGAGTTTTTGACGGGGTTCATTTAGGACACCAGCAGGTTATAAAAAAGATGATATCCGAAGCAAAAGCGCATCGCGCCGCGCCTGTTGTTGTAACATTTGATCGTCATCCAAAAACAGTTATCCCGCATTCAAAACCGCCCTTGTTAATCTATTCATTAAAGCAGAAACTCAAAGCGCTTGCAGACTGCGGCGCCCAGTATGTCTTGCTTATTCCATTTGACATCAATTTTAGCAGGATTGAAGCCGCCTGTTTTGTGAAGATTTTAAACTACGAACTTGGCAACATTAAGAGCATTTCTGTTGGGAGAAATTTTCTCTTCGGACACAATCGCGGCGGCAACGTTGCCCTGCTTGAGGAGATTGGCAAAAAACTCGGTTTTACGGTTTTCGGTCTAAATCCTGTTTCGCTTGATGGCAAAACGATTAGCAGCACAAGGGTACGCGAGGCGATTTTAAAAGGAGAGATTTCGATTGTCTCTCAAATGCTCGGCAGAGATTACGGCGTTTCAGGAAAAGTTGTGCCGGGCGATGGGATAGGCAAAAGGCTCGGATTTCCAACAGCGAACATTGATGTAACAGGACTTGTATTGCCGCCCCGGGGAGTATATGCCACGCGCGTTGCGATTGATGAAAACCTTTACAACGCGGTGCTCAACATCGGTTTGCGTCCAACGCTCAGACAACCGAACCCGCAGTTAAGATTTGAACTTCATATACTTGATTTTAACGACAATATCTACGGAAAAGAAATTGAAACCATATTTGTGAAAAAGTTAAGGGGCGAAATCCAATTTTCCTCAATAGAACAGTTAAAGTCTCAAATCAAAAAAGACATTGAACAGGCGCGCGAAGTTCTGGATTAACTGAGTTTCAATGACTTTATCAAAATGGATTGGAAACAGATGGTTTTTGAATTATTGAATGAATAACAGCGCCGTACAGGTAGGGGCAAAGAGAATATTTTCAGTTGTTTTCCTGAATCATTAGCATTGAACTTGGTATTTGATTTTAAAACCGATTAAA
This sequence comes from Verrucomicrobiia bacterium, assembly GCA_049968335.1. Classification (GTDB taxonomy): domain Bacteria; phylum Verrucomicrobiota; class Verrucomicrobiia; order Limisphaerales; family JAKPVM01; genus JAKPVM01. The sequence goes on from JBMFQZ010000006.1 coordinate 113,295, forward strand.
ATTTAACGCTGTTTAACTGTATGAACTCAATAACCTAATACCAATCGGCTTGAACCCTGTTGGGGTTGAGTGATGGTTGTTTACTGTTTTTCAGTCCACCTATTTCATAGGTGGCTACTAATGTTAAACCCCTTCGTGGTCTATTTTAATCAATGAGTTGTTGGTTATAAAATAATTAGCCTTTAATGCTTTAAAATTAAGCAATAAATACGTACCTGCTGCAAATATGTATTATATATTTAATTTCATCAAAATTCATTCGTCTTTGTTGACCTGGATTCAGATAAGAAACGGGAATTTATGGATTGAATAAAACATCGCTCTTGTGCAATCTAACGATTGTATGAACATATTCAAAATGAACGGCAAATTTGCGAAGGTTGTCAATATTGTTGTCTTAAATGCTTTTATTTTTTCTGCATTTTCTGCAATTTCGCAGGAGATAAATAACGGGCTGGTGACAGTCCGCGCTGTAAAGAAGGGGAATTCATTTTCTGGTTTTGATGTATTAAAAGGGAGCACGAATATAGCGATTATAAGGTTTAGTTCGGAGACGGTTGGTTTGACTGTCACAAAATGCAGCACAGTACGGGGTGGAGATGCGATTGAATTTTCAGGCTTTCAGGCGCGCAGCGGAGCAGGTGTTGTATTTGGAAAAGAGGATTTTGTCCGCGTCAGGCTTATTCGCAACGATCCTTATCCGGAGATAGCGTTTGGCATAACTATAGCGGAGTTTGACAGCGCGAAGTGGCAAACGGTGGTGGGGAAAGAGCCGTTTCATTTTCTTGCGTTATATTTGAAGGATGCCGAAACGTGGCATCATCGCGGCTGGTTAAACGCAACGCCGCTTGTTGATCCATTTCCATTATTGCTTGACCGTCATGCCGGCACGCCAGAAATCTCCGCCTATCATTATAACAGGAACTGGAGTTACACAGTGCCGCTTGGGGCTCATCCGATACCGGTAATTGGTCTGTGGTCTGCAAGCAAGGCGCATTACGTTGGATATGAATTTCAAACAACCCGTCTTGAAAATAATTCTGAGCGCGACATTGCGACCGGGTATCGCTGGATTGGCGATGAGAGCGGAAGTCCTGATTCAAAACAGTTTGTTGCGCTTGTTTATCCCTATGGCGGACAGGGGTATCAACAACTTGTTCTTCCGGAAACTGGGTCGCGATTAAATTCAAAATGCCGCCTGTTATGGAGTTTAAACCTGCCATCAACTGATGATCCGAATCGTTTTACGTTATCGGTTATCTGGGGCAAAACGATGGATAAACTGCCGCGGGTTCCGGCGGTGGCGGATGTTGACTGGATACCGGGAGGGATTCGGTTAAAGGATTTTCAAGGTCCGCCGCGCGGCGGTTTAATTGCCGGTGTTGAGCCGCCGTTTCAGGTTCAGGGAACGAGGTTGATTTCAGGCTGGACCTGGCATAATGAAAGCCCGACTGCCGCCGCAGCAAAGCAAAAAGATTCACAGAGAATCGCGGCTCTTAAAAACATTGCGTCGGAATTGATGAAATACGCAAAGAGGTTTCAGATCAATGGAGAGGAGTGTCTGTTCTGGGAAAAACCGCTTGAAGGAGAGTGGACTGAACAATGGGGCGGAAAACCTGTAACGACATTGCACAACGCAAACGGTTTTGCCGCCGCAAGGGTTTTTCTTGGTTTATACCGGGACGCGGGGATGAAGGAGTATTTGCCTGTAGTTGATGGGGTGTTGAACTGGGCAAAATATATTGAATGGACGCGAAACGAGTTTGCCGATGTCCCTTCTTCGCCATTTGCGATTGGCGGCACGTTGAGCGCCTCGTTTTGTCTGGAATATTATAAAACATTTAAAGATAGTCCCGACGATGAGCATCGCAAACGGGCAAGTCTGGCGCTGGAACTTGCGCGCGTCTTTACCTATAGATATCTGGCAATCTGGCTTTCGGACAACAACCGGTTTGACAATCTTGATTCTTCGTTTTTATGGGAGCCGAACAGCGGTAGAGACTGGACTGGTGCTGCCTGCGCAAACGAGGTCTTCTGGAATCTGGACACGCTTGCCCAAACGGCTGTCCATACCGGCGACCCTATCTTGATGTGGGCGCTGCAGGGCTCGTTAGATAGATGGCATCAACTTTATCAGGATGTTGTTAAAAATAGTCTTTTAGAGTATCAAGCGCGAGATATGACAGAGGGTTACGGACTTTATGCCGGGAATGTTTACGGGGTTGGAAAACGCGCGCCATACGGATTTGCTTCGCCGCTTGTGATGACCGAGCCGGTTGGCGATTCTTTTATCCGTGTCCTTGCAGGTGAAAAAGCGGCGCTTGCGTTTAAAAAAGGAAAACAGCAGGTCAACATCTCGCAATACAAATATAAACAGGAGGGGAACTTTGCCTTTACGGTTCAATCTGAACGCGGGGTGTTTGACCTATCTTTGACATCGCCTTATTGCGATATTAGCGAAAAATCTGTCAGCATTGCGCGCGAGGGGAAAAAGATTGTTTTGCAGCCGGGCTCTGATTTTATAAGACCGCCGCAAGCGTTATGGTCTTTGTATTTAAAGAACGTAAGAAATGGCGACAGAATTATAGTTGGTGAACCGGATGAGACGGCGCCGTCATTGCCAACAGAACCGCCGCTTGCCTATTCAAGCGCTCAAAAACAACCGTTGTCTAATTATGAAACCGTAAATGGTTTTGGACTGGTTCAACTTCCTTATGACAGCGCTCCTGATTTTAGCTGGGAGAATCCGCAGGGCTGGGCTGGAATGCCGCGCGGCAGAATCTGGGTCTTTGGAGTGCCATTTAATATTGAATATTCAAATGACCGTTGTGTGTTGAGCCGTCCCGCGAAGCTGTCGCGTCAGATTAAGAATGCCGATTTTGTTTATCTATTATACAGCGAGGGCGAAGGCGAGGTTCCGTCGTTGGTTTATTCTGATGGCGCAAAGGAACTGGTTGACACTTCAAGCGAGGCAATTGCATTCAAGGCTCACCCGCCGATTTTTAAAGGCAGACTGTTTATCGGGAAGGTCGCGGTTAAAAAAGGCAAGTCAATCCAGTCTATTGATCCGGCTAAGCGAATGGTCTGGGCTATGACGGTTCAAACATTATCCGACATACCGGCGGAAGATGCGGCACGAGTTAACCTTGCTTTAACCAAAGCGGCTGAAGAATGGAAAATCCAGAGGGCGCAGGAGTTGATTATGAGCGAACTTTCTGAAAAGGTTAAAACCGTGTCAGAAGGTAAAATAGCGATTCTTCCGCCAAGTCCGGGCGGCGCCGCATTTACATTTTTGCAGAAGATTGGTCTGGTTGAGAAGTCTATGGTTCTGAACAACCAGAGGCTTATTGACGGTTCAGTTTTCAATCCGCAAAAGGTTTCTGCGGCAGTCTATCTTGATGGCGAGGATTATGTTCATACGGTTAGAAATACCGCCGATGGGGCGAACGCCGTTGAACAATTTGTTAAAGGAGGCGGCACGCTTGTTCTGCTTGCCTCGCAGCCATGGCCGATGTTTTACGCCACAGGCGGCGGCGGCAGGCGGAGCGAGGCGCTCACCGGGAAACTTGGACTGTCGTTGTCTATGGCAGTTGAAGGTTTGCCATCAGAAAAATTGACAATCAAGATTAATACCCAGCAAAATATTATCAGATGCAAAAACGCGCAATTCGGGTATCCAGAGGGGGACGGGAGGTTGCGGGCGATTTTAAGAAACCGAATACCAAAGGAGGCAAAATATACTCCGATTGCAACGGTGGTTGGAGAGTCGGGCAAGGATTACGGCGATGCCGCAGGTTTAATTGAATTTCCTAACGGTGGCAGGGTTCTATATATTGCCAGCGTGTTGCAACTTGACCCGATTAACGGTTTTGAAATTCGCCGCAGCGTAGCGGAATATTTGATAAAACTGAGCGGTAAATAATTTATTGATTAATCCAGTGGCGTTCTTTTGTCGCGGTAAAAAGACGCGCTGCCGTCGAGCATCACCGCTACGGCTCGATGGAAAAGTTTTGGGAAACGAGCCTGCATTTTTCACACACTCCGCGCCTTTTCCAGCCGCGCCCGCACCAGCCCTACCACCGCCTCATACACCGCCTCCCGCTCACCTGGCGTCAAATGTAAAGTTGAAACGGAGGGATACCTCGAGAATTTCATTTTCGGAAATAGGCATCAAGGGACTCACGCAGACTTCGCAGAGCATCGATGGCGTTGTCGTAGTGACTGAGCTTATATTTGCCATATTCCCATTCCTCGAGTAGAAACAGATGTTCGCGATTGCGCCAGTCCCATAAATCGTCAAGGGCCTTTTTTAAATCATCGGAAATCATACCGTTTTTGACCATAGCGGCAGTTCGCTGTTTATAACCCGTGTTCTTCCCGGAGATATTTCGTGCTACATCTTTGGTGATACTCTCACAGAGAGTACCGACAAGGCAAACACCCTCTTTGATAATCATTTCACGGGCAGTCCCCTTTAAGTCAATTCGATTCAACAACCATCGGTAAACATCACTAAGGATTAGTGCGTAGGAGATATTGCGTTGCAAGTTCTTGTCGTGGATAAACCAATACTGATCCCGAAAGAACTTGGCCTTTCGCAAATATCCGCGAGGAAAACGGATTTTCAGAGGTCGATCACCCTCTCTTCCTAGAAGGTTTTCAATCTCTTGCAAATCGTTTCCGATCCGCTTAACCAGTGATTCGATTGACTTTTCCATGACGGTTTCGCACCACATCAGTTGTTCATCATTTTTCACACACTCCGCGCCTTTTCCAGCCGCGCCCGCACCAGCGTCACCACTGCCTCGTACAGTGCCTCACGTTGCCCTGGCCGCCGTTCGTACCACAGTGAAACACCAGACGTTCGAAGCGAGGGTGCCCGGAAGCATTGCCACCTAGCAAGAGAGAGTGAAGTTAGGGATATCATTCTAACTTGCCAAGGCCTTCAGTAAGGCGGACACCTTGCTTTTGAAGTCCTTGATCTTTTCGTCTGCGACCTTACCCTGTTGTACGGCCAAGAGAACCTCGGCTGCTTTGCGCCATCGTTCCCCACTGGTTTGAATTCCGAGAAAATCCTCCAAGTTGTTTGGCAGCTTGTAGACATCCTTTGTGCAATCGTTCTTGGCCTTCTGAATGAGATTGTTAAGCTTGTCCTGCTTTTCTTTTTCGCTACCGGTCTTGTTCGCATCCTTGTCATGCAAGACAGCATGATCAATTCGGAACTCGCCCAAAAGGTTCATGAAGCGGTGGATGTTGTATTTTCCGAGTGTTTCTAAAACAAACACCCCATTGGCGTTAGAAGAAAGTTGCCCGGTCTTGAGCAGGTAGTTGATCAACACCTGTTCCGAAAGCCCTTCAACGATGAGAACGGCGTTTGCGAAGAAGAGGCTGCTTCGTTCGGGATTCAGCCACAGAAAATGGCGCACTGCTTCCAGTTCCGCCGAACCCGCCTGCACGCCGAGAATTTCCGCGATTTGCTGGTTGTCCTCAAAGATTTCCTTCAAACGGACCTTTTTGATTTGGGCAACTTCGGTCTTGCCGGCTACTCGCCGCACACGAACCAAATCCGCGAGGTCATCGGTGTTGTAGCTGACGAACTGGGGCGAGTGCGAAGCGGCAATGACCTGACGGCCCGGTTTAGCTGCGAGTTGGCGCAAACTGGTGTCGAGCACGTCTTGTTGCGGCGGATGCAGGAACGCCTCGGGCTCTTCAAACAGTAAAAGCTCCATTTCCGGCGAGAACTCCTTTTTCTCCGACTTGGGCTTTGACGCGGTGTAGCCCGCGGCGATCCGAATCAGCGTGAAGATCAGATGCCGCTGCAAGCCATGACCAAAGGCGTCAGGGCTCATCTCGGTATTCAAGGCGCTGTCGGTCAGGGTGTAGCGAATCAGGTTCTTGATGATGTCATCAACTTGTGGCGGATTGATGCCTAGATTAAAGGAGACGCCCCACTCTTTGATTTGATCAGTGATTTTCGCCTCGAGGTCCGAAAGCGAGCGTTTGTCAGGCGTCTCCTCGTTTTTTATGTTCCAGCTAAACTTAGCGAAGTCTTCGGTCAGGGCGGTAAAGGCGTTACTCGAAGTGATGACAGGCTTTAGGATGTCGTTAATTAGATCGCGCAGCGCGCTCGGCCCTGTCAGTTTGGTGTGCTCTTCCAATCGGCTGACAGCCGGGATGTAAATCACATTGCCAAGTTTGCCCTGAGCCACGTTTTTCCAGCCGTAGAACAAATTCTGCGACAAGCTGCCATTTTCATAACCGAAAAAACCGGCCTTCGCTTTATCGGACGGCCACAGCCACTTGCGAACGCGGCAACGGTTTTGGCCGATCAGGTATTCTTTTTTTATGTCTGCCGCCTCTTCTTGAGACAATTCGTATTCGAGTTCCACCCAGCTTTCCTGGTCATTGGTTTGGAACTTCGGGAAATCCCGGTCTTGGTCGAACTTCAGATCTTTCTCGTAAACGGTTCGTAGAGCATCGAGGACGTTGCTCTTGCCGGAATTGTTCGGCCCGATAAGCAGCGAATAGTCGCCGAAGCGGATTGTCTGCTCAGCAATCGAACGATAGTTGTGGATTTTCAGCTCTCTGATTTTCATGTTTTGCTCCTCACACGCTTTGGGCTTTTTCGAGGCGGGCGCGGACCAGCCCGACCACCGCCTCATACACCGCCTCCCGCTCCCCGGCCGTCAAGCCCAACACATCAAACACCACTTCGTCCAAGGCGAAGCGGTCAGGTGATGCTTGTCGCACTCGGTCTAAAGAAGCGGCAGAAGGGATGATATGTTCGTAGGGGTGGTTCACATGCGAACAGTGCAGCTCTTTGCACAGCGGAAATCCCAGCTCTTCAAAAACTGTGCGAACAACGCGCTTGGATAAAGCTTCAAACGCATCAATTAGGCGACTTATTGTTTGCAGGGTGAGATCGGTTGGGTCAATAACCGGGAATAGACCCACATCCGGGCCATTCACTGAAACTGCGCCAAGCCCCCAAGGCACGTTCCCGATGAGCTCATTCAATCCCGCCGCCACCGTTGAGTTGCAGAAAGCACCGATCACGGCCTTGTGTTCTTTTGTGTGGAAAATGATTTTATAGAACTTTTGCCCATAAACCCTGCCCAACACGATAGGAACAAAAAAACGAGCGCCTACCATTCGTGGGTATAGCAAATCACCGAGTTGGCGTGAGTTGCCGGTTGACTTAACTCCGAAGAACACCACGCCAGGGCTATTCTCTGTAAGGCGCATGGTCGAAAGCGAATCAATGCTGTCAACGAAAGGCACGGAGGGGAATCTCGGCCCGATATTGTTGCCGTGGATGTACCCCTCGATTCTCGCAAATAATCGCAAGGGTTTTAATTTTGGCAACACGTGCGTCATCAGGATGTCCGGAGCGCGCAGGTATTTGCCGCCCCATTTGTTGGCTTCGTAACGAGCGGTTTTGATGAACGGGGTGCGCGGTTTCTTGCCGGCCGACGCGGGTTCGTCGTCGTCTTCCTCGCGGGCGAGGCCTTCCTCGAACAGGTCGCGTTGGGGTCGGACGCAGATTCGCCAGCGGTCGGTGCTCTGGCGTTCGGCGGCGGACTCCAGCCTCTTGAAGGTGGCGGCGTCGAGCACGTCCTCGAACGGGACTTTGAACATAACAAAGCGGGCGGTCTGGTCGAGGCCGCTCTCGCGGCGGTCGTCGGGCGGTGCAAGCAGGGCGATGATCGTGTTGACATCAGCCTGGGCAAAGGAGCGTTTCCGTTCGTTGTCGAGGATGAACTTGACGTGGCTGTGTTTGAGGAGGAACTCCTGCAGGTCTGCGCCGTAGCCGACATCGAGCCAGGAGTTGGAGGTGATGAAGCAGAAGCTTCCGCGCTCAGTCAGCAACGCCAGCCCGTGCAGGTAGAAGTAGATGTAGAGGTCGCTCTGACCGTCCAGTTTTCGATAATTGGCAGAGCTCGGCTTATACCGGAAAAACTTGGGCCACGCAGCAGCAACGGACTGAGCAAGTTTTGCTTTATAATCCGCCTTTTGTTCCTTCCATCGCGGGGCGTCTTCGCCGCCGTAGTCCTCAGGATTTTTGTCCGGCGGGGCGATCTTCTCTTTTCGGACATAGGGCGGGTTGCCGATGACGATGTCGAAGCCGGCCTTGTCGCCCTCGAAGATTTCCACAAAGGCGATGTCCCAGACGAACGGGACTTGTTGGGTGGTGCGCAGCGCCTGCAGGGCTTGTTCGATGCGGTTGAGTTCGGCTTGGCGCTCGGCGCGTTCGGCGCGCCATCCTTCTTCGAGGCGGAGACGTTCCTGTTTGGCCTGGCCGGGGGCGATGCCGGCCAGTTCGCCCTGTTCCACGCGCGATTCGATTTGATGGGTGAGCGCGGCGATGGATTTCTGGAGGGCGAGGCGTTTGTGCGTGAGGATGTCGTGGAAGATGTCGAGTTCTTCCTTTTTGAGGTCGGCTTCGCGGAGGCCGGATTCGCCTTGGTAGAAGCGGAGTTTTTTGCCTTTGAGCTGGGTGAGTCGGCCTTTGAGTGAGGCAGGAATGTCGAGGTGGTCGCGGTGGAGACCGAGGTTGATGCCGCCGATTTCCTGCACGAGGCTGTCGCCGCAGCGGACTTTGAAGGAGAGATTGGGCAGGAGCGGGCGAAATTTTAGTTCCGCAGCTTGGAGCTCGGTTTCTACGACCAGTTGCAGCCAGAGGCGCAGTTCGGTGACGTGGATTGCCCAGTCCATCACGTCCACGCCGTAGAGTTGTTCGCCGATAATGCGGCGGCGGCGTTCGTAGGGGGTTTCTTCGAGGCCGAGTTGGGCGTTGGCGCGGGCTTGGAGGTCGTCGAGCACCAGCAACATGCCGACGAGGAACGAGCCGGAGCCGCAAGCGGGGTCGCAGACGGTGGTTTCGCGCAGGAGACGGTTGAGGTCGGGCCAGAGGTTTTGGGCAGCGAGCGCGCGGTCGGCGGCTTCTTTGTTGGCGGGGTCGTAAGCGAAGACGGCGTCGTAGAGCAGCGGTTTTTTGTCCTGGCCAAGCCGGTTGGCGAGGGTGTCGGTAAGGCTGAGGCGGCACATCAGGTCAATTTCGACGCGCGGGGTGTAGAAGATGCCGGCCGAGCCGCGCAGGTCGTCTTCGGTGAGTCCCTCGAAGGTGATGTTGACGAGGGATTCATAGACTTTGCCGATCATTTCGGGGTCAACGGCGACCTCGATGTCCAGCGGGGTAGATTCGGCGATGGTGAAGTTGTAGCGTTCGAGGAAGCCGGGGCTGCTTCCGTCAAAGGAATCGAAGAGGGTGGTAAAAAACTCGTCCGGCAGTTTCGCGTCGTAGGCGTCGTCGAGTTTGTTTTGGGTGAACAAGCCGCCGTTGAGAAACGGGGCTTGAGCGAGGGCGTGGCGGATGGGGTCGGGGAAATGGCGGTGTCCGCCGTGGAACTTGTTGTTGAACGCCTCGAAGAACAGGACGGAGAGCCAGCGGTCGAAAAAGGTGTCCTTGGGCTGGTCTGAGTTTTTGTAGGCGCGCCAGAATTCGGCGATGAAGTTCGGATTGTTGACGAGCCAGCGCTTGCGCTGGATGAAGTAAAGGAACATCAGGCGGTTGAGCAGTTGCAGGGCGTAATCGTGCGCCCAGATTTTGTCGCGGGAGGCATTGGTCAGGTGGGCTTGTAGGTTGGCAAAGACCTTCTTGTAGTCGTCGAAGAACCGTTTGGTGACTGCTTCGACATCGAAGGCTCGGTTGAGTTTGTCGGTTAGGGTGGTGATGAGTGGTTCGCCTTGTTCAAGTTCATCGAGGCTGAAGGCGAGTTCGCCCAGTCGCTCGATAGTGGTGCGGGCGGGAGAGCCGACCTCGTAGGGGAGGGTGCGGAGTTCGATCTTTTCGTCGGGCCGCTGACGCGCCCAGGTGAAGGCGGCTTGTCGCTGGTCGGAGGTCACATAGCAGAGGAGATGTTCGGCATGGAGGGGTTTGAGGGCACGCTGAACCACGCGGCGGGCTGTGACACCGGGAAATTTCTTCTCTGGCCAATCTATGCGATATACCGGAAGACCCGAAAGTTGTGCCACCGGATGGAGGGTGAGGAGCCCGCTTACCGGCGTTCCGACTTCGAGAGTTCGCGACGTCATACCCCGCGGCGCACCCCAGTTGAGGGTCTGGCAGAAAAGCTCCCCCAGGTTTTCCGCCAAATTGCCGCCGGTCAATTGGGCTTCGATTTGTTGAAGAATCGTGTTCATGGCCGTTCCTCAGTCATTGCTGTGGACGAAAAACTCGAAGATGCCGCCACTAATCCCATTGAGCAAATGATACGGGGTTCGGAGCGACTGGTATCGTCTTCGTCTGTCACTTCACAGAGGTTTTCATCTATTGCCCGGCGCAATACAAGTTCAAGCAGCGCTTCGTCGGTGATGCCCAGGCGCATCTGCCTGTTGACGGCATCTTGCGCGGCGCGCTTGAGCGGGTATCGCCAGATCAGGTTGAGCACAGAGTCGATCTGTTTCAAGGTTTCTGGGGTGAAGAGCGTGGGGTTAACCTGAAACCGCTCGCGGTAGCGTTTGAGACGATCGTAGAGTTTCCGGCGCATGCTTCGGAGCGAGCCTAGCTGGCCGCCTAAGGCAGTCTGCTCCTCGGTGGCAATTTCTACGCAACGGGCGACAAGGTTGTGATGGTTCTCTGCCCGCGGCAGCGGCGGGGTGTTCGGGGCGCACGCGGCGGCGCGGAAGATGGCGGATATAAACTTGGAAACCAGGTTACCCCGCTCATCCACTCGCACAAGCGCAACGGCGCCGTCTGGGTAGCGCAAGTAAGTAAGCACCACGGGCGGGTTGTTGACGTGCTCCTTGTCCCGATGATCGTAGGATTCGGTCGGGCGCTTATTCTGATTGGTTTGCGTTTTTCTCTTGCGTGCAGTCAATTCACACCACCCGCTCCTTGTTGGCGTAAACAAGTTCGTATTCCTTCTTGGCGTCAAAGAGGATCACCTTGGAGTCCTCCGGTAAGGGCTTGCCTTCCCTGAGGAGACTTACAATACGTTCAATTTCTTGCTCTGAAAGTTTACGCATTTCAATTACCTCGCTTTTCCTTTCTTGCCTGTGTTCATTCCTAATCCTGGATGATGGACACGATAGAGGCGTTCTGGGTCTGCTTCTGAATTTCCAGGGCTGTCTCCTTCAGGAAGAAATGCTGCTCCTCGGTAATCTCAGTGGTTGTCTTTCTCATAATCGTTTTACTCCCGGTTTTTAAAGCACGGTTTCTCGGTCTAACTATATCGTTATAATTTTGAATATAGCCACATAAAGTCAAGGTGAATTTTGCCGCCTCTCTCACCTTTTGTCGATACCCTTAATCTCGCCTATTAGTAGCGGGGCAATGTCTCTGTCTCCGTTCCTGCCAAGCGAATTCTCCGGGCTGGGCGGCTCGGATCAAAGCCCTTATATCTACTTTGGAGGCGCAAGGACTTTTTATTTCTACGAGGAGACATTCTCCGTTTGCTTTCCGATTATCTTCCGTAGTGGAACCACTTGAGTGGCGCACGGTTGCGGGCGATTTTAAGAAACCGAATACCAAAGGAGGCAAAATATACTCCGATTGCAACGGTGGTTGGAGAGTCGGGCAAGGATTACGGCGATGCCGCAGGTTTAATTGAATTTCCTAACGGTGGCAGGGTTCTATATATTGCCAGCGTGTTGCAACTTGACCCGATTAACGGTTTTGAAATTCGCCGCAGTATAGCGGAATATCTGATAAAACTGAGCGGTAAATAATTTATTGATTAATCCATTGGCGTTCTTTTGTCGCGGTAGAAATTTGCGCTGCCGTCCAGCATCGTTCTATTTCTGCCGCCCGTATGCGGAGTTCTGCCGCGAATATTCTGCGGCAAAGTTGCGATTGTTGATGGAAAATAGACATCTACTGTAAGTTCAACTTCCGATGCAGAGGCTGGCGGCGGCGCGTTCGGGTTATTTGCCAGCCTGAGCGAGGCTACACAATCCTCTATTGTGCGTCCCCAGAAGTTGTCTGGTGGCACTGGGTCATCTTTCCTATCAAACCGCCACATCCAGTATCTTACCATGACGGATTTTGGACTATTGTCGCCAATGTCGGCTTCCTGAGAGGTTTGGATTATTGAAGATAGACCTTTTTTCTCAACTGCAGGACAGTTCCATATATTTGATTGATTGATGTAGTGTCGCAGAACTACCGCAGCCCAGCCGGCGCGCGGATCGCTTTGGGGCCAGGTTGTCCATGGTTTATATCCGCCAGGAAGGCTCATTTTTAAATCGCGTCTATCAGGAAACCTGCCTTGATTCTCATCCAGATACATAAACAAAGCGCTTGACTGTTGTTTGAGATTTGAAAGACAGGAAATTCTATATGCCGCGTTTTTTGACCTTATTACCGCAGGCAACAAAATGGATGCAAGGATTCCAATTATCCCGATTACGACGAGCAATTCAATTAAGGTAAAACCGCTCCTTAATTGCATATGAGAAAAAACAGAATAGAAGCAGTTGGGGCGCATCAATTTATTACGAGTATAACGCAATCCGGATGAACAGAGACTTGTGATATTCATCCGCTTGCTTGAAAAAGCAACTTCATCTATAAATATTTTGATTTTCAATCTGCCACTTCTAATTTAATTATTCTGTCTGGATTATTCATAGCAAGATAGAGATTGCCGTCTGGAGCGGTCACTACAGAGCGAATTCTGCCGATTCCTTTAAATAAGATTTCTGAATGCGCTACGCGATGTGCCTCAATTTCTAATCTCCATAATTCCTCTTTTGCCAGTGAGGCAACAAAGAGATTGTTTTTCCATTTTGGAAACCTGTAGCCTCTGTAAAAGCCGATGCCGCAAACCGCAATTGACGGCGTCCAGTAAAATACTGGTTGTTCAAGACCTTCTTTATGGGTTAAATGAGTGATTGGGGAACCGTCGTAATTCATTCCATAAGTAATAATAGGCCAGCCGTAATTTTTGCCTTTTTCAATTAAATTAAGTTCATCGCCGCCGCGCGGCCCGTGTTCTGTCTCCCACAGTTCGCCGGTCAGCGGGTTAAAATCAAGACCTTGCGGATTTCTATGTCCGTAGCTCCAGATTGATGGTATTGCGTTAGGAACATTTACAAATGGATTGTCCGGGGGCACTCTGCCGTCATCAAACAGTCGATGCACTTTGCCGTTCGGTCTCGTTATGTCTTGCGCATGCTGCATAGTGCCGCGTTCGCCGATTGAAAAGAAAACGTGACCATTATTGTCAAACACGATCCGCGAACCAAAGTGAATTCCGCCGGGACGGTAAAATTCTGGCGATGCTCTAAAAATTGTTTGTTCATCTGTCCATTTGCCATCTTTAATATGACCGCGAACAATTACAGTCAGTCCGACGTTGTTTCCAAGATTATTCGTCCCGCGTTCAGAATATGAGAGGTAGACCCAACGGTTTGTTCTATAACCTGGGTGAAGCGCAACATCCATTAGACCACCCTGCCCTTCGGCGCGAACTTTCGGGGTGTTTTCAACCGGCGCCGAGATATTACCGTTTTTGTCAACAATTCGCAGCCGTCCGGCAAGTTCAGTTACAAGCATTTTATTATCTTCATCTGGAAGAAAGGCGATTGCCCACGGGGTGGCAATGCCCTCGCATACTGTCCTTATCCTAAAATTGTGTTTTTCACTCTTAACGACCTGCTCTGCGGCTGGTTTGGGCGGTGGAGATTTTTTTAAAGCGGCTTGTGTCTCTTTTTCCCTTATGTAGATAACCATAGCGCGTATTTCCGATTCGCTAAGGGCGTTTTTCATCGGCGGCATTCCCTCTTCTTCTTTCCCGTCGCGGATAATTTTTGCAATATCTTCATCGCTTGAGCCATATTTCCATTTTCCGTCTATCAGGCTTTCTCCGGCGCCTCCCTCAAGATTTGCTCCGTGACAGCTGGCGCAATTGTCGGCATAGACGCGGGCGATGTCGCGGGCGGAAGCGCTGGTTGCCAGCGCGGTTGCGCAAAGAACTATTGCTATGTTTGTTCTGTTGAGAATCATAAATATATTTTATGTAGTATATTAGTAAATAAAATTGATAAAACATTACTTGTGGAGTTGAATTTGTCAAGTTGATGACTGCGGGATAAAGAGTTTAAGTTGAGTGTGCGCTTTTAAAGTGAAGTAAAGAAAACCTGAATGTTAGGTATTGAATTCAAGGATTGATTTTGTAATCCATAGATTTATAGTTATCAAAATAACCGATATTGATAAAATGGGCTCAAATCAAATAATAATTAAATTGCTAGCCTTTGTTCTGTTCTTTTGTTTAACCCGATTTTATTCTGCGGCTGCAGACCTGCCTGAAATTGTTGAACGCGCAAAGCCTTCAATTGTGGTTGTTTATGCTTGCGCAAAGGATGGAAAAACCGTCGGTCAGGGGACTGGATTTTTCATAAATTACGATGGTGAAATAGTTACCTGCCGTCACGTGGTTGCAAACGCCGAGCGGGTTATGGTTAAGACATCAAGAGGCAGAATTTACGGCGCAACGCAAATTGTGGCGGAAGATGTTGCCGGGGATATTGCGCGGCTTACAGTCAGGATTCCTTCAAGCGAGGCAAAACCTCTGCCGTTGAGCAGTGTTCAACCAAGGGAGGGGGAGAGAATAATTGTGATTGGAAATCCGCTCGGGCTTGAATTAACAGTCTCTGACGGCATAGTTTCAGCCATTCGGAACACGGACGCAGGGAAGACGATACAGTTAACCGCTCCAATATCTCCGGGTTCCAGCGGAAGCCCTGTTCTGAATATGAGAGGCGAGGTTGTTGCCATTGTTAACGGCGGAAAGGCAGAGGGACAAAATCTTAATTTCGCGATACCCGCAGAAAGAATTGCCAGACTTACAAGGATTAAAGGCAAAATATTTGATCAACAAGTAACCATTATGCCGTCCCCGCAGAAACCGCCGTCTGAAAACCCGTTAGCAAAAGGTCTTAACTATCTGGAGAAAGATGATTACGGAACGGCGCTCCCGTTCTTTGAAGAAGCGGCAAGGCTAAATCCCAATAATGCAGCCGCCCACTTTTATATTGGAATATGCAAACTGGCGAGCGGCGAACCAGAAGAGGCGATTAAATCGTTTAATTCCACAATCCGTTTAAATCCTAATTACGTCGCGGCATATTACGGAATTGGAATAGCATACGACGGGTTAAAAAATTATTCCGATGCGGTTGAATATTATAAAAAGGCAATTCAACTAAACCCGAATTTTTCAGAGGCGTATAACAATATCGGGATCAGTTATTCGTATTTAGGAAAGTATTCTGACGCGGTTGAGTGTTTCAAAAAGGCTGTTAGTCTCTCGCCAGAAAGCGCGGAGCCGATTAACAACATCGGAGTTTTTCAAGCAAAATCAAACCGGTATAAAGAGGCGATTGAATCTTTTAAACAGGCGGTGCAAATTGACCCCGATTTTGCAGACGCCCACTACAACCTCGGCTGCGCCTATCGTCTGAACGGCGACAAAACATCCGCGCTTGAAGAATATAAAATCTTAAAAGAATTAGACCGCCGCCTTGCTGAAAAATTATTTGAATTGGTTTATAAATAAAGACATTAGGAAGCGGAGATCGAGTCTGTTTTCAGACAAGATTAAATTTTACGGAATATTTTTTGATGGACGACATTATGGGAAAAATTTCGTGAACATTGTTTCTTTCTGGCGATTTAAAATAAACAATTTGAATATAATAGATGGGGTTATAAAAGCGCGCAGGACTCAGCCGCTATATTTGGAATGACTGAAAGGGAAAAATATCCGGCATTTTATGATGAGGATAATATATAAAATACATAAGCATACCTTATTATTATAAAATGAATGACTTATAAGTAATATTTATAATATCAATTAGATATAGTCCTTTATGAATTGATACTTTATTTTTTAAAATTCTGGTTTTTTCAAAGCATTTTTGAACTCTGCAATATGATATACGGGGTGGGTTATAAGTTTTTTTGACAAAATTTGTAAAGAGAAAGGCAATATATGGTTATGATTATATAAATAAATGATTGACCATTATAATGGAAATAAAATAAGATTTACTTGTCTTAAATAACAGAAGCCGTTCCCGGTTGCGGCTTTTAACTGAAAATTAAACAAAAAAAATTAAATATGAAAGCGACCATAATTAACAGATTAGCCCGGCAAGGCGCAAGGTTATCAGTGGCAATTTGCGCGCTGACGACCGTAAGTTTGTTGCAGGCGGGTCCGATTGCTACGAATCCCCCTGGTTTTAAAATTATTAAACCTCACACTGGCGGTTTGAGCCCGAAAGTTGATATTGGCTCGGTGACGCGTCAGGGGACGAATCTAATTCTTGAGATTGGCGGCTTGCGCGGACCATACGGTGTTGAGCGGCAGCCTGCTATAGGTCAACCCTGGGCAGATATGGGGCTTTCAATTGATGCGACGACACTGACCGTGCCAATGGTTGGAGATATGGGGTTGCTGCGGGTGCGCGGTCAATCTTATAATTATGTTGGCTCAACAGTATGTTCAATGTGCCACTCTTCTGTTCATCAACAATGGACAAATACGGCGCATGCCAAAGCATATCAAACCTTAAAAAATATCGGGATGAATAACAACGCTGCCTGTCTTCCCTGTCATACAGTCGGATTTGGTTCAGGCGGGTTTGTTAATGAGTCAACTACTCCTCAACTTGCAGGTGTGCAGTGCGAAAACTGTCACGGTCCGGGAGGACAACATTTAACAAATCCGTTTATGATTAAGCCAATCATTACTCAATCCGGGATGATGTGCGGCGGCTGCCACACGGATGCTCATCACCCGACTTATGATGAATGGTCAGAATCTCTCCATTCAAGAGTGGATTCGCACGTTGCTGATTATTTCAAATCATCAAGCGGGGAAGCCAGAATGTGGTCTTGCGGTATTTGCCATTCTGGCGCTGTCCGCGATGCCCTTATTAAACAGCTCAGCGTTACAAACGGAACTGTTGTTTTGCCGAGCGGTGAAGATGCTGCGAATACCGGTGTTACCTGCGTAACCTGCCACGATTCGCACGAGGTTACAGCAAACGACCCGCAGCTCAGATACCCGCTCTATTCAACGAATTATTACAATTTTCTCGCTCCGACAAATATCACGACATTCGCCAGCCGATATGATCCGAATGTAAACCTCTGCGGACAATGCCACAACCTCCGCGGCGGGGCATGGACAGATACAAGCCGTCCACCGCATCATTCTCCGCAATATAATATGTTGACTGGCACTGGCGGCTATCCAAACATTGCTGATAACTCGCAGACGATCGCAACGCACGGTCTTGCTATTGAAAAACAATGCGCGCACTGCCACGTCTATTCAGTTTCTGTGGGAAGCCCGACTGAGGCAAACCCGAACTACACCGGTCACAAATTTGAGGTGCGGTTTGAGGCTTGCGAGGAATGCCATGGCAGCGCTGAAGTTGGGGAACTCCTTGCAGAAGGGACACAGACTGTAATCTCTAACAAGATTCAGGAAGTTGTCGCGCTACTAAGAAACTGGGGTGTAAGCAATGCTCCGTCTGCTTTGAGAATTAAGAGCGGTCCGCTTGCGTGGGAATATTCAACAGTTGGACAACTCTCCACCGACCTTGCGGCAACGATTACAAACAAGCCGCCATCCTCTGCTGAACAGGCTCAGATTCCGGCGGCGATTAAGCAAGCCAGATACAACCTCTATATTGTTGAACACGATGGTTCAAAAGGCGTTCACAATGGGAAATACGCGCGCTATCTTTTGAATGTGGCTAAGACGAACGTGCTTGCTGAACTTGCAAAACCGCCCTTACCGTAACACAACACACGGCAATAATGCCGCGGGACCTGGGGGAAGAAAGTTAGGAAAGTATAGTTAAATCGGGTGTAGTTAAAAAAGGGCTGCGGGAAAACCGCAGCCCTTTTCATTTATAGATGAATCGTCAGCATACAGGTTGCAGGGCAGATTGCGCTGTGATTGGAAAATGGGAATAGATTTCGTTAACTGCGCTAACGCCGCAAGGTGGTTTAACATAATGGACGGATGGGATATTTCTTCAAGTATCTTATTGCGGCGCGAGGTTAATTATCAGAATCAATTGAACTTAAATCGTAATTACCTGACATTTCGGGATTGAATTTAGAAAGTAACGCCCGTATTGCTTGTTCAGAATCCGATTATCCAGAATTACAACGATCCCTTTATCTGTCTTTGTCCGTATGAGTCTTCCGAAGCCCTGACGAAATTTTAGCACTGCTTCCGGCAACGAGTATTCAAGAAACGAGTTTCCGCCGCTTGCTTCAATGGCTTCGATCCGCGCCTCAATCAATGGGTGGTCGGGAACGGCGAATGGCAAACGGGTTATAATTACGTTTGAGAGCGATTCTCCCGGCACATCAACCCCTTGCCAGAAACTGTCTGTTCCGAATAGGACTGAATTGATATCCTTTTTGAATTTTTCAAGCATAGTTGAGCGCGGGGTGCCGGTGCCTTGAACGAAACATTCAATTCCGATTCTGTCAAAAAACGGCTCAAGCATTCCTGCTACTTCTTGCATCAGGCGAGTGTTGGTAAAGAGCACGAATGCCTTGCCGTGAGTCATTTCAATAAAATGCTCAATCCAGTGGGCAAGCGCATGGCGATACTGCTGGTCGCGCGGGTCTGGCATTTTGCTGACAATATAGACCTTTACCTGTTTTTCATAATTGAACGGAGAGCCGAGTTGTTTTAACAGCGCGTCTTCGCCTCCAACGCGCCGCGCAAAATAAGCCAGCGGATTTTCCCGGCTATAGATGCTCAACTCATCATCAAGAATTCTTCGGGTCCGCAGTTGTTTTTGTTCCTCTGCTGGTTCATCCCTCAACGCCCTCATTGCAAGGGTTGCGCTTGTCATAATCACCGATGTGCCGGAATTAAAAAACCGTTGTCTTAAAAACTCCGATACATCGGCTGGCGCGGCATTTATGGCTAATATTTTTTGAGCCTTGCCGCTTCGTTCAACCCAATAAACGTGGTCTGGCAACTGCTGGTTTAAAAAAACCGCTATTCCTTCCCTTAACTCGGTGAGCCTGCGATTGCACTCGGTCAACTCCTCATTGATAATCGTGTCGTCGCATGATTTTATTAAATTTGTAATCTCCGAGCGCAGCCGTTGAATCTTTCCAGTAATTGTATCGGGGACGATATCCGCCTGTCTTATTCGCACCTCGCTCCAGTCCTGCGGTCTTGATGAATTTTCCGCTCCATTTGCGACAGAAGATTTTCCGGAAACAGACCGCGCCCGTTCTTTTGCGATTTGATCAGCCTTCTCTTCAATTGCCTCAAAAAACTCATCACCGGCTTTTAACAACTCTGCAACGAGCGGAACTGCACCTCCTTTTCGCAAGGTTGCAAGAAGCCCCTTTTCGGTTCGCGGATTCCATAACCTCTGCAGCACCCATTTTAACTGCGAGTTTGAAACGCTGACCCCGATATGTTTGGAAGCCACATTTTCAATCGTATGCGCCTCATCAACTATTAGAAAATCGTTCTTGAACAATATCCCCGCCTTCTCATCATTTTCATCATCCTCGCCCATTAGCAGAAAAAGCAGGGTATGGTTCATAATCAAGACATCGGCAGAAAGAAATCGCTGACGCGCCTGCTGGAAGAAACAGACGCCATATTTTTTCCCGAACTCGCTTTGCGGTCCGCAATATTTCGGCGAGCAGATTCCGCGTTCGGAGCAGACCTGAGCCCATACTTTTGGGTCGGGCTCAATATCAAAATCGGATAAACTGCCGTCGGTTGTCTGTTTTGACCATTCGTAAATCCGTTCCAATTCCTGCAACTCCGGGGATGTAAATAGATTTTTTGCCTGTTCTAAGGCTTTGTGCAGCCTGTGCGTGCAGAGGTAATTTGCCCTTCCTTTTAAAATTGCGTATTTAAAATTCACGGGCAAAACCATCTCAAGCAACGGCAAATCTTTTTCAAACAACTGTTCCTGAAGATTTATAGTGTGTGTGGAGATAACGGCTTTTTTGCCGTTTTTAACTGCGTATAAAATCGCCGGGACAAGATAAGCCAGACTTTTGCCCACGCCCGTGCCTGCTTCAACGATCAGGTGCTCTCTCCGTTCAAGGGCGCGCGCAACGGCAATTGCCATCTCCTGCTGTTGCGGGCGATATTCAAAATTTTTCGCTTTAGAAAGCAAGCCGGTCTCGGAAAAAATTGACCTGACCTCTCCTACTAGGTCAAACGTCCCGTTTCCATTAGAAACCCTATATTCAATCTCATCAATCATTCAAAAATCCAATTGAAAACTATTATACCACATAATAAAAAGATTAATAAAACCAGATTTTGAGGCTAAACATTTTTATGAATCATTAGCATTGGACTTGGTATTTGATTTTAATACCGATTAAAATACAACGTTGTTTAACCGTACGAATCCAATGGTCTAAAATCAATCTTGCTCAACCCCATTGGGGGTGAGTGATGGTTGGTCTTTCAAGTCCACCCACTTCGTAGGTGGCTACTAATATTAGGCCCCTTCGGGGTCTCTTCCAACCAGTGAGTTGTTGATTATAAAATAATCTCACTAATTTAATTTCATCCGAAAATTATAATTTCCTGAAGTGTTTATGATTTTCTAACTTATTCAGTGTTACCGATAAAATTTGAATAATATTCACCAGCCCTGCGTCAATTTAGTTTAACACCTATGAAAAGAGATTATAAGATGATTAACCGGCGAAGTTTTGTTAAGGCAATTTCAACAGCCGCCGCGATACCGTTTGTTCTGCCGTCAAAAATCTGGGGCGCCAATGTTAAACCCAACGACAAAATAACAATGGGCTTTATCGGTGTTGGCACACAGGGGCGATATCTGCTGGGCGGATTTTTAAACGATAATGAAGTTCAGGTTGTCGCAGTATGCGATGTTGATACAACCCGCCGCGAGTTTAGCAAAAAAACAGTCGAAGAGTTTTATTCTAAAAAGAACGACCAGAATTATAAAGGTTGCGACGCCTACAACGATTTTCGGGAGTTGTTAAAACGAAAAGATATTGACGCGGTTTGCATAGCAACGCCCGACCACTGGCATGCAATTCCGGCGATTATGGCTTGCAAGGAAGGGAAAGATATATACTGTGAGAAACCGCTTTCGCTCACTATTGGCGAGGCGCGCGCGATGGCGAACGCCGTTAGAAAATATAACCGCGTTTTTCAAACCGGCAGTATGCAACGCTCGTCCAGAGAGTTTTTAAAAGCCTGCGAACTGGTGCGCAACGGCAGAATCGGCGAGGTCAAAGAGGTCTATGTCTCGGTGGGCGGACCGAGCAAATGGTGCGATTTGCCGGAAGAGCCGATGGAGCCCGGGCTTGACTGGAATATGTGGCTTGGTGAGGCGCCGATGCGACCTTATAATTCGGTATTGAGCCCGCGCGGTGTTCATAAACATTTTCCAAACTGGCGAAGCTACCGCGAATATTCAGGCGGCGGAATGACAGATTGGGGCGCCCACCACTTTGACATAGCGCAATGGGGTTTAGGTATGGATGAAAGCGGTCCGACCGAAATTATCCCGCCCGATGGCAAAGAGATTAAGAGACTCACTTATAAATACGCAAACGGAGTGGTTATGTATCACGGCGGACTGCAGGGCTACAACTATGGAGTTGTCTTTGTTGGAACAAAAGGGAAAATCTGCGTTGACAGAGGCAGGTTTTTAGCCGAGCCGGAAGAAATTGCGGCAGATTACAAAGTCGGTTCTGATGCGATCAAACTCTACCAGAGCGGCAATCATCTTAAAGACTTTCTCAAATGTGTTCGGTCGCGGCAGCGCCCGATTTGCGATGTGGAAATCGGTTGCCGTTCGGTAACAGTATGTCATCTTGGCAATCTTGCCTACTGGTATAAACGACCGCTCAAATGGGACCCGTCAAAAGAACGATTTATTGGAGACAACGAGGCAAACACCTGGATTGACAGGGAAAAACGCGCCCCCTGGGATTCGGTTTATAAACAACTTTTGGGATAAACTTCCGCCGAGCAATATACATTAATTGACATAATTCAACTTTTTTAAAACAGTCGTTATTTTGCGACTGACGCAATAAATTTCTATTTAAGAATGGCTTGTTTTTCTGTTGCTTAGTCTAAAAATCTTTATAGCAAAAGCCTGTTAAATTGAAAAAACAGACAGGTCTGCTGGGGTTTATTTATGCTTTCAAAAGTAGGCTTAATCGTATTGCCTTCGTATTTTTTCTGATTACGTGATTATCAATTAAGGAGCATAATCGATAATTTGTAATAAAATTTCCCGAGATTTTAACATTTCAGTCAAAATTTCGTAACAATTGAAAATTAAATTGTGACCAGATATGAAAACTAAAATATATAAAAATCTGGTCGCAAAAATTGAAATGGTATTTGTTGCAACTGTATTTTCAGTTGCGATTAACCACAATATCAACGCCCAATCGGTAGACTCTCTTCTGGACAAACTGGTTCAAAAGGGGATATTGACCGTAAATGAGGCTAATGAACTAAAGGAGGAATCCGATAAGGATTTCAGGTCTGCTTACGCGGCAAAGACCGGTCTCTCCGAATGGGTCAATTCATTCAAAATAGGCGGTGATATAAGAGGACGATATGAAGGTTTTTACGGAGACAATCCGGCTTTTGTCCAGCGAGACCGTTTTAGATATCGGGCGCGCATATTGTTTCAGGCTCAGATGTTGAATAATTTTGAAGCCGGCTTGAGGCTAACCAGCGGTGAACCTGTCGGCAGTTTTGGTGGAGACCCAATTTCTGGCAATACCACATTCAGAGACAACGCGGCTAAGAAGTTTCTATATGTTGACCTTGCCTATTTTAAGTGGAACGCAATTAATTCAGGCGACTGGCAGCTGGCAACCACAATCGGAAAAATGGAAAATCCGTTTGCATTTTCAGATATGGTATTTGACGGGGACTGGACGCCGGAAGGTTTTGGTTTAAGTCTTCAATATAAGCCAATGGAGAAGCACGCATTAAAATTGAATGCCGGTGTGTTTGTCCTTGATGAACTTTCTGTGTCCACTCAAGACCCGATGATGAGCGGTGTTCAATTGCTATGGAGCGCAAAGTGGAATGAGAAAATAGATTCAACTCTTGGCATAGGATTTCTATCTATAAATAATGATGACAAACTTAATGATAATACCGAAATACCAAATGTTAATCGGGGTAATTACAGGGCGGGTGGATTAACAAGATACGGGTTTAACCCGATAATCGCTAACGGTTCGCTGTCATATAAACTTGACAAGTTTCCTTACTACAGCGGCGCTTTCCCAATAACCGTGTGGGGAGAATATGTAAATAACCCGGCAGCGCCTTCAAGCGCTGATAATTACGGATGGTCAGCCGGAGTAACCTTTGGCAAAGCTAGCAAACGAAACACGTATGAACTCAGTTATACCTACAAATGGCTCGGCGCGAATGCATGGTGGGAAGAGGTTGTTGATTCGGATTTTGGAGCCTATTACGCGGGAACTTCGTTATCTAATCCCTCTGGAACGGGTTACTACTCAGGCACTAATATAAAAGGTCATATAGTCAAATTCGGATATTCGCCTACGGATTTTCTCGCTCTTTCGGCAAAGGTCTTTTTCACCGATTTAATAGACCAGCCTGTAGTGGCAAATCCTAAGAGCGGGATGACGAGGTTACAAATTGATATGTCTTTGAAATTCTGAAGAACAGATAAACCGTAGTTAATCAAAAAACAAAGGAGAGAGATATGAAAATGAATAAAATAAAGACTATAGTGGGAGCGGTCCTCGGAGTTGCGGTTGTTGTTGCGAGCGCGCAAGCAGCGACCACAATCATTCAAAAAGGTTCAGACACGATGGTCATTCTTGCCCAGAAATGGGCGGAGGTCTATATGTCAAAGCACCCTGAAGTGAAGATACAGGTCACTGGGGGCGGCTCTGGCACCGGAATCGCGGCATTGCAAAATCAGACAACACACCTATGCGATGCGTCGCGCAAGATAAAAGCAAAAGAGATTGAGGCTTGCATAGCGGCGTTTGGAAAAAGACCAACAGAATATAAAGTCGCCATTGACGGGCTTTCTGTTTACGTTAACAGTGATAACCCAATAAAAGAACTTTCCACAGACCAACTGGAACTGATCTTTACCGGAAAAATCAAAAACTGGAAAGAAGTTGGAGGGCCGGACGCGCCGATTGTTCTTTACAGCAGGGAGAACAGTTCAGGAACGTATGAGTTCTTTAAGGAACATATTTTAAAAGGGAAAGATTTTGCGGCTAACGCCCAGACGATGCCTGGAACGGCGGCGTTAATTCAGGCGATTTCAAAAGATAAAAATGGCGTTGGTTACGGTGGCGCGGCATACGGCGAAGGCGTGAAAAGTTTGTTAATTAAAAAAGATGCCAATTCCCCGGGCATTGCGCCTACGGAGGAGAATGTCGTAAATGGCACCTACCCGATCTGGCGCTATCTGTACATTTACGTCAATCCGGCTCTGGATAAAGGAGAAATTGCGCAATATCTAAGATGGATACTTTCCGATGAAGGACAAGCCGTTGTAAAGGAAATCGGTTACTATCCATTACCCAAGAACCTTCGTAATAATTAACCTATGATGATGCCCCTGCGTCCTAAAATCAAAATAAAGGAGGTAAAATGAAGACAGTGTTTAACCAAGAAAAAACTATCAACTCGGTTGCGGGACGCAGGGGCGTTTTATATAGAAAGATCAAAGAATTGGTAGTTGAAAAGATATTATTCCTGATTTCATTATCAGTTATAACTGCTATATTCTGCATATTCCTGTTTGTAGGAAAAGAGTCGTATCCGGTTATTGTTGGAAAGACAAACAGCGCCCTTGTTCAGGAATTAATAAAACCGGAAGATATAGATAAACATTCACTTGAGGAGATACGGGCTTATTTAGGACTGCCGAAATCCAAGTTTAAAAAGATGGACAGGGAAACAATAATCTCGTTGATTGAGATAAAATATGAGGCATACAAAGAGATTCCCGAAAACTTTAAAAACGACAAGGACGCAAAGATCAATACTACAGAATGGAGATATTTAATACTACCGCATCAATGGACTGGATATGACAAGCCAGTTTATATCTGGCAGCCTGTTAGCAACATTCAAAAATACAATATTATTCCACTTATTGTTGGGAGTCTTAAGACAACTTTTGTTAGTTTGATATTTGCAATTCCGATTTCAATAGCCGCGGCAATTTACGTGTCTCAACTTGCAAAACCGTCGTTAAGAGAGACTTTAAAGCCTGCAATTGAGCTATTGTCCGGGATACCATCTGTAGTTGTCGGTTTTTTTGCCCTGCTGGTAATGGCGTCGTTTTTTCAATCAATATTTAAATATGAAATCCGTTTAAACGCGTTTGTTGCCGGTGTTGCATTGAGTTTTGCTTTAATTCCAATAATTTTTTCCATTGCTGAAGACGCGCTCTACTCTGTGCCGCGTTCAATCATAGATGGGGCGTATGCGTTAGGGGCGTCAAAATGGCAGGCGGCATATCAGGTATGCGTTCCTGCGGCGTTATCTGGAATATTTGCGGCAGTTTTACTTGGATTTGGCAGGGCGATCGGAGAAACAATGATTGTTTTGATGGTTACTTCTGCCAGCGAGATGACGTGGAATATATTTGAGGGAGCGCGGACTATAACCGCTACCATCGCTGCTGAAATGGCAGAAGTTGTCTTTCAGAGCCCGCACTACAGAATCCTGTTTCTGCTCGGCACTTTACTATTTGGATTTACCTTTATTTCAAACATAGTAGCGCAAACAGCAATCGCGAAATTTAAAAGTAAATACGAAGGGCTTAAGTGAAAATGGATATTAGAACAAACCCGGACATTGTCTGGAACTTAAAGGCAAAAAAACCAGACATAGGTTCAATATTTTTCACCGCTTTGAGCGGGTTTGCCGTCCTTGTAATTCTTGCTATTCTTCTCTTTATACTCGTTCATATTTTTTCGCGCGGTTTTAAATATATATCCTGGCATTTT
Source organism: Verrucomicrobiia bacterium (assembly GCA_049968335.1). Lineage (GTDB taxonomy): Bacteria > Verrucomicrobiota > Verrucomicrobiia > Limisphaerales > JAKPVM01 > JAKPVM01. The sequence goes on from JBMFQZ010000006.1 coordinate 139,345, forward strand.
TTAACAGCAATCCCACGAAACAATTTTTTTGATCCCGAAACAGCCGGTATACTCCCTATGATAATCGGGACGACGTTAAAAGTTTTTATAATGACAATTTTTGGCGTACCCGTCGGGGTTATAACTGCGATTTATCTATCTGAATATTCTTCTAACAGTTCAAAAGCAACGCGCGTCATCCGCTCGGCTGTGAACAATCTTGCCGGCGTGCCGTCGATTGTTTTCGGATTATTCGGGCTTGGATTTTTCATCAATTTTGTTGGCCAAAACCTTGATAATATGATGAATTATTCAGAACCTGTCTGGGGAAAACCGGGATTAATCTGGGCATCGTTGACATTAGCTGTGATGACATTGCCGGTCGTTATAGTTGCTACTGAAGAGGCCATTCGCGCAATACCGACCGGGGAACGAGAAGCCAGTTACGCGCTTGGCGCAACAAAACTCCAGACAATAGCCAATATCGTCCTGCCGAGGGCGTTGCCAGGAATTTTGACGGGAACGATCCTTGCTGTGAGCCGCGCCGCAGGCGAGGTAGCGCCGATATTATTCACCGGCGTTGCTTATTTTATGGTTGATCTACCACATAGGCTCACAGACCAGTTCTTAGACTTAGGCTTCCATATTTTTGTCTTATCCACTCAGTCTCCGAACATTGATAAAACCAAACCAATGCTTTATGGAACGGTCACTGTACTTGTTATCTTGACTTTTGTTCTCAACCTTATCGCAACGGTTATAAGAATGCGAATACGGAAAAAATACAGAACAAGCGCTTGAACAATTTATGAACGTAAAATTAAACGAAACCGAATTAGCACGCGTTAATAACCTGTTTCAACCTGCGGCAGGGACAACAGATACGATAGTTGAAATCAAGAATTTACGCGCCTTTTATGGCAGCAACGAGGTTTTAAAAAATATTTCATTCAATATTTACGAAAAGGTTGTAACGGCATTTATAGGACCGTCGGGTTGCGGAAAGACGACGTTGCTTAGATGCTTTAATAGAATGAACGATTTTATTGAAAATTTTAGACTGACGGGCGTTATCCGGATTGGCGGGGTTGACATTAATGCAAAAGCCGTGGATGTAATTGAATTAAGAAAAAAGGTTGGTATGGTGTTTCAAAAATCAAATCCATTCCCGAAATCCATTTACGATAATGTTGCCTACGGGCTGAGACTGCTTGGGGTTCGTGACAAATCAGAATTAGACAATGTTGTTGAGTCTTCTCTTAAAGCGGCGGCGTTGTGGGACGAAGTTAAAGACCGGCTTAATTCAAGCGCGCTGGGGCTTTCGGGCGGTCAACAACAAAGACTTTGCATTGCCAGAGCAATAGCGACTAAACCCGAGATCATCCTGATGGATGAACCGGCGTCGGCACTTGACCCGATCGCCACCGCCCAGATAGAAGAACTGATTCTTACATTAAAGAAAAATTACACCGTAATCATCGTTACACATAATATGCAACAGGCTACGCGCATATCAGACTACACAGCCTTTTTCTATCTTGGCGAATTGATTGAATACGACAGAACAAAAAACATTTTCCTTAACCCGAAAACAAAACGAACTGAGGATTATGTCACAGGAAGATTCGGATAAAAATATGAAACAACGTTGCGACAGAGAAATAAATGACCTTGTTCAAAGGCTTCTCTATATGGGAATGTATACTGAGCGCCTTTTAAAATATGCAACAGAGGCATTGTTTGACAAGAATATTGAACTTGCCAGGAAAATAAAAGAGAACACTTTCATGCTCGGCAAAATGGCTATTGAGATCGAAGATTTCATTATCACACTGCTTGCCAGAGCCCCTCTTGCTTCAGACCTGAGGTTAATCGTTATGTCTACTAAAATATCGCAAAACCTTGAACGAATAGGCGAAGAGTCCTCTAAAATAGCCACGCGCGCCATTGAAATAGCAGATAGACAGATACCTGCCGACCTGGATAAATTCAAACAACTATCTAATAAAGTGACCAATATGCTACACCTCTCTCTGGAAGCCTTTGAACACCGCAACACGGAGCTTGCAAAATCTATAGTTCAAAAAGACGACGAGGTTGATTCTTTATACAAAGAACTCAGAAACGATTTAGAACATAATATGTTGAACAATCCGCAGGATATTTACGTAAATCTTAACCTTATAACCATTGCTAAAAGACTGGAGAGAATCGCAGACCATACAGCAAATATTGCCGAAGAAGTGATTTATATATCAGAAGCGCACCATTTCCAGGATAAAACAGAGAATCAAGAAAACGATGAACAACAATAAAATAAGCCGTTTTTATGGCTAAAAAAGTATTAATAGTAGAAGATGAGTCCGATGTACTTGAACTACTTGTCTATAACATAAAGCAAGCAGGGTATAATGTAATCACAGCCGAAGACGGCAAGGAAGCCCTCTGGAAAGTGAAGACTTATATACCGGATATTATTATTCTTGACCTAATGCTGCCTGTAATGAATGGAATTGAGGTATGTAAAATACTTAAAAACGACCCGCTATATTCAAAAACGCCAATCTTGATGCTTACCGCAAGGGCAAGCGAAAACGACAGAATTGAAGGCTTTGAAGCTGGCGCGGATGACTACATTGTAAAGCCATTCAGTATGCGTGAACTGCTAATAAGAATCAAAAAATTACTGAATAGTTTTACGAATAAAGAAAGAAAGAAAGTTAGATTCGCATCCAACGGATTAGTTGTTGACGTTGATTCATTCAAGGTAACCTACAAGAACAAACCTATTGAATTAACTTCTCTTGAGTTTAAATTGCTGCTAACATTAATGGAGAAAAAGGGCATTCTTTTAACGCGCGATCAACTATTATCTGAAGTTTGGAATTACGACGCAGTGATTGAAACCAGAACTGTTGATGCTCATATAAGTAGATTAAGAGAAAAACTCGGTCCAGCAGGCAAATTTATACAGACTATTCACCGCTTAGGTTATAGATTTAATGATTAAAAATAGATTCTTCTAACATATTCCAATCTCAACCTACGCAAGCAATATTAAATAACATTTACCTAACCACTATTGCGCGATTTTTACCTTGTAATACACATTTCCAGAGGAGCCGGGGAGGAGTTCGCCGGTGAGTATCCATTTAATCTGTCCAACAGCGCCGGGGACAGGATGAGTTATCACGATGTTTGATATGTTTGGTGGGGGAACGCTGTTTGTCGCGCTTACAAAAACAGTGTAGTTAGGTGTTGAGTCGTAAATGACAATATTAGTTATCGCCGCCTGACTGTTGTTGGAATATTTGATCGTATATGAAAGGAGATCGCCGGGCAGTGCGGTCGCTTTGTCAACCTCTTTTATTAACACGAGACCGGCGTTAGACGGGGTTCCAGCAACGGTTATGTCCGTCCTTGAATTTGTCGTTGTAATTAGCGGCGATGTTCCTGCGTAAGTAAACAGTGCGGAAACGGTAATTCTATTATTAGCGTTTGGCGGCGCTGTGATAGGAACAAAGTCTCTAACAATAATGCATATAGTCTGACCGGCTGCGAGATATATCGGACTTGTGATAACAGTTTCTGATGAATCAACAACGTTGTTGCAGTTGTCGTCTTTGAAAATGACCTGAGTCCAGCCGGGCAATGATGGGGTTGGTTGCTGGGAGATGACGAAGTTTACAAAACCGGCTGAGCCTGCGATGAATTGATGAATGTAGTAGGCGGTTTGCCCGGGGAGAACGGTCTGTTGATTATCCGCTTCTAATTTGCTGAGCGGCGCGTCTGCAAAATAGAGGTTTGTATAGGTCATTCCTGAGGTATAATTGAATGTAATAGTGTCCTGAATTCGCGAGTAAGTTCCGCCGCTATTGCCTACGGTTCCATTAATTGAAATATATCCTTGCGGATTTGTCTCTCTGACGACTAACTGCGCGCCTGCGGGAACGGAATTAGGAATTAACAGTGTGAATCTGCCGGCGCCATCGGTTTTTATTGTATCGTAAATTACGCCGCCTGTTGAATCTGTGAGTTTTACCTCAAGGTTCGGGATGCCGGTTTCGCCGCCATTTAATATGCCGTCGTTTGCTGTTCCGCCTCCGTCGCCTGTGTCTTTGAATACTATACCGTTAATTGATACGGCGTTTATTAAACCAAAGTTCAGGTTATTTAAATTAACGCCATAAACAGAAACATTCTTTCTTATTTGGTCTGGCATTTCTGTTCCAGACCATCCTGCTGGAATGGTTGGCGTAACATCATTGGTGAAATTATTATCGTCAACTATCAAGTTATAAATTCCCTGAGTAACGTTTGAGATTGAGTAAAAGCCGGTTGATGGGTTAACAGGCGCTGCTAACAACGCAGGACCTGCGGTGTTTGTTGATGGGATAATTTTGACAAACAGGTTAAGAGTTGTGCCGGATTCGTTTGAATCTTTCAAGGCATTGCGGTTTGAATCTAAATAGACATAGCCGCTTAGAGTTGAAGCCTGTCCGGGCGCGGCAACGACGGTAATAACCCGCGAGTGGTCAGCCGAACCGTTGTTATTGGATTGGTCTGTGTCATAGGTGGAGGAAGTTGCGGAAGCTGTATTTGTCATAGCGCCCGGGTTCTTTGGGATGACCGTGATAGTGAAGTTAGTTGTTCCCGTATAAGGCAAAGAGGGTATTGGGCCCCAGGTGATGATGTTGTTTGTTAATCCGCCTGGCGGGGACGAACTCACATAGATAACATTTGTTGGCAAAGTGTCGTTTACAATAATGTTAGAAGCGGTGGATGGTCCTAAATTAGTTATAGTGATTGAATAAACCATTGACGTCCCAGGACCTACTAACATATTGCCGGTTTTTATAACTTTTATATCTGCCGCCGGATTAATTGTTGTTATAACTCTTGAGAAATCCGATGAACCGTTATTATTTGCTGGATAAAGGTCGTATGTCTGGGCTACGGAGTATGCAATGTTTGTTGTTACTCCAGAATAAATCGCTTTTGCGGCGATAAAGAAATTCGTTGCCTGACTGCTGGGAAGCGAAAACGGTTGCCAAATAATGAGGTTATTAGTGAGAACACCGCCGCCTGTGGCGTTTATAAAGACAAAGTTTGTTGGAAGTTGGTCGGCAAGGATGATTCCTATGGATGTGGAAGGTCCGCTGTTCGAGACAGTTAAACTATAAGTAACATTAGCGCCGGCATAGACATTTGTGGGACCGCTTTTATAAACCACAACATCCGCCACTGGCGAGCCGCAGGAGTTAGTGAATACGGCGAATATATTTGATGGATAGAGGTATGGCTGGTCTGTGGAGTAGGTGATGTTGTTTTGATAATCAGTTGCCCTTGCGCGGATGAGATATCTTGCCTGTGGCAGGTTTGTAGAATTCCACGTAGCAGTCCAACGTCCGAGGGTAGGCGTTTGAGTGGCATTGGCGATAAATGTCCAGGTTGAGTTATCGTTGGCAATGTTGTCGTTGTTTAGATCAAGGTAATATTCAAATGAAACAGTGGCGACAGTGGTTGTTACGACGTTATTTATTACTGCTGTAACGTCAAGAACGTTTGCGCTCAGTGTTATTGGAGCGGGACAGGGCGTGGTTGTAACAGAGAGGATAACTGGATTTTGTATGGTTTGAGAATCCGGGTTTGTCGGGTCGCCGAACGGGAATGGCGCGTCGCCCATTGTAAAATCGCCGGCGTAAAGGATGTCTTTCTGGGTTGGATCGGTGTTTGAATTGCTTGTGGTGGCGGCAAATGAGAATATTGATTTTGAGGTTAATTTTGGACCGCCCAACGCCGTTGCGTCCAGCACGTCAATAGGTATTTGAATATCAATGAAATACTCGCTATTTTGTGAGCCGGGGTTTTTTGTTCTATCAATTTGGACTACACGCGTTCTGCCGAAGTCCCATACATACGGGTCAGGGTCTGAATCCCAATAAGCGCTTGATTGCGGTTCGCCGTCAACTGTTGCCATACTTGTATTATTGGTATGGCGGGCGCAATCCTGCCGCCAGACGTTTGCTGCGCCGATGTTAAATTTTTGGCTATTTGAGTTATCGTAGATGACTACGATATCGTCCGGCATTAGTCCGCTGCTTGTTCCGTCAAGTTCAATCACAAACTCTTTCCATCCATCGCCGTCAATGTCAATGAGTATATTCCAGGTGGCGCTGTCAAATGGTTGTCCTGAACCTGTGAGAGATATTGGAGGACCATTTACTCTTAATCTAAAGAAGAGTATTGAGCCATTACCATAATAGTAAAAACTTGGCTGGTCAAAGGATGGACCGCTTGAAAAGTCTGTGGATTGTGTGGGTGATGAATTTGCTGAACGGTCGTTTGCCCCACTTAAATCGCTTTGGGGTTGTCCCAATCTGGTGTAGGGTCGCATTTCAAGAATGAGAGGCCAAAGCGCAGGATACCCCGGCGGGTCCTGGAAAAATACAGGGGCTGATATTGCTTTAATAAGCGTTAAAAACAGGAATAAAATTGTAACCGCCGCGAAGTTCATCGCGTTTGCCCTCTGTTTTATATTGCGGTCAATATTTCTCATTTAAAATTCCTGTTTATTTATCATTCTGTTTTCCAAACAGTGTTTCATCAAATTTTAGTTTCATATTTATGTAAACTCCCGGGTCTGTGTTAACATCCTGCGAGAGGTCTCGGTCGTGAAATCCGAAGAAGTTAAATCCGACGCCTACTCGCAGATTTCGTTTTATTGTAAATCCGATTTCCGGACCGAATCCATAAACCAGCGCGCCGTTGTCTCCTTCAAACATAACCGATGTGTTTAAACCGATGTCAACGACCCTGCTTATCTCGTGAATTACGCGGTTGTTGATAAGGTGCGAGTGGTATGAAGAATCAATATCGAGCGAATTTTCCTGAACATATTTGCCGGCGTAATGGATACTGAAAATCCAGTCTTGAACGGGCTGATAATTTAAGTTTAGAGAGAGGATATGGACGTTTCTATTTAATTTTAAAGAAGGCTGGCTTGCGTCGTCTTCGTATTTGAACTCGTATTTGCCGATACCGTTCCATTTATCAATCTTTGTCTGACGCCAGGCTAACCCGGATTGGATTCTTGCCTGGGTTCTATCGCCTGCGCCGGGACCTTTATTATCGTTGTAATATAGAATTGTTTTGCCAAGAAATGTCCAGTCTTCGCTCAATTTTCTCGCATATCCTAATGTGTTGAGATAACTATCTGTGGACTGGCTTGTTCTGAATTCAAGTCTGGCTGTGCCTTTCCAGTTTTCAGGACGGGTATATTCCAAGGCGCCGGCGACCGCTGTGGCTTCGTTTTCATAGCCGCCATTGACGGGATTTATCCTTTCAAAGGAGGTGTTGAGCCTGAGCCCATCTGAAAGTGTCCATTGATTTCTCAAACCGATTGCCGCCTCTGCCTCTCTGCCGGACATAGCGTCGCTGACCCTGTATTCGTTGAACATTTGTCCATTCTTCATATATTCGGTTTCTAATCCGATGACCGTGGCGTGTCTGGACTGAACGGAATTTAATTCAAACTGACCGCCGAGAGAATCAATAAACTCGTGTCGCGCGTAAAATCTTCCATTGTTTTTCAACTGGACATCGGCGCCAAACGCCGCCATTCTATTCTCGGTTTCAACAATGTCGTTTTCGTATTCTCCATACATTGAAGCGTTTGTGATTATGGGCATTGGAACAATGAGTTTTGTCCGCACTGACCTGACTTCATTTGGCGTGAGTCCTGTCATTGCCGGGGATGCCGGTGTTGCGGATTCTCTGCTATATCTGCCGCCCAGTTCAAGTTTTACATTGCGGCTCAAACTCTGTTCAATATCCGCCCGGACGCCTTTTCTATCGCCGCCTGTTGCCACGTCTTCTGAGTAAATGGATTGTAGGATAAGCCGCGTTGTGGGGGTGAGCCTGTGGGTAATTTTTGCGCCGCCTTCAACTCTGCCAGAGGTTAACATTGAGGTTGTGTTGCTAAATGTAACATCAGACCTGCCGTAATAGATACGGGCGTCTGTGTTTTCGCTTTTATGACGGATTTCAATCCGACCTGCGTTTCCTGAGCCAACAATTTCGTCGCTGTTTCTTGCAACTTCGCCAATAATGTAAGTATTTTTCGCTACTTTCAAAGTGGTATTGGCGCTGTAAAGTTCATATTTGTTAAGCGGATTTTCATCCCTGACCGCTGTGCCGCCGAGTTCAAGGTTCTCTGTAACTTTGACCTGCGCGTCGGCGCCATAAACCCAGAACTTGCTTCCGCCTTGATCAAGTTCATAAGTAACGCGGATGTAAATCGGGTTCAAATTCGGGTCAAGGCTTGGTATTGGTCTGCGGAACAAAATCCTGCCTGTGAACGGCTCAAATTCGTAATCGGTGAATCGCGTCATCTGCTCTGTCTTTAAGACAATGGAAGGCTGGTTTCTATCGCGGGTGAGAATCTCAACTTTTTCGCTATTTACAACGCCGTCTTTGATATTCAGGAAATAAGGTCCTGAGGTGCCGTTGGCGGGAACTTCTTCTACCATCTGTCTTGTGGAGTCATAACTTGCCCAAACATTTGCAACGATGTTCTTCTTTTCGTAATGTTCGCGGATGCCGGTCAAACTGCGGTTATAATTGCCGAGAGAGACAACCTCTGGGTTCTGGCTCATTGTGTTGTAATCGCCGTAGAGGAGGTAACTCTTTCTGTGATCAATTCGCACATATAATCTGCTGGTTGACTGCGCGTCAAATCCTTTCACGGATGAATCGCCATACACTGGATAATATTCATCGGGCTGGATATCTCTGAACATTCTTTCTTTTGTATCTTTGTCGGAGTCGTATGCGGCTGTCAGTAAATATTCCCCTTTAATTTTACCTTTTAGATAGAATGCGGTTCTGCCACCGCCGTAGAATTTTCCGTCGTTTGCTTTGAACGCAAAATTCCTTAATTCTCGCTCAAAACTATCGCGTTCGCGGACAGGCGTGATAGCGTTCAACCCGACTTTATTCAGGTGTATTGCGCCCTCAATAACGCCGACTGCAAGCATCGGTCTTAATCTTGGCATAAAGGCAAGGATTGCCTCTTCTCTCAATGTGCCAGAACTGACGATAATCTTTGCGTCGCAGGACTCAATCGGCGGGATAAGTTTGAATTCCGCTTTTCCACCTTCAATGAATGTTTGGACGCCCGGTTCAGATTTATTAAGGTCTTCCACGTCCCATCTGCCGGCAGAATTCTCAAGTGTTAAAGGCGTGCGAGCGGTGACGAGAATACCTTTAGCGTCGGTCAATTCTACCTTAATTATGGCTGGTTCAGGGTCGTCGGCATATGCCTTTTCAGGCAGAATGATCTTGATTTTGCCAAGTTTATCAGGGGCGACAACATTGATTATCTTTTCACCGCGTTGATTGCCGAACGGGTCAAATAATTTTAATGTCAACGTATTTGTGCCCGGCTTCATATTAATGCCGATATACTCCCATGCCTCAATTTGATTTGGCGCGTATTTTGTCCTTTTTCCGATTCTATTTTCGGGCACTTTTTCATTGTTCAGGTATAACTCAAATTTAGAGTCCATAGGTCCTTTGACACGGATATTTATTTGCGGGCTCAAAAGGACATCGCCGTCTTTTAAGTCTATGAAGTCAAGTTTGTTGTCGTAGTTTGAAATCACGTTTTCAAGAGACACGGGTCTTGTAATCTGCACTGGTTTAGGCGGCAACTGAGAGTTATTGTTGTTCAGGGTTCCTTCAGGCAGGAGCGGGATATAAGGAAGTTGAGGTTGCGATTTATCATCGGTTTTTTCTAGTTTTGATTTTGATTCAGCGCTGACGGTCAGGTTACCTGTTAATGACGGCACAGCATTTGTTCCTGTAGATTTAATGCCGCTTGCTGGTTGCGCCTTCAAATCGCCGGGGAGTAAAACTGAACCATCAGCGGATAGCGGGACGCTTACCGCAGAATCAATTTCGCCACCGCTCTTTTCAAGGAGTTTCTTCCGTTCTTCAATAATCTTTAATATGTTCGTTGAAGAGCCGGATATGGCAAAATCGGCTTTATGTAATTCACCATTCTTAAGGTCAACAAAACGTGTTCCCGGACTAAAGGCATTGCGTGTTGACAATTCAACGAGTTTAGCGCCTTTTGGCAGGGTTATTGGGTCAACTTTGATAACGTGTGTTCGCGGAGTAACACCATAGAAATTATACTTACCCTCGCTATCAGTGATAACGAATGAGCCGTCTTCCATAAACAGTCTTACGCCGGGAACGCCGGGCTCGCCTTCGTCTTGAACCTTATTGTCATTCAGGTCAACGAATACTTTGCCAATTATGATACCTTTATCTGTGAAGACGCCCGGCTCGACCTTGACTTGCACTGCCGCTTCATTGCTAAAGAATGAACCGCCTTTGGCTACCGCTCTATTGATGCCATTGCCTTTAAGGGCGAATGGAGTAACTTTCACTCTATATGTGATGGTGGCAATCTTTTGGTCATTGAGCGCGCCGATTGTGAAAACAAGTGTTGAACCGGATTTCTGTGGGTCTTGAGTCGCCTGACCGTTTATGCGCGTTGTGCCGGATTCATAGAGGAATCCATATGGCAAAATATCCGTGACGGTAACATCCGTTAAGTCTGTGCCTGAGACATTTTTAACCTCTATGGAATAATCAACAAATTCACCGGCTTCAACAATAGACCGTGACACATTCTTACGGACAAACAGACCAATACCTGTAGAAATTGCTGGGGCAGGGTCAACAGGTATATCAAAGTTCACCGGCATACCAGCGCCGCTAATGCGGAAATTGACGCTGTATGAGCCTTGCGGGTGCACGGTTCTATTTGCTGGAACCGATGTCGGAGAAAGTTGGGAAGGAGTCACATAGCCGGCTGGTGGTTCAACAACTACTTTGTAAACTCCCGGTCTCACAAACGGAAATTCATAAGCGCCATCTGCTCCTGTAACGACAGATGCAGGAACGAGAGTCTTACCATCAGCAGCATAAACGAGCGCCATTTCGCCGGTTACTGGGTCATGTAACGTCACCCGTGCGCCGGCAACTGGTTGGTTGTTTTTGCTGTCAAACACTATGCCAGCGGCTGAAACAATGACTTCTGTTATAACACGGGCGGCGCCGCATCCTGTCATTTCAGCAACAAGAGTGTCGCCCTTCATGCTTTGAATAATACCGTCCCCCGGATTTCCTGTGGGCGAAAGTTGTGTCGGAACATTCTCAATCCTGAATAAGCCGGTATTGGGTCCGCTCTCTATTGCCCAGAAGGTTTCTTTATCACCAGTGAGTGTAGAAGTTATTGTTACGAGGTTTGATTCAACAACATCTGGCAATAGATTGCACGCCGCCGCATTTGCCTGAATGAACAGTGGCGAACCTAAATATGTTCTAATCGCGGTTTCGGCAAAGAGGTTATCCTGATAAAACTCAATCTTTGGTTCGGCTCCTTTTATATTCACGTCAACCGGTGTAGATGATATAGAAAGCGGTTTTGGACTTATTCCGTCGGTGTAAAAGACCTCCGCTATGTTTCTTATCGTTCCGTTTGCGTTAGAGGCAGTTATGACTTTGAAATTCAAAGCAATTTGCGTCCCTTTTGTGTAATTTGTAATCATCCACGCAATTGCATCCACAGTAGATAAATCGGATGGTTGAGCGGAGAGATATTGATGAACCGGGTTTCCGCGTATGTGGTAGATTGCAGTGGCGGCAGGCGTTGCTGAAACAGAAGAGAGGTGAGTGTTTGCCGGGATCACATCACGAACAACGATCGCCTTTCTTACCGCTCCGTCAACAGTAATGTTAAACGATAGGTCGCTTGATGTGTTTGGTGTTAACGTTATGGAATAACTTATTTCGTCCCCTGGATAGCCTGTTGTTATTGAAGCTGACTTTGAGATTGTAAACGGCAGGGCTGAACCGATAGTAATCGTGTCAATGTTAGTAATGCCATAGGTCATTGATGGGTTGAAAGCAATTAGAGCCACTTTTGCCTGCTTGCCTGGATCGGCCGATGGCACGATGCCGGTCAGAACAAGATTGATTCTCTCGTTTACGTTCAGGTTCAGCGATTTGTATGACGCCCGTGATGGTTCAAGACTGTTACGGACTAATCCGCTGTTGCTTGAGCCACTCGGGATTTCCGGTTCGCCTTCGTCGTATCGTCCGTTGTTATTCACGTCTTTAATCAATTTTAGGTTAGCGAGGTCAAAGTCATCGCCGCCTAAATTGTAATAAATTAACGTAATATTCAGCGGGACAGTTCCGTTATTGATGAGGGTGTGCGGGAGTTCCACGCGTTCGCCTGGCAAAGCGAGGATGTTTCGGTCTTCAATCAAAGAAAACCGCTCGTATACCTCAACTTGGACGCTTACAGTATCAGATTTTATTGCCACAGGCAGCGAAGTGGATGGGTCAATGTAAGTAACGTCTGCCTGATTGACAATCAGCGTTCCTGAGGGCGGGATCTCCTGCGCTGGCAGAATGCAGGAGAGTAATACTCCGAGCAATCCTGCGAGCAGTCGCAAGGCGAACCAATCGCGGCTAATATTTTTATGGCTATGAGCCACCGCGCGCCTTTCTGGCTATGATGGAAATTGCCTTGTGGTCCGGTTCAATAATTCAGGAGGTGGGGCATAGTGCCATGCTTACACTATGCCCCAAACGTTCCTGACATTTTTTCAATACGCCAGATACTTCACAACGGATGGCGTTGAATTAGTTGTTAATTTTAACTCTGAACAGGATTGTGGCAGTCTCGCCCGGATTGAGAGTGCCGATAGTGAACTTAAGGGTACCTGTTTCGCCGAGGTTTGGCGATTGAGTGACGGTGCCTTTAGATGTGGTTGCAAGACCGTCGTAGGTTGTGTAAACCGGCGTGGTATCGGTTACAACGACATCAGTTGCCGCCGCAGATCCCTGATTCCGGACAGTAATGCGATACAGAATGCTCACCCCTGGAACAGCGCCTGTGGTTATTGGGTCTTTAGTAAACGCGGCATCCGGATTGCCATCGCGATTAATATCAAGCGCCTGCTCTTTAATAAGGACAATATCGCCAGCGATGACTGTTGTTGTATCAACAACGCGAACGACAGGTGGAGGTGTTCCAGAACCGCCAGTGGTTGTTACACTTAAAGTTAACACATCAACCATACCTGCCGAAGCCGTGACAGGGGCAAAGACCTTCACGAATATTCTTGCTGTTTCACTTGGGTCTAATCCGGCTGCTGTGCTTGCCCCGCCCGTGCCGCCGCTTAAGGCGCTAAGGTCGGTGATTATCGGGTCGGTTGGATCAAGCGTTCCGTTATTGTTCTTATCCCAGTATATTACATAGCCGAAGCCATTAGTTGATTGTGAAAGAGTAAGTGCGACTGAGCTCGTGACCCCATCACCCTCAATCACGTTACCATTGTTTGCAATGGTGTGAGTATAAACAATTGTTCCGCCAGGGGCGACCTGACCTGTATTGTCTGGCGAGATTGAGAGCGACCTGTATGTGTTTACCGTTATCGCATCATGCTTGATATCGTAAGCGCCGCTAACAGGCGAACGCGCTCTCCAGTAGCCTGCGTACGTTCCCGGTGGAGTTCCAGCAGGAACAAATACTTCGGCATAAATCAATTTGCTCTGGCCGGGTTGTAGGAGACCTGTCTGGCTAATAATTGTGTTATTGGCATCTTTGAATGTAACCGTGAATCCCGGCGGGAATCCTGTTGTTGAGAATGAGGCGTTTGTGCTTGCTTCAAGCGTGTAGTTATCAGCAACACTGCTTGTGTTCTTAACATAAAGTGTAAAGCGTGCGGTTTCGCCAGGGTTGACATTCAGAGTTTTAACAGGCATTGCTTCAGGTCCTTGTCCTTCGCCAAGAGCGCCGGGTTGTCCGGCAGGCTCATCGTTGGTCAAGTCAACAGTATTGGCTGTGACCGCATTTAATTGGTCGGTTGCTGTCGCTGTCTTGGTTGGATCGTAGGCTGAACGTGCCGTCTTTGTAACTGTGAATGGACCGGTGCCTGCATAGCCGGACGGTAAATATGCCTTAACAATTACGTTGTAAGATTGTCCGGGTTGCAATGGACCGGTGTCTGGTGTTCCGTTGTTATTGCTATCAAGCAACGGGGTTTGTCCATCTTCTTTAAATAACGAGAATGTTGTTCCGGATGGGAAGGTGTTTCCTGCGTTGATGATAATATCAAACGTGTCCACGCCATTACCCGTGTTAACAAGAACGTTTGTAAAGGTTACAACACTTCCCTGAGCCGCCGACGCAATCGTTTGCCCTGTTAAGGTTACGCTTGCTGTCTGAAGGACTGTGAAATCAACAGTGTTTCCCACATACGGTCCAACCACCTGCGTGCCATCGTTGTATTGGTAGGTGACGGTGTTCGGGATGATTTGCGGACTCAATCCTGAGGCAACATTAACCTGGAATGTTAATGATCCGGATTGTCCCGGAGCAAGAGTTGCAATCACCGCTGTTACCCGGTTTGGCGCTGTAACATCAAAGTCATAATTGATGCCAGCCGGATCTCCGCCTGCTCCATCCGTCAATGGTGTTGAACCGGACACGCTCCAACGTGCGCTACCGGGAACATACACGAATCCGGGTTGAAGCACATCCATCAAGGTAATATCCGTTGCCGGATTGTTACCCGTGTTGTTGTATGTAATTGTTACGGTGTATGGACCGCTTGGCGAGTAGCCAGAGTTTGCGCTCATGGCTTTTGTTACACTGATGACCGCGTTTTCGCTAACAATCGCAGTGTCTGTGTTAAATGCGGTAACAGAGGCGTTAAATCCGCTCGTTGCTGTTACCTTTACCTGCGCCTGCTGTCCGCCAACTGTTGTTTGAGGAATTGTGCCAACGACTACGAATTTGAACACACCTCCTGCAACAAGCGGACCTGTGCTTGTGATTGGCGTTGCGCTATCGGGCAAGCCGTCGCCATTTGCATCCGCGTATATTGCGACCCCAGTCAGGTCAAAGTTATCTCCCGTCAGATTCTCCACAGTTAACGCAAACGTATCTGTGCCGTTACCTGTGTTTTGCAATGTGTGCGGGAATATGACTTGACCGCCCCGAGCGCCGGGTTTGGTGTTGTCTTGTGTTAATGTGAATGCGGCAACCTGTTGGACAATTGTGATTGCCTCGTTAGATGTTGCCGTGCGTTCTACACCACTGGCATCTTTGTATGTTGCCGATGCCTGGTTTCCAATACTCGTTCCTGCAGGTGGCAATGCCGCCTGTGTATTCCAGTTGATTAGCGCTGCTATTGTCAGGAACGTTGTCGCAGCCTTTCCGACTGAGCGGAAGAACCGGCGTTTTAAATGCTCATTTACCGAGCCAAAACGCCCCATCATACAGTATCTGATTTGCATGGTAGTTTTTATTTTTTATGTTCACAAACGCCATTTTTCAGTCGGCACTCGCCGCCCTAAAATGGCAAAATCCTTCCGTTGACCTTTTATGGTATGTGAATGTTGTTTGGGTTTTTAATTATCCAGATTATTAGCGACGCAGGGACGGCAAAGCCCGCTGTAGAATAAGACAGCAATAATCAAATTTTGACGTAATGAACTCCTGTTTAAAAAATTTTGTCTCCATCTGCCGCTTAACCCCGCTTTTGCTAACGACACAGGATTATTATTTTGAAAGCACTTTTACACGCGCTTCCACTTTAAAATCTTTTCCTGCTTCAAGCGTATCCACCTTCCAGCGCAAAGCCCGGTATTGGGTTTGGGGAACTTCTTTCTCCACCTCTTTTCCGTCTATAACCACCTTGCGTTTTATGGGAACCGGTTCAAATATTTTTCCGTCAATGCTTGCCATTGCTGGTTTTGGTTTTGCGCTGTCTGGTATAAATTCTGTGCCTGTCGGTATAGGAAGATTGGGTTCAAGTTCGCGAATTAAGCCTTTGCCTCTGTTTTTGTATGTTGCTGTATAAAGGATTACATCGCCGGGAGCCGCTTTTTCGGCGCTTACCAATCTTTCTTTTCCATTGGGTGTTGTGATCACCTTTTGGGCGACAAGATTTATATCAAGGTCGCCCTTTGTTTGAGAAAATACGGGAAGCGCAGATATAAAGATTAACGATATTAATACTATCCCTGCTTTTGCATAATCAGACTGCTGGCTTTTCATAGTATCAGAAATTAACATAGATTGTCTTTGTAATCAATAAATATCATGATGTTTAAATTTGTTATCTGCGACGGGAGCGGCGCTGCTTTCATTATGAGGGAGCGGGGAAGTTGCTAATTTAAAAATTTTGCGTTGATTTCCTTGAGATTGAATTTAAGTATACTTGTATGACAAAAAAATTCCATCTTTATTTGAATTTGCCATTGTTGCTTTTAATGTTTACATCTCTTGAATCATTTGCTCAAGCCGCAGAGACAAAGCCTGTTAAAAGACCGAACATTTTGTTCTGTTTTGCTGATGATTGGGGCAGGTATGCGAGTGTTTACGCAAAGATTGAAGACCGTCCATCTATAAACCAGATATTAAAAACCCCTAATATTGACCGAATTGCGCGCGAAGGGGTGCTTTTTAAAAATGCTTTTGTTCCCGCGCCGAGCTGCACACCCTGTCGGAGTTCAATTCTCTCTGGAAGATACTTTTTTAGAACTGGACGGGGCGCAATTTTACAAGGCGCTGTTTGGGATGAAAGTATCCCGACTTACCCGTTGCTCTTACGCGATGCAGGTTATCATATCGGAAAAAGTTATAAGGTGTGGAGTCCGGGCACGCCGGTTGACGCGCCGTATGGCGGACAAAAATATGCATACGAAAAGGCTGGCAGGGCTTTCAATGATTTTTCTGAAAATGCCACAAAAATGGTCAAAAATGGTCTTTCCTTTGAAGAGGCAAAATTAAGAATCCTTGACCAGGTCAGGAAGAATTTTGAGGATTTCCTTAACGATAGAAAGCCTGGGCAACCATTTTGCTACTGGTTTGGTCCCACGCTGACACATCGCGCATATGAAAAGGGCTCGGGAAAGGCGCTATGGGGAATTGAACCGGATTCGTTAAAAGGGAAGTTGCCAAAATTTATCCCTGATGTGCCGGAGGTGAGGTCGGATTTTGCGGATTATATGGGTGAAATTCAGGCGTGGGACGCTGGCATCGGTGTTTTAATTAAAAAACTGGAGGAGATTGGAGAACTTGATAATACCTATATTATCATCAGCGGCGATCACGGAATGCCCGGTGTTCCGCGCGGTAAATGCAATCTTTACGATATGGGAGTTGCGGTCGCGCTGATTGCCAGAGGACCCGGGATTAAATCCGGCAGGATAGTTGATGACTTTGTCAATCTTATGGATTTGTCGCCAACATTTTTAGAGATGGGCGGGGTGAGAACGCCTGAAGGGATGGACGGTAAAAGTTTTCTGAACGTGCTACTTTCTGAAAAGTCAGGGTTTGTTGATGAAAGTAGAACGTGGGTTATTACAGGACGCGAACGGCACGTCGCCTTTGCAAGAGAAGGGAATCTGCCATATCCTCATCGGGCTATTAGGATAAAAGATTTTTTATACGTGCGGAATTTTGCGCCCGACCGTTTGCCTATGGGGAAGCCAAATTTTACAAGCCTTTCAGACATACCGTCATTTGACCAACTGGAGAAATCAACGTTTGACGCCTTTGCCGATATGGATGCAAGCCCGACAAAAGCATGGCTCGTTTCCCAATACGCAAATCCAGATTGGCAGTGGTATTACGACCTCGCTTTTGGGAAACGCCCGGCTGAAGAACTCTACGATTTAAGAAAAGACCCAGATCAAACTGTAAATCTTGCCGACAATCCTGAATATAAAAAAGTCAAAGAAGAACTGGCGGTAAAATTAATACAAACTTTGAAAGAGAAACAAGACCCGCGCGTTACTGGCGATGGAAAAACCTTTGACAGTCCCCCATTCACTGACCTACCGCAAACTGCCCCTAAAAAGAAATGACTGTGGGGATTATCAGAAAGAGATTAAAGGAAATAAAACGGGGAATAAACTCGCCCAGTAATTAGATTGCTGTAATATTTTAAAGGATATCTATTTTGAAAATCAGGTTTTGATAATTGCCTTGCTGTAGATTCACGATTATTCTGGTGTTATGTTTTGCCGCTCACATTAGGTGAGATGCCATTGATAATGTTTTAGATCCAGAGAATAATTCTATGCCATCCAGTCTCTGTCCCGATTTTTTGCGGCGTTTACTGCCTCCACTGTGATAGCGGCGTTTTCGGCAACTTGAAAATCAAACATACCTACCACACAGAAATCAGCGCCGTTTTCAAAGGCGTATTTGAGACCGACGCGCGGGTGAATCGCCCCTGCCGCAAGCACTTTGTATGCAAGCCAGGGACGTTGAACCTGGCTCATATACCGGATTGTCGCCTCCGGATCAATGCACCAGTAATTGTCAACGGCGTAATTATCTATTACCTCTTTATTCTGGTCTGGACGCCGTTTTGACCAGTAATTCTCGCTGTGCAGGGTCTTCATATAAAAGTCTGGCTTTATCCCTGCTTTTTCAACAGCCATAACGGTGCGAATCTCATGCCCGGCGACGCCGGCAATAATTCCTTCGGATTTGACTATCTCAATAAATCTGGCGATCAGGTCTAACTTGTTCTCCCTTGTCCACGCGTCTCCATAATTTCCTACAAGCAGCGCGCCAACGGCGCCGGTGTCAACCGCCTCTTTTATATTTTTGCCAAGGTCAGATGGATTGGGGTCTAATTGAGCGAGGTATTGAATCTTGCCGCCATTTTGACGGTATTTTTTATAAACAGCAACTGCGTGCGGGTCGTGCGGATTAAAAATCATCGTATTGATTCCGTATTGCTCGCACAACGACCAGGTTTCCATTATCTTTTCATCTGTAAAATAGGCTTTTAACAGACGCGAGACGTATATTAAATCGCGGCTATGCGCGTAGCCGCTGATCAGGTTTCCACCGCAGATTATACGGCTTATTTTGACCTTGCCAATCGTTCCCATCGGCATATTAACCGCTGGCTTTTCAGAAACGGCATTTTGCGGTGATTGCGTTTGAGCGAGCAGAATTTTTTCTTCAAAACTGGAAATAATAGGAGCCGCGGCGGCAACAGCAAGAGACTTCTTCAAAAAACCTCTGCGACTTGATTTATTCTCTGATTTCATAATCATATATTAAAGTCCATATTAGCGTTAAATCAAGCCATAATTTCATCTGATATTGAACAGTGAATTATTAGCATTTTAGGAAAAGCGCATTTTCTCCTGGGATTTTAAGGATTCAGGAATAATTCTAATTTTCTTTGACTTGATTATATGAAAAAAGGGGAATAGTATTTTCAATATTATCAGAAAAACGGATTTGAATTTTTATTAATGAAATAATAAGTCAAATCCACCGTCAAATCAGGTATTATGCAAGAAAAGAGTTTAACACAGATTCCGAGAAATGTGCGCGAGCTTTACGAAAAAGGAAAACTCGCTTTGCAACGGAATAATATTGACTACGCCATTATTCACTTTGAACAAGCGCTGAAATTGGAACCGGGATTTTATCAATGCCGGGAGGCGCTGCGTGAAGCCCAGTTTAAAAAAGGAGGAAGTTCAAAAGGACTTTTCAAAAAGGTTTTCGGCGCCGCGTCAGCGTCAAGCCAGATTGCAAAGGCTCAACTTGCCCTGAAGAAAAATCCGATTGACGCCATAGAAATCGCCGAAGGCATTTTGAAAGACGACCCGGACAACAGCGCGGCTCACCGCATACTGGCAGAAGCCGCTATTGCCGCAGGTTTTCCAAGAACAGCGATTTTATCTCTCGGCATTCTTGCCCGTCAAAAACCGGAAGACAGAGATATAAAACTCCAGCTTGCCGACCTTTTCACACAGATAAATGAAATTGATAAAGCCGAAGGAATTTATGAAGAATTATTGCGTCTATACCCCGACGACGCCGATATCTCCCGAGCCTATAAAAACCTCTCGGCTCAAAAAACATTGAAAGAAACCGGCTTTGAAGCCGTTGCGGAAGGCAAAGCAGACTACCGCGACCTTATCAAAGACAAAGAAGAGGCAATCGCGTTAGAGCAAGAGCAACGGGCTCTAAAAACCGAAGACGTGGCGCAAAGATTGATTGAGGAATATACCGAACGATTGCAAAAAGAACCGAATAATCTTAAAATAGTTCGCGCGCTTGCAGAACTTTATGCCCAGAGAAAAGATTTTGATACTGCGCTCCAGTATTACAATATGATTAAAAATTCAGAACTCGGCAATGACCCGTCTTTGGACAAAGCAATCGCAGAAACTAATCTGAAAAAATTTGATTTCCTGATTGAACAATTGGATAAGAACGCGCCGGATTATCAGGAGAAACTCGCTCAACTTCAGGCTCAAAAACAGGCATACCAGATTGAAGAATGCAAACAACGCGCCGAACGCTACCCAACAGACCTCTCAATTAAATTTGAACTCGGCGTGCTGTATTTCAACGCAGGCAAAATCACAGAGGCTATCGGCGAATTCCAGAAGTCTCAAAATTATCCGCAAAAACGGACTGCCTCTCTCAACTATATGGCTCAATGCTTCGCAAAACGCGGTATGTACGACTCTGCAGTCCGTATGCTTCAAAACGCCATAAAAGAAAAACAGGTCTTTGACGACGAAAAGAAAGAATTGATTTACCAGTTAGGCTGCGTTTACGAAAAGATGGGCAAAAAGGCTGAGGCTATTGAGCAATTCAAACAGATTTACGAGGTTGATATCGGCTTCCGCGACGTTGCCGCAAAAATAGACGCTTACTACGCTAATCCACAACAGCAGTAGATTATTTTGAGCGGAATAAATTTTTGCTCTCCGAAATGATGAGTCCGTAATTGCCGCGCTATCGCGCGACAAGATGTTACTTTGTAGTATTTAAAATAACTTTAAATCTTTTGCCTGAAGAAATGTGATTTTTGCAGGCTTGTTGATAAAAAAGAATAGGGATTCGACCTCGCCTTGACTATTAATATTTTTAATATATAATAATTTTAGAAGCTATGAAAATAATATCCCACGTTTTAAGGATGGTGATAATAATTTCAATATCACTTCTTGGTTCAACGTTAACAAGGGCGGCAGATGATACTGTCAAGGAATTTGAAGCCTTAAAACAATCCGCCGAGAAAGGGGATGCAAAAGCCCAGTTTGAACTCGGGTTAAAATATTACAAAGGAGATATACCGACACAAGATAAAGCGGCCTCACAACCATTGCCGGGGGTTATGCCCACTCTTCCCCGAATCTCCCCCTACGGTGAATACACCCCCCCGTTAGGAATTCCCAGTTTCAGGTTAGCTAAGGAACTTGCACCAAATGTTAAAAACCGCATTGAAGCCGCAAAATGGCTTAAAAAAGCCGCAGAAAAAGATATCCCGGAGGCTCAATTTTACCTCGGATTGATCTATCTTGAAGGCGTTGGAGTTGTCAGAGATGTTGACGAAGGTATTTCTCTGATACGAAAAGCCGCCGAACAGGGATATCTGGAAGCCCAGTTTTTCCTCGCGATGAAATATTACTATGGCGAAATTGTGGGGAAAAATTATAAGGAAGCCGCAAAATGGCTTATTAAACTTGCCGAGAAAGGCGTTATTGAAGCCGAAGATTTGCTCGGAAGAATGTATTTTGAGGGTCAGGGCGTTGATAAGGACCTTGTCCAAGCCCATATCTGGTTAAACGTTGCCGGGGCAAGCGGCAATGGAGCTTCGCGACAGCTTTTACCCCAGGTTGAAGCGCAGATGACCCACGAAGATATTGCTAAGGCGACCAAACTTGCGCGCGGACTGTTTGAGAAGTTAAATAAAGGGAATTAGAGTATCTAATAACTTTTCCTGTATTAAAATTAAAAACAGGCGGCTTTGAATTTATTCAGAGCCGCCTGTTTTATCAATTCCTGCTTTGCAGAAAATTCGGGCAGTAAGTTTGTAGATTAAATTTTATTCAATGGACCGAGCACCTGCGCTGCGACCCGCAGACGAAGCCCGTTTATGCGGATAAATCCTGTGGCATCATCCTGATTATACGCCTTTGTCGGGTCTGCCTCCATTGTTGCTATTTGCGGATTGTATAAACTGAACGGCGATTTACGACCGGCAACCATTATATTGCCTTTATAAAGTTTTAGACGGACGGTGCCGGTGACGGTTTTTTGCGTCTCGGTTATGAATGCTTGAAGGGCGATTCGTTCTGGCGAGAACCAGTAACCATAATAAACCAGTTCCGAATAGCGCGGAATCAACGTGTCGCGCAAGTGCATAACCTCGCGGTCCATTGTAAGGGTTTCAACCTGACGGTGGGCAAAGTGAAGTATTGTTCCGCCCGGCGTTTCATAAACGCCGCGAGATTTCATACCGACATAGCGGTTTTCAACCATATCAACCCTGCCGATTCCATGTTTTCCGCCGAGTTTATTCAACTTTTTCATAACCTCAAGCGGCGTCATCTTCTTGCCATTGACGGCTACGCAATTTCCTTTTTCAAAATCAAGTGTTACATATTCCGGCTTGTCGGGCGCGTCTTCGGGCGAAACTGTTAATTTAAACATCTCTCTGTGCTCTGGTCTGGTAACATCCATCCAGGGGTCTTCAAGAATTCCCGCTTCATACGATATATGCAAAAGGTTTCTGTCCATTGAATACGGTTTTTTAGCGGTGGCTTGAACCGGGATGCCACGCTCCTGACAATATTTAATCATTTCGGCGCGTCCGGGGAATTTTTCCCTGAACGATGCGTCGCGCCACGGGGCGATTACCTGAATTTCAGGGGCGAGAGCCGCGGCGGTGAGTTCAAACCTAACTTGGTCATTTCCTTTGCCGGTTGCTCCATGCGCTATGGCGTCTGCTTTCTCTTCGCGCGCAATCTCAACCATCCTTTTTGCGATCAACGGTCTCGCAATGCTTGTCCCTAAATAATATTGATTTTCATAAATTGCGCCTGCTTGAAGCATCGGGAAAATGAAATCCCGCGCAAACTCTTCTTGAAGGTCTTCAATATAAACCTTTGAAGCGCCGGTATTAAGAGCCTTCTTTTCAAGCCCTTTCAATTCTTCTTCCTGACCGATGTTTGCGCAAAACGCAATCACCTCGGCATTATACTTTTCCTTTAACCACGCAAGGATGACTGACGTGTCAAGCCCGCCAGAATATGCTAATACAATTTTCATATTTCAATATTTTTAACTCAAAATCGTATTATAACTGAAATGCCGTCGGTATTACAATCTTAATAATTGCCTGAATCCTGAACATTGCGCTTGGTATCTGATTTTAATGTTCTACAAGCGCGTTGTTGGTTGTGAAGTTCTTCCACAGATTTAATCTGGCTCAAAATCCATTTTTCCTGAAATGTTAATATTCAGGTTTTAACCGCAGTTGCATTTTATCTGATTGAGTTTTTTCCACAGGGCGTCAAATTATTCAGTATGCCTAGCAAAACAGGGTACAGATTATTTTTGGTAGTTGTGGCTGTTGTTTCTTCCACATTAAATATAATTGCAAAGGATTTACCGCAATGGGGAGAACAATATAGCCGTAATATGGTTTCGCCGGAGACTAATTTGCCAGATTTTTTTGACCCTGCCACAGGCAAGAATATTAAATGGATTGTTCAACTTGGGAGTCAGACTCATTCAACACCGATTGTAGCGCGGGGACGCGTTTTTATAGGGACAAATAATGATAATCCTAAAGACCCTAAAAAGACGGGCGATCGCGGAGTGCTGCTCTGCCTTGATGAGCAAAGCGGCGCGTTTTTATGGCAACTTGTCGTTCCAAAATACAGCGATGATATTTATCAGGATTGGCCTAAAGCCGGGATTTGTTCTCCGGCAACAGTTGATGGAGATAGGGTCTACATATTGAGCAATCGGGGCGAGGCAATGTGTCTTGATATTTTAGGAATGAAAAACGGCAACGACGGACCGTTTACTAATGAAGCCAGTCTTTTAGCGCCAAAAGGAACTGATAGAATAGATGTCGGGCAGAACGACGCGGATATAATCTGGACATTTGATATTCACGGAACGGTAAAAACCTATCCGCACGATTCAGCCCATTCTTCTTTTTTACTTCACCGCGATTTTATTTACATCAACACTGGGAACGGAGTAGACAATACGCATCGCAAAATCCGCGCCCCTGACGCTCCGAGCCTGATAGTTCTTGAAAAGAAAAGCGGACGCCTTGTTGCAATGGATGATGAAAAGATTGGTCCGCGAATTTTTCATTCTACATGGTCATCGCCATCGCTGGCTGTGATAAATGGAAAAGAATTGATTATCTTTTGCGGCGGCGATGGCGTGGTTTATGCCTTTGAAGCTTTAAAGGAGGTTCCGCCGGCAGGAGAGGTTTTAAAACTAAAACGGGTATGGAAATTTGATTGCGACCCCGAAGGTCCAAAAGAAGATGTTCATCGGTTTATCGGAAATCGCCGGGAAAGTCCGATGAACATCAAAAGTATGCCCGTGGTGTATAAGAATCGGGTTTATGTGACGGCTGGCGGGGATGAATGGTGGGGAAAGAACAAGGCGTTTTTGTTTTGCATTGACGCTACTAAGACCGGAGATATCACCACGAGCGGCAGGCTCTGGAGCGCGCCGCTCTCCAATCACTCTATGTCAACGCCGGCAATTTACAACGGTTTGGTATTCGTCGGAGATTCAGGCAGAAACATAAATTGCATTGACGCCGAGAGCGGGGAAAAAATCTGGACTCAAGAGACAAGAGGGGCAATCTGGGCGTCGCCGCTCGTTGCAGATGGAAAGGTATATGTTGGAACAAGGGCGGGCGATTTCTGGATAGTTTCCGCCTCGCGTGAAAAACGGGTACTATGCTCCATAGACCTCGGGGCGCCAATCAGCAGTTCAGCCGTTGCGGCAAACGGCGCAGTCTATATTGCCACTATGACAAAATTATTCGCGGTTGGATTTAAGAACTGACGTGACGAGCCAGAATCAAGAGCAAGACTATGGAATATATTTCTTGGTAAAATTATATTTATCAAAGAGATGAAAAGAGAGTTCGTTAGGGACTGCGGAGCGTTTGCCATCAATGACATTGTTTTTATCCAACGACAGATTCATTCACCTTTAATTTAATGGAAGAAAGATGCGGATTGTTGTTCCCTTTTTCGTTTTTGATTGCACTTCAATTTTTCCTTTATGGAGGTCAACTATCCTTTTTACTATGGCGAGCCCGAGCCCTGTGCCCTTTGGCTTTGAAGCGCTGAACAAAGAGTCAAATGCCCGTTTTACTACTTCTTGTGGCATCCCTTTGCCTGTATCTTTGAATTGGATAAAGACAAAATTCTGTTTATCATTTTGCCGTATGACGCCGGTAGATATGAGCAGTTTTCCCCCCTGCGGCATCGCCTCGGCGCTGTTTAAAATCAGATTCAAAAACGCTTGTTCAATCTGGACTCTGTCAACTTGAATCACCGGTAAATCTCGGGATAATTCGCAGGCAAGAGTTATATTTTGCGACTGTAATCTCTGTCTGACAAGGATTGCGAGTTCTTCAATAACCTTATTTATATTTAATTCGGAAAAATTAAGTTCGTCCTTGCGCGCAAAATCAAGTATTCTTTCTACGATTTTGTTCATATCCTCCATTTTTTGAGCGATGATCTGAACATCTTTTGAACGCGGGTCGTTTTCTGGAAATTTGAAGTCAAGCGAATGAAACAGCAGCTTCATCACAGTTAACGGATTTCTAATCTCGTGGGCAACCTCTGCTGAAATAAGACCGAGCAGAGAGAGCCGTTCGCTCCGTCTAATCTGTTCTTCAAGGTCAACCATCTGTTTATAAAGGCGGCTTTTTTGAATTGCGATTGCAGAAAGTTCCGCAAGGGTATTCATTATTTGAACTTCTTCGTTTGAAAATTTATACGGTTCGCCAGTATAAACGTTTAAAACGCCAATAGCCTCCTGTTGAAACAACAGTGGAACGCTCAATAGAGAGACCAATCCTTCGCGGCGTGCAATTTCCACTGCCTGATAAAGACTTGATTGCTGCACATTTTCTACCTGAATCGGCTTGCGTCGTTTTACAACAACCCCAAGCAAACTTTCGTCAACATTTAGCTGAGGTTTATTCAAATAATGTTTGCTTGCGCCGTCGCAGGACTGTAATTGCAACCATTCTCCCGTTTCATCAAGAAGCAGGAGCGAACTCATCCGCGCTCGCATAAGCTGCCGCGCCTGCTGTGTTATTAATGGTAAGACTTCATCAATATTTAAAGTAGAGTTTATAACTCGGATAGCCGAAGCCAGAGATTGAAATAGATTTACCTTTTGACGCAACTGCTCATAAAGCCAGGTATTTTGAATCACCCGCGCCGCTTCATTCGCAAGGGATTCGAGCATCTGTTGATCCTCCTCACTGAAGCCGTTTAACCTTTCTGAATCAACATTTAAAACCCCGCGCACAGATTCATTAACAAAAATTGGCACTGCCATTTCAGAGCGGACATTTTTCCATATCGTTACATAACGGCTGTCTTTAGTAACATCGCTGACACGCGCGGATTTGCCAAATTTTGCAACCCATCCGGTTATTCCTTCGCCAACCCGTAAACGCAAATTCTCGCCACCGGCGGGCAAACCATAACTTGCTTCAATCTCAAGAAAGCCGCTTGTAGGATTCACAAGAACCATTGAACCGCTGCTAGCATTCATAAGAGAAACTGCCGATTCAACGATTAAATTTAGCGCCTGTTTAGGTTCAAGGGTTGAGTGAATGCGGCTAAACACCTCGTAGAGCAGTTTAAGCCGCTCATACCGCGCCGCGATGTCGTTTTTTTCTTTCACCGATTTGGTCAGTCTTCTTACCGCGCCCTCAATATCATCACAAAACCTAAAACCGCAAACAAAATATTTGGCAGCCATCCGGCAAAAAGCGGATTAAGATGACCGCCCATTCCTGCCGCTTCGCCAAAGCGCTGGACTACAAAGTAGCCGAACCCGATAAATACACTGCTCGCAACGCCAACAAACACATTTCGCCTTGAGCCAAGCCTTGCAAAAGGCAACGCTATCAACACAATTACCGGACAGGTAAATGGCTGGGCAAGACGGACGTGAAACTTTGTGTTTAATACCGGATTACGCCGCTGGTCGGGATGAATTTGCTGATATTGAACTATCTCTTTTAACGAAAGCGAGACTCCGCGCGCCTGTTTCAAATCGGTTAATCCGCCGATTTTTATTTCGCTCTTAATCTGCTCCGGCGTCTCGGTAAATTCTGGCACTGCAAGGATGTTTGTAAAACCGCGCCCGGGCACCGGGTCGCCCGACTTAAAAACCAGAACCTGAACATTGTAAAAAGTCCAGACGCCGTTAGTTCGCAAACCCCGCTCGGCTATCAGTGAATATATTGTTTTATTTGTAGATTCCCACTCTATATGCGGCTTAATCATTTGCGAACTCTCCGGGTCATATTCTTCAATTACCCAGGTACGGTTTGCCTTTGCATTTTTAAATGTTAAAAATTTAATCAGGTTTTTCTCTTCTCCCTTTTCTCCCTTAACGTAATCTCCGCGCAGAATTCCCATAGCCCGCTCAGCGCCATCGGGCATAAGATATTCGTTTAAAACGAATAAAAACAGTCCGCAGACGATACTGACCAGGAAATAGGGGTAACTAATCCGCCACAAACTAATGCCTGCGCCGCGAATCGCAACTATTTCATTGTATTTATTATGATTGTTTATTGCGTATAACATCGCAAGCAACAGTCCGAACGGCACAACCCTCAATAACAGTTCAGGCAGTGTGTAGATAAAATAATAGGCAACTTCAATAACGCTAAGCCCCGCCCTCTGGAATTCATCCAGTTCTGAGAATAATTGAAACGTTAGCCAAAATATGAAAAAACCACCAAGACAATATCCAAAAGGCGTTAGAAACTCTCTTAATAAATATCTATCTAAAATCCGCATTTTAAAAACAATAAATAATCATACCATCAAAAGCAAGCAGCCGAAAGAGATATGATTGAGCCCACCTGAAATCCTTAGGATTTAGATGTTTTTCCCGATTCCATTTTATTGACTAAATTAATATTCAGGATTAGTTATAATTTATGGTAAATGATACCGAAAATAAAAGTGGACTTGATTGTCTGGAAGCGCGTCCGGTAGTGCCGCGAGAGTTAAAAGACACTCTATCTCGCGAAATCGTTGCGTTGAAGAAAAAACTCAACGCGGTCATCCTTGCCCATAATTATCAGGTTCCAGAAATACAGGACGTTGCCGATTTTGTGGGCGACTCGCTCGGACTGTCGCGTCAGGCGTCAAAAACCAATGCCGATGTGATCGTATTTTGCGGCGTCCATTTTATGGCTGAGACGGCAAAGATTTTGAACCCGGATAAACTTGTCATATTGCCCGACGCTCAAGCCGGCTGCTCCCTTGAAGAGAGTTGTCCAGCCGACAAATTAAAAGAATTGCAGGAAACGAACCCGAATTTCTACACAATCAGTTATATAAATTGCAGCGCCGCGGTTAAAGCGCTTAGCGATGTTATCTGCACCAGCGGGAATGCCGTAAAAATCGTTAACGCGGCTCCAAAAGATAAAGACCTATTGTTTGTGCCGGATGAAAACCTTGGCGAGTGGGTTATGGAAAAAACCGGCAGAAAAATGACCCTCTGGAAAGGCAATTGCTATGCCCATATTGAATTTACGCACGACACCGTTATGCGAATAAAACGCGAACACCCAAGCGCCCCCCTGATCGCGCATCCAGAATGCACAAAAGCCGTTAGAATGCTTGCCGACGAGGTTTGTTCAACAGAAAAAATGGTTGAGTTTTGCAAAAAAAGCCCGGCTAAATCCTTCATCATAGTTACTGAATCGGGTATGATTCACAGGCTAAAAAAAGAATGTCCGGACAAAGAGTTCTTTAGGGTTCCAGTTTCTAATTGTATGTGCAGCGAATGCAAATATATGAAAATGAATACGCTTGAAAAACTCCTCCAATGTATGGAGACACTACAGCCTCGTATTGAACTAAGCAAAGAAATTATTGAAAAAGCAAAACAACCGATTGATCGGATGCTGGCGCTTTCAAATTAAAACCATATAATCGTAAGAGATTTCATACCAGAACGCCGTAACGCGACGCGGGACTACCGCACAATAAAAAATTTTTGGAGTGCGTGCGGCAAAGTTGCGTAGCAACTGCGCCGCCGCTATGTGAATGTTATTAGATAACTAAACTTGAGATGAAAGACCAAATCATAAATTATTTTACCTTCTTTGTTTTGGTATAATATTTCTATTATTGTGTTGTCCAATCTCACAAAGCGGTGGCGAATTTTTTATGGAGTGCGTGCGGCAAAGTTGCGCAGCAACTGCGACGCCGCTATGTGAATGTTATTAGATAACTAAACTTGAGATGAAATACCAAATCAATAAAAAATCTCCTTTTTTAATCCAGAACAAATTTACTTCCTTAATTCTGGTATTATTTCGCTGATTTTTTGTTGTCTAAAGTCACAAAGCGGTGTCGCGACTACTGTCGTAGTCTTGCCACCGCACTCCAAAAAAATGCGTTCCATTAAGTTATAATTTTTTTAAATGCCGACGATCCAGGTTAGTCTAACCGTGGTTCATATTATTGATTATATTTTTGAAAAATATGCTAAATGTGTTATATTGAAAAAATTTTGCCGTTCGCATATACGGCAAGATTGCAGGCTGTATTATATAAAACGCGGATTTTAGCAGGCGAGAACAGGTTGTTGAAATCCGGGTAAATTATAAAGATACAGTCTTTTGTTAATCTGAATAAACAAAGTTTTAAGATTGATATGAATATGTATCCGAACGTTGATCCGATACCATTGCCGGCGCCCGTAGAACTTTTTAAAATCCTTCATAACTTAACCCTTTCACTGCACTTCATTGCCGTCCAGATACTGCTTGGCGGTTTATTAATAGGCACAGCGCTTGGGTTTTTAGCGCGCAATTCAAAAGATGAAACAAAGTTGCTATTCAGAAAAGAATCCGCAAAGACCCTCACACTTAGATTGCCTGTCGTTATGACTTACGTCATCAACTTTGGCGTGCCGCCGCTCTTGTTTCTTCAGGTTTTATACGGACGTTCTTTTTACACTAGCAGCGTTTTGATCGGGGTTTTTTGGATCGCGGTAATCTTTCTATTAATGGGAGCATACTGGCACATTTACAGATATGCCGGCGGTTTTGAAGACGAAAAAATATCGTGGCATAAAGGGCTTGTGGGTTGGATTTTAGTCATTGCAATAGCGAAGATTTATTCAACAACAATGACTCTTATGTTGAAGCCGGAGGTCTGGAACCAGATGTATGCCGCCTCTCCGTACGGCACTCATTTGCCGCCAGCTGATCCAACATTGCTGCCGCGCTGGCTATTTATGCTCACAGGGGGACTGGTGGCAGGCGGATTGTGGATGGTCTGGTTATCGTCATCTAAAAATGTTTCAGACCGCATCTCCGGTTATCTCTCAAAACTTGGTGGAAAGATTGCAACGGTTGGCGTTTTAATCAACGTCCCGGTCGCGTTTTGGGTAATACACGCTCAGCCGCAGTCTGTATTCAACGGACTGGCTTCAAATGTTCTTTATAAAACCGCAGGAATCCTCTGGCTTGGAGCAATGCTGGGAATATTTATATTTAGTGTCTGGCGCGGATTCGGCAAATCCAGCGCTTTACCAAACCGATATGTCGGGCTTTGCCTCATAATCGTTGCAATGCTTTCCGCTGTAATATGCAGAGATGGAATCCGCGATATCACACTTATGGAAAAAGGATTCAATGTTCTCCAGCGCAACGTTGTGACAAACTGGTATGTAGTAGGGATATTTTTAGGGTCTTTTGTTCTTGGACTTGTTGCTATTGGATGGCTGATTAATGTGATGGTGGGGGCAAAACCGCAGGTTAAAAAGGAAAATTAACGGGCAGTTTGAAATATTGTTAAGTTAAATTAATTTATAACATTAGAAAATGAGTGAACAGACAAAAATTAATGTTGTCAAAGAGTCGGCTGATGCGGCGGAAAACGAAAAAGTCTCGCGCCGGACATTTTCGCGCATCGCGCTTGGTGCCGCCGGTCTCTGCTATGCGGCAATGCTCGGATATCCTATATACAGGTATCTTGAGAGCCCGGTTGAAAAGGCTGCTAAAGAAGCGGCAGTAAAAGAGATATTGCTTAAAGACGCGCATAAACTTGCTCCGGGCGCTGGAATGATTTTTAAATTCGGAGCCCGTCCAGCCTGGTTAATACATCATAAAGATGGCAGTTGGATTGCCCTTGACGCCGTATGCACGCATTTAGGCTGCACGGTAAAATATGAGGAACAAAATAATCGGATTTTCTGCGAGTGTCACGGCGGGACTTACGATCCGATGAGCGGTAAAAACATAGCCGGTCCGCCGCCGCGTCCTTTAAAACAGTATAAGGTTCAAGTAACCGATTCAGGCGTAATTGTTTCAAGAGCGTAAATACCTATGCAGATGAAATCCATTGCAAAACAAGTTTATACCTGGTGCGACGAGCGAATCGGGATATCCGATATTGTAGAACTTGCAAAGAAAAAGACCGTTCCAGAACACAAACATACTTTCTGGTATTACTGGGGCGGGATTTCAATGCTATTTTTTATAATCCAGGCATTTACCGGGGCGATGCTTCTTATTTACTATCGTCCCGGTACTGAAGCCTACGAGTCGGTTCGCCAGATCACTTACGAAATACAATTCGGCTGGCTGATACGGTCAATCCACTCTTGGGCGGCAAACCTTATGCTTGTTGCCGTTTTTGTTCATATGTTTTCGGTTTTCTTTATGAAGGCTTATAGAAAACCGCGCGAAATCGGATGGCTCAGCGGACTTCTGTTACTGTTGCTGGCAATGCTGTTCGGTTTCAGCGGATATCTGTTGCCGATGGATGACCTTGCATTTTTCGCAACAAAAGTTGGACTTGAAATAACCGCTACACCGTTAGACGCAATCGGGGGGGTATTTGCGAGCGCGCTTGCCGCGATTGGAATAAAGGCTCAAGGGCTTTCTTCAATAGGAACAAACCTCGCCTCGCTCATCCGCGGCGGTTTAGAAGTAAATGAATATACTGTTCAGCGATTTTTTGCACTTCACGTTGTTGTATTGCCGGCAATATTTTTAGCCGTGCTCGGTCTGCATCTATATTTAATTCAAAAACACGGCAACGCGCTGCCTCCATCAGAGGAGGCAAAACCGCCAGAGCAAAGAAAATCGGTTCCGTTTTTCCCGAACTTTTTCATCCGCGACCTTGCTATGTGGCTCGTTGCCCTGAACGTTTTAATATTATTAGCGGCAATGTTTCCCTGGCAATTAGGACAACCGGCGGACCCGCTCAAACCAGCCCCTGCCGGCATTCATCCTGAGTGGTATTTTATGAGTTCATTTCAAGTTCTTAAAGCGCTCGGAAAATGGTTTCCGGGAATCACCGGTGAATTGCTCGGCTTGGTTATTTTCACCGTCGGGCTTGTTCTCTGGACGCTTATACCGTTTTACGATAATACAAGCGCCAGCGGCAAACGGGCGCGCCGCGCCACGTGGTTCGGGCTGTTTACTCTGGCAATGCTTGTTATAACAACAATCTGGGGTTATCTAGCTTTAAAATAAGATAAGTATTTTATGAACTATCCGGTTTGGGAAGTACCGCATATCGGGAGTGGATGGGTGATTGGAATAATCGCCATATTCCACGTTATGATCTCACATTTTGCCGTTGGCGGCGGGTTCTATTTGCCGCTTGCCGAGCAAAAAGCCCTTCGCGAAGGCAGACGCGACTGGTTAGAAGTATTGCGTCGGCATTCTAAATTCTTTCTCATCCTTACGGGCGTCTTCGGCGCGGTAAGCGGGGTGGGTATCTGGTTCGCAATCGGGCTTGCGCATCCAGAAGCCACCAGCGCGCTTATTCACAACTTTGTTTTTGCCTGGGCAACAGAATGGGTCTTCTTCCTTGTTGAACTATCAACAATCGCCGTCTATTACTACTCCTGGAACCGGATATCAGATGAATTGCATCTAAAAGTAGGATGGCTCTATGCGGCTGCCTCTATTATGACCCTATTTATCATAAACGGGATTCTCACATTTATGCTGACCCCGGGCAACAGCTGGCTTTCTATTGCCGGCAGCGGCAATGAACCTGACAAATTCTTTCAGGCATTCTTTAATCCAACGTTCCTGCCAAGCCTCTTTTTGCGCTCGGCAGTATGCGCGGCGCTTGCCGGGGTTTGGGCGCTTGTAACAGCAAGCAGATTGGACGACAAATCGCCGCTAAAAGCCGAGGTTGTTCGCTGGAGTTCAAAGTGGGTGTTTGCCGCCTTCGTCGCAATACCTTTCTTTTTCCTCTGGTATATCTGGCAGGTGCCCGAACCACAACGTCATCTGCTTCAATTAGGTATGGCCTCAATAGGTCAGGGCATTTTTAGCCAATTAACCCGCACAATTGTCGTGCTTGTTTCAAGCTCAGTGATAATTGCCGGGGTTGTATATTTTCTTGGTTGGAGGTCGCCAGCAACATTTAAGTTTTCAAACGCGGTGGTGATTATTATCCTTGCCCTGTTTGCCACTGCCTCCGGCGAGTATGCCCGCGAGATGCTCCGCAAACCTTACGTAATTGCTAATTATATGTATTCAAACGGAGTTCGCATCTCTAAGGTAAAAGAATACAACCAGAACGGATATTTAACAAACAACAAATGGCTTCCGAATAGCAATTCTAACGCGGTCTCTGAACTGACACGGGGAGAGTTGATGTTCCGCGGTCAATGTATGGCTTGCCACACAAAAGATGGATATAGGTCTATGAAACGTTTGCTTGATGGACGCGATAAACAGGGAATAATGAATATCTTGAACATATTGCACGAATACAAAGAAGACTCACCCTATCGCGCCTATATGCCGCCGCTTGTCGGAACTCAGGATGAAATTAAGGCGCTTGGCGAATTTCTCTATACACTTGTGGAAAAACCCTCACCAATACAAACATCAGAAACCAACGCGCCATCATTTTCCCCAAGAACGGCTTCGGCAAAGTAATTTGTAAACAACGTTGTTTATATTTTACCGAAAACATTTCGGGAAACGTTGCAAAATGACGCAAATCTATCTTTGCCACTGAACAAGCCTGAATCCTGAGAATTCCAACCTGAAACGTTAATAATTCAAGATGATGAATAAGATTTTTGAGATTTTTCTTGTTTTTTAATAATTTAAAATTAACCTATGTATAAAATGACAGGCGCAAGCCAATGATAACCCTGATTTATCTATTTTGCCTCGTTGCCGGATTTTTATTTATGGTAGCGTGCGCTGTGCTTGGTCACATAGTTGGCGGGCACGACGCTGACATAGGGAGCGGCGGTCACGCTGAGGCGGGCGCCGATACGAGCGATGGGGTTGGCGTCTCGGCTTTCAGTCCCACTGTTATTGCCTCTTTTATCACTGCATTTGGCGGCTTTGGGATTATATGGAATCAGTTTGAATGGGCTCAAAAACCGTATATCAGCGCGCCGCTATCAATTGTTTGCGCGTTTATCGTGGCGTCAATTGTCCTTTTTCTTCTTAGAAAACTCTTTAGAGAAACCCAGAGTTCAAGCGAATCAAAGGTTGTGGAATTGATCGGGAAAGAGGCAACCGTTATTACGCCGATACCTGAAAATGGCGTTGGCGAGATAACATACGTTCACGGCGGCACTCGCTACAGCGCGCCTGCGCGAGAACAGACCGGCTGTCCAGTGCAAAGCGGCAGTTTGGTAAGGATTTCAAAGATAGTAGGCTCTCAATTTTACGTTAAAATTCAAAAGTAAACCAAGATGAATGCAATAACTCTAATAGCACAGTTTAGCGGCGGTTCTGGATTGGCAGTCCTTGCCGCAATAATAATAGTTCTTGTTGTAATACTCGGTATTGCCATAGTATTAAGCCGCTACACAAAGGTTGGTCCGAACGAGGTTCTAATAGTCTCCGGACGAAAACACAAATACATAGATGCCGATGGCGTTGAACGGGTCAGGGGCTTCAGAATCGTAAAGGGCGGCGGCACATTCGTCTATCCAATTATTGAAAAAGTGGACGTTCTCTCTCTTGAATTAATCACTATAGACGTTCAAACTCCGGAGGTTTATACAAGTAAAGGCGTGCCGGTAAAAGTTGACGGTGTGGCTCAGATAAAGGTCAAAGGCGACGATATCTCAATAGCAACCGCCGCGGAGCAATTTTTAAGCAAAGGACGGGACGAAATTAAAAGCATCGCAACTCAAACTCTTGAGGGACATCTGCGCGCAATTCTCGGCACTCTTAGCGTTGAAGAGATTTATCAGAATCGCGACGCCTTTGCCGCAAAGGTTCAGGAGGTTGCCGCCGGCGATATGGCTAATATGGGGCTTTCAATTGTCAGTTTCACTATCCGAGACATTCGCGATAATCAGGGCTATCTTGACGCCTTAGGCAAGCCGAGAATCGCGCAGGTAAAACGGGATGCCCAGATCGCTCAGGCTGAGGCCGATAGAGACGCAATAATAAAAAGCGCTCAGGCTCAACAAGCCGGACAGGAGGCAAAATACGCCGCAGATACAAAAATTGCCGAAGCCCAGCGGGACTACCAGATAAACGTTGCAACATATCAAGCGGCGGTTAACCAGAAAAAAGCAGAAGCCGATCTTGCTTATGACCTGCAGAAGTTTAAGACAGGTCAACTTGTAAAAGCCGAAGAGATTCAGGTCAGCATTATAGAAAAGCAGAAACAGATAGAATTGCAGGAACAGGAAATCCGCAGGAAAGAAAAAGAACTGCAAGCAAACGTTCAAAAACCTGCCGATGCCGAGCGCTATAAGGTAGAGACGTTGGCAAACGCAAAGAAGTATCAATTAGAAACCGAGGCAAACGGCGCGGCAAACGCTACAAAAGCGACAGGCTTTGCAAGCGCGGACGTTGCAAAGGCGCAAGGTCTCGCCAACGCAGATGTTACAAAAGCCCTCGGCTATGCAGAAGCAGAATCGCTAAAGGCGCGCGGGCTTGCTGAGGCTGCTGTAATAGAGGCGCAGGGACGCGCCACCGCAGAAGCAATGCGCGTCAAAGCCGAGGCATTCAAACAATATAACGAGGCGGCAGTGATTGAAATGATTGTTAAAGTTCTGCCGGAAATTGCCGCTAAAATCTCTGAACCGCTATCAAAGACAGAAAAGATTGTTATTATAAATTCCGGCAATTCATCTGGAGGCGGGGCAAGCAAATTTACAGGAGATGTTGCCCAAATTATGGCTCAACTCCCGCCAGTGATTGAAAGCCTTACAGGGATAAAATTAGAAAAATTGATGGAGCAGGTGCCGGCAATAAAAAGATCTATGGAAAGCGAATCTCAAAAACCGCAAGCGCAGACTGAATCACAAAAAGAACAGACATAAGAGAATGACGTTCAGAAATGAAACTAATTGAGGCAATAATAAAGGCAAATAAAGAATCGTCTGACCCGTTAAAATCAGTTTCACTTGACGCCGTTGAATATATTGATTCGCTGCCCATTGTTATTCTCACCTGCATTGATCCGCGGTTAAACAAATTGTTTCCCGATGCGCTTGGATTGCCGGAAGATATGGTAGTCTGGCTCCGGAACGCAGGCAATATAATCACAGGTCCATTCAGTAGCACAACACGGTCAATCGCCCTTGCCTGCGCGATCAAACAGGGAAGAGAAATCGCCGTGATCGGTCATACAGATTGCCTTGTCGGCAAATCAACCGTGTTAACCCTGACCGAGCAGTTCAAAGCGCTTGGAATTGATAGAAGCAAATTGCCCGATAATATAGTTGAATTCTTTGGACTCTTTGCCAGTGAACGGCAAAACGTCATCAAATCAGTTGAATTCATCAGACATAGCCCGCTCATCAGCCCTAAAATCCCGGTTCATGGTCTAATGATCAATACAAGCGCAGGGAGGCTTGAAGTAGTGGTAAATGGATATGAAACCCTTGGCGCCGCAGGAACCGAATTTACTACCACATTGCAAACCGCCGCTCAACAAGTAGAAGCAACCGCTTCTGTGATTCAAGACCTGCAACTCGGTCAGGAAAAGGTAGCCGACACTAAGATAGGCGAGTTTATTGAAAAAATATCCGAAGCGGCAAAGATCGCTCAACAGGCAGTCAAAGAATACCCCGAGGCAAAGAATCCCGTTGAACTGGCGGAAAAAGTCGCCGCCGATTACGCAAGATTCATCATAAAAGAAAAATTATACAAAGTAATCGGCGCCGATAATCGCGTTTACGGACCTGTGAGCGGTTTAAAAATTATTGAATGGCTAAATGACGGCAGAATCGGAGAGTCCACGCCAATTCAAATGGAGGGAACAACAGAGTGGCAACCGATTAAGAGTTTAACCGAAAAAAGAGAAAACTTCCCGGCGCAAAATATTTCATCAACTATCAAAAGATTAAAGAGGAAATTTTAAACCCCTCGCCGCTAATTTATAAAATTGTAGTTGTTTAGAAAAAGGAGTTTAATTGTTTTATGGAAACATCAAGACGGAATTTTTTTAAAGCATTTGCGGCAACGGCATCCGCTTCCGCATTTTTAGACCTTCGCGCCGCCACAGAAAATACTGATTTAAAACCGCGCGTCTCATTAGGAATTGCCACATACTCTTACTGGCATTTCCGTTCACAAAAAGTCCCAGTAGAAACCGTGATTGAAAAGGCTTCCCGCATCGGTGTTTGCGGAGTAGATGTTTTGCACCGTCAGATGGACATACCGGAGAGAGAACCGCTCGCAAAAGAACATATCGTCTATCTTAAAAAACTCAAACGAACCGCTTTTTTAAACGGAGTCTCGCTTGTCTGTCTTTCTATTCATCAAGATTTTGTTGACCCCGACCCGGAGGCGCGAAACCGCGAGATTCAGCACACGATCAAATGCATTCAGATCGCAAGCGAACTCGGTATCCCGGTTATCCGCCTCAATTCAGGACGTTGGAACACAATTTCTAATTTTGACGATTTGATGAAAGCCCGCGGAATAGAGCCAGTTCTGCCGGGATATACGGAAGAAGATGGATTTAAATGGTGCATTGATTGCACGGAAAAATGCCTGCCAGAGGCTGAAAAATGCGGAGTAGTCCTTGCGCTTGAAAACCACTGGGGCTTAACCCGAACGCCCGAAGGCGTGCTGAAAATCCTCAACAGCATTCAATCCCCTTGGCTCGGAGCGCTGATGGATACCGGAAACTTTCTTGAAAATCCGTACGATAAACTTGAAAAAATCGCTCCAAAAACCGTCTACGTTCAGGCAAAAACTTATTACGGAGGCGGCGAGTGGTATACGCTTGATTTAGACTACAAACGAATAGCGGCAATTCTCGCAAAAGCCAATTACACCGGCTATGTTTCCCTTGAATTTGAAGGAAAAGAAAATCCAGACATTGCGGTTCCTAAAAGCATAAAAATGTTGAAAAAAGCATTCGGTTTATCTTAACCGACGAAAATGTTGATTCATATCTAATATCACGGAAGAATTATAGTTTCTTGGGATGATAAAGATATGATTTAACAAATTAATCAAATGATTAAATAATGTCTTGCAAAATATTGTTGTTAATCGTATGATTAAATCTGTTGATTAATTATTATGAAACGTTTAAATAGCGAACAGAGAGAAAGATTGTTGATTGCGGCAATAGAGGTTTTTGCCGAAAAAGGTCTAAAAGGCGCAACTATAAGAGCGGTAGGAAAAAAGGCAGGGCTCAATAGCGCGATGATCTATTATTATTATGAGAACAAACAGACATTGTTTATTGAGGCGATAAAGCATATTTTGCGCGGTTTTTTCTCTCAACTTGAAACTGGCGCCAAACATATTTCCACAGCCGAAGAACGGATCCGGTATTTGGTTGACAGCATTTTTAAATATTACACAGAAAACCCGGTGCGGATGCGTCTGTTGAGCGTTGTTGTCATAATGCACGGCGAACTTATGCGCAAGGTGATTCATCAGTTCTTAAAAGAACGTTCATCGCTGCCACTGCAGATTATTGCCGAAGGGGTTTCAAAATCTCAGTTTCGCAATCTCAATCCTTTGCAGTCGTGGTGGGTTGTTTCGGGAGCCTGTATGTGGAGCATCAGGATGCATCAATTAATAGACAGCGCAAAACCGCAATTCAGCGGCGGCTATAAGTTGCAGGGAATTGAAGAGACAAAAGAGATTATTTTCCAGATTTTATGTTACGGAATGAAAAACCAAAAACCGGTAAAGGGGGAATGAAAATGAATAAAATATTTATTTTCTTTTTTGCGTCTGCGGCGATTATTCTCACAGGCGGATGTTCAATTAATAATAAACCGACGCCGGACGGCTCAGGGACGATTGAGTGCACTCAGGCTCAAGTTGCGCCGCAGGTTTCGGGATATATCCAGACGCTGCGGTTTGACGAGGGAGACGAAGTCAAGGCGGGGGAATTGGTGTTCAAGATTGATCCAAAAGATTATCAGTTGCGTGTTGCCGAGGCGCGCGCAGCCGCGCTTGTGGCAAGCAATCAATTGGCGTTAGTGCTTGCAGGGACGCGAACAGAGGATATTGAAGCGGCGCGGGCAAAAGTTCAGGAATTGCGCGCCATTGCAGAGGGGGCGGAAGCCGATTTTAGCCGCATAGAAAAGGTATTCAAATCGGGCAGCGCAACTCAAAAACAATATGATGATGCCCGCACTGCCGTTGAAAAGGCTCGCGCCGCAGTAGCGGCGGCAGAACAAAATCTGGCGCGATTGATTGCCGGGGCGCGAAAGGAGGAGATTGAGGTTGCGCGCTCGCAATATGAACTGGCAAAGGCGCAATTGGCAAAGGCTGAAAAGGCGCTTGCGGATTGCGAGGTATTTGCGCCGATGAGCGGCGTCGTTACTACTAAGGTTCGGGAACAGGGAGAGTTTGTATCTGCCGGTATGCCGGTAATTACGCTCTCAAAATTAGACGAGGTCTGGCTTTCGGTTTATGTGCCTGAGCCGAGGCTGGCGGATATTAAAATCGGTCAGGAGGCTTATGTGATGGTAGACGGGCATACAAATCTGTTTACCGGCAAAGTAACTTATGTTTCGCCGGTTGCGGAGTTCACGCCGCGCAATATTCAAACGCCAGAAGAACGGGCAAAACTTGTGTATAAAGTTAAGATTACTCTTGAAAATAAAAACCGCGTTTTGAAGCCGGGAATGCCAGCCGACGGTTTTTTGCGTAATCCAGCAGAGGCGAAGATTAAAAGCAATTGATATAGAATTATGCCGGTTGAACAAAATCAGCAGCAACAGTCCAGCGCCGCTATGGCTGGCTCAAACGCAATCGCAATAGAAACGGTGGGTCTGCGGCATAATTTTGGAGATGTTGCCGCTGTTAAGAATTTTTCCGCAACAATATACAGGGGCGAGATTTTTGGAATTGTTGGTCCCGATTCTGCGGGAAAAAGCACAGTGATAAGAATTTTATGCGGTTTGTTAAAACCATCAGGCGGCTCGGCAACCATACTCGGATATAATCTGCTCAAAGAACCGCAAAAGGTTAAAGAACGAATCGGCTATCTATCGCAGGAATTTACTTTATACGGCGATTTAACCATTGACGAAAACATTGAATTTTTTGCGCGGCTTCACAACGTTAAAAATTTTGAGCAGAGAAGAGACTATCTATTAAAATTCACAAGGCTTGAACCGTTTCGTGATCGGCTGGCGCAGAATTTATCGGGCGGAATGAAAAAGAAACTCGCCCTTGCCTGCACTTTGATTCATACGCCGCAAATAATTTTTCTGGACGAGCCCTCAACAGGCGTTGACCCTGTCTCTCGCGGAGAATTCTGGAATATACTCAGCGAGATTTTAAGACAGGGAGTTACAATCGTGATGACAACTCCGTATCTGGACGAGGCAGAGCGTTGCCACCGTGTTGGTCTGATGCATCGGGGCGAATTGGTTATCGCCGATACGTCGGAGCGGATCAAGGCGTCTATGCCCGGAAAAGTGTATGACATAATTTGTCGCAATCCACAGGCGGCTTATCGCCTTCTTATAAATCAATTTTCGCCTTCGCGACTTCTGTTATACGGCGATAGGGTGCGATTGTGGGTGAAAAATGAAGCGCAATTGCAGGATGCGTTGAATTCAATCCGGGCCAATGCGGACAGCGGCTGCGGTTTTGAAATAGGGGAGCCGACATTAGAAGACGCGTTTGTGGCATTCACGTCGGAACAAGATTCAGTTTCAAATCTAAATGAAAGAGCAAATTTATGAAAATGAGCGGATTGATTAATAGCTCGGCAATCATTGCGTTTGCGGTTTTTTTCGCAAACGCCGTCGCAATCAAGGCAGAGATTGTCGGCACAAACTCTGTGGTTGAGCCGGATGAAATAATCGCAAAGGCGTTGAAGCACAGCATTGATCTGAAGTCGTTGAGCCGCGAATACAGCGCGGCAGAGGCGCAATATCAACAGGCGCGGGCACAGGCATATCCGCAGATGGGCGTTGACGCAAAATACACCCGCTACAGCGGATTAAACTCCTTTGCAATACCGCCATATCTTTCCATCCCAGCGATTGAAGATAGATATAATGCCGGGGCAACAATCTCTCAGCCAATCTATACCGGCGGAAGATTGAAAAGTTTAAAACAGAGCGCCGAGTTGTTGAAAAGTTCGGTCGCTGAGGAACGAAAAGCCGCAGAATCGGCAATTACTTTACAGGTTTTGGAACTGTACTGGGACTGGTCAAAGGCGTATTACCAGTTGCAGGCTCTGGATATTGCGGTCAAGCGGATGGAACAGCACGATAAGGATGTTAAAAACCTTAAAGCCGCCGGTATGGCTACCGAGAATGACGCGCTTGCAACTGAGGTTTTGCTGGACCAGACCCGTTTGAGATACGAAGAGGCAAAGCGACGGCTTGAACTTGTGAACGCGAATCTGTCTTTTCTCACAGGAGAGAAATTTTTCACAAACCAGACGCCGCTCAAGCCCGATGCGATAGAGTCCGTTCCTATACCGACGGAGGAAGAACTTTTGCAAGTGGCAATGAAGTCGCGTCCTGAACGGGCGGCGCGAATCTATGAGACGCGGTCTATGGATGAACGGGTTAAAAGCGCGCAATCTGAATATTACCCGCAAGTCTCTGTTGTTGCCCGCTATGAACAGGCGCGTCCGAATATGCTAAACTTTCCGCCTCGCGAGAAGTGGCAGGACGACGGTTTTGCTGGTGTGGTGGTTTCGTGGAATATATTTGACTGGGGTTTGCGCGCCGCAAAAGTCAGAGAGGCTTCGGCGCGCAGAGACCAGTCGCATTTAAAATTAGAAAAACTGGACGACCAGATATTGTATGAGATTCGCTCGGCAAGGATAAAATTAATGGACGCCCGCCAGCGGATTGAAGTGTCGCGCAGGATAAAGACAAGCGCCGAGAAGAATCTTCAGGTCGCAACGGATTTATGGAAAAACGGACTCGCCCGTCATTCCGATGTTCTTGATGCCCATTCTCGGTTAACCGACGCGCAGTTTGCGGTAATCCTTGACAGCGCGGATTTGAACATTGCCCTTGCGGGGCTTAATTACGCAATCGGAAAAGTCAATGAGGTGTTAAACCTTTATAAGGAGAGGAGGTGATCGGTCATACCATATGAATTTGAATAACCAGAGCGATACAGCTATTGAAACGCGCGAACTTACACGGTGCTTCGGCAAGTTTGTCGCCGTAGACCATATCTCATTTTCAGTCAAGCGCGGCGAGATATTCGGTGTTCTCGGACCGAACGGCGCCGGCAAATCCACAACAATACGGATGTTATGCGGGCTGTTAAAACCAAGCGCTGGAACCGGCTATGTAAATGGAATTGACATCAGCAAAGACCCGGAGGCTGTTAGGCAAAACATCGGCTATATGTCTCAAAAATTCAGTTTATACCGGGATTTGAGCGTTATAGAAAATCTGCGATTTTTCGGCAGTGTTTACGGTTTGCGGGCAAAAGCGCTTGACTCCGCAATTGACGGGGCGCTTGCGCAAGTTGGGCTTGATGGCGGCGCGCGAAATAGAATTACAGGCGAACTTTCCGGCGCGATTATGCAGCGGATAGCGCTTGCCTGCGCGATTTTGCATAAACCAGCTGTTCTGTTCCTTGACGAGCCGACCAGCGGTATTGATCCGACGGCAAGGCGGCTCTTCTGGTCTTTGATCCAAGACCTCTCCTTAAAGGGCGTTACCATCCTTGTCACCACCCATTTTTTAGATGAAGCCGAATTTTGCCAGCGGATCGGATTCATCAATTTCGGCAGGCTCATCGCAATCGGCACACCGCGACAGTTTAAAGAAGAGATTCTTGACGAGGATATCTTTGAGTTAACCATTCCATTCCAATCCGATTTATTAACCCGCTTGATAAATATTTCAGGCGCGCGCGATGTCTCGTTTTTCGGAGATAAATTGCACCTGTTTGCCGGGCGCGGTCTGTACAGCGCAGAGTCTCTTCTGTCAGAAATTAAAAAATCCGGCTGTCAACAATGTCTGGTAAAAAAGATTCAACCGCGGCTTGAAGACATATTCGTGAGGCTCGCAAAGAAACAGTCGCAACCGTTGAACAATAGATGAAGTATGAAACGATTTTCAGCCATTGTAATAAAAGAATTCAGGCAAATTTTGCGGGACAAACTCTCGCTCGGGATGCTCATATTTGTCCCGGCATTGCTGCTTGTGCTCTATGGATATGCTCTCTCTTTTGATGTAAAACATATACCTACGGCGGCGCTTGACGAAGATAAAACAATAGAAAGCCGCGAGTTTTTAGATGGAATTTTTCAAAATCCATATTTCAGTTTAAAGGCGCGTCTGAACAAACAATCAGAGATTGACGACCTGTTGCTAAATGGAAAGGCGAAGGTTGCGATTGTTATTCCGCGAGGATTTTCTGAAAAAGTCAAAGGCGGCGAACAGGTTGCTATTCAGGCGTTGATTGACGGCGCCGATTCAACTACCGCCAGCACGGTTCACGGATATTTAGATTTAATAGCGGCGCGGTTCAATAGAAAGGCGATAGAATCGGCGCTATCCACAGGCGGAGCAATTCCGCTGGTGCAAATTGAGCCCCGTATATGGTTTAATCCGAACCTTGAAAGTTCAATCTTTCTTGTTCCGGGGTTGATAGCCACCTTTTTAATGCTCTCCAGCGTTATTGCCGCTTCGCTTTCAATCGTTAGAGAAAAAGAGCGCAGGACAATAGAGCAGATAATGGTCTCGCCCATAAAACCGTTTGAACTTATCGCCGGCAAAACCGCGCCATACATCCTTATCTGCATTCTAACAATGGCAACAACACTGCTTCTGGCATACCTGCTCTTTGGCATTGTCAATCGCGGCTCGTATTTAACACTATCACTGGCGACTCTGTTGTTTTTGTTTGCCTCACTCGGACAAGGAATGATTATTTCCGCCTTAACAAATTCACAACAGGTGGCTTTGCAGGTGGCAACTATAACAACATTGCTGCCATCAATTGTTTTGAGCGGACTTGTATTCCCAATAAAAAATATGCCAGCAATAATTCAAACACTTACCCTCTTAATCATCCCTCGTCACTTTGTTACTGTTTTAAGAGGGGTCATAATCAGAGGGGCTGATTTTAGCGACCTGTGGCAATCTTTTCTGGCAATGTTTCTAATCGGTTTGGCGTTTAATATAGTTGCCGGGTTCAAAATGAAAAAGATGTTGTGATGCTTTATAGAATAAAATCTTTTTTAAACAAAGAATTTGCTCAGTTGCGGCGAGACCCGCGGCTGATGAGCGTTTTGATCGTAGCCCCGCTCATCCAGTTGCTCGTTCTCGGTTA
Organism: Verrucomicrobiia bacterium; assembly: GCA_049968335.1. GTDB lineage: Bacteria > Verrucomicrobiota > Verrucomicrobiia > Limisphaerales > JAKPVM01 > JAKPVM01. Next base: position 184,218 of record JBMFQZ010000006.1, read on the forward strand.
TGCGGCAAATACCGATGTAAAGCAGATTACAGTTGCCATACGAGATTACGACCGCTCTTATCTTAGCCGCGAGTTTACAAGAGCAATCTCAGCAACCGATTATTTTGTCGTCACAAATCTAACAGGCTCTGAATCTCAAGATAACGATCTGCTAATAAGCGGCAGAACAGGAATCATAATTGTAATTCCAGCCGATTTTGAGAAAAAAATTGAACGCGGCGAAGAGGCTCTGGCGCAGGCGCTTGTTGATGGATCGGACAGCAACTTTGGCGTTCAGGGAATAAATCAGTTGCAAAAACTTGTTATGCAGTTTAACGAACGGCTCGGGACTAAATTGAAATTGTTAACCGCCCCTGCGGCAAAAATACCGTCAATAAAGATTGAATCGCGCGTCTGGTTTAACCCCGACTTAACATCCCGCTACTATATGGTGCCCGCAATTATGGCGCAACTGCTGATGGTTGCTACAATGCTCGTTACAAGTATGGCGCTGGTTAAAGAAAAAGAAGAAGGAACATTTGAACAACTAATCGTTACCCCGCTAACCTCCGTTGAAATTGTTCTTGGAAAAATGCTCCCATTCGCCCTAATCGGATTTATTGAAATGACGCTTGCCTTGCCGGTTATGGTAGTTGTTATGGGAATTCCCCTTAAAGGAAGCATCGGTCTGCTCTACCTTTTTTCCGCACTATTCCTGCTAAGCACTCTCGGACTCGGCGTCTTTATCTCCACAATCGTAAAAACACAACAACAGGCAATGCTGGTCTCAACTTTCTTCGTAATGGTGCCATTCATTTTACTCTCCGGTTTTGCGTTTCCTGTAGAAAATATGCCGCAAATATTCCAGTTCATCTCCGGGTTCATCCCGATGAGTTATTACCTCGTTGCCGTCCGCGCCATATTTTTAAAGGCTGCAGGATGGAACCAACTTGTCCCGGTTGCTGTTAAACTAATCATTTGGGGAACAATTATTTTAACAATCTCAATCTTAAAATTCAGAAAGCGATTTGATTAACAAATCAATAACATCAAATTGTATTAATTGTAAAAACTGAATGACACCACACTGCGGTGACAAAACATCCAGCATAAGCAAGGCCGCCAAACCGAAAAGACTAACACTTTTTGTAAAGCGATTTTGGAGCGCGGTGTAAAGACTACGCGAGCGGTCGCGACATCACTTTGTGAGATTGAAGAACACAAAAGCGATAGAAGAAAAAAAACAAAAAGCAAATTAGTTTCGGCTTTCGCATCTTTATCTTAAACCACCCGCTATTTCAAAACCGCCTTTCTCTCCGTGTTCCTCTGTGCTCTCTGTGGTGAAAAAATAAACCACAGAGAACACAGAGAAATCGTAATTCCACATCATCGCAACGCTCTCAAAAATAACGTTGCGATTCGCTTACTTTTCAAACCCGAAACGGCTATCTAAAACTATTATATTGAGTTTGCCTTTCGGCAAATACTCCATTCCGGACAAAACGTATGAAAACAAAGGGCAATAAAAAAATTAAGTCTTCATTGCCTTTCGGCAAATAGTCCATTCCGGACGCTTTAAGGTCAATGGTCTTTACCGTAAAGCAGTTACCGTCTTCATTGCCTTTCGGCAAATAGTCCATTCCGGACAGAAATCCCGCTTGCAATATTTGAACAACTTGACGGTGGTCTTCATTGCCTTTCGGCAAATAGTCCATTCCGGACAAACCAAACGACATAGTATTCGGTTGTTCCGAAAACTTGTCTTCATTGCCTTTCGGCAAATAGTCCATTCCGGACGAAACAAGCGGAGTCCAAATATTTTGCGCATCTCTGCGGTCTTCATTGCCTTTCGGCAAATAGTCCATTCCGGACTATACGAGTTACCTGAGAACCGTTTCTACTGCATCGGCGTCTTCATTGCCTTTCGGCAAATAGTCCATTCCGGACCAGTCCAGTCGCTGGGAACAGCACTGGAGACGGGACGGTCTTCATTGCCTTTCGGCAAATAGTCCATTCCGGACACGACAGAGCCTTCTCCTTCTCAATAGAGAAGGAGAAGTCTTCATTGCCTTTCGGCAAATAGTCCATTCCGGACACTACCTGCCGGTAGAAAGTCTTCCTGTTCTTGAGAGTCTTCATTGCCTTTCGGCAAATAGTCCATTCCGGACGCGGGTCGGGGTAAAGAATTGTTCGTTTTTCTGACAAGGTCTTCATTGCCTTTCGGCAAATAGTCCATTCCGGACAATTGAGAGAGTTATCAGAAAAAGCCGCAAAAGATGTCTTCATTGCCTTTCGGCAAATAGTCCATTCCGGACGAGTTAATAAAAGTTGAAATTTTTCCAGAGACACTTATGTCTTCATTGCCTTTCGGCAAATAGTCCATTCCGGACTGAAAAGCAAGAGAATAGCAAATATTATCATCATATCTGGTCTTCATTGCCTTTCGGCAAATAGTCCATTCCGGACGGGACAATGTCAGATATAGTATTTCTTGTAAGTGAAAATGTCTTCATTGCCTTTCGGCAAATAGTCCATTCCGGACATCACATACGTGATTGCTATGGTAATGAGTGGAAAATTGGTCTTCATTGCCTTTCGGCAAATAGTCCATTCCGGACCCAAAAAGAGAAGATTAACAGCATAACAACACAACACGTCTTCATTGCCTTTCGGCAAATAGTCCATTCCGGACCTGATAGTGTTGAAAGTATTGTTGGACATGAAAGCACTGGTCTTCATTGCCTTTCGGCAAATAGTCCATTCCGGACAGACATTGGAATTGGCTGGATGCAGATGGACGAATAGTCTTCATTGCCTTTCGGCAAATAGTCCATTCCGGACCACTGCAAAAGTTTTTGGCGATTTACTTGGCACTACAGTCTTCATTGCCTTTCGGCAAATAGTCCATTCCGGACGCTTGCCTGCATCATCGTGAACTTTTTCAGGATAAGTCTTCATTGCCTTTCGGCAAATAGTCCATTCCGGACTTAAAAATGAGAAGGCAAAAAAGAAGGATTGAAGAGAAGTCTTCATTGCCTTTCGGCAAATAGTCCATTCCGGACACACTGTTCTCTGTGAAACCGAAACTTTTCAGAAAAAAGTCTTCATTGCCTTTCGGCAAATAGTCCATTCCGGACTTTTACAACGTGAATTAGGTTTCAGTGAAACGCTTGCGTCTTCATTGCCTTTCGGCAAATAGTCCATTCCGGACTATATTTAATTATTAAAGATAGTGAATACAGGTATATAGTCTTCATTGCCTTTCGGCAAATAGTCCATTCCGGACGCTCTTTTAGAGGAAGAGAGCGGTTTTAGAGGAACGGTCTTCATTGCCTTTCGGCAAATAGTCCATTCCGGACCGCAACTGTGGACGAAAAATTAAATTACAGGTAAGTGTCTTCATTGCCTTTCGGCAAATAGTCCATTCCGGACTGTATGGACGCAACTATTTGCCGTCGCGTCTTTATTAGTCTTCATTGCCTTTCGGCAAATAGTCCATTCCGGACAGATTAAATGGATATTGTGCTTTTATTAGATATCGTAAAGTCTTCATTGCCTTTCGGCAAATAGTCCATTCCGGACGGAAATGCATCTCAATTCAGGCAGTGGCTATACGCGGTCTTCATTGCCTTTCGGCAAATAGTCCATTCCGGACTGGCGATAATGGATGGGCGTTACCACTCTATGGGGTATTGTCTTCATTGCCTTTCGGCAAATAGTCCATTCCGGACAAAGGGCAAGAACTGTTTGGTTTCCTGACAAGCCTTCACGTCTTCATTGCCTTTCGGCAAATAGTCCATTCCGGACCTGACGTCATCGAGTTGCCAATGTTGGCAACTTTGTCTGTCTTCATTGCCTTTCGGCAAATAGTCCATTCCGGACAAGTCTAATCGGTGGCGGCTTTCCTAAGCCGTAAGGTCGTCTTCATTGCCTTTCGGCAAATAGTCCATTCCGGACTCACATCTGCGCAGAAATGCGCAGACGGGGGATGATGGTCTTCATTGCCTTTCGGCAAATAGTCCATTCCGGACCCGCCAAAAGCGGTAAGCCACTGCCTGACATTGAGGTCTTCATTGCCTTTCGGCAAATAGTCCATTCCGGACGGCTAAATGCCGCCAAAAGCGGTAAGCCACTGCCTGAGTCTTCATTGCCTTTCGGCAAATAGTCCATTCCGGACTGCGCAGACGGGGGATAAATTAACAACGCAAACACTCGTCTTCATTGCCTTTCGGCAAATAGTCCATTCCGGACGGCTAAATGCCGCCAAAAGCGGTAAGCCACTGCCTGAGTCTTCATTGCCTTTCGGCAAATAGTCCATTCCGGACTGCGCAGACGGGGGATAAATTAACAACGCAAACACTCGTCTTCATTGCCTTTCGGCAAATAGTCCATTCCGGACTATTGAGAAGGAGAATGAATAAATTTTTGGGGGGGGCGTCTTCATTGCCTTTCGGCAAATAGTCCATTCCGGACTAAAATTTGTTTGATGGATTTAAAATCTGCTATGAAGGGTCTTCATTGCCTTTCGGCAAATAGTCCATTCCGGACTTATCGTCTTATAATTAGATAATACCGATTGCAGTTCGGTCTTCATTGCCTTTCGGCAAATAGTCCATTCCGGACTAATCCGTCTACGTGAACGTCTCCTTGCCTCTCGACAGGTCTTCATTGCCTTTCGGCAAATAGTCCATTCCGGACAAACAACAAAAACCAGATAATATTCAAGATTTAGTTAGGTCTTCATTGCCTTTCGGCAAATAGTCCATTCCGGACGATTTGGAACTAATTGAATTTTTTATTAACAAGATTTAGTCTTCATTGCCTTTCGGCAAATAGTCCATTCCGGACGTCCTACACCGACTCAAACTTAAGTGACGGCGTCAAGTCTTCATTGCCTTTCGGCAAATAGTCCATTCCGGACTAAAATTTGTTTGATGGATTTAAAATCTGCTATGAAGGGTCTTCATTGCCTTTCGGCAAATAGTCCATTCCGGACAAAACAAGAAAACAAGAAAGGATAAAAATATGAAGTAGTCTTCATTGCCTTTCGGCAAATAGTCCATTCCGGACAGCGGACAGAAAAAGGTTTGTCCGTTGAAAAGTTTGTGTCTTCATTGCCTTTCGGCAAATAGTCCATTCCGGACAAAGTTACGGGAAATAGCACTTCAAGCCGCAAAAGATGTCTTCATTGCCTTTCGGCAAATAGTCCATTCCGGACGGCTCTTTGCCTCCAAATCCGGGGGCAAGATCCTCAAGTCTTCATTGCCTTTCGGCAAATAGTCCATTCCGGACCAAGACCTCTTTGAAACATTGAACTGCCTGCACGGGGTCTTCATTGCCTTTCGGCAAATAGTCCATTCCGGACGCAAACAAGGTAAAAGAAGCGTTAAAAAATGATGAAGAGTCTTCATTGCCTTTCGGCAAATAGTCCATTCCGGACAGCCATCCAGAGGGCGGACGTAGTGTACGGTCTACGCGTCTTCATTGCCTTTCGGCAAATAGTCCATTCCGGACATTACAGTTCAGGAATTCAAGCAGATTTTGAAGAAGGTGTCTTCATTGCCTTTCGGCAAATAGTCCATTCCGGACCCTTTTTGCTCCCAACCGTTTAAATCAAACTGTTCGTCTTCATTGCCTTTCGGCAAATAGTCCATTCCGGACTGGTGTTAATAAAGGTATACTTGTATTAGCACGTGAAGTCTTCATTGCCTTTCGGCAAATAGTCCATTCCGGACAGAGCCCTGCGGCGCTATTTGGGTTTTGACGAGGTAGTCTTCATTGCCTTTCGGCAAATAGTCCATTCCGGACATAAAAGCGTTAGCCGAATGATAAAAAATTTATATGATGTCTTCATTGCCTTTCGGCAAATAGTCCATTCCGGACTGCAAGATTTAACGCAACCAGCGTTAAATCAAACTGGTCTTCATTGCCTTTCGGCAAATAGTCCATTCCGGACCAAAGGATGGGATTCTTATTTATGAAATTACAACTGGTCTTCATTGCCTTTCGGCAAATAGTCCATTCCGGACTGCTGGAATTAAATAGAAAGGAGCGTCGTATGAAATCCGTCTTCATTGCCTTTCGGCAAATAGTCCATTCCGGACTTACCGAATGGCAATAATATCGTAAAATCTGGTTCCGTCTTCATTGCCTTTCGGCAAATAGTCCATTCCGGACTTGTTGTTCCAATGTGATGCGAAAAATGAACAAGACTATGTCTTCATTGCCTTTCGGCAAATAGTCCATTCCGGACAGAAATTAAATCCGCATTTGTATAACAACAAACCAGTCTTCATTGCCTTTCGGCAAATAGTCCATTCCGGACTGCAGGAATATAACTCATTGATTATCAATTTGTCAAGAGCACGCCAGGTCGCGAGTCCATTTTTTCGCTGGC